>NZ_JBIUSU010000001.1:0-486426 GCF_044741545.1 Streptomyces sp. NPDC088157
GTTGATAGGCCGGATGTGGAAGCCCAGTAATGGGTGAAGCTGACTGGTACTAATAGGCCGAGGGCTTGTCCTCAGTTGCTCGCGTCCACTGTGTTGGTTCTGAAACCACGAACGGCCCCATGTCATGGTCACGGCATGGTGCGGCTGCATGTGTTTCACAGTGTTTCGGTGGTCATAGCGTGAGGGAAACGCCCGGTTACATTCCGAACCCGGAAGCTAAGCCTTACAGCGCCGATGGTACTGCAGGGGGGACCCTGTGGGAGAGTAGGACACCGCCGAACAAATATTACGGGAAACCCCCGCACCTCACGGTGCGGGGGTTTTCTGCGTTCAGGGGTGTGATGGTTTTGACGGGCTCTCTTTCAAGAGAGCCCGTTTGTTTCTATAGGCGTCCCGCCGCTTTCAGTGCCAGGTAGGCGTCTGCGAGTGCGGGGGCCAGTTGGTCCGGTGTCGCGTCGACGACGGTGACGCCGTGCCGGCGGAGCTGGTCGGCTGTGCGATGGCGTTCTGTCCGGGCCTGGGCGGCGGCTGCGGCTTCGTACACGGCCTCGGCATTGCCGCGGGACGTGGCCATGCGGGCGATGTGAGGATCGGCGACCGATGCCACCAGGACCGTATGGCGCTGGGTGAGTCGGGGGAGGACGGGAAGGAGGCCTTCCTCGACCGGGGCGGCGTCCAGAGTGGTCATGAGGACGATGAGGGAGCGCCGGGGGGCCGTGCGCAGGGCTGTGGCGGTGAGGCCACGGGCGTTCGTTTCGACCAGTTCGGGTTCGAGGGTGGCCATGGCGTTCACCAGGGAGGGGAGAACGTCGCGGGCTGTTCGGCCCTGGACGAGGGCGCGTACGCGGCGGTCGTAGGCGAGGAGGTCGACTCGGTCGCCGGCGCGGGATGCCAGGGCGGCGAGGAGGAGTGCCGCGTCCATGGAGGCGTCGAGGCGGGGGGCGTCGTCGACGCGTCCTGCGGAGGTGCGGCCGGTGTCGAGGACGAGAAGGATGTGGCGGTCGCGTTCGGGGCGCCAGGTGCGGACCGCGACCGTTGAATGGCGGGCTGTGGCGCGCCAGTCGATGGAGCGGGTGTCGTCGCCGGGAACGTATTCGCGCAGGCTGTCGAACTCTGTGCCCTCGCCGCGGGTGAGGACGCTGGTGCGGCCGTCCAGTTCGCGCAGGCGGGCCAGTTTCGACGGGAGGTGCTTGCGGCTGGTGAACGGGGGGAGGACGCGTACGGTCCAGGGGACCTTGTGGGTGCCTTGTCGGGAGAAGAGGCCGAGGGGGCCGTAGGAGCGGATCGTGACGCGGTCGGTGTGATGGTCGCCGCGGCGGGTGGGGCGTAGGCGGGTCGTGATGCGGCGGCGTTCGCCGGGTGGGACCGTCAGGCGGTGGCGGGAGGCCTCCGTCTCCGTGCCTGGTTGCCAGCTGCTGGGGGGCCAGGCGTCGCGGAGATGCGCGCGCAGGGGGCGGCGGGACGGGTTGGTGATGGTGAGGGTGATGTCCGCCGGGTCGCCGAGGCGGGCGGAGGTGTCGCCGGAGCGGGTCAGGCTCAGTCGGCGTACCGAGGCGGCCAGGGCGAAGTCGCAGGCGCAGGCCACGGCCAGGGGGGCGTTGACCGCGAGGATGCCAGTCCAGCTTGGGCCCCAGATACCGACGGGGAGGGAGCCGAGGGCCGCGAGGAGGGCCGTGCGTCCGGTGAGTGCCATCAGCGGGGTACGGGGACGTGGGTGAGGATCGCGTTGATGACGGAGTCGGCCGTGACGCCTTCCATCTCGGCCTCCGGCCGGAGCTGCACGCGGTGGCGGAGGGTGGGGAGGGCGAGGGCTTTGACGTCGTCGGGGATGACGTAGTCGCGGCCGGTGAGCCATGCCCAGGCGCGTGCGGTGGCCAGGAGGGCGGTCGCGCCGCGCGGGGAGACGCCCAGGGTGAGGGACGGGGATTCGCGGGTGGCGCGGCAGATGTCGACGACGTAGGCCGTGATCTCGGGGGAGATCGTTGTCTTGGCGACTGCGGCGCGGGCGGCTTCGAGGTCGGCCGGTCCTGCGACGGGGCGTATGCCGGCGGCGTGCAGGTCGCGTGGGTTGAAGCCCTCGGCGTGGCGGTTGAGGACGTCGATCTCCTCCTGGCGGGAGGGGAGCGGGATCGTCAGTTTGAGGAGGAAGCGGTCCAGTTGGGCTTCGGGGAGGGGGTAGGTGCCCTCGTACTCGACGGGGTTCTGGGTGGCGGCGACCAGGAAGGGGTCGGGGAGGAGGCGGGGCGTGCCGTCGACTGTGACCTGGCGTTCCTCCATCGCTTCGAGGAGGGACGACTGGGTTTTCGGCGGGGTGCGGTTGATCTCGTCCGCGAGGAGGAGGTTGGTGAAGACCGGGCCGGGCTGGAAGGAGAACTCGGCGGTGCGGGCGTCGTAGACGAGGGAGCCGGTGATGTCGCCGGGCATGAGGTCGGGGGTGAACTGGATGCGCTTGGTGTCGAGTTCGAGTGCCGAGGCGAGGGCGCGGACGAGCAGCGTCTTGGCCACTCCGGGGACCCCTTCGAGGAGGACGTGCCCGCGGCAGAGCAGGGCCACGACCAGCCCTGTCACGGCGGGGTCCTGGCCGACCACGGCCTTGGAGATCTCGGCGCGCAGGGCCTCCAGGGAGGCGCGGGCGCGGCCTGGATCCCCGGTGTGCCCGGCGTTGTCAGTGGTCGGGTCCATCATGGACGGCGTACCTCTCTTTCGAGGGCGTCGAGTTGGTCGGCGAGCGCGATCAGGGTCGCGTCGTCGCCGGGTGGTGGGCCGAAGAGGAGGAAGTGCAGGGACTGTCCGTCGCCGTGAAGGTGGGCGGACAGGGCGGGGACGAGTGCCTCGGGCGTGTGCGCCTGGGTGACGGGGACGCCCAGGAGAGGGGCGAGGCGGGTGCGGGTGGTGGAGCGAAGAGCGACGGCCGCGCGGTCGCGGGCGTTGGCCTTGCGGTAGAGGCGGGCGCGGCCTTCGACGGTCTCGGAGGCGCGGATCGCCACGGGGAGTCTCTCGGGCACGAGGGGGCCGAGTCGGCGTGCCCGCCAGAGGGCGGCGAGGGCTGCCGCGACGAAGAGCTGGAGCGTGCCCCAGAGCCAGCCGGAGGGCAACAGGTCGAAGAAGCCCTTTTCGTCGTCCGGGTCCGTGGCGGCGGTGTCGGAGAGCGAGGGGAGGTACCAGACCAGATGGCTGCGGGAGCCGAGGAGTTGGAGGGCGAGCGAGGCGTTGCCCTGCTTGTCGAGGCGGTTGTTGTAGAGGATGTCGGGCGCGCCGAGGACCACGGTGTCGCCGTCGCCGGAGGTGTCCGGGACGCGCAGCAGGGTGGCCAGGCGGGCGCTGGGGTAGCACTTGTCGGCGCCGAGGTCGCGGGTGGTGTAGCGGATGCCGCCGGTTTCCGCGGTGCCGGCGCGGCGGGCGGCGGGCAGTGCGCAGTCGGGGGAGAGCGCGGAGCCGCGGCTGTTGGCGGGGTCCGCGGTCACGCCGGGTGCGAGGGTTTCCACGGACCAGCCGGTGGGGGCGACGAGGAGGGTGCGGCCGCCGGAGCCGGCGATCGCCGAGTGGAGGTCGCGCTGTTGGCGCTCCGTCAGGAGGTCGGGGGTGGCGACCAGGAGAGTGGTGTCGGGGCTCGCTGCGGTGCGGGCCCCGGCCAGGGTGGTGACGACGCGGGTGGACACGCCGCGGTCGGCGAGGAGTGCGGCGAGCGCGCGGCTGCCGTAGGGGTCGGCGGAGCGCGGGTCGAGGGCGCCGTGGCGGGCGTCGGACTGGAGCACGGCGAGTGTGACGGCGCCCGCCAGGAGCAGCACGAGGGCGAGAGTGACGCCTCGTGCGCGGGTCCACAGCAGCCGGGCGGTGGGCGAGGCCGAGGTGGACGGGAGCGTGGCCTCGGTCGTCATTCGGAGGCTCCCTGGCGGGCGGGGTGGGCCGCGGTGTGGGTGCTGCTCGCTGTCAGGTGGGGCTTGGCGCGTTCCAGGTCGAGGTCGAGTTCGGCCATGCGCGTGTACGACTGCTGGGTGGCCCGGCGGCCGCCGTATGTCACGTCGTCGAAGTCACGGGCGGCGGCGCTCAGTCGGTCGGTGTGCGCGGGCAGGGTGCGGCCGGCGTCGGCGGCGGCCTCGTCGGCCGTGCGGCCGGGGCGGACGTCGAGGAGGGCGCGTTCCTCCAGGGAGCGGACGATGGCGCGCGTGCGTTCCTGGACGGCCTGGTTCCAGTGGCCCTGGGCGGCGTGTGTCTCGGCGGCGGCGCGGTGGTCGGCGGCGCTGCGGGGACGGTCGTCGAAGAGGGCGGCGGTGGACGTGGGCCGGCGGCGCGGGGAGCCCAGGCGCCACCACAGGGCGCCCACGACGGCCGCTACGGCCAGGATCACGACCAGCAGGCCGAGGGTGCCGCCGGGGGTGGCGGTCGAAGCGGTGCCGAGCAGGTCGCCGATCCAGTCCCAGAGGGTGTCCAGGGCGCGCTGGAACAGGCTGGGGTCGTTCTGGTGGTACAGGTCCTTGGACAGCTCACGGCGGGCCGCTTCCCGCGCGGGGTCGCGCGGGACGGTGACCGGCGGCTCGTGGCCCGAGCGGGCCGACGACAGCACGGTGCCGTCGCCCGCCCGCAGCAGCGCTGCCATGGTCCTGTCGGCGATGCGGGGCAGGGCCGCCGGGACCGCTTCGGTACTGCCGGGCAGCAGGGACCGGACGGGCAGGCCGCCCGGGAGTGGCAGTGCGGTGAAAACGCCCCCCGCCAGGTTCACCGCATCAGCTCCCCGGGGTGGTGCCGACGGCGGAGGGGCCGTAACCCTGGAGGCCCGCGGCGCGGGCCAGGTCGAGGTCGAGGGCCTCCCGCCGGATGCGCTGGTCGACGTAGAGGAGTACGTAGACCCCTGCCGAGATCGGGAAGGTGATCATGGAGCCGATGACCGAACCGATGCCGCTGACGATCAGGTAGGTCCAGCCGTAGTCGCTGCTCGCGTCGGCCATGCCGCTGATCCCCCCGTCGCTCAGGGCCATACCGATGAGCGCGAAGGGGACGACGACGATCATCGAGACGAGGTTCGCGATGATCAGGGCGAGCAGCTGGATACCGAAGACGCGCCACCAGGAGCCGCGGGTGAGCTTCGCGGAGCGGCCGAACGCCTTTTTGATGCTCTGCTTCTCGAGCATCAGGGCGGGCGAGGCGAGGGAGAAGCGGACCAGCAGCCACAGCACCAGGCCGATCGAGCCGAGGATGCCGAAGGCCATCAGCGCGGCCCCCGCGTCCGAGCTGCCCGCCGCGCTCACGAGGATGCCCGGCAGCAGGCACACGAGGACGGTCACGGCGGCGATCAGTACCAGCAGGAAGATCAGGCCGAACAGCTTGAACACCTGGGGGCGGGCGTCGCGCCAGGCCTCCCCGAGGGTGACCGGTTTACCGAGGACCGCCCGGCTGGTGACGGCTGTGAGCAGGGCGGTCGCCGTGATGGTGCCGATGAGGGCGATGAGGAGGACGGGGCCGGAGGCACGCATGGCGTCGCCCATGGCGTTGAGTTGCTCGTCGGCGGTGGCGCTCGGCTCGCCGAGAGCGGTCGTGTCCGTGCCTTCGAGGAGGAGGCCCTGCAACAGGACGACGAAGATCTGGGTGATGACGGCGACGGTCAGCGAGATGCCCAGGACCGTGCGCCAGTAGGTGCGCATCGTGGCGACGGCGCCGTCGAGGATCTCGCCCACGGCGAGCGGGCGCAGCGGGATCACGCCGGGCTTCGCCGCCGGCGGGGGGCCGCCCCAGCCGGCACCCCAGCCGCCGTGAGCGCCGTAACCGCCGTATCCGCCGGGTCCGGGGCCTGCGGGGCCGCCGGGGTATCCGCCGCCCGGTCCGGAGGGCGGGGGCCCGCCCCAGCCGGGGCCGGGCGGAGGAGGCGGCGGGGGCGGCGGGCTCTGGCCGGCGTCGCGGCCCGGGCTCTGGGGTCCCGCGGGCGCGGACCACTGGCCGGGGCCGGGGGGCGGCTGTTCCTTGGACCACTTCGTGCCGGGGCTCTGCGGGTCCTCGCCCGGCTGGTCCGCGGGCCGGGCGTCGGCGGGGCGGTCCGTGGGCTCGGCGGGGTGGGACGCGCCGGGCTCCTGTCCGTCGGACGGGGCGGATCCGGGCGAGGCCCAGCCCGGAGTGTCTTTCATCGTCGCTCCTTCACGGTGCCCGTCCGCGGGCGCGGCGGCAGGTTGGGAGCCATCGTGCCATGGGGCGCTCACCGGGTGACCGGCCGCGGTAGGGGCTGCACACCTTCAATTGTCCGCCGGATCCGGGGCAGACTGATCGCATGGCTGATCAGTACGCGCAAACCGGCGAGGACAAGCGGCCGACCGAGGTACCTGCGATCCGTTGGGAGGAGTTGCCCGAGGGTCCTGTTCTGGTCCTTCTCGACCAGACGAGACTGCCGGCCGAGGAAGTCGAACTGGTGTGTACGGACGCGTCCGTGCTGGTGGAGGCGATCAGTTCGCTGGCCGTGCGTGGGGCACCGCTGCTCGGCATCGCGGGGGCGTACGGCGTCGCGCTCGCCGCCGCGCGGGGTTTCGACGTGGAGGACGCCGCGAACGCCCTGTCGGGCGCCCGGCCCACCGCGGTGAACCTGTCCGTCGGCGTGGGCCGGGCGAGGGCCGCGTACCAGGCCGAGCTCGTCAAGGGCGGCGATCCGGCGCAGGGCGCGCGGGCCGCGCTGGCGGCGGCCCGGCAGCTCCACCGGGAGGACGCCGAGGCCAGTGCCCGGATGGCAGGGCACGGGCTGGCGCTCCTCGACGAGTTGCTGCCGGGCGGCGGCCACCGTGTCCTCACGCACTGCAACACCGGTGCGCTGGTGTCGGGCGGGGAGGGGACGGCGTTCGCGGTCGCGCTCGCCGGGCACCGGGCGGGGCGGCTCCGTCGGCTCTGGGTGGACGAGACGCGGCCGCTGCTGCAGGGCGCGCGCCTCACGGCGTACGAAGCGGCGCGCAACGGCATGGCGTACACCTTGCTGACGGACAACGCCGCGGGTTCGCTCTTCGCGGCCGGGGAGGTGGACGCGGTGCTGATCGGGGCGGATCGCATCGCGGCCGACGGGTCGGTGGCGAACAAGGTGGGGAGCTATCCGCTCGCGGTGCTGGCGCGGTACCACCATGTGCCGTTCATCGTCGTGGCGCCGTTGACGACGGTGGATCTCGCGACGCCCGACGGTGCGTCCATCGAGGTGGAGCAGCGCCCCGGGCACGAGGTGACGGAGGCCATGGCGTCGCAGGCGCCGGTGATGGGAGCGGGAGCCGGGACTCCGGTGGCGCCCCTGGGGACCCAGGCGTACAACCCCGCGTTCGACGTGACGCCGCCCGAGCTGGTGACGGCGATCGTCACGGAGGTAGGTGTGGTGTCGCCGGTGACGGCCGATGCGCTCGCCGAGCTGTACGGAAGGGCGCGCCAGGGCGGGGAGGCACTGTGATCGCCCGTCGGTAGGCGCCCGCGTGCGCCGGGCGCGTGCCTACGAGCGTGCGGGTTGGCCGGCGATCAGGAGGGTCGTGCCGGCGGGGCGGAAGCCGAGGCGGGCGTAGATGCGGGCGACTGTCTCCTGCGCGTAGGCGAGGAATATCGTCTCGATGCCGTGGGCCCGGGCGTGGGTGACCAGGGCCGCGGTCACGGCGGCGGCCAGCCCCTGGCGGCGGGCGGACGGAAGGGTGCCGACGCCGCCGATCTCCGTGGTGGCGTTCGCCGGGTGGTAGTGGCCGGTGGCCAGGGGAGTGCCGTCCGGCGCAAGGGCGGCGACGAGGGTCTTGTGTCCGGCGCGGATCGTGGGTCGGACCGCGGCCACCGTGCCGTCCTCGGTCAGCTCCTTCGCCCGCCCCGACAGCTTTGCGCGGTCGGACGGGCCCGTCGCGGGGGCGGGTTCACCGGTGGCGGGCTCCGTGGCGAAGGCCAGGTGCGGGAGCGCGAGGGCCGCGGGCAGTGCGGGATCGTCCGCGGTCAGCGCGCGCAGTGTCACGCCCTCCGGCAGGGGCTGTGGAGGGAGCGGGTGGTCGGGTGGCAGTGCCATCAGCGGGCGTCGCAGCACCGCGAGGCCGGCGGCCTCGATACGGGCACGCAGCGCGGGCGCCGACTCGGCGAGCCATTCGAACGCTTCCGGCACCCCGAGTTCACGCTGGCGGGCACGCACCCGGGCGATGTCGGCGGCTTCGACGGAGGCCGAGCCCGCCGCGGTGGGCTGGGCGTGCCCCGGGCCGCCGTAGTAGGGGGCGCCGGGTTCCTTCCGTACGAACAGGCGCAGCGGGCCGAAGTCCTCGGCGTCGGCGAAGAGGAGGGGAACGGTGGCGTAATACCGCTCGATGCGGTCGCGCAGCGGGTCACTCATGCGGCGCATCCCACCACTGGACGGTGCCGTACCGCACCGAGATTTCCCGCAGGGACCGCCGTCGAAACCGACGGCGCGACCCCGAGGGCGGACAGGGCCCGCCCGCTACGACTGTGGTCACAGGCCGGTGACCCCGCTCACCTGCGTGTCTCCCTCACCGGGAAGAGGAACGTCGGCGGTACGGCGTGAGTCGGCGGCGGCAGCAAGGAAGCGGAGGACGGGCACGGCGTCCCGGCTCTTGCCGCTGTCGGCGGTCGCCCGCACGTGGACGAGCTCGGTCAGGTTCCGGGTCAGGCCAATGTCTTCGACAGGGCAGCCGTGAGAGCCGCAGAGAGGAGCCGCAGCGCCCGCTTGGCGGCTTGGCCCCTTCGTCCCGTGCGAGCGCCTGTACGACCCCACGCAGTTCCTTGCCGCGCACGATGACCGTTGAGGGTCGCTCCCCTTCGGCTCCCGGCCTCGATCTCGGCGGGGGCCACCGCGATCGCGATGCCCGGCGCTGCGGTGGGGTCGCCCGCTGCCGTCATCACGCGGACCGTGCCCACGATGGGGGCGAGGGCGACCAGGACGTCCGGTACCTGAGCGGCGGTCAGATCGGCCTTGCGCGCGCGTCCTTGCGCGCGCGTCGACGTGGGTGAGGCAGGAGACGGGGGGCGCGTCCGAGGCCGCGAGCGCGGCGAGGCGGGTCAGGATGAGCGTGTCCGGCGACAGACCGCATCGTTCGAGGGAGTCGATGGTCATGGCGGCGAGGGTGTCCACGACCGGGGTGTCGGATGCTGTGGACACGCCGAATGCTCTCCTTGAGGCGCCGATGACGCCGAGATGGTGTGCGCGGCGGACGCGGACGGAAGCGGGCGTCCGCGGGCGCCACGTCCTCGTTCGACCGTGGGGGCGTTCCGGGCGGTGCGCGCGTGGGAGCCGCCTGCCCGGCCGATGCCACCAACCCTCTCGGGAGCCTGGGGCAATCCCTCACCCCGGCTCGCCCAGGGCCCCTCGGAGCCCGCGTCGTCACGCGACGGCTGCGGGAGCTTCCTCTGAGTCACGACGTCCGTGCGTCGAGCCGGTGTCCGGACCGCCCGACATCGGTGCTGACATCGACGTCGGCGGACCCGGGCAGACAGTGACCGCCCCGTACGACTATCGTCACTGGCCGGTGAGCCTTCTCACCTGCGCCGCCTTCACCGTTATGAGAATGGGATGATGTCGTTTATGAAGGGACGAGTCCTTGTCGTCGACGACGACACCGCACTGGCCGAGATGCTCGGCATTGTGCTGCGTGGTGAAGGTTTTGAGCCGTCTTTCGTGGCCGACGGTGACAAGGCGCTGGCCGCTTTCCGTGAGGCGAAGCCCGACCTGGTGCTGCTGGATCTGATGCTGCCCGGCCGGGACGGCATCGAGGTGTGCCGCCTGATCCGGGCGGAGTCCGGAGTGCCGATCGTGATGCTCACGGCGAAGAGCGACACCGTCGACGTCGTCGTCGGACTGGAGTCCGGCGCCGACGACTACATCGTGAAGCCGTTCAAGCCGAAGGAGCTGGTCGCCCGGATCCGGGCACGGCTGCGCAGGTCCGAGGAGCCGGCGCCGGAACAGCTCGCCATCGGCGATCTGGTCATCGACGTGGCCGGTCACTCCGTGAAGCGGGAAGGACAGTCGATCGCGCTGACGCCGCTGGAGTTCGACCTGCTGGTCGCGCTGGCGCGCAAGCCCTGGCAGGTCTTCACCCGCGAGGTGCTCCTCGAACAGGTGTGGGGCTACCGGCACGCCGCCGACACCCGCCTGGTGAACGTGCACGTACAGCGACTGCGCTCCAAGGTCGAGAAGGACCCCGAGCGACCGGAGATCGTCGTGACCGTCCGTGGCGTCGGATACAAGGCAGGACCCAGCTGACATGTCCGGTGACAGTGCCGCTTCGGCCCCCGGTCGGTCCGGGGCCCGTCCACAGCGGCCTGTCGGCCGTAGGACGCCGGGTTCACGCTTCGCGCGTCTCCTCGAAGGAGGACTGCTCCAGGGCGGGGTGCAGGGCAGCCCCGTTCTGAGGCTGCTGCTGCGCTGGGTGCGTCGGCCGCTGCTGCCCGTCATGCGGCTGTGGCGGCGCAACATCCAGCTCAAGGTCGTCGTCACCACGCTGCTGATGTCGCTGGGCGTCGTCCTGCTGCTGGGCTTCGTCGTCATCGGGCAGGTGCGCAACGGGCTGCTGGACGCCAAGGTGAAGGCGTCCCAGAGCCAGGCCACCGGCGGATTCGCCGTGGCGAAACAGAAGGCCGACGAGGCCGCCAGCGCGGCCGCCGACGACGGCACCCCGGCGGACGGCGGCGCCTCCCAGAACGTCATCGAATGGATGAGCGAGCTCGTGCTGTCGCTGTCCAGCGGTGGCCAGGGCGCCTTCGACGTGGTCACCCTGCCTCCCGGCGACGTCAGCGGCGTCGCCCGCGGCCCGCGTGCCTCAGGCTTCGTCGACCCCGACAAGAGCGTCCCGGAGAACCTGCGCGAGCAGGTCAACAGCAGCACCGGTGCGGCCCAGAGCTACTCCCGCATCATCTACCTCAGCGACAAGGACTCCCAGCCGGCCCTGGTCATCGGCAAGCAGGTCAACGACCCCAACGGCGATCCGTACGAGCTGTACTACCTCTTCCCGCTCACGCAGGAGGAGAAGTCGCTGAGCCTGGTCAAGGGCACGCTGGCGACCGCCGGGCTCTTCGTCGTCGTACTCCTCGGCGCCATCGCGTGGCTCGTGGTGCGGCAGGTCGTCACACCGGTGCGGATGGCCGCCGGTATCGCCGAGCGGCTGTCCGCCGGGCGGCTCCAGGAGCGGATGAAGGTCACCGGCGAGGACGACATCGCCCGCCTCGGCGAGGCCTTCAACAAAATGGCCCAGAACCTCCAGCTGAAGATCCAGCAGCTGGAGGACCTGTCCCGCATGCAGCGACGGTTCGTCTCCGACGTCTCGCACGAACTGCGGACACCGCTGACGACCGTACGGATGGCCGCCGACGTCATCCACGACGCCCGCGTCGACTTCGACCCCGTCACCGCACGGTCCGCGGAACTGCTCGCCGACCAGCTCGACCGGTTCGAGACACTGCTCGCGGACCTGCTGGAGATCAGCCGCTTCGACGCCGGCGCCGCCGCCCTGGAGGCCGAGCCGATCGACCTCAGGGAGGTCGTGCGGCGGGTCGTCAGCGGGGCCGCGCCGCTCGCCGAACGCAAGGGGACGGCCGTACGCGTCATCGGCGACCAGCAGCCCGTCGTCGCCGAGGCAGACGCCCGGCGCGTCGAGCGGGTCCTGCGGAACCTGGTGGTCAACGCCGTGGAACACGGCGAGGGCAAGGACGTCATCGTCAAACTGGCCGCCGCGGGCGGGGCAGTCGCGATCGCCGTGCGCGACTACGGCGTCGGGCTCAAGCCCGGCGAGGCCACCCGCGTCTTCAGCCGGTTCTGGCGGGCCGACCCGGCACGCGCGCGTACCACGGGCGGCACCGGTCTGGGGCTGTCCATCGCCCTGGAGGACGCACGCCTGCACGGCGGCTGGCTCCAGGCCTGGGGAGAGCCCGGCGGCGGCTCGCAGTTCCGGCTGACGCTGCCCAGGACCGCCGACGAACCGCTGCGCGGCTCGCCGATACCGCTCGAGCCCAAGGACTCCCGCCGCAACCGCGGAGACCTCGACGACGCGGGTCAGCCGCGCGGCGGAGACGAGAAGAGCGCGACGGTGCCCGTACAGCCCGCCGATGAGCAGCAGTCGGCCGCACGGAGCACCCTCGGGCCCCGCATGGCCGGCACAACGCCCACGGCCGACCCGACGGCGCTGCCCGGCAACGGCGCGCGCGTAGTGTCCCGGCCCGCGCCCGGAACGGTCGGCGGGGGGCGCAGACAGGACGAACCGCCCGCTGCGGAGACGGCACGCGGCGAGAAACCGGAACACACGGAACCGGCACGCTCAAGAGACGACGACGGGGACGCGGCCGACGCGCGGGACACGACACCGAGGGGGACTCCGGACCGGCCGAACGCCGACGCGGAGGGCTCGGACCAGCATGGGGAGGCATTTCGTGGGCGCTGAGTGGCGCGAGGGGGAAACCCGGCGCACGCCGGGGCGCGCGGTGGCGTACGCCGCGTGCGGCGTCGTCCTGCTGGCCGGGTGCGCCTCCATGCCCGACAGCGGCGATCTGCGCGGCGTCGAGTCCACACCGCGCCAGGACACCCAGGTACGGGTGTTCGCGATGCCGCCCCAGGACGACGCGCAGCCCTCGGAGATCCTCCAGGGCTTCCTCGAAGCGCTCACCAGCGACGACCCGGGCTACTCGACCGCACGGCAGTACCTGACCGACAGAGCCGCCCAGAGATGGCAGCCGGAACGGTCCACGACGGTCCTCGCGGACGGACCGGCGACCGAGGCCAGACCCGCCGGCACCAGGGAGGACGGCGACGACTACTCCTACGTCCTGACCGGCACGAAGGTCGCCGCCGTCGACGCCCAGCAGTCGTACGCGCCCGCGTCCGGCACCTACGGCCAGCCGGTCCACCTCAGCCGCGACAAGAAGACCGGGCAGTGGCGCATCGACTCCCTCCCCCAGGGCGTCGTCATGGGCAAGTCGGACTTCCAGCGCAACTACGTGTCCGTCAACAAGTACTACTTCGCCTCCAACACCACGGCCGACGGCTCACGGCCGCCCATGGCCGTCGCCGACCCCGTCTACGTCCGTGAACGCGTCGACCCGGTGACGCAGATGGTGCGCTCCGTGCTCACCGGACCCACCAGCTGGCTCCGTCCCGTCGTCAGATCCAGCTTCCCCACCGGAACGGCCCTTCCCAAGGGCGTCACCGCGCTGACCCCCGACGACCAGAACAAGCTCACCGTGCCGCTGAACGACAAGGCGGTCCACATCGGACAGGGCAAGTGCGAGGAGATGGCGGCCCAGCTGCTGTTCTCCCTGCAGAGCCTGACCCCCGCCGTCGACGAGGTCGCGCTGCGCTCGGGCGGCACCCAGCTGTGCTCCCTCGCCGAGGACCGGGCCGCGGCCGTCGCCGCACGCGGGTCCGAAACCAGCCCCGGCTACCTGTACTTCATCGACGGCCAGCACCGCCTCGTACGGATGACGAGCGGCAGCGGCAACACCAAGGCCGACCCCGTGCCCGGAGCGCTCGGAGACGGCACCAAGGCACTGCGCTCGGTGGCCGTGGCCCGCGACGAACACAGCGCCGCCGGAGTCGCCCTCGACGGCAAGACGCTCTACGTCACCTCCACCGTCTCCGGCAGCTCCATCGGCGACCCCGTACTCCAGAGCAAGGGCAAGACCGAGACCGACCGGCTCACCACCCCCAGCTGGGACGCCCAGGGCGACCTGTGGGTGGCCGACCGCGACCTCAGCGCTCCTCGGCTGCTCCTGCTGCAGAAGGGCGGCGGCCGGCCCCTGGAGGTGCTCACCCCGGGGCTGGACGGCCGTATCAACGCCGTACGCGTGGCCGCCGACGGGGTGCGGATCGCGCTCGTCGTGGACAAGGGCGGCAAGCAGTCCCTGCTCATCGGACGGATCGAACGAGGCCCGGGCACCGGCGAGCAGCCGTCCGTGTCGCTCCAGGAACTGCGCTCCGCGACACCGGAGTTGGAACAGGTCACGGCCGTCTCGTGGGCCGGGGACAGCCGGCTCGTGGTCGTCGGACGCGAGTCCGGGGGCGTGCAGCAGGTGCAGTACGTGCAGTGCGACGGCTCGATCCCCGAGGCGGGGACACTGCCCGGCCTCACCGAGGTCACCAGTATCGCCGCCTCCGAGGACAGCGACATCCCGCTCTTCGCGACCTCCAAGGACGGGCTGCTCTGGCTGCCCGGCGGAAGCGGGTGGCGGACGTTGAAGGAGACCGCTTCGGTCGCGTTCTATCCGGGGTGACTCTTTTCCCGGGACCGCGCGGCGACTTCAGCGGAGCAGAGCGGACCCGGGACTCGGGGCAACTGCCCGGACTCCTTCTTCTTTGGCCCGGCTTCCCTCAGGAAACTGCTTTCGGCCTGCTCCTTTCTGCTGGTCAGATCGACTACCGTCCGCCTTTCGACGGTCGTCCGACCACCTTCACGCCCGCCTTCACTCCGCCTTGTCGTGAGTTTTCCACAGGCCTCCCCAGGCGGTTTTCCACAGGGGTGGCGGGCCGCTCCCCAGGTCGGCAGAGTGGAGGACGTGGAAGGCGTTCGCAGATGGTGGCAGGAACTGGCCGGCCTGGTGCTCCCCGCTGACTGCGGAGGCTGCGGAAGCGCGCGTACGATGCTCTGCCCGCAGTGCCGTGCGGCGCTGGGCGGAGCCGCGCCGTTCCGGGTCCGACCGGTACCGGAACCGCCCGGGCTGCCCGCCGTGCACGCGGCGGCCCGGTACGCGGACGAGGTACGGGCGGTGCTGCTGGCCCACAAGGAACGCGGCGCCCTGGCGCTGGCCCGACCACTGGGGGCGGCGCTGGCGGGGGCTGTGCGGGCGGGGATGGGGGAGGTGGGGAGGGGGGAGGGCCCCCCGTCACCCGCAGGCGTACTGCTCGTCCCCGTCCCCTCCGCCCGTGCCGCGGTGCGGGCGCGTGGTCATGATCCGGCGCGACGGATCGCGTTCGCGGCGGCCGGTGAGTTGCGGCGGGCCGGGGTGCCGGCCCGGGTGGCCGCGGTGCTGCGGCAGCGGCGGGCCGTGGCCGACCAGTCGGGGCTCGACTTCCGGCAGCGGCTGGACAACCTGGTGGGCGCGCTGACGGTGGCGCCCGGGGGTGCGCGGGTGCTGTGCGGTGGTCCGGTGGTCCTCGTCGACGACGTGGTCACGACCGGCGCCTCGCTGGCGGAGGCGGCGCGCGCGGTGCGGACGGCCGCGGCGGCGGAGCGGGCGGGACAGGGGGAGAGTGAGAGGGGGCAGTGCGGGGAGGAGGCGACGGGTGTGTTGTGTGGTGAAGGGCCGACGGCCGTGTATGTGGGCAGTACTCGGGAAGGCAGAGAGAAGCTGTCCGGAGCGGAGGAGGGAGCCGTGGACGGGGTGCCGAAGAGGCTGATGGGCGGTGCCGGCAGAGCCGGTGACGTGCTCTGCGCGGCAGTGGTCGCCGCGTCGCCGGACTCTCTCGAAATAAACCGGAACTGAGCGAGAACTTGTGTCGTTGCAGGTAATGAGAGGGCCCATTCGCCTGAACGGAGGTACGCCGCAGTAGAGGGTGACGACATCCGTCCGGGCGAGATATGTTCGGTTGTGAGGGAAAGCCGCAGGCCACACCTCTCCTATCCGACTGCCGTGCTGCGGTTTTCGTAATCTTCCGCAGCACCTGGGGTGTAGATCTCGCCCATGGGGGAGGAGGAGGTGGAAGTCACCAAGTCCGAGGTTCCGGTGCTCACCGGAGCCTGGTGCAAAAGGGAGATGCTCCGCCACTGAAGCGGAGTGATCCGGGAACGGAGTTCTGCGTGGACATCGTCGTCAAGGGACGCAAGACCGAGGTGCCCGAGCGGTTCCGCAAGCACGTGGCCGAGAAGCTGAACCTGGAGAAGATCCAGAAGCTCGACGGCAAGGTGATCAGCCTCGACGTGGAGGTGTCCAAGGAGCCCAACCCCCGACAGGCGGACCGGTGCGACCGAGTGGAGATCACGCTCCGCTCCCGCGGTCCTGTGATCCGGGCGGAGGCTTCGGCCAACGACGCGTACGCGGCACTCGACCTGGCGGCGGAGAAGCTGGATGCCCAGCTGCGCAAGCAGCACGACAAGCGTTACACGCGCCGCGGTGCCCGCAGGCTCTCCGCGGCAGAGGTTCCCGACCATGTCCCGGGTGTGGCGACGCTCAACGGCAACGGCCGTCCCGTCCCCGCCGGCGAGTCGGAGAGCGTGCCGACGAAGAAGATCGGCTCGCTCGAGGTGCAGGGCGACGGCCCCCTCGTGGTGCGCGAGAAGACCCACGTCGCCGCGCCGATGACACTCGACCAGGCCCTCTACGAGATGGAACTGGTCGGACACGACTTCTATCTGTTCGTCGACTCCGAGACCAAGCAGCCAAGCGTCGTCTACCGGCGTCACGCCTACGACTACGGCGTGATCTACCTCGACACCGACCCGATGGTGGCCCAGGCGCACTCCCCCGAGGCGGGCGGCGCGCTGGGCGGCTGATCATGCTCGGTGACAGCTGAGCGGTGTGCCCCTGGAGCGCTGTGTGCGCCCCCAGGGGCACCCGTGTGCGACCCCTTCGGGCACCGCTCTGTCACCGCGTTGTCGTCCGGGCATGGAATCATGGCCAGGGCGGCTCAACCGGTGGGCCGCTGCCTTGGGTTGGCGACGGCACTGGACCACGGCCACAGCCTTCAGGGGGAGGAACGATGGCGGACAGCTTCGGACCGATGCGGGACGACGATGCCGACGACGGCGTCGTCGGCATGGGCCCGGACGGGGGCACCTCACGCAAGGAGCCGATCAGAGTCCTTGTCGTGGACGACCACGCCCTGTTCCGCCGTGGCCTGGAGATCGTTCTCGCGGCCGAGGAGGACATCCAGGTCGTCGGTGAGGCGGGGGACGGCGCAGAGGCCGTGGACAAGGCGGCCGACCTGCTGCCGGACATCGTGCTGATGGACGTACGGATGCCCAAGCGCGGTGGTATCGAGGCGTGCACCTCCATCAAGGAGGTGGCCCCCAGCGCGAAGATCATCATGCTGACGATCAGCGACGAGGAGGCCGACCTCTACGAGGCGATCAAGGCCGGCGCCACCGGCTATCTCCTCAAGGAGATCTCCACGGACGAGGTCGCCACCGCGATCCGCGCGGTCGCCGACGGGCAGTCGCAGATCAGCCCCTCCATGGCGTCGAAACTGCTCACCGAGTTCAAGTCGATGATCCAGCGGACCGACGAGCGTCGGCTCGTGCCCGCGCCGCGGCTGACGGACCGCGAGCTGGAGGTGCTCAAGCTGGTCGCCACGGGGATGAACAACCGTGACATCGCCAAGGAGTTGTTCATCTCCGAGAACACCGTGAAGAACCATGTGCGCAACATCCTGGAGAAGCTTCAGCTGCACTCCAGGATGGAGGCGGTGGTGTACGCGATGCGGGAGAAGATCCTTGAGATCCGGTGACTTCGGTGATCGCCGTGACTTCGGTCAGCGCCGTGACTTCGCTGATCGCCAAGGCTCCGGTCATCGCCCTGACCCTGGTGATCCCTTGATGCGAGCCTGAGTCGGGCCTTCATCCCGGTCTGGTCCCGGTCTGATTCCGGAGGGTCCAGCCCCGGTCCCGGCTCGGGTCGCCGCGCGACTCCGGCACGGTTCAGGCCAGTGCGCGGGTGAGTTCCTTCATGAGGGGCTCGCGCAGGTCCGGGGCGTCCACGCGCTCCACGCGCACGTCCGTGCAGTCCACCCAGGTCGCCGCCTCGAGCAGGGCCTGGGCCACCGCCGGGACCGCCTTCGGGCCGTCCAGGCTGACCTGCCTGGCGACCAGTGTGCGGCCCTCCCTGGCGGGGTCCACACGGCCGACGAGCCGGCCGCCGGCCAGGACCGGCATCGCGAAGTAGCCGTGGATCCGCTTGGGCTTGGGGACGTAGGCCTCCAGGCGGTGGGTGAAGCCGAAGATCCGCTCGGTGCGCGCCCGTTCCCAGATCAGGGAGTCGAAGGGGGACAGGAGCGTGGTGCGGTGACGGCCGCGCGGGGGCGTTTCCAGGGCCGCCGGGTCGGCCCAGGCGGGCTTGCCCCAGCCCTCCACCGTGACCGGGACCAGGCCCGAGTCGGCGATCACGGCGTCGACCTGTTCGCCCTTGAGACGGTGGTAGTCGGCGATGTCCGCGCGTGTGCCCACGCCGAGCGACCGGCCGGCCAGGCGGACGAGGCGGCGCAGGCACTCGGTGTCGTCCAGTTCGTCGTGCAGCAGGTCGGCGGGTACGGCGCGTTCGGCGAGGTCGTAGACGCGCTTCCAGCCGCGGCGCTCCACGCAGACCACCTCGCCGTACATCAGCGCGCGTTCCACGGCGACCTTGGTGCCGGACCAGTCCCACCACTCGCTGGTCTTCTTCGCTCCGCCCAACTCGGTCGCGGTGAGCGGGCCTTCGGCGCGGAGCTGCTTGACGACCTGGTCGTACGTGCCGTCCGGGAGGGCGTGGTTCCAGTGCGGGCGGGCCCGGTAGGCGCGGCGGCGGAAGGCGAAGTGGGGCCATTCCTCGATGGGGAGGATGCAGGCGGCGTGGGACCAGTACTCGAAGGCGTGCGGTCGTGCCCGGGGCGTCTCCATGGACACGGGCTTCCAGTAGGCGTCCTCGACCGTCTTGCGGCCGACCGCTCCCAGGCGGGCGTAGGGGATCAGCTCGTGGGAGCGGGCCAGGACGGAGATCGTGTCGAGCTGGACCGCGCCGAGGTGACGGAGTGCTCCGCGGACGCCGGCCTTGCGGTCGGGTGTGCCGAGGAAGCCCTGCGCGCGTAGGGCGATGCGGCGGGCTTCGTCTGCCGAGAGGGTGGTGGCGGGGCGCGGGGTCGTCATGGCTCGCACGATAGGGGGTGGGACTGACAGCGGGGGGTGAGCTGGGGGTTCGGGGTGCGGGTGGGCACGCGCGGGGCTCCTCGCTCCCACCGTCCGTCCCCTTTCCGTCCCTGCGGCTGTCGCTCCTCCCGCGCCTTTCCGTCCCTGCGGCTGTCGCTCCCTCCCGGCCCTTCCCGTCCTTGGGGGCTGTCGTCCTGAGACCCCCGCTTCGGTCCCGGAAGGGCCTCGTCCTCAAACGCCGGACGGGCCGGCTGTATCCCCGGTGTGCTTGGAAGGCGCCGGAACGTACGGCGCGGTGGACGGGAGGCCGAGGTCCGACGGGAGCAGGGAGGCCAGCCAGCAGTCCCGTCGTACGCCCTTGTTGTTGATGGCCGAGCGCAGGGTGCCTTCCAGGGTGAAGCCGGCGCTCTCGGCGACCGCGCGGGAGGCGGTGTTGCCGATTTCGGCCCGCCATTCGACGCGGTCGACGGAGAGGGTGGTGAAGGCCCAGCGGGCGGAGGTGAGGACGGCCTCGGTGGTGTAGCCGTGGCCGCGGTGTTCCTTGGCCGCCCAGAAGCCGACCTCGGCCGTGCCGAGGGAACGCATGGTGAGGCTGAGGGCGCCGGTGAGGGTTCCGTCGGGGAGGAAGACGCCGAAGGTGAACATGGAGCCGGTGGCCCAGCCTTCCGGGGCGAGCAGCTCGATGAAGCTCCGGGCGTGCTCGGGGAGGTAGGGGGAGGGGATCGTGGTCCAGCGCTGGATGTCGGGGTCCTGGGCGGCGGTGTACACGGCGTCGGTGTCCCGCGGGTCGAGGGGGCGCAGGACGAGGCGGGGGGTGGTGAGGGTGACGGGCTCGAGCTCCATCGGCCGATTCTGCTCGGGGGGCCGGGCGGGCGCCATCTTTTTTGCTGTCCGTGAGCGGGTGATCACAATTCGCGCAATTCGTCTGCCGGACGCGGCACCATCGGCGGGGCCCGGCCGTTGTCCACTTTGAAGAAGATTTTGAAACACGAGCGCAGCAGTGTGCGGTCCTCGTCGCGGCAGGCCTCCCGGGGCGGCGGGGTCCTCGCATACGATGGCCGTTGCTCAGCAAGCCCAATGGAAACCGACCGTCCCAGGCCCGACCGGCAAGGAGACCAACCCCCGTGTCCGTCCTCTCGAAGATCATGCGTGCAGGCGAAGGCAAGATCCTGCGCAAGCTGCACCGCATCGCGGACCAGGTCAACTCCATCGAAGAGGACTTCGTCGACCTCTCCGACGCCGAGCTGCGGGCCCTCACCGATGAGTACAAGCAGCGGTATGCCGACGGTGAGAGCTTGGACGACCTGCTGCCCGAGGCCTTCGCCACCGTGCGTGAGGCCGCCAAGCGCGTCCTCGGCCAGCGTCACTACGACGTCCAGATCATGGGTGGCGCAGCGCTGCACCTCGGCTATGTGGCCGAGATGAAGACCGGTGAGGGCAAGACGCTCGTCGGCACGCTGCCCGCGTATCTGAACGCGCTGTCCGGCAAGGGCGTTCACCTGATCACGGTCAACGACTACCTGGCCGAGCGCGACTCCGAGATGATGGGCCGCGTCCACAAGTTCCTGGGCCTGGATGTCGGCTGCATCCTCGCCAACATGACGCCGGCGCAGCGCCGCGAGATGTACGCGTGCGACATCACCTACGGCACGAACAACGAGTTCGGGTTCGACTATCTGCGCGACAACATGGCGTGGGCGCAGGACGAGCTGGTCCAGCGCGGCCACAACTTCGCCATCGTCGACGAGGTCGACTCCATCCTGGTCGACGAGGCGCGTACGCCGCTGATCATCTCCGGCCCGGCCGACCAGGCCACCAAGTGGTACGGCGACTTCGCCAAGCTGGTGACGCGCCTGAAGAAGGGCGAGGCCGGCAACCCGCTCAAGGGCCTCGAGGAGACCGGCGACTACGAGGTCGACGAGAAGAAGCGCACGGTCGCCATTCACGAGGCCGGTGTCAGCAAGGTCGAGGACTGGCTGGGCATCGACAACCTCTACGAGTCGGTGAACACCCCTCTGGTGGGCTACCTGAACAACGCCATCAAGGCGAAGGAGCTCTTCAAGAAGGACAAGGACTACGTCGTCATGGACGGCGAAGTCATGATCGTCGACGAGCACACCGGTCGTATCCTCGCCGGCCGCCGCTACAACGAGGGCATGCACCAGGCGATCGAGGCGAAGGAAGGGGTGGACATCAAGGACGAGAACCAGACGCTCGCCACGATCACCCTTCAGAACTTCTTCCGCCTCTACAAGCGTCACGACCATGACGACAAGGAACAGCCCGGCCTCTGCGGCATGACCGGTACGGCGATGACCGAGGCCGCGGAGTTCCACCAGATCTACAAGCTCGGTGTGGTCCCGATCCCGACGAACAGGCCGATGGTCCGCAAGGACCAGTCCGACCTGATCTACCGCACCGAGGTCGCGAAGTTCGAGGCGGTCGTCGACGACATCGCCGAGAAGCACGAGAAGGGCCAGCCGATCCTCGTCGGCACGACGTCGGTCGAGAAGTCCGAGTACCTGTCGCAGCAGCTCTCCAAGCGGGGTGTCCAGCACGAGGTGCTGAACGCCAAGCAACACGAGCGTGAGGCGTCGATCGTCGCCCAGGCCGGCCGCAAGGGCGCCGTGACGGTCGCCACCAACATGGCCGGCCGTGGTACCGACATCAAGCTCGGCGGCAACCCCGAGGACCTCGCCGAGGCGGAGCTGCGCCAGCGCGGCCTCGACCCCGAGGAGCACATCGAGGAGTGGGCCGCCGCGCTGCCCGCCGCCCTGGAGAAGGCCGAGCAGGCCGTCAAGGCCGAGTTCGACGAGGTCAAGGAGCTCGGCGGCCTCTACGTGCTCGGCACCGAGCGGCACGAGTCGCGTCGTATCGACAATCAGCTGCGCGGTCGTTCCGGCCGCCAGGGCGACCCGGGCGAGTCCCGTTTCTACCTGTCGCTGGGTGACGACCTGATGCGGCTGTTCAAGGCGCAGATGGTCGAGCGCGTGATGTCGATGGCGAACGTGCCGGACGACGTGCCGATCGAGAACAAGATGGTCACGCGCGCGATCGCGTCCGCGCAGTCGCAGGTGGAGCAGCAGAACTTCGAGACGCGTAAGAACGTCCTGAAGTACGACGAGGTCCTCAACCGTCAGCGTGAGGTCATCTACGGTGAGCGGCGTCGCGTCCTGGAGGGCGAGGACCTCCAGGAGCAGATCCTCCACTTCATGGACGACACGATCGACGCGTATGTCGGCGCGGAGACCGCGGAGGGCTTCCCGGAGGACTGGGACCTGGACCGGCTGTGGGGCGCCTTCAAGCAGCTCTACCCGGTGAAGGTCACCGTCGAGGAGCTGGAGGAGGCGGCCGGTGACCGGGCCGGTCTGACCGCCGAGTTCATCTCCGAGTCCATCAAGGACGACATCCGCGAGCAGTACGAGTCGCGGGAGTCGCAGCTCGGTTCCGAGATCATGCGTGAGCTGGAGCGTCGGGTCGTGCTGTCGGTCCTGGACCGCAAGTGGCGCGAGCACCTCTACGAGATGGACTACCTCCAGGAGGGCATCGGTCTGCGCGCGATGGCGCAGAAGGACCCGCTGGTCGAGTACCAGCGCGAGGGCTTCGACATGTTCTCCGCGATGATGGACGGCATCAAGGAGGAGTCCGTCGGCTACCTGTTCAACCTGGAGGTCCAGGTCGAGCAGCAGGTCGAGGAGGTCCCGGTCGAGGACGCCGCGCCGGTCGACATGGCGAAGCAGGACGTGGTGCCGGCGCAGGCGGGTTCGCGTCCGGAGATCCGGGCGAAGGGGCTGGACGCTCCGCAGCGTCGTCAGCTGCACTTCTCGGCTCCGACGGTGGACGGTGAGGGCGGCACTATCGAGGGCGACTTCGACAGTGACGACGACGAGCCGGTGCGTTCCGAGGCCGACGGCCTCACCCGCGCGGAGCGCCGCAAGCAGGCGAAGGCCGGGCGGCGCCGCAAGAAGTAAGGCGCGTTCGCCCGCGGCGCGTTCGTCTGCGGCACGTGCGTCCGCGGTCTGTCGGCCCGGGCGGGACGTGCGAGGTGCGATGTGACGTGCGTCGTCACGTGGGACGTGCCGCGTGGTCTGACGGCGCCGTGGGGTTCGTAGCGGCTTGAGGGCCGGGTCACCTTCGGGTGGCCCGGCCCTCTGTCCGTTCGGCGGCCCTGGGGGCGGCTCAGTCGTCCTGTGGGCGGGGCCTGCGGGTGCCGTCGAGTTCCACGGCGGTGCAGCGCCAGCGGTGGTCCGTGCCGAGTTCCAGGCGGAAGGCCATGGCCCGTAGACGGTCGCCGGCGCCGATGCGGGCGAACGCCTCGATGGCGCCGGGGCGAGGGACGTAGTAGCCGATGTCACGGACGACGGGGCGGGCGCCGTGAGTGGTGCGCAGGGGGCCGCGTTCGGCGAGGTGCGCCAGGTCGTCGTAGGCGTGGCCGAGGGTGTGCCGGAGCATGAAGTGCACGGGGCGTTGGCCGGTCAGCACCGCGAGGAGACGGTCGGCGAAGAGGTCCGTGGGGCGCGGCTGGGAGACGGGACGGCCGGGGTTGGGGGCGGGGGCCTGAGTGGGGCCGGCGGGGGTGCTGGTGGTGGGTCGGGATGCCGGGTGTCGGGGGAGGGGCCGGGGGGTGGCGGGGCGGCCGTCGGCGGGACGGGTGCGGGCGGGGGCGCCGGTGGCGGGAGAGCCGGGTGGGCGGCCGCCGCCGGGTGCCGTGCGGGGGCCGCTGCCGCTCGGGGTGCGGGGCGGGGCGCCTGCGGGGCGGCGCGTGTCACGGCGGCCCGGAGGGCGGGTGCCGGGGTGCTGCTGAGTCCTCGTCATGACCTTGTTCATGGGTGTCCCCGTTCGGTGGGCCCGGTTCGGCGGGCTCGGCTCTACCGGGCGGTAACTTGCCGCTGTGGATCTTGTACGTGGTCACGGTCCGTGTCGGCAAGGAAGCGGGGCGCCCGTGGCGGGGGCCGGGAAAGTTCACCTATCAGGGTTGCCGGGGGCGGGGGAAGCCCGGCGCTGCGGGGGCGGGCCGGGTGAATCGCCTGCCCTGGGTTGACGCCCGTGAGGGTGTGGACAGGGGCCCGAAAGGGGACGGCCGCACGTATCCTGAAGGCCCTCGGGGAGGTGTGGAACCGTTCTCCCCAAAGGCATCGAGTCCGAGCCTGCGACCACGAAGAGAGCGGCCAGCCATGCGCGTGTACGTCCCCCTGACCCTCCCCGCTCTCGCCGAGGCGCACAAGACGGGTGAACTGGGGTCCGGGCCGCTCGTCGCGTACGCCGTCACGCCCGCGTTGCGTGAGTGGTACGTCTCCGACGACATCGAGGAGCTGGAGTACGCGGCGCTCAGCCGGGCCGCGCTCGCCTCGGTGCGGTTGCTCGCGGCGGACCCGGGTGCCCCGCGGCGCCGGGTCGTGGTCGCCGTCGACGTACCCGACCGCGCGGCCGCCGCGGATCCCGACCGGGGGCTCGATCCGGCGGCGCTGGGCGAGGTGCGGGTGACAGGTGCCGTCCGGCTGGCCAAGGCGGCCGCGGTGCACGTCGACGCCGGGGAGGCCGAGACGGACGTGAGGGCCGCGGCGGAGGCGCTCGCGGCGGCGGACGGCGGGGACGACGACGCGCAGTTCGTCGTGGACGGGGCCGAGGACCATGAGCTGTTGTGGTTCGCCGGGCAGGAGATCGCGAGCCTGGTGGGTTCGGGGGACTGAACCGGCGGGTCGCTGGGCGGACGGGCGGACGGGTGGCCGGGCGGGCGGACGGGCTGACGGATGGCCGGGGGACTGAACCGTCGGGTGGCTGGGTCGCTGGGCGGACGGGCGGACGGGTGGCCGGGCGGGCTGACGGGCGGACGGGTGGCCGGGGGACTGAACCGGCGGGCGGCCGGGTGGCCGGGTGACTGATGTGGCGGGTTCCAGGGACCAGCAGCCGGCGCACCAAGCGAAGCGGTCGCACCAGCCAGGTCGCGGGGCCGTGCCGTGTCCGGTCCGGTGGGTCGGGGACGCGCCGGTCGCCGCTTCGGTGGGCACTTGACTGTCGGTGGTGGCGGGTACGTTTGCAGGTATGGGGAAGCAGGAAGCGGCGCACATCGTCTGGGACTGGAACGGGACGCTGTTCCACGACAACGACGCGATCATCGGGGCGACGAACGCGGCATTCGTCGAGCTGGGGCTGGAGCCGATCACGCTGGAGCGGTACCGGGCGCTGTACTGCGTACCGGTGCCGAAGTTCTACGAGCGGCTCATGGGAAGGCTGCCCACCGATGCCGAGTGGGAGGCCATGGACGACGTCTTCCACCGGTACTACGCCGAGCACCGGGTGCGGTGCGGGCTCACCGCGGGCGCGGTGGAGTTGCTCGCGGGGTGGCGGTCGGCAGGGCACAGCCAGTCCCTGCTGAGCATGTACGTCCACGATGAACTGGTGCCGCTGGTCCGGGGGTTCGGGATCGAGCCGCACTTCGTACGGGTCGACGGACGGACCGGGCCCTCGGGCGGCAGCAAGGCCGAGCACATGGTGCGGCACCTGAAGGCGCTGACCGGGGTCCAGGCGGCGCGCACGGTGGTGATCGGGGACGCCGCCGATGACGCGGTGGCCGCGTTGCACGTGGGCGCGCGGGCCGTGCTGTACACCGGCGGGTCGCACGGTCGGGCCAGTCTGGAGGGGGTGGGGGTACCGGTGGTGGACACGTTGGCGGAGGCGGTGGAGGTCGCGGGGCGGCTGGCCGCGGCTGCGTGAGGAAGGTCTTCGCATGTGGGTTCGCGGGTGGGCCTGCGGGTCGTTTCCGAGGTTCGCTCCGGTGTCGACTCGCGTGGGGGCCGGCCTCGGGGGTGGGGCGGGCGTCGGCGCCCCTCGGGACGGCGTCCTGAGGGCGCCGCCCACGTCGGGGTCCGGGCTGCCCGGGTGGGGCAGGTCAGGTCCGGTCAGGTCACTGGCGCCTTGGCGCGCAGCACCGTGAGGAATTCGCGCATCCACGCCGGGTGGTCCGGCCAGGCGCGCGCGGAGACCAGGGTGCCGTCGACCACTGCCTCGGCGTCCTGGAAGGTGGCCCCGGCCGACTGCATGTCGAGTTCCAGGGCCGGGTAGGCCGTGACGCGTCGGCCTCGGAGGGCGTCGGCGGCCGCGGTGAGCAGGGGGCCGTGGCAGATCTGGGCGACCGGTTTGTCGGCGTCGAAGAACGACTTGAGGATCTTGCGGAGTTCGGGGTCGTTGCGGAGGTACTCGGGGGCTCGGCCGCCGGGGATGACGACAGCGGCGTACTGACCGGGGTCGACCTCGGAGAAGGCGAGGTCGGCGGGCCAGGTGTAGCCGGGCTTCTCGGTGTAGGTGTCGAAGCCGGGTTCGAAGTCGTGGACGACGAACTGGAGCTTTTTGCGGGCGGGGGCTGCGATGTGGACCTCGTACCCTTCCTCGCGGAGGCGTTGGTACGGGTAGAGGACTTCCAGGGATTCCGCTGCGTCGCCGGTGACGATGAGGATCTTCGCGGTCATGGTGGGCGGCTCCTCTCGGGCTGGCGTTGCCATGGGCAACGTGCCTCCTGGTGGTGGGCTTGCCAAGAGGGGGCGCTTTCAGCGTCCCGCGGGGTGGGGCCGGCGTCGACTTTTCCGCCCCGCGTTCCCGGCCCCGCGCCCCGCGTCCCGCCCCACACCCCTTCCCACGTAATCCCCCGTTCGGCCTCTGTGCAGAACGGCAAAGTTCTGGGCCGTCTTTTGTACACATACGGCTCATGACGGGGGGCCGGGGAGGGGCGATAGCCTTGGTGGCGTGATCAGCGCGATAGCTCGCGGGGGCATTGTCGCCCCTGCCCTGCGCCCGGTGTGTGCGGACCATCTCCGCAGCCGGGCGGCGGATGCTGGTCGGCGCGGGCGGGATGGGGCATCAATGGGCCCCGGGACGCCGTACACACCCCGGACGCACCTGGCGCGGAGAGCAGCGTCACACCCGGGAGTGGTGTCGAGAATGGCCGATAACCCCCCGCTCATCTCAACTTGCGGCATAGCGTCGGAGCAGACCGGAGAACCCGGGCCGTGGCGTCGAGCCGCAGGGGAAGAGACCGTACTTCCTTCTACGTCACGCAACGGCGCGCGACAGGAGCCAGAGGACAATGCAGACCAAGCTGGACGAAGCCAAGGCCGAGCTGCTCGAAAGGGCGGCGCGGGTCGCTGAGAACAGCCCGGTCGGGGGGCACCTACCGACTGGGACGACGGGCGAGGGTGGCGGTACTCCGGGGACCCCGGACCACGACTCCCTCCTCGCGTTCCTCCAGCGCTACTACCTGCACACCGCCCCGGAGGACCTGAACGGCCGTGACCCGGTCGACGTCTTCGGAGCCGCGCTCTCGCACTACCGGCTGGCCGAGAACCGGCCGCAGGGGACGGCCAACGTACGGGTCCACACGCCGACCGTCGAGGAGAACGGGTGGACGTGCAGTCACTCCGTCGTCGAGGTCGTGACCGACGACATGCCGTTCCTCGTGGACTCCGTCACCAATGAGCTGACCAGGCAGGGGCGGGGGATCCACCTCGTCATCCACCCGCAGGTCGTCGTGCGGCGCGATGTGGCCGGCAAGCTCATCGAGGTGCTCAGCGTCCCGCCCGCCGCCGGGGAGCTCCCGCACGACGGGCACGTCGAGTCGTGGATCCACGTCGAGACCGACCGTGAGACCGACCGCGCGGACCTGAAGCAGATCACCGCCGACCTGGTGCGCGTCCTGTCCGACGTCCGGGAGGCCGTCGAGGACTGGGAGAAGATGCGGGACACGGCGCTGCGGGTCGCCGACGGGCTCAAGGAGGAGCCCGTCCCCGGTGACCTGGCGCGGCCCGACGTCGACGAGGCCCGTGAGCTGCTGCGCTGGCTGGCCGCCGACCACTTCACGTTCCTCGGCTACCGGGAGTACGAGCTGCGGGGCGACGACGCCCTCGCCGCCGTTCCCGGGACCGGACTCGGCATCCTGCGGTCCGACCCGCAGCACGCCGACGGTGACGCCCACCCCGTCAGCCCGTCCTTCGAGCGGCTTCCGGCCGACGCCCGCGCCAAGGCCCGTGAGCACAAGCTGCTGGTGATGACCAAGGCGAACAGCCGGGCCACCGTGCACCGGCCCTCCTACCTCGACTACGTCGGCGTGAAGAGGTTCGACAAGGACGGGAACGTCGTCGGGGAGCGGCGGTTCCTCGGGCTCTTCTCCTCCGCCGCCTACACCGAGTCCGTGGTGCGGGTGCCGGTCGTGCGGCGCAAGGTCGAGGCCGTGCTGACGGGCGCCGGGTTCTCGCCCAACAGCCACGACGGGCGCGACCTGCTCCAGATCATGGAGACCTATCCGCGCGACGAGCTCTTCCAGACCCCGGTGGACGAACTCAGGTCCATCGTCACGTCCGTGCTCTACCTCCAGGAACGGCGGCGGCTGCGGCTCTACCTGCGCCAGGACGAGTACGGGCGCTACTACTCCGCGATCGTCTACCTGCCCCGCGACCGCTACACCACGGGTGTGCGGCTGCGGATCATCGACATCCTCAAGGAGGAGCTGGGCGGGACGAACGTCGACTTCACCGCCTGGAACACCGAGTCGATCCTGTCCCGGCTGCACTTCGTCGTCCGGGTCCCGCAGGGCACCGAGCTGCCGGAGCTGTCCGACGGCGACAAGGAGCGCATCGAGGCGCGGCTGGTGGAGGCGGCACGGTCCTGGGCGGACGCCTTCGGCGAGGCGATGAACGCCGAGCTGGGGGAGGAACGGGGCGCGGAGCTGCTGCGGCGCTATGCCAACGCCTTCCCCGAGGGCTACAAGGCCGACCACACCCCGCGCTCCGCCGTGGCCGACCTCGTCCACCTGGAGCGGCTCACCGGAGAGCGCACCTTCTCGCTCAGCCTGTACGAGCCGGTGGGCGCCGCGCCCGACGAGCGCCGCTTCAAGATCTACCGCAAGGGCGAGGCGATCTCCCTGTCGGCCGTGCTGCCGGTCCTGAACCGGCTCGGTGTCGAGGTGATCGACGAGCGGCCGTACGAACTGCGCTGCTCGGACCGCAGCAACGCCTGGATCTACGACTTCGGCCTGCGCATCCCCAAGTCACTGGCCGGTCCCGGCGGGGACTTCCTCGGCGACGACGGGCGTGAGCGGTTCCAGGAGGCGTTCTCGGCGACCTGGACCGGCAGGGCGGAGAACGACGGGTTCAACGCGCTGGTACTGGGCGCCGGGCTGCACTGGCGTCAGGCGATGGTGCTGCGCGCGTACGCCAAGTACCTGCGTCAGGCCGGGTCCACCTTCAGCCAGGACTACATGGAGGACACCCTCCGGACCAACGTCCACACCACCCGGCTGCTCGTGTCGTTGTTCGAGGCGCGGATGTCGCCGGACCGGCAGCGCGCCGGGCACGAGATCGTCGACGCGCTGCTCGAGGAGCTGGACGCCGCCCTCGACGAGGTGGCCTCGCTCGACGAGGACCGGATCCTGCGGTCCTTCCTCACGGTCATCAAGGCGACCCTGCGGACGAACTTCTTCCAGGAGCGCGCGGGCGGCGAGCCGCACGACTACGTCTCCATGAAGTTCGACCCGCAGGCCATCCCGGACCTGCCGGCGCCCCGGCCCGCGTTCGAGATCTGGGTGTACTCGCCGCAGGTGGAGGGCGTGCACCTGCGGTTCGGGAAGGTCGCGCGCGGTGGTCTGCGCTGGTCCGACCGGCGTGAGGACTTCCGGACCGAGGTGCTCGGCCTGGTGAAGGCGCAGATGGTGAAGAACACCGTCATCGTGCCGGTCGGAGCCAAGGGCGGCTTCGTCGCCAAGCGGCTGCCCGACCCGGCGGTGGACCGTGACGCGTGGCTGGCCGAGGGCATCGCCAGCTACAAGACGTTCATCTCGGCGCTGCTCGACATCACCGACAACCTGGTCGGCGGGGAGGTCGTGCCGCCGGCCGACGTCGTGCGGCACGACGAGGACGACACCTACCTGGTGGTCGCCGCCGACAAGGGCACGGCGACGTTCTCCGACATCGCCAACCAGGTCGCGGAGTCGTACAACTTCTGGCTCGGGGACGCGTTCGCCTCCGGCGGCTCGGCCGGCTACGACCACAAGGGCATGGGCATCACGGCCCGCGGCGCCTGGGAGTCCGTGAAGCGGCACTTCCGGGAGCTGGGCGTGGACACCCAGGCCGAGGACTTCACGGTCGTCGGCGTCGGTGACATGTCCGGTGACGTGTTCGGCAACGGCATGCTGCTCAGCGAGCACATCCGTCTGGTCGCGGCCTTCGACCACCGGCACATCTTCATCGACCCGAAGCCGGACGCGGCGACCTCGTACGCCGAGCGCCGCCGCCTGTTCGAGCTGCCCCGCTCCAGCTGGGCCGACTACAACGGCGACCTGATCTCCACCGGCGGCGGTGTCTTCCCGCGCACGGCGAAGGCGATCCCCGTCAACGGTCACATCCGTGAGGCCCTGGGCATCGAGGGGGCCGTCACCAAGCTGACCCCGGCCGACCTGATGAAGGCGATCCTGCGGGCGCAGGTGGACCTGCTGTGGAACGGCGGCATCGGCACGTACGTGAAGTCCGGCGCGGAGTCCAACGCCGACGTCGGCGACAAGGCCAACGACCCGATCCGGGTGGACGGCGCCGATCTGCGCGTCAAGGTCGTCGGCGAGGGCGGCAACCTGGGCCTGACCCAGCTCGGCCGGATCGAGTTCGCGCTGCACGGCGGCAGGATCAACACCGACGCCATCGACAACAGCGCGGGCGTGGACACCTCCGACCACGAGGTGAACATCAAGATCCTGCTCAACGGCCTGGTCGGCGAGGGCGACATGACCGTCAAGCAGCGCAACAAGGTGCTCGCGGAGATGACCGACGAGGTCGGCGCTCTCGTCCTGCGCAACAACTACGCGCAGAACACGGCGATCGCCAACGCCCTCGCCCAGTCCAAGGACATGCTCCACGCCCAGCAGCGCTTCATGCGCCACCTGGTCAGGGAGAAGCACCTGGACCGGGCGCTGGAGTTCCTGCCCACCGACCGCCAGATCCGTGAGCGTCTCGGCGCCGGCCAGGGCCTGACCAGCCCGGAGACGGCCGTCCTGATGGCCTACACGAAGATCACGGTGTCGGACGAGCTGCTGCACACCTCGCTGCCCGACGACCTCTACCTGCGCGGTCTGCTGCACGCCTACTTCCCGACGGCGTTGCGCGAGCGGTTCCCCGAGGGCATCGACAGCCACCCGCTGCGCCGTGAGATCACCACGACCGTCCTGGTCAACGACACGGTCAACACGGGCGGTACGACGTATCTGCACCGGCTGCGGGAGGAGACCGGCGCCTCGCTGGAGGAGATCGTGCGGGCCCAGACCGCGGCCCGGGCTATCTTCCGCTCGGCGCCGGTGTGGGACGCGGTGGAGGAGCTCGACAACCGGGTCGAGGCCGACGTCCAGACGCGTATCCGGCTGCACTCGCGACGGCTCGTCGAGCGCGGCACCCGCTGGCTGCTGAACAACCGGCCGCAGCCGCTCCAGCTCGCCGAGACCGTCGACTTCTTCGCCGAGCGCGTCGAGCAGGTGTGGTCGCAGCTGACGAAGCTGCTGCGCGGCGCGGACCTGGAGTGGTGGCAGCGGATCCACGACGAGCTGACCGACGCCGGCGTCCCGGACGAGCTGGCCACCCGGGTGGCCGGGTTCTCCTCGGCCTTCCCGGCGTTGGACATCGTCTCGGTGGCCGACCGTATGGGACGGGACCCGCTGGACGTCGCCGAGGTCTACTACGACCTCGCCGACCGGCTGCGCATCACCCAGCTCATGGACCGCATCATCGAGCTGCCGCGCGCCGACCGCTGGCAGTCCATGGCCCGCGCCTCCATCCGTGAGGACCTGTACGCGGCCCACGCGGCGCTGACGGCGGACGTCCTGGCCGTCGGCAACGGCACCTCGACGCCCGAGCAGCGCTTCAAGGCCTGGGAGGAGAAGAACGCGGCGATCCTGGGCCGGGCGCGCACCACGCTGGAGGAGATCCAGACGTCGGAGACGTTCGACCTGGCCAACCTGTCGGTCGCCATGCGGACGATGCGCACGCTGCTGCGGACGCACTCGTAGCCGGTAGCCGGCAGCCGGCAGCGGCCTGAGCAGGTAGCCGGCAGCGGCCTGAGCAGGCAGGCGGTAGCAGGGAGTCGGCAGCCGCCTGAGCAGGCAGCAGGCAGCAGGGAGCCGGTAGGCACGACGGAAGGGCGCCCCCGATCTACTCGGGGGCGCCCTTCCGTCGTGTGGTTCGGGGCGGCTACTTCGCCGCGGGCTTCTTGGCCTTGCCGTCCCCGGTGAAGGCCTCGTACGCCTTGATGACGTCGTCCGCGGGCCCGTCCATGCGCAGTTCGCCGCGCTCCAGCCACAGGGCGCGCTCGCAGGTCTCGAGGATCGAGCTGTTGCTGTGGCTGACCAGGAACACCGTGCCCGCGTGCTCGCGCATCTGGCGGATGCGCTCCGCGGAGCGGTTGCGGAACTTGGCGTCACCCGTGGCCAGCGCCTCGTCGATGAGCAGGACGTCGTGGTCCTTGGCCGCGGCGATGGAGAAGCGCAGCCGGGAGCCCATGCCGGAGGAGTAGGTGCGCATGGGCAGGGAGATGAAGTCGCCCTTCTCGTTGATGCCGGAGAAGTCGACGATCTCCTGGTAGCGCTCCTTGATCTGCTCCCGGGTCATGCCCATCGCCAGGCCGCCGAGGTAGACGTTGCGCTCGCCGGTCAGGTCGCTCATCAGGGCCGCGTTGACGCCGAGGAGGGAGGGCTGGCCGTCGGTGTAGATCCTGCCGCGCTCCACCGGGAGCAGACCGGCGATCGCCTTGAGCAGCGTCGACTTGCCGGAGCCGTTGGTGCCGATCAGGCCGATCGCCTCGCCCTTGTAGGCGACGAAGGAGACGTTCTTCACCGCGTGCACGGTGCGCACGCCGGACACCTTGTCGGCCTGCTTGCGGCGGACGATGCGGTTGAGGGCGGCGGTCGCGCTGCCCCGGCCGCCGACCGTGCCGTTGACCCGGTAGACGATGTCGACACTGTCGGCGACGACGGTGGGGGCCCGCTCGTCGTCGACGTCGATGGGCGCGGTTCGGGGTGCGTTGTCAGCCACGGCCGTACGTCTCCTCAGCCTTCCAGAAGTAGATGAAGCCGCCGACACCGGAGAACAGGGCCCAGCCGGCCGCGACCAGCCACACGTGCGGCGGGAGCTGGCTGGCGTGGAAGGTGTCGATCAGCGCGAAGCGCATCAGGTCGATGTAGACGGCGGCAGGATTGGCCCGCAGCAGCTCGGCGACCCAGGTCGGCATGCCGGCGTGCTTGTCGATCAGGTTGTCGATGCTCCACATCACACCCGAGATGTACATCCAGGTACGCAGGATGAACGGCATCAGCTGGGCGATGTCCGGCGTGTTGGCGCCCAGTCTGGCCAGGACCATCGAGATGCCGGCGTTGAAGACGAACTGGAGCGTCAGCGCCGGGATCACCAGGAGCCACGAGGGGGCCGGCGGCACGCCCACGGCGAGCAGGATGAACACGAGGGCGGCCATCGAGAACAGCAGTTGCTGAAGTTGCTGGAGGCAGAACGAGATCGGCAGCGCGGCCCGCGGGAAGTGCAGGGCCCGGACCAGACCGATGTTGCCGGAGATGGCCCGGGTGCCCGTCATGATCGAGGTCTGCGTGAAGGTCCACACGAACACGCCCGTGACGAGGAACGGGATGAAGTCCGCCACACCTCTCTTGGTGTCGAGCAGCACACCGAAGATGAAGTAGTAGACCGCCGCGTTCAGCAGCGGGGTCATCACCTGCCAGACCTGGCCCAGCTTGGCCTGGGCGTACGTCGCGGTGAGCTTGGCGGTGGCGAACGCGGTGATGAAGTGGCGGCGCGCCCAGAGCTGGCGGACGTAGTCGGGCAGGGACGGGCGGGCACCGCTGACCGTGAGGCCGTGACGCGCGGCCAGGGCCGCCAGGTCGCCGTGGGGGGCGGCCTGTGTCATGGGCGGTGTGTGGAGGACCTGACTCACATCCGCTGCTTTCACTCGGGGGAAGGGTGCGGGTGGCGTTTCTGTTGTCGTCCGACGTTTCCTTACGCTTTTCTTCACGTTTTCTTACGTCGGGACGGGACCGTATCGTCGCAACGTGAGAGTAGGCCGATCTGGCGTCGGAACGCAACCGTTTCGTCGTAACGCCCTATGCTGGTCCGTATGACGACGAACGCGACGAACGCCGATGGACCCCAGGCGCGACCGCGCCGCCGGGCCCCCGCGGGCGCGGCCGTGCTCCGCGAGGATGTGACGGAAGCCATCAGGGCGGCCGTGTTCGAGGAGCTCGCGACCGTCGGCTATGCGCGGATGTCCATCGAGGGCATCGCCCGTCGCGCCGGTGTGGGCAAGACCGCGGTGTACCGGCGCTGGCGCTCCAAGCTCCACCTGGTCCTCGACATCGTCTCGGTGATCGCCGTCCAGGGGCTGCCGGCCCCGGAGACGGGCAGCCTGGAGGGCGACCTGCGCATGCTCTACGAGGTGACGTCCCGGGCCCTGCGGCACCCGGTGGCCTCGCAGATCATCCCCGACCTCCAGGCTGAGGCGGCCCGCAACCCCGAGATCGCCGAGGCGTTGCAGAAGGCGCTGAAGGAGGGGCAGGAGGAGGTCGCCCTGAAGATCGTGGCGGCGGCGGCGCGGCGCGGCGAGATCCGCGAGGGGATGAACGAGGAACTGGCGCTCGATCTGATCTCGGGTCCGCTTTACTGGCGTTCGGTGGTGATCCGCAGCCCGAAGCTGCCCAAGGGCTATCTGGGCGCGCTGGCCCGGGCGACCACCGAGGCGATCAAGGCGCTGTAGGCAGGCGACAGGCGACGGGTTGTGACGCAGGCGACGCGGGCTGCGGGCGCCGGACCGCAGGCGACAGGGGCTGCGGGCGCCGGACCGCAGGTGGCAACGGCTGCGGGCGCCGGGCCGCAGGTGCTGTGACGGGAGTCGAGGTGGCATGAGAGTCGTGATGGCCGAGGACAACGCCCTGCTCAGGGAGGGCCTGGTCCTGCTCCTGACATCGGCCGGGCACGAGGTGGTGGCGGTCGTCGGCTCCGGCCCCGAGGTCCTTCCCGCGCTCCTTCAGCACCGCCCCGACGTGGCGGTGCTCGACGTGCGGATGCCGCCGGGATTCCGCGACGAGGGGCTGCGGGCGGCCCTGGAGGCCCGCGAGAGGATCCCCGGCCTGCCGGTGCTGGTGCTCTCCCAGTACGTCGAGGAGTCCTACGCCGCCGAGTTGCTCGGCGGGGGCGCGAGCGGGGTCGGCTATCTGCTGAAGGACCGCGTGGGCCGGGTGGACGAGTTCCTCGACGCGCTGGAGAGGGTCGCGTCCGGCGGTACGGCCCTCGATCCCGAGGTCGTCACCGAGCTGTTGTCCCGCCGCCGCGACTCGCCGCTCGACTCGCTGACGCCGCGTGAGCGCGCGGTGCTGAAACTCATGGCCGAAGGGCGCGACAACGCCACCATCGCCGACACCCTCGTCATCACCGAGCGGTCCGTCAGCAAGCACATCGGCAATGTCTTCCTGAAGCTCGGCCTCCCGGTGAGCGACAGCGGACACCGGCGGGTACTGGCCGTGCTGGCGTACCTGAACAACGCCTGACCCGGGCCGACGCCGACCGTCAGGCCGTCGCCAGCCGGCCTGCCAGGTCGGTGAGTCCGGGCAGGCGCAGCACACGGTCGCCGTGACCCGGCAGCGGTACGCGCAGCGCGGCCGTCCACCGCCGCGGGATGTCGCCGATGCCGTACACGGCCCCGGCGAGCCCGCCCGTCACCGCCGCGACGGTGTCCGTGTCGCCGCCGAGGTCGACGGCGGCGCGGACGGCGTCCTCGAAGCAGGACGTGGTGCGCAGCGCCCAGACGGCGGAACCCAGGCACGGCCAGACGGCGCCGTTGAACTCGGTGGCCAGGTCCGGATGCCAGTCCGGGGCGAGCACGACTCCGTAACGCTCGCGATGGCCGGGGTGGACCTCGGCGAGGGTCTCGGGGAGCGCGGCCAGCGGGTCGGCGCCGGTGAGGGCGATCCGCACCAGCTCATGGAAGACGGCGGTGCCCTCCCAGGCCGCGCGGTCCCCGTGGGTGAGGGCGGCGAGGCGGCGGGCCGCGTCCATGGTGGCGATACGGCCGCGGGACGCGAAGTACACGCCGGAGGTGGCGGCCCGCATCAACGACCCGTTGCCGGCCGCCCGTTGGCTGGTCTGGAAGTGCAGGGCGGCGGCGAGGTCCCAGGGGTCGCCGCTGCTCAGGACCGCCTCGGTCTGCAGCCCGATGTCCTTGGGATCGGCGGCGGCCCAGCGCCGGAACCTCCGAAAGACGTCCGCGGGTTCCAGCCCGCCGCACTCCAGCAGGGACTCCCCGACGAGGACGGCCATCTGCGTGTCGTCGGTCGCCTCGCCCGGGTCCCAGCCGCCGCCCCCGCACATCTCGCCTCCCTGTCCGGCGGACGGGAAGCGCTCGGAGAAGGCGCCCTGCGGCCCGAACTCGAAGGGTGCGCCCAGCGCGTCCCCCACGGCGGAGCCGACGACACAGCCGACGGCGCGGTCGGCGGCCCGTACGGAATCGATCACCCGGGCAGCCTACGAGACCACCGGCCCGCGCCCTCGGCGGCCCGAGGCGACGAGGGTGTCCGGCTCCTGGGCAGAGCGTGCGGGCGGCCCCGCGCGCCGGGCAGGACACGGAGCCGTGCCGGAGCGCCACAGGCGGGCGTAGGACAGTGCGGCGGCCGCGGTCAGCAGGCCGTTGCGTACGAGCATCAGCGTGGTGCCGGTCCAGGTGCGGGCGATGACCTCCGGATAGAGGAGCGGGAAGACCACCGAGCTGACCGCGGTCGCCGCCAGGACCAGCACGGCGACCGGGCGCTGGGTGGTGTGCCGCGAGGTCAGGCAGACGGCGGCCAGGCCCAGCAGCCAGATCATGTACTGCGGGCTGATCACCCGGCTGGTGACGGTGAACAACAGCACGGCGCTCAGCGCGGCGTCGTACGGTGTCGCCGCCGTCCAGCGGCGGGCCCGGACCCGCCACAGCAGCAGGAGGCCGAGGGCCACGGCGGTGAGGGCCAGACAGAGGTGGGCGACGGTCGGGACCCAGGGCCCGGTGAACTCCATCGCGCCGTACCGGTACCGGACGTCGCCCGGCCAGCCGGCGTGAGAGGCGAGGGAGAGCGCCGTGCCGCCCAGGGACTCGATCTGCACGCCTCTGCCGCCCTGCTGGAGCAGGAACGCGAGGGGATCGCGGAACGCCAGCGCGAGGAGCGCCAGCGACGAGGCTCCCGTCACGGCCACCGACGTCCACACCGACCTGGTGTCCCGTCCCCTCGGCGCCCCGAGCAGCACCAGCGCCGGCCACACCTTCACCAGCGCCCCCAGCGCCGCGAACGCCCCGCACACGCGCGTGGACCGCGACAACGTCAACAGGGAGATGACGGCGAGGGCGGTCACCAGCACGTCGTAGCGTGCGAGCGGAAGGCGCAGCAGCAGGGGGAGCCCGCCCACCCACAGGGCGGCGCCGTACAGGCTGCGACCGGGGCGCACACCCGCGCGGGCCAGGGCCACCGTGATCACCGCGTCCGCCGCGACCGTCAGGGCGACGAACGCCTGGAGGTACGTCCACCACGGCAGTGCCCCCGGCGCCAGCAGCACCAGCCCGGCGCCCGGCGGGTACTGCCACAGCGTGTCCTGCGCGGGGAAGCCGCCCGTCGACAGGGTGCCGTACCAGTGGTGGTAGCCGCGCCACACCTCCCGGGCGACGCGGCCGCCCAGCACGGGCAGGGAGTCGTGGGCGAGCAGCCACAGCATCACGGCCCGGGTGGCGAGCCAGGCGAGGGCAAGGGCTACGGCAGGAGTGAGGGCGGGGACGGAGGCGGGGAGGGAGGCGGGGAGGGCGAGGAGACGGCGACGTTTCATCACTCGCGGATCGTAAGTCCGGTCAAGTCCGGCTAAACGCAGTAAAACGCCCGGTCGTCGCGGCCCGGCCCACTGTCCGCGCCCCGGCCCGCCGTCCGCGCCCCGGCCCGCCGTCCGCGCGCCTGCTGGCCGTCCGCGCGCCGTCCGCCCGTCCGCCCGCGCGCCGTCCGCGTGCTGCCGTGCGCACGACCGCCGTCCGCACGCCGTCCGCACGCCGTCCGTGCGCCGCTGTCCGTCCTGTCCGTCCGCCCTGTCCGCGCGACCGCCGTCAGCCCCTCGGGTGTCCGTGCCCCGGGTCCTCCTCCAGGGCCGCCGCGTCGAGCGCCGTGGTGAGCTGGTCGAGGTGTTCGCGCAGTTCGCGGATCTCGTCCAGGTCGAATCCGGTCGCCGAAACGATCCGGCGCGGCACCCGCAGCGCCTGTCCGCGCAGCGCGACGCCCTCCTCCGTGAGCCGGATCTCCACCGAGCGCTCGTCGCGGGCGCTGCGCTCCCTGCGCACCAGGCCGGCCGACTCCAGCCGCTTGAGCAGCGGGGAGAGTGTGCCGGAGTCGAGGCGGAGGTGTTCGCCGAGCTTCTTGACGGGCAGCTCGCCGTGCTCCCACAGGACCAGCAGCACCAGGTACTGGGGGTAGGTCAGCCCGAGTTCCTTGAGGATCACGCGGTAGACGCCGTTGAAGGCGCGTGAGGCGGCGTGCAGGGAGAAGCAGATCTGGCTGTCCAAGTGGAGCCAGTTCTCCTCGGCGTTCTCCTGCGCTGCGGGTGTGGGCGTCGGGGTCATGACTCCAGGGTAGCTCCAGCGGGCCATTTAGTTGTGCACAATTGAATTGTGTGCTCTACTTATCTCCGTGAGGCGGTCCGGACGCGAACGGCGCGAGGGCCGGCCACCCCCCGACACGACTTCCGAGAGGGATGGTTCATCCATGGACGCGCTCTACACCGCAGTCGCCACCGCCACCCACGGCCGCGACGGTCGCGCCGTCTCCTCCGACGGCAGGATCGACCTCCAGCTGGCCCCGCCGGTGGAGCTCGGCGGCAACGGTCAGGGCACCAACCCGGAGCAGCTGTTCGCCGCCGGCTACGCGGCCTGTTTCGGCAGCGCCCTCGGTCTCGTCGGCCGCCAGGCGAAGGTGGACGTCACGGACGCCGCGGTGACCGCCGAGGTCGGCATAGGCAAGCAGGGCGAGGGCTTCGGCCTGAAGGTGACGCTGCGCGTCGAGCTGCCCGAGGGCCTGGACGAGGCGACCGGCCGCAAGCTGGTCGAGACCGCCCACCAGGTCTGCCCCTACTCCAACGCCACCCGCGGCAACATCGAGGTCGACCTCGTCATCGAGTAGTCACTGAGCGGCCGCGGGCCGCCGGGCGGTTTCCGGACCTTCGTGGGCCCAGGCCGCTTCGAGCGGTCCGGTGGTCCCCGACCCGCGCCAGCACCTCCCCCGTACGCCGGCTCCACGCCACCACCACGGCCTCCTCGGGCACCGGGTGCCAGCGTGTCAGCAGCAGCCAGCGGATGCGGTAGCGATGGGCGATCCCCACGCGCTCGGCGCGGGTCGACCCGGGGGAGAGGTAGACGCGGACGTCGTCGAGCCGCCGTAGCCGCTCCCGTTCGTCCAGGGCCGCGTCCGGCCAGGCCGGCGCGGCCAGGTTCGGCCCGTACCCGGCGATCGCGTGGACCGCGTAGTACCCGTCGGTGACCACCACCTCGCCGGGCCCGATGTGCCGTGCGGCCCAGTCGTACGAGGGCCAGCGCGGCGGCGCTTCGAAACCCACCGGGTCCAGTGCGCGCGGTACGACCGCCCCCGCCTGCACGGTGAGGAAGCCGAGACAGGCCGCGCCCGCCGCGACCGCGCCCAGTACCCGCCGCCCCGCCCGCCAGGGCCGGGACGCCGCCAGTTCCACGGCCGGCGCGAACTGGAGCGGGACCAGGGCGAGCCCGAGGATCCGCCCGTAGGTGTAGTGGCCGCTGACGAAGCCGTACGCCACCACCAGGCACTGCAGGACGAACATCAGCACCAGCGGGTCACGCGCCGAGCGGCGGCCCCGCGCCCACAGCGCCGGCACCCCCGGCAGCGCCAGCCAGAAGTGGCCGACGAGCCCGTCGTACAGCCGCCGGTGCATGGCGTCCACGCTGCCGTCCCCGGCCAGCGCGAACACGTCGAAGTACGGCCACATCGCGGCCACCAGCACCGCCACGGCCCCCGTCACCGCCCAGCGGGCGGCCACCGCGCCCCGCCACCCCCGCTGCCACCCCACGACGAAGGCGGCGCCCCCGGTCACCGCCGCGATCGCCGTGATCGGATGCACCAGCAGGATCACCCCGTACAGCACGCCCAGTGCCACGTAACCGGTGAAGCCGCCCAGCCCGCTCGGTCCCACGTACCGCACCCGGCGCGCGTCACGCGTGCGCGTGCCCGCCAGGGCCCACGCCCAGAAGGTGAGCCCGATGGCGAACGTGGACGGGTAGCCGAGGTTGCCTGTCATCGACATCAGGCCCAGGTACCCGCTCCACCAGGCTCGCTCGGTGCCCCACAGCAGGGTCATCGCCGCCAGCGCGAGCACCGGCGCCCACGGTCGCGGCGTCAGCACGCGTGTGAAGCGGCCGATGCCGGTGAGCAGCACCAGCAGGTTGACCGGTCCGGCGACCCGCAGCACCTCCCAGCCCGTCAGCCCGGTCACCCGGGCGAACGCGCCCTCCGCGACCGCGTACGGCGAGTAATAGGGGCTGCCCGCACCCGGCAGGTCGCCCGTCGGGTGGCGGGGATGCAGGAGATGGTCCTTCAGGCGTTCGACGACCGCCGCGTGCTGGCCGGCGTCGCAGCACTGCGGCACCCGCCAGTACGCCAGCGACATCACCAGCCAGAAGAGGAGACCGAAGACCTGGTACGGCGTCGGCCGCCACATCCGCCCGCCGCGCAGCGCCGTCGCGCCGCGCGCGGGCCGCCGGGTCAGGACGCCGGCGCTCAACGGACCCCACCGAAGCGGATCGTGCGAAAGCGCCTCGTGCCGAGGAGGACCGCGCGGGAGAGCGAAGAGGGCGAGGGGGCGGACAGGGAATCGGGCAGGGAGCCGGGCTGGAAACGGGACGGAGAGCCCGACGGGGAGCCGGTGCGGTCATCAATGTGAGCAAAAGGGGGCATTCGCCGTATGTTCCCGCTCGGGTCACCGGTCTTGTCGAACGTCACCGCATCGAGTGAGCCCGATCGGAGCCTTCCTGAACCGGCAGGGCCACCCGCCCCCGCAGTACGGGTTCGAGCAGCAGCGGCACTCCCAGGACGGGCAGCAGCCACGCCAGCACGATCAACCGGTCGCCCCAGATGGTGATGTCCGGGTGTCCGGCCTGGGTGAGGATCCCGGTGCAGGCGGCGCCCAGCACGAAGACGCCGAACGCCCGCCGCCGTCCCCGCGCCACGCCCCCGGCTCCGGCCGCCAGCGCGGCCACGAAGAGCGGCTCCCACAGCTGCCGGCGCAGCCACTCCACCCAGAAGTGCCCCTGGAGGCGCAGGAACTTCGCCCACGCGTGCGTGCGGTCGGGCCGGTCGAAGTGGTGGGTCAGCAGATCCTGGAGGCTCTCCGACTCGGACGGATAGTGCAGCAGCCTCGCCAGTACCAGCGTCCCCAGCACCCCGCAACCGCCCGCGACGGCCACCACGGCCACCCCCGGCCCCGCCTCCCGCCCCTGCCGTCGGCGCCGTACGGCGATCAGTACGGCCGCGGCCGCCAGGCACAGCCCGAGGAACAGCGCCTGCGAGTGCTTGACGGTGAACAGGGCGGCCAGCGAACCGCCGACCAGCCAGGCCCCCGCCCGCACCTCGCCGTCCAGGGCCAGCCCGCACCCCCACAGCGCCACCAGCGTCAGCGCCAGCATCAGGCCCTCGGTCATCGGGCGCATCGCGGTCGTACCGCACGGCAGCACGTAGTACAGGGCCTGGCCGGTCGCGCAGACGGAGGTCGGCGCGCCCAGTGTGCGCAGGATCAGGAACACCAGCGCCCCGCCCGCAGCCGCCACCGCGACCCCCGCCAGCCACACACCCCAGGTGACACCGAACAGGGTGAGGAACGGCAGCAGGAACACCGGGTAGCCGGGGCGCGCCTCGAAGATCCGCATGAAGCGCTCCGGCATGAACGGCACGGTGTGCCCGCCGGTCTGCCCCGCCCTCAGCCGCGCGTCGACGTTGCGCCACTCCCGCTCGCGGCACTCGGCGGTGACCCGGCGGCCGGGGCCGGGCGCGTCGAAGCGCAGCACGTCCACGCTCTGCCGGCGGTCCGCGATCGAGCCCTGACCCGCGCAGGCGTAGGCGATGGTGACGGCCGCCGCCTCACGCTTGCTCTCACCGCGCAGGCTCAGCGCGTACGACAGGTAGTTCTTGCTGTCCGGTGTGTCCCGGCCGGTCACGTTCGCGAGCTGGAGCAGCGCGAACACGGCGGCCAGGACCAGCACCCAGGTACGCGGCCGCAGGGGGGCCTTCACGTCGACGTGAGCAGATCGCGGGCCACGGCCGGACCGGGCACCTTCGGGACGGCGGCCCCCTCGGGGAACTCCTCGTCCAGCAGCAGCCGCCGTACGACCCGCTCGGCGGCCCGCCCGTCCTCGTAGGCGCAGAACCGCTCCCGGAACCCCGCCCGCAGCCGTGCCGACTCCTCGTCGCGCCAGCTGCCGGAGGCCAGCAGCCAGGCCAGCTCCCGGTAGGTGCGCGAGACATGGCCCGGCGCGTCGGCCGTGACGTCGAAGTAGGCGCCCCGGCTCGCCGTGTACGCGGGCCAGTCGTCGGCGTGGACGACGATCGGCCGGTCCAGGTTGGCGTAGTCGAACATCAGGGCCGAGTAGTCGGTGACCAGGACGTCGGAGGCGAGCATGACGTCCTCGACGCGCGGCTCGTCCGTCGCGTCCACCAGCACCCCGCGCCGGTGCAGGTCGGCCAGGCCCAGCCCGCGCGCCGGACCGGTCGCAAGCGACGGGTGCAGCCGTACGACGAGGGTGTGCCCCTCGCCGAGGTCGGCGGCGAACCGGGCCAGGTCGAGCCGGTCGGCGTGCCCGCCGCGCACGTACTCGCGGCGGGTCGGCGCGTACAGCACGACCGTGTGACCGGCCGGCACACCGAGCCGCGCGCGGACCGACGGCCCCGCCGACGTCTCGGCGTTCGTGCCGGCCCTCACCAGCACGTCGTTGCGCGGACTGCCGCTCCGTACCGACGTGAAGTGGCACGGGTACGCCCGCTCCCACACCAGTTCCGAGTGCTGGTTGGCGACCAGGCTGTAGTCCCAGCGGTCGGCGCGGCGCAGCATCTGCGGCACGTCCACGCCGTGCCGGGCGCCGGGCTGCTGGAGCAGGTCGGCCGCCATGTACTTCAGCGGGGTGCCCTGGTGGGTGTGGATGTGGACGCTGCCCGGCCGCTTGACCAGGGTGCCGGGCCAGTTCACGTTGTTGACGAAGAACCCGGCTCGCGCGCTGACGCGCCGGTAGGCGGGCGAGTCGAGCAGCACGTGCTCCACACCCTCCGGGAGCAGCGCGGCCGTCTCCTCGTCGCGCACCACCCACACCCCGCGCAACCGCGGCGCGATCTCCCGCGCCTTCTCGTAGACGGCTCCCGGATCGCCGAGCACGCCCCGGTGCGAGAACGCCGAGTACAGGACGAGGTCCGGATCCAGCGGGCGGCGACCGTGCAGGGCGGTCAGCCCCCGGTGCGCCCGCCCGCCCGCCGCCCGGCGCGCCTGCCCGCCGCGCCGGGCGAGTTCCCGGCCCGCCTGCCCGGCCCTCCGCCTGATCCGGTAGGCGGTGTAACCGCCCTCCAGGACCCGGAGTTCGGCGGGGACCGGTTCACCGGCGGGCTTGTGGCGGGCGAACAGCTCGGCCGTACGGCGGAAGAACTCGCCCTTGTCCGACGGCGGCAGCCGGTCCGGCTTGGCGAGGATGTCCAGACAGTGCTCGCCCATCTTGCGGTGCAGGTAGGGGCGCCAGGTCGCTAGGCCGGGGCGGGAGTCGACGAAGGCGAAGACCCGTTCGTACTGGTCGTGGATGTCGAAGTGCTTGCGGCTGGTGGTGGACAGGATGTTGCCCTGCCGGCGCTGGCGGTAGTTGAGGCAGATCCGGTCCAGCGTGGCGATCCGCTCCGCGCTGAGCATGACGGGGAACGTCCAGGGCGTGTCCTCGTAGTAGCCGGGCGGGAAGGAGAAGTCGTTGCTCTCGACGAACTCCCGCCGGTAGACCTTGTTCCACACGACCATCAGCAGGTCGAGGATCTCGGGGTGCCCGGCGGCCGTGAAAGTGCCGTCGCCCGCCTCCGCGAGGACGTGCGCGAGGGCGTTCCTGCGGGTGCCGCCCCACCAGTAGGTGCGGGCGTAGTCGAAGACCAGCACATCCGGGTCGCCGGACTCGTCGAGCCGGTCGGCCATCGCGCGCAGCGCGCCCGGGGTGAGGGTGTCGTCACTGTCCAGGAAGAACAGGTAGTCGCCGCCCGCGAGCGGCATACCGGCGTTGCGGGCGCGGCCGAGGCCGGCGTTCTCCGGCAGGTGCAGGACCCGGACGCGGTCGTCGCGGGCCGCGTACTCGTCGAGGATCGCGCCGCAGCCGTCGGGCGAGCGGTCGTCGACGGCGATCACCTCGACGTCCCGGTACGACTGCTCCAGGACCGAGTCGAGACACTCGCGCAGGAAGCCCTGCACCTTGAAACACGGGACGATGATGCTGAAGCGGGGCACTGCGGGGGTCAGCTCCTTACGAGAGTGGAGGCGGCGGGGGCCGGGACGCGCTCGGCGAGCGGCCGCACGGGTGCGATCGCCTCCGGGGACTCGCCGAGCAGCACCCGGCGCACCACCCGCTCGGCGGCCCGGCCGTCGTCGAACTGGCAGAAACGGGACCGGAACCCGGCCCGCAGGGCGGCGGACCCGGAGTCCGCGTAGGAGCCGTCGCGGAACACCCGCGCCAGTTCCTCCGGCGTGCGGGCGACCGGTCCCGGCGGGGCCGCCATCAGGTCGAAGTAGACGCCCCGGGTCTCCCGGTAGACGTCCCAGTCGTCGGCGTACACGACGATCGGGCGGTCCAGGTTGGCGTAGTCGAACATGATCGACGAGTAGTCGGTGACCAGCGCGTCGGCGGCCAGACAGACCTCTTCGGAGGAGCGGTGCCCGGTGACGTCGATGACCCGGCCGGTGTCGCGCCGACCGCCCCCGTCGTAGAAGTAGTGCGCCCGCAGCAGCACGACGACGTCCTCGCCGGCCGCCTCGCAGAAGGCCTCCAGGTCCAGCCCCGGCTCGAAACCGGTCTGGTAGTCACGGTGGGTGGGCGCGTACAGGACGGCCGTACTGCCCTCCGGCACTCCCAGCTCCCGCCGGATCCGGGCCACGTCGGCCCCGGTCGCCGTGTAGAACACGTCGTTGCGCGGATAGCCGTACTCGAGCTGCTCGTACGAGCCCGGGAAGGCGCGCTCCCACATCTGGGTGGAGTGGGCGTTGGAGGAGAGGCTGTGGTCCCAGCGGTCCACGCGGCCCAGCAGCTTGGTGAAGGAGCCGGTCGCGGCGGCGACGACCGGGTACGTGGACTGGTCCACGCCCATCTTCTTCAGCGGGGTGCCGTGCTGCGTCTGCACATGCACGCTGCCCTCGCGTTTGACGACGCCCTCCGCGAAGTTGGCGTTGTTGATCAGGTACTTGGCGCGGGCCAGGACCTGCCAATAGCGGCGGCCGCCGATGACGGCGTGGTCGACGCCCTTCGGCATCGCGTGCGCCTGGTCGGGTTCGACGAGGAACACCGAGCGGATGTGCGGGGCGAGTTCGGCGGCCTTGGCGTGGATCGCGGCCGGGCTGCACGCGTAGCCGCGCCCCCAGTAGGCGCAGTACACCGCCAGGTTCGGGTCGATAGGGCGGCGCAGTTGGCGCCGGTAGAACAGCCGGGTGCGCAGGCCCTGGGGGCGTGGGAGGCGCTCGACGGCACCTGAGGCCTTCTGGTTGGCGCCGCGCAGCGCACGGAACGCCGTGTACGCCCCGGCCGCCAGCAGCCGGTGCTGCACCCCCAGGCTGCCGCCCGGCCGGCGGAATCCTGCCGGGCGGTGGCTCCGGTACAGCTTGCCCGCGCGGCGGAAGAAGGCCCGGCGAGGGCGTGCGGTGAGCCGGGCCGGATGCGCGGCGCTCTTCAGGACGGCCGCGAAGAGCTGCTCGAAGAGCGGGCCCGACCGGTCCCCGGCAAGCCCGAGTTCGGCCGCCCGGGTGAGCACCTCGTCGGTCCGGTCCAGCAGTTCCAGGTGGTGTTCGCCGGGCAGGTTCAGCCGGTTGCCCTGCCGTCGCAGCAGATGCCGTACGACGACCGAGCGCAGCACCGCGACCCGCTCGGCGTGCACGCTGACCAGGCCGCCGAAGCCGACGTCCGTGAAGTGCCCGTCGGGGAAGGAGAGCCGGTGCTCGGTGACGAAGGCGCGCCGGTAGGCCGTGCCCCACGCGGGCAGCTGCACGCCGGTGATGTGCGGGGCCTCGGCGGGGGAGAAGGCGCCCTTCGGTGCCCTCGCCAGCAGCAGGGCGGCCGGGTTGGCCGGCTCGCCCTCCCACCAGGGGGTGCGCTCGTGCTCGGCGTGGAGGACGTCGACGTCGCCGGTCTCGGTCAGCCGGCCGGCCAGGGCCGCCAGGGCGCCGGGGGCGAGGGTGTCGTCGCCGTCGAGGAACAGCAGATACGTGCCGGTCGCCGCCCGCATCCCGGTGTTGCGCGCCCCGCTCAGCCCGGCGGACGGCGGCGAGTGGACCGGCGCCACCCGGGAGTCCCGCCGCGCGTACCCGGCGGCGAGGACCGCGGCCGGGGCGTCGGGCGCGTCGCTGACCGGGATCAGCTCGAAGTCACCGAAGGACTGGGCGAGGACGGAGTCCAGCGCGAGGGACAGCCGGCCCGCGACCCCATGGGACGGGACGATGATGCTGAAGCGGGGCATTCTGCTCTTTCTCTGTCGATCTGCTGAGCCGTTGATCTGTAGATCCACTGATCTGGGGCGGGTTCTTCAGGCGGAGCGGCCGGGCCGCCCGGTCGGCAGCCAGGTGGACGGCCCGGTCGGGGTGGGCCGCGACGAGCCGAGGAGCATGGGAACTCCCTTCCGGACGCGCGGCGTTCAGCGCCGGTCGGTGACGGGGAGGACCGGCCCGGCGGGCGGTGGCACATGGGCGAGCGTCGGGCGCCCCGCGGGCATCCCCGCCGCGGCGGCGGCGGCGAACGACGGCACCGGACGGCGCTCGGCGAGCGGCACGACCGGAGGCAGCCGCGTCTCGCCCAGCACGACCCGCCGTACGACGCGCTCGGCGGCGCGTCCGTCGTCGTGCGGGCAGAACCGCTCGCGGAACGCGGCCCGCAGCTGGGCCGAGCGGGAGCCGCGCCAGTGGCCGGTCGTGAAGATGTCGATCAGCTCGTCCTCGCTGCGCGCGACCGCGCCCGGCGGACAGGCGCGCAGGTCGAAGTAGGTGCCGCGGGCCGCCTCGTAGGCCTCCCAGTCGTCGGCGTGGATCACGATCGGGCGGTCCAGTCCCGCGTAGTCGAACATGAGCGACGAATAGTCGGTGACCAGGGCGTCCGAGGCCAGGCAGAGGGATTCCACGCTCGGGTGGTCGGTGACGTCGATGACGCCGGGCACCGGCCGGCCGGCCGGGGGCTCCTGCCAGTAGTGGGCGCGGGCCAGGATCACGAAGCGGGGCCCCAGGCGGCGCAGCACGCGTTCCAGGTCGAGAGGGGAGCGCTGGACGCGGCGGTAGTCGCGGTGGGTGGGCGCGTAGAGGACGGCGACCGTGTCGCGGGGGATGCCGAGGGACTCGCGCAGCCGGGCCACGTCCGCCGTCGCCGCCCGCTGGAAGACGTCGTTGCGCGGGTAGCCGTACTCGAGGGTCTCGTAGCTTCCCGGGTAGACGCGCTCCCAGGTCAGGGTGGTGTGGCGGTTGGCCGACAGGACGTAGTCCCACTTGTCGACGCCCCTCAGCAGCTCGGCGAAGTCCATGTCGCGGGCGGCGGCCGGACGCTCCTGGAGGTCCAGGCCCATGTGCTTGAGGGGGGTGCCGTGCTGGGTCTGCACGAAGACCTGACCGGGGCGCTTGACCAGCCGCCGGTCGAAGTTGACGTTGTTCACCAGGTACTTGGAGCGGGCCAGCGCCGTCCAGTAGGCGGCCGTCCCGGGGCGCACCTGACGGGGGCCGGACGGGACGGCCGCCAGGTGCTCGGGGCGGGCGATCCACGCCGTGCGGACCTGCGGCGCGAAGGTACGGAACGCGGCCTCCAGCGCGCCCGGGTTACAGCTGTGCCCCCGGCCCCAGTAGGCGGCGAACACGGCACGGTCGGCGCGCAGCGGCAGCCGCAGCTGGACGCGGTAGTGGGCCTGGAGGGAGGCCGACCTCAGCGCGCGGGCGAGTTTCGAGACGGCCTTGTGCGTGCGTCGGCGCACGGTCATGGACGTCTGGAGCACCCGGTAGGTGCGGTGCACGCCGAAGTGCACCAGGGTGTGGCGCAGCCGGGAGCGCAGCGGGACCGAGACGCCCGGGGTGCGGTAACGGCGGTAGTGGGCACGGGCCTTGCGAAGGAACTCGGCGCGCGAACCGTGCGGGAGCCGGTCGCGCTTGGTGAATACCGTCGAGAGGTGGTCGACCATGCGGCGGAACAACACCGGCCGCCACGGCGCCAGTTCGGGCCGCTGCTCTACGAACGCGAAGACCCGGTCGTACTGCTCGAAGACGTCGAAGTGTCCCCGGCTCGTGGTGGACAGGATGTTGCCCCGGCGGCGCTGCCGGTAGTGCACGCAGACCCGGTCCAGTGTCGCGAGCGTCTGCGCCGTCATCAGCGCCGGGTACGTCCACGGCGTGTCCTCGTAGTAGCCGGGGGGGAACGTCAGGCCCACGCTCTCGACGAACTTCCGCCGGTAGGCCTTGTTCCAGGCCACCATCATCACCCTGAGCAGCCCCGGACGGTCCCGTAGCCGGAAGGGCGCCGGGCCCTCCTCGGTGAGCTGTGCCGCGAACTGGTTGCGTACCGTCTCGCCCGACCAGTACGTGCTCGCGTAGTCGTAGACCAGGACGTCCGGTTCGCCCGTCTCCTTCACCCGGTCGGCGATCGCGCGCAACGCGTCCGGGGTGAGCGTGTCGTCGGAGTCCAGGAACAGCAGGTAGTCGCCGGTCGCCCGCTCCAGACCGGCGTTGCGGGCCCGCCCCAGGCCCACGTTCCGCGGAAGGTGCACGGCACGCACGCGTGCGTCGCGGGCCGCGAACTCGTCGATGATCTCGCCACAGGCGTCCGGCGAACGGTCGTCGACGGCGATCAGTTCGAGATCGGCGAACGACTGGGACAGCACCGATTCGAGGCACTCGTGCAGGTACGCCTGAACCTTGTACGCGGGGACGATGACACTGAACCTGGGCAAGGGACATCCATGGGTCGGCGCGGGCGGAAGACAGGGCCTTGCCCGGGAACGGCCGATGGAGTGAATTGGTTACGGTTCGTACGGCATACGGGGGATTGCGGGTGAACGGCGAGGGGCGGGCCGACGAACCGGCCCGCCCCTCGTTCCAGGGCTACTTGACCGCGCCCGCCATCACGCCGGACACGAACTGCCGCTGGAACGCGAAGAACACGGCCAGCGGGATCACCATCGAGATGAACGCGCCGGGCGCGAGCACGTCGATGTTGTTGCCGAACTGCCTTACCTGCGTCTGGAGGGCGACCGTGATCGGCTGGCTGTCGGCGTTGGTGAACACCAGCGCGACCAGCATGTCGTTCCACACCCACAGGAACTGGAAGATGCCCAGGGACGCGATCGCCGGGCCGCCCAGCGGCATCACGACCCGTGCGAACAGGCGCAGTTCACCTGCTCCGTCGAGACGGGCCGCCTCCAGCAGTTCGCGGGGGATCTCCGCGAAGAAGTTCCGCAGCAGGAACACAGCGAAGGGCAGTCCGAACCCGACGTGGAACAGGATCACTCCCGCGATGTTCCCGAACAGGCCTACCTTGCCGAACAGTTCGGCGATCGGGATGAGCGCCACCTGCACCGGCACGACCAGCAGCCCCACCACGCCCAGGAACCACCAGTCCCGGCCCGGGAACTCCATCCACGCGAACGCGTAGCCCGCGAGCGAGCCGATGACGACGACCAGGACCGTCGCCGGCACCGTGATCAGCACGGTGTTGACGAGGGAGCTGGTGATGTCGCCGTTCTCCAGCAGCGTCCGGTAGCTGTCGAAGGTGAGTCGGGAGGGTTCACTGAACACCTTCCACCAGCCGCTGGCGCTCATGTCCTCGGGGGAACGGAGGGAGGAGACGAGCAACCCGATGGTCGGCACCAGCCAGAACAGGCCGACGACGATCAGGAAGGCGCGCACCAGGCCGCCGTTGAGCTTTTCCATGAGCCATGCGAGCCGTTCGGTCACCGCCGTACCTCCCGCCTGAGCCGACGCACGTTGAACCACATCACCGGGATCACCAGCAGCAGCAGGAACACCGCGATGGCACTGGCGATGCCCGGCTGGTCCTCGGAGAAGCCCTTGCGGTACAGCTCCAGGGCGAGCACGTTGGCGTCGTCCTGCGAGGAGCCCGGGGCAATGATGAAGACCAGGTCGAAGACCTTCAGCACGTTGATCATCAGGGTGACGGCGACGACCGCGAGGACCGGCGCGAGCAGCGGGACGGTCACCCTGCGGAACACCTGCCACTCGTTGGCGCCGTCCACCCGGGCCGCTTCGAGCAGTTCCCTCGGGATCCCCGCGAGACCGGCCGCGATCAGCACCATCGCGAAGCCCGCCCACATCCAGATGTACGAGCCGATGATCGCCGGTGTGACCAGCGACGGGCCCAGCCAGTCCAGGCCGTTGTACGCCTCCTTGAAGTTGCTCGCGGGCAGCCGGAGCCGGGCGCCGTCGGCCTCGGCGGGAAGCGTGAAGGTGCCGTCGCCGGCCGCCTTCGTCGACGCCACCACCTTGCCGTCCTTCACCGCCTCGATCCGCATCCCGGCGTAGCCCAGCTCGGACGGGTCGGGCACGCCGAGGGTGCCGACGCCCTTGCCGCGGGTGAAGTCCTGCCAGGCGGTCCCGGTGACCGCGTCCTGTTCGGGCCGCGCCGTCACGGCCTTCCCCGCGCCGCCGGGCATCTGGCCGGGGGCGACGCCGACCATGGGCAGGCTCACCGGGTCGCCGGTGTGGACGGCGGTCTTGGTGATGAAGCCGCCGTTCTCCGGTGCGAGCGGCGAGTCCCGGCCCGGGTGGGCCTTCGGGAACGCCGACGCCTCGGCGAACGTGTCGTGGACGCCCACCCACACCGCGTTGGCGACGCCCTTGTCCGGGTCCTGGTCGTAGACCAGCCGGAAGATGATGCCGGCGGCGAGCATCGAGATCGCCATCGGCATGAAGACGACCAGCTTGAACGCGGTGCCCCAGCGCACCCGTTCGGTCAGCACCGCGAAGATCAGACCGAGCGCGGTGGCGACCGTCGGCGCGAACACCACCCAGATCACGTTGTTCTTCAGGGCGGTGCGGATGCCGTCGTCCGTGAAGAGGGCCTTGTAGTTGTCGACGCCGGCGAAGCCGTCGCCGGACTGGTCGTAGAAACTGCGCACGACCGAGTACCCGATCGGGTAGACCACGAGCGCGCCCAGCAGCACCAGGGCGGGCAGCAGGAACAGCGCTGCCACGGTCCTTCGGGTGCCGGTCACACTCTTGCGCGAGCGAGGAGGGGCGGGGGCTCCGGGAGCCCCCGCCGCCGCAGCCGTTGCCATGTCTGCTTCAGTTCCCGTACGCCGCTGCCGCGTCCGACTCCAGTTTCGCCTGGATGCCGGCCACGTCGGTCGGGTTCTTCAGGAAGTCCTGCAAATCCTTCCACTCGCCCTTGCCGGGCGTGCCGCCGAAGGCCTGCGGGGCCTGGTCGGACATGTCGAAGCGGAAGTCGTCGCCCGCCGCGACCAGCGCCTTGGCGATCGTCCGCTGGACCTCGTTCGGGTACGCGGAGACGTCGACGTTCTTGTTCGGCGAGAGGTAGCCGCCGAGCTTGGCCTGGATCTCCGCGGCGTCCGGCGAGGCCAGGAAGGTGGCCAGCGCCTGCGCGCCCTTGGAGTCCTTCAGGATGACGGCCGCGTCGCCGCCGGAGACCACCGGCGCGGTGTCGCCGACCTGCGGGAACGGGAACACCTTGGCGTCCGTGCCGACCTTGGACTTGGTGTCGGCGATGTTGACCTGCACGAAGTCGCCCTCGTAGACCATGGCCGCCTTCGGCTGGTCGCCGCCGGTGAAGGTCTGGGTCACCGAGGCGGGGAACTCGGTCTGCAGCGCGCCGCTCGCGCCGCCCGCGACCCAGTCCTTCTTGCCCCAGATCTCGGCGAGGGTGGTCAGCGCCTCCTTCACGGAGGGGTCCGTCCACTTGATCTTGTGCTGGGCGAGCTGGTCGTACTTCTCCGGGCCCGCCTGGGAGAGGTAGACGTTCTCGAACCAGTCGGTGAGGGTCCAGCCGTCGGCGCCGCCGATCGAGAACGGGGTGACGCCGGAGTCGTACACCGTCTGCGCGGTGGTCAGCAGGTCCTTCCACGTCTTGGGTTCGCTCGCGCCCGCGTTCTCGAAGACCTTGGCGTTGTACCAGATCAGCGACTTGTTGGCGGCCTTGTAGTAGACGCCGTACTGCTTGCCGCCGGCCTTCCCGATGTCCTGCCAGCCCTGCGAGTAGTTCTTGGCGAGCTCTGCCTGGGCCTCGGCGCCCAGCGGTTTGGTCCAGCCCTTGTCGGCGGCCTGTTTGATGGCGCCGGGCTGCGGCAGCATGGCCACGTCCGGCGGTGAGCCGCCCGCGATCTTCGAACCGAGGAAGTTGATGATCGGATCCTGCGCGGGCACGAAGGTGATCTTCGACCCGGTGCGTTTCTCGAACTCGGCGAGGACTTTCTTGAAGTTCGCCTGTTCGGTGCCGGTCCATACGGCGGCCACCTCGAGGGTGGTGCCGTCGAGCTTGGGGAGGGTGAGGGTGCTGCCGGATTCCTTGCTTCCGGTGCTGCTGTCGCTTCCGCCGCTCTTGTCGTCGTCGCTGCCGCACGCGGTGAGCGAGAGCGCCAGGGCTCCCGACAGAAGCATGGCGGCCGCCTTCACGGTCCTGCGTGTCCGGATGATGTTGCTGGTGCTGCGCATCACTGCCCCGTTCTTCGTCCTCGTCGACTCGTGAACGTTCGGGCGCTGTCCCGTGGCACTGGTCTACGCCGGGTGCTGTGGCTCGGCAAGAGCGCCTGTGCTGTCAAGCGGGGGATCGTGACCGCGTCGTGATCGCAACGCGCGCGATTCCCGCCACAGCGCCGCCACTCACATCCCGACACGGCCGCCATTCGTGCTCACCGCCCGGCGGCCGCCATTCGTGCTCACCGCCCGGCGGCCGCCGTTCGTGCTCACCGCCCGGCGGCCGCCGTTCGTGCTCGCCACCCCGCGGCCGCCGAGCGGACCACCGCCCCGGTAGCCCGCTTGCCCGGGACCCGCATCGGACGCACCCGGGCTCGCCGGAGCCCGCCCCGACATCTGGACACCCGAAGCGCCGGACACCGGGACCGCCGGATCTGCCCGAGCCCGCCTGGAACCCGCACGGCCCCGCCCGGAACCCGCACAGGCGCGACAGGGCTTGCCCGGGACCCGCTCAGGCCCGCCCGGGACCCGTTCGGACTCAGGGCCCCGGAGCTCCGGACCGCACAGGCTCGCGGGGCCGCCCGAGTCGGTTCGGAACGGCTCGAAAGCCGCCCGGAGGCGGCGGAGGCCGCCCGAAGCCAGCACGGGGTCGCTCGAAATTCGCACGGGCCCGCTCGAAGCCCGCACGGGTCGGCCCGTGCGGGCGCCGCAGGGTTTTCGCGTTCAGGGGCTGCCGGTGGGGGCGCCCTCGGGTGGGCTGAGTTGGCGTGCCGCTCTCTCCAGGGCGCTGGCCAGCAGGGCCAGGTCCGTCGGGCCGTTGCCCAGTTCCCGTACCGGGCGACGGGTCGGCGGGTCGCCCATGCGGTGCCACTCCAGGGGAACCACCGTGGGGCGCAGGGTCGCCGTGCGGGGGATGCGGCCCGTGACGCGGCCGCCCTGGAAGGGGGTCAGGCGGCCGTCCGCGCCCTTGAGGCGGCCGCGGCCCGGCGCCGGTTCGTCCGTGCCCGAACCGGGTGGCTCCAGCGTGATCCGAACCGTGGACAGACGGGCCGGTTCCGACTCCGCCGTACGGCCTCCGGGGCCTGCCGCCGCCACCAGGTGCACACCGAGCCGCTCGCCCTCGCGGGCCACCGCCTCCAGCGCGCGCATGACCGAGCCGGCGGCCGGCCGGCCGGGGGAGCCGAGGGCGGGGGAGACCAGTGCGTCCAGGTCGTCGACGACCACCACCAGCCGGGGCAGCGGGGGCGCCGCCTCGGCGCGCTGACGTGCGGCCGCTCCCGGGCGCAGCCGCAGCGTGGCACTGGGCGGGGACTCGATGTCGGCGGCGCCGCCCGCGGACCCGCCGCCGAGCCCGGCTCCCGGGGACGGGGCGTTGGGGGTGCGTTGCGGGACGATGCGGCCGGAGACCGTGCGCTGCGTGTGCCACTCCGCGAAGCCGGAACGGCCCAGCAGCTCCGACCTCCGCTTCAGCTCGGCGCTCAGCGACTGCGCGAACTCCCGCATACGGACCGGGTCGTTGGCGGTGAGGTGGGTGGTGACGTGCGGTACGTCCGTGCAGATCCGCAGACCGTCGCCGTGGCCGCCGCCACCCTTGCCGACGGTGTCGCGGCCGTCCAGCAGGATGATGCCGAGCCGGTCCGGACGCTCGGCGGCGGCCAGCGAGGCCACGACCGCCCGCAGCAGCTCCGTACGCCCGCTGCCGGTCGGCCCCTCGATCAGCAGGTGCGGGCCCTCGGCGACCAGGTCCACGCCGACCGGACCGCGCGGACCGGCGCCCAGCACAGCCCACGCCCGCCCGCCGAGCGCCTCGGCGTCGTCGGCCGCGTCCGCCCAACGGGCCATCAGCGAGGCGGGCGTGGCCCGGGCCAGGCCCAGCTTGTCCAGGAGGCGGGCCGACTGGGGCAGCGGCGCGGACACACGCGTGTGCCGCTCACCGCCGCCGCCCGCGCCGTCCGGACGCAGTGGCGCCAGAGCCCGCGCGAAGCGTTCGGCCCAGGCGGGGGAGACCGCGTCCACCGCGCCGACCGTGCCGGGTCCCACCGGGCCGGGCCGCTCGGTCTCCGCCCCGGCCGGCGCGACCCTCAGCAGCCGCAGCGCGGTCGCCACGTCCCCGCTGAGCAGCGCGACGGCTCCGCACGCGCGGAACGTGGGCGCCGCCGCACACGCCGTTTCGTATGTCTCCGTCACCGGCGAGGAAGGGGAGGCGGCGGGCGTCTCGGAGAGGCAGACGACATGTATCCCGGCACGCGGTCCGGCCACCGCCAGCCGGGCCACCGCCTCGCGCAGGTCGGCGCCGCCGGGATCGCCGTCCACGACGACCACCGTGTACGGGCCGGGGAACCCGCCGTCCCCCGTCCCGTCCGCCACGGCCCAGGAGGGCCGCCGGGCGGCGCTCCGCTGCACGGGTACCTGAGCCGGTCCCGTGCCGCTCGGGCCGCCCGCGCTGTCGGAGAGATGGTCCTCCAGACGGCGCAGCAGTTCGTCGGCGCGGGCCGTGGCCTGGTCGCGGTCGTAGGCGAGCAGAAGACGGCAGTCCTGGCCGTGCCCCGGGCGCAGATGCGGGAGCCAGCCCAGCCAGGACCACTCGGCGACGCGCTCCTCCTCGGAACGCGCGCGGTCCGTGCTGATCAGGACGATTTCCAGGGTGTCGGGGGAGTGCAGCGCGGCGAGCTGGGCCAGCACCGCGCGCGCCAGCCCGGACAGCCGCGGGCGCGGCCCGGCCAGACCGAGCGCCCCGACCTCGCGCAGCCCCGTCGTCACCGGTACGGCGGGCAGCAGGCCGGAGCCGTCGGGCGCCGGCCGGTCGGCCGTGCCGAGGCGCACGGTGAGCGTCTCGGGGTGTCCGGGGCCGCGTTCCCACAGCCGGGGGCCGGGGCCCAGCGCCGTCAGCAGCAGCGCCGCCGGGTCCGGCCAGGTCTCGGGTGCGGGGGACACGGCGGCCGACGGGTACGACTGCGCTCCGGCCGTCTCCTCGTCGTAGGTCCCGGGGGCGTCCGTGTCCTGGGCGCCCCCGCGACCGCCGGCCAGCCGGCGCGCCCACGCGGAGAGGCCGCCGCGTTTGCGTACGCCCGGGGGTACGTCGGTGCCGCGCAGCGGGGTGCCTTTACGGCCGGTGCCCGCGTACGGATCGGCGTCGGGGAGGTCGTCGTAGGCGGGCGAGGGAGAGGGCGTGGACGAGGACGGGGACGAAGCCGAGGGTGTCGGCGTCGGCGTCGGCGTGGAGGCGGACCGGGGAGCGGGAGAGGAGGCGGAGGGGCGCTGCGGGGAGTGGACATCGTCGGGCGAGCCGTGCGGCCCGCGGACGTCGTCGTACGCGCCCGTGAACGAGCCGAGGCCGGAGTGGCCGGCGTGGGTGGCCATGGAGCCTTCGCCCGCGCCCGGCGCGCTGTCGGAGCCGACCGCTCCCGGCGGCGTCCGGCGCCCGGGGTCCACCGCGCGTGCCTCGCCGCCGCGCCGGCTCTCGATGCGTGGTGCCGTGCCCTGGCCCGGTACGAGCGGGGGCGCCGGAGGGATCTCCCCGGCACCGCGCGCGCCCGCGCTGCGTGCCTGCGGCGAGCCGCTCCAGTCCACCGTGCCGTAGGCGTGGCCGGTCGGTCCCGAAGGACCTTCCCGGTCGCCCGTGCCGTCGCCCGTCGCGCGCGTGTGGGCCGCGCCCGGGGCGGGACGGTCCCCGGACGGGCCGTCGCCCGTTGCCGGGTCCGGGTCCGGGTCCTGCGACGCCGTGCCCGCGCAGGGCACCCGGACATGGCCCTCCCCGTCCGGCGTGGTCGTCGCCCGTGGGCCGGGGCCGCCGGGCGGGGCCAGCCGCAGGGCCGACTCGCCGACGCGCAGCAGGGCGCCGGGGGCGAGGCGCACGGGACGGTCCTGCACCCGGGCGCCGTCCAGGGTGGTGCCGTTGGTGGAGCCGAGGTCGGCGACCGTGACGCGACCGTCGGAGGAGAGCGTCACGGCGCAGTGCAGCCGGGAGACGTCCGGGTCGTCGAGGGGCACGTCGGCGTCGGCGGAGCGGCCCACGCGGACCTGGCCGCCGTGCAGGAGATGCACCCCGCCCGCGTCCGGCCCGGCCACCACGTGCAGGCGGGCCGGTGCTTCGTCGACCTCGGGATGCGGCTCGGGGTCGGCCGGAGCGCCCAGGGACAGCACGGCGCCGTCGATCAGCGGCGGCTCGCCGAGTGTGCAGCGCTGGGTGTCGAGCCGCTCCACGCCCGCGTACAGCACGACCGCCGCGGAGGAGGCCGAGGCGGCGCCCTCCCCGGAGACCGCCGCGGCCAGCGCGGACGCCACCGCGGCCAAGGCCGTGCCGGCGGGCGCCGTGACCAGCACGTCGCAGCTCGCGGAGCGGGCCCGCGCCGGAGGTCCCCCCGCGCGAGCGGAGCCCGGCGCGGGGAAGGGCGCGCCCGTCGGGTCTACGACGGTCAGCCGGATCTGCATCGCCGTCAGCGGTCCCTTCTGCACGGATGCGGGCTTCCCCCCACCCCACACGAGCACAGCGGCCAGTACTGAAGGCATCCTCGCACCTGTCACTGACAACGCGCCCCACACCCGGTGACAAGTGATCTTGATTGGTCGGCTCTGCCCGCAAAAGTGCCGGACAAGAGCGTCACCGGCGATCAGTTGAGATCGGTCACGTCCGGCCCCGGCAACCAAGAAGACCGAGCCGAGCGTCTTTCCTTCGGACAACGACGACAGCCCGGCGTCCGCACAGCGGCACTACAGTGGGTCGGAACACGAACAGGACAGGCAAGCAAGCAGCAGGGAGCGCGTGACGTGCGGCCAGTCGGCAGCAAGTACCTGCTCGAGGAGCCGCTCGGACGCGGCGCCACGGGCACCGTCTGGCGAGCCCGCCAGCGCGAGACCGCGGGCGCCGAGGCGGCCGTGGCCGGCCAGCCCGGAGAGACCGTCGCGATCAAGGTCCTCAAAGAGGAGCTCGCGAACGACCCCGACGTCGTGATGCGCTTCCTGCGGGAGCGGTCCGTACTGCTGCGCCTGACCCACCCGAACATCGTCCGGGTCCGTGACCTGGTCGTCGAGGGCGATCTGCTGGCGCTGGTCATGGACCTCGTCGACGGCCCGGACCTGCACCGCTACCTGCGCGAGAACGGCCCCTTCACGCCGGTCGCCGCCGCCCTGCTCACCGCCCAGGTCGCCGACGCGCTCGCGGCCAGCCACGCCGACGGGGTCGTGCACCGCGACCTGAAGCCGGCCAACGTCCTGCTGATGCAGAACGGCGGGCAGATGCACCCGCTGCTCACCGACTTCGGCATCGCGCGTCTCGCCGACTCCCCGGGCCTGACCCGGACCAGCGAGTTCGTCGGCACGCCCTCGTACGTCGCGCCGGAGTCCGCCGAGGGCCGTCCGCAGACGTCGGCCGTGGACATCTACGGCGCGGGCATCCTGCTGTACGAGCTGGTCACCGGCCGTCCGCCGTTCTCCGGCGGCTCCGCCCTCGAGGTCCTGCACCAACACCTGAACGCCGAGCCGCGCCGCCCGTCCACGGTCCCCGACCCGCTCTGGACGGTCATCGAGCGCTGCCTGCGCAAGAACCCCGACGACCGGCCGAGCGCCGAGAACCTCGCGCGCGGGCTGCGGATCGTCGCCGAGGGCATCGGAGTGCACGCGAACTCGATGCAGATCGCGGCCGCCGACGGCGTCGGCCATCTGCTCGCCCCCGACCCGACGCCCGCGACCGTGCCGGGTGGCGCCTACGACCCGAACGCCGCGACCAGCGTCCTGCCGCACACGACCGGCCCGGCGGGCGCCGCCGACCCCACCGCCGTCCTCCCGCACACGGGCGGTCCCGGCGGCGGAGCCGACCCGACGGCGGTCCTGCCCCCGGTGCCGCCGCACCAGCCGGGACCGCACGGCCAGCAGGGTCAGCAGCCCGAGCAGCCGCACCCCTGGCAGAACCAGATGCGGGCCGCCCGCGACCGCAACGAGCCGACGCAGGTCCAGCAGTACCTCGATCCCGGCGAGGACCCGCTGCGCCGCCGCCCCCAGCGCCAGGTCTCCCGGCAGCAGCAGCCGCAGCAGCCCTACCCGCCGCAGAACCAGCAGCAACAGCGGCCTCAGCAGCAACAACGACCTCAGCAGCGCCAGCAGCAGCCCCCGCCCGGCTACGGGTACCAGGGGCAGCCGCAGCAGCAGTACGCCCCTCCGCAGCACCAGCAGCCTCAGCAGCAGCCCCAGCGGTACGCGCCCCAGCCCCAGCCCCAGCAGCAGCCGAGGCAGCGGCCCGAGCCGGAACCACGGCAGCCCCGGGAGCCGAGGCAGCGCAGTGCCAACCCGATGAAGATCCCCGGGCTGGGCTGTCTGAAGGGCTGCCTGTTCACGATCGTCATCCTGTTCGTGGCCGGGTGGCTGATCTGGGAGCTGAGTCCGCTCCAGGAGTGGATCGGTACCGGCCAGAGCTACTGGCAGCTGATCAGCGGCTGGTTCGACAAGGTCACCGGCTGGATCGGCGACCTGGCCGGGAACTCGGGCGGCACCGGCTCGGGCGGCACCGGCAACTGAGGCACAGGCTCCGGTCCTGACCGTGAGCTTGTGTACTTGTCGACATCTGGCGGGTGATTTCCGTCTCCGCGGTGAAGGTTGGCTCCTCGGACGCGTACTTTGATGGGCAACACGCGTCTGTAGGAGCAGCCTTGGCACGGAAGATCGGCAGCCGGTACACCGCCCACCAGATCCTGGGACGGGGCAGCGCCGGCACGGTGTGGCTGGGCGAGGGACCGGACGGGCCCGTCGCCGTCAAGCTGCTGCGCGAGGACCTCGCCTCCGACGAGGAGCTCGTGGGCCGCTTCGTGCAGGAGCGCACCGCACTGCTCGGCCTGGAGCACCCGCACGTGGTGTCCGTGCGGGACCTGGTGGTCGACGGCAACGACCTGGCCCTGGTCATGGACCTCGTCCGCGGCACGGACCTGCGCACCCGCCTCGAGCGGGACCGGCGGCTCGCGCCCGAGGCCGCCGTGGCGATCGTCGCGGACATCGCCGAGGGACTGGCCGCCGCGCACGCCGCCGGGATCGTGCACCGGGACGTGAAGCCCGAGAACATACTGCTCGACATGCAGGGACCGCTCGGCCCCGGCGGCTCGCACCGCGCCCTGCTGACCGACTTCGGCGTCGCGAAACTGATCGACACCCCCAAACGGACCCGCGCCACGAAGATCATCGGCACCCCGGACTATCTGGCGCCGGAGATCGTGGAGGGCCTGCCGCCGCGTGCCTCGGTGGACATCTACGCCCTGGCGACCGTCCTGTACGAGCTCCTCGCGGGCTTCACGCCGTTCGGCGGCGGCCACCCCGGCGCGGTGCTGCGCCGTCACGTCACGGAGTCCGTGGCCCCGCTCCCCGGCATCACGGACGAGCTGTGGCAGCTCATCGTGCAGTGCCTGGCGAAGGCGCCGGCGTCCCGGCTGCGGGCGTCCGAGCTCGCCGCCCGGCTGCGGGAGCAGCTGCCGACGCTGGCGGGGATGCCGCCGCTGGACGTCGACGAGCCGGACCCGGAACAGGAGGAAGGCGAGCAGGAGGAGGCCGAGCCCTCCGCTTCCTCCCCCACGGCCCCCTCCGGTCGGGTGCGGCGCGGCTCGGTCCCGCTGGTGCCGAACGCGAAACCGGACTCCAACCGGGACACCCACACGTCGATGCGGGTGCCCGCCCCGGACGAGCTGGCGGGCGGGGCGCACGGCACGGCACGGGTGCCGAGGGCGGCCGGCGCACCCCGCCCCGGCTCGGCGCGCCACCGTTCCGCCACCCGGCGCCGGCGGATCACGCTGGGCGTGGCGGCGGTGGCCCTGGTCGCCGCGGCCGGCATCGGGACGTGGGCGGCCACCTCCGGCGACGACGCGGGGGCGACTCCGCAGGACACGAAGAGCTCGGCACCGGCGTCTCCCTGACCCGGACGGTCCTGACCGGAGCTCCGGGGCAGAGGCCGGACGGGCTCGGATGCCGGGTCCGTTAGGCTGGAGGCGTGGCAGTCGTCGATGTATCCGAAGAGCTCAAGTCCCTCTCCTCGACCATGGAGTCGATCGAGGCCGTTCTGGACCTCGACAAGCTGAGGGCAGACATCGCCGTGCTCGAGGAGCAGGCGGCCGCGCCGTCCCTGTGGGACAACCCGGACGAGGCGCAGAAGATCACCAGCAAGCTGTCCCACCTCCAGGCCGAGGTCAGGAAGGCCGACGCGCTGCGCAGCCGGATCGACGATCTCGCCGTGCTGTTCGAGATGGCCCAGGAGGAGGACGACCCGGACACCCTCGCCGAGGCCGAGTCCGAGCTCACCTCCGTCAAGAAGGCGCTGGACGAGATGGAGGTCCGTACGCTGCTCAGCGGTGAGTACGACTCCCGCGAGGCGCTCGTGAACATCCGCGCCGAGGCCGGTGGCGTCGACGCCGCCGACTTCGCGGAGAAGCTCCAGCGGATGTACCTGCGCTGGGCGGAGCAGCACGGCTACAAGACCGAGATCTACGAGACGTCGTACGCGGAAGAGGCCGGCATCAAGTCGACCACCTTCGCCGTGCAGATCCCGTACGCCTACGGCACCCTCTCCGTGGAGCAGGGCACGCACCGGCTCGTGCGGATCTCGCCCTTCGACAACCAGGGGCGTCGGCAGACGTCCTTCGCGGGTGTCGAGATCCTGCCCGTGGTCGAGCAGACCGACCACATCGAGATCGACGAGTCCGAGCTGCGGGTGGACGTCTACCGGTCTTCCGGTCCCGGCGGTCAGGGCGTGAACACGACCGACTCCGCGGTGCGCCTCACCCACCTCCCCACCGGCATCGTCGTCTCGTGCCAGAACGAGCGCTCGCAGATCCAGAACAAGGCGAGCGCGATGAACGTGCTCCAGGCCAAGCTGCTCGAGCGGCGCCGCCAGGAGGAGCAGGCCGCGATGGACGCCCTCAAGGGCGACGGCGGCAACTCCTGGGGCAACCAGATGCGTTCGTACGTCCTGCACCCGTACCAGATGGTCAAGGACCTGCGTACCGAGTTCGAGGTCGGTAACCCCGAGGCCGTGTTCAACGGTGAGATCGACGGGTTCCTGGAAGCCGGAATTCGCTGGCGCAAGCAGCAAGAGAAGTAACTTTGTCGACAAGGCAACCGCCCCTGAATCAGGGGCGGTTGCTTTTTACATCACATTCACACCACCAACGCCACGCAAAGCGCCCCGACTTGGACATTGCGTACGCAACGACCTTGACGATGCTTTGAAAAGTGGGGAAGGTGCAGTGTGGCATGCGTATCTCCGGGGCGCATGTGAACCGGGGGCTTCAGCTACATATCGGCTACCTCCGTCGATCACGGCCCCGGGCGCGGCCTCATCGACGATTCAGCTACTGGGGGTAGCAACCATATGACCAAGAAGACGCGGATCCGGGTCGCGCGCATAGCCGCGGGCGCCGTGATCGCCGCGGGTGCCTCGCTGACGGTGGCCGGGGTCGCCTCGGCCGCCGGTGACGAGGGTGGCCTCAGCGGTCTTGTCTCGACGTCCGGCGAAGTCACCCCGCAGACGGGCGAGGAGCCCTGCCCGATCGGGATCTGCACCGACGGCGGCACGTCGGCGGGTACGTCCACCGGTACTTCGGAGGGTACGTCGACGGGTACTTCGGAGGGCACGTCCACCGGTACCTCGGCGGGTACGTCGACGGGTACTTCGGAGGGCACGTCCACCGGCACGTCGGCGGGTACGTCGACGGGTACTTCGGAGGGCACGTCCACCGGCACGTCGACGGGTACGTCCGCCGGTACCTCGACGGGTACTTCGGCCGGTACCTCGACGGGTACGTCCGCGGGTACCTCGACCGGTACGTCCGCCGGCACCTCGACCGGCACTTCGGCGGGCACCTCGACCGGCACGTCCGCCGGCACCTCGACGGGTACGTCCGCGGGTACCTCGACGGGTACGTCCGCGGGTACCTCGACCGGCACTTCGGCGGGCACCTCGAGCGGCAACACGTCCTCGGGCAACACGTCCTCCGGCAGCTCCAGCGAGGGCAACACCTCCTCGGGCTCGTCCTCCGAGGGCAGCACGTCCGCCGGCTCGTCCTCGCAGGGCAGCGCCTCCGCCGGTACCGGTACCGACACCGACGGCACCTCCACCCAGGAGGAGGGCAGCTCCGCGCTGACCGACACCTCGGACTCCGCCGCCGACACCAGCGCGCAGGGTGGTGGCAAGGAGCTCGCCGAGACCGGCGCCGGCCAGACCACGTTCCTGATCATCGGCGCTGCCACGATGATCGCCGGCGGCGTCGGCTTCCGGGTGCTGCCGCGCCTCGTGGCCGGCCGCGGCGGGGCCGCTGCCTGACGTCAGGTAGTCGTGTCCGTACGTGACGTACACGCGAAGGGGCCCGGAGCGATCAGCTCCGGGCCCCTTCGTGATGCGCGTCCGGGATCACGCGGTCTGGTGGGCCAGCAGCGCCAGCGCCGCCACCAGTACCGCCAGCAGCGCGATGAGCGCCATCGGGTTCAGTCCCGCGAAGAAGTTCTCCTGTTGCTGCATCCGCTCGCGGCTCGCGCGGCACACGGGGCACCGGCCTTCGCTCACGGGCGCGGCGCAGTTAGCGCACACCAGCCGGTCGTACGTCATGCGCTCGCCCTCCTTGCACCGGTTCCAAGTACACAACGCTTCGGGGAACGGGAACGTTCCCCCTCCACTGTGCCAGGTTCCGCCGGGGGCCGCGCGGCCCACCCGGAGAGCGGTGGGCATACAAAGTCCCGTACAAAAACGCACAAGCCCCACCCAACCCCTCCTGACGCCTGCGCCGCCCTCCCCGGTTCGCGTATGGTCACGCTCATCTACCCCCGGCGACCCGTGGTGCATCCGTGATCCGATTCGACAACGTCTCCAAGGTCTACCCCAAGCAGACCCGCCCCGCACTCAGGGATGTCTCCCTCGAGGTGGAGAAGGGCGAGTTCGTGTTCCTCGTGGGATCCTCCGGATCCGGAAAGTCCACATTCCTGCGGCTGGTCCTCCGCGAGGAGCGCACCAGCCACGGTCAGGTGCACGTCCTCGGCAAGGACCTCGCGCGCCTCTCCAACTGGAAGGTGCCGCAGATGCGCCGCCAGCTGGGGACGGTCTTCCAGGACTTCCGGCTGCTGCCGAACAAGACGGTGGCGGAGAACGTCGCGTTCGCGCAGGAGGTCATCGGCAAGTCGAAGGGCGAGATCCGCAAGTCCGTGCCGCAGGTGCTCGACCTCGTCGGGCTCGGCGGCAAGGAGGACCGGATGCCCGGCGAGCTGTCCGGCGGTGAGCAGCAGCGCGTCGCCATCGCGCGTGCCTTCGTGAACCGGCCCAAGCTGCTGATCGCGGACGAGCCCACCGGCAACCTCGACCCGCAGACCTCCGTCGGCATCATGAAGCTGCTCGACCGGATCAACCGGACCGGCACGACCGTGCTGATGGCCACGCACGACCAGAACATCGTGGACCAGATGCGCAAGCGCGTCATCGAGCTGGAGCAGGGCCGCCTCGTCCGCGACCAGGCGCGCGGCGTCTACGGCTACCAGCACTGACCGCCCCCGCCATCGCCCCCGCCCTCGCGGACGTCCCCGGAAAGGCCTGAACAACTCGCCATGCGCGCCCAGTTCGTACTGTCGGAGATCGGCGTCGGTCTCCGCCGCAACCTGACGATGACCTTCGCCGTCGTCGTCTCCGTCGCCCTGTCCCTGGCGCTCTTCGGCGGGTCGCTCCTGATGAGCGACCAGGTCAGCACGATGAAGGGCTACTGGTACGACAAGGTCAACGTCTCGGTCTTCCTCTGCAACAAGAGCGACGCCGAGTCCGACCCGAACTGCGCCAAGGGCGCGGTCACCGCGGACCAGAAGAAGCAGATCAAGTCCGACCTCGACAAGATGGGTGTCGTCGAGAAGGTGACGTACGAGTCGCAGGACGACGCGTACAAGCACTACAAGGAGCAGTTCGGCGACTCCCCGCTGGCCAGCTCCCTCACCCCGGACCAGATGCAGGAGTCGTACCGCATCAAGCTGAAGGACCCGGAGAAGTACCAGGTCATCGCGACCGCCTTCGACGGGCGGGACGGCGTGCAGTCCGTGCAGGACCAGAAGGGCATCCTGGACAACCTCTTCGGGCTGCTCAACGGCATGAACTGGGCGGCGCGGGCGGTCATGGCGCTGATGCTCGTCGTGGCGCTGATGCTGATCGTCAACACCGTGCGTGTCTCGGCCTTCAGCCGACGGCGTGAGACGGGGATCATGCGGCTCGTCGGGGCCTCCGGCTTCTACATCCAGGCGCCGTTCATCGCCGAGGCGGCGGTCGCCGGGCTGATCGGCGGCACGGTCGCCTGCGGATTCCTGGTGATCGCCCGGTACTTCATCATCGACAACGGCCTGGCCCTGTCCGAGAAGCTGAACCTGATCAACTTCATCGGCTGGGACGCCGTGCTGACCAAGCTTCCGCTCATCCTCGCCACGAGCCTGTTGATGCCCGCGCTGGCCGCGTTCTTCGCGTTGCGCAAGTACCTCAAGGTGTGACACACGCCCCGCGGGTCGTACGGTCAACCGACCGTGCGGCCCCTGGCGTTCCCCTAGACTCACCGCCATGTCAGGCCGTGACCTGTTCTGTCAGCCCCGCCGTTTCGGCCGCGGGGCCGCCCTGACATTGGTGTTCGCGAGTGTGCTCGTCGCGGGCGCCGCCACCGGATCGCTGCCGGGAGACCCGGGTAAAGGCGGGCGGAGCGCCGCCCCCTCCACGGCCCCCGCCGGTCACTCCGAGGACGTGACGCGGGCCGCCGAGGAGGCCGCCGCGGACGGCAAGTCCCCGATGGAGGCCGCCGAGCGAGCCGTCAGCCGCAGCGGGGACCGCTGGGCGGCCGTCTACTCCGAGGGCGAGTACGAGGAATTCGAGGAGTCGCTCGACGGCCGGTACACCGGCGTCGGACTGGAGGCGCGGCGTGAGCGGGGCGGCCGGATCGAGGTGACCAAGGTGCAGTCGGGATCGCCCGCGGCCGCCGCCGGTGTCCACGCGGGCGACCGGTTGCGCACCGTCGACGGGCGGTCCGTCGACGGGCTCCCGGTCACCGACGTCGTCTCCTTACTGCGCGGTGACGCCACGGACGCGCCCGCCGGCACCACCGTCCGTCTCGGTCTGGAGCGCGGCACGCGCGCGTGGACCGAGACCCTGCGCCGGGCGCTCCTCTCCACGGACTCGGTCACCGTCCACCGGCTTTCCGACGGCACCACCGTCATCACCGTCGCCGCGTTCACCAAGGGCGTCGGTGACAGCGTGCGCAGCGCCGTCCGCCGGGCCCCGGCCGGCGCCGGCATCGTCCTGGATCTGCGCGGCAACTCCGGTGGTCTGGTCACCGAGGCCGTGTCCACCGCCTCCGCCTTCCTCGACGGCGGCCTCGTCGCCACCTACGACGTCGACGGCGACCAGCGCGCCCTGCACGCCGAGGGCGGCGGTGACACCACCAGCCCTCTGGTCGCACTCGTGGACGGCGGCACGATGAGCGCCGCCGAGCTGCTCACCGGCGCCCTCCAGGACCGTGGCCGCGCGGTCGTCGTGGGCACCCGGACCTTCGGCAAGGGCTCGGTCCAGATGCCGAGCCGGCTGCCGGACGGCTCCGTCGCCGAGCTGACAGTCGGGCACTACCGCACCCCCTCCGGCCATGGCGTCGACGGCCGGGGCATCACCCCCGACCTGGAGGCGGACGACGGGGCGCTGGAGCGGGCCGAGACCGTGCTGAGCGGGCTCGGGGACGTGTCCTGAGCCACCCGTGACCGGGCCCGACGCCCGGCTCGGTAATCGGCTTTCCCTCAGTGGGCCTCCGGGTGCGAAACTGGCTGCACTATGAGCAAGGGAATGTACGTACCGAAGGAGTCCCAGCCGAAGCAGGGCGGGGCGGCCGCGTCCGGCAAGGTCAAGGACGGCAAGCGCAAGATCGTCGCGCAGAACAAGAAGGCCCGGCACGACTACGCGATCATCGATGTGTACGAGGCCGGTCTCGTGCTCACCGGCACCGAGGTGAAGTCGCTGCGCGAGGGGCGCGCCTCGCTGACCGACGCCTTCGTCCAGATCGAGGGGAACGAGGCGTGGCTGCACGCCGCGCACATCCCCGAGTACTTCCAGGGCAGCTGGACCAACCACTCCGCGCGCCGCAAGCGCAAGCTGCTGCTGCACCGCGAGGAGATCGACAAGCTGGCGGTGAAGGCCGAGGAGACGGGTCACACGATCGTGACCCTCGCCGTCTACTTCAAGGACGGCCGGGCCAAGGCCGAGATCGCGCTGGCGCGCGGCAAGAAGGAGTACGACAAGCGCCAGACCCTGCGCGAGCAGCAGGACCGCCGGGAGACGGACCGGGTGATCGCGGCGGAGAAGCGCAAGCAGCGGCACGCGTAGCCGCCGCACGCGAGGTCGCCGGGAATACGGTGGCACCGTCGGGCGTTGGTCACGTACGATGGCACCTGTGCCTCACAGCAGGCACGAACCCTCTCCGGAGGGATTGAAAAATCAACATGGGGATGATCGGTTTCGACAGCGAATGTTGAAGCAGGGGAAGCGTGTCGAGGAAGCGGCAATGATCTCGTAAACCATATGTCGCAAAAAATAATCGCCAATACCAAGAGCGATTCCCAGTCCTACGCCCTCGCTGCCTAATAAGCAGTGAGTGTAGGACCCATAATGGGTGTCAGCCCGGAAGCGTTCCCGATCCGGATCCTGGCATAATCTAGGGAACTAAACCATCGAGCCCGGTCACGGGGTTCGATGGGAAATCAAACAGTGACTGGGCCCGTCGGCGACTTGTTCGCGTGATCGCCGGGGCCGAGAAAATCACAGCGAACTGCACACGGAGAAGCCCTGATTCTGCACCGTTGGACGCGGGTTCGATTCCCGCCATCTCCACGAGATGGAGGTGACCTGCGCTCGCAAGTGCGCGAGCCCAGGCCACCGCGCCTTCTGCCCGGGGGCATGACCCCCAGGCCCTCTCATCCCATGTGAACAAGAACCCCGTCGCTTCCGAGCGGCGGGGTTCTTGTTCGTGACAGGTTCTTGCCGTGACGAGAGAGGGAGGGCCCGGTGGGCGATCCGCCGCACATCACACTCCTGGGCGAGTACCGCGCGCTCCCGCTCCGCAGGGGCCTCTACGACGACTTCGCCCCGGACGACCCCCGAGCCGCCCTCGGCCTGTCCGAGGCGCTGGTCGCCGACCTGACCGCCTGGGCGCGGGGCATCGACGCGGCCATGAACACCTGGCTGGCCGACCGCGACGACGTCCGCTACGACGCCATGTTCCTGCGCCTGCACGAGGAGGGCGAGACGCTGGCCGAACGCCTCGCCCGGGAACTCGCTCCCGGTCGCACCGTGAGCTACGAAGGCGTCCAGGGCGTGTCCTGCGCGATCCTGGGCACGCGCCTGGGCAACCCGGTCAGCGTGGACTGACCGTCCGGGGCGCCGTGCTCGCCCGCCGGGTCAGCGTCGGCGGCAGCAGCGTCGCCTCCGGAACGGCCTCGCCGCCGAGCTTGCGCATCAGCAGCTCCACCGCCCGCTCACCCACCTCCGCCGACGGCAGCGCGATGGAGGTGACGGGCACCCGCAGCCCCGAGGCGAGCTCGTCCGGGCAGATCGCGGTGACCGACAGGTCGCCGGGGATCCGCAGCCCGAGCTGCTCGAACGCGTCGATGAGCGGCTCCAGCACCGCCTCGTTGTGAACCACCACCCCCGTCAGCGCGGGTTGTTCGCGCAGCAGTCGCTCGGCCACCTCGCGGGCCGCGGCGGGGGTCGCCTCGCAAGGGTGGACGGTGGAGGCGAGCCCGGCCCGGTCGGCGGCCGCCGTGAACCCCTGGACCACGCGCTGCGCGAACGCCGTCCCGCGCACATACACCTCCGGCGGCGACCCGACCAGCCCGACCACCCGGTGCCCGAGCTGCGCCAGGTGTTCCACACACTGCTCGCCGGCCGCCCGGAAGTCGAGGTCGATGCAGGTCAGCCCGGAGGCCTCGAGCGGGAAGCCGATCATCACGGACGGCCGGTCCAGGGAGCGCAGCAACGGCAGCCGGGGGTCCTGGAGCTGGACGTCCATCAGGATCAGGGCGTCGACCAGGGCGGTGTCCGCGACCCTGCGCAGTCCCTCCTCGCCCTCCTCCTGCGTCAGCAGCAGCACGTCGTGGTCGTGGTTGCGGGCCGCCGTCACCACCGACACCGCGAACTGCATGACGACCGGGACATGGATGCCGGTCCGCAGCGGCACCACGAGCGCCAGCACGTTCGAGCGGCTGCTGGCCAGCGCCCGGGCGCCGGCGTGCGGGCGGTAGCCCAGTGCGCGGGCGGCCTCCTCGACCCGCCGCCGGGTCTCCTCGGAGATCGGGCGCTTGCCGCTCAGCGCGTACGACACCGTGCTGGGGGAGACGCCGGCGTGCCGCGCCACATCGGTGATCTTCACCATCGGACCTGCTCCCGGTCGTCCGGGGCCTCCAGGGTCAGGAAGCCGGTGCCCGCCGCCGCGCGTGCGACCCGGTCCCCGGCGGCCAGCGCCCACGGTGCCGCAGGGTCGCTCGCGGACGCCCGCAGCGTGTCCCCCTCCCGTACGACGGTGAAGGTCACGTCCCCTACCCGCACCGTGACCTGAGCGCCGCGTTCCAGGCCGTACGTGCGCAGGGTGACCCCGTCGGCGTGCGGGTAGTCCGGCCGGTCGGCGTGGGAGCCCACCGGGAGCACCGCGCCCGGCCGCACCAGCAGCGGGGCGCTGAGGAAGCCGTGGCGCTCACGCACCCAGCGCGGCCCGGTCACCGTCCGCCCGGTGAGGTAGTGGGTCCAGGTGCCCTCGGGGACGTAGTACGCCACGTCCCCCGCGTCGCTGAACACCGGCGCGACCAGCAGATCGGGGCCGAGCATGTACTGCCGCTCCAGGTGCGCGCAGCCGGGATCCGCGGGGAACTCCAGCACCATCGCCCGCATCATCGGGGTGCCCTCCTCGTGGGCCACGCGGGCGGCCTCGTACAGGTAGGGCATGAGCCGCAGCTTCAGCCGGGTGAAGTGCCGCAGCACGTCCACCGACTCATCGTCGAACAGCCAGGGCACCCGGTACGAGGAGCTGCCGTGCAGTCTGCTGTGCGAGGACAGCAGACCGAAGGCGAGCCAGCGCTTGAACAACGAGGGAGTCGGCGTGCCCTCGAAGCCGCCGATGTCGTGGCTCCAGAAGCCGAACCCCGACAGACCCAGGGACAGCCCGCCCCGCAGCGACTCCGCCATCGACTCGTACGTCGCCTCGCAGTCGCCGCCCCAGTGCACCGGGAACTGCTGGCTGCCGGTCGTCGCCGACCGCGCGAAGACGACCGCGTCCCCCTCGCCCCGGTGCTTGCGCAGCACGTCGAAGACGGTGCGGTTGTAGAGGTACGTGTAGTAGTTGTGCATCCGCTCCGGGTCCGAGCCGTCGGACCAGGCCACGTCGACGGGGACGCGTTCGCCGAAGTCGGTCTTGAAGCAGTCGACGCCCTGTGCGAGCAGTGCCTCCAGCTTGGCCGCGTACCAGTCGCGCGCGGCGGCGCTGGTGAAGTCGACGAGGGCCATGCCGGGCTGCCACAGGTCCCACTGCCAGACACTGCCGTCCGGGCGTTTCAGCAGATGGCCGAGTGCTCTGCCCTCCGCGAAGAGCGGCGACCGCTGGGCGATGTACGGGTTGATCCACACGCTGACGTGCAGGCCCTTCGCCTTCAGCCGGGTCAGCATGCCCTCCGGGTCGGGGAACACCCGTGGATCCCAGCGGAAGTCGCACCAGTTGAACTCGCGCATCCAGAAGCAGTCGAAGTGGAAGACGGACAGGGGGAGTTCGCGCTCCCGCATGCCCTCGATGAAGGAGGTCACCGTCTCCTCGTCGTAGGAGGTGGTGAACGAGGTCGACAGCCACAGGCCGAACGACCAGGCGGGCGGGAGGGCGGGGCGGCCGGTGAGGGCGGTGTACTTGCGCAGGATGTCCTTCGGGGTGGGGCCGTGGATGACGTAGTACGTCAACTCCTGGGTCTCGGCGCTGAACTGGACCCTCGACACCGCCTCCGAGCCGACTTCGAAGGACACCTTGCCCGGGTGGTCGACGAAGACGCCGTAGCCCGCGTCCGTGAGGTAGAACGGCACGTTCTTGTAGGCCTGTTCGGTGGCGGTGCCGCCGTCGGCGTTCCAGATGTCGACGACCTGTCCGTTCTTGACCAGCGGGCCGAAGCGTTCGCCGAGGCCGTAGACGGAGGTCCCCACGCCCAGGTTGAGCTGCTCGCGCAGGTAGTGGCCGTCGGTGGCCGCGTCCCGCATGATGCCCATGCCCTTGGGGCCGCTGGAGGTGAGCGTCCGCCCGTGGGCGAGGAACTCCACGTGCCAGGGGCCGGAGCGGGCGACCTTCACGGAGAGCGCGCCGGAGGTCAGGGTCGCGTACGCGTCGTCGTAGGAGAGCTGCGGGCCGGGCCCCGCCCCGGTGAGGCCGAAGGCGGGTTCCCGGGGCCGCTCGCCCGTGAAGTGGGTGAGGGTGAGGCCGACGACGTCGGGCATCGGGGCGTGGGCGGTGATCGTCATGACCGGTCCCGTCATCAGGTCGCCGCGGCTGCGGATGGGCCGGGTCGGCGCGTGGATCTCCAGGGCGCCGTCCGACTCGGTGACGTCGAGGACCTCGGCCGGGTGGGCGGCCGTGACGCCCTCGCGCAGCAGCCAGTAACCGTCGGTGAACTTCATGGGTGGGGGGTTCCTTACTGCTCGGTCCTCACTACTTCACGGCACCCACGGCGATACCGCGGGTGAGGGTCCGCTGGAAGACGAGGAAGAAGACGAGGGCCGGGAGCACGCCGAGGAGGGCGGCCGCGTTGGTCATCGTGGCGTCCATCAGGCGCTGCCCCTGGAGGACGCCGAGGGCCACCGACACGGTCTGGTTGTCGTTGGAGATCAGCATGACCAGCGGGAGCAGGAACTCGTTCCAGGTCCAGATGAAGAAGAAGACGAGGAGCACGCCGAGGGTGGGGCGGCTGACCGGGACGACGATCCGCCACAGCACCTGCCACGTGCCGGCGCCGTCGATCCGGGCCGCCTCGATGATCTCGCGCGGGAACCGGCTCAGCACGGAGGAGAGCAGATAGGTGCCGAAGGCCGCCTGGATCACCGTGAAGACGATGATCACGCTGAGCCGGGTGTCGTACAGGCCGGCCTGCTTGCTCAGGTAGTACACCGGGTAGACCAGCGCCTCCTGCGGAAGCATGTTCGCCAGCACGAAGAAGGCCAGCACCCAGGTGCGGCCCCTGATCCGCCCGATGCCGATCGCGTAGGCGTTCAGCACCGACAGGACCACCGCCCCGACCGCCACCGAGCCGCTGATCAGGACCGAGTTCAGCAGTTTCCGGCTGTAGTCGACGCGCTCCCAGAAGTCCTTCAGACCGTCCAGATACAGGCCGTCGGGCAGGCTCAACGGGCCGCTGCGCGAGTACTCCGCCGGGGACTTGAGCGCGTTCACGGCGACGATCAGAAACGGGACGATCATGAAGAGCGCGGCCAGACAGAGGGCCACGAGGACCGGGTAGCGGCGCAGGGCTCGGGCGGCCTTCATGTGCGCGGTCCTTCCTCCGCGTCCTCCGCCCGGGTCTGCAGCCGCAGGCCGACCAGGGAGAGGGCGAGGATGATCACGGTGAGCACGGTGGAGATCGCGGCGCCGTAGCCGACCTGCGTCTTCTCGAAGAACGTGGTGAAGGAGAAGTAGGAGGGGACGTTCGTCGCGCCGCCGGGGCCGCCCTTCGTCAGGACGTACACCGCGCCGAACACCTTCAGCGCGGCGATCGTGCACCAGGTCAGGACGACGTAGACCTCCGGGCGGATCTGCGGCAGCGTGATGTGCAGGAAGCGGCGCCACCAGCCGGCGCCGTCCAGCTCGGCCGCCTCGTAGAGCTGCGGGTCGACGCGTTCCAGGCCCGCCATGAAGACGACCAGCGGGAAGCCGAGCTGCACCCACACCATCACGCCCATGACGCTGTACAGCGCGAGGTCGGGATCGCCGAGCCAGTCCTGCTGCCAGGAGCCCAGGCCGACGGCTCGGAGGAGCTCGTTCAGCGAGCCGTCGTCGGGTGCGAGGATCCAGCTCCAGACGATGCCGGCGACCGCGATCGGCAGTACCTGCGGGAGATAGAAACAGGCGCGCAGGACGGCCGCGGTCCGGCTGCCGAAGTGTTTGCCGACGTGGTCGAACAGGGCGGCGGCCAGGACCAGTCCGGCGGCCGTGGGGAGCGCCGCCATCGCGACGACCATGAAGAGGCTGTGCCGGAAGCTCTCCCAGAACTCCGCGTCGTCCAGCAGCTCGCGGTAGTTGGCGAGTCCGGACCACTCGGGGCTGCCCACCCCCTGCCAGTCGGTGAGGCTCACCCCGGTGTTCATCAGGAACGGCACGATGACGACGGCGAGGAAGGCGAGGGCGCCGGGGAGCAGGAACAGCGCGTAGGAATCGCGGGCGCGGCGCGGGTGAACGGTCCCGTCCTGCTTGCCGGTCACCCGCCCGCCGCGTTCGACGGTCACCGTCATGTCTTCGGTACGCCCTTGTCGTACGCCTCCTGCAACGCGTCCAGGTAGCCGTCCGGTTGCTCGCTGCCGGTGATCAGCTTCTGGGTCTCGGAGACGAGGACGTCGTAGAAGCCGGGGACCGGCCAGTCGGGATAGAAGGCCAGACCGTCTCGGCCGGACAGGGTGTTGAAGTGGGCGATGAGCTCCTTGGACTTCGGGTCGGTGATGGCGGCCGTGTCCGCCGCGACCGGGACGCCGCCCTTGTTGCCGAGCAGGTTCTGGATCTTCTTCGACATGGTGATGTCGATGAAGTCGTAGGCGAGCTCCTTGTTGTGGGCGCTCTTGGGGACGACCCAGAGATTGCCGCCGGAGCCCGGGGCGAGGTCCGAGCCGGGCCACAGGGTGGTGCCCCAGTCGAACGTCGCCTCGTCCTGGAAGCGGCCGTACCACCAGCTGCCGGAGAACAGGATCGGTGCCTTGCCCCGGATGAAGGAGACGCCCGCGTCCTCGGCCTTGGCGCTGGTGGAGTTCTTGCCGATGTAGCCCTTCTTCACCCAGTCGGCGAAGGTCTCGGCCGCGTACGTCCAGGCCGTGTCGTGGAAGTCGGTCTTCCCCTGGTACAGCTCGTAGGAGTCGACCCAGGAGCGGTCCGCCTTCGACAGGGCCAGCTGGTAGACGTACTGCTGCGCGAGGTACTCGGCGCCGGAGTTGGCGAGCGGGGTGATCTTGTTCTCGGCGAAGGTGTCCATCGCCGCGACGAGGTCGTCGAACGTCTTCGGCTCGGCGAGCCGGTACTTCGCGAACAGGTCCTTGTTGAAGTACACCATCGTGTACTCGGCGTAGTTGGGCACGCCGTACCACTTGCCCGACCCCATCACGCCGTTCGCGTCGTACTGGCTGGTGGTGCGTACCCCTGGGCCGATCAGCTTGTCCCAGCCGCGCTTCGTCACCTCCGCCGACAGGTCGGTGAGAAGCCCCTGCTCGGAGAGCAGGCCCGCCGTCGCGTTGCCCTTGTTGTACTCCATGAGGTCGGGCGCGTCGGAGGAGTTCAGGACCATCGGGGCGGTCTTCTGCATCTGGTCGAAGCTCTTCTCCTCGAACTCCACCTGTACGCCGGGGTGCTGGGCCTCGAACTCCTTGACCGCCGCCGTCCAGGCCATGCCCATCGCGCTGTTCGGGGCCTCGTAGTGCCACAGCCGCAGCGTCTTGGCGTCGGTCGAGCCGCCGTCCGAGCCGCCGCAGGAGGCCAGGAGCAGCGAACCGACGACTACCGCCGCCGCGCACGCCGTCCCTCGTCGTGCCCTCACACGCCTTCGTGCCGTCAACATCCTGTGCCTCCGGGGGAGTCGGATGGGTCTGGGGGCGTCACGGTGCGTCCATCGAATCGATTCGATGCGTGACGTCGAAGCGCTTCGACGGGGGAACGTATGTGGCTGCCGTGTCCGCGTCAATGGGGCAGGTGGGGAAATCGGGCAAACCGCTATCTGCTCCGGTGAACTTTTCGGCCATGCCTGAGCCGGTGTGCCGGCGTCTTCTGGGCGCGGCCTTTATCTGCCTCTATGTCCCTGATGTCGATGATGGGTGAGGCGCCCTCGACCCCCGATGCGCCTTGAGTGATCACTTTCGGATCGGGGTGGTCGGAGTGCGACTGTCGCGGTCTGGCGGGGGTTGATTTCGGGCCATAGGCATGAACATGACTTCTGTTCATAAATGACACATCGCGAACACAGGGCCCAAGCTTGCGCTAGATTCGTGGATCTGAGCGCAATGGGATAAAAGGGGCGCTGGAGTTGGGTGGGGGCCCGGTTCCGTCGACTGCGCTCAGGGTCGTAGGCGCACCCGGAACAGTTTTTGGGGGGAAGTGCGCACATGAAGAGTTGGCGAGAAGACGCCCAACCGGAGTGGCCGGAGGCCGCATCGATGACCCGGGACGTACCGGCGGCGGGAGTGGGATCGCAGGGCTTTTCCGGGATCGAGGGGCAACCTCTGACGTCCATGGCGGGAGAGAGTGCAAGATACCGGTCATTGCTGGATGTACCGTGCGAAGGTGGACTGCTGCCGGCCTCGGACACGTCGAACAGTCTTTCCGAAAGTGAACGCTCGAGCGATCTCCGGGACCCCTGGGGAGAGGAGCCCGGCGGCGCGGAAGGGAAGGGCCACGATCCGGGCGAGGTCACCGTCCAGCTCGACCCCCTGAAGAGCGGGCGGCCCGACGGATCGGACGCCGCCTCCGACGTCCCGGTGTTCGTCGACGAGTCCGGCCGGCGCAGCCGGACGTTCCGCCGGATCGGCATCCTGGTGGGTACCGCCTGCGGGGCGTACGCCGTCGTCATCGTGGCCGCGCTGCTGACGGGCAACGCGGGTGCGCCCTGGCTGCCGGTCCCCGTGCCGGGCCAGGCCGACGACAAGCCGGCGGCCGGCAACGTGGAGAGCACGTCGGCGCCGGACGAGTCCAGCACCCCGCGACCCGGGGTTCCCGGCGCCCGTTTGCCGGGCGGCCCGGATGTCACCGCCACCGCGTCAGGCGCCGTGCCGGGCAAGCCGGGAGCGAGTGCGGCGCCGGGTGCGTCGGGCAGCGCGGCGCCGTCGAGCCGGTCGTCCGCGGCGGCGCGGCCCTCGGCGAGCGGCAGCGCTCGTCCCAGCACCGGACCGACGGCCTCGGTCTCCTCGGCCCCCGGCCCGAGCAGCCCGGTGGTCGCGCCGCCACCGTCCACGCCACCACCGGCGAGCTCACCCGCCGCGTCTCCTTCGGTGGCCTCCTCCCCGTCCCCGGCCGGAGGAAGCTCGACCACGGTCGCCGACGGCCCCCCTGAACCGGTCCCGGCGGCCTCGAGTCCGGCAGCCTGAACCGCCCTGTGGGAGCCGCCGACCAACGGTTCCGTGAGCGCCGCCGACCCGCGGGCCGCAGTCGCCGCCCCGCGGGCCGCACAAGCCTCGCGGGTCGCGTGGGCCTCACCGGCTCAAGGCCTCACCGGCCCCAAGGCCTCACCGGCCCGCGACCGCGTGGGCCCTGGCCCCAGCAGGCCTCACCGTCCGCACGGTCGGATGGGCTCCATCGGCCTCAACAGGCTTCACCGGTCGCCCAGACGCAGCCCACGACCTCATGGCTCCACGACCTCATGGGCTGCACGCGCAGCAAGATGCCGCACCGGCCGCACGGGCTCAACGGACTGCCGCCCGTATGGACTGCACGGGCTGCTGGTCCGTATGGGCCTGGGCGGGCTGCCGGTCCGTATGGACCCACGGGCCTCCAGGTCCCACGGCCTTCAAGGTTCGGGGCCTCAAGGACCCACAGCCTTCAAGGACCCACAGCCTTCAGGGACCCACGGCCCTCACCGGCCCCACGGGCTCCGTGGTTCCCGACGGACCGCTGCGAAGGGCTCCGCGGGTGTCGCCGATCCCGGCGCGCTGGGGTTCGGCCCGGCCTCGAGGACCCACGGGGTTCAAGGGCCGGCGACCGTCATCAGCGATGCCGGCGATGCCGGCGACATCGGCAACGTCGGATTCGTCGGCAACGTCGCCTCGCGGCCGTGGCCGGCGGCCGCAACTTGGCCCCCCGGGGCCTGCCGAGGGCCTCGGCCCTCACTATCCGTCACCTCTGTCAGCGATCTCTCGACGATCGCTCCTCGCCGCTTCGTCTCGCGGCGCGTACCTTCGCCCGATCTCGTCCCCGGAGAACCACCTCTCATGGCACCACGTACCAGCCGTCGCTCGACCCGACGGTCCGCTGTCGGGCAGCCCACGCACGCGCAGCCCGCGCACTCGTCAGGCGGCCACGCCGCGTCGTCCCCTTCACCGACGACGGTGGACTCCCCGGGAGGTGAGTCGGCCGGCGGGCCGCGCAGCACCGGGCGGCGGTCCTCCGGGCGGCGGTCCGGCCCGAGGCAGGGGCGGGGCCGAGCGGCGGGGCACGCCACCGGCGGCTCCACGCACGCCGCCCCGCCGTCCCCCGAACGCCGGCGTCTGGTGTCGCTCCGGCTGCGCCATCTGCTGCCGCTCGTCGTGCTCCTCGCCATGATGGCGATGCTGATGCTGCGCGGCTACGTGCACAGCGAGATCCTCGCCGACTACCGCATCCGCCCCGAGGCCGCCGCCGACAAGGTGCCGCAGTCGGTCCTCGACGGCGGACCGGTCGTCGACACCCGCAACGGGCAGCAGACCAGCCTGGCCGTGCCGGACCACCGGATCGTGCTCACCTTCGACGACGGCCCCGACCCGAAGTGGACCCCCAAGGTCCTCGACGTCCTGAAGAAGCACGATGTGCACGCCGTCTTCTTCATCACCGGCACCATGGCCTCCCGCTACCCGGACCTGGTCCGGCGGATGGTGGACGAGGGCCATGAGATCGGGCTGCACACCTTCAACCACCCCGACCTCTCCTATCAGTCGCAGAAGCGCATCGACTGGGAGCTCACCCAGAACCAGCTGGCCCTGGCGGGAGCCGCGGGCATCCGGACGTCGCTCTTCCGGCCGCCCTACTCCTCCAGCACCGACGCCCTCGACAACGTCTCCTGGCCGGTCACCCAGTACGTCGGCACCCGCGGCTACCTCACCGTCTTCACCACCGCCGACAGCGAGGACTGGCGCAGGCCCGGCGTGCGGCAGATCATCCGCAACTCCACACCACAGGGCGGCAAGGGCGCCATCGTCCTCATGCACGACTCCGGCGGCGACCGTCACCAGACGGTCCGGGCGCTCGACACCTACCTCCCCGAACTTCAGCGCAAGGGTTACGAGTTCGAGAACCTCACCGAGGCCCTGAAGGCCCCGAGCGCGCACACCCCGGTCACCGGTACCGACCTGTGGAAGGGCAGGGCCTGGGTCTTCCTGGTCGAGGCCTCCGACGACATCACCGGCGTCCTGGTCGTCGGCCTCGCCGTCATCGGCGTGCTCGTCTTCGCCCGCTTCGGGCTGATGCTCCTGCTCTCCGCGATGCACACCCGCCGTACCCGCCGCGAAGGCTTCGTCTGGGGACCCGACGCGCCCGTCACCGAACCGGCGTCGGTGCTCGTCCCGGCCTACAACGAGGCCAAGTGCATCGAGAGCACGGTGCGTTCGCTGATGAAGAGCGAGCACCCGATCGAGATCCTCGTCATCGACGACGGCTCCAGCGACGGCACCGCCCGTATCGTCGAGGACCTGAACCTGCCCGGCGTCCGCGTCGTCCGGCAGCTCAACGCGGGCAAGCCCGCCGCCCTCAACCGGGGTATCGCCAACGCCCGGCACGACCTCATCGTGATGATGGACGGCGACACGGTCTTCGAGCCCTCCACGGTCCGTGAACTCGTCCAGCCCTTCGCCGATCCGCAGGTCGGCGCCGTCGCCGGCAACGCCAAGGTCGGCAACAAGGACACCCTCATCGGCGCCTGGCAGCACATCGAGTACGTGATGGGCTTCAACCTCGACCGCCGTATGTACGACGTCCTGCGCTGCATGCCGACCATCCCCGGGGCGGTGGGGGCCTTCCGCCGCACCGCGCTCGACCGGGTCGGCGGCATGAGCGACGACACCCTCGCCGAGGACACCGACATCACCATGGCCATCCACCGGGACGGGTGGCACGTCGTGTACGCGGAGAAGGCGCGCGCCTGGACCGAGGCGCCCGAGTCCGTCCAGCAGCTGTGGTCCCAGCGGTACCGCTGGTGCTACGGCACCATGCAGGCGATCTGGAAGCACCGGCGCGCCCTCGTCGAAGGCGGACCGTCGGGCCGCTTCGGCCGCGTCGGCCTGCCGCTCGTCTCCCTCTTCATGGTCGTCGCCCCGCTCCTCGCCCCGCTCATCGACCTCTTCCTCGTCTACGGCCTGCTCTTCGGACCCACCGGCAAGACGATCGCGGCCTGGTTCGGCGTCCTCGCCGTCCAGGCGGGCTGCGCGGCGTACGCCTTCGTCCTGGACCGGGAACGCCTCACCCCCCTCGTCTCCCTCCCGCTCCAGCAGCTCCTCTACCGCCAGCTGATGTACATCGTTCTGCTCCAGTCCTGGATCACCGCCCTCACCGGCGGCCGCCTGCGCTGGCAGAAACTCCGCCGCAAGGGGCAGGTGGCGGCACCGCCCGGCGCGCCGGTGGCGACCGTGGACGGAGGAACGGCCTGATGAGTATCCGACCGACGGACACCACGTCCGAGCTGCCCGAACTGCCCCAGCCCCCGCTGCCCACCCGGAGCACCGGTCCCCTGGGTCCGGAGCAACCGGCCGCCGGCTCGGAGCAGCGGGGTTCCGACAAGGATTCCGCTCGGCACGGTGCTGAGCAGCACCCTGCTGAGGGGCAGGGCTCGCGGAAGAAGGGCGGTGGACGCGACCGCTACTTCGATCTCCTGCGCGCCATCGCCCTCTTCCGGGTCGTCCTCTACCACCTGATGGGCTGGGCCTGGCTGCCCCTCGTCTTCCCCTCCATGGGCGTGATGTTCGCCCTCGCCGGCAACCTCATGGCCCGCTCGCTGGCCCGACGCCCCGCGCTGGAAGTCGTACGTGGCCGACTGCGCAGGCTGCTGCCCCCGCTGTGGCTGCTGGGCGCGGTCGGCGTGACCGGCATGCTGCTGGGGGGCTGGAGTCCGGACGAGGAGGGGCACCCCGGCTGGTGGTGGCTCCACTTCGCCTACTGGGTCCTGCCGCTGAGCGACCCGCCGTACGCCGAGGGCGCGCCCGGCGTGCACGGGCTGATCGGCGACGACTGGGCCGCCGACATGGGCGTACCCCTGTGGTACCTCCGCGCCTACCTCTGGTTCGTGCTGCTCTCCCCGCTCCTGCTGCGCGCCCTGCGCCGGCTGCCCTGGCCGACGATCCTCGCGCCCGTCGCGCTGTCCGCCGCCCTGGAGGTCGGCGCGTTCTCGGTGCCCGGCTGGCGGCTGGAGGCACAGCTCAGCGATTTCGGCGCGTTCGGAGCGTGCTGGCTGCTGGGCATGGCGCACCAGGAGGGCGTCCTGCGCCGCCTGCCCCGCTATGTGGTCCCCTCGCTGGCCCCGGCGGTGGCGGCGGTCGGCCTCTGGTACGCCCTGAACCACGACCTCAAGGAGGGCCACGACCTGGACGACATGCCCTTCGCGCAGTCCCTGTGGTCCTTCGCCGCGGTCCTGCTGCTCCTGCACATCAGCCCGTCCTGGTCGGAGTGGCCGGGCCGGCTGCGCCGCTGGGACCGGCTGATCACTCTGCTCAACTCCCGTGCCGTGACGATCTACCTGTGGCACAACGTGTGCATCGGAGTCGTCGAGGCCCTGTGGGACCGGCTGTGGGGCATCCCGTGGCTGGAGAACGACGCCCCTTGGGTCCTGCAGAGTCCGTGGCCGCAACTGCCGGCCATCTGGCTCCTCACCGGGGTCTGCGTCGTCTGCTTCGGCTGGGTCGAGGACCTGGCGGCCCGCCGCAGGCCCCGCCTGTGGCCGGACGGCCGGGTCGGTGCGGGCAGCCACCGGGGCTGAACGACCCCCGCGGCCCCGGACAACGCCCTGTGCGTGCGCCTGTGCACATCTATGCGCATCTGTACGCCGTTCGCCTGGTTTGGTGTGCGGCCCTCTCAAGCCCTGGTAAGTATGCCCGGTATGCCCGGTCAGCCCGTCGTCGGACGGGCCGGGGCCCAGGGTTTTGGGATGGAGGAACGTGAGCACGATGCGCCGGACAGTCGTTCTCGCCATGACGGGCGTGCTGGCCGCGGCGCTCTCGGTCGGGACGGCCCTCGCGGGGACCGTGTCCGACGGCGGAGGGCCGAAGCCGCCGAGGTCGACCCCCTCGCCGGGGACCCCGCCCTACGGCGAGGGACCGAAGCCGCCGGGGCCGACCCCACCGCCGGGGACCGGCCCCCCCAGCAGCGAGGCATGGGCATGGACCCAGCTGACCAGCCGGGGTACCCAGATCCGCTACGTGACCACCGACACCTCCGGCACGTGCCCCTCCGTGCGGTACACCGTGGGCGCCATCAGGAACACCTACCGGCTGCGGCTGCTGAGCCGTCCCGCGCCGCCGCAGTTCCCCACCACGGTGTGCGCGTTGCTCGTGCCGCTCGGGGCCCGTAACGCGGTGCTCCAGGGGCCGACGGTCGCCGCGGCCGTGGTGCACCCCACGAACCTCGAGCTTCCCCTGCCGAAGTGGACCGCGAGCACCCGTCCCGGCACCATCGGAGTCATCGGCGACACGGGCTGCCGCGTCACGACGGCGGGTCCCAACCAGGACTGCGCCAACCACCAGACCGGCTGGCCGTTCCCGCGGATCGCCGAACGCGCGGCCACGGTGACGCAACCGGATCTCGTGATCCATGTCGGCGACTACTTCTACCGTGACGACCCGGCTCAGGCCAACGACGCGGCGGCGAACCCCGGCTGCACGACCATGGCGGACAGATTCACCTGGGCCTGTGTGGTCGCCGACTTCTTCAGACCGGCGGAAAGACTGCTGGCCGTGGCGCCGGTCGCGTTGGCTCGAGGCAACCACGAGGACTGCCGCACCCCACCCGCGACGGGCGGCGCGGGGGCCGCGTGGTTCCGCTATCTCGCCGACGACCTCCGAAGCAACGGATCGTGCTCCCTCTACCCCGATCCCGTGGAGATCAGGGCAGGCGTCCTGCACCTCCTCTCCGTGGACTCCTCGTTCGCCGACCCGGACGACACCGGAAGCCTCACGCAGCAGGCGTTCTACACCCGGCAATTCGAGGCCGTGAACAAGGCCGCGGGGCAGCAGACCAGCCATGACTACTTCGTCCTCACCCACAAGCCCGTGTGGATGGTGAGATCGCCCGGCCCTCCGCCGCAGACGTTCACCCCCGTCCTCGCCAGGGCCGTCGCCGGTACGACCCTGGGGCGGCTGGCGGACAACATCCGCATGGTGCTTTCCGGCCATGCGCACCTCTACCAGATGATCGATTTCGACACCACGCGGCCACCGCAGGTGACGGTGGGCTTCTCCGGTGGAGACCCACTGGAGCAGGGGCCGAACGACGCCGCCGTCATCGGGAAGTCGGTCGGGATGCCGCTGCAGTCCGTGAATCACTCCCTCACCCAGGGAGGGGTCTTCGGATACGGGGTCGTGAGCCGCGACGCCGGGACCTGGGACCTCACGGCTCACGCCCCGAGCGGTGCGGTCCGGGGCCCCACCTGCAAACTGAGCGCGAGCACCGCCAACAAGGAGTTCGTCTGCAAGTGAAGGACGGCCCGGCCCCCGGCGGAGGCGCCCCCACCCCCGGTTGACGGGCGGGCGGGGGCGCCTCCCTGCGGGAAGCGACGTCCCGGGGGAGCGAGCCGAGTCCCGGGCAATCGAGTCCCGCGCAACTCCCCGCACAGGCCGAACGCCATCGACGGCGTCTCGCCCGTACGTCCAGCCGCGCCCGGCCGTACGCTCGGCCCCAGCCCGGGCCGCAGGCTCAGCTCCAGCCCGGCCCGTACGTCCAGCCGCCGCCCGGCCCGACGCTCAGCTCCAGCCCGGCCCGTACGCTCAGCTCCAGCTCCAGCCCGGCCCGTACGCTCAGCTCCAGCCCGGCCCGTACGCTCAGCTCCAGCCCGGCCCGTACGCTCAGCTCCAGCCCGGCCCGTACGCTCAGGCTCAGGTCTGTCCGCAGCAGCGCCGGCCCCGTATCCGTCCCAGGCCCCGACCGCCCGGCCAGGTGCCTCTGCGCCGAGCCCTCCCCAAAACCTCTCACCGGCCCTTCGCGCAAGGTGAGAGCAACGTTCCTTTCCGGTCACCCACAGCCACAGCGCGGAAACGCGCCCTCCCTACCTTCGGGACTCATCACCGCTCATCCCCCCGAACCACCCCAGCCCCGAAGCACCGTGGAGGCGTCATGACAGCCCCGAGCACAGCCCCCGCACCCCCGTCCCCCGCGAGGAAGGGGAGCCGCTGGATCGAGGAGTGGGACCCGGAGAACGAGGCCTTCTGGAACGAGAAGGGCGAGAAGATCGCCCGCCGCAACCTCCTCTTCTCCGTCCTCTCCGAGCACATCGGCTTCTCGGTCTGGACGATGTGGTCCGTGCTGGTGCTCTTCATGGGCCCGGAGTACGGCCTCACCCCCGCGGACAAGTTCATGCTGACGTCGATGGTGACGCTGGTCGGGGCCGTCGTGCGGGTGCCGTACACCTTCGCCGTCGCGATCTTCGGTGGCCGGAACTGGACGATCATCTCCGCCGGCCTGCTGCTGGTCCCCACCATCGCCGCGTTCACGGTGATGAAGCCGGGGACCTCCTTCAACACGTTTCTCATGGTGGGTCTGCTGGCGGGCATCGGCGGCGGCAACTTCGCCTCCTCGATGACCAACATCAACGCCTTCTTCCCGCTCCGTAAGAAGGGGTGGGCGCTCGGGCTCAACGCGGGCGGCGGCAACATCGGCGTGCCGGTCATCCAGCTGATCTCCCTCGCCGTCATCGGCGCCAGCGGCGGACCGCGCGTGCTGCTCGGGATCTACATCCCGCTGATCCTCGTCGCCGCCACCCTCGCCGCGCTGTACATGGACAACCTGGCCTCCGTGAAGAACGACACCGGCGCCGCGATCGACGCGGCGAAGGACGGCCACACCTGGATCATGTCCTTCCTCTACGTCGGGACGTTCGGGTCGTTCATCGGCTACAGCTTCGCCTTCGGGCAGGTCCTGACGAACCAGTTCGGCCGGACGCCCCTCCAGGCCGCCTACCTCACCTTCATCGGCCCGCTGCTCGGCTCCCTCATCCGTCCCGTCGGCGGCTGGCTCGCCGACCGCTACGGCGGCGCCCGCATCACCCTGTACAACTACGTCGGCATGGCCGCCGCCACCGCCGTCCTGGTCTTCGCCAGCATGCAGAAGTCGCTGCCGCTCTTCGTCTCCGTCTTCGTGGTGCTGTTCGTGCTCAGCGGTCTCGGCAACGGTTCGACGTACAAGATGATCCCCGGCATCTTCCAGGCGAAGGCCGTCGCAGGCGGCCTCGAGGGCGAGCAGGCGGCCGCCTACGGCCGGCGTCTCTCCGGGGCCTCCATGGGGCTCATCGGTGCGGTCGGCGCGCTCGGCGGTGTCGGGATCAACCTGGCCTTCCGGCAGTCCTTCCTCTCCTACGGCTCCGGCACCGGCGCCTTCGTCGCCTTCCTCGCCTTCTACGCGGTGTGCTTCGGGGTCACCTGGGCCGTATACCTTCGTCGCCCGGCAGGCCGGACCACGGCGGGCAGTACCGCTTCCGAGGCGAAGCCGCAGCTCAGCTACGCCGAGGTGTGACGTAACACCGGCGACACGTGGCCGAACCGAGCCTGTCACGCACCATTGACAGGCTCGTCGGCATGTAGGTGCGAACGGGATTCGAGCGGGACGAGAGTGATGCACGAGCAACAGCAGCGATCCGACACAGGCCCCCAGGGCGCCGTCGAACACGGACCTCTCGCGGGTTTCACCGTGGGCGTGACGGCCGCGCGCCGGGCCGAGGAACTCAGCGTGCTGCTCCAGCGACGCGGGGCGGCGGTGCTGCACGCGCCGGCCCTGCGGATCGTGCCGCTCGCCGACGACGGCGAACTGCTCGCCGCCACGAAGGAACTCATCGACCTGGCGCCGGATGTCGTGGTCGCCACCACGGCCATCGGCTTCCGCGGCTGGATCGAGGCGGCCGACGGCTGGGGGCTCGGCGAGCAACTGCTCGCCCGGCTCGGCGGAGTCGAGCTGCTGGCCCGCGGTCCCAAGGTGAAGGGCGCCGTACGGGCCGCCGGACTGACGGAGGAGTGGTCGCCGTCCAGCGAGTCCATGGCCGAAGTGCTCGACCGGCTGCTGGAGGAGGGTGTCGACGGGCGCCGGGTCGCCGTCCAGCTGCACGGTGAGCCGCTGCCCGGGTTCGTGGAGTCGCTGCGGGCCGCGGGAGCGGAGGTCGTGGGGGTGCCCGTCTACCGGTGGATGCCTCCGGAGGACGTCTCGCCGCTCGACCGGCTCCTCGACGCCGCCGTCTCGCGCGGACTGGACGCGATCACCTTCACCAGCGCGCCCGCCGCCGCGTCCCTGTTGTCGCGCGCGGAGGAGCGCGGACTGCTGTCCGAGCTGCTCGCCGCCTTCCAGCACGACGTGCTGCCGGCCTGTGTCGGTCCGGTCACCGCGCTGCCGCTCCAGGCGCAGGGCGTGGACACCGTCCAGCCGGAGCGGTTCCGGCTCGGGCCGCTCGTGCAGCTGCTGTGTCAGGAACTGCCGGGGCGGGCCCGGGCGCTGCCGATCGCCGGGCACCGGGTGGAGATCCGGGGGCACGCGGTGCTGGTGGACGGGTGTCTGAAGCCGGTGCCTCCGGCGGGGATGTCGTTGCTGCGGGCGCTGACCCGGCGGCCGGGGTGGGTCGTGCCGCGCTCCGATCTGCTGCGGGCGTTGCCCGGTGCCGGTCGGGACGAGCACGCCGTAGAGACGGCGATGGCCCGGCTGCGGACGGCCCTCGGGGCGCCGAAGCTGATCCAGACGGTGGTGAAGCGGGGGTACCGGCTGGCACTGGACCCGGCGGCGGACGCGAAGTACTCGGACGATTAGGCGGGTTGGGTCGGCACCCGGAGCCGGTCCGGCTGTCACCGGGTGCTGCTGCCTTCGGCTGTCGCCGGGTGCTGCCGCCCCCGGCTGTCACCGGGTGCTGCTGCTTTCGGCCGTCACCGAAGGCAGCCGCCCCCGGCCCCACTTCGGTCCGTGAGAGAGCCTCGTCCTCAATCTCCCCCGGAGGGGGCGCCCCAGGCAGGCCGAGATGCACTGACCTGCGTGAAAAAGCCCAGGGGGTTCCGGTTACGCCTCCAGCCGGGCACTGTGAGAGGAACGGTTCCTCAGCAGTGCCTCTCGGCAGGCGGTGACACGCGCATGGACGAGCTCCGTTTCGACGCCGGACGGATCTGTCTCGACCTGCTCGCGACGGCGCACCCCCTCGAACGGCTCGACGCCGTCGCGCCGTTGTGCGCGTGGATCCGCGGCCGCGGACTCGTCCCGCCGGACACCCCGCTCACCCACGCCGACCCCTCCTGGCCGCCGGCCTTCCGCGAACTGCGGCGGAACACCGGGCGGTTGGTGCACGGGTGGCTCGCCCGGAACGACACCGGGTCGTACGACCTCGCCCTGGCCCGCGTCAACGACGCCGCCCGGGCCGCGCCCCCGGCCCCCCGTGCGGTGCTGGGCGAGGACGGCGGGTTCGTCCGGGAGTTGGCCGGACCGCCGGCGTGTGCCGCGCTGCTGGCCGCCGTGGCCCGGGACGCGGTGGAGCTGCTCACCGATCCCGTCGCCCGGGCGGGGCTTCGGCAGTGCGCCGGCGACAACTGCCCGATCGTGTACGTGGACATGTCCCGGGGCCGCCGGCGGCGCTGGTGTTCCAGCGAGGTCTGCGGGAACCGGGAGCGGGTGGCGCGGCACCGCCGACGGGCGGCACTCGCGTCCCGGCCGTAACTCCCCTGTCTGGTATGCGGCTTTCGTAGAGGCATCGGAGAGCGACCGTCGAAGTGATTTCGATTACACGCCGTTTACCTGAGCCGTCGGCCGGGCAGTCGGCGAGATCTTGTCGGTGTGGCGGAAATGTAAAGAAAAAGCGGTGGGAATGTGCCGCCATGTCCCCCTCGTCATGACACCCCGAAGAAAAATGTCTGCGTGGTTTGAACACGCAACACCCCGCCTGCGTACCCGTCGTCGAGCGACCGACTGGGGGATCCCCCGGACACCGGAGGTGGGCGTGCGCAAGGATGCGGCCGTGGCCAATGAACGTGGATCGAGGGCCCGACATCGCATGTCCCAGCCCTCGGAACCTGACGAGGAGCTGATGCGTGCTCTGTATCGGGAGCATGCCGGACCCCTGCTTGCGTATGTCCTGCGCCTGGTTGCCGGAGACCGGCAGCGCGCCGAGGACGTCGTGCAGGAGACGCTCATCCGTGCCTGGAAGAACGCCGGTCAGCTCAATCGTGCGACCGGATCTGTACGCCCCTGGCTGGTGACGGTCGCACGCCGCATCGTCATCGACGGCCACCGCAGCCGGCAGGCCCGGCCGCAGGAGGTCGACCCGTCGCCGCTGGAGGTCATTCCTGCGGAGGACGAGATCGACAAGGCGCTGTGGCTGATGACGCTGTCCGACGCGCTCGACGACCTGACCCCGGCCCACCGGGAGGTGCTCGTCGAGACGTACTTCAAGGGGCGTACCGTCAACGAGGCGGCCGAGACGCTGGGCATCCCCAGCGGCACCGTGCGCTCACGGGTCTTCTATGCCCTGCGGTCGATGAAGCTGGCTCTGGAGGAGCGGGGGGTGACGGCGTGATGAGCGTTTACGGGGGATTCGGAGCAGGTGGTTCGGGTATGTCTGGACCCATGCAGGGATCTACGGGATCTCCGAGCCCGAGCGAACACGAGACCGTCGGCGCCTACGCCCTCGGCATCCTCGACGACGCCGAAGCAACCGCTTTCGAGATGCATCTCGCAGGCTGCGAGTGGTGCGCCCAGCAGCTCGACGAGCTCGCCGGCATGGAACCCATGCTGGCCGCCCTCGCGGACCTGCCGGGCACCGGCACCCCCGCGATCGGCGAGTCCCTGTCCGCCCGCCCCGGCCCGCGCCTCGCGGAACGGCTGGTCGACGAGGTCTCCGAGCGCCGTGCGGCCAAGCGCCGCCGGTCCTTCTTCCTGGTGGCGGCCGCGGCCGCGCTGATCATCGGCGGTCCGCTCACCGTGCTGGCGGCGACCGGCGGCGACAGCGGGACCAAGGACGTCCAGGCGGGCTCCACCAAGTCCGCGAACTCCGCCAAGGACTCCTTCGACGCGCTCGGCGACCGGGTCTCCGCGACCGACTCCGCCAGCAAGGTCTCCGCGACCGTCGCCATGGGCGACAAGACGTGGGGCACGGAGATCGGCGTCGAGCTGAAGAACGTGAAGGGCCCCGAGAAGTGCTCGCTCATCGCCGTCGGCAAGAACGGCGAGCGCGAGACGGTCTCCTCCTGGTCGGTGCCGGAGTGGGGATACGGCCTCCCCGACGCCAAGACCGAGCAGGCCAAGAACCCGCTCTACGTCGCGGGCGGCGCCGCCTTCAAGACCAATGAGATCGACCACTTCGAGGTCATGACCTTCGACGGCAAGAAGCTCGTCCAGATCGACGCGTAACTTCCTCCAGCGGGCCCCCTTGCCGTACGGTTGACGGCTGCCCAGCACGTCAGAAGGGGGCCCGGTGGCCGTTCAGGCACAGCAGGAAACCGCGGTCGGATCGGTTCACGAAACCGCGCCGGATTCGGTACGGGACCGAGAGATCAGCATCGAACAGGAACACCTCGACCGGGTGTACCGACGCCTCGAGGAGAAGATCCACGAGGCCGAGTTCCTCATGAACGACGCGGCCAAACGCGGCCAGGTCGGCACGCCCGGCGCCCTCGCGGAACGGGACGCGCAGGTGTTCCGCGCGGGCGTCCACCTCAACCGGCTCAACAACGAGTTCGAGGACTTCTTGTTCGGGCGGATCGACCTGCTCCTCGGCAAGGACGGCAAGAAGGGCCCGGACGGCGCCTACACCGCCGTGGAGCCCGCCGAAGGGGCCGTCCGTCCCGACAACACCGCCGACATCGCCGAAACGCTCCACATCGGCCGCATCGGCGTACTCGACACCGACTACGCCCCGCTGGTCATCGACTGGCGGGCGCCGGCCGCGGCCCCCTTCTACCGGTCCACACCGGTGGACCCGGGACGGGTCGTACGGCGCCGGGTGATCCGCTCGAAGGGGCGTCGCGTCCTCGGCGTCGAGGACGACCTGATGCGTCCCGAGCTGAAGGCGGTCCTGGACGGCGACGAACTGCCCGTCATCGGCGACGGCGCCCTCATGGCCGCCCTCGGGCAGGCCCGCAGCCACACCATGCGCGACATCGTCGCCTCCATCCAGGCCGAGCAGGACCTGGTCATCCGCGCCCCCGCCGCCTCCGTGACCTACGTCGAGGGCGGCCCGGGCACCGGAAAGACCGCCGTCGCGCTGCACCGGGCCGCCTACCTGCTCTACCAGGACCGGCGCCGGTACGCGGGCGGCATCCTGATCGTCTCGCCCACGCCCCTGCTGGTGGCGTACACCGAGGGTGTGCTGCCCTCGCTCGGCGAGGAGGGGCAGGTCGCCATCCGTGCCATCGGCTCCCTGGTCGACGGCGCCGAGGCCACCCTGTACGACTCCCCGGCGGTGGCCCGGGCCAAGGGGTCGTACCGGATGCTGAAGGTGCTCCGCAAGGCGGCGCGCGGCGCGCTGGAGAACGGCGGCCGGGCCATGACCCAGCCGACCCTCGACGAGCCCGACGAGGCCCCCGCGCCGTCGGGTACGCCCTCCCGGCTGCGGGTCGTCGCCTTCGGCCGCCGCCTGGAGCTGGAGGCCGCCGACCTGGACCGCGTCCGGGAGAGCGCGCTCAGCGGCACCGCCCCCGTGAACCTGCTGCGCCCCCGCGCCCGCAAGCTGCTCCTGGACGCCCTGTGGGAGCGCTCCGGAGCGGCCGGCCGGCACAGCGACCCGGAGCTCGCGGCCGAGCTGCGCTCCTCCTTCGACGAGGACGTGACCACCGAGGACTCGTTCATCGCCTTCCTCGACGCCTGGTGGCCCGAGCTGACGCCGCAGGCGGTCCTCACGGCCATGGCCGACGAGCGGCGGCTCGGCCGCTGGGCCCGGCGCATCCTCAACCCGGGCGAGGTCCGCAAGGTCGCCCGTGCCCTCAAGCGGGACGGCCGCTCGGTGCACGACATCGCCATGCTCGACGAGCTCCAGGCGATCCTCGGCGCCCCGCTGCGCCCCCGGAAGCGGCGCGAGTTCGACCCGCTGGACCAGCTCACCGGGCTGGAGGAGCTGATGCCGGTGCGCGAGGAGACGCAGCGCGAGCGCGCCGAGCGGCTCGCCCAGGAGCGCACCGAGTACGCGCACGTCATCGTCGACGAGGCGCAGGACCTGACCCCGATGCAGTGGCGCATGGTCGGCCGCCGCGGCCGGCACGCCACCTGGACGGTCGTCGGCGACCCGGCCCAGTCCTCCTGGTCCGACCCCGACGAGGCCGCCGAGGCCCGCGACGAGGCACTCGGCAGCCGCCCGCGCCGCCGCTTCCAGCTGACCGTGAACTACCGCAACCCGGCGGAGATCGCGGAGCTGGCGGCGAAGGTGCTGGCCCTGGCGATGCCGGGCGCCGAGTCCCCGTCGGCGGTCAGGTCGACGGGTGTCGTGCCCCGCTTCGTGGCGACGAACAGGCGGCACGGCACCGCCGAGCGCGACACCCTGGCGCCGACCGTCCGCGCGGAGGCCGAACGCCTCCTGGAGCGGGTCGACGGCACCGTCGGCGTCGTCGTCGCCATGAACCGCCGCGAGGAGGCCAGACGCTGGCTCGCCGGTCTGGGCGAGCGCGTGGTGGCCCTGGGCAGCCTGGAGGCCAAGGGCCTGGAGTACGACGCGACGGTCGTCGTCTCGCCGGCGGAGATCGCGGACGAGTCACCGGCCGGCCTGCGTGTGCTGTACGTGGCCCTCACCCGGGCGACCCAGCAGCTCACGGTGGTCTCCGGCGAACGGGACGCACCCGACGCGAACGGGGTACCGGACCTCCTGAGGGACTGAAGCGCCCGCCGGGTCAGCGGGGACCGATGGAACCGATGGAACCGATGGAACCGATGGAACCGATGCGACCGATAGGACTGATGGGGCGAATGGGATCGATAGGACAGTCGGGACGGACGGGTCCGAACGGACTGTTTCCTGTGAACTCTCCGGACGGGAATGGCCTTCGGGCATCCGTTTGTTAGCCTGGTCGTGACACCGGCTCGATCCAAGCCCCCGGGCCCAACCTTCGTCGCTACGAGCGACCACTTGCCGCGAGGCGAGCATGGCGGGTCGGTGTCATGAACGACAGAGAGGCCCACATCACCTGGTGGTGTGGGCCTCTCTCATGGGCTGTGGCCACTTCATTGAGAACAAAACGATCGCAATCCCGGGCGGCTTTCACGTACTCGTCGGTAGGTGCGACGATCGGACGGCAAACCCGCGACCCAGCAGTGCAGAGGAAGTCGGCCATGGCAACGGCGCCCAGCGTCTCCTACTCGATCACGGTCCGTCTGGAGGTGCCCGCGAGCGGAACGGCGGTCTCCCAGATCACCACGGCCGTGGAGTCCCACGGAGGCTCGGTGACCGGCCTCGACGTCACCGCGTCCGGCCACGAGAAGCTCCGCATCGACGTCACCATCGCCGCCACCTCCACCGCGCACGCCGACGAGATCGTCGAGCAGCTGCGCGGCATCGAGGGCGTCACCCTCGGCAAGGTCTCCGACCGTACGTTCCTGATGCACCTCGGCGGCAAGATCGAGATGGCGTCCAAGCACCCCATCCGCAACCGTGACGACCTCTCGATGATCTACACGCCCGGCGTGGCCCGCGTCTGCATGGCGATCGCCGAGAACCCCGAGGACGCCCGCCGCCTCACCATCAAGCGCAACTCCGTTGCGGTCGTGACGGACGGCTCCGCCGTGCTGGGCCTCGGCAACATCGGCCCGAAGGCCGCGCTGCCGGTCATGGAGGGCAAGGCCGCGCTGTTCAAGCGGTTCGCCGGCATCGACGCCTGGCCGCTGTGCCTGGACACCCAGGACACCGACGCGATCGTCGAGATCGTCAAGGCCATCGCCCCCGGCTTCGCGGGCATCAACCTCGAGGACATCTCCGCCCCCCGCTGCTTCGAGATCGAGGCACGGCTGCGCGAGGCCCTCGACATCCCCGTCTTCCACGACGACCAGCACGGCACCGCCATCGTCGTCCTCGCCTCGCTCACGAACGCCCTGCGTGTCGTGAACAAGGGCATCGGCGACGTGCGGGTCGTCATGTCCGGCGCCGGCGCGGCCGGCACGGCCATCCTCAAGCTGCTGCTCGCGGCCGGCGTGAAGAACGCGGTCGTCGCCGACATCCACGGTGTCGTCCACGCGGACCGCGAGGACCTGGTCGACGCCGCCCCGGACTCGGCGCTGTGCTGGATCGCCGACAACACCAACCCCGAGGGCCTCACCGGCACCCTGAAGGAGGCCGTGCGCGGCGCGGACGTCTTCATCGGCGTCTCCGCCCCGAACGTCCTCGACGGCGACGACGTGGCCGCCATGGCCGAAGGCGGGATCGTGTTCGCGCTCGCGAACCCGGACCCCGAGGTCGACCCGGCGATCGCCCGTCAGACGGCCGCCGTCGTGGCCACCGGCCGCTCCGACTTCCCCAACCAGATCAACAACGTGCTGGTCTTCCCGGGCGTCTTCCGCGGCCTGCTGGACGCGCAGTCCCGGACCGTCAACACCGAGATGATGCTCGCGGCCGCGAAGGCCCTGGCGGACGTCGTGAGCGACGACGAGCTCAACGCGAACTACATCATCCCGAGCGTCTTCAACGACAAGGTCGCGGGCGCGGTGGCGGGTGCGGTGCGCGAGGCCGCCAAGGCGGCGGGGGCGTCGGCCTCGTAGGCTGGGCGCATCGAGGCGGGGCTGTGAGGATCGCCACGGTGGCCCCGCCACGGCGCGTCGCGGAACCTCGCGCCGCGGACAGACCTCTAGGGTTGCGCCCGCCCCAACCGCTCTTCGTGTGACTCCCAAGGGTTGTCTCACGACTCCGTGCGGGTGCCGGATTGGCTTTCCCGCCGCTGGTAGGGGCAGGATGCGTCTCTGGGCGCGTGCACAACGACTTTCGCTGTGCCCAACATGCGGCTCCGCCGCGTGGCACGCCGCAACGGCAAGAAGAACACGGGAGTAACAACATGAACCGCAGTGAGCTGGTGGCCGCGCTGGCCGACCGCGCCGAGGTGACCCGCAAGGACGCCGACGCAGTGCTGGCCGCGTTCGCCGAGGTCGTCGGCGACATCGTCTCCAAGGGCGACGAGAAGGTCACGATCCCCGGCTTCCTGACCTTCGAGCGCACCCACCGTGCCGCTCGCACCGCCCGCAACCCGCAGACCGGCGACCCGATCCAGATCCCGGCCGGCTACAGCGTCAAGGTCTCTGCGGGCTCGAAGCTCAAGGAAGCGGCCAAGGGCAAGTAAGCGCTCCTCCGGGAGCGCCGTGGGCAGCTGCGGGCCGCCGATGGCTGGTCGCGCAGTTCCCCGCGCCCCTTTTTGGGGCACGTCCGCCGAGGACGCGCAGTACGCCGATGGGGCGGCCACCCGGATCCCGGGTGGCCGCCCCATCGGCGTACTGCGACCGCGCCCTACCCGAGCGCCTTACCCGGCAGCTCGACCTTCGCGCCGAGCTCGACGAGCTTCTCCATGAAGTTCTCGTAGCCGCGGTTGATGAGGTCGATGCCGTGGACCCGCGAGGTGCCCTGGGCCGCGAGGGCGGCGATCAGGTACGAGAAGCCGCCGCGGAGGTCGGGGATGACCAGGTCGGCGCCCTGGAGCTTCGTGGGGCCCGACACGACCGCCGAGTGCAGGAAGTTGCGCTGCCCGAAGCGGCAGTCGGAGCCGCCGAGGCACTCGCGGTACAGCTGGATGTGGGCGCCCATCTGGTTGAGCGCGGAGGTGAAGCCCAGACGGGACTCGTAGACCGTCTCGTGGATGATCGACAGGCCCGTGGCCTGCGTCAGCGCGACGACCAGCGGCTGCTGCCAGTCCGTCTGGAAACCGGGGTGGACGTCCGTCTCCAGCGCGATCGACTTCAGCTGGCCGCCCGGGTGCCAGAAGCGGATGCCCTCGTCGTCGATCTCGAAGGCGCCGCCCACCTTCCGGTAGGTGTTCAGGAACGTCATCATCGAGCGCTGCTGGGCGCCGCGGACGTAGATGTTGCCCTCGGTCGCCAGCGCCGCGGACGCCCAGGAGGCGGCCTCCAGACGGTCCGACAGGGCCGCGTGGTTGTAGCCGCCGAGCTTGTCGACACCGGTGATGCGGATCGTGCGGTCGGTGTCCATCGCGATGATGGCACCCATCTTCTGGAGCACGCAGATGAGATCCTCGATCTCCGGCTCCACGGCCGCGTTCGCGAGCTCGGTGACGCCCTCCGCCAGGACGGCCGTCAGCAGCACCTGCTCGGTCGCGCCGACCGACGGGTACGGCAGCACGATCTTCGTGCCGCGCAGCCGCTGCGGGGCCTCCAGGTACTGACCGTCCTCCCGCTTCTCGATCTTCGCGCCGAACTGCCGCAGCACGTCGAAGTGGAAGTCGATGGGCCGGCCGCCGATGTCGCAGCCGCCCAGGCCGGGGATGAACGCGTGCCCGAGTCGGTGCAGGAGGGGGCCGCAGAACAGGATCGGGATCCGGCTCGAACCCGCGTGGGCGTCGATGTCGGCGACGTTGGCGCTCTCCACGTAGGTCGGGTCGAGCACCAGCTCGCCCGGCTCCTCACCCGGACGGACCGTCACGCCGTGCAGTTGCAGCAGGCCGCGTACGACCCGCACGTCACGGATGTCCGGAACGTTGCGCAGCCGACTCGGCTCACTGCCCAGCAGGGCGGCGACCATGGCCTTGGGTACGAGGTTCTTCGCACCACGGACACGGATCTCGCCCTCGAGCGGGGTTCCGCCGTGGACAAGCAGTACGTCGTCAGAGCCGTTGACGGTCATGTATCTCGCGTTCCATGGATGGTGGATTGGGGCAGGGGCCTTGGTGTCGGAGGCAGGGCCAGATGAGACAGAGTAATCGCCGTCGCCCCCTGTCCTGTAAGCCCAAGGACGGCCCAGGAACGTCATAGCTGTGTCACAACACGAACCGTTCACCGTCGGGCACGTGGGGTCACCATGGGCCGCTGGAAGTGTTCGTGCGCCCGAATCGCATCCGTGCGCCCGACCTGCCCTCACCCCGGTCCCCCTGATTGCCTCCCCACTCCGCGGGAAGATGCGGGATCATGTCTGGCATGACCGAGGTGTCCTCGCTCACAGGACGGCTGCTCGTGGCAACGCCGGCCCTGGCGGACCCGAACTTCGACCGTGCGGTGGTGCTTCTCCTCGACCACGACGAGGAGGGCTCCCTCGGTGTCGTCCTCAACCGGCCCACGCCGGTGGGCGTGAGCGACATCCTGGAGGGCTGGGCGGACCTCACCGGTGAACCCGGCGTCGTCTTCCAGGGCGGCCCGGTCTCCCTGGACTCGGCCCTCGGGGTCGCCGTCATCCCGGGCGGCGCGGCCGTCAACGGCACCCCGCTCGGCTGGCGCCGGGTGCACGGCGCGATCGGCCTCGTCGATCTGGAGGCCCCGCCGGAACTCCTGGCCTCGGCCCTCGGCTCCCTCAGGATCTTCGCCGGATACGCCGGCTGGGGCCCCGGCCAGCTGGAGGACGAGCTGGGGGAGGGCGCCTGGTACGTCGTGGAGTCCGAGCCCGGCGACGTCTCCTCCCCGTCCCCCGAGAGACTCTGGCGCGAGGTCCTGCGCCGCCAGCGCAACGAACTGGCGATGGTGGCGACGTATCCGGACGACGCTTCGCTCAACTGACGGGAGTGGGCGGCACAGGGCGGTGGTCGGCCGGGACAGCCGGCGGGCGGCCCAGCCGGAACTGCGGATTCGTTGATCACGCGGACCGGAACAGCTCCCGCAACATCCGCGCGAGAGCGTGGGGGTTGTGGCGAGGCGGGGCGCGATCAGTGGCCTCTGCCCCACCACGGAAGCCTCCGGACGGGGCTGGACGCAAGCGATGTGCCACAGCCGGTGGCGCCCGTTGTGCCAGCGCGGGAGCCATAGTCCCGAGCAGTTGATTACCCTTGGCGCCATGAGCACTCTTGAGCCTGAGACCCAGCCCCAGCGAGGCACTGGGACGGGAACCCTCGTAGAGCCGACGCCGCAGGTGTCGCACGGCGACGGGGACCACGAGCGCTACGCCCACTACGTCCAGAAGGACAAGATCATGGCGAGCGCCCTCGACGGGACGCCCGTCGTGGCGCTGTGCGGCAAGGTCTGGGTACCGGGCCGCGACCCGAAGAAGTACCCCGTGTGCCCCATGTGCAAGGAGATCTTCGAGTCCATGGCGGGCGGCGGCGACGACAAGGGCAAGGGCGGCGACAAGAAGTAGCCCTACGCACTTTCCGGGGCCCCCGGGGCGCGATGTGACGCGCCCCGGGGGCCTTTGACGTCTCCGCCCGCTGCTGCCCCTCCTGCCGTCCTGCCTCTCCTGCCCCTGTTGCGCGTCCTGCTCCTCCCGCTCGGCTGTCCCGGCTGTCCCGGCTGTCCCGGCTGTCCCGGCTGTCCCGGCTGTCCCGGCGTCCCGGCGTCCCGGCTGTCCCGGCCGTCCCGGCGGTCCCGGCGGTCCCACTGGTCCTGGTGGTCCCGGCCGTTCCGCTCGCCCCGTCCCGTTCGGCCTGCCCTGTCGTGTTCCGGCGCCTTTGTCGTTGCACGGAGTGCGTCAGGTGGTCACAGAGTGGTTGAGACCTCTTGTGGGCGTGTTCATGCAGTCCCTAACCTCCGATGTGTTGTGCAGAGCGAAACAGTCATTGCATATGTTGCAACGCTCGGAGGACTGCTCCATGAAGCTCCCCACCCGGCTGGCCGTGCTCGCGGCCGCCGCCCTGGTCGCCAGCGCCTGCGCCCCCCAGACATCCGACAACTCCTCTTCCGGCACGGACGACAGGACGGGCACCCTGCGCGTCTGGCTCTTCCAGGAGGTCGGCAACAAGCCCAAGGAACAGGTCGTCGACTCGGTCGTCGCCGCCTTCGAGAAGGCCCACAAGGGCGCGAAGGTCGACGTCGAGTACATCCCGGTCGACACCCGCGCCCAGCGCGTCAAGGCCGCCTTCAACGACCCGAAGTCCGCTCCCGACGTGATCGAGTACGGCAACACCGACACGGCCGGCTACGTCCACGACGGCGGGCTCCTCGACGTCACCGAGGACTTCCGCGACTGGCCCGAGGCCAAGGAGACCGACCCCACCGCCGAGCAGTCCGTCACCGTCGACGGCAAGCTCTACGGCGCCCCCTTCTACGTCGGCGTCCGCGCCCTGTACTACCGCACGGACGTCTTCGAGGAACTCGGTCTGGCAGTCCCGAAGACCATGGCCGAGCTGGCGACGACCGCCCGCGAGATCCGCGCCGCGAAGCCCGAGCTGTACGGCCTGGTCGTCGGCGGCGCCTACACCTACGGTGCGATGCCCTTCGTGTGGGCCAACGGCGGCGACCTCGCCACCGGCAAGAGCGGCTCCTACGCCTCCGGCCTCGACAGCGCGGCCGCCCGGAAGGGCATCACCGCGTACACGTCCCTCTTCTCCGACGACAACTGTCCCCCCGCCAAGTGCGCGGGCATGGGCGGCAACGACACCATCACCGCGTTCGCCGCGGGCAAGGCGGGCATGGCGATCGGCGGCGACTTCAGCCACACGGCCGTGGAGGCCGGCGAGGTGAAGGGCGAGTACGCCGTCGTACCACTGCCGGGGGTGACGTCCGGGTCGATCGCGCCGGCCTTCGCGGGCGGCAACAACATCGGCGTGCTGAAGAGCACCTCGCACCGCACCCTCGCCGTCCAGCTGATGGAGGCCCTCGCCTCGAAGAGGACCCAGGCCTCGCTGTTCGACGCGATGGGCTTCCTGCCCACCTTCACGGACGTCCGCGACCAGGTCGCCGCGAAGGAACCCTTCGTGAAGCCCTTCGTGCAGACCCTGACCGCGGGGACGAAGTTCGTGCCCGCCTCGCCCGCCTGGTCGCAGATCGACTCGTCCCTGGTCCTGCCGACGATGTTCCAGGAGGTCATCAGCGGCAAGAAGGACGTGGCGGCGGCCTCGGCGGAGGCGGCGAAGAAGATGGACGCGGCGTTCGGCTCCGCCGGGTGACGCCGCTGACGCCCGATGGCTCGGGGGTCGAGGTTCGTGGGCGACTGCGGATCGGCCGCGGCCGGTCGCGCAGTTCCCCGCGCCCCTTGGCGGGCAGCGGCGGGCGGGGTCCGACGACTCCCTGGCTGTATCTCGCCCCGGCTCTCGTCGTCCTTGCCGCGCTGCTCGCCTACCCGGTCTACCAGCTCGGTCTGATCTCCCTCTTCCGGTACACCCAGGCCCAGGTCAGCGGTGGTGAACCCACCGTCTTCCGGGGCTTCGGCAACTACGCGGACGTCTTCTCCGACGACCAGTTCTGGCAGGTTCTCCTGTCGACGGTCGTCTTCGCGGCGGCCTGCGTGGTCTCCACGCTCGCCGTCGGCTGCGCGCTCGCCGTGCTGCTCACGCGTGTGCGTGCCGTGCCCCGGCTCGCGCTGATGCTGGCCGCGATGGGCGCCTGGGCGACCCCGGCGGTCACCGGCTCCACGGTCTGGCTGTTCCTGTTCGACCCCGACTTCGGCCCGGTGAACCGGGTCCTCGGCCTCGGCGACCACTCATGGACGTACGGCCGCCACAGCGCCTTCCTCCTCGTCCTGCTCGAAGTGGTGTGGTGCTCCTTCCCGTTCGTGATGGTCACCGTCTACGCCGGGATCCGCGCCGTGCCGTCCGAGGTCCTGGAGGCGGCCGCCCTGGACGGCGCCTCGCAGTGGCGGATCTGGCGGTCCGTGCTGGCCCCGATGCTGCGGCCGATCCTCGTGGTCGTCACCATCCAGTCGGTCATCTGGGACTTCAAGGTCTTCACGCAGATCTATGTGATGACGAACGGCGGCGGCATCGCAGGCCAGAACCTCGTCCTGAACGTCTACGCCTACCAACAGGCCTTCGCCTCCTCGCAGTACGGCCTCGGCGCGGCGATCGGCGTCGTGATGCTGCTGATCCTGCTCGCCGTGACGCTGGTGTACCTGCGGCTGCTGCGCCGTCAGGGGGAGGAACTGTGAGGAGAGCAGGCGTGCGAGGAGGAACCGTGGGCCCGTTGCGGGGCCTGGTGGCCCGTCCGTGGCGGTTCGCCGCCGAGGCCTGCGCGCTGCTGGTCGCGGCCGTCGTCGCCTTCCCGCTCTACTGGATGGTGCTGAGCGCCTTCAAACCGGCCGGGGAGATCCGGTCGGCCGAGCCGCGGCCGTGGACGCTCGCGCCCTCTGCGGATTCCTTCCGGCGCGTCTTCGGGCAGCAGGAATTCGGCCGGTACTTCCTCAACAGCCTTGTCGTCGCGGGCGCGGTGGTGATCTTCTCCGGGGTGATCGCGTTTCTCGCCGCGACCGCCGTGACGCGATTCCGGTTCCGCTTCCGGACCACCCTGCTGATCATGTTCCTGGTGGCCCAGATGGTGCCCGTGGAGGCGCTGACGATCCCCTTGTTCTTCCTCATGCGGGACTTCGGTCAGTTGAACACCCTGGGATCCCTGATCCTGCCGCACATCGCCTTCTCGCTGCCCTTCGCGATCTGGATGCTGAGAGGGTTCGTGAAAGCGGTTCCGGAGGCGCTGGAGGAGGCCGCGTACCTCGACGGGGCGAGCCGCACGCGCTTTCTGTGGCAGATCCTTTTCCCGCTCGTCCTGCCGGGCCTGGTGGCCACGAGCGTGTTTTCCTTCATCTCCGCCTGGAACGACTTCCTGTTCGCCAAGTCCTTCATCATCAGCGACACCTCGCAGTCGACCCTGCCGATGGCCCTGCTGGTCTTCTACAAGCCGGACGACCCGGACTGGGGCGGCGTGATGGCGGGCTCCACGGTCATGACGATTCCGGTTCTGGTGTTCTTCGTACTCGTACAGCGACGACTGGTCTCCGGGCTGGGCGGAGCGGTAAAGGACTGACATGACTTCACTGATTCCGATGCCGCGCCGCATCGTCGCCGGCGCCGGCGAGGTACGGCTGGCGGGCCACTCCCGGCTCCGCGCCGGTACCGCGACGGAGGGCGTCGCACGATGGCTGCGCGCCGTCCTCTGGCAGGCGACCGGACTGCCGCTGCCCGAGGGGCCGCGGCCCGACGGCGCCGACGGCGACGGCGCCGACGGCGACGGCATCGACGGCGACGGCATCGACGGCGACGGCATCGACGGCGACGACATCGCGCTCCGACTCGCCCCCGGGCTGGGCCCCGAGGAGTACCGCCTCGTCAGCGACCGGACCGGCGTCCTCATCGAGGGCGGCAGCGCGGCCGGTGTCTTCCGGGGCGCCCAGACCCTGCGGCAACTCCTCGGTCCCGACGCGTACCGCAGGGCCCCGCTCGGCGGCGACCGCACGTGGGCCGTGCCGCACGTCACGATCGAGGACGCCCCACGATTCCCCTGGCGCGGCCTGATGCTCGACGTCGCCCGGCACTTCATGCCCAAGGACGGCGTGCTGCGTTACCTGGACCTGATGGCGGCGCACAAACTCAACGTCTTCCACTTCCATCTGACGGACGATCAGGGCTGGCGGATCGAGATCAGGAGGCACCCCCGGCTGACCGAGGTGGGTTCCTGGCGGGCGCGCACGAAATTCGGCCACGGCGCCTCACCGCTCTGGGAGGAGAAGCCGCACGGCGGCTTCTACACGCAGGACGACATCCGGGAGATCGTCGCGTACGCCGCCGAGCGGCATATCACCGTCGTTCCCGAAATCGACGTGCCCGGCCACTCGCAGGCCGCGATCGCCGCCTATCCGGAACTCGGCAACACCGACGTCGTCACCGCGTCCGGCGAGGGGGGCGCCGCCCTCTCCGTGTGGGACAGCTGGGGCATCAGTCCCCACGTCCTCGCCCCCTCCGACAACACCCTGCGCTTCTACGAGGGCGTCTTCGAGGAAGTGCTGGAACTGTTCCCCTCGGAGTTCATTCACGTCGGGGGTGACGAATGCCTCAAGGACCAGTGGCGGCAGTCGCCGGCCGTGCAGGCCCGCATCGGGGAACTCGGACTCGAGGACGAGGACCAGCTCCAGTCCTGGTTCATCGGGCACTTCGACACGTGGCTCTCCGCGCGCGGGCGTCGGCTCATCGGCTGGGACGAGATCCTGGAGGGCGGGCTCGCGGACGGTGCGGCCGTGTCGTCCTGGCGTGGTTACGCGGGCGGGATCGCCGCCGCGCGGGCCGGGCACGACGTGGTGATGTGCCCGTCGCAGCAGGTGTACCTGGACCACCGGCAGGACGGCGGCGCGGACGAGCCCGTGCCGATCGGGTTCGTGCGCACCCTGGAGGACGTCTACCGGTTCGAGCCCGTTCCCGCGGAGTTGACGCCCGAGGAGGCGGGGCATGTGCTCGGCACGCAGGCCAACCTGTGGACCGAGGTGATGGAGGACCACGCGCGCGTGGACTATCAGGCCTTCCCGCGGCTCGCCGCCTTCGCCGAGGTCGCCTGGAGCTCCCTGCCCGCACCGGAGGACCGGGACTTCGCCGACTTCGAGCGGCGGATGGAGGCCCACTACGGGCGGCTCGACGCGCTGGGCGTCGGCTACCGTCCGCCGGCCGGGCCGAGGCCGTGGCAGCGGCGGCCCGGTGTCCTGGGACAGCCGGTCGACGGCCCGCCCCCGAACCGGTGAGGGCGCGCGTCACGGATAAAACCCGTCAGGGTCACCGAAGAGTGGCAATTCACGCGCACCGGTGATGCCGTACGAAAACGGACCATCTCCAGGGTGAGGTGGGCGAATGCCTCCTAGCGGACCCCCGCGTTCGGGTGTTGCGAAGATGTGCCAGAGTTGCCACGTCCGCCCTGTCAGCACGTACCGTACGGCAGCACAGGTGGGACCAGGTGGGGCAGCGGGAAGGGGCAGCCGGTTTTGACCACGCACGCACCGCAGGCGGGGCAGGCCGTCACGCTGCCCACGACTCTGGACGAGGCCGTGGCGGCGCTGGCCGCCATGCCCGCCGCCGTGCCCGTGGCCGGCGGCACCGATCTGATGGCCGCCGTCAACTCCGGGCAGCTCAGGCCCACCGGGCTGGTCGGTCTCGGCCGCATCAGCGAGATCCGCGGCTGGCAGTACCAGGACGGCCACGCGCTGCTCGGCGCCGGACTCACGCACGCGCGCATGGGCCGCCCCGACTTCGCCGCCCTGATCCCGGCGCTCGCCGCCGCCGCGCGCGCCGCGGGCCCGCCGCAGATCCGCAACGCGGGCACGCTGGGCGGCAACATCGCCTCGGCCGCTCCCACGGGCGACGCGCTGCCCGTGCTGGCCGCGCTGGAGGCGACCCTGATCATCGCGGGCCCGGGCGGAGCCCGCCGTGAGATGCCGGTGTCGCACCTGCTGGCCGGCATGGAGATGCTGCGCGGCGGTGAACTCATCGGGTACGTGCGCGTGCCGCTGCTGCACGCCCCGCAGATCTTCCTGAAGGCGACCGGCCGCACCGGCCCGGGCCGTGCGGCGGCCTCCGTGGCGCTGGTCCTCGACCCCGCCCGGCGCGGCGTCAGGTGCGCCGTCGGAGCCATAGCGCCGATGCCGCTGCGCCCGCTGGAGGCCGAGCAGTGGGTCGCCCGGCTCATCGACTGGGACAACAACCGCACGATCGTCCCGGAGGCCCTGACCGCCTTCGGGGAGTACGTCGCCGCCGCCTGCATCCCCGATTCGGTGCCGGGCGTGGACGGCTCCGTGGCGGAACTCCCGCCCGCCGTACTGCACCTGCGGCGCACCGTCGCCGCGCTGGCCCGACGAGCACTGGGGAGGGCGCTGTCGTGACCGACGACCAGCACGGACCCGGACACGGACCCGGTCCGGAAGAGGGGCAGGGCCAGGGCGCGCCGCAGGGCGGCGGCCGCTGGGACCCGCTGCCCCAGGGGGACTACGACGACGGCGCGACCGCCTTCGTGAAGCTCCCCGAGGGCGGCATCGACGCCCTCCTGGCCGCCCGCGGCGACAGCCCGCTCGCCGCGCCGGGCCACGGGTACGTGCCGCCGCAGATAGCTGCGACACCCCCCACGGACGGCAGCGGAGCCTGGGCGGCCCCGGCCGGCGGCTCCGACTGGCCCGCCCCGCAGGGCACCCCGCAGACGGTCGGCGACGACCGCTTCTCGTACCACCCGGGCGGGACCGGCCAGTGGGCCTTCGAGGACACCTCGGCGGCGCAGGGCGCACCGCGGTCCGCGTCCGGCCACGACGTGACGGGCCAGTGGTCGATCCCCGTCGTGGGCGGCGACCTGCCCGACGAGTCGGGCGAGTTCACCGCTTCGGCCCTGGTCGAGCAGTGGGGCGGCACGCCCCCGGCCACCCTGCCCGGCGGCGCGGCCGCGCCCTGGGCGACGGGCCCGGCGGACCACGGGACGGCGGAGCAGACGTGGGGTCAGCCCGTCGGCGAGGCCGACGCGGCCGTGCGGCCGGCGACGGACATGCCCGTGTTCGGGCACGCGCCGGAGCACGGCGCGCCGACCGCGGACCTCGACGGGCGTCACCCCGACGCCGAGCACACCGGGCAGCACACACCCCCGTCCGGGACGTACGCCCCGGAAGTCTCCGCCGAGGCCTACACGGTGGCCCCGAGCGGCCCTCCGGAGGCGGCCCGGCGAGACGCTCAGCGGGCCGCTGAGGCCGAGGGGGACCTCGAAACCGCCCGGGGCGCCGAACGCGCCCACGAGGCCGCTCACGAGGCCGCAGAGGCCGCCCACGGGCCCGCCGAGCCGACCGTCGAACGCGCCGCCGCACACGGAAGCGCGGACGGCCCGGCGGAGCCGCACGAGGACCGGACCGCCTCGGACACCCCGCGCGATCCCGGGGCGGACACGGCCCCCGCCTCCCCGGATTCCGCCGAGGCCGCCGAGGCTGAGCCGGCCGAGGAGACGGACGACGCCCCGGCGCCGTTCCACGAGGAACACCCCCTCGCCGGCTACGTCCTGCGCGTCAACGGCTCCGACCGCCCCGTCACCGACGCCTGGATCGGCGAGTCGCTGCTCTACGTCCTGCGTGAACGGCTCGGCCTCGCGGGCGCCAAGGACGGCTGCTCGCAGGGCGAGTGCGGGGCCTGCAACGTCCAGGTGGACGGGCGGCTCGTCGCCTCCTGCCTGGTCCCGGCCGTCACCACCGCCGGCAGCGAGATCCGTACCGTCGAGGGCCTGGCCGTCGACGGGCAGCCCTCGGACGTACAGCGGGCGCTCGCCCGGTGCGGGGCCGTGCAGTGCGGCTTCTGCGTGCCGGGCATGGCGATGACCGTGCACGACCTGCTGGAGGGCAACCCGGCGCCGTCGGAACTGGAGACCCGCCAGGCCCTGTGCGGCAACCTGTGCCGCTGCTCCGGCTACCGGGGCGTCCTGCGGGCCGTCAAGGACGTCGTCGCGGAACGCGAGGCGCACGCCGCCGCCGACTCCGAGACGGACGGCGACGAAGCACGTATCCCGCACCAGGCCGGACCGGGCGCCGGGGGCGTCCACTCGTCGGCGTTCGAGAACCCCGCACAACCCCACCCGCACGACCCGGCATACGGACAGGGCCAGGACGGAGGTCAGGCGTGAGCAACGACGCAGCCACGGCGACGCCCGTGGATCCCGCCCCGGCTCCCGAGGCGATCCCGCACGGCCTCGGCGCCTCCCTGCAGCCCGCCGACGCGCGCGCCAAGACGGAGGGCACCTTCCCGTACGCGGCCGACCTGTGGGCCGAGGGCCTGCTGTGGGCGGCCGTGCTGCGCTCACCGCACCCGCACGCGCGCATCGTGTCCATCGACACGTCACACGCGCGTGAGATGCCCGGCGTACGGGCCGTCGTCACCCACGAGGACGTCCCCGGCCGCGCCCTGCACGGCCGCGGCAAGGCCGACCGCCCGGTGTTCGCCTCCGACGTCGTACGCCACCACGGCGAGCCCATCGCGGCCGTCGCCGCCGACCACCCGGACACCGCGCGGATGGCCGCCGCGGCCGTCATCGTCGAGTACGAGGTGCTCGACCCGGTGATCGATCCCGAGCAGGCCTTCGAGGCGGAGGCGCTGCACCCCGACGGCAACCTGATCCGGCACATCCCGCTGCACCACGGCGACCCCGCCGCGGCCGGCGAGATCGTCGTCGAGGGCCAGTACCGCATCGGCCGCGCCGACCCCGCCCCGATCGGCGCCGAGGCCGGCCTCGCCGTGCCCCGTCCCGACGGCGGCGTGGAGCTCTACCTCGCCTCCACCGACCCGCACACCGACCGGGACACGGCCGCCGCCTGCTACGGCCTCGAACCCGAACGGGTGAAGATCGTCGTCACAGGTGTGCCCGGCGCCACCGCCGACCGCGAGGACCAGGGCTTCCAGCTCCCGCTCGGCCTGCTCGCGCTGAAGACCGGCTGCCCGGTGAAACTCACCGCCACGCGCGAGGAGTCCTTCCTCGGCCACGCCCACAGACATCCGACGCTGCTGCGCTACCGCCACCACGCCGACCTCGAGGGACGGCTGGTCAAGGTCGAGGCGCAGATCCTGCTGGACGCGGGCGCCTACGCCGACACCTCCGCCGAGGCGCTGGCCGCCGCCGTGTCCTTCGCCTGCGGCCCCTATGTCGTCCCGAACGCCTTCATCGAGGGCTGGGCGGTCCGCACGAACAACCCGCCGTCGGGCCATGTGCGCGGCGAGGGCGCGATGCAGGTGTGCGCCGCCTACGAGGCGCAGATGGACAAACTGGCGAAGAAGCTCGGCATCGACCCGGCGGAGCTGCGGCTGCGCAACGCCATGGCGACCGGGGACGTCCTGCCGACCGGCCAGACGGTGACCTGCCCGGCCCCCGTGGCCGAACTCCTCCAGGCCGTCCAGGAGTTCCCCCTCCCGGCGCTCCCCAAGGACACGCCGGAGGAGGACTGGCTGCTGCCCGGTGGCCCCGAGGGCGCGGGCGAACCGGGCGCGGTGCGCCGCGGCGTGGGCTACGGCCTCGGCATGGTGCACATGCTGGGCGCCGAGGGCGCCGACGAGGTCTCCACGGCGACCGTGAAGGTCCAGGACGGGGTCGCGACGGTCCTGTGCGCGGCGGTGGAGACCGGCCAGGGCTTCACGACGCTGGCCCGCCAGATCGTCCAGGAGACGCTGGGCGTCGACGAGGTGCACGTGGCCCCCGTGGACACCGACCAGCCCCCCGCGGGCCCCGGCTGCCGGGGCCGCCACACGTGGGTCTCGGGCGGCGCGGTGGAGCGCGCGGCGAAGATGGTCCGCACCCAGCTGCTCCAGCCGCTGGCGCACAAGTTCGGCATGTCCACGGAACTGCTGCAGATCACCGACGGCAAGATCACCTCGTACGACGGCGTCCTGTCGACGACCGTCACGGAGGAGTTGCACGGCAAGGAGCTGTGGGCGACGGCACAGTGCCGCCCGCACCCGACCGAGCCGCTGGACGCCGCCGGCCAGGGCGACGCCTTCGTCGGCCTCGCCTTCTGCGCGATCCGCGCGGTCGTGGACGTCGACATCGAGCTCGGGTCGGTGCGGGTCGTGGAACTCGCGGTCGCCCAGGACGTCGGCCGGATTCTCAACCCGGCGCAGCTCACCGCCCGCATCGAGGCCGGGGTGACGCAGGGCGTCGGCATCGCGCTCACCGAGAACCTCCGCACCCCGAGGGGCCTGATCCGCCACCCCGACCTCACCGGCTACGCGCTGCCCACGGCCCTGGACGCCCCGGACATCCGGATCGTCAAGCTGGTCGAGGAACGTGACGTGGTCGCCCCGTTCGGTGCGAAGGCCGCCAGCGCCGTCCCGGTGGTGACCTCGCCGGCGGCGATCGCCTCCGCCGTGCGGGCCGCGACGGGCCGCCCGGTGAACCGGCTGCCGATAAGGCCCCAGGCGGCGGTGGTGACGGACCGGTGAGCGGGCCGGAGCCGGATTCCCGGCAGTACGAGCCCCCGCCGAGCGTGGGCAAGTTGCTGGGCTGGATCCTGCTGTTCGTGGTGGCGGCGGTGGTCGTGGTGCTCGGCGGCGTGTATCTCACCTGAGAGGTGATCGGGCCCGAAAGGGAACTCGCGAGGCCGCCCCGGCGTCTGTCAGTGCGGGACCGGTGTCGGGTGTGCTGGGTGCTGTCGCTGGTCAGAGCCGTTGTCAGTGGTGCCGCGTAGGCTGCGGAGCAGTGGGACGGCGCACGCAACTTTCCGCACGGGGGACCCGATGGGCACGACCAGGACCACCACCGCCACGACGACGATCACCTTCACCGAGGACGAGCTGAACCCGTACGTCACGCACGCCCCGACGCGCCGCTGGCTCACCGGTCCCGGACTCCCCGGACTGCCGGGCGACGGCGCCCTGTTGACGTTCGAGGCGCTGCGCACCGACGGCCTGCGCACGGTCGCGGACTCCACCGGCGACCCCGACGGCCGCCTGGCGGCGGAGCTGCGCGACCGGCTGGTGATAGGCGGGCTCCTGGGCGCCGACGGCCGGGAGACGGAGTCCGTCCTGCTCGACGGCATGACGGGCGAGATCTCCACGACGTACTTCCTGCACGACCGCCCCGACCTGATGGGCCTCCGCCCGCTCGCGCCCTCCCTGGAGAAGCTGGTGCGCTTCGCGACGGCGGTCGACGAACTGGCGGCCCTGCGCGGCCAGTTCGCCTGCTACGCGGGCCGGCTCGGACCGAAGGCGGTGGCAGAGGCGTCGCGGCAGCTGCTGGCCGTCTTCGAGGAGGGCGCGAAGGGCACGGACGGCGCGTCCGGCACCTTCTGGAAACTGGCCGCGGTGATCCGCCCGCTGGCCCTGGTGGCCGGCCCGGGCACGACGTCCGGCCTGGCCCTGGACCTGCCGGTGCGTCTCCTGGACGAGGAGTTCGGCTCCGGTGAGGTCGTCCGCTTCGAGGACGTCGACTGCCCGCAGGTGCTCACGCACGCCCCGACCCGCCGCTTCCTGCGCGAGGTGGGCCTGCCCGAGGAGGTCGTCTGGTTCTCGCTGGAGACGGACATGCCGCTCCAGACCCTCGCCGAGTACTACGCGGAGGACCGCGCCGGCGTCCTCACCGAGGAGCGGCTGCCCGCGAACGCCGACCGCCTGATCCGTCTCGGACACCTCCTCGAGGACACCAGTCTGGTCGTCGACGGCGCCACGGGCGCGGTGCTGAGCTGGAGCGAGCCGGACCTCGGCCTGCGCCCGCTCAACGCCGACATCTCGACCCTGGCGTTCACCTTCTGGCTGATACGCCGTGAGCGGGCCCTGGACGCGGTGCACGAGCTCACCGAGGCCTACGACCAGTTGGCCGAGACGATGTGCCGCACCCTGGCCGCCGTCGACCGGGTCGCCTGCGACCCGACCCCGGTCCCGGCCGTCCCGACGGACGACGGCCGGCGGTACTGGCCGGACGTCTTCGAGGACGAGGCAGGCGGAGGCCTGTACGCGTAGCCCCGCGCCCGCGCCGGGCGTAGCCCCGCGCCCGCGCCGACGGCGTCACGCTCCGGCCGGATCCGGACCACGCCGACCGGAGCGCGCACCATCACCGCAACGACCACGGGCCAGTACGCAGGGGCGGAAGCGGCCCTGTAGGGCCCTGTAGGGCCTGCGTGGCCAACGCGTGCCGGCCGCCACTGGAGCGTGCAGAAGAGGGCGGCACCCCGCGGGGGTGCCGCCCTCTTCGTTCTGCCTGGTCGGGCCAGTCAGAGGCCGTGGCGGGAATTGAACCCACGTACCTCGCTTTGCAGGCGAGTCCCTAAGCCACTCGGGCACACGGCCAGGTCGGGATCGGGGAGTCGGGCCCCGTTCCGAACTTGGTAGGTCGACCGTACGGGCGGGTTCGGGAGGGGCCAAGGGGAACCGCGGGGCTGCAACGGGACTGCCACACGCCGTTCATGAAACGGGGGCCCGGCGCGGTGGTCCTACGACCTACGTCCCGTCGCGGACCCGCCTTCCGACAGGGGTCAATGTCGGTGGTGGACCTTACGCTGGCGACCATGGCTGCCCTCGACCCCAGCGACAGCCGTGTCAGCGACGCCCATGTCACTGACCCGGGTGTCACCGACGACGTTCCGACCTCCGCCGCCGTGGAGCATGAGGGCGACACCCTCCTCGGGCGTTCCTATCGGGCCCTCAGCATCGGGATCGTCTCCGTCGTGCTGCTCATCGCCTTCGAGGCGACCGCCGTGGGCACCGCCATGCCGGTGGCGGCGCGCGAGCTCGACGGGGTCTCGCTGTACGCGTTCGCGTTCTCCGGGTACTTCACCACCAGCCTCTTCGGGATGGTGTTCGCCGGGCAGTGGTCGGACCGGCGCGGGCCGCTGGGGTCCTTGAGCGTGGGCATCGCGGCCTTCGCCGCCGGGCTGCTCCTCTCCGGGAGCGCCGGGAGCATGTGGGTGTTCATCCTCGGGCGGGCCGTGCAGGGGCTGGGCGGGGGGCTGGTGATCGTCGCCCTGTACGTCGTCGTCGGGCGGGCCTATCCGGAGCGGCTGCGGCCCGCGATCATGGCCGCGTTCGCCGCCTGCTGGGTCGTGCCGTCGGTGGTCGGGCCGCTGGCCGCCGGTGCGGTGACCGAGCGGCTGGGGTGGCGGTGGGTCTTCCTCGGGATACCCGTCCTCGTCGTGCTGCCGCTCGCGCTCGCGCTGCCCCGGATCCGGCAGCGGGCGGCCGGCCCGGTGGCGGGCACGGCCGTGGCCGCCTTCGACCGGCGCCGGATCCGGCTCGCCCTCGGGATCTCCCTCGGCGCCGGGCTGCTCCAGTACGCCGCCCAGGATCTGCGGCCGGTCTCCCTCCTGACCGCCGCCGCGGGAGGCGCGCTGCTCGTGCCCGCCGTGCTCGGGCTGCTGCCACGCGGCACGTGGCGGGCGGCCCGCGGGCTGCCCTCCGTCGTGCTGCTGCGCGGGGTGGCCGCGGGGTCCTTCATCGCCGCCGAGTCCTTCGTGCCGCTGATGCTCGTGACCGAGCGGGGACTCAGCCCGACCCTCGCCGGGTTCTCGCTCGCCGCCGGCGGGGCGACCTGGGCGCTGGGGTCGTGGGTGCAGTCGCGGCCGTGGGCGACGCCGTACCGGGAGCGGCTGATGGCTCTGGGGATGGTGCTGGCGGCCGCCGCCATCGCCACCGCGCCCAGCGTCCTGATCCATTCCGTGCCCGTCTGGACCCTGGCCGTCGCCTGGGGCTTCGGGTGCCTGGGGATGGGGCTGGTGATCTCCTCGAGCAGCGTGCTGCTGTTGCAGCTGTCCGCGCCCGAGGAGGCCGGGACCAACTCCGCCGCCCTCCAGATCTCGGACGGGCTGTCCAACGTGCTGCTGCTGGCCGCCGGTGGCGCCGCCTTCGCGGCGCTCGGCGGCGGGAGCGTGACCCACACGGCGGCGGCGACGGCGTCCGGCGGTTCGCATCCGGCCGCCTTCGCCGCCGTCTTCCTGCCGATGGCGGCCGTCGCGCTGTTCGGGGCGTGGGTGACCACCCGGTTGCGGACCAGAGCGAGATGACACCGCGTGGTACCGGCTAGTACCGTCGTGGGCATGGCCGGACTGAACCTGCGGTTCTCGGACGAGGAACTCGACGCACTGCGTGAGCGCGCACAGGCGGAGGGACGCAGCATGCAGTCCTTCGCGCACGACGCGGTGATGAGGGCCGTGAACGAGCACGCGCGGCTGTTCGACGACGCCGCCGAGCACGTGCTGAAGGCCAGCGCCGAGCTGAACCGGAGGCTCGCCTGATGCACTACCTCACCCTGCCCGAGCTGATGGACCTCACCCGGCGGCTCGAGGCGGACGAGGTGCGCGACTACGGACTGCTCGACTCCGCCCTGGCCCGCCCCCGGTCGAGCGTGTTCGGACAGGACGCGTACCCGGACGTCTGGCGGAAGGCCGCGGCACTGATGGAGTCCCTGGCCCGCAACCACGGCCTCGTCGACGGCAACAAGCGCATCGCCTGGTACGCGACCTGGGTCTTCCTGCACCTGGAGGGGCATCCGCTGGACGCGGGCTTCGACGTGGACGAGGCCGAGCGGTTCGTGCTGGACGTGTGCCAGGGCGCCCTCGACGTCCCCGCGATCGCGTCCCGGCTGCCGCGCTTCGCGCGCCGACCCGGCGCCGCTCGTCCTCTGTGACGTGGGTCCCACCCATGGGCGACCCGGCCTTGTCGGCACGTTGACACCGCCGTGCCGCCGGTAGGGTGGCCCGGTTGTCATACGCAGCCGAGCCCTTCACCCGTCACCCGCTCACCACGACCGCAGCCGTGTCCGACGCGCTTCGCGCGGCCCCTCTGATTCGACCCCGAACCCGGAGACCGTGACTACCACCGCCGCTTCCTCCACCTCCCACTCCCACCACCTGTCACCGGCCTTCCCGGGCAGAGCCCCCTGGGGCACCGCGAGCAAGCTGCGTGCCTGGCAGCAGGGGGCGATGGAGAAGTACCTCCAGGAGCAGCCGCGCGACTTCCTCGCCGTCGCCACCCCCGGCGCCGGCAAGACGACCTTCGCGCTGACCCTCGCCTCCTGGCTGCTGCACCACCACGTCGTGCAGCAGGTGACCGTGGTCGCGCCGACCGAGCATCTGAAGAAGCAGTGGGCGGAGGCGGCCGCGCGGATAGGGATCCGGCTGGACCCCGAGTACAGCGCGGGCCCGCTCAGCAAGGACTACCACGGTGTCGCCGTGACGTACGCGGGCGTCGGCGTCCGCCCGATGCTGCACCGCAACCGCAGCGAGCAGCGCAAGACCCTCGTCATCCTCGACGAGATCCACCACGCCGGTGACTCCAAGTCGTGGGGCGAGGCCTGTCTCGAGGCCTTCGAACCCGCGACCCGCCGGCTCGCGCTCACCGGTACGCCGTTCCGCTCCGACACCAACCCCATCCCTTTCGTGACGTACGAGGAGGGCAACGACGGGATCCGGCGGTCCGCCGCCGACTACACGTACGGGTACGGGTCCGCGCTCGCCGACCAGGTCGTCCGGCCGGTCATCTTCCTCTCCTACAGCGGCAACATGCGCTGGCGGACGAAGGCGGGGGACGAGATCGCGGCCCGGCTCGGCGAACCGATGACCAAGGACGCGATCAGCCAGGCCTGGCGTACGGCGCTGGACCCGCGCGGCGAGTGGATGCCCAGTGTGCTGCGCGCCGCCGACCAGCGGCTCACCGAGGTCAGGAAGGCCATCCCGGACGCCGGTGCGCTCGTCATCGCCTCCGACCAGGAGTCCGCCCGCGCCTACGCCAAACTGATCCGGGAGATCACGGGGACCAAGGCGACGCTCGTCCTGTCCGACGACACCGGCGCGTCCAGCCGCATCGACGACTTCAGCGGCAGCAAAGACCGCTGGATGGTCGCGGTCCGGATGGTGTCGGAAGGCGTCGACGTGCCGCGGCTCGCCGTCGGGGTGTACGCGACGACCATCTCCACGCCCCTCTTCTTCGCCCAGGCCGTCGGCCGCTTCGTGCGGTCCCGGCGGCGCGGCGAGACCGCCTCCGTCTTCCTGCCGACCGTGCCCGATCTGCTCACCTTCGCCAACGAGATGGAGGTGGAGCGCGACCACGCCCTCGACAAGCCCAAGAAGGAGGGCGAGGAGGATCCGTACGCCGAGTCCGAGCAGGAGATGGACGAGGCGAACAAGGAGCAGGACGAGGACACCGGCGAGCAGGAGCAGTTCGCCTTCGAGGCGCTGGAGTCCGAGGCCGTCTTCGACCGGGTGATGTACAACGGCGCCGAGTTCGGCATGCAGGCCCACCCGGGGAGCGAGGAGGAACAGGACTACCTCGGTATCCCGGGCCTCCTGGAACCCGACCAGGTGCAGATGCTGCTGCAGAAGCGGCAGGCCAAACAGATCGCGCACAGCAGGAAGAAGCCGGACACCGAGGCCGACCTGCTGGAGCTGCCCGCCGAGCGGCGGCCGGTCGTCTCGCACAAGGAACTGATGGAGCTGCGCAAGCAGCTCAACACGATGGTCGGGGCGTACGTCCACCAGAGCGGCAAGCCGCACGGAGTGATCCACACCGAGCTGCGGCGGGTGTGCGGCGGACCGCCGAGCGCGGAGGCGACGGCGGGGCAGCTGCGCCAGCGCATCGCCAAGGTGCAGGAGTGGGCGACCCGGATGAAGTGAGGCGCCCGCCCCTTCACTCAGGTGCGAGGCGCCAAGCGCCAGGCGCCAGGTCTCATATGGCAGGCGCCAGGCGCCAGGTGTCATATGGGAGGCGCAGTCCCCTCGCCGTAGCTCCGGTGGGGCGCGAACCGCGCGGCCACGCTCCGTACGTATCGGGATAAATGCAAGTAGTCCATACCGGCCAATGACCGGATTCTGGACGGAGCCTTCCGCTCAGCGAACCAGCTTCGCTACTGTCCCGCTACGCACACGCCCCGTGGCAGCGCCGCCGCGGAGCGCAGCCGTGAAGCGACTGGGCCCGGACACGCCGGGCCCGTTTGTCGATCGGCGGCCTCTGTAGCGCGTCACTGACGGGACTCGGTGACGCATCCGCCGCGATGGAGGTTGCCGACCTCACCACTTAAGGAGTGGGCGTCGTGACCGCGGAGACCTCCCAGACGCTCGACCGGGGACTGAAGGTCCTCAAGCTGCTGGCCGACACCGACCATGGGCTGACCGTCACCGAACTTTCCAACAAGCTGGGCGTCAACCGGACCGTTGTGTACCGGCTGCTCGCCACCCTGGAGCAGCACGCACTCGTACGGCGTGACCTGGGCGGACGAGCCAGGGTCGGCCTCGGGGTGCTGAGGCTGGGCCGCCAGGTGCATCCGCTGGTGCGGGAGGCCGCGCTGCCCGCGCTGCGCTCGCTGGCCGAGGACATAGGCGCGACCGCGCATCTGACCCTGGTGGACGGGACGGAGGCGCTCGCCGTCGCCGTCGTCGAGCCGACCTGGACGGACTACCACGTGGCCTACCGGGCCGGGTTCCGGCATCCGCTGGACCGGGGCGCCGCCGGCCGGGCGATCCTCTTCGCACGGCAGAATCCGGCGCATCCGGCGAACGAACCCGGCTACACGCTGACGCACGGGGAGCTGGAGGCCGGCGCGAGCGGTGCCGCGGCTCCGCTGCTGGGCGTGACCGGCGTCGAGGGCAGCGTGGGTGTGGTGATGCTGGCCGACGCGGTGCCGGAGCGGGTGGGGCCGCGGGTCGTGGACGCGGCGCGGGAGGTGGCGGAGGCACTGCGCTGACTCCGCGTGGGTCCCGGGCACGCGGGAGAGGGCGGGGGCGAGGGACGAGACGGAACCGTGGCTCGCGGCCGACCGGACGACATCCAGCCGCGAGCCGGGACACGTCGTCACGTTAGATTGACCTCGTGCTCTCTCGCCTCTCACGCCCCAAGGCCCTCACCGTCTGTGCTCTGCCGCTCGTGGCGCTGCTCGCGGCGGCCGCGTTCGCGCCGCTGCCGTTCTCGGTGGCGCAGCCGGGCATGACGGCGAACGTCCTCGGCGAGAACAAGGGCACCCCGGTCATCACGATCACCGGCGCGCCCACCCAGGACACCAGCGGGCAGCTGCGGATGACGACGATCGAGGCGACCAACCCCGACACGGACGTCAGGCTCTCCGACGTCATCGACGGCTGGTACCGCGCCGACCAGGCGATCATGCCGCGTGACTCCGTCTACCCCAGCGGGGAGAGCACGAAGGAGATCGAGCGGCACAACACGCAGCAGATGCGGGAGTCCCAGGATTCCGCGACCCAGGCCGCGCTGAAGTACCTGGACCTCGGCGACGACGACGTCAAGGTCACCCTGACCCTGTCCGACGTGGGCGGCCCCAGCGCCGGACTGCTCTTCTCGCTCGGCATCGTCGACAAGCTCGACGGCGACGGCAGCGGCGGCGACCTCACCGGCGGTCGCACGATCGCCGGTACGGGAACCATCGAGGCCGACGGCACGGTCGGCGCGGTCGGCGGCGTGGCCCTGAAGACGCAGGCGGCGCGGCGGGACGGGGCGACGGTGTTCCTGGTGCCGAAGGCCGAGTGCTCCGACGCCAAGGCCGAGCTGCCCGAGGGGCTGCGGCTGATCCCGGTCACCACGCTGAAGGGCGCGGTGGGCGCACTGGTCGCGCTGGAGAAGGGGAAGGGCGCGGTACCGAGCTGTTAGCGGTGCGCCACCGGGAGGCCTGCCCGACGACGCCGTGCGACGAACCCTTCCTTCTTCATCCAGTCGCCGCGTTGCAGTCGGGGAAGAACTTCCTGTTTGGTACGTGTCGGTCAGCAGTTGCTGGTGACGGCTGCTCAGGTACTCCCAGAAGCTCACACGCCCTCACCGCCCCATGTCGATCAGGCCCGGACCGGCTCCGGGAAGATCCGCCGGGTCAGGGCCTGTCCCGGTCGTCCTCGGCCGCCTGCTCCACCAGCGGGATGATCCGCAGCGGAACGGGGTTCTCCATCACGATCGCGGTGGAGGCCCGGACAATGCCATCAAAACCGACAACCAGGTCGATCACCCGCTGGAGATCGGCGTTGGAACGCGCCACCAGCCGGCACATCATGTCCCCGCTGCCGGTGGTGGTGTGCAGCTCCAGCACCTCCGGCACGGAACCCAGGTGGGCCCGCACATCGGCTCCTTGCCCCTGCCGGATCTGCAGCGTGGCGAACGCGGTCACCGGGTAGCCGAGCGCCGCCGGATCGACCTCGGGGCCGAATCCCCGGATGACTCCATTCGACTGAAGCCGGTCGAGCCGCGCCTGCACAGTCCCCCGGGCCACCCCGAGCCGCCGGGACATCTCCAGCACCCCGAGGCGCGGTTCCCGGGCCAGCAGCACGATGATCCGGCCGTCCAGTCGATCGATCGCCATACCGGCCCGCCTCCGAGATGGTCACCCTGTACAGAAAGCCCGTCGAAACCGTCGTACCGCTGCACACATTGCCCAGCGATGAAGCGAACTATTGCGCACCTTGCTGACCGGCGCGAGGCTTCCGCCATGACGCAGACCACACACCACACTCCCGACACCGCCCGGCAGGCCGATCCCTTCCCGGTCAAGGGAATGGACGCGGTCGTCTTCGCCGTGGGCAACGCCAAGCAGGCGGCGCACTACTACTCCACCGCCTTCGGCATGAAGCTGGTCGCCTACTCCGGACCGGAGACGGGCAGCCGCGAGACCGCCTCGTACGTGCTCACGAACGGCTCGGCCCGCTTCGTCCTGACCTCCGTCATCAAGGCCGCCACCACCTGGGGCCACTTCCTCGACCGGCACGTGGCGGAACACGGCGACGGGGTCGTCGACCTCGCCATCGAGGTCCCCGACGCCCGTGCCGCGTACGCCTACGCGATCGAGCACGGCGCCCGCTCGGTCGCCGAGCCGTACGAGCTGAAGGACGAACACGGCACGGTCGTCCTCGCCGCGATCGCGACCTACGGCGAGACCCGCCACACCCTGGTCGACCGCTCCGGCTACGACGGCCCCTACCTCCCCGGCTTCGCCGCCGCCGAGCCGATCGTCGAGCCGCCCGCCCACCGCACCTTCCAGGCCGTCGACCACTGCGTCGGCAACGTCGAACTCGGCCGGATGAACGAATGGGTCGGCTTCTACAACAAGGTCATGGGCTTCACGAACATGAAGGAGTTCGTGGGCGACGACATCGCCACCGAGTACAGCGCGCTGATGTCGAAGGTCGTCGCGGACGGCACGCTCAAGGTCAAGTTCCCGATCAACGAGCCCGCCATCGCCAAGAAGAAGTCCCAGATCGACGAGTACCTGGAGTTCTACGGCGGCGCGGGCGTCCAGCACATCGCGCTGAACACCAACGACATCGTGCAGACGGTACGCACGATGCGGGCGGCCGGCGTACGGTTCCTCGACACCCCCGACTCCTACTACGACACCCTCGGCGAGTGGGTCGGCGACACCCGCGTCCCCGTCGAGACCCTGCGCGAGCTGAAGATCCTCGCCGACCGCGACGAGGACGGCTACCTGCTGCAGATCTTCACCAAGCCGGTCCAGGACAAGCCGACCGTCTTCTTCGAGATCATCGAACGGCACGGCTCGATGGGCTTCGGCAAGGGCAACTTCAAGGCCCTCTTCGAGGCGATCGAGCGCGAGCAGGAGAAGCGCGGCAACCTGTAGGCGGCAGCCGTAGCCATACGCGGTCGTCTGTAGGCGGGCCTGTATGGGGCCGCTTGTACGCGGGCGCCCGTACACGGTCGCCCGTACGAGGTCGCCCGTACGAGGTCGCCCGTACACGGTCGCCCGTACACGGTCGCCCGTACACGGTCGCCCGTACGAGGTCGCCTGTGAACCCGCGGCCAGCGGCCCGCGGTCCCGGTCCGGGTGGGTGACCCCTATTCGGGCAGCTCGGCCGGGGCCGGCTCGTCACCCAGGCGTGCCGCCGCCGCCCGGGCCTCCGGCCCGAGCAGCGGCGAGAAGTACGGGTTGATCCGCAACGCCTCCCGGAGATGACGCCGGGCCGGCCCCTCCGTCCCCTGTGCCCGCTCGATCACCCCCCGGTGGTACATGTACGGCGCGCTGTGGATGGCGCCCCCGTGCACCCGGTCCGTGGCGATCACGGCGAACGTCAGCGCCTCCTTGTCGTCCCCGGCCCGGTGCAGCGCCCAGCCCAGCGCGTCCGCCACCGCGATCCCCGGCTGCCGTCGCCATTCCGCCCGCAGCCGCCGTACCGCCGAGGCCGGATCCCCGTGGTCCGCCTCGAACCGGCCGAGCACCAGCTCGCCGTCGACCCCGCCCGCCGCCTCCTGCCGGACCCGCGCCCGCAGCAGGTCGTACTGCGCGCGGGCCGCCCGCGCGCGCCCCAGCGACTCGTACAGCTCGCCCAGCTCCAGCGCGTACTGCGGCAACGGCTGCTCGGCGAGCGCCATCCGGTACGCGTGCAACGCCTCCGACGTCCGCCCCAGGGCCGCCAGCGCCCGTCCCCGCCCGGCCTGGGCGGCCCGCTGGTCGGGATCGATCCTGACCGCCTCCTGGAAGTGCCGCAGGGCGTCCGCCCGCTCGCCGCGCTCCCACGCCAGCTGCCCCGCCCGCTCCAGCCAGGCCGCCTGCTCCGCGGGGGAAGAGGCACCGGCCGCCGCGTCGGCCAGCGCGGCCTGCGCGTCCTCGCGCCGGCCCTGGTCCCAGTAGACCCCCGCCGCCCGCGCCCGCACGACCGGCCCCGAGTGCAGCGCCGTCAACCTGTCGAGCGCCTGGCGGGCCTTCAGGTAGTCGCCGAGCCCGGTGTACGCGTCGATGAGCTGCGGATACGTCGTCCAGCGCGTCGGCGCCAGCTTGCGCGCGGCCTCGCCATAGGACAGGGCCGCCCGAAAGTCACGGCGCGCGTTGGCGAGCGCGGCCAGACCGTCGAGGGCCTCGGCGTTGGCCTTCGGGCGCACCTTCAGCGAGGTCCGCAACGCCCGCTCGGCCTTCGGGTACAGGGCGGCGGCGTCGGCGGTGCGCCGGCCCTGCTCGACGTAGGCCGAGCCGAGCACCGCCCAGGACCGCGCGTCCCGTGGATGCGCCCGCACCCTGTTCTCGCGCTCGCCGATCAGCACCGCCAGATCCGGCAGCGCGGCCGCCACTCCCGTACGGACGGCCGTGCCCGCCTGCGCCCCCGGAGCGGGCCCGGGCGCCCGCCGTACCGCGGGCCCCCCACCGGGCAGGCACAGCAGCACCCCGCCGCCCAGCGCCAGACACCCCACGAGCGAGCCGACCAGCAGCCACCGACGCGACCGGGAGACCCTGCTGCCGCAAGACACGGAAGCCGAGGGGGCTGTGGGGTCCGAGTGAGCCACGGGAGTCACGGGAGCCGAGGGGGCTGTGGGGTCCGAGTGAGCCACGGGAGTCACGGGAGCCGAGGGGGCTGTGGGGTCCGAGTGAGCCATGGGAGTCACGGGAGCCGAGGGGGCTGTGGGGTCGGAGTGAGCCAGGGGAGTCACGGGAGCCAGGGGGGCCATGGGGTCCGTGAGGTCCGCGGGGCTCTCGGGGGCCATGGAAGCCGCGGGAGCCGTGGCGGCCTCTTCGGGGGCGGTGCGCTCCTCGGCGGCGCGCTCTGCGTTCTCCATGGCGCTCACTGTGCGCCAGTAGGACGACCGTACGACGTCAGCCGAAGGGCCGGGCGGACGGGGTTCACACCGATGGCCCCGGGTGCGAACCTGTGATCATGAGCCGTAACCTCGTCGACCGTCTGCTCACCGGCCTGCCCGCCGAGGCCGTCCTCACCGACCCGGACGTCACGGGCTCCTACGCCAACGACATGGCCAGTTTCTGCCCGGCCGGGACCCCTGCCGTCGTCGTGCTGCCGCGCACCGTGGAAGAGGTCCAGCACGTCATGCGCACGGCGACCGAGCTGCGCGTCCCGGTCGTCCCGCAGGGCGCCCGCACGGGTCTGTCCGGGGGCGCCAACGCCTCCGAGGGCTGCGTCGTCCTCTCCCTGACGAAGATGGACCGGATCATCGAGATCAACCCGGTCGACCGCATCGCCGTGGTCGAGCCGGGCGTCGTCAACGCGGCACTCTCCCGCGCGGTGAACGAACACGGCCTGTACTACCCGCCGGACCCCTCCAGCTGGGAGACGTGCACGATCGGCGGCAACATCGGCACCGCGTCCGGCGGCCTGTGCTGCGTGAAGTACGGAGTGACGGCCGAGTACGTCCTCGGCCTGGACGTCGTGCTCGCCGACGGCCGCCTGATGTCCACCGGCCGCCGCACGGCCAAGGGCGTCGCCGGGTACGACCTCACCCGCCTGTTCGTGGGCTCGGAGGGCTCCCTGGGCATCGTCGTCAGAGCGATCCTGGCCCTCCGGCCGCAGCCGCCCCGGCAACTCGTGCTGGCCGCCGAGTTCGCGTCCGGGGCCGCCGCCTGCGACGCGGTCTGCCGCGTCATGGCGGGCGGGCACGTCCCGTCCCTCCTCGAACTCATGGACCGTACGACGGTCAGGGCCGTCAACGACCTCACCCACATGGGGCTCCCGGAGAGCACCGAAGCCCTGCTCCTGGTCGCCTTCGACACTCCCGACCCGGCCGCCGACCTCGCCGCCGTGGGCGCGCTCTGCGAGGCGGCCGGCGCCACGCAGGTGGTCCCGGCCGACGACCTCGCCGAGTCCGAACTCCTGCTCCAGGCGCGACGGTCGTCGCTCGTCGCCCTGGAGGCCGTCAAGGGCACGACGATGATCGACGACGTGTGCGTGCCCCGGTCGAGGCTCGGCGAGATGCTCGACGGCGTCGAACGCATCGCGCAGAAGCACGGACTGACCATCGGGGTCGTCGCCCACGCGGGCGACGGCAACACCCACCCGACGGTCTGCTTCGACGCGTCGGACCCCGAGGAGTGCCGACGCGCCCGCGAGTCCTTCGACGAGATCATGGGCCTCGGCCTGGAACTCGGCGGCACCATCACCGGCGAGCACGGCGTGGGCGTCCTGAAGAAGGAGTGGCTGGCGCGCGAGATCGGCCCGGTGGGCGTGGAGATGCAGCGGGCGGTCAAGGCGGCCTTCGATCCCCTGGGCATCCTCAACCCGGGCAAACTGTTCTGACGCCGCCGCGGCCGGGACGGGGACCGCGGCGTGGACGGGGACCGCCGCCAGGACGCGGACCGGGGCCAGGACGGGGACCGGCGCCTCACTCCCCGTCCTGGGACTCGTCGGACGGCCAGGGGTCGCACAGCCACAGGTCGTCCGCGGGCGTCGGGGCGAGCAGCTCGGCCAGGCCGTCGTCGATGCCGAGCCGGTCCCCCTCGGTCCCCGGGGGCACCACCCGCAGCGTCCGCTCCAGCCACGCCGAGACCTGCGCCGCGGGCACCTCCAGAAGGGCGTCGCCGTCGGGCGAGCTCAGCGCCATCAGCACGACGCTGCGCCCCTCCACCTTCGTCGGCCACACCCGCACGTCCCCGTGCCCGCACGGCCGGAACACCCCTTCCACCAGCAGTTCGCGGGCGAACGTCCAGTGGACCGGGTGCTCGGAGTTGATGTGGAAGGCGACGTGAACGGCGAACGGGTCGTCGCTGCGGTAGCCGAGCCGGGCCGGGACCGGGATGCTGCGCTCCGGCGACAGGATGAGGTTGAGCTCCAGTTCGCGCTCCACCACGGTGTGATGCATGTCGGTTCTCCTCTCGAGACGGACCTCGCGCGGGCCCGCGGTGGGCCCGTACGAGTGGAGAGAGACCGGACCCGGAACCATTACGCGGGTTCGGAGAACTTTCTCCGACGAGCTCCCGCCACAGGCCTCGACGCTTCCCGTTACGGGCCCCGACACGTTCCCGCCACGGATCCCGATGCGTTCCGGCCATGGCGTCGACGCGTCGCGGCCCGGGTGGCGACAGGCGCGGTTCCGAACGTGTGAAGAGCGTGCACGGGGTTGCCCGGAAAGGGGCGGGTCCGACAGGACTGGCCGTGGACCTTGCGTCGGTCTGATAGATGTGGAGCCCCCCAACCCACCCCCGAGCAGATACGGGACGACGGACATGAGCGCCCCAACCCCGGCACCCGGCGACGACAGGCCCCGCGAGGGGTATTACCCGGACCCGTCCATCCCTGGATACGTCCGGTACTGGAACGGTGCCTCCTGGGTACCGGGCACCAGCCGGCCGGCGCCCTCCGACGGCCGTCCGCTCACGCCTCCGCCCGGATCGCCCCCGGCCTCCGTCGAGGAGACCGGCCCGCACTTCTTCGACGAGGACCCGCCACCGGCGGATCCGTACGGCGGCCGTCCCGAGCCGGCCTCCGCGTGGGGCGCCGACCGCGTCCACCAGTCCGGCTTCGGCGGCGACCAGGATCGCCGGGTCTCCTGGGGCGCCCCGCAGGGCGCCGACCCGAGGCTGTCCTCGCCCGCCCCGGCGCGACCCGAGGGCCTGTCGACGAGCACGGACGGTACGGCGACCATCCCGCCCACGGAACCGGACGACGGTGCCGGCGGTGCCGGGGACGTGGTCTCCGGGGGCACGTTCGTGTTCCGCCGGCCGACGGCGGGCGACGGGGCCGCCCCTCCGTCCGGTGCGTCCGGTCCGGCGGGGCTCGTCCCCGACGAGGGCACGGTCACCTTCCGTCCCCCGGCCCCCCGCACGGGCCACCGGGACGGCGTGCCCGGCGCGCAGCCGGGAAGCCCGGCCGGCCCGGGCCCGACGGGCGACGCGGCCGCGTTCCCCGCCGCCGCCCAGGGTCCCGCCGCCCAGGGCCCCGTTGCGCCCCCCGGGGCCGCCCCCGGCTTCGGTGCGGGCAAGGCGGCCGCCGAGCGTGCGGCGGCGGCTCAGACCCCGGGCGCTCCAGCAGGCCCGGGCGCTTCGGCGGGCCCGGGTGCCCCGGCACCGCAGGGCCCGGCGCACGTCCCGGCTGCGGCACCGGCCGGTTCTTCGCCTGCCCCCGCCCCGGCCCCGCACAGTCCGGCGCACGCCGCGGCTGCCGCTCCCGTCCCTGCCCAGGCCCCGCAGGGCCCGGCGGGGTTCCCGGCCGCGCCGCCCGGCGCCCAAGCGCCCGTGTCAGGCTTCTCCGGCCCCCGGCAGGGCGCACCGAGCGTGCCCCAGCAGGGCGGCGGCCCCCAGCCGCAGCCCGCCGCGGCCGCCGCGCAGGCCGCCGCCGCGCAGGCGTCCGCGGCCGCTCCGATGGCCGCCGGGTCCGGCGGTGGGCAGCCCTCGTGGGCGCAGCAGGTGCACCAGCTCGCGGGGGCCGAGGACGGACCCGTCGCGCCCTGGAAGCCGCCGGTCGAGGACATCTTCCAGGCGGCGGCGCGGCGGCAGGCCTCGGCACGTCCCGCGGGCCTCGGCAAGCGGCTGGCCGCGCGGCTCGTCGACACGCTCGTCCTCGGTGCCGTCACCGCAGCCGCCGCCGTGCCGCTGGGTGCGAAGGCCCTCGACCACGTGAACGAGAAGGTCGACGCGGCCAAGCTCTCCGGAGAGAAGGTCACCGTCTGGCTGCTCGACGGCACGACGTCGGTGTACCTCGGGATCGTCCTCGCCGTCCTGCTGGGCTTCGGGGTCGTGTACGAAGCGCTGCCGACCGCGAAGTGGGGCCGCACGCTGGGCAAGAAGCTGTTCGGACTCGAGGTGCGGGACATCGGGGGCGGCGAGCCCCCGTCCTTCGGGGCGGCCCTGCGCCGCTGGTTCGTCTACAGCGTGCCCGGTCTGCTCGCCGTCGGTGTCGTGGGCGTCGTATGGGGCCTGTTCGACAAGCCGTGGCGCCAGTGCTGGCACGACAAGGCGGCGCACACGTTCGTCGCCGGCTGACCCGCCACCCGGTACACCCCGCACCTCGCACGACGTTTCCCGCAGGACGCCCGGGCCCCCGGCTCCCGTACCCCGGACGGCCGCTCGCCGGATGCGGTGCCCGCGGGTTCGCGGTCGACTCGGGGGCATGACCACCGAACCGCCCCCCGGTTCCGGCGGCGGCGAGCCGCCGGAGGACGACCCGTTCCGGAAGCAGCCGCCGCAGGAGCCCCCGCAGCCCCCGTACGGCCAGGGGCAGCCCCCTCACGGTCAGGGGCCGGGCTCGCCGTACGACGCCCCGCACGGACCGTACGGAGGCGGGCCGGGCGGCGGCGGACCCGGCGGGCCCCCGCACCACGGTGGCGGCCCGCAGGGTGGCGATCCCTACGGCGGCTACCCCGCGGACCCGCTCTCCGGGATGCCCCCGCTCGCCGACAGCGGCAGGCGCACGCTGGCCCGGATCATCGACATGATCCTCGTCTTCATCGTGGTGACGCTGCTGGCGTGGGCCTTCGGGGTCGCCCAGTACACGGTGGACGCGGACGACATCGAGTTCGGCAAGACCTTCGGCCGGGAGCTCCTCGCCGCGATCCTCTACGTCGCCTACGACACGATCCTGACCGCGAAGTCCGGCCAGACGCTGGGCAAGAAGTGGCTCGGCATGCGCGTGGCCGACCTCGACAACGGTTCCACGCCCTCCGCGCAGACGTCACTGATCCGCGCCCTGGTGCTGTGGGTGCCGTTCGCGTTCTGCTGCGCCTGTCTGTGGACGGCGGTCTGCGGCGGCTGGAGCTTCTTCGACAAGCCCTACAAGCAGGGGCTGCACGACAAGGCGGCCAAGACGGTGGTGGTCAGCACGCGGTGAGGTGTCCGCGCACGACGCAGGGCCCGCGCCACGAGGCGCGGGCCCTGCGTCGTGCGCGCGTGCGTCAGGGGGCCGTGGGCTCACGGACGGGCTCGGGCGCGGTGGCGACCGAAGCCGGGACCGGCGCGTGCACGGACACGCGTGCCGGGACGGGAACGGGGTCGGGCCGGCTCGCGGGCGTGCTCGCCGTGGAGCGGGTCGCGGGACGGATCACGGAGCGGGCCACGGGGGCTCGCGACGCCTTCGGCACCGGCACCGTCATGGCGACGAGCACGCCGAGCGCGACCGCGGCGACGACGACGACCGCGATGCCGGGGCCCGAACTCGTCTGTGACAGCAGCAGCATGGCGAGCGTCGAGAAGATGACGGTGCAGGAACCGTACGTGAGCTGTGCAACAGTCGGACGAGGCATGGCAATCGGTGTCCTCGGAAGCGGGGGCGGTCTCGACTCTATTCGGCTGCATGCCCGAGCGGAACGAACGGTAAGCGTGACCTAACCCACGGTGCCGGTGCACAGGGGGCGCACGGAGTCATGACGTCCACCAAGTGGACTGCGCCACGCGCCCGTCACGGCCACCGGCCGGTTACAGCCACATGTCCGCAATGCGAACTCCCCTTCCCAATAATGCACTTGTCTTGTTCAAGTCAAGGTCTGTCTTTTCTCGTAAACCAGTAGTCAAATAGCGTCACTTGACTACACGCGTATAACAGCGCGCGGACCTTCCTTGACAGGGATCCCCCTTCCGCGCGTCCGGACGCGTGCGTGGGAGGACATCGAGTGACCAGTAGATCCTGGACGTTCAGGACAGCCGCCACGGTCGTCGCCCTTGCGGCGGCTTCGGCGACGTTCTCGGCGTTCGCCGTGGCACAGGCCGCCGACAACACCTCGGCGAAGGCCCCGGCGGTGGACCGGCAGGACCCGCAGCCGGCCAAGGCCAAGAAGCACGACTTCGACGGCCCGCTCAGCAAGACCCAGGAGGCGCAGCGCGAGGAGGCTCTCAAGCAGGTCATATCCGGCCAGGCCTCGGTCAAGGACCGGGACGGCTCGAAGGTCGTCCAGCTCAAGAGCCGCAAGGGCGACAGCAAGTACGTCGAGCTCGGCCGCGAGAAGACCGACAAGATCTTCACGATCCTCGTCGAGTTCGGCGACCAGGTCGACAGCCGCTACGGCGGCACGGCCGGCCCGCTGCACAACAAGATAGCCGCGCCGGACCGGGCCACGGACAACTCCACGGCCTGGCAGGCGGACTACAACCAGAAGCACTTCCAGGAGCTGTACTTCGGCACCGGCAAGAACACCGAGTCGCTGAAGAAGTACTACGAGAAGCAGTCCTCGGGCCGCTACTCGGTCGAGGGCGAGGTGACCGACTGGGTCAAGGTCCCCTACAACGAGGCCCGGTACGGCTCCAACAACGCCTCCACCGGCGCCTGGTACGCGGTCCAGGACGGCGTCAACGCCTGGGTCGCCCAGCGTGAGGCGGCCGGCGCCACCGCCGCCCAGATCAAGGCGGAGCTGGCCACCTTCGACCAGTGGGACCGCTACGACTACGACGGCGACGGCGACTTCAACGAGCCGGACGGCTACATCGACCACTTCCAGATCGTGCACGCCGGCGAGGACGAGTCCGCGGGCGGCGGCGCCCAGGGCGAGGACGCCATCTGGGCCCACCGCTGGTACGCCTTCGGCACCGACGCCGGCGCCACCGGTCCGGACACCAACAAGCTCGGCGGCACCCAGGTCGGCGACACCGGCATCTGGGTCGGCGACTACACCATCCAGCCGGAGAACGGCGGACTCGGCGTCTACGCGCACGAGTACGGCCACGACCTCGGCCTGCCGGACGAGTACGACACCTCCGGCGGCGGCGAGAACTCCACCGGCTTCTGGACCCTGATGTCCTCCGGTTCCTGGCTCGGCACCGGCAAGCAGGCCATCGGCGACCTGCCCGGCGACATGAACGCCTGGGACAAGCTCCAGCTGGGCTGGCTCGACTACGACGTGGCCAAGGCGGGCGTGAAGTCCAGCCACACGCTGGGCGTCGCCGAGTACAACACCAAGAACGCCCAGGCGCTCGTGGTCCAGTTGCCGGAGAAGGAGGTCACCACCGAGGTGGTCGCCCCGGCCGAGGGCGCCAAGCAGTGGTGGAGCGGCAGCGGCGACGACCTGCGCAACACCCTGACGCGCGCGGTCGACCTGACCGGCAAGACGTCGGCGTCGCTGTCCCTGGACGGCTGGTGGGACATCGAGCAGGACTACGACTACCTGTACACCGAGGTCTCCACCGACGGCGCCAACTGGACGCCGGTCGACGGCACTCTGGCCGACGGTTCCGCGATCCCGCGTGACGGCAGCGGCAAGCCGGCCCTCACGGGCACGGTCGACGCCTACCAGAAGCTGACGTTCCCGCTGGACGCCTACGCGGGCCAGAAGATCAGCGTCCGCTTCCGTTACGCCACCGACGGCGGCGTGGCCCAGAAGGGCTTCGCGGCCGACGAGATCAAGGTGACGGCGGACGGCGCCACGCTCTTCTCCGACAACGCCGAGACGGCGGACGCCGCTTGGACCGCGACCGGCTTCTCGCGCATCGGCGCGTCCATCACGGACGACTACGCCCAGTACTACATCGCCGAGAACCGCCAGTACGTGTCGTACGACAAGACCCTCGAGGTCGGCCCGTACAACTTCGGCTTCTCGACGACCCGTCCCGACTGGGTCGAGCACTACCCGTACCAGAACGGTCTGCTGATCTGGAAGTGGGACACCTCCCAGGCGGACGACAACACCAGCCAGCACCCGGGTGAGGGTCAGATCCTCCCGATCGACTCGCACCCGACCCCGCTGAAGTGGGCCGACGGCTCCGCGATGAACGCCCGTCTGCAGAGTTTCGACTCGCCGTTCAGCCAGTACCGCACGGACGCGATCACGCTGCACAGGGCGGACGTCGCGGTCAATATCAAGTCGAGCCCGGGCGTCTCCGTCTTCGACGACCGCAAGTCGACGTACTACGACGCGGCGACCCCGCTCGCGGGCGTCAAGGTCACTGACACCAACACCACCATCAAGATCGTTTACGAGGCCACCGACGGCTCGAAGATCAAGGTGAAGGTCGGTCCCTCGACCAAGTAGTCAACGTTTTCGCAGGTCAGACACACATCGGCGGTGACCCCCTGGCGGGTTGCCGCCGATCGTGTTTAGGTGCCTCCTGTGCTCTTCTTATTGACATCGACCTCGATACCGACTCGCACGGGGGTGTGACCGCATGGCCGCAGGAGGCTTCTGCAAGCTGCCCAACGGCAGAGTGGTGGTGGCGCTGAACCTGCCCAGCCCCGCCGCCCGGGAGGGCCTCCCAGGGGCCTCCACGGACGTCCGCGTGCTGGTCCACGCCCACAACCGGGCTCGGGCCCTGACCAGGCTGCGCAACCTGGGCCTGCGGGCCGTCTACCTGCGCGGCAACGCGGCGCCACCCACCCCCGACGAGGTCACCGCGGTGCTCCACCATCCGGACGGCCTGATATGGCGCACGGCCCCCGGCGTCGGTGTCCCGATCGGCGTCGTCGCCGTACCGGAGCTGTGGCGCCCCATCGGGGCGCTGCTGCGGGGCGCGGCGGCGTAGACGCGGGAGCGAAGGCGAAGGCGCGGGGGCGCGGGGCGAGGGCGTGAAGGCCTCGCGCCTCAGTACGCGTCGACCACCCGTACGTCCTCCTCGGTGACCACTCCGTCCACGATGGCGAACGAGCGGAACTGGAACTCGCCGAGTCCGTCGGTGTCGGCCGTGGAGACCAGGACGTAGTGCGCGCCCGGCTCGTTCGCGTACGAGATGTCCGTGCGGGACGGGTACGCCTCCGTCGCCGTGTGGGAGTGGTAGATGACCACCGGATCCTCGTCGCGGTCGTCCAGCTCGCGGTAGAGCTTGAACAGGTCGCCCGAGTCGAACTCGTAGAACGTGGGTGACATGGCCGCGTTCAGCATCGGGATGAAACGTTCCGGCCGGTCCGTGCCCGCCGGGCCCGCGACCACGCCGCACGCCTCGTCGGGGTGGTCCTTGCGCGCGTGGGCGACGATCTGGTCGTGCAGGGCCCGGGTGATGGTCAGTGTCCGCATGACGGCCAGGATATGCAGAAGCCATGGGGCCGCGGGCGGCGCGTCGGGCAGGGCGGTGGCGGATGACGGGTGGGCCGTCCCGTACCGGTGGGTGGTACGGAACGGCCCACATCGCGGACGTCCTGAGCGGCTGGCGCAGGGGGCGCCACGAGAGCTCCCTGCGGCCGGACGTCCTGGGGGGTGGTCGACCGGTCGGTCAGCCGACCTTCTCGAACTCCGGCTCGCGTCGCTCGGTGATGTCCGGGTTGCGGCCCTTCAGGACCACCCAGCCGATGCCGAGCGCGACCGCCCAGCCCGCCATCACGTACAGACAGACCCGGGAGTCGGCGTCGTAGGCGATCAGGCCGGTGACGAAGAGCAGGAAGACGATGGCCACCCAGCTGAACGCCGAGCCGCCCGGAGCCGGGAAGGACGAGGCGGGCAGGCGGCCCGCGACGACCGCGCGGCGGTAGAGGACGTGGCTGATCAGGATCATCAGCCAGGTCCAGATGCCGGCCGCGGTGGCCACCGAGGTGACGTAGCCGAAGGCCTTCTCCGGGACGACGTAGTTCAGGACGACGCCGATGCCCATGAACAGGACCGAGACCGTGATGCCGAAGGCGGGGGTCTTGGTCGACGACAGCTTCCTGAAGACCGCGGGGGCCTCGCCGCTGTCGGCCAGGTTCCGCAGCATGCGGCCGGTGGAGTACATGCCCGAGTTGCAGGAGGACAGGGCCGCCGTCAGCACCACGAAGTTCACGATTCCGGCGCCCGCCGGGATGCCGATCTTCGCGAACGCCTCGACGAACGGCGAGACGCCCGGTGCGAACTCGGTCCACTTCACCACGCACAGGATGACCGTGAGCGCCCCGACGTAGAACAGCGCGATGCGCCACGGCAGGGTGTTGATCGCCTTGGGGAGCGTCTTCTCCGGGTCCTGCGACTCGCCGGCCGTGACGCCGACCAGTTCCACCGCGAGGTAGGCGAACATGACGCCCTGGAGGGTCATCAGGGACGAGCCGACGCCCTTGGGGAAGAAGCCGTCGAAGGCCCACAGGTTGGAGACCGCGGCCGTGTCGCCGGCGCTGCTGAAGCCGAAGGTGAGGACACCGAGGCCGATGACGATCATGCCGATGAGTGCGGTGACCTTCACCATCGAGAACCAGAACTCCAGCTCACCGAAGAGCTTCACGGAGATCAGGTTGACCCCGAAGAGGATCACCAGGAAGACCAGTGCGGTCACCCACTGGGGGACGGCCGGGAACCAGTAGTTGACGTAGATCGCGGCGGCCGTCAGCTCGGCCATACCGGTGACGACCCACATCAGCCAGTACGTCCAGCCGGTGAAGTAACCGAAGAACGGGCCGAGGAACTCGCGCGAGTACTCCGCGAAGGAACCCGAGACCGGGCGGTAGAGCAGCAGCTCGCCCAGCGCCCGCATGATGAAGAAGATGATCCCGCCCGCGAGGGCGTACATCAGGATGAGGCTGGGACCGGCCTTGGCGATGTTCGCGCCGGCGCCCAGGAAGAGCCCGACGCCGATGGCGCCGCCGATCGCGATCATCTGGACCTGGCGGCTGCCGAGTCCGCGTTCGTACCCCTCTTCGGGAGTGTCAGTGACAGCGGTGTCAGTGACCTTCTCAGAGGTCATGTGTGGTGCGCCTTTCTCCATTCCGAACCGGGCCTCTCGTCGGCCTCGGATCGGGTTTCGATCCCCCCGGACTGATGGAGCGATGCCTGGCCGGCGATCAACCGGCTCGGTGGCGCACCCGGCCGAACATACGGGTGGTGTTCGCCGGGCGGTCGTGAAGATTTATCACGCCCGCAATATCGATCACCCGGGCGGGCTGTGGCGCACGACACAAGAAGAAGTGGATGAACGAGACACAAAGAGGACACTCCCGGCCGTCGCGGTAATGCGATCGTTATCCGGATTTGAGCGTCCTCTGAGCGAACGGGAATGCGTATGAACTACCGCATAGGGGCTACGGCAGAAGGGTGGTCACGAGCGTCTCCTGGAGCCCGCCCAGCCACAGGTACGCCATCACCATCGGCTTGCGCGGATCCTCGTCCGGCAGCCGGTAGAGGAGGTCCGTGTCGTCCTCGTCGGTGATCTCCAGGCGGGAGCCGATCGCCAGGCGCAGGTCGTTGAGCGCCCGGAGCCACTGCTGGGACTCCTGCGGAGTCAGCTTCAGCACCGCCCCGCCCTCGCCGGCCGCCTCTGAGGCCAGCCTGTCCAGCGAGCGGACCACCGTGAGGGCGTTCCCGCGCTTCCCGGCCCGCAGGTCGTTCTCGGTGTAGCGGCGGAACTCGGCGGAGTGCGCCTTCTGCTCGTCCGCCCGCGCGGGCCCCGGGGTGCCCTCCGGGTCTGTGTAGGCGTCCGGGAAGAGCCGGCGCAGCACCGGATCGGCGGGGGGCTCGCTCGGCCCGTCGGCGAAGAGCTCGGCGAGCGGGTCGTCGGGGGCGTCCTCCGCGGGGCCGGGGCCGATGAGCTCCAGGAGCTGCACGGCCAACGACCGGATGATGGAGATCTCGACGTCGTCGAGCGCGACGGCCGCGCCGCCGCCGGGGAGCGGTTCGAAGTGTCCAGGCATAGGAGGGGAGGCTACTTCCGGTCCTGCTGGAGGGTGGCCCACAAGCCGTATCCGTGCATGGCCTGCACGTCGCGTTCCATCTCTTCGCGGCTTCCGCTGGAGACGACCGCCCGGCCCTTGTGGTGGACGTCCAGCATGAGCTTGGTGGCCTTGTCCTTGGAGTACCCGAAGTACGCCTGGAAGACGTATGTCACGTAGCTCATGAGGTTGACCGGGTCGTTGTGCACGATCGTGACCCAGGGGACGTCCGGCTCGGGTACGGCGAAGACCTCCTCCGCCGACTCGGTGCGTTCGATCTCAAGGGGAGCGGGTGACGTCACAAGGCCCATGCTGCCACGAGCCCCATAAATCGTCACACTGACGCAAAGGGGTGTAGCATCCATTGCCATGCTGCACACGCCGGGGGACAACCCCCGGACCCCCGGCCGCGCCTGGGGTAGCCGGAGAGTCATGAACTGGGTGAGGTAAGTGGACGTGGCGGACCTTGGGCTTCCGGAAGAAGAAGGACGCGAAGCTCTTCCCCAGAAGGATGGTGGTGGGCGACGGGTGGGCGTTCCGTCGACGGCGCTCTTCACGGACCAGTACGAACTGACGATGCTCCAGGCGGCCCTCAAAGCGGGCACGGCCGAGCGGCGCAGCGTGTTCGAGGTCTTCACCCGGCGACTGCCGGAAGGCCGGCGCTACGGCGTCGTCGCGGGCACCGGGCGCGTCCTGGACGCCGTCGAGAACTTCCGCTTCGACGCCGACGTCCTCGGCTTCCTGCGCGAACGCGCCATCGTCGACGAGGAGACCCTGGACCGGCTCGCCGCATACCGCTTCTCCGGTGACATCTGGGGCTACCCGGAGGGCGAGGTCTACTTCCCGGGCTCCCCGATCATGCGGGTCGAGGGCTCCTTCGCCGAGTGCGTGCTCCTCGAGACCGTGATCCTCTCCATCCTCAACCACGACTCCGCGATCGCGGCCGCCGCCTCCCGGATGTCCTCCGCCGCGGGCGAGCGCCCCCTGATCGAGATGGGCGCCCGCCGCACCCACGAACTGGCCGCCGTCGCCGCCTCCCGCGCCGCGTACCTCGGCGGCTTCGCCACCACCTCCGACCTGGCCGCCGGTTTCCGCTACGGCATCCCCACCGTGGGCACCAGCGCGCACGCCTTCACCCTCCTCCACGACAGCGAGCGGGACGCCTTCCGGGCCCAGGTCGACTCGCTCGGCCGGGGCACCACACTGCTCGTGGACACCTATGACGTCGCCGAGGCCGTCCGCCTGGCCGTCGAGGTCGCCGGGCCCGAACTCGGCGCGGTCCGCATCGACTCCGGCGACCTGCTCCTCGTCGCCCACCGGGTACGCCAGCAGCTCGACGAGCTCGGCGCGACGGACACCCGGATCATCGTCACCTCCGACCTCGACGAGTACGCCATCGCCTCGCTGGCGGCGGCCCCCGTGGACGCGTACGGCGTCGGAACCCAGCTGGTGACCGGTTCCGGGCACCCGACCGCCTCGATGGTCTACAAGCTCGTCGCCCGCGCCGAGTCGTCCGATCCGCAGGCGCCGCTGGTATCGGTGGCGAAGAAGTCGTCCGGCGGCAAGACCTCAATCGGCGGACGCAAGTGGGCGGCCCGCAGGCCCGACGCGCACGGGGTGGCCGAGGCCGAGGTCGTCGGCACCGGTGCCGTCCCCGCCCGACTGGCCGACCACCAGCTGCTCGTCCAGCTGGTCAAGGGCGGCGAGGTCGTCGCCCACGAGCCCCTGGACGTCGTCCGCGACCGCCACATCGCGGCCCGCGCCGGACTGCCCCTCTCCGCGATACAGCTCTCGCGCGGGGAACCCGTCATTCCCACGGAGTATGTACAGGGTCCGTCGGGTAGCTAGCGCGTAACCCGGCATACACCGGGCCACGCCCCCTCCCGCGGGGCCGACAAAGTCTCTAGGCTCAATTACTTCACCCTCAGTCGAAGGACACCGACCATGCGCCGCGCCTTGATCGTCGTAGACGTGCAGAACGACTTCTGCGAGGGAGGCAGCCTCGCCGTGGCCGGTGGCGCCGACGTGGCCGCCGCCATCACCGAACTGATCGGACAGGCCCCCGCCGGATACCGGCACGTGGTGGCCACCCGCGACCACCACATCGCGCCCGGCGGCCACTTCGCCGACAACCCCGACTACGTGCACTCCTGGCCCGCGCACTGCGTGGCGGGCACGGAGGGCGTCGGTTTCCACCCCAACTTCGCGCCCGCCGTCGCCTCCGGCGCCGTGGACGCCGTCTTCGACAAGGGCGCCTACTCCGCCGCGTACAGCGGCTTCGAGGGCGCCGACGAGAACGGCGCCCGACTGGGCGACTGGCTGCGGGACCGCCAGATCGACGAGGTGGACGTCGTCGGCATCGCGACCGACCACTGCGTACGGGCCACCGCCCTGGACGCGGCCCGTGCCGGCTTCCGCACCCAGGTCCTGCTGGACCTCACCGCCGGCGTGGCCAAGGAGAGCACCGACCGGGCCCTGGAGGAACTGCGCACGGCCGGCGTCGAACTGACCGGCAAGCCGGTCGTCGTCTAGGACCTGTCCGACGTGCCGCGGCCCCGGCCACCGGCCCGGGCCGCGGCCCCGGCCACCGGCCCGGTCGACGGTCGTGCCGACGGGCGTGCGCCCTGGCCACCGGCCCGGTCGTCAGGCGTGGCGACGGTCGTGCCGACGGGCGTGCCGCGGCCCCGGCCACCGGCCCGGTCGACGGTCGTGCCGACGGACGTTCCGCGGCCCCCGCCACCGGCTCGGCCCACGGACGTGACGACAGGCGTGCCGCAGCCCCCGCCACCGGCCATGTCACCGCCCGTCAGCAGCCCTGCCAGGGCGCCAGTCAGCGCCCCCGCCGCCGGGCGTGCCCTCCGTGATCGTCCCGACCCGACTGGTGCGCCGCGCGTCGGCCCGACGGCACGGCCACCGGCGACCGGCGGTCCGCGACAGAGGGCAGGCGACCGGATCACGCGGCCGTGAGGCGACCTGGAATCCGTGTGCGAGCCGGGCCGACATCCCGATGGCTTCCCGGTGACATCTCACCCCCCGGCCCCATTCCGTCCGCGATGTGGGATCACATTCCAGGAGCCGGACCGGGAATCGATACGATGAGCCCATGGTTCTGAACGACGTGAGCGAGAAGACGCCGGGCGCACTGCTCGTGGCGCGGCTGCACGTCGACCTGTGCAGGCTCGCCAGCGCCATCTGTTGACCCTGTACCCGCGGCCGTACGGCCGTGAGCCGATGGGGGTACCTCCCGCGCGAGCGCAGCCGAGCGTGGGGAGCCTCACCCGCACGAACCCGCGCAGCCCACACCTTCCGACAGGAGCCCTGAGCCATGGCCATCGAGGTCCGCATCCCCACCATCCTCCGCCAGTACACCGACGGTCAGAAGGCGGTGGAGGGCAATGGTGACACCGTCGCCGACCTGTTCACCGACCTCGAGACCCGGCATGCGGGCATCCACGCCCGCATCGTGGACGACGGAAAGCTGCGCCGCTTCGTCAACGTGTACCTGAACGACGAGGACGTCCGCTTCGTCGACGGCATCGACACCAAGCTGACCGACGGTGACACCGTGACGATCCTGCCGGCCGTGGCCGGCGGCATGGCCTGATCGGCCGCCGGACCCCATGCGTTACGACTCCCCGCTGGCCGCGGTGGGCAACACCCCTCTGGTGCGCCTGCCGAGGCTCTCGCCGTCCGCCGACGTCCGTATCTGGGCGAAGCTCGAGGACCGCAACCCCACCGGCTCCGTCAAGGACCGACCCGCCCTGCACATGGTCGAGCAGGCGGAGAAGGACGGCCGTCTCACCCCCGGCTGCACCATCCTGGAGCCGACGAGCGGCAACACCGGCATCTCCCTCGCCATGGCGGCCAGGCTCAAGGGCTACCGCATGGTCTGCGTGATGCCCGAGAACACCTCGCAGGAGCGCAGGGAACTGCTCGCCATGTGGGGCGCCGAGATCGTCCCCTCCCCGGCCGCCGGCGGCTCCAACACTGCCGTACGCGTCGCCAAGGAGCTCGCCGCCGAGCACCCCGACTGGGTGATGCTCTACCAGTACGGCAACCCCGACAACGCCGGCGCCCACTACGCCACCACCGGCCCCGAGATCCTCGCCGACCTCCCGTCCGTCACCCACTTCGTCGCCGGCCTCGGCACGACGGGGACGCTGATGGGCGTCGGCCGCTTCCTCCGCGAACACAAGCCGGACGTGAAGATCGTCGCCGCCGAGCCGCGCTACGACGACCTGGTCTACGGCCTGCGCAACCTCGACGAGGGCTTCGTACCCGAGCTCTACGACGCCTCCGTCCTCACCACCCGCTTCTCGGTCGGCTCGGCGGACGCCGTGACCCGCACCCGGGAACTCCTCCAGCAGGAGGGCATCTTCGCGGGCGTCTCCACCGGAGCCGCCCTGCACGCGGCGATCGGTGTGGGAAAGAAGGCGCTCAAGGCGGGGGAGAGCGCCGACATCGTGTTCGTCGTGGCGGACGGCGGCTGGAAGTACCTGTCGACCGGTGTCTACACCGCGGCCACCACGGAGGAAGCGATCGAGACCCTGCAGGGCCAGCTCTGGGCGTGAGGCCTCCGGAGTCCAGGCGGCGACGCCTCAGGACCGTCAGGTAGACAGGTGACGGACCTGGTCCCACAGGACCGGGTCCACCACCCCCACCCGGCGCCGGAAATCCTCCACCGGAACCTGGCGCAGCTCGTCCGTCTCCAGGAAGCTCGGCCGCCCCCGCGCGTCCCCGACGGCGCCCGGCGGCAGCGGGATCACCCCGGCCCGCTCGTCGCGGTACTTGCTGGTGATCTTCGCGACGGTCACGCGGTCACCACGCACCGTCAGCACCAGGCACGGCCGGTCCTTCACCTCCGGGCCGTCCTCGAACGGCACGTTCGCCCACCAGATCTCCGCGGGCTTGGGATGACCGGCGAGGCCCTGGCCCCGGGTCGACCGGCCCTGCGGCCGGCCCGTCGCACGGCCCGGCGGCCGGCTCCGGCGCCTCCGCGGCCGGCGTCCCCGCCCCCAGCCGTCCACGAGCGTCGCGACCAGCGCGAGCAGTATCACCGCCGCGAGCGCGAGCCACCAGGACGTGTCCATACGACGACGGTACCGGCGCGCGAGCGCCACCGCGCGCCTCCTCGCGCACCTCGCCGCCCTCTCGCGCGCTTCACGTGCCCCGGGTCCAGCCGAACCGGTGACACCACAGGTGAGTTCCCCCACAACGGCCCCTGGCGGAGGAGCGACCCGGGGTTTTGCGCCTTACGCTCGACGCACCGCACGACCCCCGTCGCCCCATTTAACGATCATTCGTTCCACGATCCGTCCCCCGGACCCACCGGGTACTTCTCGGTTCCCGCCAGCGGAGGTTTCTGCTTTATGAAGCTCACCGTCGTCGGCTGCTCGGGGTCGTTCCCATCCGCGGAATCGGCCTGCTCGAGCTACCTCGTCGAGGCCGACGGCTTCCGGCTGCTTCTCGACATGGGCAACGGCGCCCTGGGCGAGTTGCAGCGCCACTGCGGTCTCTACGACCTCGACGCGATCTTCCTGAGCCATCTGCACGCCGACCACTGCATCGACATGTGCGCCTATTTCGTCGCGCGCTACTACCGGCACGACGGCGGCCGCTGCGACCCCATCCCGGTCTACGGCCCGGAAGGCACGGAGCACCGCCTGACCACGGCCTACGCCGACACCCCCTCGGCCTCCTCCATGAGCGAGGTCTTCGACTTCCACACGGTCAAGCCGTCCACCTTCGACATAGGCCCCTTCACCGTGCACACGGAACGCGTGGCGCACCCGGTGGAGGCGTACGCCATCCGCGTCGAACACGGCGGCCGCTCGCTGACCTACTCCGGCGACACCGGCATCAGCCCCGCGCTGGAGGAACTCGCCCGCGACACCGATCTGTTCCTGTGCGAAGCCGCCTTCACGCACGGCAAGGAGAACATCCCCGACCTGCACCTCAACGGCCGCGAGGCCGGCGAGACGGCGAGCAGGGCGGGCGCGAGGAAGCTCCTGCTGACCCACATCCCGCCGTGGACGGACCCCCAGGTCAACCTGGCGGACGCCCGCGCGGTGTACGACGGCCCGGCGGAACTGGCCGCGCCACGGAAGACGTACGAGATCTGACCCCGAGGAATCGCGCACGCCGCGCAGAAGGCCCCCGGAGCGGTTCAGGGCTCCGGGGGCCTTCTCCTGCGCGTACCGGCGGACGGCACCTGCCGGCGGCTACGCCTTGGTGAGGTCCTCGATCTCCTCCTCGGGCTCACGGCCCGGGGTGGGGAGGTTCCACTTGGTGATGGCGAAGCGGAAGACGACGTAGTAGACGGCGCCGAACACCAGGCCGATCGGGATGATCAACCAGGGCTTGGTGGCCAGGCTCCAGTTCAGCCCGTAGTCGATGGCACCCGCGGAGAAGGTGAAGCCCGCGTGGACACCGAGGGCCCAGGTGATCGCCATGGACAGGGCCGTCAGCACCGCGTGGATCGCGTACAGCAGCGGGGCGATGAACATGAACGAGAACTCGATGGGCTCGGTGACACCGGTGACGAAGGAGGTCAGCGCGAGCGAGATCATCATGCCCAGCACGGCCTTGCGGCGCTCGGGGCGGGCACTGTGCGCGATGGCCAGGGCGGCGGCCGGCAGACCGAACATCATGATCGGGAAGAAGCCGGACATGAACTGACCGGCGGTCGGGTCACCGGCGAAGAAGCGGGTGAGGTCGCCGTGCACGACGGCACCGGCGGAGTCCTTGAAGTCGCCGATCTGGAACCAGGCGACGGAGTTCACGAACTGGTGCATGCCGACCGGGATCAGAGCGCGGTTGATCAGACCGAACAGACCCGCGCCGAACGCGCCCAGACCCGTCATCCACTCACCGAAGTCCGAGATGACCTCACCGATCGGCTCCCAGACCAGACCGAAGAAGACACCGAGGAGCGTGCCGACGAACGCCATGATGATCGGCACCAGACGACGGCCGTTGAAGAAGCCGAGCCAGTCCACCAGCTTCGTGCGGTGGAACCGCTGCCAGACCACCGCGCTGAGCAGACCCATCACGATGCCGCCGAGGACACCGGGGTTGTTGTAGGTCGCGGCTATGTCCGCACCCGCCTGGACCTTGGCCTCGGCCACCGGGAACGCCTTGAGGACGTTGCTGTAGACCAGGAAGCCGACCAGCGCGGCCAGCGCCGTGGAGCCGTCCGACTTCTTGGCGAAGCCGATCGCGACACCTATACAGAAGAGCATCGGCAGGTTGTCGAAGATCGCGCCACCGGCCGTGGCGAAGACCGCCGTGACCTTGTCGGGCAGATGCAGCTTCTCCTGGACGTCCGACTGACCGAGCCGGAGCAGCAGGCCCGCCGCCGGCAGCACGGCGATCGGGAGCTGAAGGCTGCGGCCGACCTTCTGCAGGCCCTGCAGAAGGCCGGATCCCCATCTCTTCTCAGGGGCCGCCGTGGGCGCGGTGGCGGTGCTCATAGACTTCCTCCATCGGGTGGTGGTCTACACCACTCAGTGGTGTAGACCATGTTGTAGCACGATGAAGGTGGCATAAGGAACCCACGATTCCCGTAATCGTGGTATTACGCTCGGCTACGACCGACGGCGCCCCACCGCCGGCCGCCCTCCGCGCCCGACTACGCCTTGGTGACGTCCTCCCGCTCCTCCTCCGGCTCCCGCCCAGGAGTCTTCAGGTCGAACCTCGTGATCGCGAAACGGAAGATCACGTAATAGACGACGGCGAAACACAGGCCGATCGGGATCATCGCCCACGGCCGCGTCGCCAGATTCCAGTTGATGACGTAGTCGATGAGCCCCGCCGAGAAACTGAACCCGTCGTGCACCCCCAGCCCCCACGTCACCGCCATCGACGCCCCCGTCAGCACCGCGTGCACCGCGTACAGCAACGGCGCGACGAACAGGAACGAGTACTCGATCGGCTCGGTGATCCCCGTGACGAACGACGTCAGCGCCACCGACAACATCAGACCGCCGACCTCCTTGCGGCGCGACGGCCTCGCACAGTGCGTGATCGCGAGCGCCGCCGCGGGCAGCGCGAACATCATGATCGGGAAGAAGCCCGACGTGAACTGCCCCGCGTCCGGATCGCCCGCCAGGAACATGTTGATGTCACCGTGCACCACCATGCCGTCCGGCTTCGTGAAACTCCCGAACTGGAACCAGATGGGCACGTTCAGGAACTGATGCAGACCGATCACCAGCAACGCCCGGTTCGCGACACCGAAGATGCCCGCACCCCACGCGTCCAACCCGTCCAGCCAGTCGCTGAAGCTCTCCAACGCGTCACCGATCGGCGGCCACACCCACAGACACAAAGCGGCGAACGCGATCGCCACGAACGCCATGATGATCGGCACCAGCCGCCGCCCGTTGAAGAACCCGAGCCAGTCCACCAGCTTCGTACGGTGATACCGCTGCCAGAAGAACGCCGTCAGCAACCCCATGACGATCCCGCCGAACACCCCCGGATTCTGGTACGCGAACGCCCCCACCGTGCTGTCCGTCGCCTGACACCCGATGCCCGGGATCACCTTCGAACCCGGCTCGCAGTCCTCGGGGAACTGCCGCAACACGTTGTAGTAGACGAGGAAGCCCGCCACCGCCGCCAACGCCGTCGAACCGTCCGACTTCTTCGCCATACCGATCGCGACACCGACGCAGAACAGCATCGGCAGCCCGAGAGTGCCGTCGAGCAGCGCCCCGCCCGCCCCCGCCATCACCCGCGACACGTTCGTCCAACCCAGCCCCTCGTCCCCGAACACATCAGGCTGACCAAGCCGGTTGAGAATGCCCGCGGCCGGCAACACCGCGATCGGGAGCTGAAGACTGCGCCCCATCTTCTGCAGACCCTGGAACGCGATGTGCCAGCGTCGGCGGGCGGGGCTGACCTCGGTCCGGGCGCTCTCGGCACTCATCGTTTGGCGACCGCCTGTCAGGTGGTGTAGACCAGCTACGGACGATTGGGTTGCTGCGACGTCATCCTTGACGTCATCCTTCGGCACACCCGGCACAATCGCTCGCGAAGCTGGGCCAACTGTGGGTTACTGCGACAAAGCGGTTCACATCGCAGGTCGCATCAGGGAATTCAGGGAGACGGAACATGGCCACCAAGGCTGAGAAGATCGTCGCCGGACTCGGCGGCCTCGACAACATCGAAGAGATCGAAGGCTGCATCACCCGGCTGCGCACCGAGGTCAACGACGCCTCACTCGTCGACGAAGCCGCCCTGAAGGCCGCCGGCGCCCACGGCGTCGTCAAGATGGGCACCGCCATCCAGGTCGTCATCGGCACCGACGCCGACCCCATCGCCGCGGAAATCGAAGACATGATGTAACCTCCGCGCGCTCACTCTTCAGGGGCTCCTCCCACCCGTGGGAGGAGCCCCTTCCGCCGCTACGGCTAGGCTCAACGCCATGTCTCGAATCGACGGCCGCACCCCCGAACAACTCCGCCCGGTCACCATCGAACGCGGCTGGAGCAAGCACGCCGAAGGCTCCGTCCTCGTCTCCTTCGGCGACACCAAGGTCTTCTGCACCGCCTCCGTCACCGAAGGCGTCCCCCGCTGGCGCAAGGGCAGCGGCGAAGGCTGGGTCACCGCGGAATACTCCATGCTCCCCCGGGCCACCAACACCCGCGGCGACCGCGAATCCGTCCGCGGCAAGATCGGCGGCCGCACCCACGAGATCTCCCGCCTCATCGGCCGCTCCCTGCGCGCCGTGATCGACTACAAGGCGCTCGGCGAGAACACCATCGTCCTCGACTGCGACGTCCTCCAGGCCGACGGCGGCACGCGTACGGCCGCCATCACCGGCGCCTACGTCGCGCTCGCGGACGCCATCACCTGGGCCCAGGGCCGCAAACTCATCAAGGCCGGCCGCCAGCCCCTCACCGGCACGGTCAGCGCGGTGTCCGTCGGCATCGTCGGCAAGGTGCCGCTCCTGGACCTCTGCTACGAGGAAGACGTCCGCGCCGAGACCGACATGAACGTCGTCTGCACCGGCGACGGCCGCTTCGTCGAGGTCCAAGGCACCGCCGAAGCCGAGCCGTTCGACCGCGATGAGCTCAACTCCCTGCTGGACCTCGCCGTTTCCGGCTGCACGGAACTGGCTGTCCTGCAGCGCACGGCACTTGATACGGTCCTGGAAAAGTAAAGGGAACACCAAGAGATGCGGCGGGCGCGAGCAACCGGCCCGCCCGCCGAGGCGTCTTGGCCAGTACACCAACGGGGGCCTCCAGGGCCTGGCAAGGGGAGGAACCACTTATGTCCACGGCCGCGAGCCGACGCCAGCACCGGCGTCGCCGTACCGTCATAGCCGCCGCCACCGCGGCCGTCGCCCTCACCGTCGGACTGACGGCGACCGGCTGCGACGCGGTCAACAAGGCCCTGGACTGCGTCCAGACCGCCGACTCCATCGCCGACAGCGTCACCGACCTCCAGCAGGCCGTGGAGAACGCCGCGAACGACCCCACCCAGACCCAGGAATCGCTGACCTCCATCGAGAACAACCTCGACAAGATAGGCGACAAGACCGACAACGCCGACGTCAACAAGGCGGTCGACGACCTCCAGGCAGCCGTCACCAACGTCCGCACAGCCGTCGAGAACGGCGACAACACCCCCGACCTCAGCCCCGTCACGGACGCGGCAGGCGAACTCACGAAGGTCTGCACGCCGTAGGAACGGCCGACCGGACCGATGACGGCGGAACCGGGAACGCCGGAACCGGGAACGCCGGAACCGGCGACGACGGGACTGGGGATACTGGGCGCATGACCCGCCTGATCCTCGCCACCCGCAACGCCGGAAAAATCACCGAACTGAGGTCGATCCTCGCCGACGCAGGCCTGCCCCACGACCTCGTCGGCGCGGACGCCTACCCCGGCATCCCCGACGTCAGGGAAACCGGCGTCACCTTCGCCGAGAACGCGCTCCTGAAGGCCCACGCCCTCGCCCAGGCGACGGGGTTCCCGGCCGTCGCCGACGACTCGGGCCTCTGCGTCGACGTGCTGAACGGCGCCCCCGGCATCTTCTCCGCCCGCTGGGCCGGCAAACACGGCGACGACCGGGCCAACCTGGACCTGCTCCTGGCCCAACTCTCGGACATCGCCGACGAACACCGGGGCGCCCACTTCGCCTGCGCGGCGGCCCTGGCCCTCCCGGACGGCACGGAACGCGTCGTCGAGGGCCGCCTGACCGGCACCCTCCGCCACACCCCGACCGGCGCGAACGGCTTCGGCTACGACCCGATCCTCCAGCCGGACGGCGAGACGCGCACCTGCGCGGAACTGACGGCGGAGGAGAAGAACGCGATCAGCCACCGCGGCAAGGCGTTCCGGGGGCTGGTGCCGGTGGTACGGGAGTTGCTGGGCTGAGGAGTACCCACCAGCAAGGTCCGGATTTGCGGAAGTCGCACGCCGGACCTTGCAAGTGAGGATAAGTGCGGCCTGAGGGATTCGAACCCTCACGGGATTGCTCCCATCGCGCCCTAAACGCGAGGCGTCTGCCGTTCCGCCAAGGCCGCTGGCCGCCCGCCGTCGAGCGACGGGTGCCTGCAAGTGTACGGGGATCCGCAGCTATCCGGCGAGCGGTGTTCTCTCATCCTGTCGGCACCACGTCTCTGTCAGCGCATGGCAGTTGGGGCACAGGTATCGCAGGTTCTCGCCGCGGCAACCTTCGGCGCGAGCCTTTCCCGGCTGTATGCGCCGATCGTCCGGCTGTGCCCCGCACGCCGTGCCCCTCCGGCACCGACCACTCGTTCGTGGTCTCGTACGGAGTAATGAACCGTTTATCGGACAGTAACGCACCGAACGTGAAGCGGCCCGTGCCGGGGTGTTCCGACGCGGGCCGCTTGCCGGCCGGAAGGGGACTCAGATGCCCAGGTCCTTGATGATCTTGGCTACGTGGCCCGTGGCGCGGACGTTGTAGAGGGCCCGTTCGACCTTGCCCTCCTCGTCGACCACGATCGTGGAGCGGATGACGCCCATGTACGTCTTGCCGTAGTTCTTCTTCTCGCCGTACGCGGCATAGGCCTCGGTGACGGTCTTCTCGGGGTCGGCCAGGAGGGTGACCTTCAGGGACTCCTTGTCCCGGAACCTGCCCAGCTTCTCGGGGCTGTCGGGGGAGATGCCGATGACGTCGTAACCGGCGCCGGTCAGGAGTTCCAGGTTGTCCGTGAAGTCACAGGCCTGCTTCGTGCAGCCGGGGGTAAGCGCGGCCGGGTAGAAGTAGACGATGACCTTGCGGCCCTTGTGGTCCGACAGGGACACCTGGTTGCCGTCGGCGTCGGGGAGGGTGAAGGCGGGGGCCACGTCCCCGGTCTGGAGTCGCTCGCTCATCGGGCCAGCGTAACCGGGGGTCCTGGCGGTGCGGCGGCGGGCAGAGCTGACAGACTGTCCGGAACAAGACACAGCTGACTTCGGAGGCCTTACCGTGGCGGAGACGTCGGACACCAGAACCCCGGCGCAGATCGAGGCGGACATCAGGGCCCGCCGCGAGGTGCTGGCGGAGACGCTGGACGAGATCGGGGTGCGGGTGCACCCGAAGACCATCGTCGGGGACGCCAAGGCCAGGGTCGTGGCCAACGTCGATCACACGCTCGGGAAGGCCTACGTCCAGGTCAACCGCGCTGTGAGCGGAGTGCGGGCGCAGTTCGTGGACGAGGAGGGCGCGCCCCGGCTGGAGCGGGTCGTGCCGGTGGCGCTCGTGGTCGTCGGTGTCGTGGGGCTGCTCGCGTTCAGCGGACGGCGTCGCGGGCGCTGATCGTCCGTACGCCTCTTGCTCCGTAGCCCGGACCCCCGCTCGCGTACGGATGCGCTTTCGGCAGGTAGGTTCAGTGGTGTGAGCGCCAAGAGAGACGACCTGAGTACCCCGCACGACAAGCTGCCCATCCGGATGCTGCACGACCGTGTGCTCGTGCGGCAGGAGACCGGCGAGGGTGAGCGGCGTTCGGGTGGCGGCATTCTGATTCCCGCCACCGCGGCCGTCGGTCGCCGGCTGGCCTGGGCGGCGGTGGTCGCGGTGGGGCAGAACGTGCGGACCGTGGAGCCGGGGGATCGGGTGCTGTACGACCCGGAGGACCGTGCCGAGGTCGAGGTGCGGGGTGTCGCGTACGTGCTGATGCGGGAGCGCGATCTGCACGCCGTGGCGGCGGACCGATTCGAGGGTTCGGAGGACTCGACCGGGCTGTACCTCTGATCGGCTTGCGCCTCTGATTTGTCGGCGAGAAGGGCTGGTGACCATCGTCACCGGCCCTTTTGTCGTTTCCTTGCTACGTTTAGAAGGAGCCCGACGAGACGCGCCGTACCGGGAACGCAGGCAAAGACGACGCATCGGTGTCAGTGAGTCCGCGTCTCGGAGGTGCCTGTCATGGCCTGGGTTCTGCTTGTCGTCGCGGGTCTGCTCGAGGTCGGCTGGTCGGTCGGGATGAAGTACACGGACGGGTTCACCCGGCTCGTCCCGAGTCTGTTCACCGGCGCCGGCATCGTCGCCAGCATGCTCCTGCTGTCGTACGCCGCCCGTTCTCTGCCCATCGGTACCGCCTACGGCGTGTGGGTGGGGATCGGGGCGGCCGGGGCGGCGGTGGTCGGCATGGTGGTGCTGGGGGAGCCGGCGACCGCCGCCCGGATCTTCTTCGTGTGTCTGCTGCTGGTCGCCGTGGTGGGACTCAAGGCGACCAGCGGTCACTGAGGTGCGTCGGCACGGGGGTGCCGGGTCGGTCAGTCCCAGCCGGTGGCTGTGAGCTGGGGGCCGACCGTCGTGCCCTCGGTGTTGCCGGGGTCTCCGCTCGCGCCGTCGGTGGTGCCGGTCGACGTGTTGCCGTCGGTGGTGCCGGAACTGGTGCCTGAGGTCGTTCCGCTGTTCGTCGTGCCGCCGTCGGTGGTGCCGGTCGACGTGTTGCCGGTGGTCGTGCCGCCGCCGGTGGTGGTGCCGGAGGTGGGGTCTCCGGTCGTGCCGCCGGTGGTCGTCGTGCCGCCGCCCGTCTGCCCCTGGGTCTTGCCCTGCGTCTGGCCCTTGGTGTCGTCGCCGGGCGTGCTGCCGTCGGTCTCGTCGTCGCTGGGCTTTTCCTCCGCGGGCGGGGACGAGGGGTAGGCGGACTCCTCGCCGCCGTCCTGGATCTGGAGGTTGAAGTCCGACTCGGGGGTGTCCTTCAGGGCGTTCTTGGTGAACTGGGCCCAGATCTCGGTGGGTGCGCCGCCGCCGTTGATGCGGGGCAGGCCCATCGCGCCCTTGAGGGATTTGTGGGCGGCGGTCTTCGGGTCCTGGCCCATGACCGCGACCACGGTGGCCAGGTCGGGGGTGTAGCCGGCGAACCAGGCGGCGGTGTCCTCCTCGGCGGTGCCGGTCTTGCCGGCGGCGGGGCGGTCGGCGGCCTGGGCGGCGGTCGCGGTGCCGTTCTGGACGACGCTGCGCAGGATGGAGGTGGTGGTGTCGGCGGCTTCGCGGCTCACGACTTGGGAGGCCTTCTGTCCGGGCAGCTCCATCACGTCGGAGCCGTCCTTGGTGACCTTGGCGATCAGGGTGTACACGCCGTGCTTGCCGTGGTTGGCGAGGGTGGCGTAGGCCTGCGCCATGTCCAGGACGCTGGCGTTGGCCGTGCCGAGGGCGATGGAGGGGTAGGGCTGGAGGTCGGGGGTGTCGGTGGGCAGGCCGAGGTCGATCGCGGTCTGTTTGACCTTCGCGGGGCCGACGTCGACGGCCATCTGCGCGTACACCGAGTTGACCGACTTGTCGGTGGCGGTGCGCACGTTGATGTTGCCGTAGTTGACGTAGTCCTCGTTCTCGGGGGCGTAGGTGCCGCCGCTCCAGCCCTGGATGGGGCGTTTGTTGGTGCCGTCGTAGATCGTGTTGGGGGTGATCCGGCGGCCGTCCTGGGTCTCGGAGTCGTTCTCGACGGCCGAGGTGAAGACGAAGGGCTTGAAGGTGGAGCCGACCTGGAAGTCCTGGCGGGTGGCGTTGTTGGTGTACTGCTTGATGTAGTCGATGCCGCCGTACAGGGCGAGGATCTTGCCGGTCTTGGGGTCGACGGCGGCGCCGCCCGCGCGGACGTAGGTGTCGACCTTGCGGTTCTTCTTGTCGAGCTTCTTCATCAGCTTGTCGTTGACGGCGTCGACGAAGGCGTTCTGCTTGTTCTTCTCGATGGTGGTGGTGATGCGGTAGCCGCCGGCGTCGAGTTCGTCCTGGGTGACGATCTTGTTGTCGCGCAGGTAGTCCTTGATCGCGTTGACGAGGTAGCCGCGCTGGCCGGACATGCCGGTGTCGGCGCCGGAGGTCTCCTTGGGGGTGGGGAACTTCAGCCCGGCGCGCCCCGCTTCGCTGAGCCAGCCCTTGGTGACCATGCCGTCGAGGACGTAGTTCCAGCGGGCCTCGGCGGCCTTGCGGTTCTCGGGGTGGGCGATGACGTCGTACTCGCTGGGCGCGTTGACGAGGGCGGCGAGGTAGGCGCCCTGGGCGGGGGTGAGTTTGGCGGCGTCGATGCCGTAGTAGGCCTTGGCGGCGGCCTGCATGCCGTAGGCGTTGCGGCCGAAGTAGCTGGTGTTGAGGTAGCCCTCGAGGATGTCGTCCTTGGAGGTCTCGCGGTCCAGCTTGATGGAGATGAAGAACTCCTTCACCTTGCGGGTGACGGTCTGTTCCTGCGCGAGGTAGTAGTTCTTCACGTACTGCTGGGTGATCGTGGAGCCGGACTGCTTGCCCTTGCCGGTGGCGGTGTTCCAGCCGGCCCGGAGCATCGCCTTGGGATCGATGGCGGACTCGGTGTAGAAGTCGCGGTCCTCGGCGGCGAGGACGGCGTGCTGGGCGTCCTTGGAGATCTGTGCGAGGTCGACGTTCTCGCGGTTGACGGTGCCGTCGCGGGCGATCTCGGTGCCGTCGGCGTAGAGGTAGACGTTGGACTGCTTGGTGGCGAGCGCGTTGGCCGGTGGGATCTTGACCATCGAGTAGCCGAGGGAGAACAGGCCACCGAGGATCAGGACGCCGAGGACGAACGTGCCGAGTACCATCCGCCAGGTGGGCAGGAGTCGGCGCAGGCCGGTGCGCTTGGGCCGCTTCACCTTCTTGCCCTCCTTGCCTTCGCTGCCACTTCCTCCGTCACCCGCTTCGGGTGGTCCGGGTGCCGTGCCCTGGGTCGGCTGCTGCGGCTGCGGCTGCGGCTCGTCACTCATGTGTTGCAGGACTCCTGTTTCGCGTCGTACGTTCCCGTACGCCTTTAACGCCTCTTACGTCTTTTACGCCTCGTACGCGTTCTGCGCTCCCTGCTGAAGACTCTCGCACCGAGCGTTCCGTTCCCGGCAATCGGCGCGCGTTCCGTCACACGTGGTGCAGCCGTGCAGCCGTGGTCTCGTGCCGTCGTGCCCGGAAAACGCGTGGCACGCGGTCGCGGTGGCGCACTAGGCTCCTGCGCTTCGGTGTCGAAGAGGGCACCAGGGGTGACTATCGGGCGAGGAGGACGGTTGCCTTGGGATCGGCGCGGTTGTACGCGACCGTCGCGGCGGGGGGTTTCAGAAGGTACGCGACGTATCGGGTGGCCACGGCCGCCGGGGTGTTCACCAACACCGTTTTCGGCCTGATCCTCGTCTACGCGTATCTGGCGTTGTGGGACGAGCGGCCGCACCTCGGGGGCTATGACCAGGCGCAGGCGGTCACGTATGTGTGGCTGGGGCAGGCGCTGTTCGCGACGCTGGCGATCCAGGGCGGCGGGTTCGAGATCGAGCTCATGGAACGGATCCGTACGGGTGAGATCGCCATCGATCTGTACCGGCCCGCCGATCTCCAGATGTGGTGGCTGGCGAGCGACATGGGGCGGGCGTTGTTCCAGTTGCTGGGGCGGGGGGTGATTCCCTTCGTCTTCGGGGCGTTGTTCTTTCCCACGGCGCTGCCGGACGATCCGGTGACCTGGCTGGCCCTGCTGGTCGCGATCCTGCTGGCGATGGTGGTGAGTTACGGGATCCGGTTCCTGGTGGCGCTGAGCGGGTTCTGGTTGATGGACGGCACGGGTGCGGTGCAGGTGCTGATGGTCACCGGGATGTTCTTCTCGGGGATGGCGCTGCCGCTCAACGCCTTCCCGCAGCCGCTGGGTGACCTCGTGACGTTGTTGCCGTGGTCGGCGTTGTTGCAGATGCCCGCCGACGTGCTGATGGGGCGGGTCGATCCGTGGTCCGCGTTCGCCTTCCAGGCGGGGTGGGCGGTGGTGCTGCTGGCGGTCGGCCGGTGGGTGCAGGGGGCGGCGACGCGGCGGGTGGTGGTGCAGGGTGGGTGAGGGCGGCCGGCTGGTGGAGGGGGTGCGGGCCTATCGGCTGATCGCCGGGATGTGGATCCGTTCGACGCTGGCCTACCGGGTGTCGTTCGTGCTGACGGTGGTCGGTGGTCTGCTGGTGACGGGGCTGGACTTTGTCGCGATCTTGCTGATGTTCTCGCAGGTCGACGTGCTCGGCGGTTACACGCTGCCGGAGGTCGCCTTTCTGTACGGGTTGTCGGCGGTGTCGTTCGGGTTCGCGGATCTGGCGATCGGGCCGGCGGGCCGGCTGGGCACGCGGGTGCGCGACGGCACGCTGGACACGTTGCTGGTGCGGCCCGCGCCGGTGCTGGCGCAGGTCGCCGCGGACCGGTTCGCGCTGCGCCGGGTGGCGCGGATCGCGCAGGGTTCGCTGGTGCTGGGCTACGCGTGTGTCGCGATGGATGTCGGCTGGACGCCGGTGAAGCTGCTGCTGGTGCCGTGGATGCTGGTCTGCGGCGGGCTGATCTTCTCGGCGGTGTTCGTGGCGGGGGCGGCGTTCCAGTTCGTGGCGCAGGACGCGTCGGAGGTGCAGGCGGCGTTCACGTACGGCGGTCAGACGTTGTTGCAGTATCCGCCGACCGTGTTCGGACGGGAGTTGGTGCGCGGGGTGACGTTCGTGCTGCCGCTGGCGTTCGTCAACTGGGTTCCGGCTTCCTATGTGTTGGGGCGGCCGTATCCGTTGGGGCTGCCGGAGTGGGCGGCCTTCACTCCGCCGCTGGTGGCGGTGGCGTGCTGTGCGGCGGCGGGGCTGGCGTGGCGGGCGGGGCTGCGGACCTATCGGAGTACGGGGAGTTGAGGGCGACCGTGTCGGAGAGTGCGGAGCGTGCTGAGAGCGTGTTCATCGAGGTGGACCGGGTGGAGAAGGTCTTCGACGTGCGGAGGAAGACCGGTTTCCTGAAGCGTGAGCTGCGGCGGGTGCGGGCGGTGGACGCGATCTCGTTCACCGTGGCGCGCGGGGAGATGGTCGGCTACATCGGGCCGAACGGCGCGGGGAAGTCGACGACGATCAAGATGCTGACGGGGATCCTGACGCCGAGCGGGGGCCGGCTGCGGGTGGCGGGGATCGATCCGTCGCGTGAGCGGATGCGGCTGGCGCATCGGATAGGGGTGGTGTTCGGGCAGCGTACGACGTTGTGGTGGGACCTCCCGCTGATCGACTCCTACCGGCTGATGCACCGCATGTACCGCATCCCTGACGGCCGTTACCGGGAGAACCTCGACCGTCTGGTCGAACTCCTCGACCTGTCGGCGCTGTTGGACGTGCCCGTGCGTCAGTTGTCGCTCGGTCAGCGGATGCGCGGGGACATCGCGGCGGCCCTGCTGCACGACCCGGAGGTGCTCTATCTGGACGAGCCGACGATCGGTCTGGACGTGGTCTCCAAGGCGCGGGTGCGGGAGTTCCTGCGCGAGCTGAACACCGAGCGGGGCACGACGGTGCTGCTCACCACGCACGATCTCCAGGACATCGAGCAGCTGTGCTCCCGGGTGATGGTGATCGACCACGGCCGTCTGGTCTACGACGGTGCGCTGGCCGGGCTGCACGAGGTGGGGGAGAGCGAGCGCACGCTGGTGGTGGATCTGGAGCGGGAGCTGCCGCCGGTCGAGGTGGGGGAGGCGGCGCGGGTGGTGAAGGTGGAGGGGCCCAGGCAGTGGCTGGCGTTCCCGGCGTCGGAGTCGGCGGCTCCGCTGGTCGCCCGGATCGCGGCGGAGTACCCGCTGGTCGACCTGTCGGTGCGGGAGCCCGACATCGAAGCCGTGATCGCGAAGATGCTGTACTCGATGGGGGGCGGCGCCGGATCCTCGCCGGAACGCGAGCCCGCCAGGGAGACCGTAGTGCCGGGGCCCGGGAACTCGTAGGCTGCTGATATGACCGACGACGCAGCCCCGGGCCTGCCGGATCTCCGTGCCTCCGACGCCGATCGTGAGCGGGTCGCCGAGGTCCTGCGGGACGCCCTCGCGGAGGGCCGTCTCGACATGGCGGAGTTCGAGGAACGGCTGGAGGAGACGTACAAGGCGCGCACGTACGGGGAGTTGACGCCGATCACCCGGGATCTGCCGGTCGCCGGAGTGACGCCCCCGTCGGTCGTGTCGCTGAACAAGGAGCCGTCGGCGGACGGGAGTTGGGCCGGGCGGATCGTGGGCGGCGAGGGTTCGTCGACCTGGGCGGTGGCCGTGCTGTCCGGCTTCCAGCGCCGGGGCCGCTGGACGGTCCCCCGGCGTTTCACCTGCTTCGCCTTCTGGGGCGGTGGGGAGATCGACCTGCGTGAGGCGAACTTCGCCGCCGGTGAGGTCGAGATCAACTGTGTCGCGATCATGGGTGGGGTGCAGATCATCGTCCCGCCGGGGGTGGAGGTCGACGTCCGCGGGATCGGCGTGATGGGCGGCTTCGACCAGCGGGAGACCGGTGAGCGGGGCGACCCGGACGCACCGCGGGTGATCGTCGGCGGGTTCGCCTTCTGGGGTGGCGTCGGGGTCGAGCGCAAGAAGACGCGGGCCGCCCGTCGGCAGGAGAAGCTGGACCGCAAGGCGGCGAGGCGCGAGCTGCGCTCGGCCTCGCGGGACGACGCCCAGGGCGCCCACCTGCGGATGCTCGAGGGCCACAAGGACGTCCTGCGGGGGCATCGGCACGGCCACGGATCCGGGTCCGGCTCCCGGGAGGAACGCCGGGAACACCGCTACGAGGACTGACGGTCGCCGCGACGCCCGACGGCTGCCGTCAGGCCGGACGGGGACGGCTGCTTCGAGGACCGACGGTGGCCGCGAGGCGGACGGCCGTGGCGAGGGCGGACGGCCCCTGTGCGGCCGGCCCGAGGCTGCCGCGGCGGCCGACTGTCACTTCAGCCGGGCGGCAGCCGACTGTCGCTTCAGCCGGGCGGGGGCCGACGGCCATTACAGCCGGGCGGGCGCCGACCCTTGCAGTTTTGTCAGGCCGACGGTCTCGGCCATCTTCCGGTAGCCGCGGTCGCTGGGGTGCAGATGGTCGCCCGAGTCGTACTCCGGGCGCAGGCTGCGCGGGTCGTAGGGGTCGCGCAGCGCCTTGTCGAAGTCGACGACCTCGTCGAACACCCCGTCCGCCCGGATCGCCCGGTTGATCCGCTGTCGTACGTCCTCGCGGGCGCCGGTGTAGCCGCGGTGGCCGCGGAACGGCGTGAGGGTGCTGCCGACGACCTTGACGCCGCGGGCGTGGGCGCGCTCGACGAGGGTGCGCAGGCCGTCCACGACCGCCTGCGGGTCGGCGAGCCGCGGGTTGCGCAGGATGTCGTTGACGCCGAGGTCGATGACGACGACCTTGGCGTTCGTACGGCCGAGGACGTCCCGTTCGAAGCGGTTGAGGCCGGCCGCGCCACGGCGGGGGTCGTCGACGAGGACCTGGTTGCCGCTGATGCCCTCGTTGACGACACCGTAGCGGGGGGCGTCCCCGTCGTCGGCGACGCTCGCCCGCAGCCGGTCGGCGAGGACGTCGGGCCAGCGGCGGTTCGTGCCGGAGGTGGAGGTGACGCCGTCGGTGATGGAGTCGCCGAAGGCGACGACGGTGCCGTCGGCCTCGTTGCTGAGCACGTCCAGCGCGGTCAGGTAGCGCCAGTACTCGCCCGCCCCGGTGAACGCGGCGCCGGTCACGTCCTCGGTGGACTCGCCCTCGGCGACGTAGTTGGTCTGCCGGGCGTGCGGGTGGTAGGTGACCGGACCGGCGGAGGTGGGGGAGTAGATGCTGACCAGGACGTCGGAGTCGTGCGGGACGGCGACGGTCACGGCGTCGCTGACCGTCTGCCCGCCGGCCGGGACGACGACCACGGTGGCCCCGCCGAAGGTGAGCCGGCGCAGCGTGTCGGGGACCGCGGCCGCGCTCCCGCCGTCGGCCGCGACGGCGAGGGTGGCATGTGTCACGGTGAGGGGGCCGGTGCCGTAGAGGTTGGACAGTGTGACGCGGGCACTCGTCCCGCCGACGCTGGTGTGCACGACGTTGCGGACCGTGCGGCCCGCCGTGCCGTCGGCCGCGGTGCCGGGTTCGCCGCTGACCGGGGCGGCCGCCCAGGTGCCGACCCAGACGCCCGTCGAGATGGGCGCCGCGTCGCCGGGGCCGGGGGCCGCGGCGAGGGCGGCTCGGCCCGGGTCGCGCCCGGGGCCGTGGTCGGAGGCGACGGAGACGTACAGGGCGGTGGACAGGCCCACCACCAGGGCGATGATCGCCGACAGGAGGGCAGCACCGTGTCGCCTGGTCATGCGGGTGGTTCTCCTCGGTGAGGGGAGCGGTGCGGCTCCGGGTCATGCGGGCATGCGTTCACGTGGGCATGCGTTCATGCGGTGATGGGTTTGTGCAGGAGTTCACCGTTGAGCTCCCCCACCTGACAGACGCCGGGAACTCCTGTTCCGTTCCAGGAGTCGGTCAAGTAGGGACAATATCTGCGTGCGGGACCCGGCTGGCACGGGCGTCGATCGGAACGGATGGGGCGGATGGATCGTACGGAAGCGGAGCAGCCGACCGGCACCAGGGCGGCGGCGCGCGCGATGACCGTCTTCAGCGCCGCCGACGAGGAGAAACGGCGCGGGGTGCGCCAGATGAAGCTCACCGCGGCCGGGCTGCTGCTGTTCGTGGCCGTGGTGTACGTCCTCGCCGAGTGGGCCTCCCATCGGGGCGCGGGCCCCTGGGCGGGCTATGTGGCGGCCGCGGCGGAGGCGGGCATGGTCGGTGCGCTCGCCGACTGGTTCGCGGTCACGGCGCTGTTCCGTCACCCGCTCGGCCTGCCCATCCCGCACACGGCGATCATCCCGAACAAGAAGGATCAGCTGGGCGTCTCCCTGGGTGAGTTCGTCGGGGAGAACTTTCTCTCCGAGGACGTCGTACGGCAGCGGCTGCGCACGGTCGGCATCGGCACCCGGCTGGGCGCCTGGCTGGCCGAACCGGAGCACGCCGACCGGGTGACGGCGGAACTGGCGACGGCGCTGCGGGGCGCGCTGACGGTCCTGCGCGACTCGGACGTGCAGGCGGTGGTGGGGGAGGCGATCACGCGGCGCGCGGACGCGCAGGAGATCGCGCCGGGCATCGGCAAGATGCTGGAGAAGATCGTCGCGGACGGCGGTCACCGGCGGGCCGTGGACCTGGTGGTGGCCCGGGCGCACGACTGGCTGGTGCTGCACGGCGACTCGGTGATGGGCGCGGTGGAGGGTGGCGCCCCCGGCTGGACCCCCCGGTTCGTCGACAAGCGGATCGGCGAGCGGGTCCACAAGGAGCTGGTGCGGTTCTGCGCGGAGATGCGGGACATGCCGTCCCACCCGGCGCGGGGCGCTCTGGACCGCTTCCTCGGCGACTTCGCCTCCGACCTCCAGTCCGACACGGACACCCGGGCGCGGGTGGAGCGGCTCAAGGGTGAGGTGCTGGGCCGGGGCGAGGTCCAGGATCTGATCGCGTCCGCCTGGACCGCCGTCCGCTCCATGATGGTCGCGGCGGCGGAGGACGAGCGCAGCGAACTGCGGCTGCGCGTGCGGGCCTCGCTGCTGTCCCTGGGGGCCCGGATGGCCACCGAGCGCAAGGTCCAGGAGAAGGTGGACAGCTGGGTGGAGGGAGCGGCGGTGCACGTGGTGACGACGTACCGGCGCGAGATCACCTCCCTGATCACCGACACGGTCGCGGGCTGGGACGCGGAACACACGACCCGCAAGATCGAGGCCAACATCGGCCGGGACCTCCAGTTCATCCGGATCAACGGCACGGTGGTGGGCTCGCTGGCCGGGCTGCTGATCTACACCGTGGCGCGGGCGCTGGGGGCTTGAAGGCGCTGGTCGCGGGAACCCGACCGACGTTCCGCTCGATGAGGAGCGTGCCGAGGAGGGAGCCCATGACCAGCGCCGAAGCTGCCGTGCCGGCCGAGACGGACCGCACGATCACCACTGACATACCCGCCCGCCTCGACCGGCTGCCCTGGTCGCGCTGGCACTGGACCATCGTCTTCGGACTCGGCACCGTGTGGATCCTGGACGGCCTCGAGGTCACGGTCGTCGGGAACATCGCGAGCCGGCTGTCGGAGCCGGGCAGCGGCCTGCCGATCACCTCCGGGCAGGTCACCGGCATCGCGGCCGCGCTGTACGTGGCCGGCGCCTGCGTCGGCGCCCTCTTCTGGGGCCGGCTGACCGACAAGTGGGGCCGCAAGAAGCTGTTCATGATCACCCTCGCGGTGTATCTGGCGGCCACCGCCCTGACGGCGGTCTCCTTCGACACCTGGTGGTTCCTGCTGTTCCGGTTCCTCACCGGCTTCGGCATCGGCGGTGAGTACGCGGCCATCAACTCCGCGATCGACGAACTGATCCCCGCGCAGTACCGGGGCCGGGTCGACCTGATCATCAACGGCAGCTTCTGGCTGGGCGCGGTCGGCGGCTCGCTGCTGTCGATCGTCGCGCTGAACACGGACATCTTCGCGGCCGACGTGGGCTGGCGGCTGACGTTCGCGCTGGGCGCGGTCCTGGCCCTGGTGATCCTGCTCGTGCGGCGGCACGTCCCGGAGAGCCCACGCTGGCTGCTGATCCACGGCCGGGACCGGGAGGCGGAGGAGATCGTCTCCTTGATCGAGGAGCGGGTCGAGGAGGAGAAGGGGGAGCGGCTGCCGCGCGCGGAGGGCGAGCTCACGATCCACCAGCGCCGCAGCGTCTCCTTCGTCGAGATCGCCCGCACGGTGTTCTCCGACTACCGGCGCCGCTCGATCCTCGGCTTCTCGCTCTTCATCGGGCAGGCGTTCCTCTACAACGCGATCACCTTCGGCTTCGGCGCCATCCTCACCAAGTTCTTCGACGTGCCGAGCGGCAACACCGGCTACTACTTCGCCGTCATCGCGATCGGCAACTTCTGCGGTCCGCTGCTGCTGGGCAAGCTGTTCGACACGGTGGGCCGACGGGTGATGATCTCCTCGACGTACCTGCTCTCCGGTGTGCTGCTGTTCGGCACGGCCTGGCTGTTCGACCAGGGCTCGCTGAACGCGACGACGATGACCGCCTGCTGGTGCGCGGTGCTGTTCTTCGCGTCGGCGGGCGCGTCGAGCGCCTATCTGACGGTCTCGGAGGTCTTCCCGATGGAGACCCGAGCGATGTCGATCGCCTTCTTCTACGCCCTCGGCACCGCCGCCGGCGGCATCAGCGGCCCCCTGCTGTTCGCCGACCTCACCGACACGGGGAAGGTCGGCGACACGGTCCTCGCCTTCTGCATCGGCGCGGCCCTGATGTGCGCGGCGGGCCTGGTCGCGGCGTTCCTGGCGGTCAAGGCCGAGCGACGTTCCCTGGAGGACATCGCCAAGCCCCTGACGGCGGCGGCGACCAAGGCGCGCGCGGCGACGACGGGAGACCGTTCGAGCAAGGCGACCGCCTGAGGCCCCTTACGCGGGGCGAGTGCCGAGGCTGCTCCAGCGGGGCGACCGCCTGAGGCCGTTCCCGCGGGCGACTGCCTGAGGCCGTTCCCGTGGAGCGAGTGCCGAGGCCGTTCCCGTGGGGCGAGTGCCTGAGGCCGCCGTCTTCGGTGTCCTCTACTTCGGCCGTGCCCCGCTCTCCTGGGCCCGTCCCCGTCGGCGCAGCAACAGCAGACCGCCGGCCAGGGCGGTGAGGCCGGTGGTCGCGGTCCAGGCCATGAGGTCGGTGGAACCGGTGGACGCGAGGCCGCCGCTCTTCGGAGCGGCGGCCCCCGCGCTGTCGGGGCCCGGCGAGGCGGTGGGCGCGGCCGACCCGCCCGCCGCGGCGGCGCCGGACGACGACGAGGGCGTCGACGCGGAGGAGGGCGTCGACGCGGACGAGGACGTGGGCGGGCCGGCCGAGGAGGCGCCCGCCGCCGCCCCGCCCGCGGTCGTGGCCACTCTGTCCCGGGTGAACGCCAGTGTGCCGAAACCGAGTTGGTCGTAGCCGCCGCTGTTGGGGCCGTAGTCCCCGCCGCCTCCCTCGGGTGCCGCCTTGGCGGCGATGCGGGTGAGGTAGGGGGCGGACAGCCCTCGGCGCTTGGTGTAGTGGTTGGCGATCATGGCCCAGATCGGGCGGGTCGTCGCCGGATCGACGCCGGCCGCGGCGGACGCGGTCTCGCTGCCCGACCAGCCGTCGACCGCGCCCTTCGCCCGGGTGTTGGCCGTGTAGGCGACATCCCCGCCGAGGCTCCACTTGGCCACGTACTGGGCGCCCTTGAGGAAGCGGCTGTCGTCGTACCCGTAGAGGTCGACGCCCTGGTTCCAGGCCATCTCGCAGAAGGTGCCCATGAGGCCGACGCCCAGCAGCGCGTGCCCCTGGTCCCGGCCGGCCTCCAGCCACTCGCCGAGGCCGTCGTCGTGCACGACCGGGACGGCGTTCCTGACGGCGCCGAGCCCGGAGCCGTGCTTGAAGTACTCGACGGCCTGCTCCACCCTGGCGCTGTCGTCGCAGAAGATGCCGGTGGCGAGGACGCAGGCCATGGCGGTGAGATCCCAGTTGGGCCAGTAGTTGGTGACCACGGCGCCGTTGTGCCCGACGAGGAAGTCCTCGCTCAGCGGGGAGAAGACGGTGGTCAGCATCTTCTGGAAGCGGTCGAGCTCGAAGCCGGCGTGGTCGCGGACGAGTTCGGCGGCGTTGGCGGCCTGGTAGCCGTAGAGCCCGGCCGCCAGGAACCGGTCGGCGGAGCCCGCGAGCGAGGTGAGCTTCGCGGACCAGGCGTTGAGGATCGCGACGGCGGTGTCGGCGTACGCGCTGTCACCGCTGACGTGGAACCGCAGGCCGTTCTGATAGGCGGCGTGGAGGTCGTTGTAGAGGATCGTGTAGTTCTGCGGCGAGCCCGAGCCCCGGTACACGGTCGCCTGCGGATTGGCCGTCCAGCCGCTCTGCGCGTGCCGGTTGGCGGTGAGCCTGGCGTATCCGGCCGTGTAGGGCGCGGCGCCGGCCTTCACCTTGGCGGCCATACGGGCCAGGTCGGCGCCGGTGTGCAGGAGCCCCGGGTGCGCGTATCCGGTCGCGGCGGCGGGGGCCACGGGGACGACCGCGGCCGCACCGACGGCTCCGGCCGCCACGCCCGCGGCCTTCAGCAGGCCGCGGCGGCTGATCTGTCGCCGGCCGATCCGTCGGGGTCGAGTCACGTGCGGTTGCAGATGCATGGCGAGGAGACGGACGAGAGGCGGGCCCGATAACGAAAACCTGACGGACCGGCCGCTCGGGCGACCGGGCGACTGGCCGACCGGCCCACCGGGCGACCGGCCGACTAGCGGACCGGCCCACCGGCGGACTTGCGGACTTGCGGACTTGCGGACTGGCCGATCGGGCGGTGGTCAGGCCCCCGTCGTCGACCCCGGCCGGACGATCATCAGGACCGTCACGGTCGCCCACAGCAGATTGAATATCCCGGTGAACATGGCGAGTTGAACCGTCGTCTCCCGCGTGCCCGTGCCCGTGCCCGCGCCCATGCCCGCGCCCTCGACGAGCACCTCCTGCCGGGGCAGCACGAGAACCAGGAGCACACCCGCGGCCAGCACGGTCAGCACGATCGACGCGATCAGCCACGGGTCGCCCATCACCCCCATCGCGCCCGCCGTGGCGAACCCGAAGACCGGGACGGCGAGGCCGAAGGCCGCGTACACCTGGCAGATGCGGTGCAGCAGCCGCACGGTCTCGCTCGCGCGGGCGTCGTCGGGCGCGGCCAGGGCCCGGCGGGCGGCGGGCGGGAACATGCTGGCGGCGACGGTGACGGGCCCGATCGCGACGATCGCGGCGAGTACGTGCACGGCGAGGAGGAACTTGGTCACGCCCCGACGCTAGGCGGCGCGAGCGAAGCGCAGAAGCGGCGGAAATGCCAGAGGCCGACGGATTTCCGCCAGCGGGTGCCGGCCGGGTCGGCGACCGTCGGCAGCCACGGGACCTGGCCACCAGGTCTGGGTGCCTGGGCGGGGCTGCCCGGCCTGGCCGCCTGGGCCGGGCTGCCTGGGCTGGCCGCCAGGGCGGGGCTACCGACCTGGCCGCTGGTTCCGGGCTGCCGGCTCTGGCCATGAGGGCCGGTGCCGGGCTACCAGATCTGGCCACGAGGGTCGGACTACCCGGACTACCCGGGCTGGTCGCCAGGGCAGAGCAGGCAGAGCAGGCAGAGCAGGCAGAGCAGGCAGATGGGGGCCGAGGTGGCCGTGAACCGTCGTATGCCTAGGATCTCGCCATGCACACGGTCGCCGTACTGGCCCTGGACGGGGTCGTCCCGTTCGATCTGTCCGCCCCGATCGACACCTTCGGCTGGGCACGGCTGCCCGACGGCCGCCCGGCCTACCGGGTGCGGGTCTGCTCGCCGTCCGCCTCGGGGGAGGTGAGCGCGGGGGCGTTCACGGTCCGGGCGCCGTACGGTCTCGAGGCGCTGGCCGAGGCGGACACGATCATCCTGCCCGGGGTCGCGGCCCCGCAGGACGAGCTGCCGATCGGCGTCGCCGAGGCCCTGCGGGACGCGGCGGCGAACGGCACCCGGATCGCCTCGGTCTGCGTCGGCGCGTTCCTGTTCGCCGCGACCGGCCTGCTGGACGGGCTGCGCGCGACGACGCACTGGATCGCGGCACGTGACCTGGCGGAGCGCTACCCGAAGGTCACGGTCGACCCGAACGTCCTCTATGTCGACAACGGCCGGTTCCTCACCTCGGCGGGCGCCGCCGCGGCCCTCGACATGTGCCTGCACATGATCCGCGGCGACTACGGCTCGGCGGTCGCCGCGCAGGCGGCCCGGATGTCGGTCATGCCCCTCGAACGCGAGGGCGGCCAGGCCCAGTTCATCGTCCACGACCCGCCGCCGACACCCGCCGGCGCTACCCTCGAACCCGTGCTGGCCTGGATGGAGGACAACTGCGGCCGCGAGGTGACGCTGGATCAGATCGCCGGGCGGGCCGGCATGAGCACCCGCACCCTCAACCGCCGCTTCCGCGAGCAGACCGGGACGACGCCGCTGCGCTGGCTGCACCGGGCGCGGGTGCGGCGCGCGCAGTACCTGCTGGAGTCGACGGCGTACCCCGTGGAACGCATTGCCGCCCAGGCGGGTTTCGGCTCCCCTACGGCGTTCCGCGAGTGCTTCCGCAAGGTGGTGGGCACCAGCCCGCAGGGGTACCGGCGGGCGTTCCGGTCGGGGGCGGGCCGGCTCCAGTCCGATTCCTGAGACCGGCCTCCGCTCAGGCGTGCCGGTCCGCGACCGCCCAGGACGCGAGTGCGACCGCGCCCGCCACGCCGAACACCGCCGGCCAGGCGCCCACCTTCTTCGCCAGCGGATGAGACCCGGCGAAGGCGGCGACGTATGCGGCGGTCAGCGCCCCCGCCGCCTTCCTGCCCGCCTGCTGCTGCCACTGCTTCGCCGCCGCGGCCCCCGCGACGGCGAGGACGGCCCCGCCCAGCGGCCGCTGCCTCGTCCACCGGGCCACGCCGTACCCGCCGACCAGCCCGCCCGCGGCGATCACCGCACTGGGAACCTTCGCCATGTCTGCCTGCTTTCTCGTCGGTCGGCATCGATCGCCACGAGGCTAACCCGCGGCCCCACCGACACCACGAACCCGAACCCGAGCCCGAACCCGAACCCGAACCCGATTCTCGCGGACGCACCGATGCCCGGGGCCACCACGCCCAGCGGGGCGAAGGCGCGGACGGTCCACGACGCCCCGCTCACCGGGGCGAAGGCGGGGAGGTCCACGGCGCCCCGCCCCGGGAATCGGTGACAGCGCCAGGCGGCACGCGGCAGGCGTCACGCGGTACGCGGTACGCGGTACGCGGTACGGCCTAACTCCGCCCGGCCCGGCGGCGCTCGCCCGGCTCCTGTCCGCGCTTGTCCACGACGGCGCGTTCCAGCACCGCACTCGTGTCGTAGACCGTCCCCGCCCTGGCCCGCTCGGTGTCCCGGCTGAAGACGGTGCGTACGCCGAGGTAGTCGAGGGTGCCGGGGTCGAAGATCCACTCGGTGCGGGTCCCGTGCCGGGTGTCCTCCCGGGCGATGGCGATGCCGTGCCGGCCGGCGGCGTCCACCGCGTCGGCCACCTCGGTCACCCCGGGGATCCGGGCGGTGGCCTTGTAGAACGCGGCGGCCGTGGCGGACGGCATGATCTGTTCCCCGACGAGATCGCCGATCCGGCCGAAGACCTCCTGATCCCTGTCCTCCCCCTTCTCGACATGGGTGTCGGCGTAGAGCAGTTTCAGCAGGGCGTCGGGATCGGTGGGCAGCGAGGCGAGCCAGGCGTAGGTGGGCCGGTCGAAGCCCGCCGGCACCGCCGCGTCCTTCGGATCCGTACCGTCCGGCACGCCGACCTCGATCGGCCAGTCCTGCCCGTACTCGCGGATCAGCCCGACATCCGTCACGGGCCCCTGCCGCTGCGAGAACCACACCTGCCGCTCGTGCATCGCGCCGAGCTTGACGGGCCCGTCGAAGACACCCTCGTTCCCGGCGCCCTTGCTGCGCACGTACACGAACTGACCGTCGCCCACGGGCTCGACGTCCGTCCGAAGGGCGACGGCGGCGATACGGTCGAGGGTCACGACGGCGCTACGGCTCCCGCCCGCCGCGCTGCTCGCACCGGGCCGGGCCGCCGCCGCACCACCACCGTCCTGCCCCGCGCCGATCCCGACGGTGAGCCCGGCGGCCAGCGCGGCGGCGATGGCACCGGCGAGGAGCGCGGGCCGGGAGAACCGTCGGCCCCGAGGCCGGGACGGCTCCCCGTCGACAACGCGACCGCGCGTGCTGTCCCTTGTGTCGTCTCTGTCGATGAGCTGCATCAGAACGTCCTTGTGATGGGAGCGACGCCCGGGAGGCAGCACCTGCTCGCCGGGACCGGCGGGCAACAGCCGTGCCAGTTCCCGGAGTTCGTCGAGTCGCTCCTGCTCGGGTCCGACCGGAGTGGAGTTCATCGGGCTTCCTCCTGAATGGGCAGGACCGCGAACGCGGTCTCACTCTCTACCTCTCCGCGACGGGAACGGGGTTCCGTAAGCCGTTCGGCACGTCCGTCCACGCGCCGTTCCGCACGTCCGTCCACGCGCCGTTCCGCACGTCCCTCCGCACGTCCCTCCGCACGTCCCTCCGTACGTCGTTCCGCGCGCCCGGACTGCCGTGCCTCCCGCTCGACGATCTCCCGCAACCGGGCCCGAGCCCGGGACAGCCGGGACCGGACGGTCCCCACCGGCACCCCGAGAGCCTCGGCGGCCTGCGCGTAGTCGAGCCCGCCCCACACGCACAGGGCGATGACCTCCCGCTCGTGGCGCCGCAACTGCCCGATCACCCGCCGCACTTCGGCGAGCCGACGGGCGTCGTCGATGCGCCCCACGACCTCTTCGGCGAAGTCACCGACCGTTTCACCGGCCTCCGCTCCGGCTCCGGTGCCGGTCCCGGTTCTGGCTCCGGCCTCGGCCCGCCGAGCGAGAAAGGCGAGCCGCCGTCTGAGACTCCGGTCGGCGTTGCGCGCCTTGTTGGTGGCGATCCCGAACAACCAGGGCCGCAACGACCCACCGTCGACGGCCACGTCGCCCCGCCCCCGCCAAGCGGCGAGAAACGTCTCCGACATGACCTCCTCGGCGACGGACCAGTCCCCGGTCAGCCGGAGGGCATGGTTGTACACGGCCGTCGCGTACAACTCGTAGAGCTCGGCGAACGCCGCCCGCTCCCCACCCCGCACCCGCCCGCGCAACCGATCGCCGTCGTCGTCGCCTTCGGCCTCTGCGCTCTCTTCGTTGGACCTCACACATCTACCTCTCCGGGCGGGGGAGGCGGTTCCAGTGGCGTCGATCACATCCTCCGGGCCGGACGGCGAAGGGCCTGGCCTGCCGGGCCGACCGCGCCTGTCGGGTCCTACCGGGGAAGCGGCCCCGCCGCGTCGCGAAACTCCCCGGTCGGGCCGTCGGGTCCCACCCGTGCCATCCGGACGATGATCTCAGCACTCTCCTCGACACTTTGGACGCAGGTGTTCCCGTTGAGGTCGGTCCGGGTGAAACCGGGCTCGACCGCGGACGCGGAACGCGGGCGGCGGCGTCTCCGTGGGGCCGCCGGGCCCCCGCGCCGCTGGCGGAGGGGAAGAGCGCGGAGGTGGCGGCGCTGTTCGCCGGGGGTCGAACTTCTTGGCCTGTACATGGGTCCGACAAGCGTTGCATGGTCTGCGTCGGTGACTCTGCTGTCATCGACCGTGACGTGCAGGGCGAACACGGTGTCGATGTCCCGGCCCGTCTTCTTGCGCTGTGAGGCAGCTCCGACGATGCCGCCCCGGACACCAGCCCCGCAAGGCCGACGGACGCTCGTCGAGTCAGCCCTCGGCGTCGCGCTTCACGGCACGTATGAAGGAGAACCAAGCCCCGCTCCGTACGGTGATCTCGGGCCCACCCGCACTCTTCGAGTCACGCACCAGCGCACCGTCACCCGTCAGCGCGCACTCGACGCACTCTCCTCCCGCCCCGTTGCTGTACGACGACGTGAACCACGCCGGACGGCTCTTCGTGTCAGTCGATGTGATGCTCAAGTCGCGTATCCCTTCAAGACCGTTTCGATCAGCTGGGCCGAACGCTGAGGACTGAGGGCCGCGGCTCGCAGACCGTCGAACGCTCGGGTGTACTCACGAACATGATGCTCGCCCTCCAAGTAGACGGCATCGGTGATTCCGTCGCGGTAGACGATGTCGGGGTCTTCCGGCGCCGGGAAGCCCAGCATGGTGAATGAGCCGGTTGCCGGATAGGAGCCGGAGTCGAAGGGCAGGACCTGGAGCGTGACGGCGGGCAACCGGGCCATGTCCAGGACGTGTTCGACCTGTTCGCGCATCAGTGCACGGTCCCCGATGACATTGCGCAGCGCACCCTCGTTCACGATGAACCAGGCGTCGGGAGCGTCCGACCTCGTCAGCAGGGCTTGGCGATCCATCCGAACTCGTACGGCCCTGTCGATGTCCTCGGCGGACATGCTCGCACTGGTCTTGTGAAGCTCAGAGGTGTACGCGTGGGTCTGCATGAGGCCGGGCAACAACTCGCACTGGTACTGCCGGAAGGTCGAGGCCTCCTGCTCCAGGCCGATGTAGATGTTGAACCACTCCGGCACACCCGTCCCGTGGACCTGCCACCAACCCCGCACCTTGGCCTGCCGGGCGAGTGACTTGAGGAACTCGCGTAGTTCATCACTCGTGCCGTAGAACCGGCAGAGGGCGTCGATGTCCGACGGCTGGACCCTGCCGCTGCCCGTCTCCATGCGGTTGACCTTGGAACCGCTCCAGTCGAGACCCGCACCCACCTGGGCGCAGGTGAGAGTGGACTGTTCCCGGAGCTTCTTCAGCTCGATGGAGAGACGGCGACGGCGTGCCGTCGGTGATCCGGCCATTTCAACCCCGTTTTGGATAGCGGACGTTCAGTCTCACGCCAAGGGGAGCGCTTGCCAATCACTCGGAAGTGGGATTCTCGCCGTGCACATTGCATGAAGGGATTCGCTGCCTGCACTCTGATACCAAGCAACTCACCGTGACTACCCGTGACACCGTGTGTTTCACGGGTGTCGCCTGCGACGAGAGGGGCCTTCGTGGTTCAGGAGACGTGCATGACGCGCAAACCGTGGGACCTCGCCTTCACGGCCGAGCCGACGGAGGTGGCCGCCCTACGTCGGATCATGCGACTGCACCTGGGCATCTGGGGCCTGCAGGAAGTCGTCGACGAAGCGCAGCTCTGCGTGAGCGAGTTGGTGTCCAACGTCATCAAGCACGTCGGCCCAGGGACTCCGGCCACGCTCGCGGTGTCGATGAAGGGGGCGCGTCTGCGCATTGAGATCCACGACCCCGACACGCGCGCCCTGCCCACACTGCTCGACGCGAACGTGGACGCGGAGGGCGGGCGGGGCATGGCTCTCGTCGACGCGATCGCTGCCCGCTGGGGAGTGCAGCTCGATCTCGACCGGAAGGTTACATGGTGCGAGTTGGCGACAGGCCTCACGTCACCGCCCGGTCACGTGGCGGGCCCTGGTGTACAGCGGGCCGATGCGCTGTTGGAGTTTCGCGCGGATACGGAACCATCCTTCATGCCCGGCCGGGGGAGACTGGGAAGGGTCGTGGCCGAGGAGTCGGTAATCACGATCATCACGGACTGCCTCCACTGGCTTCGTGTTCATGGCTGCGACGTGGACGAGACCTTGGATCGCGCTCAAACCCGCTACGACGCTGAGCTGAACAGCTGAGGACTACGGCGTCGCGTTGCGTGGCGAGCAGAAGTGCATCATGTATGGCCGTCCGGTACCCGTTGCCCTGGAAGGGATGGCCCTGTGTCGGGGCGACGAGCCACTGTTCGCCGTGCAAGGTCGTGCGCCGGGTGGTCACGGATCAAAAAGAGGCGCTCGTGGAATGGCCGCCTGCTTCGCCGGCGACGGGATCTTCCCGTGAAGTCTAGTTCCGCGCCGAATTAATGGGATTGCAGCTGATGTACGAGAGCTTGACCAGCGCGCAGCGCTACCTGAATTAGTCGCGAAGGTAGGCGTAAATCGCCGCTGCGATGGCCTTCCCCAATGGAATCGGTACTGCATTCCCGATCTGGGCAGCGATTTCAGTCTTCGTTCCGCACCAGCGGAAGTCCATGGGGAACCCTTGGATGCGCGCTGCCTCGAAGTGTGTAATGGGGCGATTTTCTTCCGGGTGAAGGTAGCGGCCCTTCTCGGGCTTGAAGAACTCCGTGCGGATGGTTACCGATGGTTCGCCAAGGCGGAGTCTGCCCATGACGTCACCGGTTCCGGAGTTGTGCTTGTCCCAGCTGTCAGTCGAGAGGTACTCGACAGCGGTCCTCACGCCGGGAGGGTTCTTTGTGTTGAAGTACGCGAATTGGCCGGATTCATCCCGGGTGTACCACAGGCCGCTGAGGTGCTTACGGTTCCCGCCGGCAGGGATGGCGCCGTATCGGGCAAGGGAAAGCGTCTCTGGGTTCCGGCCGAAGTGAAGATGCTCCGTGCTGAAGATTCCGGGAAGCTCGGTGTTCAGCTCGGGTACGAAACCCTTTATGCCGGGAAGGTCTCCCAGCGCACGTTTGGAGGACTCTCGGAAGATGTCGTCGACGGTCTCCCAGTATGAAATCCCCGCATCGACACCGTCGATCGGCCGATTTACCGGAGTGGGTCCGTTTTTCGGTCGCCGGAAGTGCGACTTGACCGGGTATGCGATCGTGCTGCTGTTTTCGGCATCGCGCCGGACCCCGAGGACGATGGCTCTCCGGCGAGCCTGCGCGGCACCGTAGTCCGCAGCGTTGAGGAGGTAGCGCTTGTTCTTCTCCTCCTCGGAGTCGGTGGGTTCATGGCCGGGAGGGGTGACGAGTCGGTAATCGGCGAGTTTACCCCCCTGCTTCATCTCGTTGAGCAGGTTCTGAAATTCGTCCGATTTCAGGAAACGGTCTACATTTTCGATGACGAAGACCTTTGGACGGATTTTAGCCACAATGCGAACATACTCTTCCCACAAACGGTTGCGGTCAGTGCCCTTTTTTACGCGGTTCAGGGCCGAGAAGCCCTGGCAAGGAGGACCCCCGACGACGACGTCCGCGTGAAGCGCCTCCGGAGTCGGCTCCCAGGCCTCGATGTCTCCGACATGTACACGAGCTGCCGGCACCCGCCTGTCCTTGCGAAGCTCCCCGAAGTTCACTGCGTACGTGGCCGCTGCGGCACGGTTGTGCTCGACGGCCGCGATGCTGTGGAAGACGGGCCCAGCACCTTGCTTCCCCGTGGCGCGGAACTCGTGGAACCCCTGGGTGAAGCCCCCGCAGCCGCTGAAGAGGTCGACGACGGTGATGGGTTCGGGGGTGGCGGAACGGGGCGTGAGCATAGGACGATCTTAGCTTCGGAGTGCGGTTGCTAGGGCCTGGCCGACGGCAGCCGCCAGTGGAGGCGGCATCGCGTGGCCCACTTGACGATACCTGGAGGTCTTGCCGCCGAAGAGCTTCCAATGATCAGGGAAGGCCTGGATCCTTGCCGCCTGTTCGACGGTCAGCTTGGGCAATTCGTCCACGGGGAAGTTGGCCCCCGGAGGCTCGTCCCCGAGGCTGTTGCCGTTGACTCCCAGTGAGGCCCACGCCTTCTTGCTGCCTGTCGGGCCAAGGTCGGCTCCGCCTCTGCGGTCGGAGCCGCCGACGAGGGCCGGCGCGATCCGGTCGGCGTTCTTGATCCAACGTTCTGCCCCGGGCCAACCCCCGGAAGACATGGAAGCGCCGAGGGCCTCTCCCACTGTGGGCGGCGGTACGTCGCTCGGCAGGGGCCACGAGAAATGCCTGAAATGCGGCTCTCGCAGAGCGACCAGAAAGCCGCTTTTTCGATTTTGGGGGACGCCGAAGTCTGAGGCGTTCAGGATTTTCCAGCTGGTTCGGTAGCCGGCCTGGTTCAGCTCGTGGTCGATCCAGGCTCGATCCGTGGCAAATTCCGGGCCGTCGACGAGGGCAGGGACGTTTTCGAAGAGAACGGCCTTCGGGCCGATGTCGCACGCCAGGCTGATCGCGGCGCGCAGCACCCGGCGTTCCTCCGTGTCTTCCGCCCGCCCCACTGTTGCCGAGGACTTCACGCGTGGCAGTCCGCCACTGACGAGATCGACGTCAGTGGAGTCGGGACGCATGTGCGGGCTGAATTGAACCAAGTCCATGCACACGACGTCCCAAGCCGGCCGGTTGAGGTCGATCGAGAAACAGGCATCCGCCTTGCTGTCGATGAGCAGTACGGGGTCAAATCCGGCGCGTTCGAGGCCGAGTGCCTGTCCTCCTGCACCCGCGCAGATCTCCATAAATCTGAATCGTCGGGATTCGGAGGAAATCGATGGTGCCCTTTGGGACAGTGGCGGCCCCTCATCAGGGCAGGCAGAGATGCGAACGGGCTCGACTGCGCTGGCGGAAGGCGCAGGATTCGAAACGACTCGGGTCGCATTCTCTGCGGGACCTGGGCGCTGGGCGTCCACCGACTCCTGAGCGACGGCACGCAACTCGCCGTCGAGAGCGTGCGCCTCGACGCCGTCGAACAGTACGAACGGCGCGAGTCGGAGCAATCGCTTGAGGAAGTCACGGAGGGTTTCGCGCTCGTTCAGACCGGCCAGGTCGAGATCTTTCCAGACCCGCAGAATCGCCCGCACCAAGTGAGGACTTCCCCCCAGTGCAGCGCGGCGGGCGTAGATCTGGTCGAACGCGGCTTCACCGAGGATCTGTAGAGCGTGGTACGGCTCCGACTCCTCGGGTGCTCGTACGAGCTGCGCCCGCCACCAGAGCCGACCGAACACGTGCCGGGTGAGGTCGGTGCCAAGGACTCGGTCCTTGGGCGGTTGCGGATAGCGCCAGAAGGCGACGTCAGGAAGAACTACGAGAGCCAGGAAGGCCCAGACGTCCCGAGATGCGGCTTCGGCGGGCACCATGCCCATCTCCGCGTGCAACAGCGCGGCCAGTCGAAGGTCGAACTCGGCATTGCGCGCACGGTCGGACTGCTCCGGAAAGCCGGCACGCTTCGCGAGGGTCAGCACGCCTTCCCGCAGTTCACGGAGCTGGCCGGAAGAGACTCGATCTCCGCCCGTGGCCACGTACACCGCAGAGTCGTGCGTGAGGGCTACGCGTCGGGACAGATCGGCAGACGTGAGGTTCCGGTAGTCATCGAAAAGGGGTCTTGCCTGTTCGGCGAGGAGTCGAGGGTAGAGAAAGCTCATCATGACACCTCGAAGATCTTGACTGCGGCCTGCAGATCCGACGAGAACAGGGCCGGCGACTGCCGGCGGCGGAGGCTGATGTCGGTGATCGACTGACCTGGGAACAACTGGTCGAACAAGCTCAGCAGGGTGGCGCCCAGTGAACCGTCAGGGAAGTCTGCGTCTTCGGCGAACCCTTCCTGTGCGAGCGCGTGCTCGACCATGACACGGGCGGCATCCGCGTACACCGCCGACAGGACGATTCGATCCACGGGGCGAGGCTTGCCCGCGTTCTGAAATGCCGTGGCGGTCACCGTGTTCTGCTCGTTGACGAGGAGAAGGAGGGCACCCATGGTGGCGCTCTCCAGACCCCCACTGATTTGCAGATGCCAGGCGGCGTCCTCCGGGAATGACGTTCGCCCGAAGTCGATCACGGCCATGGGGAACTGCGGAGCGTCGCCCTGCAGGCGAAGGACTTCGCGGTCGCTCCACAGCACGGATCCCGCCCGCCTTGGCGAGGAAGGCCGTGCGTCGTTGACGCGCTCGGCGAGCACGAGTGCGGTGTCCAGGAGCAGCAGGCCACCGAGGTCGGCACCACGCAACCGGACCTCGACTTCGACGGCCTTCGTACCAGCCTCGGACAGGCGCACATGCTTGGCTGGGCCGCTGAGGTTGGAACCTGTCGCAGTCCAGACCACCGAGAGCATGAGCGCGGCATGGGGCGGCAGCCCCGTTTGCTGCCGGACCCGGTCCAGGTCGACTCGCAGGGTTCTGCGTACGTGCACGTCCATTTGGTAGTCCCAGTCCGGCAAGGCCTCGGGAAGGGCCACTTCGCCGTCCTCGACCACCAGGCGCCAGGAGCCCGGTGCTACGACGTCCTCCGTCGGGGCCCGGTAGGGCAGTACGCGTCGAGTCACGGCGTCCTCACCGCTTCGACCTTGACGCCGATCTCGGTCATGGTGTCCGGAGCCGGCTGTACGACGGCACGCCAGACGGAGTCGCCACCTTCGACCACTTGCGGATCGGAGGTGTGCAGCTGTCCTGTGGCGTCCTCCCAACCGATCAGTACGGGCATGCTCGCCCCGATGGGCGGATCGGTCTCTCGTCCACCAGTGCCAGGCAGGGTGACAGCGAGATCGATGTGTACCCGCTGAGGCCCGGCCACGGGCAGTCGGAACTCCTGAACCAGCACGGAGGTGTCCCCGCGGTCGTCGTAGTAGGGGTCACCGACGTACTGCACTCGGGGACGACGACGTGGAGCCTCGAGCGTGCCACCGCCCGAGGCCACTGTGGCCGGCCCGTCGTCGCCGAAGACCTCGGCGGGGTCTGCGCCGCCGATGTCGGTCCGGCCGGTGGACTGCGTGGTAGCACGTCGACCGCCGTCGGCCTGACGCGTTGCGGTCTCCTCGTTGTCGGTAGACCTGGAAGAACTCGGAGCGGTGCTGCCGGGTTTCGAATAGGCGGTGGCCCCGCCGATCCCCCAGGCTCCTCCGACCAACCCCGAAAAGAGCGAACTGGCCGCTCCGAGGGCGACGTTGCTGGCGCCGGGGCGTGCGGTGCCGCTCAAGGAGAGCAACTGTTCCAGGCTTTCACTGATGCGTCGGAACGTCGTATGCACGTAGGTGCTTTCGGGCCTGTCGAGGGAATGCCGGTTCCAGGCGTCATGGGTCGGTGGCTCGGCCTTGGCGTAAACCTCGTCCATAGCCTCGTCGGCCCTGAACACCCCGGCATAACCTTGATTTGTGCTCGGGGGCTTGGGCCCTGCGTGATACGTGACGACCAGTTCCGCGGGGCGCATCAGGCAGACGTGATGGATCAAGTCCTCGATGTTCAGCATGAGGGACGCACGTGTTGGCTCCAACGAGGGCATGATGCGTTTCACGAGACCGAGTCGTCCGAGGTGCTTCTTGGGCTTATGGCATACCAAGTCGCTACCGGTCGGGCCGACCATCGCCTCGTACGCCGCGACGAACATGCTGAGAGGACTTGTGGTGCGCGGATCCGGTACCGGATGCTGCACTCCGTCATAGGACACGGAGAATCGCATGGCAGGTGATCTTCCCGCGATGGAAACCATTTTGGGCCACAGGTGCCAGGCGATGGTTTCACTCAGATAATCGGCCGCCCCTGGGGGCTCGAGGCCGTCCAGATTCGGATCCACGACAACGACCGTCGTTCCGGTCTCCTCCGGCCCGAACGCTTTGAGGCCGAGGCGTTGAGCCGTGGCCTCCGCCTGCGCACCCACCAGTGGCTCAACCACTTCACCAGAAGTGTCGCCCCACCAGTGTCTACCGGTGTAGCGACGATCCCCGTCGGAATCCGTTGCAACGTAGCTCTTCCAAAGGGTGCAGCCGATAAGCCGCGTTTCGTGTCCGCCCCCAGCGGTTCGGCAGCGGGAATGGATGATGACGGTCCCGGGCTTGGACAGCAGGTAGAAAATTCCTTTGCCGAAACCGTAAGTTCCGCCGCCGAGGGCCGTGTCGCGTGGTTCGCCGATGTTGCGGACGAAGGAGACGAAGTCGCGGTCAGGACCCACCGCGTTGTCCGCTCGTGTTGGGCCGCCCAACCCTCGGGTGCCACGATCGGACACTGACAGAACACGGACTGGGCCCCGCTTGAGCGTCTCGCGAAGCGGAAAGTGCTCGGCGCTGTTCGGGGCTCCCGCCACCAGGAGCTCACGCCATGCACCGGCGTGGGCCGGCCCGACGGTCCACATGTCGATGCGATAGTCCACGGGTGCCGAGGACCGTTCGATCCGGGCATCCCAACTGTTCTGGGCCGACTCCCGCACCAGGATGGTGAGCAGATCCAGCTCGGGCCGGCCGAGCTGATTGCGAATGCCCTCGGCGGCACTTGCACCTTCCGGCGGGTAGGGCTGGGAGAACCAGCGGGGTTCCGTCACGCGGACTCCTGAATCATGCGGTCGATCGTCCGGGCCACCGTGTCGGGCAGCATGGGTACCGGAACCTCACTGGACAGGTCGATGGTGTACTCGACATCGCAAACGGAAATCGGCACGCCTGCGGCGACGAGTTTCCTGCTGGTCAACGAAGGGAATTCTGCGGTGACTTCGTACCAGCGCTCCTCGTCGATTACGAAGCGCACATCCCTGTACCGCTCGGCATCGACGGATCGGTAACCGACCTGGGCGAGAAGATCGAGAAGGACGCTTTCGTCATCACAGGATCGAAGCGTCTGTTCGAGCAACTCAAGGAAGCCGACACCCGAACTGCCGCCGATGGAGCGACGCAGCCGGAACCAGACCAGAGAGAGGGCCCCACCTTCCGGGGCATCGAGTTGGTCGAGCCCATGCACCCGCGGCCTTCGACCTCCTTTGGTACTCGTCTTCACCTCGACAGCTATGATTCCCGTGGTGAAGTCGTGGTGGTGACCTTTTGGTCCGTGCCAGAGGCGATGCGCGCTGGAGTCCAACTGCAGGAGCCGGTTGAGCACCAGCAGTTCCCCGAAAAGGCCCGCGAGTTGTTCGGGGCCCAGCGCAGCTCCTTGCGGTTGGAACAGAGCCTTCCAGCGGTCGAGTACCCGATAGAGCGCCTTGACCGAGTTGTTCGGCAGTTCTTCAGTCGCATCCAGAATGTCTGCGCAGAGCTCTGTGAAGAGGTCATTCAGGTCGGTGCGCAGGCAAGCGAGGTCCGCGTACATCTGGTAGGTCTCTTCATCCTCCAAGGGGCGTTTACGCAAGTGGAGGACAGGGCCTTCGATGCTGGAACGAATCTTCAGATGCGAGTGCACAGGCACGAGCACGTGGCGAAATCCGTCGTGATCCACCGCTGCCACCAAGGAGCCTTGTTCGGTCACCACCGGAAGCTGTGAAACGCGGAGGTGACGCTCGCCGCTGGTCGGCGCCGCTTCGAGCGCGACCCAGTGGTCCTCGACAACGTCACGGAAGCCGTTGTCGCTCATGCGTCTTCACCTTCGAGGAGGCTGAGGTCCTCGTCCTCCAACTGCACACCCGACAGGTCTGCCGAGATGTATTTCTCCACAGTGCTGTCCCCGTGCTGCGGTTCCGGAAAGACGAGGCCGACGCCGATCACGTCTTCCTCCGCGTTCAGAGGCGCACGCAGCTTCTTTCCCGGGCCGGGCTCGGACGTCTTGTCAATCGGATACAGAACCAGCAGCCCGGTGTCCGGGAGCTGGACACGACGTTCGTCGATGATGCCCTTCTCGGTGAGCTTCCCCGTGTCTCCTGCCAGATCCACGGCGGCATCGCGGCGGCTCATGAGTGTCTTGATGTCAGCGAAGTCGGGAGCGGGGTTGGTCACGGCAACGCGACTACGTAGATTGCGCCCCACGGAGACACCAGGTACGAAGGTGAAGGACTCTCCTGCGGTGCTGCCGACGATCGCAACATTCCATCGTCGCAGTGAGCCGGCTGTCGCAACTCGCTTCTGAATGTAACCGCTGATCAGGTCCGCATCGTTCTCCGGGGACTTCTCATGGAAATCGTAGGATGCCAGGAAGTCGATCACGACGTCGTGCGGCACGTCCCGGAAGATGTAGCGGCCCTCTGCCGAGCGATTCTCCACCCTGACAGCGCTGGAAAGTGCCGCTGTGACCAGCTCACGCGACGCCTTGAGGTTTCCACGCAACCATTCGGCGTTGGTGTGGAAGTAGTGGGTCTGGACCCGCTTGCCCCCGTACGAGGAGGCAGCCGTGACGGCGTCCCGCATTTTTGCGGCTGCGGTGACGCGAAGAGCAGGGTGGGTGCGCAGGCGGACGGCGAAGGTGAGGGGCGTCTCGGACTCGGTTATGTAGATGTCGATGTCTCGACGCATCTCGGTCTCGACCGTGGCAAGGTGCCGGAACCACTCGGCCAGTTCGTCGGTCATCCAGATGCGTGGCAAGTCGGCATAGCCGTTCCGGAAGCCGAACCAACGACCCATCTGCAGCAGAGTGTCGTACGCCGAGACGGCACGCACGAAGTAGCTGACCGATAGGCCTTCGAGGGTGAGCCCGCGAGAGAGAGTGTTGCCTCCCACAGCTATCGCCACGACGGGACCGTTCTCGTAGTCGAGACGAGCTTCGCTACTGGAGTTGTCCATGACGATGCGGCAACTGCTGAGAACTGCTGGCAGTTCGCCCAGCAAGTCGTCGAACGGCACCTTCGTTTCACCGAAGTGCTCGGCAGCGACGCGTTTCGTCTCCTCGTCCCAGAGATCACGCAATCGGGAGACGAAGGCCGTATCGGTGAGGGTGTGCGCTGCTCGGTTCAGCAAGTGCTTCAGGGGCTGCTCGAAGCTGTTGTGGACAGAGGTGTTGACGCTTGTGTGGATCAGCATTGTGCTGTGCGGATTACCGGTACGGCGAACACGACGGGCGGCTGTCACGAGCCAGAAGTATTCGACAGCTCTGCGCAGTGTGTCGGTGATGACGGGTTCGAAGCCCTCGGCGTCAGCCTTCGTCTTCGGTCGCACGCACGGTACGTCGTCCTCCGGCACAGACCGGATCATGTCGTGGCCGTCGTCGATTTGGTCCGAATCCTCGCCGTCGAGTGCATACCGCCCGAAGAGCACCTCAGTCCCGAAGTGACCTTGTGGTTTAGGGAGGTTGACGACGAAGTCTCGCGGATATAGATCTTCCGCGCTCGGATCGATCAGCAGGTTGGCGAACGGTGATGCCGTATATCCCACGTACGCGGAGCGCGGCAGACTTTGCATCATGCTCAGAATCAGAGGGTTGATGGACTTCGTTGCAACGGTGGCTTGGTCTGCCTCGTCGTCGATGATCAACGCTGGACAGTCCTTGAGGTAGTCCGCCGCCTTGTCCAGCCACACGGCGAGCTTGCGCAGTACAGTCGCGTTCTTCTTGACCACGCAGAGCACGTGCGTCTTGTTGCTCTTCCCGAAGTACGAGGCCGGGTTCTCGGTAGGGGTGAAGTCCTTGTCGAGGCCGGTAAGTTGGGACCACATCGAGGGGTTGGGTTCTACGAGCTGTTGAACCAAACGGGCCTGGGTTTGACGGCGAAGACCGTTGTGAATGCCTGCGAGGACAATGAACAGCTTGTAACCGCGATCGGCGGCCTTGGCCATGACTGACGTGAAGTTCGTCGTCTTGCCCGACTGGACATAGCCGACCACGAGACCCCGCGTAGAGAACGCCTTCTCCTTCGGGTGGTTCAACAGCGAGACGACTCGAGTGGAGGAATCGTCCAGGCTCCGGATGGTGGTGTCCTTGGACCAGCCGTCCTTGAGCAGCAGGCTCTCGATCGCGGGCCAACACTTGTCCCTGGGCTGCGGACCGGTATACCAGGTGTCGCGGTTGCCCAGGACCACGGCGTGTGGTTCCTCGAGTTCCTTGATGCGTATCGTCTGCCGCTCGTGGCGATCGCGGATCTGCTGGATGACCTCCGAGGGGACGCCCATCAGCTCCAGTCGCTTCACGGCCTCCGCCGGGGGGAAGGCGTCCAGGAGTGCCTTGAACGTCTCGTACATGCCATCGAATTCGTCGGTCACACTCGACCGCCCCCACTCTCATTCGTCAAGCCGACCGACCGCAGAGCTCCGCCACCGCGGCGGACGCTGGGAGGCGCGGGTCGACACCCCGCTTGCACAACCCCTACACATTATTGGTCGGGGTGGTTGTTGATAAGTGAATCAGAGTCACGACTGGTTGTCGGGCTTGCCACTCTCGGTGAGTGCGGCAGTCGAGCGGGGCCGGGCTGGGGGTGTTCGCTGGGATGCCAATGAGGCGGTGACGCGAGCGGCGACGTCTGCAGCCGACTCGTGCTCCCAGAATCGCAGCACCGTCCACCCCTCGGCGGTGAGGTGCTGGGTGGTTTCAAGATCGCGAGCCATGTTCTTGTCGAGCTTTGCGCGCCACCACGCCGCGTTCGCCTTTGGATGCGTTGCGTGTTCGGGGCAACCGTGCCAGAAGCAGCCGTCCAGGAAAACCGCGATCTTGGCCTTGCTGAAAACGATGTCGATCGTTCGGCGGGGCATGCCCGGGACGGGCACATTGACTCGGTATCGCAAGCCCGAGCCGTGCAGCAGGCGCCGGACAGCGACCTCTGGGGCAGTGTCGCGAGAGCTCTGACGGCTCATGCGGGCGGAGACAGAAGGGGAGGAAGGGACGGCATCAGACACCCAATCATTCTGCCGGCGTGGTTGAGGCGTTGGGCAGGCTCTGGCAGCAGCTTCACCTGATGCTGGAACGGTGGGACCGTTGGTGTGGCGTCGCGCGGGGTTGCAGGACATCACGCTCCACTCCCGTGGCGGGGCCTCACCGTGCACGGTGCCTGACCCGATGCGGCCGGACCAACCGACTCCTCGTGAGGCGTCCCCCCGCCTCGCTTGCTACACCCCCGCCCCGTGGCACCCCCCATAAGCCGCTCCCGACCCGCACCAGCACGCCGTCCCCCGCTCCGGGGGCCACCCCGCGGCTCGGCCTCGGGCCGCCAGTGTCGTCGCGTACTGCGGGAGGAGGTCCGTGTCTCCCGGGGATGTGCCCTCTGAGGCTGCGAAGGCCTCGTACGACGGGACCGTGCCCGTCACGATGCCCAGGTTCGGTGTGCCCGAGGCGGACAGTTCGCGCAGCGATGCCTCTATGCCCGCCAAGTGCTCCTCGTGGGAGGGGTACTCCGTCTCCAGGGAGGGGTACGCGGCGACCAGTTCCGCCAGTTCGGTCGCCGGCCAGTGCAGGACCGCGACCGGGAACGGGCGTGACAGTTGCTCCCGGTATGTGCCGAGTTCCGCCCGGAGTCGGGAGATCTCCGCCTGCAGTTCCGCCGGGTTGTCCGAGCCCAGGGACCAGACGCGCTTCGGGTCGTGGAGCTCGTCCAGGGGGACGGGGGACGAGTGGAGGGTGTCGGCGAGGACGTCCCAGTCGTCGTGGGGTGCGCCCAGCATGCGGCGTACGCGGTGGCGGCCGAAGAGGAGGGGATGGGAGGCGTGCGGGGTCTCCGTCGTGTCCGCCAGGAGCAGGGTCACCCCCTCCGTGAACGTCTTCTGCGCCGCCTCCAGCTCGTCGTGGGACTCCAGGGACTCCGCGACGATCACCCAGGGGGCCGGGTCTCGGGGGGCAGCGGCCCGGATGCCGTCGATGATGGCTCTGGCCTCGGCCTCGTGGCCGTACTCCCACAGGTTGGAGGCCTTGAGGGCGCGGATCAGGTGGGGGCTCTCCAGGTTCTCCGGACCCTCCGAGGAGGACAGGAGGCGGTCATACAGGGTCGTCGCGGCGGGGCGGTCGCCGGCCAGTTCCAGGTGGGCCGCGGCCTGCAGCAGCAGGGCTTCCGCGTCCTCGGGATACAGGCCGGCGGTCCGCTCCAGGCGTGCCGCTTCGGCGGTGTGGTCGACGTTCTCGGCAGGCGTGTCGGGGCGCATGGTTGACACCGTAGCGCCGCCCGCTGACGAAAGAGAGATATCTGCAGGCCAGGGGGCGCGGATTGCGGATCAGCTCGTCGAGATGTCCAGGGACTGGACGGCGTTGTCGATCTCCAGGTCGATCAGGCGCTGCGCCTCGACCGTCTGGTTGTCGAAGACGCCGGTGAGTTCGAGGCTCACGATCCCGTGGACCCGCGTCCACATCAGGATGGCGGCGCGGGCCACGCCCGGCGAGGTGTCCGGCCGCTCCTGCGAGCGGGCCCACTGCCGCAGTTGCCCGTCCAGCGTGCGGTCGCCGCTGGTGCTGTCGGCCGGCGCCGGGTCCTGGACGGCCGACAGCAGGTCCACGAGCAGCGCCATCGCCTGATCCAGCGGAGTCCGCGTGGTGAGCTCGCTGGGCAGATCGCCGGCCCGCTCGCCGAACAGCATTCCGTAGCGCCGCCGGTACCGCAGCGCCCAGTCGCGATACGCGGTGACCACCAGCCGCACCCGCGAGCGCGGCGCCTTCCTGCTGCCCTCCACGGCCTCGCTCATCGCCGCCGCGAGCTGCTCGTACGACAGGGTCACCAGGTGTGCCACCAGCGCGTCCCGCGAGGGGAAGTAGCGGTAGACCGCCGGCGCGGACATCGCCATGCTCCGGGCCAGCGCCGCGATCGACAGCGCCTGGACGCCGTCCGCGTCGATGATCGCGAACGACGTGTCCTCGATCTCCTGGAGCGTCTGGGCCCGTAGCCGCTCGCGCCTGCTCACCGTCCGCGTTTCGTTAGTCACCGTCGCATCGTAACGGGCCATGTGAACGTTGACGGGGGTGCCATTCCGCTACGGGCTGTAACCCGCCGCCCCTTCGCCCCGCCGCCCCATCGACTTGGGAGTCGCGCCGTACCCGGACCACTCAGGTTACCTGTTGACGCATTGCGATGAACGAGTTCATAGTTACGACCATTAACAAAGCGACTGGCAGTCGCAGCAATTTCAGGGGAGCAGGCCATGCCCGAGACACGCGCCACCGACGAGGCCACCGACGAGGCCACGGACAAAGGCACCGTGACCGCTACCGAGGTGGTGCTGCCGGGCAAGGTCGCGCCGTCCGGGCTGCGGCTGAGCCGACGCGAACTGCCCGCGCCCGCCGCCGGGCAGGCCCTGGTGCGGGTCGAGTCGACCGCCGTGTCCTTCGCCGAGAGCGCCATGCGCCGGGGCCGCTACTACGGCCAGCCCCCGTTCCCGTTCGTGCCCGGCTACGACCTGGTCGGCGTCGTCGAGGCCGTCGGCCCCGGAGTGGACCGTGCCCTGCTCGGCCGGCGGGTGGCCGCGCTGACCAAGACCGGCGGCTGGACGACCGCCGCCCTGCTGACCGCCGCCGACCTTGTGGACGTGCCCGACGGGATCGGCGCCGACGAGGCGGAGACACTGGTCGTCAACGGGCTGACCGCGTATCAGATGCTGCACCGCAGCGCGAAGGTACGGGCCGGGCACACCGTCCTCGTGACGGGCGTCAGCGGCGGCGTCGGCAGCATCCTGGCCCAGCTCGCCCGGCATGAGGGCGCCCGGGTGATCGGCACGGCCCACCCGCGTCACCACGAAGCGCTCCGTGCGCTGGGGGTTGAGCCGATCGACTACCGGGACCCCGACCTCGGCGCCCGCGTCCGCGCACTGGCCCCCGAGGGCGTGGACGCCGTGTTCGACCACCTCGGCGGGGCGAGCGTCACTCTCTCGTACCGACTGCTCAACCGCACCGGCACGCTGGTCTCGTACAGCATCGCGGCGGCGCTCGACGACACCAGGCCCGTGCTGCTCGACTTCCTGCCGCTGCTGGCCAAGCTGGCCTTCTGGAACTATCTGCCCACGCACAGGCACGCGAGCTTCTACGACGTCTGGGCGGGGGCCGGCAAGCCGGACTCGGCCAAGCGCGAGGCGTTCCGCGCCCGGATGCGCACCGACCTCACGCAGGTGTTCGGCCTCCTGCGCGAGGGCCGGCTCACCGCGAAGATCGCCGCCCGCTTTCCGCTGGCCGAGGTCGCCGAGGCGATGGAGCTGGCGGAGTCCTCCGGCCGCACCGCCGTCGGCAAAATCATCCTCGTCCCCTGACCTGCCGAGACGTTGCTGTGACCTGCTGAGACGTGCCGCGACCTGCCGAGCTGCCGGAACCCTGCCGAGTCCCGCGGACACCGGCCGACAGCTTCCGCAGCGGTACCTGGCGATGGCCCCGCAGGCCCAGCACACCCACCTGAGTCAACAGACCCGGCGGACCCGGCGGACCCGGCAGACCCGCCAGGCCCGACAACGTGGCCTCTAGATCGTCACCCCGTCCACCTGAAGCGTCTGTACCGCGCCCGCTGCGAACGGCACGCTGATCGTCTTGCCGCTCAGGTAGGTGTCCGAGCGAGCCGTGTAGAGGTCGCCGGAGCCGTTCGTCACCGTGTTCCAACGGGGGACCAGGCCCGACGAGCCACCCGTCACCGTCGTGAAGCGGGAGAGGTCGAAGGTCAGGGTCTGGGCCGAGGACGAGGTGTTCGCGGCCACGATCACCAGGCGCTTCGCCGACTTGTCGATCGCCGCCGCCGCGTAGCTCACGCCCGTGTCGAGGATCGTCATGCCGGGGCGGATATGACGGCTGAACTGGGCCATCACGTAGTACTTCGTGGTGACCGCGCCGGCCGCCAGCGTGCTCGCGTCGTACCGGATCATCGCCCAGTTCGCCGACGGGTCCATGACCTGCCAGTAGACCCACGCCGTCGGGTGCAGCCAGCGGAAGTCGTAGAGCAGGTTGCTCGCCATCGTCAGGCCGGTGCCGTCGTTGTCGCCCGTCTCCGAGTTCCACAGCGCCTTGCCGGCCGTCGTCACCACGTCCGTGTAGAGCAGGTCGCGGCGGCCGCCCGAGCCCTGGTAGCCGTGGACGTTGACCCTGTTGACGTACCCCTTCGTCGTCGACGAGAAGGAGTTCCACGTGGTGCGGGCGAGGTCGTAGCTCGTCTCGTCCGACGCCGAGATCTTCGTCGCCGTCAGGCCCCGCTTGTCCAACTCGCTGCGCATATAGGGAAGTACGGCCGACTGGACGGTCGCGTCCATGTGGCAGCCCTCCTGCGTGCCGGTCGCCGTCCACCACGACGACGACGGCTCGTTGAAGGGGTCGACCGTCGCGAAGTTCACGCCCCAGTTCGACTTCGCGTACAGCGCGACCGCCGCCAGGTGGGAGGCGTGCTGGCGGTAGTTCCAGGTCTGGAGGTTGTTGCCGCCGCCCGAGGCCCCGGAGGGGTTGTGGTTCGAGCACATCCACCACATGGGGGAGTTGGCGAACAACTCCGTCGTGGCGCCGCGCGAGGTCGCCTTCTGCAGCATCGCGCGCTGGGCCGCGTCCGCTGTCCAGTCCCAGGCCGAGGAGGTGGGGTCCTCGTTGTTCCAGTCCTGCCAGTAGCCCTCGATCTGCTTGAACGCGGGGATGTTGGCGGAGGCCACCATGCTGGAGCCGTTGACAGCGTTCCAGCTGCACGCGCCCAGGTTGTAGCGGGCGATGTTGAGGCCGAGGCCGGGGAGGGTCTTGCCGTCGTAGGACACCGACTTGGTCGTGAAGAAGATGTCGGCGAAGTCGTCGCGGGCGCCGAAGACGTTCGCCCACCAGGCGAGGGAGGTGCCCCAGCCTTCCCAAGTACCGTACGTCGTCGACGGGTTGACGGAAATCGTCGCGTCGGCGTGGGCGGTGCCCGTCGCGAGGGCGCTTGTGAAGAGCGCGCCGCCCGTGGCCGCCAGCAGTGTCCTGCGTCGGATCATGACTTCTCCGCTTCGATGACAGCGAACGACCGCCGGTCGTCCCAACCGGCGTCGTCGGGTGCGTCAGTGCACTGGTGCCTGCGGTGCGCCAGTGCGTCACGAAGCATCGGGTGCGGCCCGTGGTGTTGTCGAGAGTTCTGACAGCCCTTTCTCAAACCTGTGGAGGAAGGGCGGGGGAGGGTTCGAGGGGGCGAACGGTCTGGAGACCTCGACCCCGTCCGCCTATCGTGCCCGCGTGCGGATTCCCCTCGTTCAGCACAGCACCCGGCGGCGGCGCGCCCAGTACCGGCGGGTGCTCTGGAGTGGTGCCGAAGTCCTCGTCACGGCGGGGGTGTTGGTGCTGCTCCTCGTCGTGCATCAGCTGTGGTGGACCAACCGGGAGGCCAAGGGCGGCGCCGAGCGGCGGGTGGAGGCGCTGGAACGGGAGTGGGGGAGCGGGAGTGCCGACGGCGACACAGGGGACGCCGCGGGCGGCCCCGCCGACGGGGGCGGCTCCGGCTCCGGTTCGAGCGCCGGCCCCGGATCCGGATCCGGATCCGATGGCGAATCCGCACGATCGGGCGGCGGCACCGGGACGCCGTCCGGCGCGCCGCGCTCCTCCCAGGCCTACGCCGTTCTCCGCATCCCCCGGCTCGACCTCCGCGTCCCCGTCGCCGAGGGCACCAGCAAGCAGAACGTGCTCAACAAGGGGTACGTCGGCCACTACGCCGGCACTCAACAGCCGGGCCGGGAAGGCAACTTCGCGGTGGCCGGGCACCGCAACACCCACGGCGAGCCCTTCCGGTACCTCAACCACCTCAAGAAGGGCGACAAGGTGGAGGTGGAGACCCGGAACGCGACCTACACCTACGTCGTCGACAAGATCCTTCCGCAGACCTCACCCCGTGACTCGGGCGTCATCCGGTCCGTGCCCCATTCCCTCGCCGAGCCCGCCTACGGGTACGACACCGTCGGCCGCTACCTCACCCTCACCACCTGCACGCCCGAGTACACCTCCCGGTACCGGCTGGTCGTGTGGGGCAGGCTGGTCGCGACGCTGCCCCGGGGATAGGGCGTCGCCGCGCCGCCGCCCGGTCCCGCAGATGACGAAGGTGACGCTGATCAGCAGGGCCCAGGAGGCCCACTTGGACACGGAGACCGGTTCCCAGCCGTGGAGCTGGTACGGGTATCTCCAGGCCCCGAGGTACGTGGCGATGTTCTCCGCCAGCCAGAGGAAGAAGCCGATCAACGCGAAGGCCAACGCGAGGGGCATCCGGTGCCGGCGTTCGACGATCGTGAAGTGCACCCAGGTCCCCGCGGTCGCGGCCAGCAGCAGCGCGCCGAGGGGCAGGCGCAGGTCCGGCAGCCAGTGATGGCTCAGGAAATTGACGTACAGGCCGACGGCCAAGGCGGCGGTGGAGCGGGCGCGGTAGCCGGTGAGGGCCAGGTCGAGCAGTCGCCAGGCCCTGCAGACGTAGCTGCCGACGGCCGCGTACATGAAGCCTCCGTACAGCGGCACCCCGGCGACCTTGGACAGTCCCGCCTCGGGGTAACTCCACGACCCCACCCGCACCTTGACCACCTCGAAGGCGAAGCCCAGGACATGACAGGCGGCCACGACCGCGACCTCCCGCCGGGTCTCCCAGCCGAGCAGGAACCCGACGCCGGTGAGCAGCACACCGTAGGCGAGCAGCAGGTCGTAGCGGGCCACCGGCAGGGGCGGGAGCAGGGTGGAGACCGCCATGCCGCCGAGCAGCGCGACCGCGAATGCGCAGCAGCGCGCCTGGAGCCAGGCAAAGCGGGTCAGCTGCCGGATGAACGTTCCTGCACAGTCCTTGATCCTGCGCGCGGTCGTCGCGCCCGCGGTCGTCGCGCCAGTCCTCCCGTGAGAGGCCAAGCCGTGAGCGGTCGTCCCGTGAGTGGTCGTCCCGTGAGCGGTCATGCCGTGAGTGGTCGTCGCGTCGGTCGTCGTCCCGTGGGTGGTCGTCTCGCGCATGGTCATGTAGAGCGCTTCGGCGGGGGCGGCGGTTGCGAGCAGCGTCGCGGTCTCCGCCGTGCCGTACGGGAGGCCGGCCGTGCGCCCTCGCCCCGTGGCCGCCCCGTGACCGCTCGACGACCGCCCGGCGGCCGCACTACGACCCTTCCGCCAGGGCCTCTCGGACGGCGGTCAGGACGGCCTCGGTGTCTGCGCCGAGGGCGCGGGCGGAGGAGGTGAAGTCACGTGCCAGGGTGGCGAGTTGGTCGGGATCGGGTCGGGCCGGTTCGGACGGGGGCGCCGCCACCCGGGTGCCCGCGCCACGACGGGTTCGGATCAGCTCGGCGGCCTCCAGCTCGCGGTAGGCGCGGGCCACGGTGCCCGGCGCCAGACCCAGGTCGGAGGCCAGCTGGCGCACGGTCGGCAGACGCTCCCCCTCCGTCAGTCGGCCGGTGACGATCAGGGCGGCGAGCTGGGCGCGGATCTGCTCGTACGGCGGCACCTGGCTCGTGGTGTCGACGCGTACCGCCGGTTCACTCATCGCCGACGGCCCGGGGCACGACGATGGTGAACAGGGACCATCCCAGACTGAACAGGGTCAGCAGGCCCAGGGGATAGATCACCAGGGCGGTGACGTTGCCCAGCATGCCGGCGCAGGTCGTGCGGGACAGTACCCGGCCGATCATCCCGAGGACGAGCAGCAACTGGCTGGAGACCAGCAGTCCCCAGGCCGCGGTGATCGCCCATGAGCGGTCGTGGCGCTGCTGGTTCCCGCCGGGGCGGTGGGCGATGCGGCGCAGGGCCCATACGCAGGCGGCGGTTCCGAGGGCGATGGAGGCGAGGATCGGGGTGGCGTAGTGGATGCCGGGCCAGGGGCCGAGGGGTCTGGTCACGCTCCTGCACGTGACGGTGACGGCCCGGCCCGCCCGGCCCATGGTGTCGGGAGAGGCCGCGGCGGCCCCGATCATGAGGAGCACGACGAGACACGCCGTCTGGAAGAGCAGCAGCGGGGCCATCCGGGGCGGTACGTGGTCACGGACCCGGCGCGGGGCGAGGCTGGCGGTGCGGACCGCTTCCAGCGGGGCGGGGGTGAGGGAGTCGCCGAGCAGGACGCCGCCGACCGCGCACAGTCCGAACGCGGTGACCGCGCTGAGGAAGGTCATGGCGACGTCGTCGCTGTCCCGAACCGCCAACCGCTGTGCGACGACGGCGCCCAGGGCCAGCCCGGCCCAGCGGGCGCAGAGGTCGGCGCGGGCGAGCAGACGCTCAGGTGGAACGGTGTCCAGCATGTCGGGGCCCCCGGTGAGTACGCGTACTTGTATCAAGTGGTGAGTACAAGATGCCGGGAGCCGGGATCTTGTGTCAACCAGTTGATACAAGCAGCCTGTCGGGGTGCCCGCACCGGGTAGGGGGTCGAGGAACATCGGAACGAAAACCGGCGCTAAGGATCTGTCGGTCCTGGTGGGCGGCTGACGGGGCGTCGGCGGCCGGACCCGCCTGAAGTCTTCCCGCAGGGCAAGACCGCCGAGCGGCTCGGTGAGGGCCGGCCCCTCGTGTCCGTCGCGGACGACGAGATCGGCGAGACCCTGGAACTGCTGTGGGGCAGCTCTGCGGTGAACACCTGGAACGCCCGGCGTGCGTCGGTGCTCTCGTAGCTGGGTTGGTGCGATGAGCGCGGGTACGACGGCCCGGCGGTCCCTGCCTGGGCGAAGCGGCTCACGCCACCGGACTCCGAAACCCCTGCCCGCTCGAAGATGGCGATCGACCGGCTGATCGCGCGGCGGGAGGTGCACCTGCGGGAGAAGACGCTGTGGCGGAAGACGTCATCTGTGACGGCCGTGCCCGTCAATGGTTGTACGCGTGTCCGTCCGCCGGGCAGATCCCGGTTCGGGCGCGGCGGGACGCGGCGGGCGTCTCGCCGCAGTGCCGGGTCTGCTGGGCGGCCGTCACTGACCCGGAACGGTGATGCCGGCCGCGCGCAGGTTCGCCTCGACCAGCGTGTTCAACCGGGCGATCGACGGTGACTGGTCTTCCCGGTGGTGGTTGACCATTGCGTACCGGGAGGCAGCGTCGGACTGGTCTTGAAACCCGGTCGGCATCGCCAGCAGCGCCCGTTGGGTCAGCAGTTTGTCGGCCAGCGTGGACGCCAACTCCTCGATCCGCGGGTCGTCCGGATCCCAGGCCCTCGCATCCCAACAGCGCTTGGTCAGCTCGACGGACTCGGGGTCGTCCAGGGAGTGTTCGAGCCGGGCCAGGAAGCTGTCGAAGATCTCCGGGACCAGTGCCCGGGCCAGCACCAGAGCCTCCCGTTGACCGGCCACGTAGTCGGGACCGAAGCCGAGTTCGGCGAACCGCTCCAAGACCGCGCAGGCCCGGTCGGGCAGCAGGGCGCGGTCACCATGGTCGAGACGGTGCAGCCTGTCGCGGCGCGCGATCAGGTCTTCGATCCGTTCGGTGAGTTGGTGGTGGATGTCGTCCAGGGTCGCGGCGAACGTCGTGGGATCGGCGTCGAGCAGGTCACCGATCTCGGCCAGCGGCACGCCTGCCGCGGCCAGGGTCCGGACCTGGACCAGCCGGTACAGCTCGTCCGATCGGTAACGGCGGTAGCCGGAGCCGTCGCGTTCCGGCTCGGCGACCAGGCCGAGCCGGTGATAGTGCCGCACGGTTTTGATCGTGACACCGACGAACGCCGCCGCCTGACCGATCGTGAGCCCGTCTGTCATCGGCTCGGCGCACCTCCGGATCGTGGGCGGCTGCGGTCTCGCGCACCGCGTCGGTGACGGCCGGGAAGTCCGGATGATCACCGGGGTGAGGATAGCGCGCACCAGTTCCAGCCCCCCCTGCTGCCAAGAGGGACCGGGACGCCTGCGATCGGTGCCGGTCACCCCTTGATCGGTACAGGGGGTTGACCTTGACCTCGGGTCAAGGCTGCAGGCTCTGCGCATGGCCATTCGAAGGGCCAGGCAGCCACCAGGGCCGCCGTGAGAACCACACCGTGAACAGGAGATTCATCATGGGAACAAGCAACAGCGGCTTCTCCGACACAGGGCTGCGCCGGCTGCGCGAGGTGCTGGCACAGCACGTCGAGTCCAAGAAGATTCCCGGCCTTGTCGCCCTCGTCAGCCGCGGCGGCCGGACGCACGTCGAAGCGATCGGGACGATGCGTCATGACGGTGGCGCGCCGATGCGCCGGGACACGATCTTCCGGATGGCGTCCACGTCCAAGCCGGTCACGATGGCGGCGGCGATGATCCTGCTCGACGAGTGTCGGCTGCGGCTGGACGACCCCGTGGACCAGTGGCTGCCCGAACTCGCCGACCGGCAGGTGCTGAAGCGGCCCGACGGACCCCTGGACGACACCATGCCGGCACACCGGCCGATCACCGTACGGGACCTGCTGACCTCCACGTTCGGGCTCGGGGTGGACTTCGAGTCGATGGCTTCCCCGATCAGGGCCGCGACCTTCGAGCGTCTCGACTACAGCGTGGCATCCGGGCCGGCCCCGGAGCCGGACGAGTGGATGCGCCGCCTCGGCGAACTGCCGCTGCAGTACCAGCCCGGGGTGCGGTGGCAGTACGACCTCAGCAACGAGGTGGTCGGTGTGCTCGTCTCCAGGGTCACGGGACAGTCGTTTAAGACGTTCCTGCGGACACGCATCCTCGATCCGCTGGGGATGAAGGACACCGCCTTCCACGTGCCCGCCGACAAGATCGACCGACTGCCGCCGCTGTACGGGCCCGACCCGCAGACCGGCGAGTTCCTCGTGTGGGACGAGGCGGCAGGGGGAAGGTCCAGCGTGCCTCCCGCGTTCCAGGGCGCCGGCGGCGGGCTGGTCTCCACCGCCGACGACTACCACGCCTACTTCCAGATGCTGCTGAACCACGGGATGCACGGGAGTGAACGGATCTTGTCCCGGGCCGCCGTCGCGTTGATGACCACCAACCGTCTCTCGCCCGAGCAACTAGCCGCCCGGGAGGCCATGTTCAGCAACGTCGCCCACCTGTCGTCCGGCCAGGGGTCGAACGGCGGCTGGGGCTTCGGGATGGCGGTGCGCACCTATCGCGGCGACTACGCGCCCATCGGCCAGTTCGGCTGGTTCGGCGGTACCGGCACCACCGCCTACGCAGACAGGACCAACCAGCTCACCGGAGTCCTGCTCACCCAGGTCGGACTGTCCACCCCGGATTCGCCGCGTGCCATGAACGACTTCTGGACCACGCTCTACCAGGCCATCGACTGACAACGAGCTCGACCGATACTTTGCGGCTGGGGTCAGAGACGAGAGCCCGGGACCGGCGCCGGGCGTCATCCCTCGTCGGTGGCGTCCGGCTCACGCCACGGACGCAGGTCCCCGGGCAGGTCGGGGAGCTGGCAGGAGTACCGGCCGAGCATGTCCAACGCCTCCAGGACCGGCAGGCCCTCCGGGGTGGCACCGAAGTCGACCACCGTCACCAGGAGCCCCAGGAACGGCCGTACGGTGCCCAAGCGGGTCAGGAGCTGGCTCCGCCAAGCCTCGTCCGCGTCGGAGTCGAGCGGCGGCTACCGCACGGTCGTGAGCTGGGCAGCGAAACCAAGCCTGTTGTACGCCCGCCGCTTCGGCTCGATCAGCGCCCGATCCGCGTCGTCCAGAAAGAAGAACCGCTCCAACTCCGTACGCGACGGCGCCCCGTCGTACACCGCGCATGCCGCGGCCTGCGAATCCGTCAGAAACTCGACCGGCACCCCGGACCTCCAGACAGTCAATGATCAACACGACTGCCGAAGGCTCCGCCCCACAGACCCCCACGTCAAAGCGCTCTCAGGCCCGCGACGGGCTTAGCGCCGGTTTTCGTTCCGATGTTCCTTAACCCCGGGTAGCCCATCCCGTGCCCAAGCCCCTCACCGCGGCCACCGCCCGCGCCGGTACAGGTACCGGCGCCGGGGCCGGGGGCTCGACCCCGACCCGGCGGATCCGGTCAGCCGAGCGCCGCTGAAGGCGAAAAGGCTGCTGGAGTCGATCGAGGCCGGTCAGGTATAACCGACATTGGACAAGCAGACGAACGCCGAGAGCTCAGTGCTCAGTGCTCAGTGCTCAGTGCTCAGTGCTCAGTGCTCAGAGCTCAGAGCTCAGAGCTCAGAGCTCAGAGCTCAGAAATCAGCGCCCGTAGCCCAGGGCGTGAGAGCTCAGAACTCAGCGCCCGCAGCCGAGCCGGGAGCCGAAGACGAGAGAAAGGGGGAGCGCGTGATCCGCAGTCGGTTCGTGCCGCGTCCCGCCCTCGTGCTGTTCCTCCTCTTCGTCGACGTCGTGCTTCTCGACGCGGGCAGCCTCCCGGCCGCCGTCGCGCTCGCCGCGACGGCGGCGGCCGGCTCCGCGCTGGCCGTCTGCAGCCTCGTCGCCGCGCGCAGCGCCCCCGCCGTGCCGCCCACCCGGGTGCGCACGGCCATCAGGGACCGGGCCCGCCGTACGGCCTTCCTGCCGCAACGCGATCCCGACGCCTCCGGCCGCCCCCGCCCCAGGGCACCCGGCCGCGCCCTCCCGACGACCGTCGCTTAGGGCCGCTCGGCACCAGTACGTGCACCTGAGTACGTGCACCTGGTACGTGGGTGACCCGCGCGGGTCGTCATGCCGTCAGTCCCGTTCTCCTCGGCACGACGAGACCCCCGGAGGGCTCACCACCCATGTCCGTTTTCGCCAGCCTGGTCGAGCATCTCGCCGACCTGCTCCACCCCCTGTTCGGCGCCGCCGCCGCGGCCGCCGCCATCGTCCTGTTCACCGCGCTCGTACGACTTCTCGTACACCCCTTGTCCCGCGCGGCCGCCCGGGGCCAGAAGGCCCGCACCGCATTGCAGCCGAGGATCGCCGAGCTGCGCACGAAGCACGCCGGGAACCCCGAGAAACTGCAGCGGGCCGTGCTGGAACTGCACACCGAGGAGAAGGTGTCGCCGCTGTCCGGACTGCTGCCCAGCCTCTGCCAGTTGCCCGCCTTCTTCCTCCTCTACCACCTCTTCTCCAGCTCCTCGATCGGCGGCGAGGACAACGGACTGCTCGGCCACCAACTGTTCGCGGCACCCCTCGGTCACCGCTGGACGGACGCGCTGGCCGACGGCGGGCTGTTCGGCGCGGCCGGGCTGGTCTACCTGGGGCTGTTCGCCGTCGTGGCGGCCGTCGCCTCCTTCAACTTCGTACGCGCGAAGCGGGCGCCGCTGCCGCTGCCCCGGGACGGCGCCGCCGGTGAGGAGGTGCCCGGGCTCGGCACGATCACCAAGGTCATGCCGTTCCTGTCCTTCTTCACGCTGGTCACCGTGGCCGTCGTACCGCTGGCCGCCGCGCTGTACGTGATCACGAGCACGACGTGGAGCGCGCTCGAGCGGGCCGCCCTGTACAGGTGACGGGTGGATCGACGGATCGACGGATCGACGGTCCTGCGGGTGACGGCACCGGACCGGTGAAGGTGGTCCCGGACCGGTGAGGGTGGTCCCGGGCCGGTGAGGGCGGGCTCGGACCGGTGGCGGTCGGTCCAGTCCGTGAACGGGGGCTTGCGGAGCCGATGGTGAGCTTGGAGGATCGACCAGTCCTCCGATGGCTGCACCCGTCGGACGGCTGCCCGCGATCGAGGGAGATAGTGACCATGAAGCTGCTGCGAGTCGGTACGGCGGGAACGGAGCGCCCCGCGCTGCTCGACCCCCAGGGCGTCCTGCGGGACCTCTCGGGGGTCGTCCCGGACATCGACGGGGCACTGCTCGCCGACGACGTCGCGCTCGGCCGGGTCCGCGAGGCCGCCGAGTCCGGGGAACTGCCCGTGCTGGACGCGACCGGGCTGCGGATCGGGCCGCCGCTGGCCCGGATCGGCAAGATCGTGTGCATCGGGCTCAACTACCACGACCACGCCCGGGAGACCGGGGCCGAGCCGCCTGCCGAGCCGGTCGTCTTCTTCAAGGCGGCGGACACGGTCGTCGGGCCCTACGACACCGTCCTCGTGCCGCGCCGGTCCCTCAAGACCGACTGGGAGGTGGAGCTGGCGGTCGTCATCGGGCGTACGGCCCGCTACCTGGAGTCGGCGGCGGACGGGCTCGCGCATGTCGCGGGGTACGCCGTCGCGCACGACGTGTCCGAGCGGGAGTTCCAGATCGAGCGGGGCGGGACCTGGGACAAGGGGAAGAACTGCGAGACGTTCAACCCCCTGGGGCCGTGGCTGGTGACGTCGGACGAGGTCGCCGACCCGCAGGACCTGTCCCTGAGGCTCTGGGTCAACGGGGAGTTGAAGCAGAACGGGACCACGGCCCAGCAGATCTTCCCGGTGGGGGAGGTCGTCCGCTACGTCAGCCAGTTCATGACCCTGTACCCGGGGGACGTCATCAACACCGGGACGCCCGCCGGGGTGGCCATGGGCGAGCCGGAGCCCAAGCCGTACCTGCGGGCCGGGGACGTCGTGGAGCTGGAGATCGCCGGGCTCGGCCGTCAGCGCCAGGAGTTCAAGGACGCGTGACGCTCCGCCGAGGGGCGGGGAACCACGGTGGTCTGCTGTCCGCGGGCTGACGGCGGCCGATCGCGCCCGAGCGGCGGGGCCGCACCATGGCACGGCCCCGCCGCCCCCTGGGCGCGTCTCAGCCCAGGTACTTCTCCAGGAACTGTTCCAGTACCTCCACCACGAACCGGTGGTCCTCCAGCTGGGGCAGGCCCGACACCGTCACCGCCCCGATGATGCCCACGCCCTCCACGTTGACGGGGAAGGAGCCGCCGTGGGCCGCGTACTCGTCGGGGTCCAGGCGGGAGGACTCCTCGAACGTCGTGCCCTTGGCGCGGAAGCGGGAGCCCACCAGGTAGGAGGAGGCGCCGAAACGCTCCACCACCCGGCGCTTGCGGGCGATCCAGGCGTCGTTGTCGGGCGTCGAGCCGGGCAGGGCCGCGTGGAACAGCTGCTGGCCGGCGCGGTGGATGTCGACGGCGACCGGCGCCTGGCGCTCGCGGGCCAGCTCCACCAGCAGGGAGCCGAGCTCCCACGCGTCGTCGTTCGTGAACTGCCGGAAGATCAGCCGCCGTTCCTGGGCCTGGAGCTCCTCCAGGGTCGGGGTGATCTCCGGGGTGAACTTCGGGGTCATCTGGTGTGTTCCCACTACAGCGTCACCGCCACCTTGTCTCGTGCCGAACGGCGGGCCGCCTCCAGTACGTCCAGGGCGGCGGCCGCCTCGGTGGCGGTCACCGGGTTGGGGCCGCCGTCGATCAGTGCCCTGGCCACCGCAGCGTAGTAGGCCGGGTAGTCGCCGGGGAGGGTCTGTTCGGGTCGTCCGCCGCCGGTCAGCGGCGACTCGCCGGCGCCGACGCGGCCCCACAACTCCTCCGGCTCGGTGCCCCAGCCCGGGGATCCGTCGGGCCGCTCGCCCTCCCGCAGGGCCGCCTCCTGCGGATCCAGGCCGTACTTCACATAGCCCGCCTTCGAGCCCAGCACCCGGAAGCGCGGGCCGAGTTGGGGCGTCGTCGCGGATGCGTAGAGGTGGGAGCGGACGCCGTTCGCGTGCGTCAGCGCGATGAAGGTGTCGTCGTCGGTCTCCGCGCCGGGCCGGCGGACGTCGGCCTCGGCGTAGACGGAGGCCGCCGGGCCGAACAGGACCAGCGCCTGGTCGACGAGGTGACTCCCGAGGTCGTAGAGGAGACCTCCGATCTCTGCGGGGTCGCCCGACTCGCGCCAGCCGCCCTTCGGCAGCGGCCGCCACCGCTCGAACCGGGACTCGAAACGCCGGACGTCACCCAGCTCGCCCTCGTCCAGCAACTTGCGCAGGGTCAGGAAGTCGTTGTCCCAGCGGCGGTTCTGGAAGACGGAGAGCAGCAGGCCGCGCTCCTCGGCGAGGACGGCCAGCTCCCGCGCCTCGGCCGCGGTGCCGGCGACCGGCTTGTCGACGACGACCGGCAGTCCGGCCTTCAGGGCGGCGGTCGCGAGCGGTACGTGCGTCTTGTTCGGGGACGCGATGACGACCAGGTCCAGCTCGTCGGCGCGGGCGAGGAGGTCGTCGGGGGTGGCGGCGACGCGTACGTCCGGGAACTCGGCGCGGGCCTGCTCCTGCCGCTCGGGGTTCGAGGTGACCACCGTGTCGAGGACGAGGCCCTCGGTCGCGGCGATCAGCGGGGCGTGGAACACGGAGCCCGCGAGGCCGTAGCCGATCAGGCCCACGCGAAGCGGAGTGACGGCCGGGTCGGTGCCGGTGCCGGTGCCGGTGGCGGAGTCGGTCTCGCCAGTTGTGCGTCCAGTCATGCCATCCACTTTGGCAACGCTGTTGCTAAAGTGCAAGCGCGGGAGACAATGGCAACGTGAACAGCGCGAACGGCGAAGCCCGCACGGACCGCACGCTGTACGGCGAGGCGGCCCGCATGCCGGACGGTGAGGCGGCCCGCATGCCGGACGGTGAGGCGGCCCGCATGCCGGACGGCGAGGCGGCCCGCACGCCGGACGGTGAGGCGGCCCGTAAGCCAGGCCGCGAGTCGGGCCCCACAGGGAGTGGCGAGGCGGACCGTACGCCGGATCGCGCGGCGGCCCGTACACCGGACGGAGAGGCGGATCGCACGTCGAACCGCTCGACTGGGCACACGTCGAACGGCTCGACTGGGCACACGGCGAACCGCTCGACGGGGCACACGGCGGACCGCTCGACGGGTCGCACTTCGGACCGCTCGGCGGGGCGCTTGGTGGAGCGCACGTCGGACCGCCCGGCAGGCCGCCCGACGGGCGTGAACCTGCTCGCCCTGCGCAGCCACAACGCCGCGCTCGTGCTCGATCTGCTGCGCACCGCCGGGGCGGACGGCATCAGCCGCCTGGAGCTCGCCGAGCGCACCGGGCTCACCCCACAGGCGGTCAGCAAGATCACCGCCCGGCTGCGGGAGGAGGGCCTGGCGGCGGAGGCCGGCCACCGCGCGTCGACCGGCGGCAAGCCGCGTACGGTCCTGCGGCTGGTCCCCGAGGCCGGCCACGCGGTGGGGGTCCACCTCGACCGGGACGAGCTGAGGGTGGTGCTGGCCGACCTCGACGGGCGCGTGGTGGGCGAGCGCCGCGTCCCGCTGTCCCTGGGCGCGGGGGCGGAGGCGGTGCTGGGAGCGGTGGTGCGCGAGGTGACGGAAGTACTCGGTGGTGGTGTCGTGTCGACCCTGCTCGGCGTCGGAGTGGCGCTCCCCGGGCCCCTCGATCATGCCCGCGGGGTGCTGCACCGGGTCACCGGCTTTCCCGAGTGGGACGGATTCGAGCTGAGGGAGGTGCTGGCGGCTCGGCTCGGCGCGCCGGTGGTCGTCGACAAGGACACCAACGCCGCCGCGCTCGGCCTCGCCGTCGGCGGGGAGCGCGGCTCCTTCGCCTGCCTGTACCTCGGTACGGGCCTCGGCGCCGGCCTGGTGATCGGCGGGACCGTGCACCGGGGGGCCCGCACGGGAGCGGGCGAGTTCGGGCACCAGGTGCTCCAGTTGGACGGGCCGCCCTGTCCCTGCGGCAACCGGGGCTGTGTGGAGGCGCTGTGCCTGGCGGCCATCGGCCGGGGCGACGTGGCCGAGGCGGCCAGGGTGCTCGGCGAGAGCGCAGCGAACCTGGCGGGACTGCTCGACATCGACGCCGTGCTGCTGGGCGGCCGCACGATCACGGCGGCGCCGGAGCCGTTCGTACGGGGAGTCGCCGCCGTCCTCGACGCCCGCGCGCGCCGTGAGGGCTCGCCGGAGGGCGCCGTACCCGTACGCCTCGCCCCGGGCGGCGCCCGCGGTGTCGCGCAGGGCGCGGCGCAACTGCTGCTGGCTCCGGTGTTCGGCCGGGGGGACGGCTGACCCGACCACCGGGCCGCGGACCGACCCGCCGACGGGCCCGAGGGCCGAGCCGATCACGGTCACCGTGGGCCTCGTGGCCCTGTTCACCTTCGGCGTCATGGGCCGGGCCGAGGGCCGAGTCGGTGTCGAGCCGGCGGCCGGGTGTCGCCCACGGCTGAGCCGATTGCCGGGTGCTTCCCCCGGCGCGGCCGGCTGCCGAGCCGAGTGCCGGGTGCTGCTCCCCGGGGCCGGGCCGCCCGCCAAGCCGACGGCCGAACACCTCCCACGGCCGGGCTTGCGGCTGAGCCGAGTGCCGGGTGCCGGGTGCCTCCCATGGCCGGCCCGGCTGTCGAGCCCAGTGCCGGATGGCGCCTACGGCCCGGCTGCCTACGGCCCGGCTGCCTACGGCCCGGCCGGCTGTTGAGCCGGTCGCTCACTGACCGGTGGGCGGATGCTTGCGTTTGCGCCGAACGAGGGGATTCGTACGGTCGTGCGGTGTGCCGTCCCGTCTCGCCGGACTCCTTCGTGCAGGCTCACGTGTTCATGCGACTGTGCCCGCCTGTCTCCCTCTGCCTCGCCGTGGCCGCCGCCCTCCTTCCCGCGCCGGCCCACGCGGAAGCCGGTCCGGGATGCGCCGGCCCCGACGGCGCCGACTTCCCCCTCACCACCCGCCTGCACGGGGGCCCGGCTTCCTACCGGGCCGGGGGCGGATACGGCACCTGGTATCTCGACCTCACCAACACCACCCGCCGTACCTGCGACGGGATCCACCCGGTCGTCGTCCTGGTCGACGCCGGACGCACCCTGAAGCCGTCCCAGGCGCACCTGGAGTTCTACGCCGACGGACGACCGCACCCGGTCCGCTTCGAACCCACCGACGAAGACGAACTGGTCGGAGCGTTCACCGACGGCCCCACCGAGGGACCGGCCACCGAGGGACCGGCCACCGGACAGGTCACCGGACAGGCCACCGGACAGGCCGACGGCACCGACCGCTTCCCCGGCTTCACCGTGGGCCCCGGCCGGACCCTCACCGTCAAGCTGCGCCTCGCCCTCACCTCGGACACGGCGCCCAACGCCGTCACCGCCAACGCGGCGGTCGTCCAGCGGCACGGTGACGACGGCGACTGGATCGGTCAGTCGAACGACTACCGCTTCGCCGTCGAGGCCGCCCCGGACCCCGGCACCGCCGATTCCGGCACCGCCGATTCCGGCACCGGCCTCGACCCGGCCGCGCCCACGCCCGGTCCCACCCTCTCCGCCACCCCCGCCCCCGATGCCTCCGCCGCGGACACCGGCCGCCTCTCCCTGGCCGACGAGGCCGAGGAACTCGCCCGCACCGGCCTCACCTCGCCCGCCATCCTGGTCACCGGCACCGCCTGCCTCCTCGCCGCCGGAGCGCTCCTGCTGCTGGCCCGCAGGCTGGCCCGTCGACGCCGGTGAGCCGTGGTCGCGTCCCAGCCGGTGGACGCCTCGGAACCGGCCATTCCCTCAAGATCCGGCCTGTGCTTAGGCTGGGGCGCACGCAGCGACCGCGTGCAGGCGCAGCACCACATACAGGCGCGGCCACCGCGTACCCGCGCACGGCAGGGAGACCCCGCACATGGCAGACCGCAAGCCCATCGAGTCGTGGCTCACCGACATGGACGGTGTGCTCATCCACGAGGGCGTGCCGATCCCCGGCGCCGACGCCTTCCTGAAGAAACTGCGCGATTCGGGCAAGCCGTTCCTGGTCCTCACCAACAACTCGATCTACACCCCGCGCGACCTGCACGCCCGCCTGCGGCGGATGGGTCTGGAGGTGCCGGTCGAGAACATCTGGACCTCCGCGCTGGCCACGGCCCAGTTCCTGGACGACCAGCGGCCCGAGGGCACGGCGTACGTCATCGGCGAGGCCGGGCTGACCACCGCGCTGCACGACATCGGCTACATCCTCACCGACCACGAACCCGACTACGTCGTCCTCGGGGAGACCCGGACCTACTCGTTCGAGGCGATGACCAAGGCCGTCCGGCTGATCAACGACGGCGCCCGGTTCATCTGCACCAACCCGGACGAGACCGGCCCCTCCGCCGAGGGCGCGCTGCCGGCCACCGGGGCCGTCGCCGCGCTGATCACCAAGGCGACCGGCAAGAACCCGTACTTCGCGGGCAAGCCGAACCCGTTGATGATGCGCACCGGCCTGAACGCCATCGGCGCCCACTCCGAGAGCAGCGCGATGATCGGTGACCGCATGGACACCGACGTCCTCGCCGGCATGGAGGCCGGCATGCGGACGTTCCTGGTGCTGACCGGTCTGACCCGGCCCGAGCAGGTCGAGAGCTTCCCGTACCGCCCGTCGAGGATCGTGGACTCGATCGCCGATCTCGTCGACCGGATCTGAAACCCGTAACACGGCGTAAGCCACTCGTACGGAGCAGTGATACCCCGCCTGAGGATGCGCTCCGGGTCCCGGCGGGGGAGTCTCCAAACAGCTGGAGGTTCACGATGAGTTCACTGAAAATCACTCTCTGTGCGGGCGTCGCCGTGGTCGCCGCGGTGCTGATCCCGACGGCGTACGCCTCGGACGAAGGCAGTGGTGACAAGGGCGGCAGCGTCTCGGTCACACCGTCGACGCCCGCACCCGGCGACGAGGTCACACTGAAGGTCAGCGGCTGCGGCGGCAGAACGGCCACCGCGGCCTCGAACGCCTTCGTCGCGGACGCACGGCTCGTGGGCGGGGGCGGCGCGGGCGGCACGCTCGTCGGCGACACCCGGGTCCGCTCCTCGATCGGGACGGGCACCTACGACGTGCGGATCACCTGCGCCGACTTCGAGGTGAAGGGCCGGATCAAGATCGTCGCGTCGTCGGCCGAGTCGTCACCGCGCGCACCGCAGTCGTCGGAGCCGTACGGGCCGTCCACGCCCGCCTCTCCCGTCGCCCCCGTCCACGCGGGCGGCGGCGGCACCGCCCCGCTCGCCGCCGCGGACGAGGCCAAGGCGGACGGCCACGGCCCCGGCACGGTGCAGGCGGTCGTCGGGCTGGTGCTCGCCGGAGTCGCCGCGGCCGCCGTCGTGTTCCGCGGTGTACACCGGAGACGCAGGGCGGAATGAACGATGTCCGACCGCGAACGCTCTTCCGGCCGCCTTCTGACCGGCCTGGCCTGGGCGGTGCTGCTGCTCGGGCTGTGGCTGTGGGGGCGCCAGGTGACCGACGTACGGCACGGAATATCCGCCCCGGCCACAGGTGACATGGCCGCGGTGGGACGCCCGCCGGACGCCGAACTCCCGCCTGCCGCCAGGCCGTTGGGGCAGGCGTTGCCGCAACGCATCGATATCCCCGACCTGGGCGTACAGGCCCCGGTCGTCGCCCGCGGGCTGGACGCCGAGGGGGGTGTCGACCCGCCGCCCTTCGACCAGGCGGGCGTCGTCGGCTGGTACGCCGCCGGCGCGAAGCCCGGCGCCCGGGGCACCGCCCTGCTGGTCGGGCACGTCGACACCGCGACCAGGCCCGCAGTCTTCTACAAGCTCAGCACGCTCAAGGCGGGCGAGACGGTGCGGGTGGTCCGCGACGACGGGAAGGTCGCCGAGTTCACCGTCGACGACGTCGAGGTGATCCGGCGCGACCGCTTCGACGCCCGGCAGGCCTACGGTCCCCGTCAGTCGGACCGCGCCGAACTGCGCCTGATCACCTGCGGCGGCACCTTCGACCGGGTGAGCGGCAGCTACACGGCCAACGTGATCGTGTCGGCGTACCTGACGGGCACGAGCGCCTGATCCGGTGTCACCCGGCCCGGTCGGCGGCCCGCTCCCCCGAAACCGCCGACTGGGCCGGTCCTCGACCGCGCGCGCCCGGGCTGCGGGAGTAACCCGGCGACCGGCGCGGGAGGCTGTGAGGTTCACCTACCCAGCGGACGGGGGCGACGACCGCTTTCCGGCGTTCCCGTGGGCGGTGCGGGTCCCGTGTCGGCCTGCGGGCCGATGACGAAGCCGACGTCCGGATCGCGGAAGGGACCCGGCGTCCGCTCCGGCACACGAACGAAGGCCCCACGCTTTCGCGAAGGGCCTTCGGTGTCTGTGCGCCGCCAGGGACTCGAACCCCGGACCCGCTGATTAAGAGTCAGCTGCTCTAACCAACTGAGCTAGCGGCGCCTGCTGACGTCATAACTCTACAGGACCCCCGGGGGTGCCCCGGACCAGCCGCCCGGGGTCGCGGGGCCGCAGGGCCGGGCGGGCGCCGGACGGGTGCCGGGTACATCGTTCGGACCGTCAGCATGCGCGTCGGGGGGACAGTTGAGAAACTGGCGAACGTGCACAGTCGCGGACATTTCCAGCTGGAGTGTGAGGGGAATCGCATGGGCTCTCCGGTATTCGAGGAATTCGATCCCGAGAGCGACTGCGACTGCCCCGGATGCGTATCGCGGCGGCGGGCTGGGTCGAATTCCCCGCCCGCCCCGTTCGGCGGTCGCACGGCCGCCCACCGCGTCATGGTCGTCGCCACGGCGGCGGCCGCGGCGCTCGGAGCCGCGCCCGCGGCGCCCGCCCTGGCCGCCCCGCAGGCCCCCGATCGGCCCGGCGTACCCGCAGGTGACGAGCCCGCGACCCCCCAGGGCGGCAAGGCGCCGCTGCACGGTCCCGCGGGGCAGCCGGCCCGGCCTGGAGGACTGGCGGGACCGGTCAGAACGCCCCCGACGACCCGGGTGGAGATCATCCGACGGGCCAGGGAATGGGTTTCGGCAGAGGTGCCGTACAGCATGGGCGCCTATTGGTACGACGGTTACCGGCAGGACTGCTCGGGCTTCGTGTCCATGGCCTGGAACCTGTCCGGGAACGAGTGGACGGGCAGTCTCCACCAGTACGGGACGCGCATTACCAAGGAGGAGCTCCAGCCCGGCGACATTCTGCTGTTCCACAATCCGTCCGACCCCGAGAAAGGCTCGCACGTCGTTATCTTCGGCGGCTGGACGGACTACACGCACAGCTACTACATCGTCTACGAGCAGACCCGCCCGACCACGCGCCGGCAGGCCACTCCTTACGCCTACTGGAGCCATTCCGACGACTACGTCCCCTACCGCTACAAGGGCCTCACGAAGGCCGCGCCCGCTTCCGGGGGGCAGGCGGGCGCCGGTACCGCCGACGGCGGCGGGGACAGGCCCGGCGCCGGGAGCGCCTCGACGACGCCGTTCCCGGGGCGGGCGGCTTTCGGACCCGGCGCGAACAACAGGTACGTCACCCAGCTGGGGCGGCTCCTCGTCGAGCGCGGCGGCGCCCGCTTCTACGGCTCGGGCCCGGGGCCGAGGTGGTCGGCGTCCGACGGGTGGGCCACCATGGCCTTCCAGCAGGCCCAGGGCTGGCGCGGCGCCGACGCCGACGGCATCCCCGGCCCGAGGACCTGGGCCCTCCTGACCGCCGGCAAGGGCAGGGACATCGACCCCGGCTGGTCCCCGGCTGCGGGCACCCCCTCCGGAGCGGGCGCCGGCCCCGGGACCGGTTCAGGTCCCGGCAGCGGTTCCGGCACCGGCACCGGCACGGGCATCCCCTCCGGCACCGGCACTGGTCCCGGCGGCGGCGGCTCCGGTTCCGGGACCGGTTCCGCAACCGGTCCCGGCGGAATTCCAGTGAACGGGGCGGGGGCCGGCGCCGGAACCGGGGCGGCCGGCCCGCCTGCCTCGCCGTCGCGGCCGCGCGTGCCCGCGTACCCCGGGCGCGGCATGTTCCGGCCCGGTGCGCAGAACGCGTACGTCACCCGGCTGGGGAGGCAACTGGTCAGGAAGGGCTTCGGCAAGTACTACACGACGGGACCCGGACCGCGTTGGGGCGAGGCGGACCGGCGAGGAGTCGAGGCCTTCCAGCGCGCCCAGGGATGGCGCGGCGGCGCGGCGGACGGCTACCCGGGACCGGAGACCTGGCGGCGCCTCTTCTCGTAGACGGGACCCGCTCGCTCCCCTGATCCCACTCAGTTCACCGTCATGGCGTAGCTGGCGCGGAGGCTGGAGGCACGCATGAACACGACCACGTCACAGACACCCGAGTCCGAGGGACCGTCCAGGTCCCCCCGGCTCATCCAGAACGAGCAGACCACCGAGATCCCGGTCCATCTGCTGTTCCGCGACGAGCCCGAGCCACGGCCCGTGCCGCTCGGGTCGGCCGTGGTGGGCAGCCGGGCAGGCACCGGGGAGCAGCCGCGGCTGCGCCGGCCCACACCGGACAAGCCCCGCCCGGTCGCGCAGGTCGACCCGGACCTGGTGGAGCGGCCGGCCCGGGTGCTGCCGGGCGCGGCGGGCGTGTTCGCCGGGCTCTGCGGGGCGGCCGGCTGCGTGGCCGCCTCGTGGTGGGCCGGGGTGCTGCCACCGTACGCGGCGCAGGCGCTGCGGCTGCCGCAGCTCTCGGGCGCCGGGCTGGGTCCCGCGCAGTGGGCGGCGTACGCGGGGGCCGGCGCGCTGGGTCTGTTCGGCTTCGGCGGTCTGGCCCGGGGCCGGACCGGGCGGGCCTGGGTGCTGGGCCTGTTCGGCCGCTACCGGGGGACCGTGCGGCGCACCGGCCTGCTGTGGGTGAACCCGCTGCTGCTGCGCCGCCGGGTGGACGTCCGGCTGCGGCACTGGCGCAGCGAGCCGATGCCCGCCGCCGACGGCAGCGGGGTCGCGCTGCGGGTGGTGGCGCTCGTGGTGTGGCGGGTGCGGGACACCGCCCGGGCCACGCTCGGCGTGGAGGACCACGAGACGTATCTGCGTGAGTGCGTGGAGGCCGCCCTGGCCCGGATCCCGGTGGAGACGCCGGGCGCGGGACGCGGTTCGGTGGAGGCGGCGGGGGAGGTGCTGACCCGGCGGGTCGCCCAGGACGCGGGCGCGGTCGGCCTGGAGGTGTTCGCGGTGCGGCCGCTGCGGATCGAGTACGCCCCCGAGGTCGCCGCCGCGATGCACCGCCGCCGGATCGCCGCGCTCGACGCCCAGCACCGGGCGAGCGTGCTCACCTCCGTGGTGGACTCGGTGGAGGACACGGTGACCCGGCTGACCATGCGGGGGCTCGTGGAACTCGACGACTACGAGCGCAAGGCGCTGGTGAAGGACCTGACCGTCGCCTTCTGCGCGGGCCGCGGGGAACAGGGGCCGTGATTGGTCTGGACATGCAAAAGAAACGGCAATAATCTCGAACTTGGTCTAGACCTGCACGGCTCAGCTCACTGAACTCCCCACGTTCTCCAGGAGCGGCAGCATGCGCAAAAAGACCAAGTGGTACGCCGCCGCGCTCGGGCTCACCACGGCGGGAGCCTTTGTGCTCACCGCCGGGGGCGCGAGCGGCCACGGCTACACCGACCTTCCCGTCAGCCGGCAGAAGCTCTGCCAGAACGGCACCGTCACCAACTGCGGCGACATCCAGTGGGAGCCGCAGAGCGTCGAGGGCCCCAAGGGCTTCCCGGCGTCCGGGGCGGCCGACGGCCGGATCTGTTCCGCGAACAACACCCGTTTCGCCCAGCTCGACAGCCCGAAGACCCCGTCGGGCGGGGCCTGGCCGACCACCAAGGTGAACGGCGGTCAGAACTACACCTTCCGCTGGCAGTTCACCGCCATGCACGCCACGACCGACTTCAAGTACTACGTCACCAGGCAGGGCTGGAACCAGAACCACAACCTGGCCCGCTCCGACCTCAACCTCACCCCGTTCCTGACCGTGCCCTACGGCGGTCAGCGGCCCCCGTCCACCCTCTCGCACAGCGGCACGCTGCCGTCCGGGCTCAGCGGACGTCACGTGATCGTCGCGGTGTGGACGGTCGCCGACACGACCAACGCCTTCTACGCCTGCTCCGACGTCACGTTCTGAGCATCGCTTGAGCTCCCCCGGGTTCGCGCGCGGGTACGTTCCCTGCACGCCGACCCGACCAGGTCGGCGCCAGGACACCGGGGGAGCCCATGGAAGCCTTCTTCTACATCGTGCCGTCGGCCATGATCGCCGCACTGCTGTGCGGCGTGTTCGGGCTGGTCCGCCGCTCCCGGCGGTTCGCCCGGGCCTGGAGCGGCGGCCTCACCGCGGAGGCGCGCTGTCTGCGGACGTACACGACGGCCAGCGGCGGCGGCGACACCATGGTCAGCACGACCCTGCACCACGTCTACGAGTTCACCACCCGAGAGGGCCGGGTCGTCCGCTTCGAGGAGGCGAACGGCCCGGGGACGACCCTCGAGGGTGACATCGTCACCGTCCACTACGCGGCCGGCCACCCCGAGGAGGCCACGGCCAAGGCACCTGCCCGCGGCAGGCTCCTCGCCGAGTCGGGGTGCCTGCTGCTCTTCCTCGGCGTGGCCATCGCCTTCTGCGTCTTCTTCATGGTCACCGCCCACTGGATGTTCGCCGAGGCCGACGACGTCATGCCGTAGCCCTCCACATCTGACGGTACGTCAACTACCGTGCCTCGCCATGGAGTCCGTCGCCGAACTCGTAGCGGCCCGGTGGGGCGACCACCGTCCCGGGCTGTGGTGCCAGAACACTGCGACCGCCGAACACACCGCGAACACCCAACACGCCGCGACCGCCGAAGACATCGTGAAGCCCGAGCGCCGCGAGGACACCGTCCTCACCCATCACGAGGTCGCCGCCGGCGCCGCCGCGCGTGCGGCACTGCTGGCCGACCTGCTTCCGCCGGACGGCCCGCCGCATGTCGGAGTGCTGCTGGACAACACTTTGGAGTTCCCGCTCTGGCTGTCGGCGGCCGCCCTCGCCGGCGCGGCCGTCGCCGGGATCAACCCCACCCGGCGGGGCCCCGAACTGGCCCGGGACATCCTGCACACCGAGTGCCGGCTGCTGATCACCGAGCGCACCCATCTCCCGCTCCTCAGGGGGCTCGACCTGCCCGGGGTCCGTCTGCTGATCACCGGCACCCCGGAGTACGACGAGCTGCTCGCCCCGTATGCGAACGCCCGCCCCGACCCCTCCCGGGCCACCCCCGCCGACCGGCTCCTCCTCTACTTCACCTCCGGCTCGACCGGCGCCCCCAAGGCCGCGATCTGCACCCAGGGCCGGCTGGCCGCCGCCGGGCGTTCCCTGGCCGGGCAGTTCTCCGTCCGCCGGGACGACGTGCACTACGTCTGCATGCCGATGTTCCACGGCAACGCGGTGATCGCCGACTGGGCGCCCGCGCTGGTGGCCGGGGCCGGGGTCGCCCTGCGGAGGCGGTTCTCGGCCTCCGGGTTCCTGACGGACGTACGGCGCTACCGGGCCACCTACTTCACCTACGTGGGCCGCGCGATCCAGTACGTCCTGGCCACCGAGCCGCGCCCCGACGACCGGGACCATGCGCTGCGGCTCGGCTTCGGCACCGAGGCGGGGGCGGTGGACGCGGCGGCCTTCGAGCGGCGGTTCGGGGTCCGGCTGGTGGAGGGGTACGGCTCCTCGGAGGGCGGGGCGGCCGTGCAGTGGTCCCCGGGGACCCCCGCGGGGGCGGTCGGTCGGGCGGGGCCCGGTCTCGTCGTCCTCGACCCGCGGACGCGCGCCGAGTGCCCGCCGGCCGATCTCGACCCGGCCGGACGGCTGTTGAACGGCGAGGAGGCGATCGGGGAGCTGGTCAACCGGGGCCCGAACCCCTTCGAGGGCTACTGGCGCAACCCCGGGGCGGAAGCGGAGCGGCGCCGGGAGGACGGCGCGTACTGGACCGGCGACCTCTTCTACCGCGACCGCGACGGCTTCCTCTACTTCGCGGGCCGCACCGACGACCGGCTCCGCGTCGACGGCGAGAACCTGGCCGCCGCGATGATCGAGAACATCCTCGCCCGGTACGAGGGGGCGGCCGCGGTGGCCGTCTACGCGGTGCCGGATCCGGTGACCGGGGACCAGGTGATGGCGGCGCTGGCCGGGTCCTTCGACCCGCTCGGGTTCGCCGGGTTCCTCCTCGCCCAGCCCGACCTGGGGACGAAGATGGCGCCCCGCTTCGTCCGGGTGCTGGAGCGGATGCCCGTCACCGCCACGAACAAGATCCACCGGGCGCGGCTGCGGCGGGAGGGGGTCCGGTGCGCCGACCCGGTGTGGTGGCGGCCGGCGGGTGAGGCGACGTACCGGAGGCTGACCGCGGCAGACATCGAAGGCATCGGGAGTGGGGGGAACGCCGAAGGGCCCCTCATGTCCAGGAGGGGCCCTTCCTGAGGGCTGTGGGTGGCGCGGAGCCCCCGCCGTGCGCGGTTTCGCCGCACGGAAAACGACGGTGGCGGTTCATGTCCGCGCTTTCCGCGAACATGAACCGCCACCGTTGAGGTGCGCCGCCAGGGACTCGAACCCCGGACCCGCTGATTAAGAGTCAGCTGCTCTAACCAACTGAGCTAGCGGCGCATGACTCCCGCCCTCCGCCTTCGGCGGCTGACGACGGAGAAAATACTACCTGGTCCGCGGGGGTGCTCCGGACCATCCCGGATCACCCGCCGAGCCGCCCGGCGGACGCGCTCAGATCGCGAGCGACAGCAGTACCGGTGCCGCGTTCCTGTTCAGGGTCTCGGCGGCCTGGCGGAGCCGGTGGGCGTGCTCGACGGGCAGGGAGAGTGCCAGACAGCCCGCCGTGGAGCCGGCGGTGATCGGGACGGCCGCGCAGACCGTGCCGATCGCGTACTCCTGGAGGTCGAGCATCGGGACCGTGGGCGGCTGTGCCTCCAGGCGGGAGAGCAGCAGCTTGTCGCTGGTGATGGTGCGTGAGGTGAGCCGGGCCATCTTGTGCCGGGAGAGGTGGTCGCGCCGGCCGTTGTGGTCGAGCTGGCCGAGCAGGCTCTTGCCGAGCGCGGTGGCGTGGGCGGAGGAGCGGAAGTCGACCCATTCGTTGACGGACGGCGTGGCGGGGCCGTCGGCGTACTGGGTGATGGTGACCTCGCCGTCGACGTACCGGCTGATGTAGACGGCCGCGCCGACGGAGTCGCGGAGCCGGTCGAGAGTGTGCTGGAGCTGGTCGCGCAGGGCCTGCTCGCGCAGGTGCGCGGACGCGAGGCGGGTCAGGGCGTCTCCCGTGACGTACGCCCCGTCGGCGACCTGCTCGACGTAGCCCTCGCGGCGCAGCATGCGCAGGAGGGTGGTCAGCCGCTCCGCGGTGAGGCCGGTCTGGCGGGCGAGTTCGGCGTCGGTGACACCGGTGGAGTGCCGCGCCACCGTCTCCAGAACGCGCAGTGCTTCCTGGGCCGAGTGGTACGGCGCGGTCGGCTCGTGCTTCAGCGCCACGGTTTCCCCCCTGGTCGCTTCTCTGGCCGTGATCCGGGCAGCGAATCAGTTCCACGATAACGGCCAAGGGGGCCGAAGGGAGGGGTTGTTGGCGAGAATGTGTTTCACCTTCGGCCCCCTCAACTGCGGCAGTGACCCGCTGGCATATGCCAAAGTCATGCCCCAGCGCCAAGACCTGGGAACCTGAGCGGAGTTCACTTCTTGAAGTCCGGCTGGGACCGGGTTCGAAGCCGGGAAAGTGCTCAGAGGACCGCGCTCAGGAACTCCCGGGTGCGTTCCTGCTCCGGCGAACCGAAGATCTGCTCCGGCGGGCCCGCCTCGATGACCCGGCCCGCGTCGAACATCAGGACCTGGTCGGAGATGTCCCGGGCGAAGTTCATCTCGTGCGTCACACAGAGCATCGTGATGTCGGTGGAGTGGGCGATGTCCCTGAGGACGTCGAGGACGCCCGCGACCAACTCGGGGTCCAGCGCCGAGGTGACCTCGTCCAGGAGCAGGATCTGCGGCCGCATCGCCAGCGCCCGGGCGATCGCGACGCGCTGCTGCTGGCCGCCCGACAGCCGGGACGGCTTCGCGTCGCACTTGTCGGCCAGGCCCACCAGGTCCAGCAGCTCGCGCGCCCGCGCCTCCGCCTCGTCCTTGGACAGGCCGAGCACGGTCACCGGGGCCTCGGTGAGGTTTCTGAGCACGCTCATGTTCGGGAACAGGTTGAACTGCTGGAACACCATCCCGATCTTCTTGCGGACCTCGCGGACCTGCTTCTCGGGCGCGGGGAACAGCCGCTGCCCGTCGACGGTGATCGTGCCCTCGTCGGGCTTGGTCAGCGTCATCAGCAGCCGCAGGATCGTGGTCTTGCCGGAACCCGAGGGGCCGATGAGGGTGACGTGCTTGCCGGGCTCCACGGAGAAGTCCAGATGGTCGAGGACGGTGTTGTCCCCGAAGCGCTTGGTGACCTGTTCCAGCCGTATCAGCTCGGTGGTCCTGGGGGTGTCGGAGGGCTGCTCGAGAGTGTCAACGGACAAGGCGTCGCTCCAGGGTGCGCAGAAGGAGGGAGGCGAGATAGGAGATGACGATGAAGGCCACCCCGATCACGGTGAGGGGCTCGGTGAACTGGAAGTGCTCCTGGGAGAAGAGCCGGGCCCGGCCGAGCATCTCCAGCACGGTGATCGCCATCAGCATCGGCGTGTCCTTGAGCATCGAGATGACGTAGTTGCCGAGCGCGGGCACCACCCGGCGGACCGCCTGCGGCAGGATCACCGCACGCCAGGTCCGGGCCCTCGGCAGGTTCAGCGCGGTCGCCGCCTCCCACTGGCCGGCGGGCACCGCCTCGATACCGGCCCGGTAGACCTGCATCGTGTACGTCGAGTAGTGCAGACCGATCGCGACGACCCCGGTGGCCATCGCCGACAGGGTCAGCCCCCACTCGGGCAGCACGTAGAAGAGGAAGAACAGCTGCACCAGCAGCGGGGTGTCCCGGACGAACTCGGTCACGATCCCGACCGGCCACTGCACCCACCGCGTGGGGGTCCGCATCAGCAGCGCCCACACCAGGCCCAGCGTGAACGAGATCAGCGAGCCCAGGACCAGCGCCTGCAGGGTGACGAGCAGACCGTCCCAGAACAACGGCATGAAGTCGCGGACGGCATCCCAGTCCCAGTTCATCGCACACCCGCCTTCAGATGGTTCTCGAGCCCTCGCATCACCCGGGTGAGCAGGAACGCGATCACGAAGTAGATGAGCAGCACGTACGTGTAGATCTCCGCGCTCTCCTGGAGCGCGAGACGGACCAGGTTGCCGCTGAAGGCCAGGTCGCCCATGCCCATGACGGACACCAGGGCCGTGCCCTTGAGCAGCTCGACGAGGAGGTTGGAGAACGGCGGGATCATCTCCGGCACCGCCTGCGGCAGCAGGATCTTGCGCATCCGCTGCCCGGGCGTGAAGCCGAGCGCGATCCCGCCCTCCCGCTGCGCCGGGTCGACGGCCTGGAGCCCGCCGCGCACGATCTCCGCGCCGTACGCGCCGTACGTCAGCCCGAGCGCGAGCGTGCCCGCCCACATCGGCACCAGCTGCCAGCCGAAGGCGGGCGGCAGCACGAAGAACACCCAGAAGATCATCACGAGCGCCGAGGTCCCGCGGAACACCTCGGTGTAGACGCCCGCGAGGAAGCGGACGATCCACAGCCGGTGGGTACGCGCGATCCCGACGAGAAAGGAGACGGCGGCGCCCAGCAGGGCGCTGAACACCAGCAGTTGAACGGTCGCCCAGATCCCCCCGAGGACGAGTTCCCAGAGTCCTGAGGTCATGGGCCGCACAGCTCCTTCGCGGTCAGGTCGGTCATCTCGGCCTCGGTGAACCCGAAGGGCCGAAGGATCCGGAACAGCTCCCCGCTCTTCTTCAGCTTCCGCAGCTCGGTGTTGAAGGCGTCCCGCAGCTTCGTCTCGGTCGGCCGGAACGCGAACGCTCCCCCGTCGACGTGCGGCTTGCCGCCGACGAGCGGCGCGAAGGGCTTGGTCGCCTCGGCCTTGGCGGACTTCTTCACGACCTCGCGGGCGGTGAGCGCCGTACCGGCGAAGACGTCGACCCGCCCCGCCTCGACGGCGTTCAGCCCGGCGACCTGGTCGGGCACGACGAGGATGTCGTCCTGCTCGTACCCCGCCTCGACGGCGTACTGGATCTCGGCGTACCCGGTCCCGGTGGCGAACCTCGCGCCCTTCTCCACCACGTCCCGGTAGGTGTGCAACCCCTTCGGGTTCCCCTTGCGGACGATGAAGGCATCCAGCATCTGATAATCCGGGTCGGCGAATATCACCTGCTCGCAGCGGTCGGGATTGACGTACATCCCGGCGGCCACGACATCGAACTGCTGGGAACCCAGCCCGGGGATGAGCGACCCGAACTCGGTGGGCACGGGCTGCACCTTGTCGACCCCGAGGCGCTTGAATATCGCCTTCGCCAGCTCGGGTGCCTCGCCCGTCAGCCGGCCGTCCCTGTCGATGTAGCCGAAGGGGATCTCACCGGCTATCCCGAGCCGTACGACACCCTGGGCGCGGAGTCTCTCCAGCAGGTCGCCGCCGGCCGCGGTCGACGCCGTCGCCACCCGTGAGCAGCCCGCGGCGCCCAGCGTGCCGAGCGCCGCCACCCCCGCGAGCAGCGATCGGCGTGTGGTTCCGGTGGTGTGTGTGCGATGACTGAATCTGGTCGGTGGAGCCATGGCGGCGCGGCTACCCAGGACCATTCGACGTATGCGCCGTGGATCGCATGCTGCACACCGTCACCTCAAGACCTCCGCGACGGTGGCGACCGGAAGCCGCCGATCGGGGACGTCAGTGTCCGGGCACGTATCCGCGCTGCTTGTCGACCACGTTCTTCAGCGGCCGACCCGCCGTCCAGCGCTCGAACAGCTCCACGAACTGCGCGCCGAGTTCGTCCCGCCAGCCGACCGTGTCGCCGCTCATGTGGGGCGAGATCAGCAGGCCCGGGACGTGCCACAAGGGGCTGTCGGCGGCGAGCGGTTCGGTGGTGAGGACGTCCAGGGCGGCCCCCGCGATCCACCGGCGTTCCAGGGCCCGCACCAGGGCGTCCTCGACGACCAGCGGCCCGCGGCCGACGTTCACGAAGCGGGCGGAGGGCTGCATCACCCCGAACCGCGGGGTGTCGAACATGCCGCGCGTCTGCTCGGTGAGCGGGGCGGCGGCGATCACCCAGTCGGCGCGGGCGAGAAGCCGGTCCAGGTCCTGGGGGCCGTGGATGCCGGTGCGCGGGACGCGGCCGACGACGGCCGCGGTGATGCCGAGCGCCTTCAGCGTCCGGGCGATCGCACGTCCGATCGGCCCCGACCCGACGACGACGGCCCGGGTCCCGGCGACCCGCCCGCTCTCCCGGTGCCGCCACTCGCCCCGCCGTTGAAGCTCCCAGCTGCGCGGCAGGTCCTTGGCCATCGCCAGGACCAGCGCGGCGACGTACTCGGCGATCGGCTCGTCGAAGATCCCGCGCGCGTTCGTCACCACCGTGTCCGAGGCGGCGAGCTCGGGGCACAGCAGGTGGTCCACGCCCGCGCTCGCCGTGTGCACCCAGCCCGGCCGCGGACCCTCGCCGGGCCAGGCGGAGCGCACGGCCCGCGAGGCGAAGTCCCACACCAGCAGGACGTCCGCCTCCGGCAGCCGCGCGGCGAGGGACGCCTCGTCGGTGTGCAGCACCCGGGCCCGCCCGGTGAGGCGCCCGAGACGGGGGAGGGGATCGGCGTCGAGCACGAGAAGGGTGGGCAGAGCTGCGGGGACGACGGCCATCCGGTGCCCCCTACGTCCGTGACCAAGCGCCTGACGTGCGCGGATTGACCACGTTCGCACCCGAATCCACCGCCGTCAACACGACCGTCGGTGCGGCTCGTTGGGCGTCCCGCCCGCCGGTGGGGGCGGCGCCCCGCCGGGGCACCCACCTTTCTCGGCCAACCAGGTGACCATGTGGGCGGCGTCGCGCCGACCGGGTAGGCGAGCGATGGGACCGTGACAACCGCTGCTGTGGGGGCATCTCCCGCGCCCTTCGGACAGCGGAGGACCTTCGGCGCGGTGTGGCCCCCGGGCTGCCGGACACCCGGGTACTTCGGGAACTCCCCGTACCGCAGGAACCCCCGGTCCTGCCGGAAGAAGAGCAGTAGCAGGAAGGCTGGACATGACCGCACTCGGTTTTCTCTACCCGGGCCACTCGGCCGAGGACGACTACCCCCGTATCGAGCAGCTCCTGGGCAGTGACATCCGGCTGGACCTGGTCCACACGGACATCGGCGAGGACGCGCACCGGGTCGACGCGCTGCGGCAGATGGGCGAGCCCGAGCGGCTGATGAAGGGCGTCGAGCAGTTGCGGCTGGCCGGCGCCGAGGCGATCGTCTGGGCCTGCACCAGCGGCAGCTTCGTGCACGGCTGGGAGGGCGCCCAGGAGCAGGTGCGCGCCCTGGCCACGACCGCCGGGATGGCGGCCTCCTCCACCTCCTTCGCCTTCGTGCACGCGGCCCAGGAGATCGGCGCCGGGCGGGTCGCCGTCGGCGCGACGTACCCGGACGACGTCGCCGGGCTCTTCGCCGGGTTCCTGAGGGCGGGCGGTGTGGAGGTGACCGGCGTCCACAGCGTCGGGACCCTCACGGCGGCGGAGGTCGGCACCTGGGGCGAGGCGGAGGTGTTCGCCCTCGCACGGGCGGCGGACGCGCCCGACGCGGAGGCGGTCCTGCTTCCCGCCACCGCCCTGCACACGGCCGCGTACATTCCCGCCCTGGAGGCGGAACTCGGCAAGCCGGTCCTCACCGCCAACCAGGTGACGGTGTGGGAGGCCCTGCGCCTCACGGACCGCCGGGTGAACGCCCCGGGCCTCGGCGCGCTGTTCACCCGAGCACCGATCGTGCAGGCCTGATCAGCCGCCCGGCCACCGGCCCGCCCTGGAGGGGGCGGCGGCCGGGAATAAACGGGGACACCCTCCTGTTACCGGTCGGAGGAAGCACACGGCCGACAACAGGAGGACCCCCGTGGCGGCAGACGAGACGGCGAGTGATGTGACGGCGGCGGCGGACGGGATCCGGGGCGCGGCACAGGGCAGCGCCCCGGCGCCCCTCTCCGTGCTGGACCTGGTCACCGTCGGCTCCGGCCACACCGCCACCGAAGCCCTGCGCACCAGCGTCGGCCTCGCGCGGTTCGCCGAGTCGCGCGGCTTCCACCGCTACTGGGTCGCCGAGCACCACTCGATGCCGGGCGTCGCCTCCTCCTCGCCCGCGGTGATCCTCGCCCACCTCGCCGCCCACACCGACCGCATCCGGCTCGGCTCGGGCGGCGTGATGCTGCCCAACCACGCGCCCCTCGTCATCGCGGAGCAGTTCGGCACCCTGGAGGCGCTGGCCCCCCGTCGCATCGACCTCGGCCTCGGCCGCGCCCCGGGGACGGACGGCGCCACCGCCGCCGCCCTCCGCCGCACCGCCACCCTGCACGAGGGCGCCGACGACTTCCCCGAACAGCTCGCCGAGCTCACCCGCTTCCTGGACGACGACTTTCCCGACGGACATCGCTACCGCCGGATCCACGCGATCCCCGGACCCGTCCAGGGCACGTCCCCCGGTGGAGTGCAGTCGCCGCACCGGCCGCCCATCTGGCTGCTCGGCTCCTCCGGCTTCAGCGCCCGGCTGGCCGGCGTGCTCGGTCTGCCCTTCGCCTTCGCGCACCACTTCTCGGCGCAGAACACGGTCCCGGCCCTCGACCTGTACCGGGAGTCCTTCCGGCCGTCCGAAGCGCTCGCCGAGCCGTACGCGCTGATCGGCGTCTCCGTGCTCGCCGTCGACGACGAGCACGAGGCCCGCCGGCAGACCCTGGCCATGGGCCTCAACATGGTCCGACTGCGCGGCGGCCGCCCCGGTCTGTTCCCCTCCCCCGAGGAGGCGGAGGCACACCGATTCAGCGCGCTGGAAAGGGAGTTCGTCGACTCCTGGAGCGCGAACATCATCCACGGCACGGCCGACGAGGTCCGCACCGGCCTCGACGACCTCCACAAGCGCACCGGCGCCGACGAGTTGATGCTCACCAGCCACGCCCACCGCGGTGAGCTGCGCCTGCGCTCCTACGAACTGATCGCGGACGCCTACGGGTTGCCGACGGCGTAGGTCTCGGTCCCCAGCAGCTCGGAGATACGATCCGGCGACACCGGACGGGAGTACAGCCACCCCTGCCCGGTGTCGCAGCCGATGCTGCGCAGCCGGGTCGCCTGCGCGGAGGTCTCCACGCATTCGGCGGTGACGGTCAGCCCCAGCCGGTGGGCGAGGTCGATCATCGCCTCGACGACGACCTGGTCGGCCGGGTTCGGCGGGGCGCCCGCGCCCTCGTACTGGAAGCCGCGCACGAAGGACCCGTCGAGCTTGAGCACCGACACCGGCAGCCGGCTCAGATAGGCGAGGTTGGAGTAACCGGTGCCGAAGTCGTCGATGGCGATGCCCACGCCCATCTCGCTGAGCGCCTGGAGCGCCTGGAGCGGCCGTCCCGCCGAGCCCATCACCGCCGACTCGGTGAGCTCCAGCTGGAGGAGGCGGGGTGCGAGCCCGGTCTCGGCGAGGATCTCCGCCACGTCCGCCACGAGGTCGGAGTCCCACACCTGACGCACCGCCACGTTGACGCTGACGAACAGCGGCGGATCGTCCGGATTGTCCAGCTGCCACTGGCGTGCCTGGCGGCAGGCGGTGGCCAGAACCCATCGGCCGAGCGGCACGATCGAGCCGTCCTCCTCGGCCAGCGCGACGAACCGATTCGGCGACAGCGGCCCGAACCGGGGGTGGTCCCAGCGGACCAGCGCCTCCACGCCGCGCAGCCGGCCGTCCGACATGCCGACCAGCGGCTGGTAGTCGAGGCGGAACTCGCCGCGTTCGATGGCGGGCCGAAGCGTGGAGGCCAGGGCCTGCCGGGTCATCAGATGGGCGTTGCGCTCGGGGTCGAACAGCGTCCAGCGGTCCTTGCCGTCCACCTTCGCCCAGTACAGGGTCGTGTCGGCGGCCTGCATCAGACCGGTCGCCGTGGTGCCGGCCGCGTGCCGCTCCACGACCCCGATGGACGCGGAGACGTTCAGCCGGTGTCCGGCCAGGTCGAAGGGGACCTGGAGCGCCTTGAGGACGGACTCGGCGAGGTCGGCGAGCTGCTCGGTGCCGGTGGAGTCCTCGACCAGCAGGGCGAACTCGTCGCCGCCCAGCCGAGCCACCAGCGGCACACTCGGCCGGGTCCGCCCGGCCTCCTCGGCGCACTCCGTCAGCCGTTCGGCGACGGCGGCCAGCAGCAGGTCGCCGACCCGGTGACCGAGGGTGTCGTTGACCGCCTTGAAACCGTCCAGATCCAGGTAGCACAGGCCGATCCGGCCGCTCCCGCTCTGCTCGTACGCCTCCGCCTCCAGCGCGGCGGAGACCCGCTCGAAGAACAGGGTCCGGTTGGGCAGCCGGGTCACCGGATCGTGCATCTGGAGGTGCCGCAGCCTCGCCTGCAGGTCACGGTGAGCGCTGACATCGGCGACCGACAGCAGTACGCCGGGCGTGCCCTCGTCGAGCGGGGAGACCGTGACCTGCGCCCACAGCGAGTGCCCGTCGGGCTGCTTCAGGCGCCGGGTGCAGCGCAGCTTCGCCTGCCGGCCGCGCAGCACCTCGCGGTAGGCGTGCCAGGTGCGGGCGTCGGAGCTCAGGTCCAGCAGATCGGCGGCGACCCGGCCGACCAGGCCCGTGCTCCCGCCGCCGAGCAGCGCGTCGAGCGCGTCGTTGGCGTCGACGATCCGGCCCTCGCCGTCGACCACGGCCATGGCGAGTGGCGCTGCCGCGAAGACGGAACGGTAGGCCGGTGGCCGGTGGACCTGGGCCCCGCCTTCCGTACTATCGATGTCACTCTCTGTGACGGCTGACCGGTCGAGGTCTGCCGCGGGCGTCGACCCTTCGGACGTTCCGCTCACCGCTCGCTCCCGCAGTGCACTCGATCGCTGTCCGTGCAGGAAAGTCTGCCGATCATAGATGCTGCCCCCGGACCCGCGCAGCCACTGCCCAGTGTCCCCGAACAACCCGCCTTTCTGACAGATCGTTTCTGCCCGCACCTGGCCCGGTTCTGCGGGTGGACGACCGCTTGTGACGTTCCGTGAGAATTCCGGGGGTGTCGAGGTGATGCCCGCTTTCCGGCGCCTCACTCGTCTGGGGCAGACAAACAGGGCGTAGTACGACAAATTCACACAGGCTGGGTGGCGGTGTCCCGTGAACCGCCTTCCGGAGGTCCCTGTGCCGCGACTGCCGCGACGTCTGCGACTGCTCCCGCGCCCCCGACTGCGCAGTACCGCGGCCGTGTTCACCACCCTTTCGGCACTGGCCGCGAACTCCCTCGTCAGCGGACCCTCGGTCGCCGAACCCTTCTCCGCCGCCCCGTGCGCCCTGACCCGCACCGTGGCCCACCACTCGGAGGGCGTGGACACCTGGAACACCGCCTATCCCCGTCCGACCAGCTCCCTCGACGCGGTGATGGTCTTCCTGTCCTTCCCGGACCGGTCCCCGACGACCTCCCCCGACGAACTGGCCGCCGACCACTTCCCGGCCACCGACCGCTTCTTCCGGCAGGCGTCCTATGGCAGGTTCACCCTGAACCCGCGCCCGCTGAAGCACTGGATCCGGATGCCGAAGCCGTCCACCGCCTACGCCATACAGCGTGACTGGAACGCCGAGAGCCGGGCCGCCTACCTGCACGACGCGCTGGCAGCCGCCGACCCCCACGTCGACTTCTCGCGCTACGACGTCGTCTATTTCGTGGCCGACCCGGACGCGCCGGGCGTCGACTCGGACGCCACGAAGGTCGTCAACCTGGACACCCCGCTGCATGCCGACGGCGTCGACATCCGCCGGGTCGTCACGGTCTTCGAGCAGCACCCCCCGGACCGGCTCGTCCTCGCCCACGAGACCGGGCACGTCTTCGACCTGCCCGACCTCTACCATCGCCCCGTCGACGGCAAGGGCGACTGGGACACCTACGTCGGCGACTGGGACCTGATGGGCAGCCAGTTCGGCCTCGCCCCGGATCTGTTCGCCTGGCACAAGTGGAAGCTGGGCTGGCTGGAACCGCGCCAGGTGGTGTGCGTACGGGGCCCCGGGCCGAGCCGGCTGACCCTGGAACCGCTGAGCGCCGCGCCGGACGTGCCGGCCACCCGTGCCGCCGGGGCGCCGGCCTTCGGGCTCGGCAACGGCGTCAAGCTCGCGGTGGTGCGCACCGGCCCGGCCAGTGCGCTCGCCTTCGAGGCGCGCGGCCCGGCGGGCAACGACCGGGCGGCCTGCCGCAGCGGCGTCCTCGTCTACCGCGTCAGCAGCGGCGCCCGGTCCGGGCGTGGCCCGGTCGAGGTGATCGACGCCCACCCGCGCACCGAGGCCTGCTGGGAGAACTCCGTCTACCCGCCCCTCGCGGACGCCCCGGTGCCCCTCGGCGAGAGCTTCACGGTGCCGGGCAACGGCGTACGGGTGGACGTGGAGGGACGCACGGCGTCGGGGGAGTGGACCGTGCAGATCACGCCGGGGACGAAGCTGTGAACCAGGTCGCGTCCCGGGCACGCGAAAGGCCCCCCGCTTTCGCGAGGGGCCTCTGCCGTCTGTGCGCCGCCAGGGACTCGAACCCCGGACCCGCTGATTAAGAGTCAGCTGCTCTAACCAACTGAGCTAGCGGCGCCTGCTGACGTCGTAGACCTTAGCATCCTGATCCTGGGGAGGAGAAATCGAAATCCGCACCGCCGAACGGGCCGCCCGGACGGCCGCCCACAGCAGGATTTCCGGGCCGGGAAGCCAAGGGTGACGGGTGTCGGGGGCGACCATCCAGCGCGTCGACGCGCCGTCCCGGGAGGGGGTGAGCGCGGGCACGGTCACCGCGTCGCCCGTGCCGTGACACAGCAGCGGCGGCACCGTCGCGGCACGGCCGTCGGAGCGGCCTTCGGCACTCCACTCCTCCCACTCCAGCAGCGAGGGCAGCCGCTGAGCCGTGCCCGGCGCCGCGAACAGCAGCGTCCGCCCGCGGAACGCGGCCACCGGCCCCGAGCCCGGCCCCTCGCCCCACAGCCGGTCGAGCATCAGCCGCCCGAACAGCGCCGGCGCGCTGACGATGTCGAACACCGAGCCGCAGGGCAGCACCACCGGGGCGTCCGGCCGCTCCTGCCAGAGCGCGAGCGTGCTGCGCGGGTACGTTCCGGCGGAGGCCAGCCAAGCGGCGCCGTCCGGGGTGACACCGATGGGTTCGTCGTCGCATGCGCTGCTCATACCGCCAGGTCTACCGGGCGTGAGCAGTCGATTTCACAGGGTTGCGAGAAACCCGGACAGGAGGGGCGCGGAGGGAGTATCTTGCCCGCCCGGCATATGCCAAATGACCGGGCGGGACGTGCCGCGGCCTACCCGCGGCCGGCTTGCCAGGGGCTCAGACGGGGTCGGCGTGCCCCCGCCCCTCGGTGTCGCCCCGCAGCAGATCACGGCCGAACTCGACCATCTTCTTCGCGTAGTCCTCGGTCCACTCGGCCCGCTCGCCGATGTCCGCCGGGGTCAGCCGGTCGAAGCGGCGCGGATCGGCGAGCTGCGCCGCCGCCATGGCCTGGAACTCCACCGCCCGGTCGGCCGCCGCCCGGAACGCGAGCGTCAGCTCCGTCGCCCGCGCGAGCAGCGCGGCCGGATCGTCTATCGACTCCAGGTCGAAGAAGTGCTCCGGATCGCCGGCCGCCTCGGCGGGCTCGAAGAGCAGGGGCGCGGGGCGTAGCCGCGGTTCGTTCCGACGCGGCGTGGGCTCCGCCATGTCTTCTCCTCCTCGTACGGTTCGGATGGCTCCACCGGGTGGACCCGGTGGAGTGGACCACCCTCCATTGTCCCCCGGTCGCGCAAGAGGCCCTCGGCCCCGCAGTCTCAAGGCTCCCGGCCACCCCGATGTTCCCGCCGGGTCGCACGTCCGGGGCGCCGATGCTCCCGCCAGGCCATGGCCTCGGCCCCCGATGCTCCCGCCCGATCAGGGTCTCCAGGTCATCCGGTGTTCCGCCAGGTGGGCCAGTACCGCGTGGTTCGCCTCCCAGCCGTCCGGGAACTTCACGAGGGTTCCCAGCTGGACGGGTTCCGTCGACGGGTATGCGTCGAGCAGGTCGCCCACGCCGGCCCGGCAGACCACCACGCACGCGTGCCGGTGCCGGGAGGCGAGAACGCACAGGCGGCCCGTCTCCAGGTGGAAGGCGGTGGCGTCGGGGCGGCCGGAGAGCGGGTGGAGGATCACCGTGACGTCGAACTCCATGCCCTGGAGCCGGTTGGCCGTGTCCACGGTCACGTCCGGGACGCCCAGCTCCGCCAGCGCCGCCCGCACCGCCGCCGCCTGGTCGCGGTGCGCCGTCCCCACGGCGACCCGGTCGGCGGTCAGCGGGGTCGGGTCGGAGGAGAGCTCCGAGGTGGCCGCGCCGCCCCGGTCCAGCAGCCGCCGTACGACCGTCGCGACGGCCCGTACCGCCTCCGGGTCGGTCCGGGGCGTGTGCCGGGCGGGCAGCTCCAGCAGCCCCCAGCCCGACTCCGCCGCCTCGTCGATCACCCGGTCGGTGCCGGAGCCGTCCGGGGGCACGGCGAAGGACAGCCGCCGGTCGCCGTGCCCGGTGCCGCTGCGGAAGGGGGTGTACGGGTAGAACGCGTCGGAGACCAGGGGCGCGGCCGACGCCGGAAGCCGCCAGGACACCGGCAGCCGGTGCTGCGGCAGTTCGGGGTTGTGCGCGAGCAGGGTGCTCACCGCCGAGGCGGACGGGTCGTACGACAGGCCCGCCCACTGCTCGCCGCCCACGATGGAGAACGGGTCCAGCTGCCCCGGGTCGCCCACGAACAGCGCCCGCTCGAACAGCCCGGCCACCGCCAGCAGCCCGTCCGACCGCATCTGGTACGCCTCGTCCACGATCGCGTGCCGCCACGGCTCGTCGACCTTCACATGAGCCCACTTGGCGGCGGTGGAGATCACCACCGGCAGGCCCGCCAGGTCCGCCGCCTTCGCCGACTTCCTGACGTTCGGCAGCTCCTCCAGTGCCTTGTCGTACGGGTCGGCGTCGCTGCTGTGCAGTCGGCCCACCGGCAGCTCGGGGTTCTTCACGGCGAGCCGCACGACCAGATCGTCCACCTGCGCGTTGGTCTGCGCGACCACCATCAGGGACCGTCCGGCGTCGGCGAGTTCGAGCGCAGCGCGGACGACCAGCGTGGACTTGCCGGCACCGGGCGGCGAGTCGACGACCACCCCGCGCGCGGTGCCGTGCAGCGTGTCGCGCAGGATCGCGTCGGTGGCGCGGGTGGCGGCGGTACCGGGGTCGAAGACGGCCTCGGTGGTCACAGGACATCCTCCCGGGTGACGGAATCGGGGGCTTCGGGCACCTGCTCGCCCGGCGGCCCCCCGTGCGTCCACGGCGTGTCCTCCGGGTCGGGGAGCTTCGCGCCGCCGCGCTGCTCGTGCTCGAAGAGCGTGAAGCAGAGCCGGTCGCCCTTCTCGGGCACGGACCCCACCTCGGGCTCCTTGCCGCGGCCCATCTTGTCGACGATCCGGAGCACGAGAAGATCCTCCGCCGCCTGCTCCACGAACTCGGCCGCCTGGGGCTTTCCGCCCAGCGACCGGAACACCTTCGCCCGCTCCCCGAGATGCGGCCGGTCGTCCGTCCGTACGGTGACCAGCGGGCGCGGACTGGGCCGCTTGCTCTCGCCGTACGCCATGACGACGTCGACGACCTCGCCCGCGAACGCCTCCCCGGCCAGCCGCCGCCCCGCCATCACCAGCGGGTCGTCGAGCGCCTCCTGCGCCTCCAGCCGGGCCTGTTCGCGCTCCCGGGTGGCGAGCTTGTTGGCGGCGGTGACCGCGTCGTCCCGCCGCGGCTGCGGGGGCTCACCGGCGACGACCCGGTCACGGTGGCCGGTGAACGACCAGCGGTCGCGCGTCCACCGCTCCTCGACGTGCGCACCCTCCGGAAGCTCCCGCAGCAGGTCGATGCCCTCCCACACCTTCGTCCAGGTGGGCAGCGTCCGGCTCCTCACCAGCTCACGGATCTCCCGCTCGGCCGCGGTGAGCGCGCCCAGCCGGTCGTCGGCCTGGAGGCCGTCCTCGGCGGCGGCCAGCGCGGTACGTGCGCGGTCGTAGCGCTCGATGGCCGGGGCGAGCAGTTTGTTGTCGAACGCCGGGTCGGTCGCCGGACCGGCCGGCGGGCACCACAGCTGCCCGTCGGCGTCCCGCGCCAGTTCCGCCCGCAGCGCCGCCTGCGCGCCCGACTCGCCCTGCGGCGGGGCGATCCAGGCGAGCTGGGCGCCCAGGTGCTGGTCCTCCAGGCTGGACTGCCCGGTCGCCCAGTGCCGGCCCAGAAGCTCCGTCATCGCCGTCAGCAGCGAGGAGCCGGGCACCCGGGACCGCTCCCCGAAGTGGGTCAGCCACCGGCCGAGCAGCGGCACGCGCGGGGGCGCGGGATGCGGCGTCTCCGGGTCCTGTTCCGCCGTCCGCCTGAAGCGCATGGAGCGGCCCAGGAGGCGCACGAAGTCGACGCCCGCGCGGCTCGGGACGATCAGCTGGGGAGCGTCGGCGCACAGCTCGACCTCGACCTTGACGCGTTTGCCGGTCTCCGGGTCGGTCTCGTTGCGTTCGGCGGCCTCGACGGCCTCGGCGTAGGAGTCGAGGTAGGGCAGGACGACGTCGGCCAGTTCGGCGAGGAACGCGAACCGCAGGTCGCGGTCGCGCGGTTGCGGTACGACGAGCAGCCGCGGCGCGTCCCGGTCGGTGCCGACCAGCGCGCCCAGGGGAGCGCCGGCCTCACCGGCGGTGGTCAGCGGCACGAAGACCAGCGGCCGCTCGGAGAGGTGCCGGTGCCGGACGGTGGCGGTGGGCCGGGCGCGGCCGGTCGTGACGGCCTCGAGGCGGGCGAGCGTGGTGATCAGTGACACATCGCCCCCAGCGCCTCGGCACGCAGGCGCGCGGCCCGGCGCAGGGCCGCGACCGCCGGATCCTGAGGATCCCCGGTCTCGCCGCGCGCAGCCGCCAGGACGCCCTCGACGGTCGTCAGCCCGCCCAGTTCGGCCCGCACGGAACGGCCCAGGGAGGTGACGGCGCCCTCCGCGCGGGAGCGGTCGCGGCAGTGGAAGGCCAGCTCGCAGGCGGCCAGGCACTCGGGCGCGTACATGGCGGGAACCGCCTCGACGGCCGTGGTGAGCTGCTCGGCGGGCAGCTCGGGGGAGAAGCACGTGCCCTCGGGGAGGGCGTCGGCGATGTCCTGGATGCGGGTGAGGCGGGCCAGTTGGCGCCGGGTGACCGCACGTTGTTTGCGCACGTCCACGGCGGAGGCGGTGGGCAGGTTGGAGAAGTCCTTGGGGCAGACCAGGAGGACGCGGTGGCGCACGGGCGGGGCCGGGTCGAGACGGGCGGCGACCTCCTCGAGGGCCAGCACGTACACCGCGGCCTGCCGGGCGGCCGCGCCGACCTTCGCCGGGTCCGCCGAACCGTCCAGCATCGGGAAGGACTTGATCTCCACGACCGTCCAGCTGCCGTCCGGGTGCACCACGACCGCGTCCGGCTCCAGGAAGGCGGGGGAGCCGGCGACGTCGAGCGCGATCATCGGATGGTCCAGGAGCGTCCAGGTGCCGGACGCCCCGGTGGCCTCGCGCAGTGCCAGCGCGGTGCGCGCGGTGCGGCCCTCGGGGCCGATCGCGGACAGGTCCGGCACGGCCGCCCCGGCGGGCGGCGCCGCGCCGGGGTCCAGCCGTTCGTGCACGAGCCTCAGCAGTTCCGCGCCGCCGTCCGCCTTCACCTTCGCCTCGAACGCGTTGCCGCGCGTGAGAGCGAACTGGGACTGCCCGAAGGCCGAAGGCGAGCCCAGCGCGTCCGCCAGCGTCGCCTTGTCCACCCCGGCGCCGTCGAGGATCGCGCGCCGCTCACAGCCCGGGTTGGCGGCCAGCGCCGCGAGGGCCCGGGCGTCCAGCGCCTTGGCGGGTACGTCGGGCCCGCGCAGCTCAGCGAGCCGCTGCCGGAGCGCCGTCCCCGGCGTCCGAGGGGGAGGCACCCGGCTCGGCTCCGGGGCCGAACGATGACTCGCGCTGCCGTGGAATTCGCTCACCCGTCGAAGTCTGGCATCCACCACTGACAATCGAGGCCGATGTGCCCGCAGAGGCCGTCGCGACCAGCGGGACACGGGCCGCGAACCACACCCGGGCGCGGTCCGCGCCACGCAGCACCAACGGCGTCAGCAGCAGCCCGACGCCCATCACGGCCGCGCCCGCGACCGCGTCGAGGAAGTAGTGGTTGGCGGTGCCCATCACGACGAGCGTGGTCACCAGCGGGTAGACGACGCCCGCCGTCTTCGCCAGGCGCGTGCCGCCGTGGCGCCAGAGCATGACACCGCACCACAGGGCCCAGCCGACGTGCAGGCTGGGCATGGCCGCGTACTGGTTGGTCATGCCGCCCATGCCGCGCGGGGCGCTCGCCTCGCCGCCCCACCAGCCGTACGAGCTGTACTGGGCCATCGTGTCCACGAAGCCGTACCCCGCCGACAGCAGCCGGGGCGGGCAGGTGGGCAGCAGCGTGAAGCCGATGAGGCCCATGAACGTGGACGTCATCAGCCAGGTGCGGGCCGCCCGGTAGTGCCGGGCCCCCGACCGGAACAGCCAGACCAGGATCACGGGCGTCACCACGTAGTGCAGCGACGCGTACCAGAAGTCGGCCGGCACGCCTATCCACGCCTGGGTCCTGAACAGCCGGTTCAGCGGGTGCTCGGCGTTTATGTGCAGGAACTTCTCGATCCGCAGGATCGCCAGGCCGTGGTCCACGGCGGTGGTCACATCGCCCCGCGCGAGCAGCCGGCCCGCGGAGTAGCAGGCGTACACCAGCAGGATCAGAGGCAGCTCGGTCCACCAGCGCAACCCCGTCCGCGGGGCCGCCTCGGTGCCTGGTGTCTCGGTCTGCGGCATCCGATCGCCTCCCCCTTCGTGTCGCTGTGTCGTCGCTGCTGCGCCGGTGGCGCGGGACGGGCCACTTTACGGCGTATGTGCGCGCACCTCATGGGCGCCCCGGCTCTCAAAGACGCTGAGATCGCCCTCCGGGTTGCCCCTGTTCAGGGTGAGCGATGATGGAGGGGATCCGCCGCTGAATTCTTCCCTGATCCCTCCCAGGGTTTCCCCGGAAAGGTCTCCCATGGCACCGCGCATCCTGCTGGCCCGGCACGGACAGACGGAGTGGTCGCTGTCCGGCAAGCACACCGGCAGGACCGACGTGCCGCTGCTGGAGGAGGGCCGCAGGGGCGCCAAGCTGCTCGGCGAGCGGCTGCACCGGGTGCCGTTCGACGGCCTCACGGACGTGGAGACGCGCACCAGCCCGCTGGCACGCGCGCGTGAGACGTGCGAACTCGCCGGCTTCGGCGAGCGGGCCACCACCTGGGACACCCTCATGGAGTGGCACTACGGCGACTACGAGGGCATGACCCCCGCCGAGATCCAGGCCGGCCGGCCCGGCTGGCTCATCTGGCGCGACGGCGTCCCCGGGGGCGAGACCCTCGCCGAGGTGACCGCCCGCGCGGACGAGGCCGTCGCCTGGGCCCGCTCGGCCGACCGTGACGTCCTGGTCTTCGCCCACGGGCACATCCTCCGCTCCATCGGAGCACGCTGGCTGGGGCTGCCGCTGGAATTCGCGGCCCGGCTGCGGCTGAACCCGACCTCGCTGTCGGTCCTGGGCTGGGCCTACGGCGAACCGGCGATCGAGAGCTGGAACGACCTCGGGCACCTCGGGTAACCGCGGACGGTCCCGGGAAGCGGGTCTCACACCGTCCGCGGTGTCGACGCGTGCCGCTCCAGGAAGCTCGACACGCCACCCGCCCGCCGGTGCGGCAGCAGCACTCTGGCCGTGCCCGCCAGCATCGTCTGGATCCGCGAGGACTGGACCTGGTCCAGCAGATCCAGCACCCGCATCCCGGCCACCGCGGCCTCGTCGGGACGGCCCCCGCGCGCGAGGTCGTCCGCCAGCTCGGCCGTGTACAGCGCGATGTTCCGGCTGAAGTGCGGGTCCTGGAGGTCCGCCGCCCGCCCCGCGTGCCGGGCCGCGCGCGGCCAGTCGCCGAGCGTCGACCAGCACTGCGCCTCGAGCCCCTCCAGCTCGGCCTCGCCGTAGAAGCTCATCCACTCGGGGTCGTTTTCGCAGGGGCCCCGGTCGTAGAGGGCCTGCGCGCGGACGAGGGCCTGCGCGCAGCCGGTGCGGTCGGCGAGCCCCGCCCAGCCACCCGCCTCGCGCAGCGCCAGCAGCGACATCAGGCGGGGCGAGCCCAGGGGGCGGGCGACGCGCTGGGCGGCCTGGGCGGCGCGGACGGCCTCGCGGGGCCGGCCCGCGTCCCGCGCGAGGAACGCCGTGTTGCAGAAGGCGTGCGCCTCCAGTGCGTGGTCCCCGGTCATCCGGGCGGTCGCCAGGGCCTCCGCGTAGTGCGAACGGGCGTCGTCGAACCGGCCCGAGTCGTGGGCCAGCCACCCCACCGAGATGGCGAGCTCGCCGGCGCCCGAGTGGAGCCGGTCGGCGGTCGTCTGCCGGGTCGTCCCGGCGTCCAGCAGCGCGTAGGCGGCGCGCAGCGGAGCGGCCGCGCGCCGGTAGAGGCCGTCGGCCCCGTGCCGGTCGTCCAGCAGCCGGATTCTGCGGACCGCTTCTTCGAGGGCCCCGGCCTCGTTCGTTCCCGCGCGGCGCACGGGGCGCTTCACCGACGCGTCGTGGGCGAGCCCGAGGGGGCCCAGGGTGGCGGCGGCCATCGTGGCACCTCCGCCGGTCATGAATGCGCGACGCAGCACGTCGCTCTCCTCGTGGTCGTGGTGCGTGTCGTACGGGTCCTGCGTGTCATACGGCTCATGCGCCCCACCCGTCTCATTCGTGCCCCGCTCGTCACTGGTCGTGCGCTCCGGTCTCGTGGTGTGTACACAGGGCGCGTCCTCGGCTGCGCGCGCCCCTCGGCCGCGCACGGACGCCCGGGGCGCGAACCCCAGATCGGTGAGCGTGCTGCCGGGGAACAGGTGCAGGAACACCCGCTCGTACGCGTAGTTGGGGCAGCGGATCTCCCCCGCCTCGACGCGCCCGATGTAGCGCGCGTCGCAGCTCACCCGCTCGCCGATCTCGCGCCCGGCCCGCCGTACGAGCGCGGCGAACTCGGCCGGCGAGCGACGTCCGCGCAGGTGGCGGAAGGCGAGGTTGGGCCGTGCCGGCCGGTCGGGCCGAGGTGGGGTCACCGTTGACGACGCCATGGCCGGGTCCTCTCGTGCGAACCGTCGAACCATGCCGGAAAAGGGTGAGTTGTCCGTGTGGCACCCTTGTTCCCGGCGGGCAAGAACGTACCTGCTGTGGTCGGGCCGCCATGCGGTGTTTGGCTACAAAACGGATATCTCATCCGTGATCTGCCATGAACTGCCATCCTTTGCGGCGGACTTCCGCCGTAGCCCTTGACGTTCTGAGGCGTTGAACCTTGTGGACTACGGGCGGGCTGCGCGGTGGAGGCCGGATGGAGACCAGCCAGAGGAACAACGATCCTTCTATGTCGTCGGCGGTGGCGTGCGACCTGGTGACGGTGCCGACCCGTCACGGACTGGAGGCGGTCGACATCCTGCGGAGGGGGGCGGCGGGGGACGGGGTGGGGCCCGTCCTGCACGACGGCGGCGACGACACCCTCGGCTTCGTGGTGCCGGCCGGGACGGCGGCGGCATGGGACGTGCCGGGCAGTACCTGCACGGTGACCGACGGCCGCGGGCTGCGGCTCGCCCCCGAGCCGTCGGCCCAGGGTTCGGACTGGCTGGTACCCCCCGGCGAGTCGGACCTCGCGACGGATCCGGCGGTGCTGCGGCGGGCGTTGGGCGAGGCGGCGCGGCTGATCGAGGCGGCGGACAGCTGCCGGTGAGGACGCCTCCGGCGTGAGCGGCGGCGTGCGCCGGCCCGACCGCACGCGCGCGTGTCCGTGACCTGGGTGCGCGCGGTCCGGCCGCTTTCCGCCCGGCCGCGCGGGCGGCCCCCGCAGCCTGCGAAAATGCTGTCATGGCAAAGTCCAGGAACACCCGGCGCGAGCGGGACGCCGACGCCGTCGTCGAGACCGTCGACGGCGGGCTCGCCCAGCTCATACCCGACCGGGACCGGGCGCGGGCCTGGACGCTGCTCATCGACGGTGCCCCCCAGTCGCACGTCGACCTCGACGACGCCGCCCACCTCTCCTTCGAGTACCAGCGGCGCCTCGGTCATGTCATCGACCTCGTCGCCCCGCCCGGCAAGCCCCTGCACGTCGTGCACCTCGGCGGCGGCGCGTTCACCCTCGCCCGGTACGTCGCCGCCACCCGCGCCCGCTCCACCCAGCAGGTCGTCGAACGGGACGCGGCCCTCGTCCGACTGGTGCGCCGGGAACTGCCGTTGGATCCGGGGGCGCGCATCAGGGTCAGGTCCGTCGACGCGCGGGAAGGACTGGCCAAGGTGCCCGACGGGTGGGCGGATCTCGTCGTGGCCGACGTGTTCAGCGGTGCCCGGACCCCCGCCCACCTCACCTCGACCGAGTTCCTCGACGAGGTCCGCAGGGCGCTGAAGCCCGGCGGGGTCTACACCGCCAACCTCGCCGACGGCCCGCCGCTCGCCCACCTGCGCGGCCAGATCGCCACCGCCGCCGCGCGGTTCCCGGAACTCGCGCTGGTCGCCGACCCGACAGTGCTGCGCGGCAAACGGTTCGGCAACGCGGTGCTGGTCGCCTGCGATCTGCCGCTGCCGACCGCCGAACTGACCCGTCGGGCAGCCTCCGATCCGCACCCCGGCCGGGTCGAGCACGGCCGGGCGCTCACCGACTTCACCGGCGGCGCGGTACCGGTCGTGGACGCGTCGGCGGTGGCGTCACCGGCGCCGCCGCCATCGGTGTTCCGCTGACCCGCTGCCGTTGATCCTTTGTCCCCGTTGTCCCGTTGTCCCGTTCGCGGACCGCGGGCCGTCAGTACGTGCCCACCTCGACCCGGGGCGGCCCGTCGTGCCAGGTGCAGAAGACGGACACCCGGTCCGCGCCGGAGCCGAACTCCACCCGGATCCACGACTCCGTCTTCCACACCTGCATCGACCAGCCCGGGCCCGGGGTGGCCGAGACGAGTGTCGCGTACGTCTTGTCCAGGTCGAAGACGACCCGGCCGCCGTCGGTGTCGTAGCTCTTGACCTGGCCGGAAGCGGTGGGAGTGGGGGACGGGGAGGGGCTCGTCGCCGCCGTCCGCGAGGGGGCCGCCGGGGTCGTCGGGGTCCGGCTCGGGGTCGGGGACGGGCTTTTGGACGCGGACGGCCGGTCCGTCGGCGAGGCCTGCGGTCCCGACCCCTGCGTGGTCGCCTCGGCCGCGGTGAGCGGCAGAGCGCGCGGCGGGTCGTAGGCCGTGCCCGCCATCACCGTGTGCACACCCCACCACGACAGCGTGACCGCCGCGCCCGTGGCGAGCGACCAGGCCAGTACGTGTACGAGTCCTCTGCGCATCGCGGCCATCTTGCCCCACGCGCCTCACCCGTGTCGTGCGGATGGCACCCGGCCGCGCACCGCCGACTCACCGGTCGTCCACAGGGGCCGAGTTGTCCACAGGCCCGAATGACGCTCTCCCGCATGGCGTAGGTTGCGGCGCATGGCAAGTGTGCTCGTGGTCGAGGACGACCAGTTCGTACGCTCGGCGCTGATCCGGCAGCTGACCGACGCCTCGCACCTCGTGCGCAGCGTCGGTACGGCACTGGAGGCGCTGCGCGAGGTCGCCCATTTCCGCTTCGACGTGGTCATCCTCGACCTCGGCCTGCCCGATCTGGACGGCTCCGAGGCCCTGAAGATGCTGCGCGGCATCACGGACGTGCCGGTCATCATCGCCACCGCGCGCGACGACGAGGCGGAGATCGTCCGCCTCCTGAACGCGGGCGCGGACGACTATCTGACCAAGCCGTTCTCGGTGGAGCACCTGTCGGCCCGGATGGCCGCCGTACTGCGGCGGGCCCGGTCCGGCGCCGCGGAGCCCCCGCCCTCCAGCGTCATCAGCGTCGGCGGTCTGACCGTCGACCCGCTGCGCCGCCAGGCCGAGCTGGACGGCGTACGGCTCGACCTCACCCGCCGCGAGTTCGACCTGCTGGCCTTTCTCGCGGGCCGGCCGGGGGTCGTGGTCCCGCGCCGGGAACTGTTGGCCGAGGTGTGGCAGCAGTCCTACGGCGACGACCAGACCATCGACGTCCATCTGTCCTGGCTGCGCCGCAAACTGGGCGAGACGGCGGCCCGGCCGCGCTATCTGCACACCCTGCGGGGCGTCGGCGTGAAGCTGGAGCCGCCCGTCCCCGACTCCGGGGGAACGGGGCCGCTGCGATGAGATGGGCACTGGTCAAGGTCTGCCTGGCGGTCACCACGATGGTCGTGGTCGCCTTCGCGGTGCCGCTCGGCCTCGTCATCAAGGAGATGGCCCGCGACCGCGCCTTCTCCAACGCCGAGCGGGAGGCCGCGGTCGTCGTCCCGGCACTGTCCATCACGACCGACCGCGACCAGTTGGAGCGGGTCGTCGCCTCGGCGGGCTCCGACGACGGAATGGCCGTGCACCTGCCGGCGAGCGACGGCCGGGCCGCCGTCGACCTCGGCCGGCAGCGCGCCGCGGACACGGACATCGCGGCCGTGCGGAAACTGGGCCGCGCCTCCACCACCGAGGTCCCCGGCGGCTCCGCGCTGCTCCAGCCGGTCGCGCTGAGCCTGGGGACCGTGGTGATCGAGGTGTACGTCCCGGAGTCCGAGGTGAGCAACGGCGTCGGTACGGCCTGGGCGGTGCTCGCGGCGGTCGGGGCCGCACTGGTCGTCGGCTCGGTCGCCGTCGCCGACCGGCTGGGCGTACGGATGGTGCAGCCGGCGAGACGGCTGGTCGAGGGGGCGCACGAACTGGGGGAGGGGCAACTCGGGGCGAGAGTGCCCGAGGAGGGGCCGAACGAACTGCGCCTCGCGGCGGTCGCGTTCAACTCGATGGCCGATCAGGTGGTGCAACTGCTGGCGAACGAAAGGGAGTTGGCGGCGGATCTGTCCCACCGGCTGCGCACCCCGCTGACCGTGCTGCGTCTCAACGCGGCCTCCCTGGGAGACACTCCGGCCGCCGAGCAGACGAGGACCGCCGTCGCCCAGCTGGAGCGCGAGGTGGACACGATCATCCGGACGGCGCGGGAGGCGAAGCCCCGGACGGCGGCCGTCGGCCCGGGCGCGGGCTGCGACGCGGCGGAGGTGGTCCGGGAGCGGATGGCGTTCTGGTCGGCGCTCGCGGAGGACGAGGGCCGCAAGGTGCGCACGGCGGGTGTGGACCGCCCGGTCCGCATACCCGTGGCCCGCACCGACCTCGCCGCCGCTCTGGACGCCCTGCTCGGCAACGTCTTCCGGCACACCCCGGAGGGCACGGCCTTCGCGGTCGACGTCCACAACGGCGAGGACGCGGTGATCGTCCTGGTCTCGGACGCCGGCCCGGGCATCCTCGACCCCGAGGCGGCGATGGCCCGCGGTCGCGGCTCGGGCGCCGCGGGCTCGACCGGTCTCGGCCTGGACATCGTCCGCCGGCTCGCCGAGTCGACGGGCGGCGACGTCCGCATCGGCTCCTCGGTACTGGGTGGGACCGAGATACGGGTCTGGATCCAGCTCAACGGCCGCGACCCGGTGCGCAGAGGCCACCGGGGAGCCGTGCGCAGACGGAGAGGGGCGGTCGCCGGCCGCTCCTGAGGGCCGAATTGGTCTCGACCTTTAACCGCCCCCGATGTGTTCCTTAAGCGCTCCCTAAGAACCCCGAACGCCGTCCCTATCAGGCGCTTTGCCCGGTTCGGGATCGCTAGCGTGCTGCCGCACCCACCCCCGGGATCCCCCGTGAGCAGTGAAGGCAGGCATGTGATGGGCACAAGCACGCATCGGCGCAGGGTCAGTGGCAGGAACAAGATGATCGGCGGCGCGGTCGCCGCGGCCGTGGTGGGCGGCGGGGCCGTGCTGCTCGGTGGTACCGCCCAGGCCGCCGGGGTCGGGGCGGCCTACACCCGGACCAGCGACTGGTCGACGGGGTACACCGCGCAGTACGTCGTGACGAACGACAGTGGTGGGACGAAGGCGGCCTGGAAGCTCGAGTTCGATCTGCCGGCCGGGGCGAAGCTGAGCTCCCTGTGGAACGGGGAGTCCACCGTCAGCGGCCAGCACGTCACCGTCTCGCCGCCCAAGTGGGACACCGACGGGCTCGCCGTCGGGGAGTCGGTCACCGTCGGTTTCGTCGTCGACGGCCAAGCGGATCCCGCCGGGTGTCTCGTCGACGGCGCCAGGTGTTCCGCCGACGGCGGCGCCACACCCGAGCCGAGTGGACGGCCGACCCGGACCGCGAGCCCCACGGCGGCCCCGAGCCCGACCGTCAGCTCCTCCACCCCCTCCGCCCCCTCGACTCCTGCCCCGAGCACCAGCGCGAGCACCGGCACGGGCACCACCGGCTCCGCCGGGTTCGCCCCCTACGTCGACACCTCGCTCTACCCCGCCTTCGACCTCCTCGCGAGCGTGAACGCGACCGGGGTGAAGGACTACAACCTCGCGTTCGTCACCGACGGCGGCGGCTGCACGCCCAAGTGGGGTGGCGTGAGCGACCTCGCGAGCGACGGGGTGGCCGCGCAGATCGGGGCCCTGCGGGCCAAGGGCGGCGACGTCCGCGTCTCCTTCGGCGGCGCCTCCGGCTCCGAGCTGGCGACCACCTGCTCCTCGGCGGACGCGCTGGCGACGGCGTACGGCAAGGTGGTGGACGCGTATCGGCTCACCAAGGTCGACTTCGACATCGAGGGCGGCGCGCTGCCCGACACCGCGGCCCACACCCGCCGCGCCCAGGCGATCGCCAAGCTCCAGCAGCAGCATCCGGACCTGGACGTCTCGTTCACCCTTCCCGTCATGCCCGAGGGGCTGACCCAGGACGGTGTGAATCTGTTGGCGAACGCGAAGTCCGGCAACGTGAAGATCAACACCGTCAACATCATGGCGATGGACTACGGGCCGGCGTACAGCGGCGACATGGGGACGTACGCCGAGCAGGCCGCCACCGCCACCCAGGCGCAGGTCAAGAGCGTCCTCGGACTCAGCGACAGCGCGGCCTGGAAGACGGTCGCGGTCACCCCGATGCTCGGTGTGAATGACGTCACGTCCGAGATATTCAAGGTCGAGGACGCGAGCCAGCTCGTCGCCTTCGCCAAGGCCAAGGGACTCGGGTGGCTGTCGATGTGGTCGGCCACCCGGGACAAGCAGTGCCCGGGCGGGGCCAAGAACTTCGCGGACGCGACCTGCAGTTCGATCGTCCAGGCCGACTCCGCGTTCTCGAAGGCGTTCGCCGCCTACAAGTGAGCGGTAAGTGATCAAGCGGGCAGGAAGGGAAAACGATCATTAAGTGATCAAGGTGTGTCGATTACGTTTCGACAAATGAAGCCGACGGCTCTTGACGCATGACCGGACATACGGCTGTTATTGCGCCACCCAGTGTTCGGTCAAGTTGATTTCTGGTCGATTGCGATCATCTTTCAGCCACACCTCGTGGCCGAACCCCGCGTCAGGAGCCGTTCATGCACCTCTCTCCCTCGGGCCGCCCCGCCCTCCCCTCCCCGAGCCGTCGCACCCTTCTGCGCGGCATGGGCGGCGCGGCCGTGCTCGGCGCCGGCATACCCCTGCTGTCCGCGTGCGGCGGCAGCGGCACCGCGGCCGACCCGAAGACCGTCACCCTCGGCTCCAACGCGTCCGACGCGGTGCCGAAGAAGGCCTTCGCCGAGATCTACGCGGCTTTCAAGAAGCAGTCCGGGATCACGGTCGACGTGAACACCAAGGACCACAACACGTTCCAGGAGCAGATCAACTCCTACCTCCAGGGCACCCCGGACGACGTGTTCAACTGGTTCGCCGGCTACCGCATGCAGTTCTTCGCGGCCAAGAAGCTCGCCACCCCGATCGACGACGTGTGGCAGACGATCGGCGGCAACTTCCCCGACGCGATGAAGGCGCTCAGCAAGGGCGAGGACGGCAAGTACTACTTCGTGCCGCTGTACACGTACCCCTGGGCCCTCTTCTACCGCAAGAGCGTCTTCCAGCAGCACGGCTACACCGTCCCGACCACCTGGGACCAGCTGGTCGCCCTGTGCAAGCAGATGAAGAAGGACGGCCTCGTCCCGATCGCCTTCGGCGACAAGGACGCCTGGCCCGCGCTCGGCACCTTCGACCAGATCAACTTCCGCACCAACGGCTACGACTTCCACGTCGAGCTGATGGCGGGCAAGGCCTCCTGGACCGACGCCAAGGTCCGCAAGACCTTCGACCACTGGGCCGAGATCCTCCCCTACCACCAGGACGGCGCGGTCGGCCGGACCTGGCAGGACGCCGCCCAGACCCTGGTCTCCAAGAAGGCCGGCATGTACCTGCTGGGCACCTTCGTGGCGCAGCAGTTCACCAACCAGGCCGACGCCGACGACCTCGACTTCTTCGCCTTCCCGGAGATCGACCCGGCCTACGGCCAGGACACCGTCGAGGCGCCCACCGACGGCTTCATGCTCTCCAAGGCCCCGAAGAGCAAGGCGTCCGCCGTCAAGCTGCTGGAGTACCTGGGCACCCCGGAGGCCGAGGCGATCTACCTCAAGGCCGACCCGAGCGTCGTCGCGGCCTCGTCCAAGGCCGACACCTCCTCGTACACCGCGCTGCAGAAGAAGGCGTACGCGATGATCAGCGGCGCCAAGCACCTCACGCAGTTCATGGACCGTGACAGCCGGCCGGACTTCACCTCGACGGTGATGCAGCCCGCGCTGCAGAAGTTCGTCCGCGATCCCAAGGGCATCGACAGTCTGCTGTCCTCGATCGAGCGCCAGAAGAAGACGATCTTCGCGTCCGGCTGACACCCTCCTGCTGAAAGCGGATGAGCACCGACACCATGACCGTGGACACCACGAAGTCCCCGGAGGCGGCCGCCGTGCCGCCTCCGGGCACCGCATCCCCCAAGAGGCGGGTCCCGCGGGGCCACCGGCGCCTGCTGACCCGCCGTGACCGGCTCACCCTCGGTCTGATGGCCGGCGTGCCGACGATCCTGCACGTGGCCCTCGTCTGGGTCACCGCGCTGGCCTCGGTCGCCCTGGCCTTCACCACCTGGGACGGCATCGGCTTCGACTCGATCAAGTGGGTGGGGCTGGACAACTTCCGCGAGCTGTTCACCAACAACCCGCAGTTCTGGCCCGCCGTCCAGCACAACGTCATCTGGTTCGTCGTGCTGATCCTGATCCCCACGCCGTTCGGACTGTTCCTGGCGGTCCAGCTCGACAAGAAGATCCGCTTCAGCCGCGTCTACCAGACCGCGTTCTTCCTGCCCGTCGTGGTCTCCCTGGCCGTCACCGGCTTCGTCTGGCAGCTGGTCTACAACCCCGACACCGGCCTGATCAACAGCATCATCGGCGCCAACAGACCCGGCCACTACATCGACTGGATCGGCGACCCCCACCTCAACCTGTGGGCCGTCCTGATCGCCGCCTGCTGGCGCCACACCGGCTACATGATGATTCTCTACCTGGCCGGCCTCAAGGGCGTCGACCCCTCCCTGCGCGAGGCATCCGCCCTGGACGGCGCCAACGAGTGGCAGACGTTCAAGAACGTCATCTTCCCCACGCTGCGCCCCACCAACACCGTCGTGCTGGTGGTGACGATCATCGAAGCACTGCGCGCCTTCGACCTCGTCTTCGTCTTCAACAAGGGCGCCCAGGGCACCGAACTGCTGTCCATCCTGGTCACCAACAACATCATCGGCGAGTCCAGCCGCATCGGATACGGCTCCGCGATCGCCGTCGTCCTGCTGGTCATCTCCCTCGCCGTGATCATCCCCTACCTGATCGCGACCTTCCGCAAGGAGCGCCGCGCATGAGCACCCCCACCCTCGCGGCCCCGCCGAAGCAGCGCACCCCCCTGCGCCCCGCCCGGATCCTGCTGCACGTCTTCCTCGCCGGCACCTCCCTGGCCTGGCTGGCGCCCCTGCTGTGGGCCCTCTTCGCAGCCCTGCGCCCCTACGCCGAAACCAGCGACAAGGGCTACGTCTCCTGGCCCGACAAACTGAGCCCGGACAACTTCACCAACGCCTTCCAGCAGTCGGACATGCTGCACTACTTCGGCAACACCCTGCTCATCGCCGTCCCGGCCGTCCTGGTGACCCTGTTCCTGTCCTCCTGCGTGGCCTTCTACGTCAGCCGCTTCGACTTCCGCGTCAACCTCTTCCTGCTGCTCGTCTTCACCGCCGGCAACCTGCTCCCCCAGCAGGTCATCATCACCCCCCTCTACCGCCTCTACCTCCTCGTCGACCTGCCCGGCATCACCATGAGCGGCAAGCTCTACGACTCCGCACTGGGCCTGGTCCTCATCCACGTGGCGTTCCAGTCCGGGTTCTGCGCCTTCGTGCTGAGCAACTACATGCGCTCCCTGCCCCACGAACTGACCGAGGCCGCCCTCGTCGACGGCGCCTCCGTCTGGCGCCTGTACTGGCAGATCGTGCTGCCCCTGTGCAAACCCGCGATGGCGGCCCTGGCCACCCTGCTCTCGATCTGGATCTACAACGACTTCTTCTGGGCCATCGTGCTGATCTCCACCGGCGAGAACATGCCCATCACCTCCGCGCTGAACAACCTCTCCGGCCAGTACTTCACCGACCCCAACCTCGTCGCCGCCGGCGCCCTGCTCACCGCGATCCCCACCCTGATCGTCTACTTCACCCTCCAGCGCCAGTTCGTCAGCGGCCTCACCCTCGGCGCCAACAAGGGCTGAGCCCTTCATCCCGTTGTGAAAGAGAACTCCGTGCAACACCCCTTCACCCTCGTCGCCGCCGTCCCCGTGGACCCGCGTCGTGCCCGCGTCCACGAGGAGGGCCGGCAGTCCTGGAGCCCCAGCGGGGCCTACGCCCTCGGCGCCGCTCCGTATCGTCCGACCGACGACAACCGGGCGACTGTCTGCTACCGCCCGGGCGTCACCGTTCCGGCGGGAGCCTTCCAGGGGGAGGGGTTGCCGGCCCTCGATCCCGGGGACGGCTCACCGGTGCGCCTGTGGGCGGCCCCGGAGCCGGTGCGGGAGGTGCCGTCCATCCGCCTCACCAGGGCCGGGTCCGTGGCGGAGATCAGCGCCGACGGGCCGGTGAAGGAATACGCGGAGCGGACCAGCCGGTCGGGGTGCCGGGCGGCCAGTTCACTGCTCGGGTCGACCAGGAAGGGCGCCGTCCAGATGCCCGCCGGGCGGCCCCGGGCGCGGATGGCCGACACCACACGCCGCCTGCTGTCGGGAGGCGGACGATGACGCGTCGCGTTCTGGACGTCCCCGGCATCGCCTACGGCGGCGACTACAACCCCGAGCAGTGGCCGCAGGAGGTCTGGGCCGAGGACATGCGGCTCATGACCGAGGCCGGGGTGAACATGGTCAGCGTCAACATCTTCTCGTGGGCGCTGCTGGAACCCGCCGAGGGCGAGTACGACTTCTCGCGCCTCGACCGCGTCCTCGACATGCTCTACGCGCACGGCATCGCCGCCGACCTGGCCACCCCGACGGCCGCGCCACCGGCGTGGTTCTTCAGGGCCCACCCCGAGGCGCTGCCCGTGGACCGGGACGGCCGCGGACTGTCGTACGGCAGCCGCCAGACGTTCTGCCCGAGCAGCCCCGCCTATCGGGAGGCCGCACTGCGGGTCGCCCGTGCGCTGGGGGAGCGGTACGCGGCCCACCCGGCGGTGGTCATGTGGCACGTCCACAACGAGTACGGCTGTCACAACGCGGAGTGCTTCTGCGACACGAGCGCGGCGGCCTTCCGGAGCTGGCTGCGGAACAGGTACGGCGACGACCTGGCCGCGCTGAACCACGCCTGGGGCACGGCTTTCTGGAGCCAGTGGTACTACGACTGGGACGAGATCCTGCCCCCGAGGGCGACCGGCGCGGTCCCGAACCCGGCCCACCGGCTGGACTGGCGCCGCTTCTCCAGCGACGAACTGCTGTCCCTGTGCAAGGCGGAGCGGGAGGTGCTGGAGCAGGCCGCCCCGTCGGTGCCCGCGACCACCAACTTCATGGTGATGCACAACTTCGACGCGCTGGACTACTGGCGCTGGGCACCGGAGCTGGACGTCGTCTCCAACGATCACTACCTCCGCTCCACGGACCCCGAGTCGGAGATCGACATCGCGCTGAGCGGCGATCTGGTGCGTTCACTCGCGGGCGGCCGCCCATGGCTGCTGATGGAGCACTCGACGGGCGCCGTGAACTGGCAGCAGGTCAACCGGGCGAAGACCGCCGGGGAGCTGCGGCGCAACGCCCTGGCGCACGTGGCCCGCGGCGCCGACGGCATCGCCTACTTCCAGTGGCGGGCGGCGAAGGCCGGCGCCGAACAGTGGCACTCGGCGATGCTGCCGCACGCGGGCACGGACAGCGTCATCTGGCGGGACGTCGTCCGACTCGGTTCGGACCTGCGGTCGTTGGCGGAGGTGCGCGGCAGCACGGGCACGGCCGAGACGGCGATCGTGTGGGACTGGGACGCGAAGTGGGCGGTGGAACTTCCTTCGCAGCCCAGCGAGTCGGTCCGGTACCTGGAGTTGATCCGCTCCTGGTACGAGCCGCTGTGGCGGGCGGGCGTCGCGGTGGACTTCGTCCGCCCGGACGCGGACCTGTCGGCGTACCGCCTGGTCCTGGCGCCGAGCCTCTATCTGGTGGACGACGCGGGCGCGGCGAACCTGGCCGCCTTCGCGGAGCGGGGAGGCACCCTGGCGGTCGGTTTCCACAGCGGGGCGGTGGACGAGAACTGCCATGTGCGGCTGGGGGGTTACCCGGGCGCCTTCCGTGAGGTGCTCGGCGTCCGCTCGGACGAGCTGTTCCCCTTGCTGCCGGGGGAGAGGGCCGGCCTGGACACCGGCGGCACCGGTTCGCTCTGGTCGGAGCGGGTACGGCTCGCCGGAGCCCGGGCGGTGTCCTCGTACACGGACGGCCCGCTGAAGGGCGTCCCGGCGGTCACCCGCCACGACTACGGCACCGGCACCGCCTGGTACCTGGCCACGCTCCCGGACCCGGACACGCTGGCGGCCCTGCTGGCGCGCGTTCGCGAGGAGGCGGGGGTGCGACCGGTGCTGGAGGGCGTGCCGTCGGGCGTGGAGGCGGTCCGCCGCCGCGGCCCCGCGGCCGACTTCGTCTTCCTCGTCGACCACACCGGGCAGGGCGCCGAGGTGGCCGTGTCCGCCGAGGCGGTGGAACTCCTCACCGGCACCCCGCTGCCGGGCGGCTCGGTCTCCGTTCCCCCGGGCGGAGTCGCGGTCGTACGGGAACCACGCGGGGCGTAACGCCAGGTGCCCGTGAGCATCGCGAGCCGACGCCAAGCCGCATCGCAAGCCCGCATCGCAAGCCCGCGCCGCAAGCCCGCGCCGCAAGCCGCACCCCAAGCCGCGCCGCCCCGGTGCGGTCCGGTCCGGAACGTCCGGCCCCTCGCCCCGGGCTCCGGGACGTCCGGCCCCTCGCCCCGGGCTCCGGGACGTCCGGCCTCTCGTCCCGGGCTCCGGGACGTCCGGCCTCTCGCCCCGGGCCTGCGGAACACGCCGCCCCGGCCCGGTCCGGGACGTCCGGCCTCTCGTCCCGGGCTCCGGGACGTCCGGCCCCTCGCCCCGGGCTCCGGGACGTCCGGCCTCTCGCCCCGGGCCTGCGGAACACGCCGCCCCGGCCCGGTCCGGAACGTCCGGCCTCTCGTCCCGGGCTCCGGGACGTCCGGCCTCTCGCCCCGGGCCTGCGGAACACGCCGCCCCGGCCCGGTCCGGGACGTCCGGCCTCTCGTCCCGGGCCTGCGGAACAGCGGGGCGCGGCACGCCCCCACGACGTGCCGCGCCCCTTTCCCCGCTCCCCGGGTCAGGTGGTCTCGGTCGGCGCCAGGGTTCCCGTGCGGGCCGCCTGGCTGTACCACAGCGCGCTCGACTTCGGCGTGCGGGTCAGCGTCGCGTAGTCCACGTACACCGCGCCGAACCGCTTCTCGTAGCCGTACGCCCACTCGAAGTTGTCGAGGAGGGACCAGAGGTAGTAGCCCCGTACGTCCGCGCCGTCCGCGATCGCCCGCCGGACCGCCGAGAGGTGGCCGTGCAGATAGGCGACGCGCTCGGGGTCGTGTACACGGCCGTCCGAGTCGGGCTTGTCGTCGTAGGCCGCGCCGTTCTCCGTGATGTACAGGGGCAGGCCCGGCGCCTCGCTCGTGTAGCGCATGATCAGCTCGTGCAGGCCCGTCGGGTCGATGGACCAGCCCATCTCCGTACGGTCGCCGGGCGTCAGGTGGAAGGCGACGTCGTCCGCGCCCGGCCACGGTGAGTGGTCGCTCGCGCCGTGACCGTCCGAGCGGGGGCCCCGCACCGACGCGTCCGCCGCCGAGACCAGCGTGGGCGTGTAGTAGTTCAGGCCCAGCGCGTCCAGCGGCTGGTGGATGGCGCGCAGGTCGCCGTCGAGGACGTACGACCAGTCCGTCAGCGACGAGGTCGCCGCCAGCAGCGTCTCCGGGTAGGCGCCCCGCAGGATCGGGCCGTGGAAGACGCCGTTCGCCAGGTCGTCGATCTTCTGCACCGCGGCCAGGTCCGCCGGGTCGCCCGGGGAGAGCGGGCGCACCACCGAGGAGTTGAGGCTGAGCGCCACCGAGTTGCGGGCCGGCATGGCCGCGCGCAGCGCCGACGTGCCCAGTCCGTGCGCCAGGTTCAGGTGGTGCGCCGCCTTCAGCGATGCCGCCGGCTCCGTGCGGCCCGGCGCGTGCACACCGGACGCGTAGCCCAGGAACGCGCTGCACCACGGCTCGTTGAGCGTGATCCAGTTCTCCACCCGGTCGCCGAGCGCCTCGCCGACGATCTGCGCGTACTCCGCGAACCGGTACGCGGTGTCCCGCTCCGGCCAGCCGCCCGCGTCCTCCAGTTCCTGGGGGAGGTCCCAGTGGTAGAGGGTGATGGCCGGCTTGATGCCCTTCGCCAGCAACTCGTCCACCAGACGGCGGTAGAAGTCCAGGCCCACCTGCACCGCGGGGCCGCGGCCGGTCGGCTGGACCCGGGACCAGGAGATCGAGAAACGGTAAGCGGACAGGCCCAGCTCCGCCATCAGCGCCACGTCGTCGCGATAGCGGTGGTAGTGGTCGACAGCGATGTCACCGGTTTCGCCACCGGCCGTCTTGCCCGGCGTATGGCTGAAGGTGTCCCAGATCGAGGGGGTGCGGCCGCCCTCCCGCACCGCCCCCTCGATCTGGTACGCGGATGTCGCGGCGCCCCAGAGGAAGGCGGGCGGAAAGGTCACCGGAGTAACGGGCTCAGGCATGGAAGCGCTCCCATGAGTGGTCGGCGAGACCGACGAGGTTGGGGGGAAGTGGTGCGGAGGGGGCCGGGGCGGCGATGACCCGGCCCCCCGGAAGTCACGGACTGACGGACGGGAGGCGTCGCGAGGCGTCACACGGAGCCGTGTCGCGTCGTCAGCCCTTCACGGCGCCCTGCATGATGCCGCCCACGATCTGCTTGCCGAAGATCGCGAAGACCAGCAGCAGCGGCAGCGTGCCCAGCAGGGCGCCCGCCATGATCAGGGACTGGTCGGGCGTGTAGCCGCGGCCCAGGCCCGCGACCGCGACCTGCACCGTCGGGTTGCCGGTCTGGCTCAGCACCAGGAACGGCCACAGGAAGTCGTTCCACGTCTGTACGAACATCAGCATGCCGAGCACCGCCATCGCGGGGCGCGCCGCGGGGAACACCACGTGCCACACCACGCGCCAGCTGCTCGCGCCGTCCACCCGGGCCGCCTCGATGATCTCGTCGGGCAGCGCCTGGATGAGGTACTGCCGCATGAAGAACACGCCGAACGCGCTCACCAGCGACGGCAGGATCACCGCCTGGAGCTGGTCCGTCCACTCCAGCTTGGCGACCATCATGTACAGCGGGATGATGCTCAGCTGCGGCGGCACCATCATGGTGCCGATCACGATCAGCATCAGCGCGCCCCGGCCCCGGAAGCGGAGCTTGGCGAAGGCGAATCCGGCGATCGTCGACAGGAAGACGATCGCCGCCGCCGAAGTCCCCGCCACGATCGTGGTGTTGACGAAGGCCTTGCCCAGGTTCGCGTCGTTCCAGGCCACATCCAGGTTGTGGAAGAGGTTGGAGCCGAACACGAACGGGGGCGGGTTCTCCGCCAGCCGGTTGTTGTCGCGGGACGCGGCGATCGCCGTCCACACCAGCGGGAACAGCGAAACGATGGTGAACACGCCCAGGATGATGTAGGCGATCGGTCCGCCGTGCATCTGCCCGCCGGCCCGCGCGGACTTGGGCCGGCGCACCTTCCGGGCCGTCGGCACGGCGTCCTCGGGTTCCACGGACTTCGCGGTCGTTGTCGTCGTCGTCACGGCCGGTACTCCTAACTACTGGCGCGCAGCCGGCGCGAGATGACGTAGTTGACGATGCCGACCAGGATCAGGATCAGGAACATCGTCCAGGCGATGGCCGAGGCCCGGCCCAGGTGCTGGTTCACCCAGCCCTGCTCGTACAGGTACAGGCCCAGCGTCTGGAACTGGTGCTCCGCGCCGCCCGACGCGCCCTTGTTGGCGTCGAACAGCAGCGGCTCGCCGAAGACCTGGCTGGCGCCGATCGTCGACACGACGACCGTGAACAGGATCGTCGGCCGCAGCGACGGCAGCGTCACGTGCAGGAACTGCTTCCAGCGGCTCGCGCCGTCCAGTGCCGCCGACTCGTACAGGTCCTGCGGGATCGCCTGCATCGCGGCCAGATAGATCAGCGCGTTGTAGCCGGTCCACCGCCAGATGACGATCGACGAGACGGCGATCTGCGAGGGCCACTTGTCGTTCTGCCAGTCGATCGCGTCGATGCCGACGAAGTGCAGCGCCCAGTTGATCATGCCGTAGTCGCGCCCGAAGAGCAGCACGAAGACCAGCGAGGCGGCCGCGATCGAGGTCGCGTACGGCGCGAGCATCGCGACCCGGTAGAAGGTCGAGGCGCGCAGCTTGTAGTTGAGGATGTGGGCGAGGCCCATGGCCATCAGCAGTTGCGGAACGGTGGAGATGATCCCGATCGTGAGCGTGTTCTTCGCCGCGTTCCAGAAGAAGTCGTCGTCGAAGATGCGCGTGTAGTTGCGCATCCCCACCCACTCCATGTCGGTGGGCGCGGTCAGCTCCACCTGGTGCAGTGACGCCCAGCCGGTGTAGACCAGCGGGAACAGGCCGAACGCGAGGAACAACAGGAAGAACGGCGAGACGAAGGCGTACGGGCTCCAGCGCTTGTCCCGCTGCCAGCGGCGGGACAACCGGGCCCGGTGCCGTTGCTCCGCCTCCGTGGGAACGGCGGGCGGGCGGCCCGGGGCCGCGCCCCCCTCCTTGGCGGGGGGCGCGGCGGTGTCGTGGCGGGTGGCCATTCGGGTCACTTGTCCAGGTTGTTGTCGATGGTCTTGGTGGCCGTGTTCCAGGCTTCCGCCGCCGACTTGCCCTTCGTCACGAGGATGACGCCGTTGTCGGTCAGACCCTGCTGGATGATCTGGTCCTTCGGGCCGATCACCTGCACCGGGGTGGTCTTGGCGGCCTCGGAGAAGACCGTGCCGATCGGCGAGTCACCGGTCATCTCGTTCTTCGCGCCGGTGACCTCGGGCAGCGTGTAGGTGCTCGGCGCGCTCGGGAAGTTGCCCTGCACCTTGAACAGCTTCGCCTGCTGCTCCGGCGCGGTCAGCCAGGTGATGAGCTCCTCGGCCTCCTTCACGTGCTTGCCGCTCTTCGGCACGCCCAGGAAGGTGCCGCCCCAGTTGCCGGACTTGGGCGCCACAGCCACGTCCCACTTGCCGGACGACTCGGGCTTCGACTTGCCCTTGATGGTGCCGAGCATCCACGGCGGGCAGGCGATGGTCGCGAACTTGCTGTTGGCGATCGTCGTGTCCCACGACTGCTGGAACTGCGTCTGGGCCTGGACCAGGCCCTTCTCGGCGGCCTCGGCGGTCAGGTCGAAGGCGGCCTTCACGGCGGGGTTGGTCTTGTAGATGATCTCGCCGGAGGAGTCGTAGAACTTCTCCTTCTCACTGCTGAGGATGGCGTTGATCAGGCCACCGGGGGAGTCCATGAAGAACGTGCCCGCCTTGGCCTTCTTCTTGTACTGCTCACCGGTGGCGACGAACTTGTTCCAGTCGCCCGCCCACAGCTTGCCGACCGCCTCGCGGTCGGTGGGCAGACCGGCCGCCTGGAAGAGGTCCTTGCGGTAGCAGAGGGCCATCGGGCCGACATCGGTACCGAGACCGATGGTCACGCCGTCCTTGGTCGTGGCCTGCGACCACTTCCAGTCGAGCCACTTGCTCTTGTCGACGCCGGAGACCTTCGACATGTCCTCGAACTTGGCCGCCTGGGTGGCGACGACCTCGGCGATGTTGCCCACCTCGATGGCCTGGACGTCCATCAGGCCACTGTTGGTGGTGAGGTGGTTGACGAGCGCCGGGTAGTAGTTCTCGTTCCGCTCCGTGACGTTCTCGGCGATCTTGATGTCGGGGTGGAGCTTCTCGTACTCGGTGTAGAGCCCGGCCTCCTTGAAGCCCATGGTGCCGAACAGGCCGAGCGTGATCGTGGTCTTGCCACCGCCGGACGACGAGCCTTCGGGACTCTTGTCGTCGCCTCCGTCGTCGGCACAGCCGGCCAGCAGCCCCGCGCCCAGCGACGCGACGGCCGCGAGGACCACCACCCGGCGGGTGCTTCGGGTACGTGCTCGCATTGCGTCCTCCTGTTGCCCTGACGTGCCGACCCCCCGGCCAACTGCATTGTTGGGCCCGTTAGTTACTCGCTGCGGCTCGGGCGGGGAACGTGCGGGATGTGTATGTGTCAGGTACCGTGGGAGCGCTCCCACAGGTGATGTGTTGAAGAGTCGTCGGTTCGGGCGGGGGTGTCAAGGGTGGGAACGCGGAGAGATGCGTTCAGTTATCTGCCTGTTAGCTAACTCGGTGGGACAGCGCTTTCCGGCCGCGGGTGGCGTCGCCCCACGCCGTCCGGTGCCGCGTAACGGGGCCCGTCCGGCGTGCGGGGACCGGCCCCGTTCGCAGTCGAAGCGGGGCCGCCGGGACGGTGGCCCCCAGTGGCGACGGGCCGGACGGACAGGACTGTTAGATTCCAGGCCAGCGTGAACGACGGCGGGAAGGCGGGGCCCATGGCAAGCCACGGAGCGCGGAGCCGGAGCGGAGGGCGGCCGACTCTCGAAGAGGTGGCCGCACGCGCCGGTGTCGGCCGCGGCACGGTCTCCCGGGTGATCAACGGCTCGCCGCGGGTCAGCGACGCGACCCGCGCGGCCGTCGAGGCGGCGGTCGCCGAGCTCGGCTACGTTCCGAACACCGCTGCCCGTGCCCTCGCCGCCAACCGCACGGACGCGATCGCGCTGGTGGTTCCCGAACCGGAGACCCGCTTCTTCGCCGAGCCGTACTTCTCGGACATGTTGCGGGGCGTGGGCGCGCAACTGTCCGACACCGAGATGCAGTTGCTGCTGATCTTCGCGGGTAGCGATCGCGAACGACGCCGGCTGGCCCAGTACCTGGCGGCGCACCGCGTCGACGGAGTGCTCCTGGTCTCGGTCCACGCGGACGACCCGCTGCCCGACCTGCTGTCCCAACTGGAGATCCCGGCGGTGATCAGCGGCCCTCGTTCCGCCGCGGAGACACTCCCGTCCGTGGACTCCGACAACTACGGCGGCGGCCGCTCGGCGGTCGAGCACCTGCTGTCCCGGGGCCGCACCCGCATCGCCCACATCACCGGCCGTCTCGACGTCTACGGCGCCCAGCGGCGTGTCGACGGCTACCGGGACGCGCTGCGCGACGCGGGGTACCCGGCGGACGAGGGCCTGATCGCCCCGGGCGACTTCACCGAGGAGGGCGGACACCGCGCGATGCGGGAGCTCCTCGCCCGTACCCCGACGCTCGACGCGGTCTTCGCGGGCTCCGACGTCATGGCGGCCGGCGCCCGCCGGGCGCTGCGCGAGGCGGGCCGCCGCCTCCCGGAGGACGTGGCCATGGTCGGCTACGACGACTCGGCGATCGCCCGCCACATGGACCCGCCGCTGACGAGCGTCCGCCAGCCCATCGAGGAGATGGGCCGCAGGATGCTGGACCTGCTGCTCACGGAGATCGCGGACCGCCGTCCGGCGGTGTCCCGGGGCCTGGAGCGCAGACAGGTGGTGCTGGCGACGGAGCTGGTGGGGCGCTCCTCCTCCTGAGCTGGGCGCCGGTTCATCGGAGTGCCGGTTCACGGGGCGGCGGTCAGCCGCCACCGCACCTCGCCGTCCTGCCGCTCCGGGGTGGCCGAGAGTCCGGCGGAGCGGGCCACGGCCGCGGACGCGTGGTGGTCGGGGTGGATATGGGCGAAGATCGTACGCACACCCTGTTCCCGCAGCCGGCCGACGAGTCCGGCGGCCGCCTCGGAGGCGAGGCCGCGGCCCTGCCAGGGTGTCCCGACGACCCAGGCGATCTCGGCGTGGGCCCCGTCGGTCACGGTGGCCTGGACGGTCCCGGCCAGTAGGCCGGCGTCCCGCACCCGCAGGACCCAGTTGCACCAGGAGACGGACGGGTCCGGCGAACCGGCGACGAGACGTTCGTAGCGGGCGCGCAGGGACCGGGGTGTGCCGGGGGCGCCGCCGATGAAGGTGTGCAGCGCGGGATCGCCCAGGACGACCGCCATCTCGGCCGCGTGTTCGACGCGCAGCGGGAGGACGTCGAGCCGAGCGGTGGCGAACGGCACGGCAGGGACACTCGAGCGCATGACCACTCCCGGGAAACACATCAGCCGGTGATCTCCTTGAGGGAGATCACCGGCTGATGACTCAGGGTGAGTGACGGGACTCGAACCCGCGGCATCCTGGACCACAACCAGGTGCTCTACCAGCTGAGCTACACCCACCACGCCCGGCAGTTGGACTTTGTGGTCTCCCTACCGGCCGAGAAAAAGTGTACAGGGTGAGAAGGGGTGCTCGCGCACGGCTTTCACGGGGCGCCGTCAGCCTCCGGGCAGCACGTGCTTCGCGGCGATGGTCCGGGCGGTGTCGGAGTCGGGCCCGGGCTGCGGCACGAAGACGGCCTCGCGGTAGTAGCGCAGTTCCGCGATGGACTCGCGGATGTCGGCGAGGGCACGGTGGTTGCCGTTCTTCGGGGGACTGTTGAAGTACGCCCGCGGGTACCAGCGCCGGGCGAGTTCCTTGACCGAGGACACGTCGACGATCCGGTAGTGCAGGTAGCCCTCCAGGGCCGCCATGTCCCGGGCGAGGAAGCCGCGGTCCGTGCCGACGGAGTTCCCGCACAGGGGCGCCTTGCCCGGCTCCTTCACGTGCTCCCTCACATACGCCAGCACCTGGGCCTCGGCGTCCGCGAGGGTCGTCCCGCCTGCCAGCTCGTCGAGGAGCCCGGACGTGGTGTGCATCTGCCGCACCACCTCCGGCATCGTCTCCAGTGCCTCGTCCGGCGGGCGGATGACGATGTCCACACCGTCGCCGAGCACGTTCAGCTCGGAGTCGGTGACGAGGGCGGCAACCTCGATGAGAGCGTCGTCGGACAGCGAGAGGCCGGTCATCTCGCAGTCGATCCACACCATGCGATCGTTCATGCGACCACCCTAAAGCTGACGTCGGCTTTTGCGGTGCCCCGCGTGGGGCCTCTCGTGCCCGAGCGCCGGTCGGACCCATCGGCCCGACCGGCGCTCGAGACGTACCTCACCCGCTCAGGTACCGCTGCGCTGCCCCGGCAGGCTCGCCCGCGAGGTCGCGTACGCGTCGCGCGCGTGCTCGGACGGCAGGGACGCCGACGAACCCACCGCGCCGGCCGAGGCCGTCCGCCGCAGCTGCGGCGGTACCGGTCCGGGAGCGTCCGGGTGCAGCGCCGGAGGCGGCGGTGGCGCCGACGGTTCGCTGTCCGTCGACCGTTCGCTCTGTGGCCTGCGTGCCCGGTACGCCGCCCGGTAGGCCGCCGGGGACGAGCCGAGCTGCCGGCGGAAGTGGCCGCGCAGGGCCACCGGCGAGCGGAAGCCGCAGCGGCCCGCGACCTCGTCCACCGAGTAGTCCGACGTCTCCAGCAGCCGCTGCGCCTGGAGCACCCGCTGGGTGATCAGCCACTGGAGCGGCGCGCTGCCGGTCAGGGACCGGAAGCGGCGGTCGAAGGTGCGGCGGCTCATGTAGGCGCGTGCCGCCAGCGTCTCCACGTCGAACTGCTCGTGGAGATGCTCCAGCGCCCAGGCGACGACCTCGGCGAGCGGGTCGGCGCCGATCTCCTCGGGTAAAGACCGGTCGAGATAGCGCTCCTGGCCGCCCGACCGGCGTGGTGGCACGACCAGCCGCCGGGCCAGCGCGCCCGCCGCCTCGTTACCGTGATCTGTCCGCACGATGTGCAGACAGAGGTCGATTCCGGCCGCCGTGCCCGCCGATGTCAGCACGTCGCCGTCGTCGACGAACAGTTCGCGCGGATCCACGTGCACCGACGGATAGCGCTTGGCCAGCGTCGGCGCGTACATCCAGTGGGTCGTGGCCGGGCGGCCGTCCAGCAGACCCGCGGCGGCCAGCACGAACGCGCCGGTGCACAGGCCCACGATGCGGGCACCCTCCTCGTGCGCCCGGCGCAGTGCGTCGAGCGCCTCCTCCGGTGGCGGTGAGGTGATCGAACGCCAGGCCGGCACGACGACCGTGCCCGCCCGTGAGATCGCCTCCAGGCCGTGTGGTGCGGTGAGTTCCAGGCCCCCTGTGGTCCGCAGCGGGCCTTCTTCGCCGCCGCACACCAGCAAGCGGTAGCGCGGCACGCCGGCGTCCTGGCGGTCAATCCCGAACACCGACAGCGGAATGGAACTCTCGAAAATGGGGCCGCCGCTGAACAGCAGCACCGCGACGATCTCCTTGCGGCGTCGCCCGGAAAGTTTCCGGGCCGCGGCTTCCGGCGCGGCAGTGGAGTCGTGGCTCATCCTGCTAAGCCCCCCTCGGTGGTCGCGGCTCCTCGGTTGTGTCGCTCCTGCACGTTTCCCCTCGGTCCTGCACGAGTCCCCCGCCGTAGACAGTCAAGATCGAATCTAACGTGTCGCACAATGCCGGCGTGGCCAGTTCACCACCCGGCAGATTGTCGACATGGCAACTTGGCGTGAAGCATTCGATCACGAAGCGTTGCACTCGTGGGCCGTGCAGGGAAGTGCGCCTCGGTGCGGTGGCCGGTCCCCGTAGGGTGCGCAGGGCCCCCGAGGCCCTTTCCGTGCAGGTGGAACGGGGGGTGGGGGGTGGTTGGGGCAAGGGATGCGCCATCACCGGAAGTTGGCTGAAAAGAAGCGGGTCCGTGTGTGAAAACCGGTCAACCGACCGGTGAGTTTCCCCCGGAGTGACGACCGCCACGGCGCGACCCGGTTCCGGTGCGCTGATGGCGCCCCCGGTGGTGCGCCTGCGGCGCCTCGTCCTCGTCGAGCAACCGGGCCGCGCACCGTTCGGACCGGCGCAGCAGCAGCCGGCAGACGGCCGTCACGGCGGCGAGGCCCAGCGCGGTGCCGGCGGTGCCGGCCAGTGAGGTGCCGTACCAGAGGAGGACCACCGGGACCAGGAAGCAGCTGAAGGCCGCCCAGCGGATCAGGTCGGTGGTCCGGTCGTCGCCGGGGCGGGTCTCGGAAGCGGCACGGGACGAGGGCACGGGGCGGGCTCCTTCCTGGGGCGGCGGTGCGGGGGGCGGTGGTGCGAGGGCCGGTGGGCGAGGGTGGCCGGCGAAGCTGGTCGGCGGGTGTGGTCGGCGGGGGGTGCGGCGGCGGTACAGGGGGTTCAACGCCTGTTCGAGCGGTCGGTCACTGCCGGGGCCGGTCCGGTACGTGAATCCTGTGCAAACCGCCTGTACGGGGCAGCAACCATTGCGTTACGGGCGTCGGCTCGTGCATGCTCCCTGGAACCCCCACCCAGGGCGAGCGAGATCTGGGCCTAGGAGGCGTTCCGCCGTACCCTTGGGGGTATGGGCTAGGGAAGATGATTCCCGGACAGCTCCGCCGTTCACCGCCGTCCACCCGTATAAGGATCGATACGCCGAGACAGCCATGGCCGGTCACGAATTCTTCGAACCCGCGGACCGCAAGCGGCCCGTCGCCGACCCCACGGCGGCCGAGCCCCTGGCGGCGGAAGAGACACGTCCCACCTGCGATCCCGCCTTCAAGCACGGCGTGGTCGTCGGTTTCGACGGCTCCATGTCCAGTGAACGCGCTCTCGCGTACGCCATAGGCATGGCCCACCGCTCCGGCTCGGGGCTGATCATCGTCCACGTCGCCAACCGGCTGCCCACCACGGTGTGGGCCGGCTGCGAGCCGCCCGTCTTCGTCGACGTGCCGGACCACCGCACCGAGGTGCTCGGTCTGGAACTCTCGTGTGCGGAGTACCTCGCCGAGGTGCCCTGGATCCTGGTCGAGCGCGGCGGTGACATCTGCCACGAACTCGAAGAGGTGGGGCGGGAGTACGAGGCCGACGCGATCGTCGTCGGCTCGACCCACGGCATCGTCGGCCGGATCTTCGGCTCCGTCGCGGGACGGCTCGCCAAGCGGGCGAAGCGGCCCGTCATCGTGATTCCGTAACCCCCGCTCTCCCAGGTGGGATGAGATCCGGGTACGCCCGGCCCCTTGGCGCGCCGCATAAATCTACTGACGCGTAGGGGTGTTTGTGCCTTTGTGAAGGGCATATATCGCTCACACAACTGCACATGCATGAAGGGAGCTTGCCGTGGACAACGACGTCTCTGCGGGAAGCAGCACCACCACGATCGCCGGCCGACTCGCCCTGGGTGTCACCCTGTTGGCGTTCGGGCTCGGATACACCGACCTCATCGACGGCGTGACGGCTGCGGACGCCGTATCCATCGCCCACTACATCGGCGGTGTCGCGCTGTTCGTCGCCGGCCTGTTCGCCCTCCGGGACCGTGACACGGCCACCGGCACCGCCTACACCGTCCTCGGCGCCTTCTGGTTCACCTGGGCGGTCTCCGCCGGTAACCAGGTCTCCGACAACGCCGCGGGGCTCTTCCTGCTCCTGTTCGCCCTCGTGGCGCTCTCCCTGACCCTCGCCGGTGGCGACCAACTCGGCCAGGGCGCCTACGGGTTGTTCTTCGTCGCGCTCGCGCTGATGGCCGTCGCCCGGTTCGCCGACAGCGACGGGCTCACCAAGGTCGGCGGCTGGTTCGCCGTCGCGGCCGGCGCGGTGGCCTGGTACGCGGCGACGGCGGCCCTCGCCCACTGGCCTACGGCGTTCGCTCGACGTGCTGCCCGCCCCGGGGTGACGGCCACGGGCTGATCGGCAGCCGGGGCCGGGGAGTTGGGCCTCCCCGGCGAATGGAGCGGACCCCCCGTGAAGGGTGGCATCACGTGGGGGTCCGTTCCGTTGTCCGCCTCTGTGGGCGGGTGGAGGCCGGTCGCGTCCACCCGGCGGAGCCGCACCTGGATCCGGCCCCGCGCCCCTGGAAGCCGAAGGCCGAAGGCCGGAGGCCGGAGGCGACTACTCGACCGTCACCGACTTCGCGAGGTTCCTCGGCTTGTCGATGTCCCGGCCGAGGGCCTTCGCCGTGTAGTAGGCGAGGAGCTGGAGCGGGATGCCCATGAGGATCGGGTCGAGTTCGTCCTCGTTCTTGGGGACGAGGACCGTCTGGTCGGCCTTCTCCTGCTCCTGGTGGGCGACCGCGATGATCTTTCCGCTGCGGGCCTTGATCTCCTCCAGGGCGGCGCGGTTCTTCTCCAGCAGGTCGTCGTCGGGGACGATCGCGACCGTCGGGAGCGCGGGCTCGATGAGCGCCAGCGGACCGTGCTTGAGCTCGGAGGCAGGGTAGGCCTCGGCGTGGATGTACGAGACCTCCTTGAGCTTCAGCGAGGCCTCACGGGCGACCGGGTAGCCCCGGACGCGGCCGATGAAGAGCATCGAGCGGGCCTCGGCGAGCTGCTCGGCCAGCTTCTCGATCTCCGCCTCCTGCTCCATGATCTCGGCGATCTGGGCGGGCAGCTTGCGCAGGCCCTCGATGATCCGCTTGCCGTCGCGCACCGAGAGGTCGCGGGTGCGGCCCAGGTGCAGGGCGAGCAGCGCGAAGGCGACCGTGGTGTTGGTGAAGCACTTCGTCGAGACGACGCAGACCTCGGGGCCCGCGTGCACGTACACGCCGCCGTCCGCCTCGCGGGCGATCGCCGAACCGACCACGTTGACCACGCCCAGCACCCGGGCGCCCTTGCGCTTCAGCTCCTGGACGGCCGCCAGCACGTCGTACGTCTCACCGGACTGGGAGACGGCGATGTACAGGGTGTCGGGGTCCACGACCGCGTTGCGGTAGCGGAACTCGGAGGCGGGCTCGGCGTCCGCGGGGATGCGGGCGAGCTCCTCGATCATCTGGGCGCCGATCATGCCCGCGTGGTACGAGGTGCCGCAGCCGAGGATCTTCACACGGCGGATCTGGCGCGCCTCGCGGGCGTCCAGGTTGAGGCCGCCGAGGTGCACGGTGGAGAAGCGGTCGTCGATGCGGCCGCGCAGCACACGGTCCACGGCGTCGGCCTGCTCGTGGATCTCCTTGTGCATGTAGGTGTCGTGGCCGCCCATGTCGTAGGAGGCGGCCTCCCACTCCACGGTGGTCGGCTCGGCCGTGGTGCGGGTGCCCTCGGTGGTGTAGGTGCGGAAGTCGTCGGCCTTGAGGGTGGCCATCTCGCCGTCGTCGAGGGTGACGATCTGGCGGGTGTGGGCGACCAGCGCGGCGATGTCCGAGGCGACGAACATCTCCTTCTCGCCGATGCCGAGGACGACCGGGGAGCCGTTGCGGGCGACGACGATCCGGTCGTTGAAGTCGGCGTGCATGACGGCGATGCCGTAGGTGCCCTCGACCACGCGCAGCGCCTCGCGGACCTTGTCCTCGAGCTTCTCGGCCTGGGCGCGGGCGACGAGGTGGACGAGGACCTCGGTGTCCGTCTCCGAGAGGAACTCGACGCCGTCGGCCTCGAGCTTCTTGCGCAGGTCGGAGGCGTTGTCGATGATGCCGTTGTGCACGACCGCGACCTTGAGGTCGGCCGACATGTGCGGGTGGGCGTTCACGTCGGAGGGGGCGCCGTGGGTGGCCCAGCGGGTGTGGGCGATGCCGGTCGTGCCCTTGAAGCGCGCCGGGACCTTGGCCTCCAGGTCGCGGACCCGGCCCTTGGCCTTGACCATCTTCAGGCCGGCCGTCTTCGGGGACGTGACGACGATGCCCGCCGAGTCGTACCCGCGGTACTCGAGCCGCTGCAGGCCTTCCAGCAGCAGCGGTGCCACGTCACGCCTGCCGATGTATCCGACGATTCCGCACATGTATAGGTATCCCCAAGCTTTCGATCACCCGTAGACGATGCGCCGCAGTTGCCTGAGCGTGAGCTCGGGCGGGGCCACCGCACGGTATTTCAGGTCCGCCTCGACCCGTTCGAAGATCTCCGCGTTCACCAGGCCCTGGGCCTGGAGTTCGCGGTGGCGGCGACGGACGTAGTCCTCGGTCGTCTCGTCGAAGTAGGCGAGCACGTCCTGTATCACCCGCAGCGCCTCGCCCCGCTGGAGGGGCGTGGAACGCGTCAGGTGATCAACAAGTTCGTCGTGCACCCGGTAGATCCTGGGGTACGCGAGCCGGTTTCGCAAGAAACGTGCCCGATTTCGGGCAGGCGCCTGTTAAGGAGCCTTGGGGGAACGTTGAATGTGTTATGAGCCGCTGTTCGCGCACCGTCCATGTGGCGTCTTGTGGCCCGTCGCCCGAGGCGACGAGTTTCAGACGTCATGGACACTCCTCGCATGGGCGTACCCGAGCAGCTCGCCGAGCGCATGAGCATGGCCGAGCAGCACGAGTACCTGCGCGCCAAGTTCTCTCGGCGCACGATGATCAGAGGCGGCGCCGTCACGCTGGGCGCCGTCACCGGTGGCGCGTTCGTGACCGGCGCCACGGCGCGGGCCGCCGGGCCGGCGCAGCCCCTCTCGCAGACCGAGACGGTCGACGGCTCGCTCGTCGCTCCCTTCGGCCGCCACCTCGCCTTCGGCAACGACCCCGGTACCGAGATCACCGTCTCCTGGCAGGTCCCGCTCCCGGTGAAGAAGCCCTTCGTGCGGATCGGCACCCACGCCTCGCACCTCTCGGTCAAGATCGACGCCGAGGTCCGCACCCTCTACACCCCGGCCGGCGTCGGCGCCAGCGGCGACCACACCCAGTACTACGTGCACGCCAAACTGACCCACCTCAAGCCCGGCAGGACCTACTTCTACGGCGTCGGCCACAACGGCTTCGACCCGGCCTCGCCGCAGTTCGCGGGCACCATCGGCACCTTCACCACCGCCCCCGCCCACAAGACGCCGTTCACCTTCACCGCCTTCGGCGACGAGGGCGTCGGCTACCACGGCCTCGCCAACAACAGCCTCCTCCTCGGCCAGAACCCGGCCTTCCACCTGCACGCCGGCGACATCGCCTACGCCGACCCGGCCGGCGCGGGCAAGACCGCCGACACCGGCTTCGACTCCCGCGTGTGGGACCAGTTCCTCGCCCAGACCGAGTCCGTCGCCAAGTCGGTCCCGTGGATGCCGGCCTACGGCAACCACGACATGGAGGCCTGGTACTCGCCCAACGGCTACGGCGGTGAGGAGGCCCGCTGGAACCTCCCGGACAACGGCCCCGACCCGAAGAACCTGCCGGGCGTCTACACCTTCGTCTACGGCAACACGGCGGTGATCTCGCTCGACGCCAACGACATCTCCTTCGAGATCCCGGCCAACCTCGGCATCTCGGGCGGTACCCAGACCAAGTGGCTGGAGACACAGCTCAAGAAGTACCGGGCGTCGAAGGACGTCGACTTCGTCGTGGTCTTCTTCCACCACTGCGCCTACTGCACCTCCACCGCGCACGCCTCGGAGGGGGGCGTGCGCCAGGAGTGGGTGCCGCTGTTCGAGAAGTACACGGTCGATCTGGTCATCAACGGCCACAACCACCAGTACGAGCGCACCGACGTCATCAAGGCGGGCGCGGTCACCAAGAAGCTCCCGATCGGCGGCACCGCGTACCCCGAGACCGAGGGCGTGGTCTACGTGACGGCGGGCGCGGCCGGCCGCAGCCTGTACTCCTTCACCGCCCCGCTCTCCTACGAGGGCCACGAGAACGAGGTCGAGTCCGTGGCCTCCTTCGTCAACACCAAGACCGGCAAGCAGAACGAGACGGTCACCTGGTCGCGGGTGCGCTACCTCGACTACTCCTTCCTGCGGGTGGACGTCACCCCGGCCGCCCAGGGCCGTACGGCCACGCTGACGGTGCGCGGCATCGCCGAGACCGGTGCGCAGGTCGACCACTTCACGGTGGCCCGCAAGGCCAAGTGACGCCGCCGGGTGCGCCCGAAGGCGGGACGCGCCCCTCGACGTCGGCAGGCGGTCCTCACCTGCTAGATGCGCTTGAGGACCGCCTGTTTGGCCATCGCGAACTCCTCCTCCGTCAGGACGCCGTCACGGCGCAGCTCGCCGAGCTCACGCAGCCGGCGCAGCAGCGCGTCGTGGTCGGGAGCGGGTGCGGGGCCGGTCGCGGGTGCGGGGACGGTCCCGGGCGGCAGGCCGGGGCCGGACGCGGCCGGCGGCACGGCGTGCTCGGGGCCGGCGGCCGGATGGGGCAGCCGGGCCTGCACGGCCGCGGCGACGAGCGCCATCAGCGGGTCCCTCTTGAACCCCCACAGCTCCACGGCGTTGGGGTCGTACTTGGCCGGCGCCTTCGTGGGCGCGTGCCGCAGCCGGAAGCGCAGACAGCCGTTCTCCAGGCCGACCGCGGGCTGCCACTCCACGCTCTCGATCTCCGACACCGCCAGACTGCGGGCGCCGGCGGAGGCCTTGGACTCCTCCGTCTTCCAGTTCCACTCCAGGCGTACGCGCTCACCGTCGAAGCTCGCGGTGCCGTCCCCGGCGGAGGCGGACAGCGGCACGGACGGACCGGGCAGCAGATACGCGCCCACCGGGTCGGCCGGGACCTCGTCCAGCAGCAGCGCCCGGCGCACCTCGTCCACGAGGTACTCGGCGACCCCGTACCGGTCGGATTCGACGAGCAGCTGGTACGGATCGTGCGGCTCGGTCAGCCGTCCTCCGGTCGCCTGGAGCAGCGGATCGGCGCCGTCCCGCAGCCGCAGTCGCAGCCGCCCGGCCTTCTTGCCCTGCTCGAAGGAGAGCCCCGCCAACGCGCGCAGTGGGACGAGGAGTTCACCCAGTTCCCTGCGCAGCAGGCCGACGTTCCTGTCCCGGCCCGGGGTCAGCCGCAGGGCATCGCCGTCGAAGACCCAGGTGCCGTCCCGCTGGATGATTTCCACCATGGGGGGATTCTTCCAAAGACGGCGACGGGCGCACCCGGGGACCGTACCCGGGGGCGCCCGTGCGCCTCGATCAGAACCCCGTGACGGGATTCCTCAGGGTTCCGATCAGCTGGAGGGCGCCCGACGGGTCCGCCAGGTCCACCATCTGCCGGTTGTTGCGCAGCTGGAGGCGGTTGAGGCAGGACAGGGCGAACTCGGGGGCGAACATGTCGTACTGGCGGAACCTTTCGGCCAGTTCGGGGTTCGCCTCCTGGTAGGCCCGGGTGACCTCGGCGACCGTGCGCCAGAAGTCGTCCTCCTCGAGGACCCCCTCGGTGGCGAGGCCGGCCGCGAGGAAGCGGAAGAAGCAGTCGAAGACGTCCGTGAAGATGGACAGGAGCTTCTTGTCCTCGGGCACCTCGACGCGGATGCGCCGGACCTCGGGCGGCAGCACCGCGTCCGGGTCCATGACCGCGATCTCCTCGGCGATGTCCTTGTAGATCGCCCGCCGCACCGCCCCGTCCTTCAGCACCAGGACGGTGTTCTCGCCGTGCGGCATGAACACCAGGTCGTAGGCGTAGAAGCTGTGCAGGAGCGGGGTGTAGTACGCCTGGAGGTAGCCGCGCATCCACTCCGTCGGCGGCAGGCCCGACTGCTCGATCAGCGCGCCGGCCACCGACCTGCCCTCGTGGTCCACATGGACCAGGGAGGCCATGGTCGCGAGCGACTCGCCGTCCCGGAGCGTCGGCACCGGGCTCTCCCGCCACAGGGCGGCCAGCATCTTGCGGTACGGCGAGTAGCGGTCGGTGGCCGCCTCGTACTCCAGGTGCCGGTAGCCCACGGCCGCCCGCTCCCGGATGATCGACAGGCCCGTCGACCTCAGGACCGGGTCGTTCTCGATGAGCTGGGCGAGCCAGTCGTTGATGGCCGGGGTCGCCTCCATGTAGGCGGCCGAGAGCCCGCGCATGAAGCCCATGTTGAGGACGGACAGGGCCGTCTTCACATAGTGCTTCTCGGGGTGCGAGTTGTTGAAGAACGTCCGGATGGACTGCTGCGCCAGGTACTCGTCGTCGCCCTCGCCCAGGCAGACCAGGTTCCCGCGCGCGATCTCGGCGGCGAAGGTGACGGTGAGCTTGTTCCACCACTGCCAGGGGTGGACGGGGATGAGGAGGTAGTCGTCGGGGTTCCGGTCCTGCTCGCGCAGGATCCGGTCGAACCGCTCGACCGTCCTCTCACCCAGCTCCTCCCGCACGAAGGACTCGTACTCGATGCCGACGCCCGCCGTGAACGCCGCCCGCGACCTGTGCGCGGCCAGCCACACCAGCCGCACCGGGCTCGCCGTCTCCGGCGCGTACGACAGGTACTCGTGGACGCCGAAGCCGAGCCGCCCGTTGTTGGCGACGAAGCAGGGGTGGCCCTCGGTCATCCCGGTCTCGATGGCCTGGAACCCGCTCCTGACCAGCTCCGCCGACGTGATCTGTGGTTTGGTCAGCTTGTAGCAGGTGCCGGAGAGGGTGGAGGAGATCTCCTCCAGGTAGACCGGCAGGATCTCCTCGCTCAGACCCAGCGTCTTCTTCAGCTCGATGAAGAAGTCCAGCGCGGCGAGCGGGAGTTCGGAGCCGTCGCGGGTGCGGGTGATCGAGTCGGCGTCCACCTGCCAGTGGTCGAGCGCGTGCCGGACGGCGGTGAAGCGGTAGGAGGACAGCCCGTCGTCGCTGCGGACGACATAGCGGCCGTCCTGCTCCTCGGGGGTGATCAGGCGCTCGTGCGCGAACTCGGCGAGGGCCTTGCGGACGAGCAGGCGGTTGGCCGTCTCCCAGCGCTCGGGGGAGAGGTGGGAGACGGCGTCGGCGAGGCTCATGCCGTCACCCCCGTCGCCGCGACGAACTGCTCGCGCGTGCAGAAGCTCAGCAACGCCCGCTTCTCCGGCTTCTGGATCTCCCGCTCGGGCACGAACCCGACGGCCTCGTTGAGGGCGTGGACCGCCTTGTTGGAGACGTCCGGCTCGACGACGACCCGCCGCACCGCCGGGTCCTCGAAGAGGTGCGCCATCACCGCCGTGATGACGGCCCGAGTGAAACCGTGCACGGGGGTGTCGGTCGCCGGGGTGAGGAAGTGCATGCCGACGTCGCCGGGCCGCGGCTCGTACAGGCCGACCAGCTCGCGGTGGGCCGGGTCGTAGTACTCCATCAGGAAGGCGGGTTCGCCGTCGCGTAGACCGATGAGGGCGTGGCTGTGCTCGTCGGCCGCGATGTCCATGTAGGCGCGCTCGACGTCCACCGGTTTCGCGTGCTGCATCATCCAGTAGGCGGCCTTGGGATGCGTGACCCAGCCGTGCAGCAGCTCGGCGTCCTCGACGGGGTCGAGGGGGCGGAGGGAGAGACGGCCGACGGCGGCCGTGGTCGTGCTCATACGGCGAACTCCTGGAACGCGATGGTCTTCTCGACCGGGTAGTACTCGTTGCCGAGCAGCTCACGGATGATGGAGCTGTTGCGGTACGCGCCCATGCCGAGGTCGGGCGAGGTGATGCTGTGGGTGTGCGCGCCCGCGTTTTGGAGGAACACGCCCCGGCCCGTGGTGTCGATGGCGTAGTTGCGGGCGACGTCGAAGTTGCCCTGGGAGTCGTAGCGCAGTCTGTCCCGGACGGGCGCCAGGAACTCCGGCTCGACGTACTTGTAGCCGGTGGCCAGGACCAGCCCCTGGGAGCTGAGTTCGAAGTCCTTCTCCTGCTCGTCCTGGCGGAAGGCGAGGGTGTACGTGCCGTCGGCGTAACGCGCGCTCTTCAGCGACGAGTTGGTGAGGAGCCGGGTGGGCACCGGGCCGCCGAGGTTCTTCTGGTAGAGCAGGTCGAAGATCTCGTTGATGAGGTCGCCGTCGATGCCCTTGAAGAGGTTCTTCTGCTCGGCCGTGAGGCGGTAACGGGTGGGTTCCGGCAGCTCGCGGAAGTAGTCGATGTACTCCGGGGAGGTCATCTCCAGCGTGAGCTTGGTGTATTCGAGCGGGAAGAAGCGCGGGGAGCGGGTGACCCAGTTCAGCCGGTAGCCGTGCACGTCGATCTCGCTGAGCAGGTCGTAGTAGATCTCGGCGGCCGACTGACCGGAGCCGACCAGCGTGATCGACTCCTTCTTCTGGAGCTCCGCCTTGTGCCGCAGGTAGCGGGAGTTGTGCAGGAAGTCGCCGCCCAGGCCGGCGCAGGCCTGCGGGACGTACGGGGGCGTGCCGGTGCCGAGGACCAGGTGACGGGCGCGGAACCGTTCGCCGGTACGGGTCGCCACGACGTACACGCCCTCCTCGTACGTCACCTCGGTGACCGTCGTGGAGAAGCGCACGCTGCTCAGTCTGTTCGCGGCCCAGCGGCAGTAGTCGTCGTACTCGACCCGCAGCGGATAGAAGTTCTCCCGGATGTAGAACGAGTACAGCCGGCCCTTCTCCTTCAGGTAGTTGAGGAAGGAGTAGGGCGAGGTCGGGTCGGCCAGGGTGACCAGGTCCGACATGAAGGGCGTCTGGAGGTGGGCGCCGTCGAGGAACATGCCGGCGTGCCACTCGAAGTCCGGCTTGGACTCCAGGAAGACGCCGTCGAGCGTGTCGATCGGCTCGGTGAGGCAGGCGAGGCCGAGGTTGAAGGGGCCGAGCCCGATGCCCACGAAGTCATAGGTGCGGCTGGCTTCAGGAAGCGCGGTCAAGGGACTCTCCCAGGTACTGCTCGGCGTGGCCGGCGATCAGGTCGAGGACGGCGGTGATGTCGTCGGTCGTCGTCTCGGGGTTGAGCAGGGTGAACTTCAGGTAGTGGCGGGCGCCGACCTTGGTGCCCGCGACCACCGCGTCACCGGAGGCGAACAGGGCCTTGCGGGCGTGGAGGTTGGCGCGGTCGATCGCGCCCGGGTCGGTGACGGCGGCGGGGATGTAGCGGAAGACGAGGGTGGAGAGCGAGGGCTGGACGACGACGTCGAAGCGCGGGTCGGCGGCCAGCAGGCGCCAGCCCTCGGCGGTCAGGTCGCAGACCTCGTCGAAGAGCTGACCGATGCCGTCGGCGCCCATGGTCCGCAGGGTCATCCACAGCTTGAGCGCGTCGAAGCGGCGGGTGGTCTGCAGGGACTTGTCCACCTGGTTGGGGATGCGTTCCTGCACCATGCGCCGCGGGTTGAGGTACTCGGCGTGGTAGGTGGCGTGGCGGAGCGTGGCCGCGTCGCGGACCAGCACGGCCGACGAACTCACCGGCTGGAAGAAGGACTTGTGGTAGTCGACGGTGACGGAGTCGGCGCGCTCGATGCCGTCGATCCGGTCCCGGTACTTCACGGAGGCGAGCAGTCCGCAGCCGTAGGCCGCGTCGACGTGCATCCACGTGCCGTACCGGTCGCACAGCTCGGCGATCTCGGGCAGCGGGTCGATGGAGCCGAAGTCGGTGGTGCCGGCGGTGGCGACGACGGCCATGGGGACCAGGCCGGCCTTCTCGCAGCGCTCCAGTTCGCGGGCGAGCGCGACGGTCTGCATGCGCTTGTCGGTGTCGACCGGGACGGACACCACCGCGTCCTCGCCGAGGCCCAGCAGTTTCGCGGACTTCTTCACGCTGAAGTGGCTGACCTCGGAGGCGAAGATGCGCAGTCCGGCGAGCGAGGCGGGACCCTCCCACCCGTCCCGGCCCGGCTTGGCCTCCTCGCGGGCGAGCAGCAGCGCCTGGAGGTTGGACTGCGTCCCGCCGGAGGTGAACACGCCGTCGGCGGTCGGGCCGAGGCCGATCCGGGCCGTCGTCCAGTCGATCAGTTTGCGCTCGATGAGGGTGCCGCCGGCCGACTGGTCCCAGGTGTCGAGGGAGGAGTTGACGGCGGACAGGACCGCCTCGCCCAGCACGGCGGGGATGACGACCGGGCAGTTGAGGTGGGCCAGGTAGCGGGGGTGGTGGAAGTAGATCGCGTCGCGGAGGTAGACCTCCTCCAGCTCGTCGAGGACGGCCGCGGTGTCGTGCAGCGGCTTGTCCAGGTCGATCCCGTCGATGCGGGGCGCGAGGGCGTCGACCGTGACGCCGGTGAACGGACGGTCGGTGGCGGCGATTTTGGCGGCCACCCGCTCTACTCCTTCGGTCACGGAGCGGCGGTACTGCTCCGCGGTCGTGTCATTGAGCAGGTGCGAGCGCATGGTGGGGGTCCTCCGGGGGGTGGGGACGAGATCTGCTGCGGGACGGGCTCGGGGACGGAGCTTGGCGGTTCAACTTAGGTTAGCCTAACCTAAGTTACGTGCCAGGGAACTTGCCTCGTCCGTGACCGGGATCACGTCGACGCCCCCGCACAACCGCCTGCGGGGGCACGGGTGGTGGCTACTCCGCCTCGCGGAGCTGTTCCTCGCTCATGCCCTGGCGCCAGTACCCGACGAAGGTGATCCGGCGCCGGTCGATCCCGCGCTCCCGGACGAAGTGCCGACGCAACGCCTTCACGCATCCCGACTCGCCCGCGATCCAGACGTACGGGTACCCGGCGGCCGGGAGCCGGGCCTCCCGGAGGGCGTCCACGGAGTTCCCCCCGACCACCCAGGTGACCTCGACGTCCGCCGCGGTCATCAACTCCCGTACGTTCCCGGCATCGTGCGTCTCCAGCCAGACCCGGACGCGCTGACCGGCCGGCAGGGACTCCAGGATCGACGCGATGGCCGGAAGGGCGGTCTCGTCGCCCCACAGCACGATCAGATCGGTGTCCCCGGGCGGCCGGAACCGGATCGCCCGGTTGTCGGCCACGGCCGGCCCCAGCAGCACGACCCGGTCCCCGGCGCCGGCGCCGAAGGCCCAGGCGGAAGCGGGCCCGGCCGGGGTGTGCAGCACGAAGTCGACGTCGATCTCGTCGGGATCGCGCCGCAGCGCACGCAGGGTGTACGACCGCATCACGGCCCGTACGTCGTCCGGCAGTTCACGCCACGCCTGCCACCAGTCGTCCCCGAGCTCGTAGGGGACGGCCGGCGCCTCCTGTCCCGGATGCGGCAGGAAGAGGGACAGCGACTGGTCCCGCCCGTCGGAGAAGAAGTACTTCAGGTCCTCCCCGGCGAAGGTGACCCGGACGAGCGACGACCCGAGCCGCCGAGCCCGCACGACCTGAAGGGAGAAGAACCGAAAGGGGGCGGCGACGGCGGTGGTCATGTGTACTCCTGAGGCGTCGTCAGGCTCTGAGCGGGGGTGGAGCGGCCGACCGAGGGGCGCGGGGAGCTGTGCGACCGGCCACGGACGGCCCGCAGGTCACCCACGACGCCGGCCAGACGTTTCAGCTGACCTTCTTCGCCTTCTCCAGAGCCTCGGCGAGGTTCTCGAGAAGCGGCACACACTTCGCGTACGAGAGGATCGGCTCCGGCGACCGCGCGATGACCTGCCCCGCCTTCACCGCGGGCAGCTTCTTCCAGGTCGCCTCGGTGATGTCGGCCGGCTGGATCGTCGAGGAGCGGTCGTCCATCATGATGATGTCGGCCGCGTACTTGTCGACGTTCTCCCAGCTCAGCGACTCGTACCAGCCGCCGCCCTCCGCCTTGGCGCTCTCCGGCGGCTCGACGAAGTTCACGCCGAGGGCCTTGAAGTACTCCAGGTCGATGGAGAGGTTGGTGCCGGACACGTAGAACAGCTCGGTACTCGCGGACCCGGCCAGCACCTTGATCTCGGGCTTGGCCTTGGCGGCGGCGCGCAGCCGGGCGGCCGCGTCCTCGAACTTCTTCTTGGCGTCGGTGGCCGCGGCCGCCGTCATGTCGGCGCCGAGGGACTCGGCCAGCTCCCACATGCGCTGGAGCGGGGCGGTCAACTGGCGGTCGTAGACGGAGATGCCGACACTCGGGGCGAGCTTGGCGATCTTGTCCTTGGACGCCTCGGGGACGTACCAGAGGGTGCCGGCGTTGTCGAACATCGTGGAGATGAGGACGTCGGGCGTGAGGGTCGCGTACTTCTCGACGTTGAACTCGTCCCAGACGTTGCCGAGGACCGTCACCTTGGTGATGTCCATGTCGCCGGCCTGCACGTCGGCCTTGCCCGCGGCCGTCCTGGTCGGGCCGAAGACGCCCTTGACCTGGATGCCGTAGTCGTACAGGGCGGCGCCGACGCCCGTGAACGCGACGATGTTCGCGGGGATCTTGTCGAGCTTCACCGTGGTGCCGCGGTCGTCCTCGAAGGTCCAGGGACCGGACTTGGCCGAGGCGCTCGCCGACGACGGGGAGCCGCTGGTGCTCGCGTCGTCGTCCCCGCAGGCGGCGAGCACGGCACCGAGGCCGAGGGCGCCACCGGCGGCGAGGATGCCACGGCGGCTGGGACGAGCGGCTCTGGCATTGGACATGTCTCTGGCTACTTTCGAACGGGGCGGATCACCCGAGGACTTATCGAATGTAGGTTAGCCTAACCTCATCTGGGATCGCGTGGCCCGGCAGCCTGCGGGGCCACCGGACCGGCGATGTCGGATCGGCCACCGATCGTCGTCCGAACGCGCTGCCGCGCGCCCCGGGCTCAGCCCGATCCGTCAGCCCGTCAGCCCCAACTCCCGGGCGATCAACATCCGTTGCACCTCGCTCGTGCCCTCCCCGATCTCCAGGATCTTGGAGTCGCGCCACATCCGGGCCACCGGGTACTCGTTCATGAAGCCGTAGCCGCCGTGGACCTGGGTGGCGTCGCGGGCGTTGTCGACGGCGACCGTCGACGAGTAGAGCTTCGCCAGGGCGGCCTCCTTCTTGAAGGGGTCGCCGGCCACCAGCCGCGAGGCCGCGTCCCGCCAGGCGAGGCGGGCCGTGTGGGCCTTCATCTCCATGTCGGCGATCTTGAACTGGATGGCCTGGTTGGCGCCGATCGGGCGGCCGAACGCGTGCCGCTGCTTCGCGTACTTCACCGACTCGTCCACGCAGCCCTGCGCGAGCCCGGTCGCCAGCGCCGCGATGGCGATACGCCCCTCGTCGAGGATCCGCAGGAACTGCGCGTATCCGCGGCCCTCCTCGCCCAGCAGGTTCGCCGCCGGGACCCGCACGTCGGAGAAGGACAGCTCACGGGTGTCGGAGGCGTTCCAGCCGACCTTCGAGTAGGGGCTCGCGACGGTGAAGCCCGGGGTGCCGGACGGGACGATGATCGCCGAGATCAGCGGTCGGCCGTCCGGCTTGCGGCCCGTCACCGCCGTGACCGTGACCAACCCCGTGATGTCGGTGCCCGAGTTGGTGATGAAGCACTTGGTGCCGTTGATCACCCACTCGTCCGTGTCGGGGTCGAGGCGGGCCGTCGTACGCGTCGCGCCCGCGTCCGAGCCGCCGTCCGGCTCGGTCAGCCCGAAGGCGCCCAGGATCTCGCCGGAGCACAGGCGCGGCAGCCACTCCCGCTTCTGCTCCGCCGTCCCGAAGAGATGGATCGGCATGGCGCCCAGCGAGACGCCCGCCTCCAGGGTGATCGCCACGGACGAGTCGACGCGCGCGAGTTCCTCCAGCGCGATCCCGAGGGCGAGGTAGTCGCCGCCCATGCCGCCGTGCTCCTCGGGGAACGGCAGCCCGAACAGGCCCATGCGGCCCATCTCGCGGACGATCTCGTACGGGAACTCGTGCCGCTCGTAGTAGTCACCGATCTTGGGCGCGACCACGTCGTGCGCGAACTCCTCGACGGTGCGGCGGAGTTCTTCCAGTTCGGGGGAGAGACGGTGGTCCATTTCGGGTCACTGCTCCTTGTGGGGCTGTGTCGTGCCGAGTGCTCGGACGGTGCGGGACGGGCTGGGTCGGCCCAGTCGGTCGGCCATCCACTCGCTCGTGGCGACGAGACGGCCGAGGTCGACCCCGGTGTCGATGCCGAGGCCCCGCAGCATCCACACGAGGTCTTCGGTGGCGAGGTTGCCGGTGGCGGACTTGGCGTACGGGCAGCCGCCGAGACCGCCCGCCGAGGCGTCGACCGTGCTCACGCCGTGCTGGAGCGCGGCGAGGGTGTTGGCGAGCGCCTGGCCGTAGGTGTCGTGGAAGTGCACGCCCAACGCGTCCGTGGGAACGCCCTGTCCGTTCAGCGCGGTCAGCAGCGCCCGGACGTGGCCCGGGGTGGCCACGCCGATCGTGTCGCCCAGGCTCAGTTCGTCGCAGCCCAGGTCGAGCAGGGCCCGGCAGACCCGGACGACCTGATCGACCTCGACCGCGCCCTCCCACGGGTCGCCGAAGCACATGGAGAGGTAGCCGCGCACATGCACGTCCTGCGCCTTGGCCCGGGCCACCACCGGTTCGAACATGGCCAGCGCCTCGTCCACCGTGCGGTTGAGGTTGGCCTTCGCGAAGGACTCGGTGGCGCTGGCGAACACGGCGACCCTGCGGGCGCCCAGGGCAAGGGCACGGTCCAGTCCGCGTTCGTTCGGCACCAGGACCGGCAGCGCCACGTCCAGATCGCTCACCAGTGGGAACAGCTGCTCGGAGTCGGCGAGTTGGGGCACCCACTTCGGATGGACGAAGCTGGTCGCCTCGATGGTGGTCAGGCCCGCGTCGGCGAGACGGTGGACGAACTCCGCCTTGACGGCCGTCGGCACGGCCGACTTCTCGTTCTGCAGGCCGTCGCGCGGACCCACCTCGTGGATGCGCACCCGCGCGGGCAGACCCGCGGCCGGTACCGCCATGGGAAGGGTCACTGGTCCTCCTCGACCGGGGTGATGACGGCCAGTACCTGGTCCATGGCGACCGTGGTGCCCGGCGTCACGTCCAGTTCGGCGACCGTGCCCGCGTGCGGGGCGGAGATGACGTGCTCCATCTTCATCGCCTCGACGACCAGCAGGCTCTGGCCCGCGGCCACCTCGTCGCCGACGGCGACCTTGACCACGGTGACCGTGCCGGGCATGGGCGCGGTGAGCGAGTCGGCGCCCGCGTGGGCCCCTCGGGTCAGGGAGTCGGCGACCGGGTCGTGGTCGCGCACCTGCCAGGCGTCGCCGTCGCGGCCCAGCCAGGTGCCGTCCGGCAGTGCGGCGAAGGTCTGTGTGACGCCGTCGAGCCGGCAGGTGAACCGGGGATCCGCGCCCGGCCGTGGGGCCGGGCCCCCGGCGCCCCGCAGCGGGGTGCCGGCCCCGTCGGTCAGCACCTCGGCCCCGCCGTCCGCCGTGCGGCGCACGCGGACGGTCACCGGGGCGTGTCCCGGCACCTGCAGGTGGTGTGCCGTCCAGGCGGGCTCGCCGCCCAGGCGCCAGCCGTCGGCGACGGAGAAGGGGTCCACCCAGCCCGCGTCGGGCGCGGGGGTGAGCGCGGCCTGGCGCAACAGCGCCGCCGCCGCGTAGACCTCCTCCGGCACGCCGGCCGCGACGAGCGTCTCGGCCTCCCGCTCCACCAGTCCGGTGTCCAGCTCGCCGGCCACCACCGCCGGATGGGCCAGCAGCCGCCGCAGGAACCCGGCGTTGGTCTGCACGCCCAGCGTGACCGTCTCCGCGAGGGCCGCCCGGAGTCTGCGCAGCGCGCTCTCCCGGTCCGGTCCGTAGGCGATCACCTTGGACAGCATCGGGTCGTAGAGACTGCCGACCTCGGTGCCCTCGCTCAGCCCGGAGTCGGTGCGCACGCCGTCGCCCTGGGGCTCGCGCAGCCGGAGCACCGTCCCGCCGGAGGGCAGGAATCCGCGTCCGGGGTCCTCGGCGCAGATCCGCGCCTCTACCGCGTGCCCGGTCAGCCGGACGTCCTCCTGGCCGAAGGACAGCGGCTCACCGGCGGCCACCCGCAGCTGCCACTCCACCAGGTCCAGGCCGGTGACCAGTTCGGTGACCGGGTGCTCCACCTGGAGGCGGGCGTTCATCTCCATGAAGTAGTACGACGACCCGGGGGGCCCGGGGGGTGTCCCCCCGACAGGCACAGTGGTGCCCGGCACGATGAACTCCACCGTGCCCGCGCCCCGGTACCCGCACGAGCGCGCCGCCTGGACCGCCGCCTCGCCCATGGCCGCACGGGTCTTCTCGTCCAGCAGGACCGAGGGCGCCTCCTCGACGATCTTCTGGTGCCGGCGCTGGAGGGAGCACTCGCGCTCGCCCAGGTGCACCACGTTCCCGTGGCCGTCGGCCAGCACCTGGATCTCGATGTGCCGGGGCCGGTCCACCCACCGCTCGACGAGCAGCGTGTCGTCGCCGAAGGAGGCGCGGGCCTCGCGGCGGGCGGCGGCGATCTCCTCGTCCAGCACGGCCAGATCCCGTACCAGCCGCATGCCCTTGCCGCCGCCGCCGGCCGACGGCTTGAGCAGGACGGGCGCGCCCAGCTGATGCGCGGCCTCGGCCAGATCGGGGTCACGCCCGCCGGGGACGACCGGCACCCCGGCCGCCTGCACGGTCTCCTTGGCCCGGATCTTGTCGCCCATCAGGGAGATGGCGTCCGCGGGCGGTCCGATGAAGACCAGCCCGGCGTCGGCGCACGCGCGCGCGAAGCCGGCGTTCTCCGCGAGGAAGCCGTATCCGGGGTGGACCGCCCGGGCGCCGGTCCGGGCGGCCGCCTCCAGCAGCCGCTCCACCGACAGATAGCTCTCGGCCGCCGGCGGCGGACCGATGCGCACGGCCGTGTCCGCCTCCCGGACGTGCCGGGCGTCCGCGTCGGCGTCGGAGAAGACGGCCACCGAGCGCACCCCCAGCGCGCGCAGTGTGCGGATGACGCGGACGGCGATCTCGCCCCGGTTGGCCACAAGCACGGTGTCGAACATCAATGCTCCCCTCCTCACATCCGGAAGACGCCGAACTGGGGTTCACCCAGCGGCGCATGGGCACAGGCGGTCAGGGCGAGGCCCAGTACCTGCCGGGTCTCCAGCGGGTCGATGACGCCGTCGTCCCAGAGGCGGGCGGTGGCGTAGTAGGCGTTGCCCTGGCGCTCGTACTGCCGGCGGACCGGGGCCTTGAAGGCCTCTTCCGCGTCCGCCGGCCACTCCTGGCCCTGCGCCTCCAGCTGGTCCCGCTTGACGGTCGCGAGGACGGAGGCGGCCTGCTCGCCGCCCATGACGGAGATCTTGGCGCCCGGCCACATCCACAGGAAGCGGGGCGAATAGGCCCGGCCGCACATGGAGTAGTTCCCGGCGCCGTACGACCCGCCGACGACGACCGTCAGCTTCGGCACGCGCGTGCACGCCACGGCCGTCACCATCTTGGCGCCGTGCTTGGCGATGCCCCCGGCCTCGTAGTCCCGGCCGACCATGAAACCGGAGATGTTCTGGAGGAACACCAGCGGGATCCCGCGCTGGTCGCACAGTTCGATGAAGTGCGCGCCCTTCTGGGCGGACTCGGAGAACAGGATGCCGTTGTTGGCGACGATGCCGACCGGGTGGCCGTGGATCCGGGCGAAGCCGGTGACCAGGGTCTGTCCGAACTCGGCCTTGAACTCCGAGAAGCGGGAGCCGTCGACCACGCGCGCGATGACCTCGCGGACGTCGTAGGGGGTACGGGAGTCGACGGGCACGGCGCCGTAGAGACCGTAGGGGTCGACCTTGGGCTCGACGGACGCCCGCACCTCCCAGGGGAGGGGCCCGCGCGCGGGGAGCGTGTCCACGATGTTCCGGACGATCCGCAGCGCGTGCGCGTCGTCCTCCGCGAGGTGGTCGGTCACGCCCGACACGCGTGCGTGCACCTCGCCGCCGCCCAGTTCCTCAGCGGTGACCACCTCGCCGGTGGCGGCCTTCACCAGCGGGGGGCCGCCCAGGAAGATCGTGCCCTGGCCGCGGACGATGACGGCCTCGTCGCTCATGGCCGGGACGTAGGCGCCGCCGGCCGTGCACGAGCCCAGTACGGCCGCGATCTGCGGGATCCCGGCCCCGGACATCCGGGCCTGGTTGTAGAAGATCCGCCCGAAGTGCTCCCGGTCCGGGAACACCTCGTCCTGCATGGGCAGGAAGGCTCCGCCCGAGTCCACGAGATACAGGCAGGGCAGCCGGTTCTCGAGGGCGACCTCCTGGGCCCGCAGATGCTTCTTCACCGTCATCGGGTAGTACGTCCCGCCCTTGACGGTGGCGTCATTGGCGACGATCACGCACGCGCGCCCGCTGACCCGCCCGATCCCGGCGATGACCCCGGCCGCCGGGGCCTGCCCGTCGTAGAGGCCGTCGGCGGCGAGCGGGGCGAGCTCCAGGAAGGGCGACCCCGGATCCAGCAGGGCGTCCACCCGGTCCCGGGGCAGCAGCTTCCCGCGCGCGGTGTGCCGGGCCCGCGCCTTCTCCCCGCCCCCCAGCCGGGCCGCCGCCAGCTTGCCGCGCAGCTCATCGACGAGTGCGCGGTGCGCCGCCTCGTTGGCCCGCCAGGCCTCCGACGCGGGGTCTTCCGCGCTCGTCAGCTCCGGTGCCTGCTCCATCCTTGCGGTCCCCTCACCCAGTGATCGACTGTTAATGAGCGTTAACCATTTCCTTCAGGTTAACGACCGCTAACCTCCCTGTCTAGAATTGCCTTCATGGCCACGAGAACCGACGCCCCGACCCGTCGCGAGCAGATCCTCAGGGAGGCCGCGCGGCTGTTCGCCGAGCGCGGGTTCCACGGCGTCGGGGTGGACGAGATAGGCGCCGCGGTCGGCATCAGCGGTCCGGGGCTGTACCGGCACTTCCCCGGCAAGGACGCGATGCTCGCCGAGCTGCTGGTCGGCATCAGCGGCCGGCTGCTGACCGGCGCGAAGCGGCGCCTGGAGGAGGCCGACGGTGTGCCGTCCGAGGCGGTCCTCGACTCGCTCGTCGAGGGCCACATCGACTTCGCCCTCGACGACCGTCCCCTGATCACCCTGCACGACCGGGAGCTGGACCGCCTGCGTGACAGCGACCGCAAGCTCGTCCGCCAGCTCCAGCGGCAGTACGTCGAACTCTGGGTGGAGGTCCTGTGCGCCGTGCATCCGGGCCTCGCCGAGCCGGCCGCCCGCTCGGCGGTGCACTCCGTCTTCGGTCTGCTGAACTCCACCCCCCACCTCGGCCGACCGGGTTCCCTCCCGGGCCGCGCGGCCACGGCGGCCTTGCTGCACCGGATGGCCCGGGGGGCCTTCGCGGCGGCCGTGGAGTGACGAGCGTTACCCCCGCCCCACCCTGGACGCTCTTCGTACTCGCCGGTACGGTTGTTCTCTGAGCAAGCGCTTAGCCAATGAGGGCCGCAACCATCATTTGAGCACCCCGACGGCGAGCAACCAGGTACGCGAGAGCGGCGCCGGTTTAGGCGCAAGGAAGGGTGGCGGCGGTGCGCCGTACGGTGTTCAACGAGGATCACGAGGCGTTCCGGGAGACCCTCCGGGCCTTCATCGAGGCCGAGGTCGTCCCCGTCTACGACGAGTGGTTCGCGGCCGGCCAGGCGCCGCGCGACTTCTACTACAAGCTCGCCGAGCTCGGCGTCTTCGGCATCCGCGTCGACGAGGAGTACGGCGGCGCCGGCATCGACTCGTACAAGTTCGAGGCCGTGCTCTACGAGGAGACCGCCCGCGCGGGCGTCTCCTTCGGCGGCTCCGGCGTGCACGTGCTGCTCGGCCTGCCGTACCTCAAGCTGCTCGCCACCGACGAGCAGAAGAAGCGCTTCCTGCCGAAGTTCGTCTCCGGTGAGGAGATGTGGGCGATCGCGATGACCGAGCCGGGCACCGGCTCCGACCTCGCCGGCATGAAGAGCACCGCCAAGCTCTCCGAGGACGGCACGCACTACGTCCTCAACGGCTCCAAGACCTTCATCACCGGTGGCGTCCACGCCGACCGCATGATCGTCTGCGCCCGTACCTCCGCGCCCACCGCCGAGGACCGCCGCCACGGCATATCCCTCTTCGTCGTGGACACCAAGGCCGAGGGCTACTCGGTCGGCCGCAAGCTGGACAAGCTCGGCCTCAAGACCTCCGACACCGCCGAGCTGGCGTTCGTCGACGTCAAGGTGCCCGTCGAGGACCTGCTCGGCGAGGAGAACAAGGGCTTCTACTACCTGGGCCACAACCTCGCCTCCGAGCGCTGGGGCATCGCCTACGGCGCGTACGCGCAGGCCAAGGCCGCCGTCCGGTTCGCCAAGCAGTACGTGCAGGAGCGCGTCGTCTTCGGCAAGCCGGTCGCGCACTTCCAGAACACCAAGTTCGAACTGGCCGCCTGCCAGGCCGAGGTGGACGCGGCCGAGGCCGTCGCCGACCGCGCCACGGAGGCCCTGGACGCGGGCGAGCTGACCCCGGCCGAGGCCGCCAGCGCCAAGCTGTTCTGCACCGAGGTCGCCCACCGCGTGATCGACCGCTGCCTCCAGCTGCACGGCGGCTACGGCTTCATGAACGAGTACCCGATCGCCCGCCTGTACGCGGACAACCGCGTCAACCGCATCTACGGCGGCACCAGCGAGATCATGAAGTCGATCATCGCCAAGGACATGGGCCTGTAAGGCCGGCGAAACCCCAGGAAACGGCTGACGGGTACAACTGTCTCCCATGAGCCAGGCACTTCAGGATCTCCTCGATCTGCTCGACCTCGAGCAGATCGAGGAGAACATCTTCCGCGGCCGGTCCCGCTCCGCCGTCGTCCCGCGCGTCTTCGGCGGGCAGGTCGCGGCGCAGGCGCTGGTCGCCGCCGGGCGCACGGTCCCCGCGGACCGTCTCGCCCACTCCCTGCACGCGTACTTCCTGCGCATGGGCGACCCGGGCGCGCCCATCGTCTACACGGTCGACCGGATGAACGACGGCCGTTCCTTCACCGCGCGCCGCGTCCTCGCCGTCCAGCACGGACAGCCGATCTTCGCGCTGTCCGCCTCCTTCCAGCGGTACGAGGAGGGCTTCGAGCACCAGGCCCCCATGCCGCCCGCCCCCGACCCGGCCACCCTTCCGACCTCCGAGGAACGACTGCGCGGCTATGCCCACCTGGATTCCGAGGTCGTCGAGAAGTTCCTGGAGGCCCGCCAGGCGGTCGACCTGCGCTACGTCGACGAGCCGCCGTACGGCCGGTACGGCGCACCGCGCGAACCGCACTCCCAGGTGTGGTTCCGTGCCAACGGCAAGCTCGCCGACGACCCGCTCCTGCACGTCGTCCTCGCCACCTACGTCTCCGACATGACGCTCCTCGACTCGGTCCTCCTCGCGCACGGGCGCGGCGGCTGGGCGGTCGGAGACGTGGTCGGGGCGTCCCTGGACCACGCGATGTGGTTCCACCGCCCGTTCCGCGCCGACGAGTGGCTTCTCTACGACCAGGAGTCGCCGTCCGCGCACGGCGGCCGGGGCCTCGGCCAGGCCCGCATCTACACCCAGGACGGACGGCTCGCCGTCTCGGTGATCCAGGAGGGCGTGGTCCGCGCGCCTCGCGGCGGCTGAGCGAGCGGCGGGTGAGCGAGCGGCGCCGCACGCGCGCGTGCGGCGCCCCCGGGGGACTTCTCTCCCTCGCCTACTCGGCCAGCCCCGCCTCCGCCAGCAGGTACGCCGTCATCGGGTCGTAGTGACGCGGGCTGACGACGTGGTCGTCGAGGGGGACCGCCACCTGGACGGTGCCCTCCGACTCGGCGATGAACAGCGCCGGGTCGTTGCAGTCGGCGTAACCGACGGAGTCCACGCCGTGCTGCCCCGCGTAGCCCGCCCAGCCGTGGTCGGCCACGACCAGATCGGGCAGCGGGCGGCCCTCCCGCTCCAGCGCGGTGAGAATGGCCTTCATCGGCTCGCCCGAGTGGGTGTGCCACAGGGTGGCGCCGTGTTCGAGGACCGCCACGTCGGCCAGCTGCCAGACGTATCCCTCGTCCGTCTGCAGCCCCTCCGGGATGACGACGATCTCGCAGCCGGCCGTGCGCAGCGCGGCGGCCGTGGCGCGGTGCACGTCGAGGAGACCGCCCGGGTGGCCGGTGGCGAAGAGCACCCGCTGCTGTCCGTCGGCAGCCTTGCGCAGCCGCGCCGCGAGCCGGTTCAGACCGTCGACCGTCAGCTCGGGGTCGATGGTGTCCTGGCCGTAGCGGTACTCGGCGTCGTCGTTCACACCCACCCGCTCCGCCATCACCGCGAGCACGTCCTGCTCGTCGGTCCAGCGGTCGCCGAGTTCCAGGCCGAGCCAGAAGTTGCGGACACCGTTCGCGAGCTGGCGGTAGTGCGACAGGTTGTTCTCGCGGGGCGTGGCGACGTCCCCGGCGATACGGGTTCTGACGAGGTGGTCGACGAGTTCGGCGCGGCTGGGCGTCCCGGGTATCGGCATGGTCTCCATTGTGAGGCAGCGGACTGTGCGCGTCTGCGCTGTTCCGGACGCTGGGACACGCGTCACTCAGCGACGTTTGAGGGAGAACCACAGCTCCATCCGGACGTCCGGATCGTCCAGGTCGGTGCCCAACAGGGCCGCGCAGCGGGCGATCCGCTGCCGCACCGTGTTGCGGTGCACGGCCAGGGCCACCGCCGTGCGGTCCCAACTGCCGTGCAGGGAGAGCCAGGTGCGCAGCGTCTCGATGAGCGTGGCGCTCGCGGCGCTGGAGTCGATCGGGGCGAGGAGCGTACGGGCGTGCGCGTGGGCCTCGTCGGCGGGCACCAGGTCCAGCAGTCCGGCGCCGGTGCCGTGCCGGACGAGTGCCGAGCGGGTGGCGCGGGCCCGGGCCAGCGCGCGGGCCGCCTGCGCGTCGGCGGCCGGCCAGTCGGCGGGGGCCGCGTCCGCGCTGACGCCGAGGGTCCAGCCCGGCTGCGGCCGCGGCGCGCGGCCGGCGGGGACGAGGACCCGTACGACGTCCCGCGCGAGGTCGACCAGCGGTGACCCGAGAGCCGCGCCCAGCGCGGAGGCCGCCACCGGGAGGTGAGGGTCCCCCCGCTCCGGCGGAGCCGGGAGCGGGGGAGCCTGCGCGTCCGGCCGGGCGTGCACGACGAACCACCGCTCACCCCCCAGCAGCGGCGCCACTTCGGTGGGCGCGGCCCCCAGCAGCAGCCGTACCAGCGCCGACGAACGGGCCGCTCCCGAGCTGCTCCGGTGCTCGCCGGTGAGGAGGGAGAGCAGGACGGCGGCGACGGAGGCGATGGTGTGGTCGCCGGGGTCGCGCCGGGGCGACGCCACCCCCAGCACGAACCCCCCGCCGGCCCCGAGCGCGTAGGCGGCGAGGTGGTCGCCGGCGGCGGTGGTGTCGCTGGCGGTGGCGGAGGCCCGGGAGCCGAGGAGGCGGGCGAGCCCGGCGAGGGAAGCGTCCGCCGCGGACGCCCGTCCCGCACCCGCGATCTCCGTCCCCTCCGGCCCGTACAGCACCGCGCGCCCCCCGACCCGCTGGGCGAGCTGCCGCAGGACGGACGGGACCGGGTCCGGGCGGGAGGCGGCGGCCGCGAGGCTCTGCTGGGCCTCCGTGACCCGGCGCAGCTCGGCGGTGCGGGCCCGCTCCATCAGCTGCCAGACCGCACGGGCGACGGCCGAGAACGTCGTCTGCGGGGGCACCTCCAGGAGCGGCAGCTCGTACGCCTCGCAGGCGGCGACCAGCGCCCTCGGCACGGTGTCGTGCACCGGTGCGACCCCGAACCCGAGAGCCGCGCCGCCCGCCGCGACGATCCGCGAGACGTAGTCCTCGAAGTACGTTCCGGACCCGGCGGCCTCCGGGATGTGCACGCCCGCCGTCAGCAGCAGCTCGCCGCCCAGCAGATACGGATACGGGTCGGCCATCTCCGAGGTGTGTGCCCCGTGCAGCACCACACCGGGCTCGTCGGGACCGGCGATCTGCCGCAGGGCGAGGTCCTCGCGGGCCAGCAGGGCGGTGAGGGGCACCGGTGGGGTGGGGGGTACGGCGGGCTCCGGCACTATGGACGTTCCCTCCACTGAGCGCGGATCGAGTGGATGAAACGTACACTTCCGGGGTGCTTTTCGGCCACCTAGGGTCAAATCCCGAACCACCTCAGCCATCAAGAAGGGTGGGCCCCGTGGCCGTCGACTACACCGTGATCGCCGTATATCTGGCCGGCATGCTGGCCATGGGCTGGTGGGGCATGCGCCGCGCCCGTTCGAAGAGCGAGTTCCTGGTCGCGGGGCGTCGCCTCGGGCCCGTCATGTACTCCGGCACCATGGCGGCGATCGTCCTCGGCGGCGCGTCCACCATCGGCGGCGTGGGTCTGGGATACCAGTACGGGCTGTCCGGCGCGTGGATGGTGTTCACCATCGGCCTGGGCCTGCTCGCCCTCTCCGTCTTCTTCTCGGCCCGCATCGCCCGCCTCAACGTCTACACGGTCTCCGAGATGCTGGACCTGCGCTACGGCGGCCGGGCCGGCGTGATCTCGGGCGTGGTGATGTGGGCGTACACCCTGATGCTCGCCGTGACGTCGACCATCGCTTACGCCACCATCTTCGACGTCCTCTTCGACATGAACAGGACCGTCGCGATCATCCTCGGCGGGTCGATCGTCGTCGCGTACTCGACGCTCGGCGGCATGTGGTCGATCACCCTCACCGACATGGTGCAGTTCGTCGTGAAGACGATCGGCGTGCTCCTGCTGCTGCTGCCGATCGCGGTCGTCAAGGCGGGCGGCTTCGGCGAGATGAAGGCGAAGCTGCCGACCGGGTACTTCGACCCACTGGGCATCGGCGGCGAGACGATCTTCACCTATGTGCTGATCTACACCTTCGGCATGCTCATCGGCCAGGACATCTGGCAGCGCGTGTTCACCGCCCGCGGCGACCGGACGGCCAAGTGGGGCGGCACGGTGGCGGGCACCTACTGTCTCGTGTACGCCCTCGCCGGCGCCGTCATCGGCACCGCGGCCAAGGTGCTCTACCCGAACCTCGCCTCCGCGGACGCCGCCTTCGCGACGATCGTCAAGGACGAACTCCCGGTCGGCGTCCGGGGGCTGGTACTGGCCGCCGCGCTCGCCGCCGTGATGTCGACCTCGTCGGGTGCGCTGATCGCCTGCGCGACCGTCGCCAACAACGACATCTGGTCGCGGCTTCGGGGCGTGGTGAGCGCCGACGGCGAGGAACGCGACGAGGTCAGGGGCAACCGCCTGTTCATCCTCCTGATGGGCGTCGCGGTGATCATCACGGCGATCGCCCTGAACAACGTCGTCGAGGCGCTGACGGTGGCGTACAACCTGCTCGTCGGCGGACTGCTGGTCCCCATCCTCGGCGGACTGCTCTGGAAGCGCGGCACGGTCCAGGGCGCCCTCGCCTCCGTCGTGGTCGGCGGTGTCGCGGTGATCGGCCTGATGGCCGGCTACGGCATCCTCGCCAACGAGCCGGTCTACTACGGCCTCCTCGCCTCCCTGGCCGCCTACCTCGCCGTCTCCCTGGCGACCCCGGCCACCGACCCCGCCGTACTGGCCGCCTGGCGCGAGCGACTGGCCGGCCGGACCCCCGAGGCGGCCGGAGCCTCCCCCGTTCCGGTGTCCCAGTAGAGTCGTACGAGAAGTAGTACATACGCGATGAAGCGTAAGAAAGAGAGCATTTGACCATGAGTGGCAACGAGACGCCCCGCGGCCCCGTCGACTCCTCCCGCGTTCCGCGGTACGCGGGCCCCGCGACCTTCGCCCGGCTGCCCCGCCTCGACGAGGTCGGCCGCACCGACGTCGCCGTGGTGGGCGTGCCGTTCGACTCGGGCGTCTCGTACCGGCCGGGCGCCCGCTTCGGCGGCAACGCGATCCGCGAGGCGTCCCGGCTGCTGCGGCCGTACAACCCGGCGCAGGACGCCTCCCCCTTCGCCCTCGCCCAGGTCGCGGACGGCGGCGACATCGCGGTGAACCCGTTCGACATCCACGAGGCCGTGGAGACGATCGAGGCGGCGGCCGACGACCTGCTGGGCACGGGCGCCCGCCTGATGACCCTGGGCGGCGACCACACCATCGCGCTGCCGCTGCTGCGCTCGGTCGCGAAGAAGCACGGACCCGTGGCCCTGCTCCACTTCGACGCGCACCTCGACACCTGGGACACGTACTTCGGCGCGGAGTACACCCACGGCACACCGTTCCGCCGGGCGGTGGAGGAGGGCATCCTCGACACCGAGGCCCTCTCCCACGTCGGCACCCGCGGCCCGCTGTACGGCAAGCAGGACCTGACCGACGACGAGAAGATGGGCTTCGGCATCGTCACCTCGGCGGACGTGTACCGGCGCGGCGCCGACGAGATCGCCGACCAACTGCGTCAGCGCATCGGCGACCGCCCCCTCTACATCTCCATCGACATCGACTGCCTGGACCCGGCGCACGCCCCCGGCACCGGCACCCCGGAGGCGGGCGGCATGACCTCGCGCGAGCTCCTGGAGATCCTGCGCGGCCTGGCCTCGTGCAACCTGGTCTCGGCGGACGTCGTCGAGGTGGCCCCCGCGTACGATCACGCGGAGATCACGTCGGTGGCCGCGTCCCACACGGCGTACGAACTGACCACGATCATGTCCCGACAGATTGCCGAGGCTCGCGCGAAGTGACTCACGACCACGACCTGGTGCTCCGTCCGACTCAGGCGCAGATCTCCGCCGCTCTGAACCCTCCGGCCGGCCGCAACGGCGGAGACCTGGTCGTGGAGACGCTGGCCGGGCTCGGCGCGACCACCGTCTTCGGTCTGCCCGGCCAGCACGCGCTCGGCATGTTCGACGCGCTGCGCCGCTCCTCGCTGCGGTACATCGGCCTGCGGGTGGAGAACAACGCCGGGTTCGCGGCGGACGCGTACGGCCGGATCACGGGCGAGGCGGCCCCGCTGCTGCTGTCGACGGGCCCGGGCGCGCTGACGTCGTTGGCCGCGCTCCAGGAGGCGGCGGCCGCTTCGGCGCCGGTGCTGGCGATCGGCAGCCAGGTTCCGACCCCCGGCCTGGGCGGTGGCCGCCACGGCTACCTGCACGAACTCCCGGACCAGGCGGCCTCGTTCAGGGGCGTGGTGAAGTCCGTCCACACCGTCCGCACCCAGTCGCAGATCCCGTCCACGATCGAGGCGGCCTGGAAGTCGGCGCTGAGCGTGCCGCACGGCCCCGTGTGGGTGGAGATCCCGCAGGACGTGCTGCTGGCGCAGACGTCGATCCCCGTGGTGACCGGCGGCGACGCCTTCCCCGACGAACTGCCGCCGCGCCCCGAGCTGACGGCGGTGGCAGCGGACCTGCTCTCGAGGGCGGCCCGTCCGGCGATCATCGCGGGCGGGGGAGTCGTACGGTCGGACGCCTCGGGCAAGCTGAAGCAACTGGCGGAGGTGCTGCAGGCGCCGGTGGTCACCACGCCCGGCGGCAAGGGGGCGTTCCCCTGGAAGCACCCCCTCTCGCTCCGGTCCTGGATCGAGGACCGCCACACCACGGACTTCCTCGAGGACGCGGACGTACTCCTGGTCGTCGGATCGGGGCTCGGCGAACTCTCCTCCAACTACCACACGTTCAAGCCGCGGGGCCGGGTCGTCCAGATCGAGGCGGACCTGGGGAAGCTGGAGTCGAACCACCCGGCGCTCGGCATCCACGCGGACGCGCGACTGGCGTTGCAGGCGCTGCTGGAGACGGTGGAGACGGTGGTGGAGCGGCCGCGGCAGGGGGCCGCCGAGCGCGTCCGTGAGGTCCTCACGAAGGTCGCCGACCGTATCGCCGCCCAGGAACTCACCCTGGAGCAGGACGTGCTGGCGTCGGTCCGCAGGGCGCTGCCGGCCGGCTCCCCGTCCTTCTGGGACATGACCATCCTCGCGTACTGGGCCTGGTCGGCCTTCGACGCGAAGGGCCCCAACCTCATGCACTCGGCCCAGGGCGCGGGCGGCCTGGGTTACGGCTTCCCGGCGGCGCTGGGCGCGGCGGCGGCCGATCCGACCCGCCCGGTGCTGGCGGTGTCGGGTGACGGCGGCGCCCTGTACTCGATCGCCGAGCTGGCGACGGCCAGGCAGTACGGCCTGAACGTCACCTGGCTGATCGTCGACGACGGCGGTTACGGCATCCTGCGCGAGTACATGACCGACGCCTTCGGCGAGCCCACGGCCACCGAACTGACCCGCCCCGACTACGTGGCCCTGGCGGAGTCGTTCGGTGTACCGGGGGCCCGGACGTCTCCACAGACCCTGGAGGCGGACCTGGCGAAGGCGCTGTCCACGCCCGGCCCCTCGGTGGTCGTCCTCCCGGCCCTGCTGCGGATGTTCGCGCCCACGCATCTGTCCTAGGAAGGACCGTTGATACGGTCCAGCCATGTCTGAAGCACACGGATCACCCGGCCCCGTCACCGCCGACGACGTACGGGACGTGGTCGGGCTGGCGGTGGACGCACTGCGGGGGGCCGAGGCGGCCGACTGGGACGCCAGGGCCGGTTCCCTGGAGTGGAGTCGCTGGGAGACCGTCGAGCATCTGGCCGACGACCTGTTCGCCTACGCCGCCCAACTGGGCCCGCGCGGCGCGCCGTCGGACACGGAGGTGCCCTTCGTGTGGCGCGCGGAGCGGACCGGCGCGCCGGCGAACGTCATCTTCGCGGACCGTTCGGCCGGGGCGGCGGGACTCGCACAGGTGCTGGAGGCCTGCGGGGCGCTGCTGACCGCCATGGTGCGCACGACACCGTCCACGGTCAGATCGCATCACGTCTTCGGGGTCTCCGACCCCGAGGGGTTCGCGGCCATGGGCGTCGTCGAGACGCTGGTGCACCTGCACGACGTGGCCGGGGGGCTCGGTGTGCGGTGGGAGCCGGACGCCGGACTGTGCGACCGGGTGCTGGCGAGGCTCTTTCCGGACGCCCCGACCGGCACCGACCGGTGGCCCACCCTGCTGTGGGCCACCGGCCGGGGGGAACTCCCGGGCCACCCGCGCCTCACGCGATGGCGTTGGTACGGCGCTCCCCGCGGCGCGGGCGAGCGGTAGGGCCGGGGCGGTGCGGGGCAGGGCTCAGCAGGCGCCGGGGCCCACCGCGTCGATCCGGCCGCCGAAGTCGCCCAGGTAGCGGGTGCGGTAGTCGGCGTTGAAGACGTTCCGCTTCTCCACCGGACCCCAGTTGATGAAACAGGCGCGGGTGCTCGCGACGAAGGAACCGACATGGTCGTGGAGGTAGGGCGGCATGTCGCGGTAGCCGCTGCGGGCGGTCCACTCCCAGCTGCTGCCGCCGAAGTTCTCGCCGCTGTAGAAACAGACCGATCCGTCGGGACAGGACGGTGCCGCGGCCGCCGAGGCGCTCGGGGCGGGCAGGGCGAGGGCGGTCAGCGCGAGAGCGGCGGCGAAGGACCAGGCGCGAAGCTTCATGAAGGTCTCCGGGAAGGGGAGTCGGAATCGCTCCGGCGGATTCGCCGAGGCGTCCACAGCCTTGCGTCGGGGCAGCGCGACATGCCCGGGACGAAGATCGACTTCACCGGTGTGAGGGAACTAGTCATTCAACAACACCGACTGCCCACGGCGGGTGCCGGAAACGTCGAAGGGGCTGGACCTCCCTCATGACAAGGGAAGTTCAGCCCCTCCGTGCTTGCGCGGGTTCCCGTCCTACCAGATCGCCTCGACCCACTCCGGGTGGTCGATGAACGGGTTGCGGTTGTGCTGGTAGGTGTCGTAGATGACCTGGTTGCGGTTCTCCTCGAAGGCGCTCGGCGGGTCCGCCTCGCTCCACGCCTTGAGCACGGAGAGCTTGCCCATGTACGGGTTGCTGCCGTTGCCGACCTTCTCGTTGGGCTCCAGGTCGGCGAAGCCGTCGTCACCCTCGTAGCGCACGGCCATGTAGAGGATCATGCGGGCCACGTCGCCCCTGTCCGCGGCGCGCGGCTGGAAGGAGTCGGAGTCGACGAGGCTGCCGCCGCCGTTGGTGACCGTGCTGCCGCCGTTGTCGAAGTCGAGGTTGCCGCGGATGCTGTTGACCTGGACGTCCGCGGGGCGCAGGTGGTGCAGATCGGTGCCGGGACCGGTCACCTCGCCGAAGTCGCCGTGGGACTTGGCCCACACGTGCTCGCGGTTCCAGTCGCCGACGTCGCCGCCGTTGAGGGACTTGCTGCGCGAGACACCGCTGTACAGCAGGATCACGTTGCTGCTGTTGTTCGGGTCCTGGTCGGTGACCTTCAGCGCGTTCCAGACCGCGGAGTACGAGATCTTCGAGACGTTGGCGCTGATGATCGTGTGCAGGGACGACTTCAGGCTCGTACCCGTCTTGCCGACCGCGTTCTTGTAGTACGTCGAGTCGTACGCCGTCGTGGTCGCCGCGGCGGGGGTCGCGGTGAGCGCGGGCGCGGTGAGGCCGACCAGGACGGCAGTGGTGGCAAGCGCCACCGACTTCCATCGGCGTATGCGTGTCGCCAGCATGTGGGGTGTCCGATCTACGCGGGTTGATTGGAGGCGGCAATCGGGAGAGTGACATGCACATGCGGCCCTGTAAATGAATCTGACATGTCGATCGGATGACGAGAACCGGCAAATTGCCCCTTGTCTACGCGAGTTGATGCGACGAAACGGCCCCTGACCGGAGAGTCGGGGGCCGTTGGTGCTGTGCCGGTCGGTGTGCGGATCAGCTCACGTCCGAGGCGTCCAGTCGGTAGACGGCGGAGGTGCCGGACTGGGTCGAGGTGTCGGAACCGGAGGCCTCCGTACCGGATGCGGACCCGGAGCCGGTGGCCCCGGAGCCTGACGTCGCCCCGGAGCCGGACGCGGAGCCCGACGTCGAGCTGTACGCGCTCGCCGCGACCGCCGTGCCGTTCTTCTGCACCCAGGCGGTGATCTCCTGGTTCAGGCTGCTGTTGCCGCCCATGCCGCCGCCGAGCTGGATGTAGTGCAGCTCGCCCTTCTCCACCAGTTCCTTGAGCTTGGCGAGCGTCATCGCCTGGTCGCTGCCGGTGAAGCCCCCCATGGAGATGACGGGCTTGCCGCTGCTCAGGATCATCTGGCCCGCGCTCTGCGAGTTGGAGACCGCGATCAGCCAGGTGGCGCCGTCCTGGTGCTTCTCCAGGTACGAGATGAGCTGACTGTCGGCGCCGCCCATGCCGCCACCGCCCATGCCGCCGCCACCCGTGCCGCCGCCCGGGGCCGTGCCGCTCTCGCCGTCGCCCTGGGTGCCGCCCTGGGTGCCGCCACCGGGGAACTCCCCGTTCGTGCCGCCCTGTTGGCCGCCGCTCGGCGCTCCGCCGGGGGCGCCGCCGCCCGGCGGGAGTTCGCCGTCGCCGCCGCCCGGCGTCATCCGGCCGTTGCCGCCGCCGGGGAACTCGCCGCCCGCCTGGCCGCCCTGCTGGGCGCCGCCGGGAGCCTGGCCGCCGTTGCCGCCGCCGAAGCCACCCCGGCCACCGCCGCCACCGGGGCCGCCCATGCCGCCGCCGGTGGACGGACCCGCGGTCGGGTTGGTGCCGCCCATCATGCCGCCGGTGGAACCGAAGGCCGGCGAGGCGGCGTACGCCGTCGGGCCGGCGAGGGCCGCCACGACCGCCGTGGCGACGGACGCGCCGAGCAGCCGGACCCTGGTGCCGGAGCTCGCGGACCGCAGGACGATCAGGCCCACGAGGGCGAGGACCATGACCACGCCGACGACCGGCCACAGCCAGGTGTTCCAGCCGGTGGCGCGGCGCAGCAGCACGATCGCCCAGACGCCGGTGACCGCGAGCCCCACGGGCAGCACCCACGACCAGCGGGCGTCGCCGCCGCGGAAGGCACGCCACAGCATGACGCCGCCGCCCCCGCAGAGTGCCGCGATGCCCGGGGCGAGCGCGGTCGTGTAGTACGGGTGCATGGTGCCCTCGGCCATGGCGAAGGTCAGGTAGTGCAGCACGAACCAGCCGCCCCACAGGATCAGCGCGGCACGCGTCACGTCGGTGCGCGGGGCGCGGCCGCACAGCACCAGGCCGGCGACGAGCGCGATGGCCGCGAAGGGGATCAGCCAGGAGATCTGGCCGCCGAGGATGTCGTTGAACATCCGGCCGAGTCCCGCCGTCCCGGCGAAGGTGCCGCCTCCGCCGCCGCCTCCGCCACCCCCGCCGTTGCCCTCGCCGCCGAGGACCCGGCCCAGGCCGTTGTAGCCCATGATCAGGTCCCAGGCGCTGCCGTCGGTCGAACCGCCGATGTACGGCCGGTCGTCGGCGGGCACCAGGGACACGGCCGTGGCCCACCAGAAGCTGGCGGCGGCCAGTGCCACGGCGGCCAGCGCCAGGTTCACGGCCTTCTTCCTCCAGCCCAGCCTCGACGCGTACAGGTACACGGCGAAGACGGCGGGCAGGGCGATGTAGCCCTGGAGCATCTTCGTGTTGAAGGCGAGCCCGAAGCAGACCGCGGAGCCGAGGAGCGGCAGCAGCCTGTCGTCGCGCGTGGCGCGCAGGGCGAGGGCCGCGCCGGCCGCCATGAGCAGGACGAGGACGGTGTCGGGGTTGTTGTCGCGGTTGATGGCGACGGTGATCGGCGTCAGCGCGAGCACGAGGGCGGCGACGGCGGCGGCCGCGTGTCCGAACACCCGCTTCACCGAGGAGTGCAGGATCCAGATCGTGCCCAGCGCCGCCGCGACCTCCGGCAGCATCATCTGCCAGGTGCCGAAACCGAAGATCCGACAGGACAGGCCCATGATCATGAGCGCGAACGGCGGCTTGTCGACGGTGATGAAGTTCCCGGCGTCGAGCGAGCCGAAGAACCACGCCTTCCAGCTCCGCGTACCGCTGTAGATCGCGGCGCTGTAGAAGCTGTTCAGGCTGGACCCGGACAGGTTCCAGGAGTAGAGCACCGCCGCCAGGATCATGATCGCGATCAGCGCCGGCAGCGACCAGCGCGGCGCCCGGTCCGGCGTGGGCGACGGGGGCGCCGTATCGGAGGTCGTCGGCGGCGACCGGTCCGGGGACACGGCGGGGGGCACGGTCGGGTGGGGGTTGGGCTCTCCCCCGCTCGAACGAAGTTGAGAGCTTGAGGAAGGATCGGTGGCAGATGTCACCCTGCGCATGCTGTACGGCCGTTGTGGGTGGTCGCTGTGCCGGAGCTGGCCGCCGCCTGTGAGAACGCACAGGCGGCGGTAACGAGTTGCCCGGACTTTCCCCAAACCCGAGGCGATTCGTACAACCATTCCCGTGGACCCGTGTGTCAACAGGGCATGACTCACCGAACCCCAGGACACAGAAGGCTGGTCGGCGCCGGGCTCACCGCCGGCATCCTCATAACCGGCGTGGCCGCCGCCGCGCCCGCCGAGGCCGCCACCTCCACCGTGAGCTGTACGTCGGCGAAGGCCGGCCTCGCGGCCAAGCTGAAGAAGGACATCACCGCCGCACTCGCGAACCGCAAGGGCACGGTCGCCGTAGGCCTCTACGACCGCAGCACGGACACCACCTGCTTCCTGCGCGGCTCCACCGCCTTCGACTCGGCCAGCGTCGTCAAGGTCACCGTCCTCTCCGCGCTGCTGTGGGACGCGCAGAAAACCGGCCGGGCGCTGACCAGCCGGGAGAAGACCCTCGCCACGGCCATGATCACCAAGTCGGACAACGCCTCCACCTCGACCCTGTGGAAGCAGCTCGGCCTGACGAAGATCAGGAACTTCCTGACGGCCGCGAAGATGACGCAGACCAAGCCGGGCGCGAACAACTACTGGGGCCTGACCCAGATCACCGCCAACGACGAGCAGAAGCTGCTGAAGCTGCTCACCGCCAAGAACACGGTCCTCACCGACACCTCGCGCGCCTACGTCAACACGCTGATGGGCCAGGTCATCTCCTCGCAGCGCTGGGGTACCCCCTACGGGAGGCCCGCCGGGGTCAGCTGGCACGTCAAGAACGGATGGCTGTCGCGCACCACGCTCGGCTGGCGGGTGCACAGCGTCGGCACCTTCAAGGGTGGCGGCCACGACTACGTCATGACCGTCCTCACCCATGGCAACAGCACGATGAACTACGGCATCACGACCATTCAGGGCGTCGCCAAGGTCATCCACAAGGACCTGGCCGCCTCCTGAACCAGCGTTTACGCGGTGTCCCACCGCACGTCACCGACCCGTCCTACGGTGACGCCCATGCCCCTGCGAACCGTACTCGCCACCCTCACCGCCGGCCTGGCGGCGGCCACCACCCTCACCGCCGCCTGGCCCGCCAACCCCGTCCCGGCCGGGAACACGGTCACGAACCCGGCCATGAGCGTGGCCATGGGCACGGCTACGGGCCACGCCTGTTCACCGGCCGTCTCCATCGACCGCTTCTCCGACGCCCTCGACAAGACGACCTTCGACGGCGCCTTCGTCGGTAATCTCTCCGCCCTCGCCCTGGACCGGGACGGCACCCTAGCGGCCCTCTCCGACCGCTCCGCCCTCTTCCGACTGGACGCGAGGACCCTCGCCCCGAAGTCGGTCGTCCCGCTCGCCGACGAGAGCGGCGCCGCGCTCGACAGCGAGGGTCTGGTCATCGACCTCGCCCACCCCCGGCCCCGCTCGAACGGGGAGACCCCCACCGGCACCTTCCTGATCACCTCCGAGACCGAGCCGTCCGTCCGCCGCTACAGCGGCGACGGCAAGCTCCTCGACCGCCTCCCGGTCCCGTCCTCCCTCCTCGTCGCCCCGGCGGGCCGCGCCACCGCCAACCAGACCTTCGAGGGACTGACCCTCCTCCCGGGCGGAAACACCCTCCTCGCGTCCATGGAGTACGCGATCGCGGGCGACAGCACGGGCATCGTCCGCTTCCAGACCTGGCGGCGGCAGCACGGCCGGTTCGCGCTCGCGGCGCAGTACGCCTACCGCACCGACTCCGGACTCGGCGTCCCCGAGGTCCAGGCCCTTCCCGACGGCCGGCTCCTCGTCCTGGAGCGCGGCTTCACCGCCGGCGTCGGCAACACGGTCCGCCTCTACCTGGCCGACCCCCGCCACGCGACGGACACCGGCGGCATCGAGCACCTGACGGGACAGGACGACGTCCGTCCGGTCGAGAAGACCCTCCTCGCCGACATCGCGGACTGCCCGTCACTGGGAGCGACCGCCGGGCAGCCCCAGCCGAACCCGCTGCTCGACAACATCGAGGGCATGGTGATCACGGGCCGCGGCCGGGGCGGTCTGCGGGTGCTCCTGGTCAGCGACGACAACCAGAACGCGGCACAGACGACCCGCCTCTACCACCTGCGGGTACGTGTCTGACCACACGCTCCCGTTTGTTGCGGAGGGATGAAATCCGCTTCCTCCGGCGTTGGTGCCTTCCGGCGGACTCGGACTACAGGAAGGCACCGGAGTGGCAGCGCAGCAGGGGGAGCGGCAGCGAGGCTGGGCGCGCAGACTGGCCAGGTACGCCTGGCGGCACCCGACGGACGTCGTCCTCGCGCTCGGCTCCTCGCTGGCCGGCATGGCCGTCATGGCGCTGGTCCCCCTGGTCACCAAGGTGATCATCGACGACGTGATCGGCGACCACACCCGGGGCATGGCGCCCTGGGCGGGGGCCCTGATCGCCGCCGCCGTCCTCGTCTACGCCTTCACCTACATCCGCCGCTACTACGGCGGCCGCCTCGCCCTCGACGTCCAGCACGACCTGCGGACCGACATGTTCGAGACGATCACCCGCCTCGACGGCCGGCGTCAGGACGAGCTGTCCACCGGCCAGGTCGTGGGCCGCGCCACCAGCGACCTCCAGCTCATCCAGGGCCTGCTCTTCATGCTCCCGATGACGATCGGGAACCTCCTCCTCTTCCTGATCTCCCTGGTGATCATGGCGTGGCTGTCACTGCCGCTCACCCTGGTCGCGCTCGCCGTGGCACCCGCGCTCGCGTACATCGCCGGACGCAGCCGTAGGAAGCTCCACCCGGCCACCTGGTACGCCCAGGCCCAGGCCGCGGCCGTCGCGGGCGTGGTCGACGGCGCCGTCAGCGGCGTACGGGTCGTCAAGGGCTTCGGCCAGGAGGACCAGGAGACGGGCAAACTGCGCGAGGTCGGCCGCCGCCTCTTCGCCGGGCGGCTCCGCACGATCCGCCTGAACTCGGTCTACACCCCCGCCCTCCAGGCCGTCCCCGCCCTCGGCCAGGTCGCCATGCTGGCGCTCGGCGGCTGGCTGGCCGTGGGCGGCCACATCACCCTGGGCACGTTCGTCGCGTTCTCCACCTACCTCGCCCAGCTCGTCGGCCCGGTGCGGATGCTCGCCGTCGTCCTCACCGTCGGCCAGCAGGCCCGCGCGGGCACCGAACGCGTCCTGGAACTGATCGACACCGAGCCGTCGATGACGGACGGCACCAAGGCGCTGCCCGCCGACGCCCCCGCCACCGTCGAGTTCGACGACGTGGCCTTCGGCTACGACCCCGGCCGGCCCGTCCTCGACGGCCTCACCTTCGAGATCCGCGCCGGCGAGACCCTCGCGGTCGTCGGCTCCTCGGGCTCGGGCAAGTCCACGGTCTCCCTTCTCCTGCCGCGCTTCTACGACGTCACCCGGGGCGCCGTCCTCATCGGCGGGCACGACGTCCGCGAGCTCACCCTCGACTCGCTGCGGGCCGCGATCGGCCTGGTCCCCGAGGACTCGTTCCTCTTCTCCGACACCGTCCGCGCCAACATCGCGTACGGCCGCCCGGACGCCACCCAGGAGCAGATCGAGGCGGCCGCCCGCGCCGCCCAGGCCGACCGGTTCATCGCCGAGCTGCCCGACGGCTACGACACGACGGTCGGCGAGCACGGCCTCACCCTCTCCGGCGGCCAGCGCCAGCGCGTGGCGCTCGCCCGCGCGATCCTCACCGACCCGCGCCTGCTGGTCCTCGACGACGCGACCTCCGCCGTGGACGCGGCGGTCGAGCACGAGATCCACGAGGCCCTCAAGCAGGTCATGCGGGGCCGCACCACGCTCCTCATCGCGCACCGCCGCTCCACCCTGGGCCTCGCCGACCGCATCGCCGTCCTGGACGCCGGCCGCCTCGCCGACCTCGGCACCCACGAGGAGCTCCAGGAACGCTCCGCGCTCTACCGCCGGCTGCTCACCGACCCCGACGAGCTCGGCGGCGCCTCGCCCGGCCACGCCCAGCCGTCCCCCACCCCCGGCCTCACCCGAGCCGGGGGATCGGCGTCGCAGGAGGACACGACCGTCCGCGACGAGCTGGACGCCGAGTTCGACGCCGAACGCGGGGTGACCCCCCGGCTGTGGACCGGCGACCGGGAACGCAAGGACACCGCCCTGTCCGGGATGCCGGCCACCCCGGAACTCCTCGCCCAGATCGAGGCGCTGCCCCCGGCCGCCGACACTCCCGGCGTCGACGAGGGGCGGGCGGTCCGGCCGGAGGAGTCGTACGGCCTGCGCAGGCTGCTGCGCGGCTTCGGTGCGCCCCTCCTCGTCAGCCTCGGCCTGGTCGCCGTCGACGCCGGAACGAGCCTCCTGCTGCCGGTGATGATCCGGCACGGCATCGACCAGGGCGTGACCCGGGCGGCGCTGGGCGCCGTCTGGGCGGCCTCGCTGCTCGCACTGCTCTCCGTGCTGGTGCAGTGGGTCGCGCAGACCGGCGAGATCCGGATGACCGGCCGTACCGGCGAACGCGTCCTGTACACCCTCCGGCTGAAGATCTTCGCCCAGCTCCAGCGCCTGGGACTCGACTACTACGAGCGGGAGCTGACCGGCCGGATCATGACGAGGATGACGACGGACGTCGACGCCCTCTCCACCTTCCTGCAGACCGGCCTGGTCACGGCCTTCGTCTCGGTCGTCACCTTCTTCGGCATCATGGGCGCCCTGCTGGTGATCGACGTAGAGCTCGCGCTGGTCGTCTTCGCGACGCTCCCGCCCCTGGTCGTCGCCACGTACTTCTTCCGCCGGGCGAGCGTGAAGGCCTACGAACTCGCCCGCGAGCGCGTGTCGACGGTCAACGCCGACCTCCAGGAGTCGGTCTCCGGGCTCAGGATCGTGCAGGCCTTCCGGCGCGAGCGGGACGGCTCGGCGCGGTTCGCGGAGCGCAGCGACAGCTACCGCAGGGCGCGTATCCGGGGCCAGTGGCTGATCTCGGTCTACTTCCCGTTCGTGCAGCTGCTGTCGTCGGTCGCGGCGGCGGCGGTCCTGATCGCGGGCGCGGGCAGGGTGGACGCGGCGACCCTCACCACCGGCGCCCTGGTCGCGTACCTCCTCTACATCGACCTGTTCTTCGCCCCCGTACAGCAGCTCTCCCAGGTCTTCGACGGCTACCAGCAGGCGACCGTCTCCCTGGGCCGCATCCAGGAGCTGCTCCAGGAGCCCACGTCCACGAAGTCCGCCGAGGAGCCGCTCGAGGTCCTCTCGCTGCGCGGCGAGATCACCTTCGAGGACGTGCACTTCAAGTACGGCTCCGCCGACGAACCCGAAGAGGCCCTGACCGGCGTCGAGTTGAGCATTCCGGCCGGCCAGACCGTCGCCTTCGTCGGCGAGACCGGCGCGGGCAAGTCGACCCTCGTCAAGCTGGTGGCCCGTTTCTACGACCCCACCGGCGGCCGGGTCACCGTCGACGGCACGGACCTGCGCTCCCTCGACCTCACCTCGTACCGGCACCGGCTGGGCGTCGTCCCGCAGGAGGCGTACCTCTTCCCCGGCACGGTGCGCGACGCCATCGCCTACGGCCGGCCCGACGCCACCGACGCCGAGGTGGAGGCGGCGGCCAGAGCGGTCGGCGCGCACGAGATGATCGCAACCCTCGACGGCGGCTACCTCCACGAGGTCGCCGAGCGCGGCCGCAACCTCTCCGCCGGCCAGCGCCAGCTGATCGCGCTGGCCCGCGCCGAGCTCGTCGACCCGGACGTCCTGCTCCTCGACGAGGCGACGGCCGCCCTCGACCTGGCGACGGAAGCCCTGGTCAACCAGGCCACGGACCGTCTGGCGGGCCGCCGTACGACCCTGGTGGTGGCCCACCGCCTGACCACCGCGGCCCGAGCGGACCGCGTCGTGCTCATGGACCACGGCCGGGTGATGGAGGACGGCACCCACGACGAGCTGCTCGCCCTGGACGGAAGGTACGCCCGCCTGTGGCGGACCTTCGTGGGAGAGGACGAGCCCGCGGCGGTGTGAGCGGGCCGGGTTGCGCGCGGCAGCGGGAGGGGCGGCGCGCGCAACCATTCGGCGGGCGTCCTGCGTCCGTACATCAGTACGGCGATCGTGTGTACGGCGAACGTGGGAGGGGCGGGAACCGTGGGCGCAGGTGCGCGACGAGTGACAGTCCGGCGGCTGGTGCTCGGACTGGTCCTGCTGATCGTGTCCGCGCTGCTCACCGTCGCGGTGCCGGGCAGCGCCCAGGCCGCCTCGGGCTCCTCGTCCTGCCCGGGCCGGAAGGTGCGGACGCTGCCCTTCTCCACCGGCTCCGTGCTGGTCTACAAGGGCGGCGGATACGTCTGCGCCGTGACCGTCCAGAAGAACTCCGGCACGAAGCGGCAGATCTCGGTGAGCGTGCAGGCCCGCGGCCATGTCGCCGTCCGGAAGTCGAGGAAGCACAAGCGCAGCTCCCCGCCGGCCAGGGTGTACGCGGGACACCGGTGTGTGCGGGTGACGGGCGCGGTGGCCGGCGGCTCGTACCGCTCGGGCTGGATCCTCTGCTGACCCTGTGGGACACCCCGCTGAATCCCCGACCGAAGCCCATCCCTCGCCGAGGGACCGGCGCGGCAGGTCAACCCCCTCTGGTGTGACGGGTGTTGCTCCGATAGCTTCCGGCGACGCACATCTGTCTCACAGGGAGGGTGCACGCGCATGCGCAAGGCGCTCAGATGGCTGCTGGCGCTCACGGTGCTCATAGGCACCTTGAGCACGGCGGCCACGGCAGGGGCGGCCACCGCCGCCGAGCCCAAGGCCACCGCCGGCACGGACATCAAGGACCAGCTCCTCGCCGTACCGGGCATGAGCCTGATCGAGGAGAAGCCGTACCCCGGCTACCGCTACTTCGTCCTGAACTACACCCAGCCGGTGGACCACCGGCACCCCGCCAGGGGCACGTTCCAGCAGCGGATCACCGTGCTGCACAAGGACACCACGCGCCCCACGGTCTTCTACACCGGCGGCTACAACGTCTCCACCAACCCCGGCCGCCGCGAGCCGACCCAGATCGTGGACGGCAACCAGGTCTCCATGGAGTACCGCTTCTTCACGCCCTCCCGCCCCGATCCGGCCGACTGGTCCAAGCTGGACATCTGGCAGGCGGCGAGCGACCAGCACCGCATCTTCAAGGCGCTGAAGAAGATCTACCCCAGGAACTGGATCTCCACGGGCGGCTCCAAGGGCGGTATGACGGCGACGTACTACGAGCGCTTCTACCCCAAGGACATGGACGGCGTGGTGGCCTACGTCGCCCCGAACGACGTCGTCAACGACGAGGACTCCGCCTACGACCGCTTCTTCGCGGCCGTCGGCACCAAGGAGTGCCGCGACCGGCTGAACGCCGTACAGCGTGAGGCGCTCGTGCGCCGGGAGCCGCTGGAGAAGAAGTACGCGGCGTACGCGGCGGAGAACGGCTACACGTTCACCACCATCGGGAGCCTGGACCGCGCCTACGAGGCGGTCGTCCTCGACTACGTCTGGGGCTTCTGGCAGTACAGCCTGCTGTCCGACTGCGGGACGATCCCGGCGAACGCGGCCACCGCCACGGACGACGAGATCTGGACGTCGATCGACACGATCTCGGGCTTCTCGTTCTACACGGACCAGGGCCTGTCCCCGTACACGCCGTACTACTACCAGGCGGGCACCCAACTGGGCGCCCCCACCATCCACTTCCCGCACATCGAGACGAAGTACGTCCGCTACGGCTACCAGCCCCCGCGCAACTTCGTCCCCCGCGACATCACGATGAGGTTCCAGCCGCGGGCGATGCGGGACGTCGACACCTGGGTGGCGCACAACGCCCACCACATGCTCTTCGTCTACGGCCAGAACGACCCGTGGGGCGCGGAGCGCTTCCGGCTCGGCAAGGGCGCGAAGGACAGCTACGTCCTCACGGCCCCCGGCCTGAACCACGGCGCGAACGTCGCCGGCCTGGTCGCGGACGAGAAGTCCCTGGCGACGGCCCGGATCCTGGCCTGGGCGGGCGTCTCGCCCACCGCCGTCTCGCAGGCCAAGCCCCTCGCGAAGTTCGACGCGAAGCTGGACGTACGGGACGTGGAACGGGAGCCCGCGCTGCGCCCGTGAGCACCACGCGCTCCGGCCGCGCGCATCCCACCGGATCCGTGCCGCCGCCGAGTCGCCCGTAGAGGGCCGTGGACGCCGGGGGCACTTCGCGCGGTCGTCCACGGCCCGCACCACCTCGTACCGCGTCTTCGGGCGCGCCCGAGCCGTCGCCCGCCGGCTCGCGGGCACGGCCTAGTACGTCAGGCCGTGCCCGATCGGGTACAGCGCCTGCGCCGGATCGTCCGCCCGCCGTACGGGCACCGGCAGCCTCCCGCGCGGCTCGACCACCCCGGCGATCACCCGGGCGGCGGCCCGCAGTTCGACGTCGGTCCAGGAGTAGGTCGCCAAGCAGGCCTGTGCGGAGGCGAGTTGTGCCACGTCGTACGGGTTGCGGACGGCCACCGTCAGCACCGGCCGCCCGGTCGACGCCAGTCGGTCCACCAGAGTCCGCTGCGGATCGTCCGCCGTGACGTTGTAGGTCGCGACCACCACGGCGTCCGCCCCGCCCGCTGCCGTCACCGCCCGGATGATCGTCTCGGCGGAGGGGGCCGTGCCCGTGGACAGGGCCGTCGCCCCGAAGCCCAGTTCGGTGAGGGCGGCGGCGAGCACACCGGTGGGCGGGCCCGTGGTGCCGGTGGGGGAGGCCGGGTCGGCGCCGACCACCAGCAGCCGCGGGTGGGTCCGGGGCGACAACGGCAGCAGCGGCCCCTTGTTGACCAGCAGCGTCGTGGTCCGCTCGGCGATCCGGTCGGCCGCGGTGCGGTGCTCCCGTGTGCCGACCGTCCGCCCGACGTCGGCCGGGCGGACGTACGGCTCGTCGAGCAGCCCCAGCCGGGCCTTCAGCCGCAGGATCCGCAGGACCGACGCGTCGAGCCGCCGCTCGGTGAGCTCCCCGTCCTGTACGGCCCTCAGGACGGCGTTCCAGGCTACGGCCAGGTCCGGCGGGTTGAGGAGCTGGTCGACGCCGGCCTTCAGAGCCAGCACGGGCACCCGGTCGTCGCCGTACTTCGTGCGCACGCCCGCCATGTCCAGGGCGTCGGTGACCACGACCCCGTCGTAGCCGAGCCTCTCGCGCAGGATGCCGGTGACGATCGGGCGGGAAAGGGTGGCTGGATCCCCGGACGCGTCGAGGGAGGGGACCAGGATGTGCGCGGTCATGAGGGAGTCGGCGCCGGCCGCGATCGCCGCCCGGAAGGGCACCGCGTCCAGCGCTTCCCACACCTCGCGCGAGTGGGTGATGACGGGGAAGCCGGTGTGGCTGTCGACGGCCGTGTCCCCGTGCCCGGGGAAGTGCTTGGCGGTCGCCGCCACGCCCGCCGCCCGGTAGCCCTCGACCTCCGCCGTGACCAGGGCGGCCACCGCGTCCGGATCGGCGCCGAACGAGCGGACGCCGATGACCGGGTTGGCCGGGTCGACGTTGACGTCGGCGACCGGGGAGTAGTTCTGCCGGATGCCCATCGCCCGCAGCTCACGGCCGGCGAGGCGGCCGAGGGTACGGGCGTCGGCGCGGCTGCCGCCGGCGCCGATCGCCATGGCGCCCGGGAAGAGGGTGGCGGGGCTGCCCACGCGGCAGACGGCACCGTGCTCCTGGTCGGTGGAGATCAGCACCGGCAGGCCGCGCGGCTGCTGGAGGGAGGCCCGCTGGATGCCGTCGGAGAGGTCCGCGATCTGCCGCGGGTCGCGGGTGTTGTGCGCCCACGTGAAGTAGACGATCCCGCCGAGCCGGTAGCGGGCGAGCAGCTCGGCTGCCGTGCGGACGCCGAGTTCGCGGAGGTTGGCGTCGATGTCGGCCCGGTCGGGCGCGGTCGCCGAGTGGCCGAACACCCGCGAGACGAAGACCTGGCCGACCTTCTCCTCCAGGGTCATCCGGGAGAGGAGTTCGCCGGGACGACGGTCGTCCGCGTGCGCGGAACCGCCGACGGTCAGGGCGGCGGTGACGCCCGCGCCGGCGGCGAGGACGGTGCGTCTGGAGGGCATGTGCGCTCCTTCCGGTGGGGGGCCGGTGGCGCACGCTACCCGCGGGAGGCGCCGCCATCGGCGCATTGGAGGGGGGCGCGCCGATGACGGCTCGGCTGCCGGCCCCGGTGCGGCGGAAGGGTGGGTCAGCGATCGCAGCCAGCAGCGAGGGCCGACACCGCAACGAGGTGACTCGTCCGACAGCTTGGCACTTGGACGAGCGGGCTTCGGCCAGGGTTCCCGGCCACGCGCGAATTACCGGAAGTCGGTACGGGTGTGACACGGGAGACCGGCGGGGCGATCGTCCGACGCGGGGTCACCCCACGCCCGTCGGGTGAACGTGGACGGGGGTGCTGCTGGGCCGACGCCCTCGGCCACTGTTCGCGCGGCCACCCGCACCGCCTCCGCGATCGCCGGACGGCGGGTCGCCTCCGTGCGCCACGGTGGCCCCCTCCTCCCGTACGGGACCGCCGCCGAGCCCGCCGTCCGGCCGGTCTCCGAGTGCGCTGTCGGAGGTCCGGGACTGGTGTCGAGCCCGCCGTCCGACGGGTCTCCGAGTGCGCTGTCGGAGGTCCGGGACCGCCGCCGAGCCCTCCGTCCGGCCGGTCTCCGAGCCCGCTGCCGAGCCTGTCGTTCAACCGGAGGGAACCGCTTCGACACTCGTCCATCCCGTGGACGTACCGGCGCAGGAGCGGACCGGCGCGGGATCATGAGGGGCATGGCCCTCGTCGACATCCCCGGTTCCAAGTCGCTGACCGCCCGCGCCCTCTTCCTCGCGGCGGCCGCCGACGGCGTCACCACCCTCCGGCGCCCCCTCCGCTCCGACGACACCGAGGGGTTCGCCGAGGGCCTGACACGGCTCGGCTACCGCGTGGGACGGACACCGGACGCCTGGCAGGTCGACGGCCGCCCGCAGGGACCCGCCCTCGCCGAGGCCGACGTCTACTGCAGGGACGGCGCGACCACGGCCCGCTTCCTGCCGACCCTCGCCGCCGCCGGCCACGGCACCTACCGCTTCGACGCCTCCCCGCAGATGCGCCGCCGCCCCCTCCTCCCGCTCACCCGCGCCCTGCGCGACCTGGGCGTGGACCTGCGGCACGAGGAGGCGGAGGGCCACCACCCGCTGACCGTGCGGGCGGCCGGCGTCGAGGGCGGGGATGTGGTGCTGGACGCCGGTCAGTCCTCGCAGTACCTGACCGCCCTTCTCCTGCTCGGCCCGCTCACCCGCACCGGCCTGCGCGTCACGGTCACGGACCTGGTCTCGGTGCCGTACGTCGAGATCACGATCGCGATGATGCGGGCGTTCGGGGTGGAGGTGGGGCGCGAGGGGAACACGTACCTCGTCCCGCCGGGCGGATACCGTGCCACGACCTACGCGATCGAACCCGACGCCTCCACCGCGAGCTACTTCTTCGCGGCGGCCGCGCTGACCGGCGGCGAGGTGACCGTGCCGGGCCTCGGCCGGGGCGCGCTCCAGGGCGACCTGGGATTCGTGGACGTACTGCGGCGGATGGGCGCCCGGGTGGACGTCGGCGCCGACCGCACCACCGTGGCCGGGACCGGCGAACTCCACGGCCTCACCGTCAACATGCGGGACATCTCCGACACCATGCCGACCCTCGCCGCGATCGCCCCCTTCGCCTCCGGCCCCGTACGCATCGAGGACGTGGCGAACACGCGCGTGAAGGAGTGCGACCGCCTGGAGGCCTGCGCGGAGAACCTCCGGCGACTGGGCGTCGAGGTGGCCACCGGCCCCGACTGGATCGAGATCCGGCCCGGCGCGCGCGGTTCCCGTGCGGGCGGCTCGCCCGTCGGCGCCGACATCAAGACCTACGGCGACCACCGCATCGTCATGTCCTTCGCGGTGACCGGCCTGCGCGTCCCCGGAATCTCGTTCGACGACCCGGGCTGCGTCCGCAAGACTTTCCCCGGTTTCCACGAGGCCTTCGGGAAACTGGGGAAGCTGCTGCGGAAGGACGCCGACGGGTGAGCTTCAAGCTGGAGGGGCCGGTTCTCGAGGGCGCGCTGGTGCGCCTGGAGCCGCTGGAGCACCGGCACACGGCCGAGCTGGCGGTGGCGGCGGAGGAGAACCGGAAGACGTACGACTTCACCTGGGTGCCCAGGGCGGACGAGGTCGGCGACTACGTCGACGCCCAGCTCGCCCGCGCGGCCACCGGCAGGCTCGCGCCCTACGCGCAGATCTCGCTCGCCTCCGGCCGGGTGGTCGGCGCGACCTCGTACTGGGAGCCGCGTTCCTGGCGGAGCGACGAGCGACTGGACGCCGTGGAGGTCGGTTTCACCTGGCTGGCCGGCTCCGCCCAGGGCACGGGCGTCAACGCCGAGGCCAAGCTCCTGCTCTTCCGGCACGCCTTCGCGCAGTGGGGCGTCTCGCGGGTGGACCTGAAGACGGACGCCCGCAACAGCCGCTCGCGCGCGGCGATCGAGAGCGTCGGCGCCCGCTTCGAGGGCGTCCTGCGCAACTGGTCGCGCTCCTGGGCGCCGGGCGAGGACGGCCGCCTGCGCGACTCCGCGATCTTCTCCGTCACGGCGGACGAATGGCCGCAGTGCGAGCGGCGGCTGGTGGAGCGGGTGGCGCGATTCCTGCCGAGCGCCGATTGAGCGCCGTCAGGGACGCGGCACGGCGCTTCGTCCGGCCCGGGGAGGTGCTGTCCTCGGCGCTGGAAACCGTCGTCACGGCGGGCAGCGCGCTCCTCTGGTACGCCCTCGCCGTGCTTCTGTACCTGGAGAACGAGGCCGGGGAGCCCTGGGACCCGGATCATCCCGACGATCGCCTCTTCTTCCTGCCGGCCCACGTGGCCGGGGCGTCGCTGCTGCTCACCTGGGCGCTGCGGGCCCTCCCGGCCGGCCGCACCGGTCGGCTGGGCGGCCTCCTCGACCGGGTGGCCCTGGTCCGGGGGGCCGCGGTGACCGTGACCTGGGCGGCCCTGATCGTCGTCGCCCTCACCTGACGCGATCCGCCCCCTCCCGGGCGGTCGCGCCGGTGCGTACGAGGGCCGCCGCCGTACGGAGTTCCTCCCGCACCGCCGCCACCACCGGATCCTGCTCGGCCCCGGCCCGTACGGCGACGAAGACGTTGCGTGACGGCGGCTCGCCCTGCGCCGGGCGCAGCGCCAGTTGCCGGGGGGCGTACAGCGACCGCACCAGCCGGGGCACCAGCGCGACCCCCTGCCCCGCCTCCACCAGACCCGCCAGCGCGGCCCAGTCGTTCACGTCGTGCCGGATGTCGGGCGTGAACCCGGCCGCCGCGCAGACCGAGCGGGTCACCGCCCCGCAGCAGCTGAGGGCGTTCCCGATGATCCAGGTGTCGGTGGCCAGCTCCCGCAAGGGCACCTCGTCGTGCCCCGCGAGGGGGTGGTCGGGCGGCAGGGCGATGTCCAGGACGTCCGTCAGCAGGTCCTCGCGGGTGTAGCGGCGGTCGGTGTGCGGGGGAGCGGCCGCGAAGTCGACGGCGACGGCCACATCGACCTGCCCGCAGTCGAGCGCCGTGAACAGGTCCGGCGGTTCGGCCTCCACGACGTCCACGCGCAGCCGCGGGACCCGTTCGCGCAACGCCCGCAGCGCGGCCGGCAGCAGCCCCAGGATGCCGCTGGAGAAACAGCCGACGGTCACCGAGCCCCGCCCACCCTCCCCGTACGCCGCCAAGTCGACGCGGACGCGCTCCAGTTGGGCGGCGATGACTTCGGCGTGCGCGAGCAGGACCCGGGCCTGGCCGGTGAGGCGTACGCCCCTGCCGTCCCGTTCCGTGAGTGGCACGTCCAGGTCGCGGGCGAGGGCGGCGAGCTGCTGGGAGACCGCCGAGGGCGTGAGATGCAGGGCCTCGGCCGTGCGCGCGAGGCTGCCCCGGCGCTCCAGTTCGCGCAGGACGGTCAGACGGCGCAGGTCGATGGCGAAGGCGGCGGGAGTTGAGGGCCGGCTTATGGGTTCCACCCGGAAACATTAACTGGACCTTGCGTATCGGGGTCGGAAATCATCGACCCCATGACCACGCGCTCCTATCTCATCCTGCACGGCTGGCAGAACCACCGCCCCGAGAACCACTGGCAGCACTGGCTGGCCGACCGCCTCACCGAACTCGGCCACGAGGTCACCTACCCGCAGCTGCCCGACCCGGACGACCCCGACCTGGAGGTGTGGCTGACGGAACTGGCCCGTCACCTCGACGCCCTCGCGGCCGGTGCGGAGCGGGTGGTCGTCGCCCACAGCCTCTCGGTCCTGCTCTGGCTGCACGCCGTGGCCCGCGATCTGCCGGGGCTCGTCGGCGTCGACCGGGTGCTGCTGGTGGCTCCGCCGTCCGGCTCGGTCCTCGCCCGGTATCCGGAGGTCGAGGGGTTCGCGTTCGCCGGAGGCGTCGTCGGGCGCCCTGACGGCCGCCCGCTCACGCTCCCGCACCCGACCAGGCTCGTCGCCGGGGACGACGACCCGTACCTCCCGGAAGGCGTACAGGCGGCCTACGGCGACCCCCTGGGCCTCACCGCCGAACTCCTCCCGGGCGCCGCCCACCTCGACCTCGACGCCGGCTACGGCCCCTGGCCGTCGGTGCTGGAGTGGTGCGCGGACGGCCGGGCGAGGCTCACGGTGCGATGACCCACGACACGCCGAGCGGCGGCGGCGCGGCCCGGTCCGGAGCGGTGCGGTCGGTCGGGGAGGGCGCGGGTCAGCCGCGGGTCCGCCTCCGCGCCGTGCATCAGCAGCCGGCGGCGTCCGTCGGCCGTGTCGGCCACCCCGGCGGCCGTCCCCTCCGCACGCTCACGCGGAGTCGTTCAGCAGGCGGCCGAGATGCTCTCGTCCGCCGCTCAGCAGGCCGGGCAGCGGCTCGGCGTTCTCGTACCAGCGCCGCTCGTACTCCCAGCACAGCCACCCGTCCCAGCCGTGCCGCGTCAGGACCTCCACGCACTCGGCGAGCGGCAGTACCCCGGCACCGAGCGCCAGGGGGGTGCTGTCCTCGGCCGAGGCGATGTCCTTGACCTGCACGTACCCCAGGTACGGCGAGAGCGCCGCGTAGGTCTCCAGCGGCTGCTCGCCGCCCAGCCAGGTGTGCATGACGTCCCACAGCGCGCCGACCTGCCGATGCCCGACCGGACCGAGCACGCGGATGGCGTCCGCGCCGGTGCGGTGCGAGTCGTGGGTCTCCAGCAGGATGCGTACGCCGAGGTCGGCGGCGTACTCGGCGGCGGTGGCGAGCCGCCGGGCGGCGATGGCGTCGGCGTGCTCGTCCTCGCCGCCGGGAAAGACGCGGACGAAGGGCGCCCCGAGGTCATGGGCGAGCTCGACGAGGTCCCGGATCTCCTCGATCACGGCCTCGTCGTCCCCCGGCGCGGCGACCCGCGGGTAGCCCGCGAGCCCCAGGATCTCGACGCCCGCCGCCTTGAACTCGGCGGCGGCGTCGGCCCGTTCGTCCGGACCGAGCCCGGGGTGGACCGGCTCCTCGGGATGGGCGCGCAGCTCCACGCCGTGATAGCCGTGCGCGACCGCGAGCCGCAGCACTTCGGAGAGGGGAAGACCGGGAACGCCGAGGGTGGAGAACGCGAACTTCATGGTCACCACTGTTACCCCGGTACGGGGCTCGGGTCCAGTGGGGCCGCGACGCTTCACCCGGGAGCACAGGCGGCGGAACCGGCGCGGCGGCTCCCGATCGGGTCCGCGACCTTTCACCCGTGAGTGCAGGCGCGGGAAGCGGCGCGGCGGCTCCCCATCGGGGTCCGCGACGTCTCACCCGGGAGTGCAGGCGCGGAACCGGCGCAGCAGCTCCCGTCCGGCCGGACTGTCCGCTTCGAAGTCCTGGTGCCCCTGCTCGTCCGTGACGTCACGTCCCCGGACGCGGGCTCCGTTGCATCGGAAGCAGAACGCGATCTCGAAGAGCGGCTCGGGATCGGTGTCGTCGTACGCGCGGATGCCCCAACCAGGAACGAAGCAGCGGTATCTGGGGCTGTCCGGGAGCTCGCCGACCAGGTGCAGGAACTGTCGCACCTCTTCCCCTGCCCAGACCTCGACGACGTCACCGGTCAGACCCCGCGAGGTGAGATGCCCGGCGGGGTCGCCGATCCGGACGACCTCGATCAGCTCGGCCCGATCGTGCGCGAGGGGCAGTCTCACGCCCGCGGCACCCCCGAAGAGCCGCGCACCATCAACTCGCCCCGGACCGTGGCGATTCCGCCGGGCGGCGGTTCCTCGCGGCCCATGGCGATGCGGCCCGCCCGCGCTCCGGCCTCGGCCAGCGGCAGCCGCACCGTCGTCAGGGAGGGCACCGCGTCGATGCTGAAGGGGAGGTCGTCGAAACCGGCCACCGAGACGTCGTCCGGAATGCGCAGGCCGGAGTCGCGCAGGGCCGCGCAGGCGCCGACGGCGACGGAGTCGTTGGCGGCGACCACCGCCGTCAGGGAGGGGTCCCGGCGCAGCAGTTCCAGCGTCGCCTCGTAGCCCGCCCGGCGGTCGTAGCGCCCGTGCACGGTCCAGCGGGGGTCCTCCTCGATACCGGCCGAGGCCAGCGCCGCCCGGTGGCCCTCCAGCCGGTGCCGGGTGGTCGTCCGCTCCTCCGGTCCCGCGATGTAGCCGAGCCGCCGGTGCCCGAGCCCGATCAGATGCTCGGTCAGTTCCCGCCCGCCCCCGCGGTTGTCGAACGTCAGCGCGATCGCGGCGGTCTCCGGCGCCGGCGGCCGACCGCACAGCACCACCCGCGTCCCCGCCTCGCCCAGCCGGCGCAGCTTCGACGCCACCGCCGCCGCGTGCGGCTCGTTCTCCATGGCCCCGCCGGTCAGCACCACGGCCGCGGCCCGCTGCCGCTGCAGCAGCGTCAGGTAGGTCAGCTCGCGCTCCGGCGAGCCCCCGGTGTTGCAGACCACCGCCAGCCGTTCGCCGCCGGCCCGCCCGCCGGGCCCTCCGATCTCCGACTGGATCGCGCTCGCCATGATCCCGAAGAAGGGGTCCGCGATGTCGTTCACCAGGATGCCGACCAGGTCGGAAGTAGCGGCCGCCAGGGCGCTCGCCGGCCCGTTCAGCACGTAGTCCAGCTCGTCGACCGCCCGCAGGACCCGCTCCCGGGTGGTGGCGGCGACGGGGTAGTTCCCGTTCAGCACGCGCGACACCGTCGCGGGCGAGACCTGCGCACGGGCCGCCACGTCCGCCAGGGTCACCGTCATCTAGTCGTCCTCCGGTCACGCGTCTCGTCGTATGTCGTCATACGCCCTGGTGGACAGCAACCTCGCGGGTCCGGTTCCGGGCGTGTCGAGCAGACCTTACGGCCCAGTACCCCGGTTGTTCGCCCCCTCGAACAACTCAGGATGGACACGGTCTTGTATGGACCAGTGGTCAGAGGCTAGCTTCTCCTTGTATAGAAAGCGCTTGCTGTAACGCTGATCAGGAAGAGGCGTACGCGGCGCGCAACCACCGCGTACAACGCCCACGAAGGGACCGACGTGACACGCAAGACGGTGCGTATCGCCATGAACGGCGTGACGGGACGCATGGGCTACCGCCAGCACCTCGTCCGATCCATCCTGGCCCTGCGTGAACAGGGCGGCCTCGACCTCGGCGACGGCACCGTGCTGTGGCCGGAACCCATCCTCGTCGGCCGCCGCGAGCACGCGCTGAGGACGCTGGCCGAGCGCCACGGCCTGGACCCGCGGAACGTCTCCACCGACGTCGACGCGGTCCTCGCCGACCCCACCGTCGACATCTACTTCGACGCCCAGGTCACCTCCGCCCGCGAGGAGGCCCTCACGAAGGCTATCGCCGCCGGCAAGCACATCTACACCGAGAAGCCGACGGCCACCGGCCTCGACGGCGCCCTCGAACTCGCCCGCCTCGCCACCGCCGCGGGCATCAAGCACGGCGTCGTCCAGGACAAGCTGTTCCTCCCGGGTCTGCTGAAGCTCAAGCGCCTCATCGACGGCGGCTTCTTCGGCCGGATCCTCTCCGTCCGCGGCGAGTTCGGCTACTGGGTCTTCGAGGGCGACTGGCAGGCCGCCCAGCGCCCGTCCTGGAACTACCGCGCCGAGGACGGCGGCGGCATCGTCGTCGACATGTTCCCGCACTGGGAGTACGTCCTGCACGAGCTGTTCGGCCGGGTGAAGTCCGTCCAGGCCATCGCCACCACCCACATCCCGCAGCGCTGGGACGAGAACGGCAAGCCCTACGACGCCACGGCCGACGACGCCGCCTACGGCATCTTCGAACTCGACGGCGGGGCCATCGCCCAGATCAACTCCTCCTGGGCGGTCCGGGTCAACCGCGACGAGCTCGTGGAGTTCCAGGTCGACGGCACGGAGGGCTCGGCGGTCGCCGGCCTGCGCAACTGCCGCGTCCAGCACCGCAGCGCGACCCCCAAGCCGGTCTGGAACCCGGACATCCCCGCCACCGAGGTCTTCCGCGACCAGTGGCAGGAGGTGCCCGACAACGGCGAGTTCGACAACGGCTTCAAGGCCCAGTGGGAGCTGTTCCTCAAGCACGTCTACGCCGACGCCCCCTACCACTGGGACCTGCTGGCCGGCGCCCGCGGCGTCCAGCTCGCCGAGCTGGGCCTGAAGTCCTCCTCGCAGGGCCTGCGTCTGGACGTCCCGGAGGTCACGCTGTGACGATCCAGCTCCCCGGCGCCGAGGGAACCCTGCGGACCTACGAGCCCCGCACCGAGCCCCTCGCCCTCACCACCGGCGCGCCGTTCACCTCCCGTACGGTCTTCTCGGCGGCGCACGTCGTCGCGGACCCCTTCGCCGACACCACGCCCGACTCGCCCGCCGCGGTCGACTGGGACGCCACCCTCGCCTTCCGCCGCCATCTGTGGTCCCACGGGCTCGGCGTGGCCGAGGCGATGGACACCGCCCAGCGCGGCATGGGCCTGGACTGGGCGGGCGCGGCCGAACTGATCCGCCGGTCGGCGGCCGAGGCCCGATCGGTGGGCGGCCTCATCGCCTGCGGAGTCGGCACCGACCAGCTCACCGGTCCGGCGACCCTCGGAGAGGTCCGCGCGGCCTACGAGGAGCAACTCGCCCTGGTCGAGGCCTCCGGCGCCCGGGCCATCCTCATGGCCTCCCGCGCCCTGGCCGCCGCCGCGTCGGGCCCCGAGGACTACCTCGAGGTCTACGGCCACCTCCTGCGCCAGGCCACGGAGCCGGTGGTCCTGCACTGGCTGGGCCCGATGTTCGACCCGGCGCTGGAGGGCTACTGGGGCTCCTCGGACCTGGACGCGGCGACGGACACCTTCCTGGAGGTCATCGCCGCCCACCCCGACAAGGTGGAGGGCATCAAGGTCTCGCTGCTGGACGCCGGGCGGGAGATCGACGTCCGCCGCAGGCTGCCGCAGGGCGTCCGCTGCTACACCGGCGACGACTTCAACTACCCCGAGCTGATCGCGGGCGACGAGAAGGGCTTCAGCCACGCCCTCCTCGGCATCTTCGACCCGCTGGGCCCGCTGGCGGCGGAGGCGGTCCGGGTCCTGGACACGGGCGACACGGCAGGCTTCCGCGCCCTGCTCGACCCCACGGTCGACCTCTCCCGCCACCTGTTCCAGACCCCCACCCGCTTCTACAAGACGGGCGTGGTGTTCCTGGCCTGGCTGGCCGGCCACCAGTCGCACTTCACGATGGTCGGCGGCCTCCAGTCGGCCCGCTCCCTCCCGCACTTCGCCCGCGCCTACGAACTCGCCGACGGACTGGGCCTGTTCCCCGACCCGAAGCTGGCCGAGGAACGGATGAAGAACCTGCTCGCCCTGTACGGAGTGACCCAGTGAGCGACCCGGACCTGACCCGCTTCTCCATCAACCAGATGACGGTGAAGCAGTTGTCGATGCCCGAACTGGTCACGGCCTGCCGCGACCTGGGCATCGGCAACGTGGGCCTCTGGCGCGACCCGGTCCGGACGTACGGCGTCGACAGGACGGCGAAGCTGGTCCGTGACGCGGGCCTGAGGGTCACGACGTTGTGCCGTGGCGGCTTCTTCACCGCCATCGACCCGGACGAGCGCGCGGCGGCCCTGGCCGACAACCGCCGGGCGATCGACGAGGCGGCGACCCTGGGCACCGAGGTCCTGGTCCTCGTCTCCGGCGGCCTCCCGCCGGGCTCGACGGACCTGCGCGGAGCCCGCGAACGCATCGCGGACGCGCTGACGGAGCTGGGCCCGTACGCAGAGGACCACGGGGTGAAGCTGGCCATCGAGCCCCTGCACCCCATGTACGCCTCGGACCGCTGCGTGGTCTCGACCCTCACCCAGGCCCTGGACATCGCGGAACGCTTCCCGGCCCACCAGGTGGGCGTCGCGGTTGACACGTACCACATCTGGTGGGACGACCAGGCCCCCGCGCAGATCGCCCGGGCGGGCGCGTCCGGCCGTATCCACACCTTCCAGCTCGCCGACTGGACGACGCCCCTGCCCGAGGGCGTACTGAACGGCCGCGGCCAGATCGGCGACGGCGCGATCGACATGCGCGAATGGCAGACCTACGTGGAGACGGCCGGCTACACGGGCGCGATCGAGGTCGAACTGTTCAACGACGCCTTGTGGGCGCGGGACGGCAGGGAAGTGCTCGTCGAGACGGCACAGAGGTTCGCGGAGAACCTGACCCTCTGAGCGACGGCTGCGGGCCGCTCGTGGAGTCCGGGGGCCGCCGGGCGCCGGAGTCACTCCGGCGCCCGGCGGCCCGCTGCGTCATCGCTCCCTGTCCGCAGCCATGATGCCCACGCATTCCTCGAGCGCCGCGTGGAGGCAAGGTACGAAGGCCGCGAGTTCGGTGTCCGACGATCTGCCTCCCTCCAGTACGGCGCCGACGACCGTCACCAGGACGGCGGCGGCCTTGAGGGCATGCGCGTCGGCCAGTTCCTCGAGCACCCCGCCGGCGCGCGCGACCACGAACGCCTCCTTGCCGGTGGCGGGGTCGACGCCGAGGCTGCGGAACCTCCTCGCGCTCATGCGGCGGCCCCCGACGGGATGTAGTCCTGGCCCAGGGTGGCCAGGACCGCCGCACGGCGCCGCTCCCGCTGGAGCTGCCTGCGGTCCCGTTCGTCACGCTCGCGTTCCCAGACGGCGAGGTACGGCCGGACCAGGGGCAGAGCATCGGCGGGGATCACGTCGGCGGGCCGCTGCGCGGAGGCGGCCGGGAACGGGAGCGGGAGCGGGAACGTGACCGGGTCGAGGGCGCGGTGCGCTCCGCGAGGCGGCAGGAAGAGGCTCAGGATCGCGGCCAGTAGGCTGCGCATAGGTCGACTCCTAGTGTCGGCTCAGCCCCGGTGTGGAAGCTTTCACCTTCCTGCCGGGGCGTCTTTGGTTCGCCGAACTCTACCTGCGTAGCAGTAGTGGTAGGTAGTGGTTGGTAGTAGTACTAAGTAATGCGTGGTTGATGGTGGCGTCATACGGTCGACGGGTGGACAAGATCAGCCCCGATTCGCCGCAGTACGTCTATGAACAGCTCGCCGCGATCATCGAACGGAAGATTCGTTCCGGCGAGTACCCGCCGGGCACGCGGCTGCCGGGCGAACTGACCATGACGCACGAGCACAAGGTCGGTCCGGGCACGGTCCGCCGCGCTCTGGACATCCTTCGGGACAGGGGGCTGGTGGTGACCGTACGCGCCCGAGGGTCATTCGTCTCCGACCCCCTGCCGCCCGCCGCCGAGGTGTGACGAAGGGGCCGCCCTCCGCGGGATGTGAGCGGACGGGCGGCCCCGGTGGTGCCTGGTGGGTGTCGGGTCAGTCGGGCAGGCGGTCCATCAGCCAGGTACAGAGTTCAGCGGTGATCGCCGTGTGCGCGGTGGTCGTGGGCGAGCAGAAGTAGTCGTCCAACTCGCTCTTGTCCGAGGCGAGTTGCCCGATCGGCGTGTACAGGTCCTCCTGCGTCTCGACGTCGCGGACGGCCACCGCGCTCACCGACGCGACGAAGCAGACCTCCTCGTGCCGCAGGTCCACCGTGCCGCCGAGCTTCCGCATCGCGTCGGCCAGGATCCTGTACGTGTGCAGCGTGCCGCCGGGAGCGCCGTCCACCTCCGGGAAGTCGCTGGTCGTGACGGTCTCTTCGGCCTCGGGGAAACGCCGGTAGAGGTAGGCGGCCGTGACGTCGTCGCCCTGGGCCTGGGTGTAGAAGGTGGTGCCGGGGTAGATGCGGTCGATCCGCAGCGCGACCTCGCCGGGCGTCACGTCGGGCAGGCCGATGCCGTCGGCGCGGCCGTTGGCGACGGCGATCTTCATCGGGATCTGCGGCCAGCCGCCGAGCCGGTTCAGGGCGTCCAGGAACTCGGTGCGCTCCGGAGCGACCCCGATCTTCTTGGTGTCCTTGTCGTAGTGCCGCCACAGCATCTGGCGCGCGGCCGGGCTGTCCATCTGCCTCGCGAAGTCGTTCGGGAACGGGATGAAGTGCGAGAACGCCTGCACACCGACGGGGATGGAGGCGCCGCGGTGCGGGCTGTCGTAGGAGAAGTACAGCGCGGTCTGGTGGTCCATCCGCTTCCTCTCCAGATCGGCCAGCGCGTAGCGGGTGACGATGCCGCCCATGCTGAACCCGCCGACGACCAGCCTGGTGTGGCCCTGACGGTGGCTGATGGTTTTCATGATCGCCGCTTCGGCCGCCCGTGCGTTGTCCATGATGGACGCGCTGCGCTCCTCGAAGCCGAGGAGGATCACGTCTCTGCCGCGCCGGTGCAGCTCGCTGATGAACTTGTAGCCGCTTTCCAGTCCCTGGTAGGTCTTGTCCAGTTCGCTGCGGCCGAGGTTGAAGCCGTCGGCCATGATCACGGGCCGGACGACGTCGCCGGTGGTGTTGCCGTCGGCGGGGAAGACCCAGGCGAAGCCGTTCGGCAGAGGCCACTCGGCGTGGTCCGGTACCTCGACCGGTTCGGCGGGTGCCGTGGTCAGCGGATCGGCGAGGGTGAACGTACCGACGTTGGGCTCGGTCGTGTCCGACATGGTCGTCGTACTCCTTGTGGGAGAGGCTTGGGAGACGACGTCATCATCGGGGGCAATTCGGGCGTATCACCCGAATGAGCTGGGGCTTTCACCATAATTGATGGAATACGCACGGAAACTGTTTAGTGCGCCTGGCATGTGCCTTTGGCCTGTTCTCTTCGCACTTCCGTTCGCTTGCCGTTCCCTTACCGGGGTCATGTCGAACGCCTGCCGAATTCCCACCGAAAAATTCCCCGGAAACCGTGCAACCCTTCCCGCCGGAAGCGTGTCGTACTTGGCATCAGGGCTTCTGGAGGGGGATCCGGGGGGATCGCGGGGGTTCTGATACGGAGGGGAAGAGCCGAGGGGGCCCGGTCGACGGACCGGACCCCCTCGAAGCTTCGGTGTCGGTCGGTGGACCTCAGAAGAACACCCCGCACCGCAGCAGCACGTTCGCGTAGGGCCGTGCCTCGCCGGTCCGCACCACCAGCCGTGCCCCCGCCGAGAGCCTCTTCAGCTCCTCGTGCGGGACCAGCACCAGCTCGGGAAAGTGCCCGTCCAGCAGCCCGGCCGCCGCGGGATTGGCCTCCCGGACCTCCGTCGCCGCCGTGGCGCCCTCCACGACCAGCTCGGCGAGCAGCCCGTCGACCACCTCCGCGAACGACGGCACCCCCGCCCGGAAGGCGAGGTCCACGACCCGCGGCCCGTCCGGGACCGGCATACCGACGTCGCACACCAGCACGCCGTCCCCGTGCCCCAACTCGGCCAGCGCACCGCAGAGATGCCGGTTGAGTATCCCGGTCTTCCTCACAGGGCCTCGACCTCCGCGGCGGTGGGGAACGACTCCTGCGCCCCTGGCCGGGTCACGGCCGCCGCCCCGACCCTCGCCGCGTACGCCGCCGCCTCGGCCAGGGACGAACCCGTGCCCAGCCGCCACCCCAGCGCGGCCGTGAACGAGTCACCCGCACCGGTTGTGTCCACCGCCGTCACCTTCACGGACGGCACCCGGGAGACGCCCTCCGCCGACGCCACCAGCGCACCCTCGCCGCCCAGCGTCACGACCACCGACTTCGGCCCCTTCGCGAGCAGCAGCCGCGCCCACTCCTCGGGCTCGTCGCCGACGCCCGCCGCCTCGCCGAGGATCACCTTCGCCTCGTGCTCGTTGACGATGAGCGGGTCGCAGGCCGCCAGCACCTCGGCGGGCAACGGACGCGGCGGGGACGGGTTCAGCACGAAGCGGCTGCCCGCCGCCAGGTTTCCCACGACCTCCACGACCGTCTCCAGCGGGATCTCCAGCTGCGCCGACACCACGCGGGAGGCGTGGAGGAGGCCGGTGGCCGCGCGGACGTCCGCCGGCGTCAGGTGGCCGTTGGCCCCCGGTGACACCACGATGCTGTTGTCGCCCGACGGGTCCACGGTGATCAGCGCGACGCCCGTGGGCGCCCCGCCCACCAGGACGCCGGCCGTGTCGACCCCGGCCGCCCGCTGCGAGTCGAGCAGCAGCCGGCCGTACGCGTCGTCGCCGACCCGGGCCAGCAGGGCCGTACGGGCCCCGAGCCGGGCGGCCGCGACGGCCTGGTTCGCTCCCTTGCCGCCCGGGTGGACGGCCAGGTCGGAACCGAGGACCGTCTCCCCGGCGGCGGGCCTGCGCTCGACACCGATCACCAGGTCGGCGTTGGCCGACCCTACGACCAGAAGGTCGTGGTCGTACATGAAGTGACTCCCCTGATACGTGACTCGGGGCGGACGGCCCCCGGAGATGTCCCGGGGACGTCCCCGGGGATGCCCCGGAGCTGTCCCGGGGATGCCCCCGGAGCGACCGTCCGCCCGCTCGCCGGAACTCAGCCGCTGAACCCGGCCACGTTCTCCTTCGTGACCACCTTCACCGGCACCTTCACCGTCTCCTCGACCTTCTTGCCCTGGAACGCCTTCAGCGCGTTGTCCACAGCGATCCTGCCCAGCTGGGACGGCTGCTGTGCCACCGACGCGTACAGCGTGCCGTTCTTGACGGCCGTCAGCCCGTCCGGCGTGCCGTCGAAGCCGACGACCTGGACGGACCTGCCCGCCTTGGAGCCCAGCGCCTTGATCGCGCCGAGCGCCATCTCGTCGTTGGCGGCGATGACGCCCTGGACGTCCGGGTGCGCCTGGAGCAGGTTCGACATCACGTCGAGGCCCTTGGTGCGGTCGAAGTCGGCCGGCTGCTGGGCCAGCACCTGGATGCCGGGGTAGGCCTTCAGACCCTTGGCGAAACCCTCCGCCCGCTCCCGCGCCGCTGAGGTGCCCGCCTGGCCCTGAAGGATCACGATCTTGCCGGTGCCGCCCAGCTTCTCGGCGACCGTCTTGGCGGCCAGCTCACCGCCGGCCACGTTGTCGGAGGCGACCAGCGCGTCCACCGTGGCCTTGTTGACGCCCCGGTCGACCGCGATCACCGGGATCTTCGCCTTGTCGGCGGCCTTCACCGGGTTGCTCGCCGCGTCCGAGTCCACCGGGTTGACGATGATCGAGTCGAAGCCGGAACTGGTGAAGTTCTGGAGCTGGTTGGCCTGCTGCGAGGCGTCGTTCTGGGCGTCGGTGACCGTCAGGTCCACGCCCAGCTTCTTCGCCTCCGCCTTCGCGCCCGACTGGATCTGCACGAAGAACGGGTTGTTGAGCGTGGACAGCGCCAGACCGACCTTCGGGTTCGTGCTCGCCCCGGCACCGCCGTGCAGGAAGGAGGTCGCGCCGACGATCGCCACGGTGACCACGGCCGCGAGACCGTACGTCGCCGCCTGCCGGCCCTTGCCGCCGCCGCCCGCCCCGGCCGCCACCGGGGTCGCCCCCGCCTTGCGGCGCAACGTGTCCAGGAGCACGGCCAGCGCGATGACGACACCGATGACGACCTGCTGCCAGAAGGCGGACACGGACAGCAGGTTGAGGCCGTTGCGCAGCACCGCCAGGATCAGCGCGCCGATCAGCGTGCCCGAGGCCTTGCCCGTACCGCCCGCGAGGGAGGCGCCGCCGATGACGACCGCGGCGATCGCGTCCAGCTCGTAGCCGTCGGCGGCCTGCGGCTGGGCCGAGGACAGCCGGGAGGCGAGCACGATGCCCGCCGCGGCCGCGAACACCCCGGACAGCGCGTAGATCGCGAGCTTCTGCTTCTTCACCCGCAGGCCGGAGAGGCGTGCCGCCTCCTCGTTGCCGCCGATGGCGTACATCGAACGGCCGATGTACGTCCGGCCGAGCACGAACGCGGCGATCAGCCCCATCACGACCATCACGAGCACCGGCACCGGCAGCCGGCCGCCGAGCGTGTCACCGAGGTGCGAGACCGAGTCGGGGAAGGCGATCGGCGAGCCCTCGGAGATCACCAGCGACAGACCGCGCGCCACCGACAGCATCGCGAGCGTCGCGATGAACGGCGGCAGCTTGCCGTAGGCGATGAGGAAACCGTTCACCAGACCGGCCGCGACACCGGTCGCGACGGCCAGGACCACCGCCAGTACCACCGGCACACCGTGCTGCGTGGCGCTCCAGGCCAGCACGGTGGCCGACAGGGCCGCCACCGAGCCGACCGACAGGTCGATGCCCGCCGAGACGATCACGAAGGTCACGCCGAAGGCGAGAATGGCGGTCACGGCCGCCTGGACACCCACGTTGAGCAGGTTGTCCGTGGTCAGGAAGTCACCCGACAGCGCCGACATGGCGATGACGAGGACGATCAGCGCGGTCAGCGCGCCGTTGTCGAGGAGCAGACGGCGGACCGCCGCGGCGCCACCGGCGCCCGCCCCGCTCTTGAGCGTCTCAGCGGCCACGGCCGGCCTCCAGTTCTTCGGTTTCGTTGTGGGTGGGGGTGGTGCTGACGGCGAGCGCCATGACGGAGTCCTGGGTCGCCTCGTCGGCCGACAGCTCGCCGGCGATCCGGCCCTGGGCCATCACCAGCACCCGGTCGCTCATGCCGAGCACCTCGGGCAGATCGCTGGAGACCATCAGGACGGCGGCACCGGCGGCCGTGAGCTCGTTGATGAGCTGGTAGATCTCGACCTTCGCGCCGACGTCGATCCCGCGCGTCGGCTCGTCGAGGATCAGCACCTTGGTGTCGGCGAGCAGCCACTTGCCGATGACGACCTTCTGCTGGTTGCCGCCGGACAGCGTGCGCACCTGCTGGCCGAGGCCCGCCATCCGCACCCCCAGCTGCCCCGCGATCCGCGCCGCCGCCTCGTGCTGGCCCTTCAGATCCACCAGGCCGGCGCGGGTCGCGGCCCGCATGGTCACGAGCCCGAGGTTCTCCTCGACCGACTGGTCGAGCACCAGCCCCTGGCCCTTGCGGTCCTCGGGCACGAGTCCGATCCCGGCCGCCATCGCGGCGTTCACGTCGTACCGGGGGAGGTCCGCGCCGCCGACCCGGACGGCTCCCCGGTCGTACGGGTCCGCCCCGAACACGGCCCGTACGACCTCGGTACGACCGGCGCCGACGAGCCCGGCGACACCGACGACCTCACCGGCGTGCACCTCGAAGCCGACGTCGTGGAAGACGCCGTCCCGGGTGAGCCCCTCGACGGACAGCAGCGCGGCGCCCGTCCCGGCACGCTCCCTGGGGTACTGCTGCTCGATGGAGCGGCCCACCATGAGCCGTACGAGTTCGTCCTCGGGCGTGTCGGCCGGGACCTGTCCGACGCTCCTGCCGTCACGGATGACCGTGACCCGGTCGCCGAGGGCGGCGATCTCCTCGAGGTGGTGCGTGATGAACACGATGCCGACGCCGTCCTCGCGCAGCCTGCGCACGATGGCGAAGAGCTTCTCGACCTCCTCGGAGGTCAGCACGGCGGTCGGCTCGTCCATGATCAGCACGCGCGCGTTCAGGCTGAGCGCCTTGGCGATCTCGACCATCTGGAGGCGGGCGATGCCGAGTTCACGCACACGCGTGCGTGGCGAGACCCTCACCCCCACCCGCTCCAGCAGAACGGCCGCCTCGGCCTCCATCCGCTTGCGGTCGATCATCCCGAAACGGCGCGGCTGCCGGCCCAGGAAGATGTTCTCGGCGACCGTCAGATCGGGGACGAGGTTGAACTCCTGGTAGATGGTGGCGATCCCGAGGCGTGCCGAGTCCTGCGCGCCATGGATGCGCACCTCCTCGCCGCCGGCCAGGATCCGACCGGCGTCGGGCCGGTAGGCGCCGGAGAGCATCTTGATGAGGGTGCTCTTGCCCGCGCCGTTCTCACCGAGCAGCACATGCACCTCGCCCCGGCGCAGATCGAAGTCGACGCTGTCCAGCGCGACCACACCGGGGAAGGTCTTGCGTATGCCCTCGATGCGCAGCAACTCGTCCGCGTTGCTCACGTCTGGCTCCTGTTCGTCACGGGGGGCTGCGCGGAAGGATCCCGCGCAGGCGGCTCATCGGCGGCGCGGGGCGCCGACGGAGAAGCGGTCGGCTCCGAGGTTTCCGGCCGAGCGGTCGGCTCCGAGGGGGCCGGGGGTTTGGCGGTGGCGTGTGAGTCCGGTGCCGCGGAAGGCGGCCGGGTTGCGGAGGGGTCCGGAGTCGCGGACGGCCCCGCCGCGGCGGGCTCGCCGCACGAGCGGCGCACGACGAGCCGGGCGGCCAGGGTGACGGACTGTGGGGGCCGCCCCTCGATGCGGTCGACGAGTGCTCGCACGGCGGCCCGTCCCAGCTCGCCCGTCGGCTGGGCGAGCGCCGTGATCGGCGGGTCGGTGTGCACGAACCACGGGATGTCGTCGAACGCGGCGAGCGCGAGGTCGTGCGGAACGCGCAGCCCACGCGCGCGTACGGCGTCCAGCGCGCCCAGCGCCATCAGGTTGTCGGCGGCGAACACGACCTCGGGCGGCTCGGGCAGGTCGAGGAAGCCCTCGGTGACCCGGCGGCCGCTCTCCGCCTGGAAGTCGCCCTGGCCGATGTAGGCGTCCGGGAGGGGAAGCCCGTATTCGGCCATGGCGGCCCGGAAGGCCTCGACGCGCTCGCTGCCGGTCGTGGTGGCGGCCGGCCCCGCGATGATGGCGAGCCTGCGGTGCCCCAGCCCGTACAGATGCGCGACGAGGTCCCGCACGGCGGCGCGTCCGTCGGCCCGCACCACGGGCACGTCCACGCCCGGGATCCACCGGTCGACGAACACCATCGGCGTCCCCGCGCGCGCGGCGTCGAGGATCAGCGGCGAGCCGCCGTCCGTGGGGGAGACGAGGAGGCCGTCGATCCGGCGGTCCAGCAGGCTCCGTACGTGGTGGTCCTGGAGATCGGGCCGTTCGTCGGCGTTGCCGATGATGACGCTGTAGCCCAGCGCCCGGGCCTCCCCCTCGACGGAGCGGGCCAGTTCGGTGAAGTACGGGTTCATCACGTCGCTGATGACCAGGCCGAGGGTGTGGGTCTGGTCGGTGCGCAGCGACCGGGCGACGGCGTTCGGGCGGTAGCCCAGCGCCTCGACGGCGGCCAGCACACGCGTGCGTGCGTCCTCGCTGACCGACGGATGGTCGTTCAGGACGCGCGACACCGTGGCGACGGAGACCCCCGCCTCGGCCGCGACGTCCTTGATGCTCGCCATCGCCGCCCCACCTCCTTGTGGATTCGGTTCATGAACGCCGATGTCGTGGAATCGATTACATCGGCGGTTACGAAGGATTGGAATCGATTACACGGGGATTAATCAAGCCCTCAACCACATCCCGAGACCGGATCGTGATGAACGGCGCCGACGGAGGCCCGGCAGCACCCGGCGAACGCCCGGCGCTACGCCCTCGGGGACTGTCGGTGGCGGGCGGTAACGTCGGATCATGACCGATCAGGCGGGGGCCGCCCAGGCGGGAGAACGGCGACAGGCCACGCTGGAAGGCGTGCTCGAGCGCATCACGTACGCGAACGAGGAGAACGGCTACACGGTCGCCCGCGTCGACACCGGCAGAGGCGGCGGCGACCTCCTGACCGTCGTTGGCGCGCTGCTCGGCGCCCAGGTCGGCGAGTCACTGCGGATGGAGGGCCGTTGGGGCTCGCACCCGCAGTACGGCAAGCAGTTCACCGTCGAGAACTACACGACCCTGCTGCCCGCCACGGTCCAGGGCATCCGCCGCTACCTGGGATCCGGCCTGGTCAAGGGCATCGGCCCGGTCTTCGCCGACCGCATCACCCAGCACTTCGGCATGGATACCCTGAAGATCATCGAGGAGGAGCCGAAGCGGCTCATCGAAGTCCCCGGCCTCGGCCCGAAGCGCACGAAGAAGATCGCCGACGCCTGGGAGGAGCAGAAGGCGATCAAGGAGGTCATGCTCTTCCTCCAGACCGTCGAGGTGTCCACCTCCATCGCGGTGCGCATCTACAAGAAGTACGGCGACGCCTCCATCTCCGTGGTGAGGAACCAGCCCTACCGGCTCGCCTCGGACGTCTGGGGCATCGGCTTCCTCACCGCCGACAAGATCGCCCAGTCCGTCGGCATCCCGCACGACAGCCCCGAGCGGGTCAAGGCGGGCCTCCAGTACGCCCTGTCCCAGGCCACCGATCAGGGCCACTGCTACCTCCCCGAGGAGCGGTTGATCGCCGACGCGGTCAAGCTCCTCCAGGTCGACACCGGCCTGGTCATCGAGTGCCTCGCCGAACTCGCGGCGCCCCCGGAGGAGGGCGAGGACCCCGGAGTCGTACGGGAGAAGGTCCCGGGCCCGGACGGCGCGGCGGAACCCGTCACGGCCGTCTACCTGGTCCCCTTCCACCGGGCCGAACTCTCGCTCTCCGCACAGCTGTTGCGACTGCTGCGCAGCGACGGGGACCGGATGCCGGCCTTCCGTGACGTGGCCTGGGACAAGGCGCTTGCCTGGCTGAAGGCCCGCACGAAGGCGGACCTCGCGCCCGAGCAGGAGGCGGCCGTCCGGCTCGCCCTGACCGAGAAGGTCGCCGTGCTCACCGGCGGCCCCGGCTGCGGCAAGTCGTTCACCGTCCGCTCGATCGTGGAGCTGGCCCGTGCCAGGAAGGCCAAGGTCGTGCTGGCCGCCCCCACCGGCCGCGCCGCCAAGCGGCTGGCCGAGCTGACCGGCGCCGAGGCCTCCACCGTCCACCGCCTGCTGGAGCTCAAGCCCGGCGGCGACGCGGCCTACGACCGGGACCGCCCACTGGACGCCGACCTCGTGGTGGTCGACGAGGCGTCGATGCTGGACCTGCTCCTCGCCAACAAGCTGGTCAAGGCCGTACCCCCGGGCGCGCACCTGCTCTTCGTCGGCGACGTCGACCAGTTGCCCAGCGTCGGCGCGGGCGAGGTACTGCGCGATCTCCTCGCCGACGGCAGCCCGGTGCCGGCCGTGCGCCTCACGCGCGTGTTCCGCCAGGCCCAGCAGTCCGGCGTGGTGACCAACGCGCACCGGATCAACGCCGGACAGCACCCGGTCACCGACGGCATGAAGGACTTCTTCCTCTTCGTCGAGGACGACACGGAGGAGACCGGCCGCCTCACGGTGGACGTGGCCGCCCGGCGCATTCCGGCGAAGTTCGGCCTGGACCCGCGCCGGGACGTACAGGTGCTGGCGCCCATGCACCGCGGCCCGGCCGGCGCCGGCGCCCTCAACGGTCTGCTCCAGCAGGCCGTCACCCCCGGCCGGCCCGACGTGCCCGAGAAGCGGTTCGGCGGCCGGGTCTTCCGCGTCGGTGACAAGGTCACCCAGATCCGCAACAACTACGACAAGGGGAAGAACGGCGTCTTCAACGGCACCGTGGGCGTGGTGACCGCGCTCGATCCCGTCGACCAGCGCCTCACGGTGCTGACCGACGAGGACGAGGAGGTTCCGTACGAGTTCGACGAACTGGACGAACTCGCCCATGCGTACGCGGTGACCATCCACCGTTCACAGGGAAGTGAATATCCCGCAGTGGTGATCCCGGTCACCACGGGAGCATGGATGATGCTTCAGCGGAACCTCTTGTATACGGCCGTGACCCGCGCCAAGAAGCTGGTCGTCCTCGTCGGCTCACGCAAGGCGATCGGCCAGGCGGTGCGCACGGTGTCGGCGGGCCGCCGCTGTACGGCCCTGGACTTCCGGCTGGCGGGCCGCTGACCGCATCGGGCTCGTGCGATTTTCGGGCGGTCGGAAAAAATGATCGATCAAATGAGTCATGAAGGTCACAGAGCACTTCCCCAACTGTGACGAAGGCGGCAGGATGAGCTAGTTGGCGGCACTGAGTGCCGCCGATAAGCCCAATGGTCGACCCCGAGTGCACTCTGGTGCGCCAAATGGGGGATGGTAGAAGACAGTCAGGGCAACCTCGAAGAAGAGGCACAACGTCGGTGAGGGATGACGTGAGCGAGCACACCAACAACGCTGTAGTACTGCGGTTCGGCGACGGCGAGTACACCTACCCGGTGATCGACAGCACCGTCGGCGACAAGGGCTTCGACATCGGGAAGCTCCGCGCCCAGACCGGTCTGGTGACCCTGGACAGCGGCTACGGCAACACGGCCGCCTATAAATCCGCCATCACCTACCTTGACGGCGAACAAGGCATTCTCCGGTACCGCGGCTACCCGATCGAGCAGCTGGCCGAGCGGTCGACCTTCCTCGAGGTCGCCTACCTGCTGATCAACGGCGAGCTGCCGACCGTCGACGAGCTCTCCGTCTTCAAGAGCGACATCACCCAGCACACGCTGCTGCACGAGGACGTCAAGAACTTCTACCGCGGCTTCCCGCGCGACGCCCACCCGATGGCCATGCTGTCGTCGGTCGTCTCGGCGCTGTCGACGTTCTACCAGGACAGCCACAACCCGTTCGACGAGAAGCAGCGCAACCTCTCCACGATCCGGCTGCTCGCCAAGCTCCCGACGATCGCCGCGTACGCCTACAAGAAGTCGATCGGCCACCCGTTCGTCTACCCGCGCAACGACCTCGGCTACGTCGAGAACTTCCTGCGGATGACGTTCTCGGTGCCGGCGCAGGAGTACGAGCTCGACCCGGTCGTCGTCTCCGCGCTCGACAAGCTGCTGATCCTGCACGCGGACCACGAGCAGAACTGTTCGACGTCCACGGTCCGCCTGGTCGGTTCGTCCCAGGCCAACATGTTCGCGTCGATCTCGGCCGGCATCTCCGCCCTGTGGGGCCCGCTGCACGGCGGCGCCAACCAGTCCGTGCTGGAGATGCTCGAGGGCATCCAGGCCAACGGCGGCGATGTCGACTCCTTCATCCGCAAGGTGAAGAACAAGGAGGACGGCGTCCGCCTGATGGGCTTCGGCCACCGGGTGTACAAGTCCTTCGACCCGCGCGCGAAGATCATCAAGGCGGCCGCGCACGACGTCCTCTCCGCCCTCGGCAAGTCCGACGAACTGCTGGACATCGCCCTGAAGCTGGAGGAGCACGCGCTCTCCGACGACTACTTCGTCTCGCGCAACCTCTACCCGAACGTCGACTTCTACACCGGCCTGATCTACCGGGCCATGGGCTTCCCGACCGAGATGTTCACGGTCCTGTTCGCCCTGGGCCGCCTCCCGGGCTGGATCGCCCAGTGGCACGAGATGATCAAGGAGCCCGGCTCCCGCATCGGCCGCCCGCGCCAGATCTACACGGGCGTCGTCGAGCGCGACTTCGTTCCCGTCGAGGAGCGCTGACACCTGCCGAAGGGGGCGCCGTTTCTCGGAGCGCCTCGTCGCCGGTGATTTCTCCGACTGCCCGGGACCCGCTTCCCGGGCAGTCGCATGTGCGCAGAGGTACGCGCGCAGACGTACGTGTGCAGAGGTATGTGCGCAGTCGCATGTGCGCGATACGTACGAGCCGTATGCGGCGCGCCCGGTGGCATGTGAGGTGCGCGGTCGCCTTATGCGGGAATGTGCGCAGGGCATACGGAAGGCGCCCCGGCGGCGGTCCCCCCACGGGCCGACGACCAGGGCGCCTTCCCATGTCCCGGTGCGGATTCCCCCCACGGGATCCGGCCGGGCGTTGTGAGGACAGCGCCTGAATTCGCTGTTCGGTAACCATCTGCGGTTGTTGTGCCTGCGGTTGAGCAGAACGAGCAGAACTCGTCCTGCCACCGCTGTGTGCGATCTGCCGGGACAGCGCACGCTGGGAGGGCCGCTCAAAGCTTCCCGGTGTACGTGCCCCGGCAACGCATCTCTGAGGAAGTCCCCCAAGACATCCCCAGATGTCAGGTCACGCCCCCCAAGACGCTTCCCGACATCGTCAACTTAGACCTTCGAACCCCTTCGATGGTTACGTTCGCATCACTGTGATCTGTGTCTCTTGCATATGTCCGTTAGATGCGCAAGAGACCGGATACGGCGATCGAGGCCCAAGCGTAATGATGATGCGCGAGCCTTGTGAAGAGCTTATGTGAGGCTCGCGCAGGACTCCAGGGGTCTCCCTGATCGGCACGGTGCTACTCGCCGGTCACTTACGCGGCGGTCTCACCTGGCCGTCTCACCCTGTGGTCCCGGGCGGAGGTCGGTCTCGGGCGGCGGTCTCACTTGAAGGCGCGCAGCCTCAGGCTGTTCGTCACGACGAACACGGACGAGAACGCCATCGCCGCCCCCGCGATCATCGGGTTCAGCAGCCCGGCGGCGGCCAGCGGCAGCGCGGCCACGTTGTACCCGAAGGCCCACACCAGGTTGCCCTTGATCGTCGCCAGGGTCCGCCGGGACAACCGGATGGCGTCCGCGGCCACCCGCAGATCCCCCCGCACCAGCGTCAGGTCACTCGCCTCGATCGCCGCGTCCGTGCCCGTCCCCATGGCCAGCCCGAGGTCGGCGGTGGCGAGTGCGGCCGCGTCGTTGACGCCGTCCCCGACCATGGCGACGACCCGCCCGTCGCCCTGCAGTCGCCGTACGACGTCGACCTTGTCCTCGGGCAGCACCTCGGCGATCACCCGGTCGATCCCGACCGCCGCCGCGACCGCCTCCGCCACCGCCCGGTTGTCCCCGGTCAGCAGTACCGGCGTGAGCCCCAGCGCGCGCAGCTCCCGCACCGCCTCGGCGCTGGTCTCCTTGACCGCGTCGGCGACCGCGAGCACCCCGCGCGCCACGCCGTCCCAGCCCACGACCACGGCCGTACGACCGCCCCGCTCCGCCTCGCCCTTGGCGCGTGCCACGTCGTCCGGAACGGCCTCGAAGAGACGCCCCACGGCCACCTCGTGACCCTCCACGCGCCCGCGTACCCCACGCCCCGGCACGTTCTCGAACCGCTCGGCCACCGGCAGCTCCCCGACCCGTTCCTCGGCGCCCGCCGCCACCGCCCGGGCGACCGGGTGCTCGGAGGCGTGCTCCAGGGCGCCCGCGAGCCGCAGCAGCTCCCGCTCGTCGGTGCCGTCGGCGACGTACACGTCCTGGAGGGTCATCCGGCCGGTGGTGACGGTCCCGGTCTTGTCGAGGACGACGGTGTCGACCCGGCGCGTGGACTCCAGGACCTCGGGGCCCTTGATGAGGATGCCGAGCTGGGCGCCGCGTCCGGTGCCGACCATCAGCGCGGTCGGCGTGGCGAGCCCGAGCGCGCACGGGCAGGCGATGATCAGAACCGCGACGGCCGCCGTGAACGCGGCGACCGTGTCACCCGTCGCGCCGAGCCAGCCGGCGAAGGTGGCGGCCGCGAGCAGCAGGACCACCGGCACGAAGATCCCCGAGATCCGGTCGGCGAGCCGCTGCACCTCGGCCTTGCCGGTCTGCGCGGCCTCGACCAGCTGCGCCATGCGCGCGAGCCGGGTGTCCGCGCCGATCCGGGTGGCCTCGACGACCAGTCGGCCGGCGGCGTTCACCGTGGCGCCCGTGACGGCGTCGCCGGGTCCGACGTCCACCGGCACCGACTCGCCGGTCAGCATCGAGGCGTCCACGGCGGACGCGCCCTCCACGACCGTCCCGTCGGTGGCGACCTTCTCCCCGGGCCGCACGACGAACCGGTCCCCGACCGCCAGCCGGTCGACGGGGATCCGCACCTCCTTGCCGTCCCGCAGCACGGCCACGTCCCTCGCGCCCAGCTCCATGAGGGCCCGCAGCGCCGCACCCGCGCGCCGCTTGGAGCGGGCCTCCAGATAGCGGCCGAGCAGGATGAAGGCGGTCACCCCGGCGGCGACCTCCAGATAGATCGTGGAGGCGCCGTCCGTGCGTGAGACGGTGAGTTCGAAGGGGTGGCGCATACCGGGCATGCCCGCGTCGCCGAAGAACAGCGCCCACAGGGACCAGCCGAGCGCGGCCAGCGTGCCGACGGACACCAGGGTGTCCATGGTGGCCGCGCCGTGCCGCAGGTTCGTCCAGGCGGCCTTGTGCAGCGGGCCGCCGCCCCAGACGACCACGGGCGCGGCGAGCGTCAGCGAGAGCCACTGCCAGTTGTCGAACTGGAGCGAGGGCACCATCGCCAGCAGCACGACGGGCGCGGCGAGCAGCACGGAGACGAGGAGCCGGTGGCGCAGACCCGCGAGCTCGGGGTCCTGGGGGGAGTCCTCCTGGACCGGGTCCGGTACGGGCACGGGCTCCTCTGCCGTGTACCCGGTCTTCACCACGGTCGCGATCAGGTCGGCGACCTCGATCCCGGCCGGATAGCTGACCTGAGCCTTCTCGGTCGCGTAGTTGACCGACGCGCTGACGCCGTCCATGCGGTTGAGCTTCTTCTCGACGCGGGCCGCGCAGGAGGCGCAGGTCATCCCGCCGATGAGCAGTTCGACCTCGGCGGTCGGCTCGGTCGGTCCGGCTATCGGCGTTTCCGTGGTGGTGCTGGTCATGTCCGTGCTCCAGGAAGCTGACCGGGCCGTACGGAACCAGTATCAGCTGGTCGGCACGGCCCGGTGGGTGGAGGAGGGGAGTCGAAAGCGGGTGCCGGGCGGTGGGTGCCTCAGGCCTGGCCGACCAGTTCGAAGCCGGCCTCGTCGACGGCGGCGCGCACGGCCTCCTCGTCGAGCGCGGCGGCCGAGACGACCGTGACCTCACCGGTCGAGGCCACGGCCTTCACCGAGGTGACACCGGAGAGCTCGGAGAGCTCGCCGGAGACGGCGCCCTCGCAGTGACCGCAGCTCATGCCGCTCACCTTGTAGACGGTGGTGACGGAGCCCGGGGTGTCGGTTCGAGCGGTCATGTCGTTCTCCTCGAGGAGGCGGGTGGGGCGGACGGGGCCGCGAGAGGTCTCCCGTTGACTCACACTATACCCCTAGGGGGTATGAAGCCAAGGTAGGAACCCGTCGCACGGCGTCGCACGGACTCCACGCGGACGCCGTGCGGGCGCCGTCCGCAGACACGGAGTCGCGGGGGGTACTCCGGACGCGTGCGGCCGCGGAGCGCCGGACCGCCCGCCGGGGCGCGTGCCGACGGACGGCGCGGCGAACCGGCCGAGGGGGGCGGGTACCCCGCACGGCCGCTCCGTCTCCGGCCGTGCGTCGGGCGGGCTACGGCGTGGCTACGGCGCCGTCGTGACGTCGGCGCCGCCGTCCACGCGGGAGCCCAGCCGGTCGCCCACCAACGGCTCCAGGTAGCGGACCAGTACGTTCTTCAGCTCCCGGACGTACGCGTCGCGCTCGGCGCCCTCGTGCCCCAGGACCAGCTCCAGGCCCGCCTTGTACAGGCCCAGACACATGTGCGCGGTGCGGGCGAGGTCGGCGGGGGGCGCGTCGGGCAGGAGGGAGGAGAGCAGGCCCTCGATGCGGGCGAGCAGCGTGGCGTGGAGCGCGTCGTGCTCCTCGGCGATGTGGCCGGGGATGTCGGGGCCGTGCATCAGGGCGAAGAACACCGGGTGGTCGCAGTTGAAGGCGATGAACCGGTCCACGGCCGTGCCGACCGCCTCCTCCAGCGGGGTCGCCGGGTCGACCGGCGCGAGCGCCTCGCCGAAGGTGTCGCGCATCTTGTGCATGAGGCGGTCGCCCAGCTCGATCGCGATCGCTTCCTTGTTCGGGAAGAACTGGTAGAGCGTGCCGGGTGAGACGCCCGCCTCGCGGGCGATGGCGTTGGTGCTGGCGGCTGTGTAGCCGGTCGTGCAGAAGACGCTGGCCGCAGCCTCGAGCAGCTGTGCGATGCGCCGTTCGCCGCGAGCCTGGCGGCGGCGCGGCTGTTCCTTCTCCTGGCTCTCGGCCACGGGTTGTCCCCAGCTTTCCCGAACACGATTGACAAACACGAGCGGTCGCTCGCATTCTGGAGATCCGAAACGCGAGCGCTGTCTCGTGTTTGCCATTTTACGGGTTTCACGACTGCTTGCAGGCTGAAGGGGACACCGCACGATGACCGAAGTCAACAGCCCACCCCGGCCCGGAGGCTGGACCCGCTTCGTGACCGCCCGGCCCGGGCTGTCGCTGCTCGCGGCCCTGGTGCTCACCGTGCTCGCGGTGCTGGCCGGCAGCGGCGTCGCCGAGCGGCTGGGCAGCGGCGGCTGGGAGGATCCGGGCGCGCAGTCCACGTACGCGACCAAGGCCCTGGAGCGTGAGTTCCCCGGCTCCCAGCCCAATCTCCTGCTCCTGCTCGACGCGGGCGACGCCTCGGTGGACGACCCGGCGGTCGTGACCGAGGCGAACCGGCTCACCGCGAGCCTCGCCGCCGAGAAGGGAGTCGTCGGCGTCGGCTCCTACTGGCAGGCGGACGCGACGAGTGCGGCTGCCGCCCTGCGCGCGAAGGACGGCCACGAGGCGCTGATAGCCGCCCGCATCACGGGCGACGAGAAGACGATGGGCGAGACCCTCGACCGCGTCGCCCCCTCCCTGCGCGGTACGCACGGGCCGGTGGAGGTCAGGATCGGCGGCGGCGTCGCCGTGCGGCACGAGATGCAGACCATCATCCAGGAGGACCTGACCCGGGCCGAGGTGATCGCCCTGCCGATCACGCTGGTACTGCTGGTGATGGTCTTCGGCAGCGCGGTCGCCGCCCTGCTCCCGCTCGGTATCGGCATCGTCGCGATCCTCGGCACCAACGCGGTCCTCAGCGGCCTCACGCGGTTCACCGACGTCTCCATCTTCGCGATGAACCTCACCACGGCCCTGGGCCTCGGCCTGGCCATCGACTACGCCCTGTTCATCGTCCGCCGCTTCCGCGAGGAACTCGCGGCCGGCGCCGATCCGTCGACGGCCATCGGCACCACCCTGCGCACGGCCGGCCGCACGGTTCTCTTCTCGGCGCTCACGGTCGCGGTGTCCCTCGCGGCGATGCTCCTCTTCCCGCAGTACTTCCTGCGCTCCTTCGCCTACGCCGGCATGGCCGTGGTCCTGCTGGCCGCCGCGGCCGCCCTGATCCTGCTCCCGGCGGCGCTGGTCCTGCTGGGCGACCGGGTCAACTCCCTCGACCTGCGGCGCCTGTTCCGCCGAGGCCGGTCCGCGGCGGTGTCCGGCGAGGAGGGCGGCAAAGCCTGGGGCCGCGCGGCGAACCTGGTCATGCGACGGGCCCCGTTCTTCGCCCTGGCCACCACGGCCGTCCTCGTCCTCCTCGGACTGCCCTTCCTGGGCGTGAAATTCGGCACGGCGGACGACCGCCAACTGCCCTCCTCCGCCGAGTCCCATGTGGTGCAGCAGCACATCAGGGACGGCTTCCCGGGCAGCCCGGGCGGTGGCCTCGAGGTCCTCGCCGAGGGGAGGGCGACGCCGACCCAGTACGCCGCCTACAAGGAGCGTGTGGCGGCGCTGCCGGAAGTGGCCCGGGTGGAGGGCCCGTTGGTGAGCGGCGACTCGGCGTACTTCACGGTGCTGCCCAAGGGCGAGGCCGTCGACGACACGGCCCAGACGCTGGTGGTCGACCTGAGGGCCACAGCCGCGCCCTTCGAGACCAAGGTGACCGGTACGGCGGCCGTCCTGGTCGACTCCAAGCACGCGATCGGCGCCCAACTGCCCTGGGCGGCGGCCTTCATAGCGATAGTCACCCTGCTCCTGGTCTTCCTCCTGACCGGCAGCGTGCTGATCCCGCTCCAGGCAGTGCTGCTCAACGCGCTCAGCCTGACGGCGATGTTCGGCGCGGTGGTCTGGGTCTTCCAGGACGGGCACCTCTCCGGCCTGCTCGGCTTCACCAGCCCCGGATCCATCGAGACCACCCTTCCCGTCCTGATGTTCTGCGTGGCCTTCGGCCTCTCGATGGACTACGGCGTGTTCCTGCTCTCCCGGATCAAGGAGGAGTACGACCGCACCGGCGACCACGAGGGGGCGGTCGGCCTCGGCCTGCGGCGCACGGGAGGCCTGATCACGGCGGCGGCGGTCATCCTGGCGGTGGTGATGGTCGCGATAGGCACCTCACGCGTCACCAACACCAAGATGCTCGGTCTGGGCATCGCCCTGGCGGTCCTCATGGACGCGATGGTGGTGCGCAGCCTCCTGGTCCCGGCCATCATGCGCCTCACGGGCAAGGCCACCTGGTGGGCGCCCGCGCCGTTGCGCAGGTTCCACCAGCGGTTCGGGCTGAGCGAGGGGGAGTCGGCGCACCGGGCACCGGCCGCCACGTCCGAGGACGCGCGGGACGACCACGGGCCGGAGGACGACGCGCGGGACGACCACGGGCCGGACGGCGACGGGCCGGACGGCGACGCGCGGGACGACCACGGGCCGGACGACCACGCGCGGGACGACCACGGGCCGGACGACGACGCGCGGGACGACCGGGAGCGGGACGACCACGGGCCGGACGGCCGCAAGACGGACGACCAGGGACGGGACAAGGTCGACGCGCGCGGTTAGCGTTCGCGGAGATCTCCGGGGTGCCCCTGGACGACGGACGGAGTGGGTATGCGGGCTGTGGTGTTCGAGCGGTACGGGGAGCCGGCCGAGGTACGTGAGCTGACCGACCCCCGGCCGGCCCCCCACGGAGTGGTCGTGCGCGTCGAGGCCACCGGCCTGTGCCGCAGCGACTGGCACGGCTGGATGGGCCACGACCCGGACATCACCCTGCCGCACGTGCCCGGTCATGAACTGGCCGGCGTCGTGGAAACGGTGGGCGACCGGGTCACCGGGTGGCGGGCCGGCGACCGGGTCACCGTCCCCTTCGTGTGCGGCTGCGGCAGCTGTCCGTCCTGCGCGTCCGGCGACCACCAGGTGTGCGAGCGGCAGACCCAGCCCGGCTTCACGCACTGGGGCTCCTTCGCCCAGTACGTGGCCCTGGACCACGCCGACGTGAACCTGGTCGCGATCCCCGACGACCTGTCGTACGCCACCGCGGCCTCGCTCGGCTGCCGGTTCGCCACGGCGTTCCGGGCGGTGGTGCGACAGGGCCGGGTCGCGGCGGGGGAGTGGGTGGCGGTGCACGGCTGCGGAGGCGTGGGGCTCTCGGCGGTGATGATCGCGGCGGCGAGCGGGGCACGGGTGGTGGCGGTGGACGTCTCTCCGAAGGCCCTGGACCTGGCCAGGAAGTTCGGCGCGGCCGAGTGCGTGGACGCCACGGGGGTGCCGGACACGGCGGAGGCGGTCCGTGAGCTGACCGGGGGAGGCGCCCACCTCTCCCTCGACGCGCTCGGCTCCCCCGTCACCTGCGCCGCCTCGGTGAACGGGCTGCGCCGCCGCGGCCGTCACGTCCAGGTCGGCCTGCTCCCGTCGGCGGACGGCACGACCCCCGTGCCGCTGGCCCGCGCCATCGCCCTGGAGTTGGAGATCCTGGGCAGCCACGGCATGGCCGCGCACGCCTACCCGGAGATGCTGGAGCTGGTCCGGGCCGGGGTGCTGCGCCCCGACCTGCTGGTGACGTCGACGATCACCCTGGACGAGACTCCGGCCGCCCTGTCCGCACTGGGCACCGCACCGGGCGCGGGGGTGACGGTCATCGCCCCGTGGGCCTGACCCCGCCCAGGCCGTGACGCGCCCTGTCCCACAGCGCCGTGCGTCACGGGCACTGCGTCCCACGGCACCGCGTTCCACAGCGCCGTGCGTCACCTGCACCGCGTCCCACGGCACCGCGTCCCGCAGCGCCGTGCGTCACCTGCACCGCGTCGCACGGCACCGCGTCCCAGAGCGCCGTCGCGTGGGTCTCGACGGCGAGGCGGAGGAAGCGCAGCCCGTTGCGTCATAGCACCGTGCGTCACGGCCCCGCGTCCCACAGCGCCGCGTCCTCGGGTATCGCGTCCTCCAGCACTGTGCGTCACGGCACCATGTCCCACAGCCCTGTGCCCCACGCGTAGGTGGGGCACAGGCCGTTCCGTCTTCGACCGGGGTCAGTCCAGAGCGCGTCCCCGGTTGCCCGGTCGGGAGGCGACCCAGGCGTGGACCGTGTCGGCGTACCAGAAGGGCTTGCCGCCCTCGACGTGGTCCGGCGGAGGCAGCAGTCCGTGCTTGCGGTAGGACCGTACGGTGTCCGGCTGCACCCTGATGTGCGCCGCGATCTCCTTGTAGGACCAGAGCCTTCGGTCGGTCATGAGTTGCACCTCACTGCGCGCGCGGGGGTCGGCGGCCGGGAGGCCGCCCGGGGGGACCCGGCGCTGCGCTGGCGATCACCAAGCCTGTGCCCCGTGAACGACGCTCGGTGACCGTGCGGAGGCGGCTGTTGACCTCCGGTGACACAAAGCCCGCGTACATGCGACATGTGTGACAGAAGGGAGGTGTTTGTGACATGGGCGATACAGGCGATACAGGCGATACAGGCGATACAGGCGATACAGGCGACACGGGTGACGCAGAGGCGCACGCGGGGCCTGCGGGAGGGGCGCGTCGACAAACGCCCCGAGGGCCGCCGACAGGGGCGGGCCGGGCCCGCTGCGACAGGCCCGACCCGTTCCCGCTCCCCGCCATCCCCCCGGAACGACCGGACCGGCCGAAGCGACACACCGAGCGCCTGGACCAACCGGAGATCACCGGATCAACTGGCAGACCCTCAGCCTGTATTCAGCCAATGCGTCCGGTCTTGGAAAAATGCGCACCCGGTCCGGACCAATCCTCCGAGCGGGCCGGCAGGACCAGGCTCGTCGCCTCCCCGCTCTGCCGGTCCGCCACCGGCGACGCCTGCACCGGAAGACGCCTGGCCTGCGCGAACTCCCTCGGCGTGCACCCTGTCATCGCCTTGAACTCGCCGCTGAGATGAGCCTGGTCGTAGAAGCCGCAGAGTGCCGCGGTCTCCGCCGCGCTCTGTCCTTCGGCCAGCAGCCGACGGGCACGTTGCAGTCGCAGCACCCGGGCCGCCGCTTTGGGGCCGAGCCCGATCTGCTCACGGAAACGGTTCTCCAGGTGCCGTACGCTCCAGCCGACCTCCTCGGCCAGCCGCGGTACCGGAATCGCGCCACCCGTCCGCACCAGCAGCGACCAGGCCCGTGCCACCCGCTCCGAACTCGGCGTACCGGCGTCCCGCCAGCGGCCGAGGACGTCGTCGAGCAGCCCGAACCGGTCCGCCCAGCAGGGCAACGCGGCCAGGGCGGCGGCGAGTTCGCCCACGGAAGTGGCCAGCGCGTGCGGCAACTCGTCCGGATCCACGGTCCGGTTGACGAGCTCGTGCTGTGGCGTGCCGAACAGGGTGAACGCGGCCCAGGGCGTGAGCAGCACCTCGATGCCCGAGAGCCGGCCACCGTGCTCACCGACGGCCGGTGTGGTCGTGGGCCCGCAGTACACGGACACGAGCGTGTCCGGAGCCCGCCCGGCGCGAGAGATGCGAACGGGCTCCCCGAACCCCAACAACAACGTCGCCGCCCCGATCGGCGTCTCCAACCGCCGCCGGGGCCGGGTCATGCCGAGCCGGATCCCGCGGTAGCTCATCACTCCGGGCCGCAGCCGGGGATGCGGCAGGGCGAAGGCGAACTCCCAGGACCCGCCGGGCCCTTCACCGGATCGGGTGCGTACGGCGTTCCCAGTCATGGGCGCCTATGGTGCTACGTCAGCGGCAACTCCGTTAAGGGGCGCGGGCTGTATCGATGTGCGGCTCCGCCGCGTGGGCGCGACAAGCCACACACAACCCGCACGCGCGTGGGCACGGAACCCGGCACCCCGGTGGGCGACCCGCCGAACCCCGGGAGGGCTACGCCCCGCAGGACCGCAGAAACGCCCGCGTGCGTTGCGCGATGGGCAGCGGAGCGTCCGGCGCGCACGGATACATGTCCTGCTCGACGATCGCGAACAGATCGACATCCAGCTTCTGCGCCGCTTCGAGCACCGGCCCCAGGGCGGGCACACCGCTCGGCGGCTCGCACATCACGCCCCGCGCCACTGCCGGCCCGAACGGCACCTGGTTGGCCCGTACGTCCGCCAGGATCTCCGGGTCGACCTGCTTGAGGTGCAGGTACCCGATCCGCTCGCCGTACGTCTCGATCAGCTTGACGCTGTCCCCGCCGCAGTACGCGTAGTGCCCGGTGTCCAGGCACAGCGACACCAGGTCGGAGTCGGTGCCGTCCAGGAACCGGACGACGTTCTCCTCACTGTCGATATGCGTGTCGGCGTGCGGGTGGACGACGATCTGGAGGCCGTACCGCTCCCGCACCTCCTTGCCGAGCCGTTCGGTCAGCGAGGTGAGGTTGCGCCACTGCTCGGGGGTGAGGGTGTCCGGCTCCAGCACCTCGCCGGTCTTGTCGTCCCGCCAGAAGGACGGGATGACGACCAGGTGCCTGGCGCCCATCGCCTGCGCGAGCACGGCGTTGTCCGCGACGTGCGCCCAGGTCTTCTCCCAGACGGCCTCGCCGTGGTGCAGGCCGGTGAAGACCGTGCCCGCCGACACCTTCAGGCCACGCTTCGACGTCTCCTCGGTGAGGAGTGCGGGATCGGTCGGCAGGTACCCGTAGGGGCCGAGCTCGATCCATTCGTAGCCGGACTGCGCGACCTCGTCGAGGAAGCGCTGCCAGGGGACCTGGGCGGGATCGTCCGGGAACCAGACGCCCCAGCTGTCGGGGGCGGATCCGACACGGATGCGGGAAACACCGGAAACTGGTGACTGAGGTGACAACGACGTCATGGGCGTCAGCGTGCTGGCTCACCGGAGGGGTGTCAAGGGCTGGTCCGAATGTCTGGACAAAACATTGACAGGGCCCGCCGCGCGGGGCTACAAAGCCGTGAGAGCCGATGCGGGACGTGTGCCGGGGACGTGCCACGAGCGGCTTCACGGTACGAGCCGATACGAAGGGAACTCGATGGCGTACGACCTGATCACCATGGGGCGGATAGGGGTGGACCTCTATCCGCTACAGACGGGTGTCCCACTCCCGCAGGTCACGTCCTTCGGGAAGTTCCTGGGGGGATCGGCGACCAACGTCGCCGTCGCCGCCGCCCGCCTCGGCCGCGACACGGCGGTGATCTCCCGCACCGGTGACGACCCCTTCGGCACCTATCTGCACGAGGCCCTGCGCGGCTTCGGCGTCGACGACCGCTGGGTCACCTCCGTGCCCGGGCTGCCGACGCCCGTCACCTTCTGCGAGGTCTTCCCGCCGGACGACTTCCCGCTGTACTTCTACCGGCAGCCCAAGGCGCCGGACCTGGAGATCGACGCCCACGACCTCGATCTCGACGCCGTCCGCGAGACCCGCGTCTTCTGGGTCACCGGGACCGGCCTCAGCGAGGAGCCCAGCCGTACGGCGACCCTCGCCGCGCTGGCCCACCGGGCCAAGGCCGGCACCACGGTCTTCGACCTCGACTGGCGCCCGATGTTCTGGAGCGACCCCGACACCGCCCGCCCGTTCTACGCCGAGGCCCTCAAACACACCACGGTCGCCGTGGGCAACCTCGACGAGGTGGAGATCGCCACCGGAGTGCGCGAGCCGCGTGCGGCGGCGCAGGCGCTGCTGGACGCGGGCGTCGAGCTCGCGGTGGTCAAGCAGGGCCCCAAGGGCGTCCTCGCGGTCCACAGCGGGGGCGAGTCCGCCGAGGTCCCGCCGCTGCCGGTGAACGTCCTCAACGGCCTCGGGGCCGGTGACGCCTTCGGCGGCTCCCTCTGTCACGGCCTGCTCGCGGGCTGGGACCTGGAGAAGACCATGCGTCACGCCAACGCCGCCGGCGCCATCGTCGCCTCCCGTCTGGAGTGCTCCTCCGCGATGCCGACGCCGGACGAAGTGGAAGCGGCGATCAAGGCGGGGGCCGTCCTGTGACGACCGTCGACATCTCCGAACTCGTCCGCCTGCGCACCCAGCACCCCGAGGCGATCGCCGAGGCGGCCGCCCGCCGCGTCCGCAGACCGCTCGTCGGCGACTCCGGCCGGCTGATGATCGTCGCCGCCGACCACCCGGCCCGTGGCGCGCTCGGCGTCGGCGGCGACAGGCTGGCCATGGCCAACCGGGCCGGTCTGCTCGAGCGCCTGTGCCTGGCCCTCTCCCGGCCCGGCGTGGACGGCGTCCTCGCGACCGCCGACATCCTGGACGACCTGCTCCTCCTCGGCGCTCTCGACGGCAAGATCGTCATGGGCTCGCTGAACCGCGGCGGCCTCCAGGGCTCCGTCTTCGAGCTCGACGACCGCTTCACGGGTCACCGTCCCGAGGACGTCGAGCGGCTGAACTTCGACGCGGGCAAGCTGCTCGTGCGCATCGACTACGACGACCCGGGCTCGCTCACCACCCTGGAGAGCACGGCCCGCGCCATCGACGACATGGCCGCCCGCGGGCTCCCCCTCTTCGTGGAGCCGTTCATCAGCCGCCGCACCGCCGACGGCAAGGTGCGCAACGACCTCTCCGCCGAGGCCGTCACCAAGTCGATCGCCATCGCCTCGGGCCTGGGCGGCACCTCGGCCTACACCTGGCTGAAGCTCCCGGTCACCGACAACCCCGACGACATGGCCGAGGTCATGCAGACGTCCACGCTCCCGGCCGTCCTGCTGGGCGGCGAGGTCGGCGACGATCAGGACGGGGCCTACGAGAAGTGGCGCGGGGCGCTGCAACTCCCCACCGTCCGGGGACTGGTGGTCGGCCGTTCGCTGCTCTACCCGGCGGACGGGGACGTCGCCGCCGCCGTGGACACCGCCGTAGGACTGCTGTGAGGGCCGTATGACGAACACCGAGCCGCACCACGACCTGTACATCCCGCACGGCACCACCGCCGGCGCCCACTACCTTCTCGACATCGATCCGAAGCGAGCCGGCTGGGACTACTGCGGTCTGCGGATCATCGAGCTGGAGCCGGGCGGCACGCACCACTTCACCACCGGTGACAGTGAGTGGATCGTACTTCCGCTGGCAGGCGGATGTACCGTGCGAACAGCCGGTGAAGAGTTCCAACTCCTGGGCAGGGAGAGCGTTTTCGCGTCGGTAACCGACTTCGCGTACGTTCCCCGTGACGCCCGGGTCCAGATCGCCTCCGGCGCGGGAGGCCGCTTCGCCCTGGCAGGAGCGAAGTGCGAGCGACAACTCCCCGCCCGCTACGGCCCCGCGCCGGAGGTCCCCGTCGAAGAGCGCGGCAGCGGCAACTGCGCCCGTCTGGTGCGCAACTTCGCCTCCGCCGACGCCTTCGACTGCGACAAGCTGATCGCCGTCGAGGTGATCACGCCCGGCGGCAACTGGTCCTCGTACCCGCCGCACAAGCACGACGAACACCGGCCGGGCGAGGAGGCCGAACTCGAGGAGATCTACTACTTCGAGATCGACGGCCCGAACGGTTTCGGCTATCAGCGCGTATCCCCCTCACGCGAGGGCGGATCCGACGTCCTCGCCGAGGTCCGCTCCGGCGACGCCGTGCTCGTCCCCGACGGCTGGCACGGCCCGGCCATCGCCCAGCCCGGCCACGCCATGTACTACCTGAACGTCATGGCGGGACCGGGCGAGACACGGGAGTGGCGGATCTGCTTCCACCCGGACCACGTAGAGAGCACAGGGGGTTACCGATGACGGCGCAGACCTCGACGACGAGGCTGACGGTCGCCCAGGCACTCGTCCGCTTCCTCGCCGCCCAGTACACGGAGCGCGATGGCGTACGGCAGCGGCTGATCGGCGCGACCTGGGGCATCTTCGGCCACGGCAACGTCGCCGGCCTCGGCCAGGCGCTGGTCGAGTACGGCGACGACATGCCGTTCCACCAGGGCCGCAACGAGCAGTCGATGGTCCACGCGGCCGTCGGCTACGCCCGCCAGTCCAACCGGCTGTCCACCCACGCGGTGACGACGTCGATCGGCCCCGGCGCGACCAACCTGGTCACCGGCGCCGCCCTGGCGACCGTCAACCACCTCCCGGTCCTCCTGCTGCCCGGCGACATCTTCGCCACCCGGGTCGCCGACCCGGTGCTCCAGCAGCTCGAGGTCCCCTACGCGGGCGACCTGTCCGTCAACGACACCCTGCGCCCGGTGTCGAGGTACTTCGACCGCGTCACCCGCCCCGAGGCCCTGATCCCGGCGGCCCTCCAGGCGATGCGCGTCCTCACCGACCCGGTGGAGACGGGCGCGGTCACCCTCGCGCTGCCCCAGGACGTCCAGGCCGAGGCCTACGACTGGCCCGACGAGTTCTTCGCCGAGCGCACCTGGGCCGTACGCCGCCCGGGCGCCGACCCGGCCGAGCTCGCGGAGGCGGTCCGCGCGATCCGTGCCGCCCGGCGCCCGCTGATCGTGGCCGGCGGCGGAGTCCACCACAGCCGCGCCGAGGAGGCCCTCGCCGAGTTCGCGGAGGCCACCGGCATCCCGGTCGCCTCCACCCAGGCCGGCAAGGGCTCGCTGCGCTACGACCACCCGCAGGACGTGGGCGGCGTGGGCCACACGGGCACGGCGACGGCGGACGAACTCGCCCGCACGGCGGACCTGGTCATCGGCGTCGGCACGAGGTACACGGACTTCACCACCGCCTCCCACACCCTGTTCGCGGGCGACGGCGTCCGCTTCCTCAACCTCAACATCGCGTCCTACGACGGCCACAAGCTCGCCGGTCTGCCGCTCGTGGCCGACGCCCGCAGCGGCCTCGGCGAGCTGACCGCGGCCCTCCGGACGCACGGCCACCGGGTCACGGACGCCTATGTCACCGAGTACTCCGAGGACAAGGAGCGCTGGGAACAGCGCGTCGACGCCTGCTACGAGGCCGAGGAGCCGGACGTACGCCCGACCCAGCCGCAGGTCCTCGGCGCGCTCGACGCCCTCGCCGACGAGTCGGACGTGATCATCAACGCGGCCGGTTCACTCCCCGGTGACCTGCACAAACTGTGGCGGGCCCGGTCCCGGGACCAGTACCACCTGGAGTACGGCTACTCCTGCATGGGGTACGAGATCCCGGCCGCCATCGGTGTGAAACTGGCCGCACCCGAACGCAACGTCTGGGCACTGGTCGGCGACGGCACGTACCTGATGATGCCGACGGAGATCGTGACGGCCGTGCAGGAGGGGATCGCGATCAAGATCCTGCTCGTGCAGAACCACGGCTATGCCTCGATCGGAGGTCTGTCGGAGTCGGTGGGCGGCGAGCGGTTCGGCACCGCGTACCGCTTCACCTCGGACGACGGCACCTTCACCGGGGCGCCGCTGCCCGTCGACCTGGCCGCCAACGTGGCCAGTCTCGGTATGCGCGTGCTGCGCGCGAAGACCGTCCGCGAACTGCGCGAGGCCCTCGCCGAGGCGCGCCGCGCCGACACTCCCACATGTGTCTACGTCGAGACGGAAACGGCCGACACTGTGTCGGGCCCGCCGCCGGCGCAGGCCTGGTGGGATGTACCTGTGGCCGAGACCGCGACCCGACCGTCCGCGGTGAAGGCACGTGAGCTGTACGAACGGCACGTCTCCACCCGACGCCGCCATCTGTGAAGGAGTACTCGGTCATGACGAAGATCGTCAACCACTGGATCGGCGGCAAGACCGTCGAAGGCGCGTCGGGTACGTACGGGCCGGTCACCGACCCGGCGACCGGCGCCGTCACCACGAACGTCGCGTTCGCGACCGTCGAGGAGGTCGACGCGGCGGTCGCCGCCGCCAAGGACGCCTACGCCACCTGGGGCGCGTCGTCCCTCGCCAAGCGCACCACGATCCTGTTCAAGTTCCGGGCGCTGCTGGACGCGCACCGGGACGAGATCGCCGAGCTGATCACCGCCGAGCACGGCAAGGTGCACAGCGACGCGCTGGGCGAGGTCGCGCGCGGCCTGGAGATCGTGGACCTGGCGTGCGGGATCACCGTGCAGCTGAAGGGCGAGCTGTCGACCGAGGTGGCCAGCCGGGTGGACGTCTCGTCCATCCGCCAGCCGCTGGGCGTCGTCGCGGGCATCACGCCGTTCAACTTCCCGGCGATGGTCCCGATGTGGATGTTCCCGATCGCCATCGCGACCGGCAACACCTTCGTGCTGAAGCCGTCCGAGAAGGACCCGTCGGCGTCCCTGAAGATCGCCGAGCTGCTGGCCGAGGCCGGGCTGCCGGACGGCGTCTTCAACGTCGTCAACGGTGACAAGGTCGCGGTCGACCGCCTCCTGGAGCACCCGGACGTCAAGGCCGTGTCCTTCGTCGGCTCGACCCCGATCGCCCGGTACATCCACACCACCGCAGCCGCGAACCACAAGCGCGTCCAGGCCCTGGGCGGCGCGAAGAACCACATGCTGGTCCTCCCGGACGCCGACCTCGACGCGGCGGCGGACGCGGCCGTCTCGGCGGCCTACGGCTCGGCGGGGGAGCGCTGCATGGCGATCTCCGCGGTCGTGGCCGTCGGCGCCATCGGCGACGAGCTGGTGGAGAAGATCCGCGAGCGCGCCGAGAAGATCAAGATCGGTCCCGGAAACGACCCGACGTCGGAGATGGGCCCGCTGATCACGGCCGTGCACCGCGACAAGGTGGCGTCCTACGTCACGGGCGCGGCGGCGGAGGGCGCCGAGGTGGTCCTCGACGGCACCGGCTACACGGTGGACGGCTTCGAGGACGGCCACTGGATCGGCATCTCGCTGCTCGACAAGGTCCCGACGACCGCGAAGGCCTACCAGGACGAGATCTTCGGCCCGGTGCTGTGCGTGCTCCGCGTGGACACGTACGACGAGGGCGTGGCGCTGATCAACAGCTCACCGTTCGGCAACGGCACCGCGATCTTCACCCGGGACGGCGGCGCGGCCCGTCGCTTCCAGCTGGAGATCGAGGCCGGCATGGTCGGCGTGAACGTCCCGATCCCGGTCCCCGTCGGCTACCACAGCTTCGGCGGCTGGAAGGACTCGCTCTTCGGCGACCACCACATCTACGGCAACGACGGCACGCACTTCTACACCCGCGGCAAGGTCGTCACCACCCGCTGGCCGGACCCGGCCGACGGTCCCGGCGGCGTCGACCTGGGCTTCCCCCGCAACCACTGATCGACCCGGCTTTTCCCTGTGCGGCCGTCCGGACTCCGGACGGCCGCACGTTTTTTCGACGCCCGGCCTGCGGTTCCCGCACGCCCGGAGCCGCAGTGGCTGCTTGCGGCAGACGACCGTAAACGCAGCAGAGGCCGCCCCTCACCTACGGGTTCCGTAGGTTGACACCTATTGACGCGCCGGTTTTCGTCGGGGTTCCATGCAGCGCCACCACAGCCGCCGGAGGCATCCGCACGAGTCGATCGGAATCGCCGCATGACCGACACGCTCCGCCCTGTCGAGACCGCCCTCCCTCAGGCGCCCGGCAGTCCCCAGAAGCTCAAGCGCTCCATCGGAGTCGTCGGCGGCACCCTGCTCACCCTCTCCTGCGTCACCCCCGCCTCCACCCTCTTCGTCGTCGTCCCGGACCTCTTCGGTTCGCTCGGCACCGCGACCGCCCTCACGATCGCGATCGGATCGCTGCTCTGTGTCGCCGTGGCGTTCTGCTACTCGGAGCTGGGTACCCTCGTCCCCAGCGCGGGCGGCGAGTACGCCATGGTGTCGACGCTGGCCGGGCGGCTCGCCGGCTGGCTGGTCTTCGTCCTCTCCCTGCTCGTCGTCATGATCGTTCCGCCGGTGATCGCGATGGGCACGGCCGACTACCTGGCCCCGGTCGTCCATCTCGACCCCTCGTTCGCGGGTGCCGCCGTCATGCTCCTGTCCACCCTCGCCGGCCTGCTCGACCTGCGCGCCAACGCCTGGATCACCGGCGTCTTCCTGGTCCTTGAGGTCATCGCGGCGGCCGCCGTGGCCGTCCTGGGCTTCGCCCACGGCCACCGCGGCGCGGGCAGCCTGGTCTCGATGCAGGTCGCCGGCGCCGACGGCCACACCGACACCGTCACCGCCATGCTGATCGTCTCCGGCCTCGCCATCGCCCTCTTCGTCACCCAGGGCTTCTCGACCGCCGTCTACCTCTCCGAGGAACTGGAGAACCCGCGCCGCAACGTCGCCCGCACGGTTCTCGCCACCCTCGCCATCTCCACCGTGATCATCCTGGTCCCGGTCGTCGCCATCACCTTCGGCGCCTCCGACCTCGCCCAGCTCACGGGCGGCGACATCAGCGCCATGGTCACCGCCTGGTCCAACTCGGCCGTCGGCACCTTCGTCAGCCTCTGCGTGGCCCTCGCGATCATCAACGCCGGGATCGTGATGGTCATCCAGAACTCCCGCGTCCTGTTCGCCTCCGCCCGCGACAAGGCCTGGCCCCGGCCGGTCAACGCCGCCCTCGCCAAGCTCGGCCGCTTCGGCTCCCCCTGGGTCGCCACGCTCGCCGTCGGCGTCCCCGGAGCGCTGCTCTGCTTCGTGAACCTGGACACCCTGTACGGCGTCACCGGCGTCTCGGTGACCGGCATGTACCTGCTCGTCGCGGTCGCGGCCCTGCTCTCCCGCCGCGGCCACCACCGGCACACCCACGCCTGGCGGATGCCGCTGTGGCCGGTGCTGCCGGTCCTGTTGATCGCCGTCCTCGGCTACGTCCTCACCCGGCAGGAGACCGTCCATCTCCTGTGGACCGGCGGCATCACCGCCGCCGCCACCCTCTACTGGGCGCTCTACCTCCGCCCCCGCCCCGACACCCGCTGGCTGGTGTCGATCCCGGAGGACACGCGGGCCTGAGTACCGCGTCTGGTGTACGGCGCGCCTCCTCGTACGCCGCCGGGATGGTGCCGGGTTCGGTCTGTGGTCGACAACTCGACGACAGGTTGACCCCGTACGGTTGAAGCATGGATCTTCGACTGCCCGGTCTGCGAGGACCACGGCGGCCGCGACGGATCGTCTCCGCCGTGGCCGCCGTGGTCGTACTCGCCGGTGCCGGTACCTGGACGGCCGTCGCCTCCGACGACGACACGCCCGCGGTGCACCGCGCCGACCGGGTCATGGCGGTGGACGGCGTACGCCTGGACACCTCCTACTTCACCTCCGGCGCGGCCGGCCGCCGCCCCGCCGTCCTCCTCGGACACGGCTTCGGCGGCACCAAGGACGACGTACGCCAGCAGGCCGAGGACCTCGCCCGCGACGGGTACGCGGTCCTGACCTGGTCGGCGCGCGGCTTCGGCGAATCGACCGGCAAGATCGGGCTGAACGACCCGAAGGGCGAGGTCGCCGACGTCTCCGGGCTGATCGACTGGCTCGCCGAGCAGCCCCAGGTACAGCTCGACAGGACCGGCGACCCGCGGGTCGGCGTGGCCGGCGCCTCCTACGGCGGCGCGATCTCCCTGCTGGCCGCCGGGTACGACGACCGCGTCGACGCCATCGCCCCCGCGATCACCTACTGGAACCTCGCGGACGCCCTGTTCCCCGACGGCGTGTTCAAGAAGCTGTGGGCCGGCATCTTCTTCAACACGGGCGGTGGCGCCGCCCACTTCGAACCCGCGCTGGCCGCGATGTACGAGCGCGTCGCCGAATCCGGCACTCCCGACACCGCCGCCCGCGAGCTCCTCGAGGAGCGCTCGCCGTCCGCCGTCGCCGACCGCATCAAGGTCCCCACCCTGCTTCTCCAGGGCCAGACCGACTCCCTCTTCACCCTCGCCCAGTCCGACGCGGCCGAGAAGGCGATCCGTGCCAACGGCGCCCCCGTCGACGTCGACTGGATCGCGGGCGGCCACGACGGCGGCGACATGGAGGGCGCTCGCGTCCAGGCACGCGTGCGTGGCTGGTTCGACCGCTACCTCAAGGACGACAAGGCCGCAGACACCGGCCCCGCCTTCCGCGTCACCCGCACCGGAGGCGTCGACTCCACCGACGGCGCCGCCCAGCTCAGGGGCGCCGACGCGGACAGCTACCCCGGCCTGGAGAACGGCGAACGCTCGTTCCCGCTGACCGGCCGCCGCGAGGAGCAGTCCTTCACCAACCCGCCCGGCGCCAGCCCGCCCGCCGTCTCGGCCCTGCCAGGACTCGGCGGCGGCGGTCTCTCCCAGCTCTCCTCCCTCGGCGTCGGCGTCTCCCTCGACTTCCCCGGCCAGTACGCCGCCTTCGACTCCGTCCCGGTCACCGGCGACCTGCGCGTCACCGGTTCCCCGACGGTCACCGTCCACGTGAAGTCGACGTCCGACACCGCCGTCCTCTTCGCCAAGGTCTACGACGTCAGCGCCCGCGGCAACCAGGTGCTGCCCTCCCAGCTCGTCACCCCGGTCCGCGTCGAGGGCGCCAAGGCCGGCAAGGACGTCACGATCACGCTCCCGGCGATCGACCACAAGGTGGAGGAAGGCCACCGCCTGCGCCTGGTCCTCGCCTCCACCGACCTCGGCTACGCCTCCCCGATGACCCCGGCGACGTACACCGTCTCCATGAAGGGCGACCTGAAGGTCCCGACCGCCCCCGCCGTGACGACCGCCGCCGCCCCGCTCCCGTCCTGGGTGTGGTGGCTGCCCCTCACGGGCGCGGCGATCGCCCTGGCGCTGCTGCTGACGGCCCGCCGCCGTACCGCCACCCCGGCCCCCGACCCCGCGCTCGCAGAGGTCCCGCTCCAGATCACCGACCTGAGCAAGAAGTACGCGAACGGTGACCGCTACAGCGTCCGCGACCTGTCCTTCCGCGTCGAGAAGGGCCAGGTCCTCGGACTCCTCGGCCCGAACGGCGCGGGCAAGACGACGACCCTGCGCATGCTGATGGGCCTGATCACGCCCGACGGCGGCGAGATCCGGGTCTTCGGCCATGCCATCCGGCCGGGCTCGCCCGTCCTCTCCCGCGTCGGCTCCTTCGTCGAGGGCGCCGGCTTCCTCCCACACCTCTCCGGCCGGGAGAACCTGGAGCTGTACTGGCAGGCCACCGGCCGCCCCGCCCAGGACGCCCACCTGGACGAGGCCCTGGAGATCGCCGGCCTCGGCGACGCCCTCGCCCGCGCGGTACGCACCTACTCCCAGGGCATGCGCCAGCGCCTCGCCATCGCCCAGGCCATGCTCGGCCTGCCGGACCTGCTCATCCTCGACGAGCCGACCAACGGACTCGACCCGCCTCAGATACGCGAGATGCGCGAGGTGATGATCGGGTACGCGGCGGCCGGCCGCACGGTCATCGTCTCCAGCCACCTCCTGTCCGAGGTCGAGCAGTCCTGCACGCACCTCGTGGTCATGGACCGCGGAAGGCTGGTGCAGGCGGGCCCGGTCGCCGAGATCGTCGGCTCGGGCGACACCCTCCTGGTGGGCACCGCGACCCCCGTGGAGGAGCCGGTCGTGGAGAAGATCGCAGCACTGCCTGGCGTGGTCTCCGCGGCGCCCACCGACGAGGGCCTGCTGGTCCGCCTGGACGCCGACGGCAGCGCTCAGCGCCTGGTCGCCGAACTCGTCCGGCTGGACGTGCCGGTGCAGGCGGTCGGCCCGCACCGCCGCCTCGAGGACGCCTTCCTCACCCTGATCGGAGGTTCCGCATGAGCACGCTCACCGAGGTCGCCTCCGGCTACCAGGCGGGCCGTACGCTGCCGCTGCGCGTCGAGCTGGTCCGCCAGCTCAAGCGCCGCCGCACGCTGGTCATGGGCGGCATCCTCGCCGTCCTGCCGTTCGTCCTCGTCATCGCCTTCGCGATCGGCGGCGAACCCGGCGGCCGCAACGGCCAGGTGTCGCTGATGGACACGGCGACGGCGTCCGGCGCCAACTTCGCCGCGGTCAACCTGTTCGTGTCCGCGGGCTTCCTCCTGGTCATCCCGGTCGCCCTGTTCTGCGGGGACACGGTCGCCTCGGAGGCCGGCTGGTCCTCGCTGCGCTACCTGCTCGCCGCCCCCGTGCCGCGGGCCCGGCTGCTGTGGTCCAAGCTCGTCGTCGGCCTCGGTCTCAGCCTGGCAGCGATGGTCCTGCTGCCGGTCGTCGCCCTCGCCGTCGGCATCGCGGCCTACGGCTGGGGCCCCCTGGAGCTGCCCACCGGCGGCGCGCTCGCCCCGGGCACCGCGGCCCAGCGGCTCGTGATCGTGGTCGCGTACGTCTTCGTCTCCCAACTGGTCACCGCGGGGCTCGCCTTCTGGCTGTCGACGAAGACGGACGCCCCCCTCGGCGCGGTCGGCGGCGCGGTCGGCCTGACCATCGTCGGAAACGTCCTGGACGCCGTCACCGCCCTCGGCGACTGGCGCGACTTCCTGCCCGCGCATTGGCAGTTCGCCTGGGCCGACGCCGTCCAGCCCACCCCGGAGTGGTCGGGCATGATCCAGGGCACCGCCGTCTCCGTGACGTACGCCCTGGTCCTGTTCGCCCTGGCCTTCCGGGGTTTCGCCCGCAAGGACGTGGTGTCCTAGGTCACCGGAGGGTCACCCACCGGTCTCGAAGGCCCGCCCTCGTGCCCTGTTCGAGACTGATCCGCAACACCCCGTGTCGCACGTTCCGGCCCCCTGTCCCGTCACAGTCACATACGTCGACGGACACAGGGGGCACGGCACATGAAGACACACCGGACACAGCGGGTACCACGAATGTTCGCCACCGCGGCGGCCACGGCACTGCTGCTCACCGGATGCGGCGCGGGCGACTCCGGCGGCGAGGCCTCGGACGGAGCGGCACGCGGCAGCGATGCCTTCCCCGCGCCGAGCGCTCCCCGCGCGGACGAGAACGGCAGGACGGCCGCCCCCGACCACCTCTCCACCTTCGCCCTCGACGTCGACACCGCCTCGTACGGCTACGCCCGCCGCACCCTCACGGAGGGACAGCGCCCGGACCCCTCGACGATCCGCCCCGAGGAATTCGTCAACAGCTTCCGCCAGGACTACGAACGCCCCGACGGCAACGGCTTCTCGGTCACCGTCGACGGCGCCCGCACCGGCGACGACGACTGGTCCCTGGTCCGCGTGGGCCTGGCCACCCGCACGGCCGGCAAGTCGGGCGAACGCCCGCCGGCCGCCCTCACCTTCGTCATCGACGTGTCCGGCTCGATGGGGGGACCCGGCCGCCTGGATCTCGCCAAGTCCTCCCTCGGCACGATGACCGACCGCCTTCGCGACGACGACTCCGTCGCCATCGTCACCTTCAGCGGCGAGGCCGAGACCGTCCTGCCGATGACTCGCCTCGGCGACCACCGCGACCGCGTCCACCAGGCCGTCAGCGGCCTGGAACCCACCGACTCCACCAACCTCGGCGCCGGTGTCGAGACCGGCTACGCCACCGCCGTCGAGGGCATGCGCGAGGGTGCCACGAACCGGGTCGTCCTGGTCTCCGACGCCCTCGCCAACACCGGCGACACGGACGCCGACTCCATCCTGGACCGCATCGACACCGCCCGCCGCGAACACGGCATCACCCTCTTCGGCGTCGGCGTCGGCAGCGACTACGGCGACGCACTGATGGAACGCCTCGCCGACAAGGGCGACGGCCACACCACCTACGTCTCTACCGAGGACGAGGCGACCAAGGTCTTCTCCACCGACCTCGCGCAGAACCTCGACCTGACCGCCCGCGACGCCAAGGCCCAGGTCGCCTTCGACCCCGGGACGGTCGCCGAGTTCCGTCTGATCGGCTACGACGACCGCCGGGTCGCCGACGACGACTTCCGCGACGACCGCGTGGACGGCGGCGAGGTCGGCCCCGGCCACACCGTCACCGCCCTCTACGCCGTCCGCACCAGGGCGGGCGCCGACGGCCACCTCGCCACCGCCACCGTCCGCTGGCTCGACCCCGACACCCGCACCCCGCACGAGACCTCCGGTCAACTGGAGACCGGCGCCCTGCACGACGACCTCACCGACGCATCCCTCCGCTTCCGGGTCACGACGACGGCCGCCTACTTCGCCGACGCCCTGCGCCGCCCGGAGACCCCGCTGCCGGACGCCCCCACGTTGGGCGAACTCGGGGAAACTGCGGATGAGTTGGCGAGGAAGACCGAGGACGAGGAGGTCCGCGACCTCGCGGACGCCATCGCGGACGCAAGCCGACTCGACCTCTAGTACCGACGCAGCCGACACCGTCGGCGACACGCGAAACGGCGGGCCACCGGAGAACCGGTGACCCGCCGTCGCGGTACGTCAGGCCGAGGCTCAGCCGTTGCCCGCGCCGTTGCCCGCCAGGACCGAGATGTCGTCCAGGATGTGCGACAGCGGCTCGTCGCCCTTGGCCTGGGTGCTGTTCTCGACGCACTGCTGGTTCTGCGGGGCGGACAGGATCGGGACGTCCTGGAGCGCCGCGACGCCGACGAGGCCGATCCCGGCGAGGTTGGCCTTCAGCGGCAGACCCACGCACGGCTTGTTCAGCGAACCCTGGACCAGCGAGAGCTGCGGGCTCATGTCTCCGAACGTGGCCGAGTTGCCGAACTCCGAAGAGGCACCGTTGCCGCTGGCGGAGGTGGTGCCGCTGTCGTCGCCGATGGCCATGGCCTGCGGGGCGGCGGCGAGCGCGACACCGGCCAGGGAGGCGGCGACAGCCACGGTTGCCCACAGCTTCTTCATTTTCGTTCCCTTCGAAAGGCGCGCTCCGGGGAGGAGCTGCGTGATCATCAACGGCCCGACCCCGCCAGGAGTTGCGCGCTTTGCCCCGATCGGCGTAGCGCATCGCGCGTGACGGTCGTGCGCCCCTCACCGGCACGCGGACGCGCTCCCGGGCTCCGGCGTCGTGCTGTCGAGGACGGTCGGCGGGTTCTGCGGTCTGGATTCTCTTCACCGTCACGCGTCACATGCCGGAACAGCGGGCCGCCGAGGATTCGGCGGCCCGCTGCTCGGGTGGAGAAACCACCGCGGGGCTCAGGAATTGAACCCGGTGCGTCGGCTCAGTGGTTGGCCGCGCCGTTGCCCGAGAGGGCCGAGATGTCGTCCAGGATGTGCGACAGCGGCTCGTCGCCCTTGGCCTGGGTGCTGTTCTCGACGCACTGCTGGTTCTGCGGGGCGGACAGGATCGGCACGTCCTGGAGCGCCGCGACGCCGATGAGACCGGCCCCGCCGAGGTTGAGCTTGGCGGGCAGGCCGATGCAGGGCTTGTTGAAGGACCCCTGGACGAGCGCCAACTGGGGGCTCATGTTGCCGAAGGTGGCCGAGTTGCCGAACGACTGGCTGGCGCCGTTGCCGCTGGCGGAGGTGGTGCCACTGTCGTTGCCGATGGCGAGCGCCGGAACGGCGGCGGCGGCCGAGGCACCGATGACGGATGCGGCAACCGCGACGGTGGCCATTACCCTCTTGATCACTTACTGGTCCCTTCTGGATGAACCCCGTCCATCGGAGCGACCTGACCAACTGATTCCACGGATTTCGGTTGCTCATCTTCACTCCGATGGCCTATTCCTGTCGGGCTCCCGAAAAATGTGAGCTTCTATCGGGTGAAGTGCCGCAACCATTCCCTGCGCACCGGGTTGAGCCGGGGCAGACACATGGTCTTGGCGTCGGAGCCAGGGCAGGGAAAGGACAGAGCGAAATGCTGAAGAAGGCAATGGCCGCGGCCGCGGTCGCCGCATCCGTCATCGGCGTGTCGGCGGCGGTCGCGCCTCAGGCGCTTGCCATCGGGGACGATGCGGGCACCACCTCCGCCAGCGGCAACGGCGCGCGCGAGGCGTTCGGCAACTCGGTGACCAAGGGTGACTTGAGCCCGCAGGCCACTCTGGTCCAGGGCACTCTCAACAAGCTGTGCGTCGGTCTGCCGCTGAAGGCCAACGTCGCCGCGATCGGCGCCGTCGGCGTCGCGGCGCTGCAGGACGTCCCGATCCTGTCCGCCCCGCAGAACCAGCAGTGCGCCGAGAACAGCACCCAGGCCAAGGGCGACGAGCCGCTGTCGCACCTCCTGGACGACATCTCGGCCCTCTCGGGCAACGGCGTGGCCAACCACTGACGCCCCCGGCGTTGCCGCCGGACGGCCCGTCCTCTTTTGGCGGGCCGTCCGGCCGCTTTTTTCCACCATGCGTTCTCGCTGACGTTCCGTCATTTGTCTCGCTGCTGCGGAGAAGCGTTTCTTCCTCGGTAGGCCCTACGTGTGGATTCCCTGAAGGCGTTCGAGTGAATCAGCTGGCGACGCGCGTTCAAAAGCTTCTTCGGCTGTCTATCTCTTGTTGCAGCCTGCAAGTCATGGTGCGAGCCGTTCCAGTTGCGCTCGCTCGGTTTCGACCGTCATCTGGGCATGAACGCAGAGAAGGGAAATTCATGAAGAAGAGCGCTGCTGTTGTCGCGGGTCTGATCCTGGCCCTGGGCGGAGCCGCCCCCGCCTTCGCCGACACCGGAGCCGGATCCGGCCCCGGCCCCGGAGCCGTGGCCAACGGTGCCGCCATCGGCTCCCCGGGTGTCCTGTCGGGCAACGTCGTCCAGGCCCCGATCAACATTCCGATCAACCTGTGCGGCAACTCGGTCAACGTCCTCGCCGCGCTGAACCCGACCAGCGGCAACGTCTGCGTCAACGGCTGACGACGCGACATCCCGGCCGTACGGCTGGATCGAGGCCGGCCTTGGACGACATTCCTGTGGTCCAGGGCCGGCTTTTCCCACTTCTCCGAGCAGGAAGACAACGAGATTGCGACAGACCCTGAGCAGGGGAATGGTCGCGGCCGCCGCCGTGACGGGCATCCTGTCCCTGTGCGCGGGCGGCAACGCCCTCGCCGACTCTCACGCCGAAGGGACCGTCAAGGGTTCGCCCGGGGCCCTGTCGGGCAACGCCGTCCAAGCCCCGGTGCACGTCCCGGTGAACGCCTGCGGCAACTCGGTCGACGTCGCCGCCGCCCTCGATCCGGCGTTCGGCAACTCCTGTGCCAACCACTCGGACGCACGGGAGCAGCGCTCACCCGGCGCACCGTACGACGATGACTCCGGCCATGGCGATGCCGACTACGGCGACTCCGGCCATGGCGATGCCGACTACGGCGGCTCCGACGACGGGGATGCCGACTACGGCGGCTCCGACGACGGGGATGCCGGTTACGGCGACTCCGGGCACGACGACCACGGCCAGGGCGAAGACTGCGGGGGCTACGGCGACAACTGCGGCGGGAGCACGACCACGCCTCCGCACGATGGCGGTGACAATACTTCGCCCGGTGGCGGTCAGACCTCTCCGCCCCCGCCCGGTGGCGGCAGCACTCCGCCGGGAGGGGACCACACCGGTCCGCCAACCGACGGTGGCGAGAGCACTCCCCCCGGTGGTGGTCACACCTCTCCGCCTCCGCACGATGGCGGCGACAGTACTTCGCCCGGTGGGGAACACACGAGTCCGCCCCCGCACGACGGCGGCAGCACTCCGCCCTCGCACGGCGGGTACACCGAGCCTTCCCCAAGTGGTGAGCACAGCTCGCCGCCAGAGTTGCCGCACACCGGCAATGACAGCGCCGTTCTGCTGGCAGCCTCCGGTGTCAGCGCGGCGCTCGTCGCGGGCGGCGCCCTCCTGTACCGGCGAGGCCGGGCGGCGTCCCGTAGGTGAAGGCGCCGGGTGCCGGACGCCCTCGCGCCCGGCATCCGTGCCCCACCCGGCACCCGCGCCCCACCCGGCACCTGCGCCCCACCCGGCATCCGTGCCCCACCCGGCACCTGCGCCCCACCCGGCACCCGCGCCCCACCCCGCACCCCCGCCCCGCACCCCCGCCCCACCCCGCACCCGCATCCGCGCCCCACTCCGCCCCGCACCCACGCCCCACCCCGCACCCGCATCGGCGCCCCACTCCGCCCCGCACCCACGCCCCGCTCCGGACCCGCTCAGCGGTGTACCGGCTCCGCCGCCCCGTGCCGACCCGGCGTCGGGATCGCGCCGTTCGGCACGCCCGTGCGCAGTCGGCGCCGTACGCCCCGGACGAGGGTCTGCGCCGTGAAGCTCGCGCCGTACACGAAGCGCATCGCCGGGCCGAAGCCGGCCGCCGTCACCAGACCGGCCAGGAACAGCCCGGGGTGGGACGACTCGAAGTCCCGGCCCACCGCGGCGGAACCGTCGGGCACCGTGGCCAGTGCCCCGCGCAGTTCGCCGGAGAGCAGTGCCAGCCGGTCACGGGTCGCCTTGAAACCGGTGGCCGCGATCACATGCTCGGTCTCGAAGGATTCCGCTCCGGTCATGTCCAGCCGTACCCCGCCCGGGACCGCACGCGCCGCGGTCACCTCGTGGTCGAGGCGTACCTCGACGGAGCCCTCCACCCGGTCCCGTACCCACCAGGCGCCGGCCGGTCCGAGCGCCGTCGCCGCGATGCGCGCCCGGGTCGGTTCCGGGAGCCTGCGGTAGAGGCCGGGGCGTTCGGCGTAGAACCAGTTGCGCCAGCCGCGGCCGAGCCCGCTCTGCGGGGAGCGGGCCGACTGCCACCACGGGCGCTCCCAGACTGGCGGCACATCGTTCCAGCGCAGCCGCTCGGCGCGCGCCAGCACCCTCACCCGGGAGCCCTGTTCGGCGAGCAGGGCGGCCGTCTCCAGGGCCGCCTGGCCGCCGCCGATCACCGTGACGTCCCGGTCGCGGAAGCGGTCGAGGTCGCCGTGGTGGCTGCTGTGCGAGACCAGGGCGGGGGAGAGCCCCCGCAGGGGTGCCGGGATCTCGACGAACGGCATGACGCCCACGGCGAGGGCGACCGTCCGGGCCCGCACGGTCTCGCCGTCCGCGGTGACCGCCTCGAAGCCGCCCGGCCGGGGCACGATCCGGGTCACCGTGCGCTCGTCGACCGCCGGGACGGCGTTGCGGGCGAACCACAGGCCGTACTCCGCGAACATCGCCACCGGGATCGGTTCCCCGTGCCGGGCCGTCACACCCCGGGTCGCGCAGTACGTGTCGAGACGCCAACGGGCCGTGGGGTCGGAGAGGTTGGAGGCCCACGGCTCGGACTTCAGGAACATCCCGCCGGGCATGTTGTCGCGCCAGGAGGCCATCGGCCGGCCGAACACGCGCAGCTCGAGTCCGGCGGCGGCGGCGTGGGCCGCGATGGACAGGCCGTACGGGCCCGCGCCCACCACCAGCAGGTCGTACATCAGCAGCTGCTCGCTTTCTCGTCGTCGGTCGGTTCGATCGGGGTCGGCGCCGTCGGGACCGCCGCGGTCGGGGACGGTTCGGTCAGGCCGGTCAGGCCGGTCAGGCCGGTCAGGGGCGACGGCGGCGGCGCGGCCTGGCGGACCACGCGGGTCCGGACCCCGGCCGGGCCCGAGGCGTCGGATCGGCGCAGCCTGCCGAGCAGCCGACGGGCGACATGCGCGCCCCACAGGCCCCACATGGCACGGCCGGGAGCGGTGTCGTCGCCCGCGTGCCAGGCCAGCTCACGGCCGCGGCGCACCGGTCGCAGCGCGGCCAGCGGCGCGTAGTTCTCCACCACGAACGCCCGCCCCGGCTGCGGCACGCCGGTCGGCACCGGACGGTGCGTCAGGTCCAGATGCTGGGCGCGGACGACGTCGAGTCCGGCGGCGTCGGTGAAGAGCCGGAACTGGGCTCCGGGGCGCGGATTGAAGTCGAGCAGGTGGTAGTCGCCGGTGGTGCCGCAGCGACGGAAGTCGAGGTCGAAGATACCCCGGTAGCCGAGCTCGCCGGTGAGTCGCTCGGCCAGCGTCCGCACCTGCGGGTTCTCGGTCCACTCGCCCACCGCCGTGAGTCCCGCGCCGCGCGGCCAGGCGCACAGCTTGCGGCCCGGACCGCCGCCGCCGACCGCGCCGGAGCGGTCGGCGTACCCGTGGAAGAACCAGTCGCGGTTCGGGCCCGGTGGGAGGAAGGCCTGGAGCAGCAGTCGGCTGCCGGCCTCCTCGGTGCGCAGGTACAGATCACGTGCCTCCTGGGAGGAGCGCACCACGACCGTGCTGCGCAGCCCGGAACCGGCGGGGAGCAGCCAGGGCCGGCTCCACTTCGCCACCACGGGCAGGCCGAGCCGCCAGGCGTCGGAGGCGGCCTGTGCCGCGCTGTCCGGGATCACGGTGAGCGGGTGCGGCACGTCCGCCGCCGCGCACAGCCTGACCAGTTCCGCCTTGTCGGCGACCCGTTCGGGCACCGGGCCGGGCTGTTGCGGCAGCAGGTAGGCGGGTGTCAGTTCCTCGCTCAGCCGGCTCACCGCGACCGCGCCGGCGTCGTCCATCGGGATCAGCACGGCGGGACGCTCGATGCGGGCGGCCACCCGGAGCAGGGTGGCGGCGATGTCGGCGAGGGTGGCGCCGGGTGGCGGCGGGGGATGCAACTGGCGTACGAATCGCGACCTGCCGACGGGACTTCCCGTCGAGTCGGCGACCACGTGCACGTCGATTCCGGCTCTGCCGAGCGAGCGCACGGCACCCAGCGTTCCGTGGTGGAAGGGATTCCGGTCGATCCGCAGGAGGACGGCGGGGACGCGGGTGTCGAGGAGTGACTCGGGCATGTTTTTCCGGGTCCTTAACTTCGGTTCACCGATATGGGCGATCAAGAAACTCGAAAGCCGTAACGGCGGTGGCGTAGTTCCTTTTCGTATGACTTTCATATGACTAAGCGTCAGTAGTGCGCTGCCCTCGCGCGTTACGTGAGAGTGGAGAAAGGAGCAGGCATGGCCCCACCTCAGCGACCCGCGCGCCCCCGACGGCTGGCCGTCGTCGCGGCAGCGGTCGCGGCGTCGGCCGCCCTCGCGTCCGGTCCTGGATTCGCCGCGGGTGCGGGGGTGGCGCGGGCAGCCGGTCCGCCCGCTCCCCCTCCGGCCGTCCCGACGGCCGCGGCGACCCTCCCCGCCCCCGCCGCGCCCGAACCGGCCGCGCCCGAACCGGCCGTACCCGAACCGGCCGTACCCGAACCGAGTGCGGCACCGGCGGCACCGGTGGCTCCCGAGGCGTCGGTGACCCCGTCGGTGACCCCGTCGATGACCCCCACCCCGTCCACCGAGCCCGCGAAGGGCGCCCCCGCCTTCGGCGCCTACCTCGACTACGGAGCCCGGGGCGTGGCCAGGATCGCCCAGCTCAGCGAGTGGCTGGACGGCGCGGAGCTGCGCGTCGGCCACACCTACCTGCCGGGCGACCGGTGGAGCAGCATCGAGGGCCCGCCCGGCTTCCTCGACGTGTGGGCGGACTGGCGGCTGGAGAAGGACGACCGGATGCTCGTCCTGAACGTGCCCATGACGGAGCGCAACGAGGACGGGGTTCCGGACGACGAGGTGCGCGAGCTGCTGCGGCAGGGGGCGGACGGGGACTTCGATCACCACTTCAGGGCTCTCGCCGAACGGCTGGTCGCGCTGAAGGTGCCGGACACGGTGATCGTGCTCGGCTGGGAGATGAACGGCAGCACGTACACCCATCGGTGCGGGCCGGACCCGGAGGCCTGGAAGGAGTACTGGAACAGGATCGTCTCCACCATGCGGTCGGTGCCGGGCCAGGAATTCAGGTTCGACTTCACGCCGACCCGCGGCAAGGACGCCATTGCGTGGACCCAGTGCTACCCGGGTGACGACACGGTCGACATCATCGGAATGGACTCCTACGACCAGCCGACCGGCCTGTCCTTCGACGAGCAGGTGGAGGAACCCTACGGGCTCCAGGCGCACGTGGACTTCGCCAGAATCCATGGCAAGCCCATTTCCTATCCGGAATGGGGACTCTTCCGCAACGGTGACAACCCCGCGTACATGCGGCGCATGCTCGCCTGGATGGACGAGCACAAGCCGCTGTACAACACGGTGACCGACTACTGCCCGCACGGCGTGTGGCAGTGCCGGCGGAACCCGCGGTCGTCCGAGGTCTACCGGTCGCTGCTGGCCGGCCGGACCGACGAGCCGAGCACGGCGCCGACGAGTCCGGCGCCTCCTCTCGAGCCCACCCTCGATCCCTCCGTCGAACCGCCCGTGGAGCCGACGCCCCCGACGCCCACGCCCGAACCCACGGTGAACTGCGCCCCGATGGACCTCGGCGACTGGGTCGAGTACTGGATCGGCGGCAAGCTGTGCGTCCGGCTGGACTGGTGGTCGGACGACGACTGAACCGCGGTGCGGGGGCGGCAGGCCCGCGTCAGGACCTGCCGCCACCGTCGCGCTCCCTCCGCTGCTCCAGCCGGAGCAGCAACTCCTTGCCCCGCCGTCGCGCGGCCACGTCGCACACGACCGCCGACAGCAGGGGCGCGGTGCGCCGACGGGCCAGCAGCAGCCGCTGGTTGACGACCGGTTCGGGCCGCCAGTGGTGCTTGTACGGTTCGTTGCCGCGCAGCAGGCTCAGCGCGGAGCGTCCCCCGTCCCGGGAGTGCTCGGCGCAGGCGTCGAGCAGCATCACCGCCACGTCCGCCTTGCGCTCGCGCAGCCGGGGATGGGCGCCGTAGAGGTAGCCCCCGGCCAGCCGTCGCGACAGCAGGGTCAGATCGACGGCCACCACGTCGTCGTCCAGCCGGAACTCGGTGACCACCGCGTCCCCGGAGCGCACCATCGGACCGACCGACCGCACCAGGTGCTCGCAGAACCGCTCCCGCAGGTGCTCGCCGGTCACCTTCCGCCCCTGCCACTGCAACTGGTGCAGTTCCAGCAGCCGTCGCAGCGCCGAGTCCACCTCGTCCGGGCACACGACCTGACGCTGCACGCCCAGCGCGGTCAGCTTGCGCAGCTTGGCGCGCACCCGCTGGGCCTTCGCCGACGGCAGCCGGGCCACCAGCTCGTCCATGGGCACGGCGGGCAGCTCCAGGCACACCGAGTCGCTCACCCGCCGCCGGGGGCCGTGCCAGCGCTCGTAGACCTGCTCCACCGCGCCGCCCGGCCGCACCTCGCGGAAGTCGATCAGCGCGGTCCGGGCGGCCGCCGCGAGGCCCTCGGTGAGCGCGGTGACGGCCCGCTCGCCGTGTTCGTCGTCGACGAGGACGTCACCGTAGTCGGAGATCGCGCCGCCGAGCGGTACCAGCGCCGGCAGCGGTCGGCGTACGGCCATCAGCGGGGCGGCGGCGACCAGGTCACCGCCGTCGCGGACCAGCAGCACCCGCAGCCGGCCGCGCCTGCCGTACGACAGCCACCACGAGTGCAGCCAGGCGTGGCTCTGGAACGGGGTGGCCGTCACGCACCGCTGGTAGAGCCGGCCCCACGCGGGGGCGAGGGCGCCGAAGGCCCGCTCGTCGGTGACGAGTTCGGTGATGAACGTCGGGTTCACAGCGCTCCGTGGGCTTCGGCGGCGAAGGCCGGGGCGGGGACGGCGGCCGTGCGCGTGGCCTCCTCCGGGCCCCGCTTCGGGCGCACCAGCAGCACCAGCCCGCCGAGCAGCCCGCCCGCGCTGACACCCACCAGGCTCGTCACCGCCGGGGACGCCGAGGAGGGGCCGGTCGGCCGGACCGCACGGGCGAACTGCTGGAGTTCGACGTTGGTGGCGGCCCGGGAGCTCTTGGCGTGCTGGGTCAGCGAGCGGGAGACCGCGTTGGCCATGTCGGCGGCCAGGTCGGCCCGCGAGGAGGTCGCCGTGATCGAGACCATCGGAGCGTCCGGCGAGGTCGCCGTCTGCACGCTCGACTGCAGCGTCTTCACCGGCACACCGGCCCAGACCTGCGCGTCCCCGAGCACCGCCAGCTGCGTGGCGACCCGGCCGTAGGCCTGCGCGAAGCCGAGGGCGGACGCCGGGTCGGACTTCTGGGTGGGCACGGCGACGACGTAGGCGGTGGCCGTGTACACGGGTGGCTTGAGAGCGCCGTACGCGCCGCCGAGCAGACCGCCGGCGACGGCGCCGACCGCGAGCAGGGACCAGGGCGGGAGCGTCCTGGCGCGGCGCAGGGCGGCAGGACGGCGGGGGTTCTCGGTCATGGGGAACTGACTCCCTGGGGTGTCGGGGAAACGGGGGAGGGCAGGATCGGTCCGGAGACCGTGGCCGCGTACACGTCCATGAGCCGGGCGGCACTGCGGGTGATGTCGTAGTGGCGGGCGGCTTCGGCGGCGACGCGCGGGCCGGGCGCCTGCGCGCGCGCCTCGGTCAGCGCGCGGACCAGGGCGTCGGTGCCGCCGGTCACCCGGCGGGCGCCCGGCGCCCGGCAGGGCAGCCGCTCGATCGCCGGGCAGGACGCGTAGAGCACGGGCAGACCACAGGCCAGCGCCTCGACGATCGCCAGGCCGAAGGTCTCCTCCGGGGACGGGGAGACGAACACGTCCATCGCGGCGGTGAGGGAGGGCAGGTCGGGGCCCGGGGTGCCGTCGGGGACGTAGGGACGTTCGCCGGTGAACAGGACACGGTCGGCGACCCCCGCCTCGTGGGCGGTGCGGCGCAGCACGTTCTCCTCGGGGCCGCCGCCGACCAGCAACAGCCAGTGGTCGGAGGGCAGTCGGGCGAGGGCGTGGATGAGGACGTCGAAGCGTTTGCCCGCGGTGAGGCGTCCGATGCCGCCGACGACGTAGGCGTGGTCGGGCAGGCCGAGGCGCCGGCGGGTGCGTCGGCGGGCGTCCGGGTCGAAGCGGAAGCGGTTCAGGTCGATGCCGTTGGGGACGACCTCGATACGGGGGGCCGGGACGCCCCAGCCGCGCAGGCGGTCGGCGACCGTGGGGGAGACGGCGACCGTGGTGCGGCCCAGCCGCTCGCTGGCGAGGTAGAGCGCACGCACCCCGGAGGTCAGTTTCCGCCCCTCCAGCTGTGAGTCGCCCAGCGAGTGTTCGGTGGCGACGACCGCGCGGACCCCGGCGAGCCGCGCGGCCAGCCGGCCGTAGACGCAGGCCCGGTAGAGGTGGGTGTGGACCAGGTCGTAGCCGCCGGAACGGATGATGCGGACCAGGCGCGGCAGCGCGGCCAGGTCGCGGTTGCCGGCCATGCCGAGGTGGACGACCCGGACCCCGTCCTCGGCCAGCCCCTCGGCCACCGCGCCCGGGTTCGTCAGCGTCACCACCTCGCACTCGACCGGCAGGTGCCGCAGCAGCAGTCGCAGTTGCTGCTCGGCGCCGCCGACCCCGAGCCCCGTGATGATGTGCAGCGCCTTCACCGCAGCCCCTCGACGGGACGCCGGCGCAACCCGTGCAGCCGGTACTTCAGATGCATGCGGACGGCGTTGTCGTCCTGCCCGATGTGTACCCGGGGGAGTGCGTGCAGGCCGTTCAGCGGACCCGGGTCGATCGCGCAGGCATAGGAGTAACCGGCTTCGCGCACGGCGTCCATGGCGCGCCGGTCGATCGTCCCGTACGGGTAGCAGAAACCGCCGACCTCGGTGCCGAGCAACGCGGTGAGGGCCGCGCGGCTCTCCACCGTCTCCGTCTTGAGGGTGAGGTCGTCGGCCTTGGTCAGATCGACGTGGGTGAGGCCGTGCGAGCCGATCTCGACTCCCTCGTGGGCGGCGCGGCGGATGCCGTCGGCGGTCAGCAGCGGTTTGCGCGGGCCCAGCGGATCCCAGGCGTTGTCGCCGCCGAGCCGGCCGGGCAGCACGAAGAGGGTGGCCGTGCAGTGGTGGCGGCGCAGGACCGGCAGCGCCTCGGTGAGGAAGTCGGCGTAACCGTCGTCGAAGGTGAGACCGACCAGGTCACGGCCCTCGCCCCGGGCGCGGGCGGCGAGCAGTTCGGCCATGGGGACGCCGCGCAGCCCGCGCCGGCTCAGCCACGTCAGCTGCTTCTCCAGCCGCTCGGGGGTGACCGTGATGCGGTAGGGATCCTCGGAGCAGTCCCCCACGGAGTGGTACATCGCCACCCACGGGACGGGAGTGCGTCTGCTGTTGTCGCTGCTGTCAGGAGCGGCCATGGGAGAGCCTTCGGGTCGCGGAACGTACGGAACGGAGTGCGGAGGCGATGCCCTGGGAGCCCAGGGCACGGCCGAGCAGCAGGAAGACGACGGTCACGGTGAGCCCGCCGGCGGCCAGCCCGGACAGGGGGTCGGTGAACCGTCCGGCGGCGAGGAACCCCGCCAGGGTGGCCACCAGGGCGGCCTGCACCGGCCGGCTCAGTTCGCGCAGCACGCCCCGGATGCCGACCGGGACGCTGCGCGGACCCATCCCGGCCAGCAGGACGAGGGCGGTGACGGTGATGCCGGCCGCGTTGGCCGCGGCGATCCCGTACACCCCCCAGAAACCGACGCTGAGCGCGCCGATCCAGGAGGTCACGACGATCCCGGCGGCCATCGCGCCGACCGGGTACCAGGAGCCGCGGCCCGCCGAGAAATAGGAGCGGACCAGCACGCCCACCAGGGTCTGGCCGAGCAGCCCGAGCGCGTAGACGCGCATCACACCCGCCGTCGCCGCCGTGTCCTTCGCGGTGAACGCGCCCCGCTGGAAGAGCAGTTCGATGATCTGCGGGGAGCACGCGACCACGGCGGCCGTGCCCAGCAGCACGATGCACGCGGCCAGCGCCAGATCCCGCTCCACCCGGGAGCGGGCCCGCTCGGTGTCCCCCTCGGCCAGCGCCCGCGCGACCACCGGGAAGGTGACCGTGCACACCATCACCGACAGGATCATCGGCATCTGCGCGACCTTCTGCGCGTAGTTCAGGTGCGAGATCGCCCCGGCCGGGAGCTGCGAGGCGAGGAAGCGCTCGATGAGGACCTGGGACTGCCGGCAGAGGGCGAACAGGAGCACGGTCGCCAGGAGAAGGGTGTCGAGGGGGCGGGGCGCCTCCTGCCCGGAGGCCTCCTCGCTCACCCCGCGTCTCCTCAACTGCTTGAGCAGGGAAGGCAGTTGGACGAGGGCCATCAGCAGGCCGCCGACCGCGACCCCGACCGCCGCCGACCGCACCCCCCAGTGCCCTCCGAGCACGAACATCCCGGTGACGATGCCGACGTTGTAGGCCACGTAGATCGCCGCGGGCGCCGCGTACCGCCGGTGCGCGCGCAGCGCCGCGCTGAAGTACCCGGCGAGTCCGAAGCTCACCACGCAGGTGGCGGTGAGCCGGGTGCAGTCGACGGCGAGCGCGGGGTCGGGCAGCCCCGGCGCGAGGATCTCGACCAGCTGCGGAGCCAGGCCGACGAAGAGGGCGCCGACGGCGACGAACGCCAGCGACAGCCGGGGCAGAGTGCCGGCCACCAGCGCGCGGACCGGGTCGCCGGGGGCGCCCTGGGAGCGGCGGGCCAGCGCCATGCTGAACGCCGGGATCAGGGCGAACGCCAGCCCGTCCTCGATGAGCAGCGTGGCCGCGAACTCGGGCACGGTCCACGCCACCAGGAAGGCGTCGGTGTCACTGCCCGCCCCGAACAGCCGGGCCAGCGCCTGGTCCCGCACCAGCCCGAGCAGGGCCCCGGCGACGGAGAGCACGGCGGTGACGAGGGTGGCCTTGGCGAGGAACCGGCGGGAGGCCGGGGGAAGTCCGCCGCTCCGCTCCCCGGCACTCGCTCCGGCGGCCGCCGCGGCACTCGCTCCGGGAGCCCCTTCGGCAGACTCTTCGGCCGTCTCCCCGGACCGCGCGGCGGATCGCGCCGGCGGCACGGAGGCGGGACCGTCCGTGCGAGGTGTCCGAGGAGGCGTCACCGTCATCGCGCGAGCGCCTCCTCGCGGCCGTCGGCGCCGACCAGCGCCCACCAGGCCACGACCCCGAAGACGACCGCGGTCAGCACCGTCGACGGACCGCCGATGTCGGCGTACGTGAAGTCCACGAGCTGCCAGACCAGCAGGCCGCAGGCGACGAGCGCGCAGTCGAGGCCGGGACCGGAGCGCCGGACCCGGAACCACCCGCGCAGCCCGCACGCCAGCATCGCCAGCCAGCCCCCCGCGAGGGCGAGCAGCCCGATCAGACCCTGCTCGCTGAGGATCAGCAGGTACATGTTGTGCGGGGAGAGCAGCGGCTGCTTGACGAATCCGGAGCCCGCGCCGTCGGTGTCGCTGCCGGAGGACAGTGCGAGGGAGGCGTGGGCGTCACGGTGCTCGGGGAAGCCCTTCAACCCGACGCCGGTCAGCGGCTGGTCGCGCCAGATGCCGACCGCGGACGCCCACAGCGTGTACCGGTCGGTGACCGACTGGTCCGGCGCGTCCGCGACCTGCGTGATGCTGTTGACGCGCTCCTGGAGCATCGCCGATCCGACACCGAAGCCGCCCACCAGGATCACCCCGGCCGCGGCCGCCACCGCGCCCACCTTCAGCGCCCGCCGTAGCCCGGCGAGGGCCAGCTGGACCGTGCAGGTCAGCGCGGTCGCGATCCACGCGCCCCGGCTGAAGGAGAGCGCGAGCGGCACCAGCAGCGCGAGTGCCGAGCAGGCGGCGATCGCCCGTTGCCGTGCGGGGGTCCGGCCGAGCGCCAGCCCGACGGCGCAGATCAGGCCGAACGCCACGACGGTCGCCATGCCCATCACGTCCTGCGGCCCGAAGGTGCCGACGGCCCGGAGATCCTCACCCTGGTAGGACGCGCCGGTCCCGGTGACGAACTGGTGGACGCCGACCGCCCCCTGCCACCCCGCGAGCCCGACGAACGACCAGGCCAGCACCCGGAAGTCGGTCCGGTCGCGGACGAGGAGGACGACGGCCGCCGGGACCAGCACGAAGATCTGGAGGTAGCGCCCCAGCCCGCTGAGCCCCGCCCCCGGCGAGGACGCGCCCATCGCGGCGAGCGCGAGCCCGACGACCGGCAGCCCGAGGACCACGGCGGCCCTCCGGGACAGCGGGCGGCTCCGCTGCCGCAGCAGCCGGACCGCGCAGAACAGCACGACCAGCGCGGACAGCGCGTCGGCCGGTCCGGCGCCGCCCTCGCCGCCGGGGGCGAGCGGGAGGCCGAGCAGGGCGACCACGGCGACCACGGGCAGGACCGGTGACAGCGTCCGGGCGCGGGGCAGGGGCAGGGCGAGGGTCATCGGCGGTTCAGCTCCCGGTCGGACGCACGAGGGCGGCCGCGGTGCGCAGCAGGATGCAGACGTCCTGCCACAGCGACCAGTTGTCGATGTACGCGTTGTCGAAGCGGGCCCGGTCCTCGATCGAGGTGTCGCCGCGCAGCCCCTGCACCTGGGCGAGGCCGGTGATTCCGGTCTGCATCCGGTGGCGGGCCGCGTAGCCCGGGTAGGCCTGGCTGAACTGGCCGACGAAGTAGGGCCGTTCGGGGCGCGGGCCCACCAGGCTCATATCGCCGCTCAGGACGTTCCACAGCTGGAGCAGCTCGTCCAGCGAGGTCTGGCGCAGGAAGCGGCAGAAGCGGCTCATCTCCCGCTCGCCGGCCACGCTCCACCGGGTCGCGGCCTCCTGCTCGTCGACCGGGCGGTGGGTGCGGAACTTCAGCAGCGTGAACGGCCGGCCGTCCTTGCCGATGCGCTCCTGCCGGAAGACGACCCCCGGCCCGTCGGTCAGCCGCAGCACCACCGCGCACACCAGCAGCAGCGGGCTCAGCAGCAGGAGCAGGGTCCCGGAGGCCGCGATGTCCAGCAGCCGCTTGCCGAGGCTGCCCCGGCGACGGGCGCCCAGGTCGAGACGGCGGCAGGAGAACCCGGCGAGCTGGTCCCGGCTCGCGTACGAGGGGATGTCGGCGTCGACCTCCCACACCGTGCAGCCCGACTCGGCGAGCGCCCGCAGCAGCGGTCCCTGCACGGTGCGCACGGCGGGGTGGACGCACAGGACGTCCCGGACGCCGTTCTGGATGAGGGCCCGCTGCACCTCCTGACCCGTGGTCAGCACGGGCAGCCCGTCGGCGCCGTCGGGCCGCTCGGTCACGATGCCCACCGGCTGGATCCCGCACCGGGGGTGGCGCAGCACGGCGGCGGCCACCCGCTGCGCGGTCGCGGCGGGGCCGATGACGAGCGCGGCGTGCGGGTGGCGCAGCAGCGTCCGGCGCCGCCGCAGGTGCACCACCGCGCGGCCCGCGCAGCCTGCCGCGGCCTGCGCGGCTAACCCGAGGAGCAGGGTGCGGACCGACAGCGCCTGGGCCGGGTTCCACGCCGCGACGAGCGTGCCCAGCGCCAGCCAGGCCACCGCGATCCGGCCGCAGACGGAGGGCAGTTCGTCCAGCACCCCCGTCACCGGACGCGCGCGCTGCGGGCGCAGCAGTATGGTCGCCGCCACCAGCAGGGCCACCAGCAGCGGGCGGCGTTGCGCCCCGGTCAGTGCCAGCGCGCCCACGAACGCGGCGAGGCCGTCGGCGAACAGCAGCGGCAGTGGCGACGCGGGCCGCGCCGGGGGCCGCCGGGTGGGGAACCGGAATCCCACTGCGCCGGCCCGCCGCGCAATGACCGAGACGGACGAGTACCCGGGCTGCGCGCCGGGAGAGGGGACGGTGCTTTCCGCAGTCACGAGTGGATGGACTCCCTGCACTCGGTGGGCGCGACGCGCGCCTCTTGTGTGGTCGTGAGCAGCTCGCGGTACACGCCCGCCACCGCCTCGGCCGTGCGCCGCACGTCGTGCGTGGACAGGACGTGCCGGCGTCCCTGGTGGCCGAGCGACTCGCGCAGCAGCGGGTCGAGCAGCAGTGCGGCGACGGCGTCGGCCAGCGCCGCCGGGTCCTCGGCGGGCACCAGACAGCGTGGCGCGAGCGCGGCCGGCAGGCTCTCCCGGGCGCCGTCCACGTCGGTCACCACCACGGGCCGCCCGCAGGCCAGCGCCTCCAGCGGGGACAGCGCCATGCCCTCCCAGCGCGAGGGCAGCACCACCAGGTCGGCGGCCTGGTACCAGGGCACGGCATCGGCGACGGCACCGGCGAACACCACCGACTCCGGCGCCCGGGACCGCAGTCGCTCCCCGTCCGGACCGTCGCCGACGAGTACCAGCCGGGCGCCGGGCACCTTCCCCGCGATGTCCGCCCACGCGGTCAGCAGGACGTCCTGCCCCTTCTGCCGGCACAGCCGCCCCACGCACACCACCAGCGGGGCCGCCGGGTCGAGACGGGGCAGCAGGGAGGCCCGCACGGTGTCGACGGAGGCGGGGTGGAAGCGCTCGGGGTCGATGCCGTTGGGGATGACGCTCCACCGCCCGGCGATCCCGGCGCGCAGACCGGTCGTGCGCTCCGCCTCGCTCACACACACCAGCCGGTCCGCCCAACGGGCCCCGAAACGCTCCCACTTGAGCGCCAGCGCCGCGGTGGTCCCGCCGACCGCCTCGAAGGACCAGGCGTGCGGCTGGAACACGGTCGGGATCCGCCCGCGCACCGCGAGCCGCCCGGCCAGCCCGGCCTTCGCACTGTGCGCGTGCACCAGGTCGGGGCGTACCTTGCCGATCAGACGTACGAGCCGCCGTACCTCACCGGGGAGCGAGGGCCCCGGGGACCGCGTCGCCGCCCAGTGCCGCACCTCCGCGCCCAGGGACCGCAGGTCCTCGGCGAACCGGCCGGCCGGACAGGCCACGGTGACGTGCAGGCCGTCCGCGAGCTGGGCCCGCGCCAGGTCCGTCACGACCCGGGGGACCCCGCCGTCCACGGGCTGGGTGAGGTGCAGGACCCGGAGTCCTCCGTCGGGTTCTGGCTGGTGCATTGCGCGGTTTCCTCGCTCACGGTGGCGCTCGGGACGGGCGGGAACGCGCCTACTGCTTCTTCTGTGTGTCGACGGCGACGAAGAGCGCCCCGGCCCACGCCGCGTCCCGGTGGGAAACGAGCCGGACGGCCAGCTGGTCACCGCCGTGCCGCAAACGCGCGCCCAGATCGAACACGTCGGAGTCGTAGCCGAGGGTGTTGGCGTACGCCGGTACACGCGCCGCCGGAGCCTCCCCCGGCTCGCTGATCGTGGAGTTCAACACATCGTCAGATGGGTTGACCGCGTTCGTGAGCGCGACGGCCGTCCGGCCACCGGTAGAGAACATGAGCGAATCACCTGTTCGGTCGCGGTCGCCGTCGTACGCGACGAGCCCGGCCCGGCCGCCCGCGCCCTTGGGAATGGCGAGTCCGCGCAGCCGGATCTCCTTCCCCGTGCCGGAGCCGAGGGTGTCGAAGCCGTCCCAGACGGACAGGTCCCGCAGCGGCTCCGCCGGGTTCTCGTACGCCACGACCAGCGTCCAGCCGCCCCACGCCCCGGCCGTCGACCTGCCCTTGGCCACGTTGATCTGCGCGACCGTGTACAGGCCCCGGCCGCTCTCGCGCACCAGCGTCGTGACGTCCGCGGAGGCCTGGAAGGCGTCGGCGCCCTGGGCCACCCGGTGGCCGACGACCGTGTCCGCGAGCACCTCCTTGTACTCCCCGCCCGGCTCGGCGATCAGCACCCGCCGGTTGTCCTTCGGCGGCTTCTGCTCGCCGACCCGCAGGTTGCCGCCCCAGTACAGCCGTGCGTACGACGCCCGTGCGCCCTCGGGGAGACGGACCTCGGCGCGGGAGGAGTTGTAGGTGTTCGGGTCCTGGTCCACGTCGACGTAGAACATGTCGAAGTCGTTGTTGGCGCCCCCCTGGCCCTGGCGCACGGAGGGGCAGGCGGGCGCCGCCGTGAGCATGGGCATGGGCATGGGCATGGGCATGGGCATGGGCGTGGGCGTGGATGTGATGCGGCAGCTGATGGCCGCGTTGGCCGCGCGGACGATTCCTCCGTGCTGTGTCGCGTGGAAGCGCTGGGTGAAGGCGAGGCGTTGGGCCTCCGCGACGGGCGGTGCGCCGACTGCCCGGGCGCCGCCGGGCGTCCAGAGGGCGGCGAGGGCGACTACGCCGACGGTCGCGCGGCGTAGTGGCGGACCAAGGGAATTGCGCATGGCCGGCGGTGCCCTTTCGTGCGATTTGCTTGCTATAGGCGTGCGTCGGACGAGGCGCAACTCTAACCGCTGTCCGGATTAATCCGTAGAAACAGGACAAGTGTGTCGGAATGGTGAAGCCAGACTCCGGGGCGTCACTCATTTGGCGGCACAACCCCCGCGGGTTCCGCGCGTTGACTTCAGCGCCGGGCATCCCCGCCCGGGTGTTTGTGTCCAAACCCCAAGGAGCACCTCCCCATGTCGCGTATCGCGAAGGGCCTGGCCCTGACCTCCGTTGCCGCCGCGGCCGTCGTCGGCGCCTCCGGCATCGCCGCCGCCGACAGTGGCGCGAACGGCGTCGCCGCGCACTCCCCGGGCGTGCTGTCCGGCAACGTCGTCCAGGTCCCCGTGCACATCCCGGTCAACGTCTGCGGCAACACGATCAACCTGGTCGGCCTGCTGAACCCGGCGTTCGGCAACACCTGCATCAACGACTGACGTCACCTCCCCGCCAGGCCACGACACGTCATTCGCCGAACGGCCGCTCTCCCGCAAAGGAGGGCGGCCGTTGGCGTTGCCCCGAATGGAGGGACGCCGCCAGGGCCTGCCCGCCAGGCCCCGAAAGGCCCTCCCAGCAGGGGTGATGCGGGCGGGACGGGCAACCGGTCGTCACACAGGGCGCTTGAGCTGTTGCGGAGTGTGACGCCTGTTCGCACGGTGGGCACGAGACCCGACACGATCGAAAGGATTTCCCATGCGTGGTCTGCCCGTACGGCGTATCGCTTCCACCGCACTGTGCGCCGCCCTCGTCCTCGGCACCGCCGCCCCCGCCGCCATGGCGGCCGACGGAGCGGCCGCTCGCGAGCGCAACGCCGCGTTGTCGGACGCGCCCGTCGCCGGCGCGGACGCGCTGCTCGCCCAGGCCGAGGGCCTCGGTGAACTCGGCACCGTCCTCACCCCGGTCACCGAACTGATCAACACCGTCCTCAAGGCCGACGACGGTCAACTCACCGCCACCCAGGCGACCCAGCTCGGCGACGCGGTCAAGGCGGCCATCGCCAAGATCACGGCGACGGCCCCGGTGACGACACCGGCGCTGCCGGCGGACCCCGCCGCCGCGCTCCCGGCCAAACCGGCCCTGCCCGCCGACCCGGCCGCCGCGCTCCCGGCCAAACCCGCGCTGCCCGCCGACCCGGCCGCCGCGCTCCCGGCCAAACCCGCGCTGCCCGCCGACCCGGCCGCCGCGCTCCCCGCCAAGCCCGCCCTCCCGGCCGCCCCCGTGGCCGCGCTCTCCCCCGTCGGCAAGAGCGGTGACGACGGCAAGGCGAAGGCGGCCGCCGACCCGGTGTCCGACGCCGTCGCCGCGCTGGACAAGGCGGTCGCCGCCCTTCTCGCGGCCGCGACGTCCCTCGACGTCGGCCAGGTAGTCCCCGCGGTGACCGGCGTGGTGTCCGGCCTGCTCGACCTGCTCACCGCGACGCTGGCCGGGGTCGGTCTGACCCTGCCCACCCTGCCGGTCGAAGCACCGGCGCTGCCCGCGGTTCCCGCGGTACCGGCAGCGCCCGCGGTTCCCGCGGTGCCGGCCCTGCCCACCACCTGACGGTCGCCCCACCGATTTCCGCACCCCGGCCGTTCGTTCCGCCGGGGTGCGGAAATTTCCGCGTACACGGTTTCCGCATTCGGCGGGGCTCGTTAGGCACGGCGCCAGAATTTCCCTGGCGACTTGAGTTGCCGCGTTGCCGAGTCGCCGAAGAAAGGAATCCGATGAAGTCCCTGAAGGCTGCCGCTGTCGTTGCCGGATCCATGGTCCTCGCCGGTGTCGCCGCGCCCGCGTTCGCGACCCCCGCCGACCTCACGCCCACCAGCCTCAACGGCGCCGTGGACACCCTCGCCAGGGGGCCGATCAACCTGAATGACGCGATGCCGCTCCAGCACCAGTCGGAAGCGCTCGACACCGAGAACAAGGACTCCGTGCTCAGCACGGTCAAGGGCGCGACCGGTGCCCTCAACAGCCACAACCCCCTCCTCGGCGGGCTGCCGCTCCAGGGCTGAGAAGCGCTTCCCGCAGGGCCGGCCCCGTCCCCACGGGACCGGCCCTCACCGCTGTTCGAGGCGGGTCGAGCGGCGCGTCCCTCGTTCGTGTGGAGCAACGGACCGGCGTCCCCCGGTCGGGTGAGAACCCGCCGGATCGCCCCCCGGCGCGCCGATAGGGTCGCGCGGTGACCTCAACCCCGAGCGCAACCCGCCCCTTCCGCGTGGCCGACCTTGGCACCCTCGTCGTGATGCCGTGGAGCGGCGAGGCCCCCGACGGCAGCGACATGCCCTACCTCCTGGCCTACTCCCTCGGTGACACCGCGGAGGGCCCCGAGGGGACGGCCGCCGCCGTCGCGCGCCTGCTCACCGACAACGGCATGTCCGTCGGCGGGGACGTCGTCGACGGCACCGAGCGGCCCAGCCTGCCGTTCACCCTGCTCGTCGAGTCCGGCGCGGCCGTCCTGACCATGCCGGGCCTCAACGCCCAGTGCCTGCCGCCGGCGGAGTGGCTCACGGCCGCCGAGCAGCGCGGCTACGCCTACCTCGTCCTCACCACCCGCGCCTGGCCGGAGGCCACGCCCGGCCGGGCCGTCACCCCCGAGGCGCTGGCCGCGTTCGCGGGCGCCGTGGAGACCCTGACGGCCGCGGCGCACATCGTCCTGCCCGCCCGCCGCCTGCGCTGATGCACCGGCCGCACCCGGCGCCCGCGGGCGCCGGCCGCGGGTACGCCCTGCTGCTCGTCCTCACCGGTGCGGCCGGGCTGCTGGCCGCCTGGGTCATCACCCTCGACAAGTTCAAGCTGCTGGAGGACCCCGGCTTCACGCCCGGGTGCAGCCTGAACCCCGTCGTCTCCTGCGGCAGCGTCATGACGAGCGACCAGGCTTCGGCGTTCGGGTTCCCCAACCCGATGCTGGGCCTGGTGGCCTACGGGATCGTCGTGTGTGTCGGGGTGAGCCTGCTGGCCGGCGCCGCCTTCCCGCGCTGGTACTGGCTGACCTTCACCGCCGGCTGCCTCTTCGGCGTCGGGTTCGTGTCCTGGTTGCAGTTCGAGTCCCTCTACCGGATCAACGCGCTGTGCCTGTGGTGCTGTCTGGCGTGGGTCGCCACGATCCTCATGTTCTGGTACACCGTCTCGTTCGCCGTACGCCACGGGTTCCTGCCGGCCCCGGCCGGAGTGCGGAACTTTTTCACCGAATTCGCCTGGGCGCCGCCGCTGTTGCACATCGGGGTGATCGGCATGCTGATCCTGACCCGATGGTGGGATTTCTGGACAAGCTGACGATCCCGTTGTCGCACCGACGGCCGTAGCACGATTGCTGCACTCGGGGGAATTGTGAACTGATGCCGATTTCCGGCTCGTTACCCGGTACGGACGCAACGCCCCCCCGAACCCCTGCGAAAGGTCCCGTACCCGAGATGAAGTCGACCACCCGAGGAACCCTCGCCGCAGTCATCACCTGCGTGGCTGCCGCCGCCGCCGCTGCCGCCGCCTCCGTGACCCCCGCGGCCGCGATCGGCACGGTGCCCGTCCCCGTACCGCTGGACGGCGTCGAGAAGTCCCTCAACGTGGAACTGCCCACGATCGGCGGCGAGATCCCGCTGCCCACGCCGGGCGCGCCCGAGGGGCCGCGCTTCGTCGAGGGCCGCCTCCTCCCGGAGCGGGTCGTTCCGCAGCTGCCCGTCGCCGCGGGACTGCCCGGCGCGGGGCTCCGCGCGCCTCTCCCCGAGGTCCTCGGGGACGACTTCGACCACCTCGGCCTCGACGCCCCCGCCTCCGACCTGCGCACGCTCGGCCCGGGTCTCGCCCTGGACGCCCCGCTGACCGCGCCCAACCCCGACCGCTTCGGCCTGCCGGACCTCCAGCAGCCCCAGGCGGGCGTGCTCACCCCCGTGATCCAGGCGATGCCCGGCGCGGACCTCGGCCTGGGCAAGGGGCTGTAGCCGGCGGCCGAACCGCATCGACCACGGGCCCGGACGCCTTCGTCCGGGCCCGTCGCCGTGCCCGGATCCGCGTAACCCGGCGGACCGTTCGGCCGCCGGGCGGTGACCACGAGGGCCGCCGGGCGGTTACCTCCGGAGAAACCCGCTACGGAATCCGCCGGGGAAGCCGCTTCGACCCCGTCGCGGAACCCGCAACGGACAACCGCACCGGATCAGCGCATCGGACGAGGAGCACACCATGGTCGTCAGCGTCGACGGAGAACCCGTGACCGCAGTTCCGGTGGCCGCGGGCAGACGAGGTCCGAAGGGCGGCACACGACGACGGGACCTGCTGCGCGGGCTGCTCGGCGCCGCCGCGGCCCTCGCGATCGTCCCCGTCGTCACCGCCTCCCGGCCCCCGCGCCCGGCGGACGGCGGCCCCACGGACTCCTTCGACGAGACCTACCGGGGCCGGCGCATCAGCGGGGCCCTCGCCTCGACGGGAGAGGCGGCCGCGGCGGACGCCCGGTGGAACATCACGGTCGACGGTCGGCCCCTGCACCTCATGCGCCGCGCCGACGGCACCTGGCTGAGCATGGTCGACCACTACCGCTCGTACGCCACCCCCCTGGAGGCGGTCCGGGCCGCCGTGGACGAACTCGGTCCGGGGGAGCGGCTGCGCGAGGCGGATCCCACACACCAGCACACGCACATGGGGGGACACCATGGCCTACGTCCGTAAGGACGTCAGCACACTCACCGGCGCCGAACGACGGCGCTTCGTGAAGGCGCTCCTGGAGATCAAACGCAAGGGCGAGTACGACGAGTTCGTCCGCATGCACATCGACCACTACGCCTCCGACGGCGACGGCGGCCGGCGATCGGCCCACATGGCGCCCTCGTTCCTGCCCTGGCACCGCCGGTTCCTGCTGGACCTCGAACAGGCGCTGCAACGGGTCGACTCCTCGGTGACGGTGCCCTACTGGGACTGGACGCGTGACCGCACCACGACCGCCGCGCCCTGGACCGCGGACCTCCTCGGCGGCAACGGACGGCGCTCCGACCACCAGGTGACGACCGGGCCGTTCGCCTACGCCACCGGCGACTGGACCATCAAGGAGAACGTGACCGACGGGGAGTTCCTCACCCGGGACCTCGGCCGCGCCGCCGCCCCGATCGGGTTGCCGACCAAGAGCGACCTGGAGTGGGCGCTCCAGGACCCGGTCTACGACTCCGCGCCCTGGGACTCGACGGTCACCCAGGGCTTCCGCAACAAGCTGGAGGGATGGGGGACCGGCTCGGGCAGCGCCGCCTGGCGCAACCACAACCGGGTGCACCGGTGGGTCGGCGGGGTCATGCTCGGCGGCGCCTCCGTCAACGACCCCGTCTTCTGGCTGCACCACGCCTTCGTCGATCTGCTGTGGACGCGCTGGCAGAGCCGTCACCGCGAGCACCGCTACCTGCCCGCCGAACCGCCGGGTCCGCGCGACCCCCAGTACCGCCGGGTCGTCGCCCGGCGGGAGAAGCTGCCCCCGTGGAACGTCACCCCGGACCAGTTGGAGGACGCGTCCCGGACCTACCGGTACGCGTGAGCCGGTCGCGGTGAGCCCGTCGCGGTGAGCCCGTCGCGGTAGGCCGGTCGCGGTGAGCCGTTCGCGGTAGGCCGGTCGCGGAAAGGGGAGAGCCCCGGCGCTCGAGGTGCCGGGGCTCTCCTGGTGGTACGTACGCGGGGTACGACCGGGGTGTACGTACGGGACGTACGGATGCAGCTCAGCTGCCGTAGCCGCCGCCGTGCTCGCCGTCGTGCTCGTCGCCGTGCTTGTCGTCGTGCTTGTCGTCGTGCTTGTCGCCACCCTTGTCGTGGTCGCTGACGTTGGCGCAGGTGTTGCCGAAGGCCGGGTTCAGCAGGCCGATGATGCTGATGGTGTTGCCGCAGACGTTGACCGGGATGTGCACGGGAACCTGGACGACGTTGCCCGACAGGACACCCGGCGAACCCACGGCCGCGCCCTGCGCACCCGCGTCCGCCATGGCCAGGCCGGCTCCGCTGACCACCACGGCGCTGGTGCCGAGGGCAACAGCGGCCACCTTCGCGATGCGAGACATCACGTTCTCCTTAGGGAATCGGTTCGCGCGGCGGCAGGGGTCGCCACCGCACTCCCGGTTCAACGCCGCCACCGTGAGCGGGTCACGGTGCGTTCGGACGGATCACCCTTTTTGAACAGGAGGGACGTACAGTCGGGTGGCTAGTGCGACTGGAGGTGTGTCGCTACGAAGTCGGTCAGGGTGGCGATGGACTGGAGGCTGTCCAGGCTCAGGTCCAGCGTGGCCACGTCGACGCCGTAGCGCTTGTCGATCGTGCCCAGCAGGGTCACACCGGCCAGCGAGGTGAGGCCGATCTCCGGGCCGAACAGGTCGGTGGCGGCGGGGAGTCCCGCGACCACGGCCTCGTCCAGGCGGGCGGCGTCGGCGATCATCGAACGGATCTCCCGTTCCACCACGGCGCGCTCTCGGGTGTCCGTCACGCTTCGGCGTCCTCTCGGTCGGATACGTGCAGCCATGCGGGTGGCCCGGGCAGGTCGCCCCGAAGCGTCCGGCCCAGGACCGCCGAATCCGCGGCGGTGGCGGGAGGGGTGCTGGTGGTGGTGTCGTCCGTACGGCGCAGGCCGGCCTGGCGGAGCAGGATGCGCATCTCCAGGTTGGCGTCCGTCGGACGCAGGGTCACCCGGAACTCCTCGGCGCCGGCCTCGCGGGCCCGCTCCATCAGCCGGAACAGGAAGGCCGCCGCCGCGCCCCGCCCTGCCACCCGGCAGGAGAGCGCGAGCAGCGGGACGGACCACCTGATGGGCGCCGAGTCGTCGGTGCGGTCGGTGCGGTCGGTGCGGTCGACGAGGGCGGCGCCGATGATGCCGTACTCGCCGAAACGGTCCGTCATGCGGGCGGTGTACAGCTCGTGTCCGGCCGAGGAGACCAGTTCGCGCAGGCGGTCGGGGGTGAGCCCGGAGGAGTTCAGCCGGTGGGTGCGGGCGGCGAGTTCCAGCGCGCGCGGGATCTCGTCCGCGGTGGCCGCGCCGACGGTGAGGCGCATGTCGCACCAGCGCAGGAACTCCTCGCGCGAGCCCTCGAAGCGTTCACCCTCGGCCCGGCGGGTCTCCTCCGTGCGGTAACGGTGCACGCGTTCGCGGGACTCGGGGGTGATCTCCCGTCCCTCGAACGCGGCCAGCAGCGCGGGTACGTCCTCGGGCGCGAGGGTGCGCACGCCCGGCAGCAGGGCCTCGACCTCGGCGCGCTCGTAGGGGGAGTCGTCGACCAGGAGGAGGGCGTCCACCGCGATGCCGAGATCCTTGGCGATCCTGCGCAGCGACTCGCTCTTGTCCTGCCAGGACACCTGCGGGGCCAGGAAGCGCGCCCGCACCTCGGGAACGGTGTCCAGCCGGTCGAGCACCGACGGCGCGCTACGGCTCGCGATGCTGCTGAGCACACCGCGGGCCGCCAGGGCGTCGATCGCGGCGAGCGTCCCGGGGCGGGGCGCGGGCAGGTCGTCGGTGGCCGACTCGACGGCGATCTCGTCCCACAGGGTGCCGTCGAGGTCCCATACGACGCACTTGACGCCGCCGGGGTCGAAGCCGTCCGTGACGCTCATCGGGCGCTGTCCCCCTCCGGGAGGAACAGCTTCATCGACAGGCTGGTGGGGTCGAAGCCGAACTTGCGGTACACCGTGCGCATCGGGACGTTGCCCACGTGCACCCGGCCGACGACCTCGGTGATGCCGTTGGCCAGGCAGAACTCCAGGCCGGCGGTGAGGAGCAGTTCGGCGACGTCGCTGCGGTTGTCCACCGGGGACACCGCAAGGGAGCGGAAGTTGGCGTAGCGGTCGCCGGTCATCGCGTTCTGGTTGATGCTCACCCAGCACCAGCCGACGGGCTCCTCGCCCGGACCGTCGGCGACGATCATGCCCTCCTTCGACTTCTCCATGGCACGGCCGAGGCGGGACGCCCACCGCGCGGGGTCGTCGATGGCGTCCTCGCCGAAGGAGACACGGGCGATCTCGGCCTCGAACCGTCCGATGGCCGCGAGGTCGCGCTCGTCGGCCCCCCGGGTGACGTACGGCCGCGCCCGTCCGGCGAGGGCGGCACGGTCGTCGTCGGTCGGCGGACGCCAGCCGTGGGTGCGTCCGACGGGCGTGGCGGCGGCCGGGGCCGGGGCGGGGCCCTGGGCCGGGACCGCGCTGTGCCGGACCGGGGCCGACGTCCCCGCGGGCACCGGAGCCTCTCGGCCTGCCGGGGCCTGCTCCGCCGGGGCGGACGGCTGCTCGGCCAGGGGTGTCGCATCCTCCGCCGCGACCAGGCGGCCCGGGCGGAAGGGGCCCTTGCCGCAGCTCGGGCAGCCGTCCTCGCGCAGGGCGGCGACCGAGGTCCAGCGGGCGCCCGGCCCGACGCGGAGCCGGGCTTCGCACGCCACGCACGTGTACTCGCGCTGCCGGGTCCGCTTGTCGCCGGTGTAGAGGGGACCGCTGAACTCACCCTCGTGGGAGGGGGCCGTCGAGGTGGTCGTCAGCAGGTGCTGGAAGAAGCCGACACCGCCGAGGATGCCGCTGCCTTCGTACTCGTTGAAGTTGCGGATGTAACCGTTGGTGATCAGGCCGAGCCCCATGATCTCCCGCTGCACCTCCAGCATCTCGTCCGGGCTCTTGCCGCCGAAGGAGAAGAAGACGCTGTGCGCGGGGCCGGGCCGCAGCCCCTCCACGGCACGGGAGAGGAAGAGGCGGGCGCCTTCGGGGGTGTACGGCGGGTCCGTCATGGCCACGTCGTGCTGCCGGTGGAGCTCGGCGGGCAGCGGCAGGCGCAGATCGTGCCGGACGGTCTCGACGCGGGTGCCGAGACCGGCCGACACCTTCTGGATGTAGTCGAGGATCTCCGGGGAGATGTCCACGACCGTCACCTGTTCGACGATCGGGCCGCCGAGCACGTCGCCCACCACGGCGACGGCGAGGGACACCAGGTCGTCGTCACCGATCAGCAGCAGGGAACCGCCCGGCAGCGCGCCCGCCGCGAGCAGCGCGAGCACCCGGCGCACCTTGGTCTCGGCCGTGCAGTGCGACTGATCGATCGCCATATCGGCTGCGGGACCCGACTCCATGAGGGCGCGCAACCGGCGTACGGCCTCGTCCAGGACGTCGGGGATCACGAGCTCGCGCCCGTCGCAGGTACCGCAGGTGGCGTCGAGGGAGAGGTCCATGCCGAGCTCGGCGACGAGCTCCAGACCGGCCTCGGTCAGCCGGGACGGGCGCTGTGTGGTCACGAGCCCCCGGCGGCGCAGTTCGTTCCCCAGGGCGGCCACGATCGGGACGGGCAGGCCGGTCGCGCGGCTGAGGTCCTTCGTGGAGGCGGGCGCCAGACGGCGCAGGGCGCGGAGGACGGACCGAACTCCGGGCGGGCCCTCCTGGAGCCGGACGGCTTCCGCCACGTCCGTGAGCACGGAATCCGCGGTGGTGCTCCGAGGGTGCCGACGCGCGTTCGTCACAATGCTGCTCCAGGCAAGCTGATTGATGGATTCCGGGACCATCGAGTATACGGGCTGGTGAGCAGGCGCCCGGCCCCGCTCGGTGCGGGGGGAAACGGCCCGGAATTCGAGTGCGCGACGGGAATTTCCCCGAATTCTGCAAGACGTTCCACCGGGTCCTTTTCCCGGCACTTCGACTCATGCTTCGACAGGTGCCCCGTCGGGGGACCGAAGACTGTTCGGCGAGGGTTTGGCGGGTGTTCTTCCGGAAGGGCTGTGGTGCGTTTTCGGTCGAATCCCTCGGATCGCGCCCTCCCCCCTTGACGCGGTGCACGCGCGAGCCCTAGAGCGCCCCGGATGCTACGCTGGGCACCACCGAGCGCCGCCTGCCGGCCTCGCAACCTTCCCCTTTGGCCGCGCGGACCAGCGCAGATCTATGTGAAAGGAGACGGGGGCAGCGGTTCGTCACCCCCGGTTCCCCATGACCAACTCCGCCAACCTCGCCACCGAGGGTATAAATGTCGACGATCTGTGCTCTTATGCCGTCGATGTTTGGGTGAGCGACCACAGCATCCTGACCGACGAGGAGCGCCTCCTCAAGGTGCTGCGCACGGCCGCCGAAAAGGGAAACGCCACGGTACTCGGTGAGGCGTCGCACGTTTTCCCCAATGGTGCCGTAACCGCGATTCTCCTGCTTTCCGCGTCGCATCTCAGCATTCACACGTGGCCCGAATTCAGCCTGGCCAACGTCGACCTGCTCGCCTATGGCCGACTGAACGGTGAGCGAATGATGCAGAGCGTGGAGCTCGGCCTCTCGCCGACGCGGATCAACGTGACGCGCATGCTCCGCGCGGTGCACTGACCCGCTTTTCCGGCCTGCCATCCCGCGGGCTTCACAACCACCCCGACAGCGACTCGACGAAAGCGTCGAACCGGTCCCGGTGGATCGCGTGCGGTGCGTCGGGCACCGTACGCACCTCGAAACCGCGTCGCACCAGCTCCGCCCGCATCTCCGCGCTGACGAGCATGCTCGGGTCCGAGGTCTGGACGAGCGAGGGCACCACAGCCTTCTCCGGCGTGTGGTCGATGTGCCGGTGGGAGGAGAGGGCGAGGGCCGTGTTCTCGTCCCAGTTGTCGAGCGCCTGCTGCTCGGCGGCGGTCCGCTCGTCGAGGCGCCCGCCGTCCCCTTCCCCGTTCCGACGCGGACGGGAGAGGGCGGCCAGTGCGCGGGACGAACGCTTGAACAGGGTGAAGAGGGCCGGGTCCAGGGATCCGTGGGCCCCGGCCAGTTGCCAGGCCGGCTCCGAGTAGACGGCGCGGGCCGGTCGCAGTTCCCCCACCGCGAGGGCCAGGGCCAGCGCGCCCAGCGAATGGCCCAGCGCCACCTCCGGGGCGTGCGGCAGCGTCTGGAGGAGATCCTCGGCGAAGAGCCGGGGCTCGTACGGCCCGCGAGCGCTGGCGCCGTGCCCGCGCAGATCCACGGCGAGGACGCGGTAGCCCCGCCCGGTCAGGACCGGTGCCAGCTCGTGCCAGGTGCGGTGGTCGGACATGATGCCGTGGACGAGGACGGCGACGCGCTCGCCCGTTCCCCACTCCTGTGTGTGCAGTCGCATGCGGCTGCTTCCTCGTGTGGTGTGGTGTGAGCAGGAGTGTAGGCGCGGGCTGATCATCGAACCAGGACGAGGCGCTGTGACAGGACACCCGGTACAGGTGTGGTGGGCTCGCCCGGGTGACGCCCGCGCGGGCCTTTTGGGGCTCCTCGACCCCGTGGAGCGCGCCCGGTACGAGTCGACCGTCGACCCCGCGGGAAGAGGGCGGTTCCTGGTCGGCTGCGCCCTCAGCCGCCTGGTCCTGGGCGAACTGCTCGGCCTGCCCCCGGCGGACGTCCCCCTACGACGCGTGTGTCCGCGCTGCGGCGGACCACACGGCAAGGTCCACCTGGAGACACCCCCGAACAGCCCCTCCGGCCCTCGGCGGGCCCCCTCCACCGACGGCCGCCCGGACTCCCATCCGGACTTCCCTTCGGACTTCCCTTCGGACTTCCCTCCGGGTGCTCATCCGGACCTGTCTTCGGCCAGCCGCTCGGGTGCTCATCCGGGCCTGTCTTCGGGTGCTCGTCCGGGCCTGTCCTCGGCCAGCCGCGCGGACTCCCATCCGGACCTGTCTTCGGGTGCTCATCCGGACCTGTCTTCGGCCAGCCGCTCGGGCTCTCATCCGGGCCTCGCTTCGGGCAGTCGCTCGGGCGGGCCTCCGGCCTGCGACTTCTCCGTCACCCACAGCGGTGCGCTCGTCGGCGTCGCCGTCTGCCGGGGCGGGGATGTGGGCCTGGACGTGGAGGAGTCCCACGGTGACATGGACGTCGACTCCGCGGCCCGAGTCGCCCTGTCCGACGCCGAACTCGCCGCGTTGTACGCCCGCCCGGCAGACGAGCGTCGGCCCGCCTTCCTGCGCACCTGGACGCGCAAGGAGGCTGTCCTGAAAGCGCTCGGCGTGGGGCTGGGGGTGCCGCCGCGCGGGCTGGAGCTGTCCGAGCCCGATCGGCCGCCGACCGTACTCACCTGGCCCGGCCGACTCACGCCACGCCGCATGGTCCTGGCGGACCTGGTCGTCGACGGGGTCCATCCCGCGGCGGTGGCGGTGGCGCCGACGGGCGCCGGGTCCGGCACAGGAGAGGGAGGAACGACCGGGGTGCGGGAGGGGGAGGCGAGCCTGGTGCGGGTCATCGAGCACGACGGCTCGGCCGTGCTGGCCGCGTACGAACGGTGACGGGGGGCGTCCGTCAGTTGCGCGCGAGGGAAGTCCGGCCGTTCTCGGCCGGGTTGGAGGGGGATGGGCCGCGGGCCTTCGGGGCAGCCGGGTGACCGGGCGGGGCCGTACGCGCCGGGGACCGGGCCGTGCTGGCAGAGCCGGGCATCATCACCGACGCGATCGATTCGCTGCGCAACGGCGTGCAGCTGCGTGTCGCCGACCAGCTGCCGATGGAACTCGTGCCGGCCGACGCCGACCTCGGCCTTGTCCCGCTCACGGTCACACCGGCCGGAGATCCCGCCGCCGTACTGCTGCACCGCAGCGGCCTGCTGGACGCGTTGGACGCGCTGTTCGAGACGGTATGGCGCACCGCCCATCCCCTCGAACTGCCGGGCATCGGAGGAGAAGCCGAAACCACCGTGGAGCTCGGTGCGGAACGCCCGACCGACCTCGACCGAAGAATCCTCGCGCTCCTGCTGGCCTGCCTGACGGACCAGACGGCCGCGGCAGAGCTCGGCCTGTCACCGCGCACGCTGCACCGACGCCTGCGCCACCTCATGGACACGGCCGGAGTCCGCACCGGATGCAGCTCGGCGGTCCCGCCGTCCGACACGCCTGGGTAGAGCCGCCGACGCCGGGTCGGCCGTAACGGCGCCTGCCCACCGCCCTCCCGGCACCCATCCCACCCGGCGTGGACTCCCCCCGCACACACCGCGGCAGGCGTGGTTCCTGGCGCCCAGGTGGCCGAATGCCGCCCTGCGAAACCTGGTGGCGGGTTGGTACGTCCGACGCCGAAGGTAGGCGCGGCACCCGGTTGATCGGGATCCTCCGCCGGTGCCGGCACCTTTGCGTCGGTCCGGCTCTCCCAAAGCCCCATGCCTGGACCGAGGTACCAGATGACCATCAGCGCGTCCGATCGTGTCGTAGGGCTTCGGAGGATGCCTTCCGTCGTCTGCGCGACCTTCGTGATCGCGTCATGGAGGGAGTCTCGGCTACCGAGTCCGTATGCCTGGAAGGGTGCCGAAGCCATGACGACGCCCTTGCTGTACTGCGGGCACGCATGAGAGACGACCTGCGCATCAGCGAGGACGCCACTGGGCCCTGAGCTTGGGAAGCTTGGGCTTTCTGATGGCTGCCAAAGAGATCCGCAGCGTTGCGTCGGGCATCCTTTCGCGCAGCGTCTCAGCTTCATGCAGATGGGCGAGCACAAGGAGCGGGCGCCACCCGACAGGCGCTCTCATGGAAGACATGACGCTGAGAAGGGTACTGACCGCGGTTCTCATAGCGACCCTGTTCTTCACCGCCGCTGAATTCATTTGGCTCGGTTCCGAGGACGTCAATGGCGCCCTCACCTATGCCGGCCGCCTTAACGGAGCTCTCCTGCTGTTGGTGGCTTTGATCGAGTTGGCGGCGCTCGCCGCGTACTGTCACCATCTTGCCACCGGCACCAGACTTGCGCGGTACGCGGGAACCGCGGTGGTAGTTGCCATGGTCATATCCATGCTTGTCAATTTCATGTTGCTTGCTCTGCAGGCGGAGAGCTGGAGTTACACGCGCTGCCTGTGGGTCTGGCTGTTTCTGGGCATGGCGTCCCTCTTGTCCCTCACCTTTCTCTACGCGCAGCGTCAGAAAATCCAGCTTCCCAGGCCCAGATCGCTGGCCGTCGGAGCGCTCGTCACCACTTTGGTCGCAGCCGTCAATTTCGGGTACGCGCAGATCTACCAGCCGTACAGCACTCCAGCATCCGTCTCCACCACAGTCGAGCTGGGGAAGGCCGACATCACGAACGGAAGGGTGACGCTGCCGGTCCACCTGCGGTCGAAGAACACCGGATCCGTGACCGTCTACGTCCTTGGCTCTCTCTTCCAGGTGTCGGCCAGAGGCCCCATCGCCACCGACGTCCCTCGCACCACGCAGGACTGGTTGCAGGACATCAGTGAAAACCAAGCCGTTCTGCTCCGGTACGCGGACGAGCGGAAGAAGAAGTACGACCTGCTCGCCCAGGGACGGTTCATGCGTGTGGGCCGCAAGCTCGACCCCGGCACGGAAGTTGCAACGGACAGCCTTGTGCAATTCCCTGAAAGTGCATCCTATGAAGTCGTAAATGCTACGGCTGACTTGGTTTACCTGCGGGCCGACAGAGTCGTACTGACCAGTGAAGAGTACGCGCATTCAGGACGAAATTCATGGCATGCGGACAAGGGGCGTCCTGAAGGGAAATCGGCTCCGAAATGGATCGCAAACCGAGGTGTCGAAATATTGAGGTACCAGTCGCGCATTGTCCACAGCAGCGCGTTCATTGAGCATACTCGCAATGCCAGATACGCCACCCTCTGGTGGGTTCTTGAAGAGCCGGACAAGTCTTGGAATGGGCCATACCTCGTAGCCAAGGTCAGTCCGGCAGACAAGGTCAACAGCACGCCCGAACCCGCCGAACCGCAACAACTGACCGCCGCGTACGGCCTCGACCACTCACCGAGTGGACGAACGCAGAAAACGGTGCAGCAACTCCTGAATTGAAGCCCGGACGCAGCGGTCTGCGGAGTCGTGACGGAGATCGTGGGCCAAAAGGACCCACTGCTCAGGAAGAGGTGTCATTCGGGCCACGGGCAAGGGCGAGGCCTTCGTCATTGCCACCGGGCCGCCGGTGTCCCCCGCTCCGAGTCGGCTTCGATGAGCTGGTACGCGTTCGCCGTCGAGTATGTGGATGCCCGTTGGCCGGATTCGTGAGGGGCGTGTGCCTGTTGTCGTACGCCCGCCTCCCGTCGACGACTCGAAGACGTGCGGAGGCAGGACGGGCGGGAAGCGTCACGTCCTGCACTCGCATGGCTACGGCTTTCTCCGGCCGCAGAGCGCAGTAGTACAGCGTGGGCGAAGAACGCGTGCAGCCGCTTCCCTCCACGCGGCCGGCGCCGGATCCAGTCGAGGAGTGCCGCGGCCTGGTCCGCATTCATCAAGGACCGCTTGTCCACGGCGTTGCTGGTCCTGGTGACAGCCGTCGACGCCTTCCCCCCTCGACGTCAGGCAGGCGGCGCACGCGATGCGGCGGCGCGTCCTGCGGACCAATCCACTCCCCAAGGGTGGCTCAACGACGGGATCCCACCCGCACAGGTGGCCGAATGGGCCGGGAACAGCGTGCCGGTGCTGCTGGCCACCTACGCACGGTGTGTCGAAGGGCAGCTGCCTGACTTGAAAAAGCGCCTGGAGGCCGCGGGGGATCTCCCTGAGCTGCCCGACGCCGGCTGGGGCTTCGCGCCGAGGATTTCGACACGTATTCGACAGGGCCACCCGCGAAAACCTGGTGACAGCCGGCCAGCCCCGGAGCCTCCCCTTGATCGTCGGGGAAGTGTCCGGGGCTGCCGTCGTGGCGAGTGAAACGTGCTCTGAGCAGCAAAAATGCCCTCCCGAAGGGAGGGCGGAGACTTGCGCCCCCGGCAGGACTCGAACCTGCGGCCAAGCGCTTAGAAGGCGCCTGCTCTATCCACTGAGCTACGGGGGCCGGGTGTGGTGGCCTCGTACGTGCTGCCCGGGTGTGGGCCGATCCGTCACGCTGCCGGGGACAAGGATAGGGCTCCCGATTCCTTGTCCTGGTTGCTTCACCTCCGTGGCTCAATGTGGAGGTTCGGTGAAGCGGTCCTGATAATCGCAGGCAGGTGCGAATCGTGCATCGCTTTTGGCGTCTCGGGCCACGGGTGTTGTGCACTCGTTATGCCTGCGCTGTGCCTCTGTCCCAGTCGCACCTTCCGTCCGTTGTGTCCTATCGGCGCGCAGACATGCCTATATGCTTCATAAATCCCCTAAAATTGGGCATTCTTCGCATGTGGTGACCTTGGACGTACGGCCTCAGCTGCTCGACGCACTTTCCGCCCTGCGCGACCGTGTCGCCGCTGCACGCTTCCCGCTTCCCCTGGCGGGGGCCCCACGCGCGCGTGCCAACCGCGACGAACTGCTCGCCCAGCTCGACGACTATCTGGTGCCCCGGCTCAGGCAGCCCGAAGCACCGCTGCTGGTCGTCGTGGGCGGCTCCACCGGCGCGGGCAAGTCGACCCTCGTCAACTCTCTGGTGGGCCGGCGCGTCAGCGAGGCGGGCGTGTTGCGGCCGACTACACGCACTCCGGTGCTCGTATGCCATCCGGCGGACCAGCACTGGTTCAGCGGCATGCGGGTGCTGCCGGGGCTCACCCGCGTGTGGGCGCCCCATCAGGAGTCCACGGACGACCTGTTGCTGCCCGGCGAGGACGGCAGACGCGTGCTGCGGATCGAGACCGCGGACACGCTCCCACCCGGCCTCGCCCTGCTCGACGCGCCCGACATCGACTCCCTGGTGGCCGACAACCGCGTACTCGCCGCCGAACTGATCTGCGCCGCCGACATCTGGGTGATGGTCACGACCGCCGCCCGTTACGCCGACGCCGTGCCCTGGCACCTGCTCCGCACTGCCAAGGAGTACGACGCCATGCTCGTGACCGTCCTCGACCGGGTGCCCCACCAGGTCGTCGGCGAGGTGTCCCGGCAGTACGGCGCGCTGCTCACCAAGGCCGGGCTGGGCGACGTACCACGCTTCACGGTGCCCGAACTGCCCGAGTCCGCCTGGGGCGGTGGGCTTCTTCCGGCCACCGCCGTGGCGCCGCTGCGGACCTGGCTCGTCCACCACGTCCAGGATGCCCATTCCCGCCGCTACGCGCTGGCGCGGACGGCCCAGGGCGTCCTCGACTCCCTCAAGGCCCGGATGCCCGCACTGGCAGGCGCCGCCGCCTCGCAGTACGCGGCGGCGCTGCGGCTCACCTCGGCCGTCGAGGGGGCGTACGACACCGAGTACACGCGCGTGCGGGGCCGTTTGCAGAGCGGTGCGGTGCTCGCCGGCGACGCGCTCAAGCGCTGGCGCGCCTTCCCGCTGGACTGCACCGCCGGTGAACTCCTCGACGCCCTGGCGGAGAGCCTCGGCGCGCTCCTGCTGTGCGCCGTCACGGCCGCGGACGAGCGCGTCGACGAGGCCTGGCGGCGCGAACCGGCGGCGGACGCCCCGGAGCTGACGGACCGCGACACCCCGCCGGAGGACGCCGAGCACCGGATCGGCCTGGCCGTACGACGGTGGCGGCGCGAGCTCGAGGAGTACGCCGAGGACGAGGTGCGCGGCCTCGACCGCGGTGCCGCGCCGGATCCCGAGTCGGTCGCAGCGCTCGTCGCCACCGCCCTGCTGGGCGGCCGCAGAGCACGTTCGGCCGGTGAGGGGCTCGCCGAACGGATCGGCGCGCACGGGGCGCTGCGGCTGCGCGACCGTTCCGGACGGCTGCTCACCGAGTACCTCGACCGCGTGATGCACACCGAACGCGAGCGCCGCCTCGCGCCCCTCGACGGACTCGAAGTCCACCCCGAACCCCAGTCCGAACTCATCGCCGCGCTGTCCGTACTTCAGAAGGAGAGGTGACCGGTGACCGCCGTCACTGACCAGGACCACACGGACAACGACCACACAGCCGACGACCACACCGACAACGACCACAGGGCCAACCAGCACAGGGCCGACAACCACAGGGCCGACAACCACAGGGACGGCGGTCGCGCGGGCGGCGATCACGACGGCAACCGGGACGCGGAGCAGGGGAAGGACAGCCGCCCGGGGAGGGCGGAGAACCCGGAAGGCGGGGAGCAGGCGTTGGACCGTGCGGACTCGAAGGACGGCCGTGCGGCCGAGCGGCCCGCGCGGGAATCCGAAGCGCGGGAGGCCGCAGTCCACGCGCGCGTACCCGACGCGGAAGGGGTCGCCTCCCCTCGTGGGGAGTCCGGCGCGGGCCCGCGCCCACCCGCGGCCTCCCGTACGGAACCGCGTGCGGAAGCCGGGACGGAACCCCGGACGGAGTCCGTCGGGGCCTGGGACGACGGTCTCATCGCCCGCCGGGTGAACGAAGCCGCCGCCGCCGAGCAGGCCGCTGTCATGGAGACCCGGATCGGTGGCGGTAAGGGCGGCGGTGGCGGCGGTGGCGGCGGTGGCGGTGGTGCCCTGCCCTCGACACCGCTCTCGTACGACGTTCCCCTGCGGTCCCGGCTCGACGCGCTGCGTGAACTCGTGGGGCTCTCCCGCACCCGGCTCGACAGCCGGACGCTCGCCGAGGCCGGCCGGGTGCTCGACGAGGCGGCGGCCCGGCGGCGACTCTCCGGTCAGCACACCGTCGTCGCCATCGCGGGCGCCACCGGAAGCGGCAAGTCGCAGCTGTTCAACGCCCTGGCCGGAGTGACCATCTCGGAGACGGGCGTACGCCGCCCGACCACCTCCGCGCCCATCGTGTGCAGTTGGAGCGACGGCGCTTCGACCCTCATCGACCGGATCGGCATCCCGGGGCGGCTGCGCAAGCGGCCGGTGCAGAGTCAGGACGCGGAGGCGCAGTTGCGCGGGCTCGTCCTGATCGACCTGCCCGACCACGACTCGGCGGCCGTGCAGCACCGTGAGCAGGTCGACCGCGTCCTGGCGCTCGTCGACGCCGTCATCTGGGTCGTCGATCCCGAGAAGTACGCCGACGCCGTCCTCCACGAGCGCTATCTGCGGCCCATGGCGGGCCACGCGGAGATCATGTTCATCGTCCTCAACCAGGTCGACCGGCTGCCCGGCGAGGCCGCCGAGCTGGTCCTCGACGACCTGCGACGCCTGCTCGACGAGGACGGTGTCGCCCTCGGCGAGTACGGCGAACCGGGCGCGATCGTGCTCGCCCTGTCCGCGCTCACCGGTGACGGCATCGGAGAACTGCGCGAACTGCTCGGCCAGTTCGTCGCCGAGCGGGGCGCCGCGGCACGGCGGATCTCGGCCGATGTGGACGCCGCGGCGTGGCGGTTGCGGCCCGTCTACGCCACCGGGCGGCGCACCGGGCTCAGCGAGGAGGCGCGCGACGAGTTCGCCGACCGCCTGGCGGACGCCGTGGGCGCCACCGCGGCGGGAGAGGCCGCCGAACGCGCCTGGCTGCGCAACGCGGGCCGGGCGTGCGGGACGCCATGGCTGCGGCTGTGGCGGTGGCACCAGGACCGGCGTGACCCTCCCACCGGACGACTGCCGGTCCGCGCCCAGGCCGACGAGGAGGCGACGGCACGGCAACGCGTCGAACAGGCGGTGCGCACGGTGTCCGAGCGGGCCTCGGCGGGACTGCCCACGCCGTGGGCGCAGGCCGTGCGGGAGGCGGCCGTACGCGGTGCCCAGGGACTGCCCGAGGCGCTGGACGAGTTGGCGGCGCGGGCCGGTCTGCCGCCGGGACGACCGCCGCGGCCCGGCTGGTGGCCGGTGGCCGTGCTGGCACAGGCGTGCATGACCCTCCTCCAGGTCGTCGGCGGACTGTGGCTGGTCGGACAGATCATCGGCGTCATGGCGCCGAACCTCGGGGTTCCGGTGCTGCTGATGGTGACGGGCATCATCGGCGGCCCGCTCGTCGAGTGGAGCTGCCGACTGGCGGCTCGGGGACCGGCCCGGCGGTACGGCCACGATGCGGAGCGCCGACTGCGGGAGGCGGCGGCCGGGTGCGGCAGGGCCCGCGTACTGGATCCCGTCGCCGCGGAGCTGCTGCGGTACCGGGAGGTCCGGGAGCAGTACGGGCGGGTCATGGGGGTGGGGGCCGCCGCGAGGTGAACCGCGTGGCAGGGGAGTGATCCACAGGCAGGGGCATGTGGATCACTCGTCCGGGTGGTGGGGTTTTCCACAGGCGGGTGGTGGTCCACAGCGCTCGGCGGGCCTGTTCCGACGGAGGCAGTCTGGCTTCGCGGCGATCGTGACGGACGCGGTCGCCGCGAGGGCGGTGACGGTACGCGGTGCACGGGACCGCGGCGGTCACGGCGGACGCAGCCGTACGGGACGGGCCCGTACGTGTATCCGGGCGGTACGGCCGTCCGGCGAGGAGGGGTTCGCGATGAACGAGACGATGATCTGCGCGGTCGGCAACGTGGCGACGCAGCCGGTCTACCGGGACCTGGCGACGGGCGCCTCGGCGAGGTTCCGGCTGGCGGTGACCGCGCGCTACTGGGACCGCGAGAAGGCCACCTGGACCGACGGGCACACCAACTTCTTCACGGTGTGGGCCAACCGGCAACTGGCCACCAACGCGATGGCCTCGCTGAACGTCGGTGACCCGGTGATGGTGCAGGGCAGGCTGAAGGTGCGCACGGAGCCGCGCGAGGGACAGCAGAACCGGACCTCGGCGGACATCGACGCCGTGGCGATCGGACATGACATCGCACGGGGCACCTCCGCCTTCCGGAGGTCGGGCCGCCCCGAGGGGACGGGCGCCGGCGCACCGGCGCGGCCCGAGCCCAACTGGGAGACACCTGCCGCGGATGCCACCGAGCCGGAACCCCACACCCCACGACGCCGTGAGCCGGCGGCGGTGACGTGAGCTGAAGGGCGGGCGGCGGGTCCGATGCCGTGCCGTGCCGTGCCGTGCGGTGCGGTGTGGTGCCGTGTGGTGCGGTGTGGTGCGGTGTGGTGCGGTGTGGTGCGGTGCCGTGTCGTGTGGTGCGGTGCGGTGCCGTGTCGTGCACCGCGGGCGGCGCGGGATGCCGACGGCGACTTGCGCTGCCCTGCGACGGAATGGTGACGGGCTGTCAGTGCCCGCGTCCACCGGCGCCGTACCGAACTGTGGCTTATCGACGCATGCGCTTCGAACGGCTAAGTGGACTTGTCGATAAGCCGGACCCTTGGACGATCTTGGGGATAACGATTCCGATTCGGATCGGCGTTCCGATGAGATGACCGGTAAGCGTGGTGCGCGACGTCTCTAGGATGCCGGACGTGGCTCACGGGGCTTCTGATTCTGCTGGTGGGACCCGTACCCCCCACATCAACGGGTCTCGCTCGAAGGGGAATTGTGTGATTTCTTCGTTCTCCGCGCCGTTCGCGCGCGGGCGAGGGGTGGTCCGCCTTGCCGCGGCGACGTTGGTGTCCGGCTTCGTCGCCGTCGGTGTGCTCGCCGGTACGGGCACGGCCGCCGCCGCTGAGGTGACACAGAGTCAGGGCGGGGCCACCGCGACGATAGGCGGCCTCAAGACCTATGGCGCCGTCGTGATCCACGCCGACAGCGGAGACCAGGAGGTGTCGGCCGGCCTGTTCGAGATGTCCGTCGACGGCGGCGGCACCTTGCAGACCTACTGCGTCGACCTCTACAACCCCACGCAGAAGGACGCCAAGTACCGGGAGACGCCCTGGAGCGGCACCTCACTGGGCGCCAACCAGAACGCGGGCCGGATCCGTTGGATCCTTCAGAACTCCTACCCCCAGGTCAACGACCTCGCCTCGCTCGCGGAGAAGGCCGGCATCGCCGGCGGTCTCACCGAACAGGACGCGGCCGCCGGCACCCAGGTGGCCATCTGGCGCTATTCGGACGGCGCCGACGTCGACGCCGTCGACCCGCAGGCCGAGCGTCTCGCGGACTACCTCCACAAGGCAGCCCGCACCATGGCGGAGCCCAAGGCTTCACTCACCCTCGAAGCGCCCGCCGTGTCCGGTCACCCCGGCACACTGCTCGGCCCGGTGACCGTGCACACCAACGCGAGCGGCGTGACCGTGACGCCCCCGCTGGACGCCGCCACCAGCGGCGTACGGATCGTCGGCAAGGACGGCAAGGTGGTCACGTCCGTGACGGACGGCAGCCGGCTGTTCTTCGACGTGCCCGCCGCCGCGGCCGACGGCTCGGCCGAACTGACCGTCCAGGCCTCGACCACGGTGCCCGTCGGCCGCGCCTTCACCTCGGAGAGCCGCAGCCAGACCCAGATCCTGGCCGGCTCCAGCGAGTCGACGGTGTCGGCGACGGCGAGCGCGACCTGGGCGAAGCAGGGCGCCGTACCGGCCCTGTCCGCGGCGAAGAACTGCGCGAAGAGCGGAGTGGACATCACCGCCGCCAACCAGGGCGACCAGGTCTTCACCTTCGAGCTGATGGGGACCGCGTACACCATGCCGGCCGGCGCGTCCCGGACGGTGACGATCCCGCTCCAGGAAGACCAGGCCTACGACTTCACGATCAACGGCCCGCAAGGCGTCGAAAGCCGCTTCACGGGCGTCCTGGACTGCGAGACCCAGACCGACGAGACCGCCGACCTGACCACCCAGACGCTCAGCGAGCCCAGCCCGGCCACCGTGGGTGGCACCTCCAGCACCGACGACACCAACCTCGCCGCGACGGGCGGCACCAGCGCCACCCCCCTCATCGCAGGCACCGCCATCGGCCTGGTGGTCATCGGTGGAGCGGCCCTGCTGCTCGTGGGACGCAAGGAGAACGAGACCCGGCACTGACCCGACGGCGGCCGAAGTGCGCGCCGGTGCCGACGGGCGCGGACCATCCGTCGGCCGTGGCCGGTGACGTCGGTGCCTGTCGGTGAAGTCGGTGCCGATGAGGTCGATGAGTCGCCCGACGGGGTGGCGGACCGGTATCTGACGGCTCGTCGACATGGGAGCGCCTCGAAGGGGCATGCGCAGACATGAGTCGAAAGTAAGGAGCGCGTGGCCCGCTCGGTCCGTGCAACCGACAACCGGGAGTATCTGATGACGAGTTATGGCAACTCTTCTACCGTGTCCTCCGGATCGCGCACCAACGGCCTGGCGATCGCGAGTCTCTGCTGCGGCATCGTCGGACTGTTCATCCTGAACATCGTCCTGGGACCCCTGGCCATCATCTTCGGTGCCGTCGCGCGACGCCAGGCGGCAGTCAGGAACGGCGCCGGAATGGCGAAGGCCGGCATCATCCTCGGCGTCGTGGACGTGGTGCTCTGGCTCGTACTGCTGGCCGTCGCCGCCAGCAACGGCGGATTCAGCTGGTACGTCGGCGGCTGACAGCCGTAGACGATCCACGGGGTGCCCGGCCGACCGCTGGGCACCCTGCCGCTGCCGCTGCCGCCACTGCCCTCAGGCTGCGTGCCACCTCAGCGTCCGGTGTGAAGCCGGTACCGAGCGATATCGGGCCGCACCCCGGCCGTCCCGTCACTCGGCGGTGACCGGGAGTGACGGACGCGCGCCCCGTCCCAAGGACGAACCCCCAGCTCACAGCGCCCCGACCGAACGGGTTAACACCCAGGGGTGGACCTCAGGCAAGATGGGGTGTATCTGCCCACTGCCAGATTTCAAGCTGCCGGACGGTTTCTCTTGGCTGAGTACATCTACACCATGCGCAAGACACGCAAGGCACACGGCGACAAGGTCATCCTTGACGACGTAACGCTGAGCTTCCTGCCCGGCGCGAAGATCGGTGTGGTCGGGCCGAACGGTGCCGGTAAGTCCACCGTTCTGAAGATCATGGCGGGGCTCGAGCAGCCCTCCAACGGTGACGCGTTCCTGTCGCCCGGGTACAGCGTCGGGATGCTCCTCCAGGAGCCGCCGCTCGACGAGTCCAAGACCGTTCTGCAGAACGTGCAGGACGGGGCAGCCGAGATCATGGGCAAGCTCAGGCGTTTCAACGAGGTCGCCGAGCTGATGGCGACCGACTACTCCGACGCGCTGCTGGACGAGATGGGCAAGCTCCAGGAGGACCTGGACCACGCCAACGCGTGGGACCTGGACACCCAGCTGGAGCAGGCCATGGACGCCCTGGGCTGCCCGCCCGGCGACTGGCCCGTCACCAACCTCTCCGGTGGTGAGCGCCGCCGCGTCGCGCTGTGCAAGCTGCTGCTCGAGGCCCCCGACCTGCTGCTGCTGGACGAGCCCACCAACCACCTGGACGCCGAGTCCGTGCAGTGGCTGGAGCAGCACCTCGCGAAGTACCCCGGCACCGTCGTCGCCGTCACCCACGACCGGTACTTCCTCGACAACGTCGCCGAGTGGATCCTCGAGCTCGACCGAGGCCGCGCCCACCCCTACGAGGGCAACTACTCCACCTACCTCGACACCAAGGCGAGCCGTCTCAAGGTGGAGGGGGCGAAGGACGCCAAGCGTGCGAAGCGTCTGAAGGAAGAGCTCGAGTGGGTGCGGTCCAACGCCAAGGGGCGTCAGGCCAAGTCCAAGGCGCGTCTCGCCCGGTACGAGGAGATGGCCGCCGAGGCCGACAAGATGCGGAAGCTGGACTTCGAGGAGATCCAGATCCCGCCGGGCCCGCGCCTGGGTTCCATCGTCGTCGAGGTCAGCAACCTCTCCAAGGCCTTCGGCGAGAAGGTGCTCATCGACGATCTCAGCTTCACGCTCCCGCGTAACGGCATCGTCGGCATCATCGGCCCGAACGGCGCCGGCAAGACCACCCTCTTCAAGATGATCCAGGGGCTCGAAGAGCCGGACTCCGGGTCCATCAAGGTCGGCGAGACCGTCAAGATCTCGTACGTCGACCAGAGCCGCGAGAACATCGACCCGAAGAAGTCGCTGTGGGCCGTGGTCTCCGACGAGCTCGACTACATCAACGTCGGGCAGGTGGAGATGCCGTCGCGGGCGTACGTCTCCGCGTTCGGGTTCAAGGGGCCCGACCAGCAGAAGCCGGCCGGTGTGCTCTCCGGTGGTGAGCGCAACCGTCTGAACCTCGCGCTCACCCTCAAGCAGGGCGGCAACCTGCTCCTCCTCGACGAGCCGACCAACGACCTCGACGTCGAGACGCTGTCCTCCCTGGAGAACGCGCTGCTGGAGTTCCCGGGTGCGGCCGTGGTCGTCTCCCACGACCGGTGGTTCCTCGACCGGGTCGCCACGCACATCCTCGCCTACGAGGGTGACTCCAAGTGGTTCTGGTTCGAGGGCAACTTCGAGTCGTACGAGAAGAACAAGGTCGAGCGGCTGGGTGCGGACGCCGCGCGTCCGCACCGCGCCACCTACAAGAAGCTGACCCGGGGCTGATCGATCTTGCGGCACATCTACCGCTGCCCACTGCGCTGGGCGGACATGGACGCGTACGGCCACGTCAACAACGTGGTCTTCCTCCGCTATCTGGAGGAAGCCCGTATCGACTTCCTGTTCCGCCCGGAAAAGGACTTCAAGCAGGGGTCCGTGGTGGCGCGCCACGAGATCGACTACAAGCGGCAGCTCGTCCACCGGCACTCGCCGGTCGACATCGAGCTGTGGGTCACCCAGATAAGGGCCGCGTCCTTCACCATCTGCTACGAGGTGAAGGACGGGGACGTCGTGTACGTCCGCGCTTCCACCGTCATCGTGCCGTTCGACTTCGAGGCGCAGCGGCCGCGCCGGATCACCGCTGAGGAACGCGAGTTCCTCGAGGGATACCGGGACGACGAGAAGGATGCCGACAAGGAGGCCGTCGCCGCATGACGGTGCTCCACCTCGCCGACGAGGGGGAGGCGGCGGATGTCGCGGCCTTCCTCTCCCGGCTGCTCCACTACGACCGTGGAGCGGCGGTACGGCTCCAGGCGGCCGGCACCGCGCTCGCCGTCTTCGGCCGGCCGCCCTCCTTCGAGGTGCTGGCGATCCGCGCGGTCCGGCTGGGCAAGCCGTACGAGAACGGCCTCGACGTCACGCTGGACGTGACCGTGTCGGCGGGTGAGCTGCTGGAGTCCGTCGACGAGGCCGCCGCGACGGCCGCCGTTCCCGCGGCCGTCACCGGGCCGCCGTGGGCCGGTGTCCTGCCGCCGCGCGGAGGGTGGCGGGCGGAGGCGGGGCTGCCCGCCGCGGACGCGCTGCGCGCGATGGTCGGTGCGGCTGTCGGTGAATTCCGTTCCCGCAGCGAGGAGTTGACGTCCGAGCTGCGGACACGGGCCGAGCTCGACCGGATCGGGCGGGAGATCTGGTCCCGGTCGGTCGGGGACACCGGCCTTCCCGTGCGCGCCGTGCACGCGGCCCAGTCGCTCGGATTCCTACGGCCCTCGACGGGGTCGGGGGAGCTGAAGCTGCTCTCGCTCGGTGCGTGGCTGCGGCTGCGCACACCGTACGGATCGATCGCCGTGCGGCGGGCGGGGCAGCTGGGGATGCTCGACGTCAGCGTGCGCTGACGCTCGTCGCGTCCGGAAGCGGCCTACCCCTCGACGCGCCTCTCGGCAGGTCCGCCGGATTGGACCCCGAGAGGGCCCCGGCACACGTGGTCTCTCGGCAGTCGCCGGACGGGTCTCTCGACAGCTCGCCCCGCAGGCTCCGACGCGGGGCGGGTCGCCCGCAGCTCCCGCAGCCCCCGCAGTCTCCGACGCGTCCCGTGCCAGGCCTCGTCGAGGTCTACTCCGGGGTGTTCACCATCGACGCCGCGGCGTACGTCAGGTAGTTCCACAGGGTGTGCTCGTGCTCCTCGGACAGACCGAGCTCGTCCACCGCGATCCGCATGTGCTTCAGCCAGGCGTCGTGCGCGGCCCGGTCCACGACGAAGGGGGCGTGCCGCATGCGCAGCCGGGGGTGGCCGCGGTTCTCGCTGTAGGTCGTCGGACCGCCCCAGTACTGCATGAGGAACAACGCGAAACGCTCCTCGGCCGGGCCCAGGTCCTCCTCCGGGTACATGGGCCGCAGCAACGGGTCCTCGGCGACTCCCTGATAGAAACGGTGGACCAGCCGGCGGAAGGTCTCCTCCCCACCGACCTGCTCGTAGAAGGTCTGCTCCTGAAGCGTGCCGCGCCGAATCTCTTTCACGCCTCCCATGGTCTCAGACCGGGAGACGGAGGACTTGAGGCTTAGGACCGCCCATCCGACCCTCCCAGCGGCTCGCTTCCAGGGGCCGCGCGTCGCACAGTGGAGGCATGAGCGCGGACGCACTCGACCAGGAGCGGGCAGACCTCGCCGCCTCGGCGCAGGCCGGACTGCTGCGCCAGATCGAGGCGAGCGGGGCCTTCGCCGCCGATCCGCGCTGGCGGGAGGCGTTCGCGGCGGTCCCGCGCCACCTCTTCGTGCCGTACTACTACGTCAGCGGCGTGGGCGGATACGAACGGCGCTGGGGCGAGAGCCCCGACCCGCGCACCCGGGAACGGTGGCTGCGGGGCGTGTACGAGGACACCCCGCTGGCCACCCGGCTGCGCGACGGTGTGCTGCTCTCGTCCAGCAGCCAGCCCTCGCTGATGGCGTTGATGCTGGCCGAGCTGCGGGTCGAGGACGGCGACCGGGTCCTGGAGATCGGCGCGGGCACCGGGTACAACGCGGCGCTGATGTCGTACCGGCTGGGCGAGGGGAACGTCACCACCGTCGACCTGGATCCGGAGATCACCGAGTCCGCCCGCAGGCATCTCGACGACGCCGGGTACCGGCCGACCGTCGTCACCGGGGACGGGGCGCGCGGGGTCCCCGAACGCGCCCCCTTCGACCGGATCATCGCGACCTGCACGCTGACGTCGATCCCGCGCGACTGGCTCGCCCAGTGCGCCCCCGGAGCCCTGATCCTGGCCCCGCTGGCCACCGGGCTGATCGCGCTGACCGTCCGGGACGCCGGACATGCCGAGGGACGGTTCCTGGAGACCGCGGCCTACTTCGTGCCGCTGCGTGGGTCGGACCGGCCGGAGCCGGAGCCGGTGGCGCTCGCCGGGGTGCCGCGCCGGGCCCGGGAGAGCGACCGGTTCCGGTTCCTGCTGGCCCTGACCAGGGGCACCCTCGACCCACACGAGGCGGCCGCCCTGTGGGAGCGCGAGGGCATGCCGGGACGGGAGCGGTACGGCATCACGCTCGGCGCCGAGCACGCGTGGGCGTGGCTCGACGAACCGGAGGGGCCGTACGTGTGGCCCCTGCCGGATTCGTCGGATTCTTCGGGTCCGTCGGGTCGGGCGGCGGGTGGATCGGCTGAGCCCGGTCCGTCGGGTGGATCGGCTGAGCCCGGTCCGTCGGGTCCGGGCTCCGTCGACGCCTAGCCGCGGCGGATCGTGATCGTCGTCCAGGCGCCGACATGCACCTGGTCGCCGTCCTGGAGCGGTACCGGGACGAACGGCTGGATCGGTTCTTCCGAGCCGTTGACCGTCGTGCCGTTCGTCGAGTTCTGGTCGACGACCGCCCAGGAGCCGTCCGGCTGCTGCACCAGCACCGCGTGCTGGTGCGAGACGCCCGGGTCCTCCGGCGGCACTGAGAGGTCCAGGTCGGGGGTCTCGCCGGTGGAGTGACGACGGCGGCCGATGGTGAACTGGTTGCCGGTGAGCGTGCGCTGCTGCTCGGGCGAGTACGCGGGCAGGTTCAGACCCGCGGCCTCGGGACCCGAGCGGTGCATCATCGCCATGAAGTACGCACGGTCCGGTCCGATGGTCACCATCCAGGTGGCCGACTGCTGCGGGAAGCCGGGCCCGGGCGGGGGCGGCGCCTGGTTGGCGCCGGGCTGCGGATATCCGTAGCCGCCGCCCTGACCGGGGCCACCGGGAGCGCCCTGGCCGGGGCCGGTGTTCGACGGCGGGGAGATCACCCAGTCGTCCTCACCGCCGAACGGCTGGCCGCCGGGCTGCGGACGGCCCGTCTCCTGCGGGAACGCGGGCGGGGCCGTCGCGCCGGACGACTGGAAGGCCTGCGGAGCCCCGGGGCCACCCTGAGCTCGGGGATCACCCTGGCCGCCGCCGAAGCCGCCCTGGCCCGGTATCCCGGGACCGGCCGTCGGGGTGGGCCCGGGCGGCGGGGGAACGGGGCGCGAAGGGTCGGCGCCGAAGCCGGACGGACCACCGGGACCGGCGCCGGGCGGGCCCGGGGGACGGCCACCGGGGCCGAAGGGGTCGCCGCCGGGACCGGAAGGCTCGCGCCGGAAGGGGGCGCCGCCCTGGCCGGAAGGCTCACGTCCGAAGGGGTCGGAGGCCTGCCCGGTCTGCTCACGCCGGTAGGGGTCCGAGGGCGGACCCGACGGCTCGCGTCCGAAGGGATCACCGGGCGGGCCGGGGGGACGGCCGCCGGGGCCGCCCTGCTCACGACCGAAGGGGTCGCCACCCTGGCCGGAAGGCTCGCGCCGGAAGGGGTCGCCGCCCTGACCGGACGGGTCACGCCCGAAGGCACCCGCGGGCGGACCACCGGCAGGACCACCCGGATTACCGTGCCTGCCCTGTCCGCCCTGTCCGCCGCCGTGCCTGCCCTGTCCGCCGGGACCGCCCGGGCCCGACGGCTCGCCGCCGAACGGCGGGATCGGTTCCGCGGGACGGTTCATCTGGGACGGGCGGGAACTCTGGTAGTCGAAGGAGTCGCTGCCCCCGTAGGACGGAGGCGGCGGCTGGTAGCCCCCGCCCGGACCGGGACCACCCGGACCGGGACCACCAGGACCACCCTGACCCGGACCGCCGAGACCCGCGCCGGGGCCCGGCGCCGTCGGGCGCGGGGCGGCCGGGGTGTACGAGGTGGCCGTGTTGGTCAGGAAGTTCCACCGGCACTCCTCGCAGAACGGCGCACCGCCCTCACGGGGCGTACGGCACTGCGGGCAGAGCTCGGGTTCGTGGTCCGGTACGGACGACAGGTGCCGTCCACCGGGCTGGCCGCCCTGGCCCTGGCCGGGCGGGGGCGGGAAGCCGTAGCCGCCGGCGGTCGGAGGCGGCGGGGGAGGGGGTGGAGGTACGGCACCGGCCATGCGGTGACCGCAGACCTCGCACCAGTCGTCGGAACCCGACTGGTGTCCGTTCGGGCAGGTCGGCATGTCGGCGCGTCCCCCTCTCTCCTTCGGTGTCCCTAAAGCGTGTTCAGGTCACTTCTTTACACGAACAGTCTTTGTGGACCGGGTCTCGAGCGTCATCTCGTCGGCGTCCGTGACCTTCGCCTTCAGTCGCACAGTACCTGTCGTGGCATCGACCACGTCCACCACCTTCGCAAGCAGTTTCGCAGTATCACCGTTCCCCGAGGCGCTCGCGAGCTGAACCGCACGGCCCAGTTTGGCCGTTGCTCCATCCATATCGCCCGCTTTGCGAAGGTCAAGCCCTTGCTGGATGACCTGTGCCAGTTCGGCCTGGCCCGTGTAGTGCGCGACCTGAGGGTTGATCGACGTGGAGGCGGACATGTCGTCGGTCCAGACGGCCTTCACGAGACCTTGCGCACCCAGGTTCTGAGCCGGGCCCTCCGGCTGCGGAATGACCAGCGAGACGCGGGCGGCGAGCATCTCCTGACCGACGTTCGCGGAGGGGACCTCGACGCACACGTGGTAGTCGCGGGACTCGTCGCCCCAGGAACCGGTGGGGTAGTCGCCCGCGCGCGGGCCCGCCTCCGTGCGGCGTCCGGTCAGCTCCTCGACCGTCGGCGCGACCTGCTTGACGAACTTGATGGCGGTGCCGACCGGGGTCCACAGCCGCAGCGCGACGTCCGCGACCTCCTTCCCCATCGCCGTCTCCATCATCTGCGTGAAGTCGGTGGCGAGACCGGCCGGGTCGGCGACGATGTCGGCGGTGCCGAGCAGGGCGGAGGCGATCCCTGTGACTTCTTTCACTTCCCAGTCGGTGCCCACGCCACGGGCGTCACAGGTGAAACGTCCGGCGCAGTCGTCGAGGGCGGCCTTGAGGTCCTGTGGCGACTCGTGCTCGTTACGGCCGTCGGTGAGCAGGATGCCGTGCCGGATGGCGACGTCCGCTGTGGACAGCAGCCGGTCGGCCAGCCGCAGCCAGGTGCCGATCGCCGTGCCGCCGCCCGCGCTCAGCCGACGCAGTGCCTGCTTGGCCTGGTGACGGGTGGTCGCGTCGGCCACCGCGAGCCGGCCGCCGCCCGGGTAGACCTCCTTGGCGACGTGCGTGCCGCCGATCACCGAGAAGTGCACACCGTCGCGCAGGGTGTCGATGGCGGCGGCGGTGGCGTCGCGGGCGTTGCGCATCTTGGTCGGCGGATAGTCCATGGAGCCGGAACAGTCCACCATGATCGCCACGGCGGCGGACGGGCCCTGGCTCGGCGAGTACAGGTGCGGCGCGGCTGCCGCGCTGCCGACCGTGCCGCCGCCGGTGGCGGTGACCGTGACGATCGCGTTGACCTCGCGGCCGCCTTCCGGCAGGTACTCGTTCTGATAGACGTCCACCGAGAACTGCGGCACGTTCGACTTCGAGAAATTGGCCATGCCTACTCAAATCCCCCTCGGCAGCCCCACGTGTTCGTGGGGTGATGTGTGGCTACGGACCGGTCCCCACCGGTCCGTACGCGTGCTTCCCCGTGCTTCCCGTGTTTCCGGTGTTTCCCCGTGTTTCCGATGTCTCCGGTGTTTCCCTGTTTGCGGCCTCAGGCCGATCCTGCCCCCTGCGCGGGGGCGGGGAACGGCACGACGGCCACTGTTACGTTGTCGTGGCCCCCGCCGTCCAAGGCGTGGCCGACCAGGACGCGTGCGCTGTGCAGCGGCCGTGCGCAGGCGTCCGGCGGGACGACCTCGGCCATTTCCTCGGCGGCCTCCGCGTAGTTCCACAGACCGTCCGTGCACACCACCACCACACCAGGCCGGTCCGGCTTGAAGGAAGCGGTGTGCGGCTCCAGTTCGTAGGCGTCGGCGCCGAGCCAGCCGGTGATCGCGTGGGCGCGCTCGTCGGCGTAGGCCTCCGCCTCGTTCATCAGACCCGCGGCGACCATCTGCGCGGCCCACGAGTCGTCCTCGGTGAGCCGGGCCGGAGACGAACTCCGGTCCGTCGGGACCCAGTAGGCGCGGCTGTCGCCGACCCAGCCGACGACGAGCAGTCCCGGCGTGACGATCGACCCGACGAGGGTGCAGGCGGGGGCGTTCTGGTGCGGGGCGTGCTCGCGGGCCGTGGCCGGCTCGTCGGCCAGCGCGTTGACCGCGTACGAGGCGGCGACGATCGCCTCGTGCATGGCCTGCTGCGGGTGCGTGCCCTGCGGCAGGGCTGCGAGCAGCGACTCCCTGGCCGCCTTGGACGCAGCGAGGGAGGCGTCGTCGGGGCGGGTCGCGGAGGACACGCCGTCGCAGACGATCGCCACGAGCGCGGGGGAGCCGTCGGGCAGGGCGGCGCGGCCGAGGCCGAAGGCGTCCTCGTTGCGGTGGTGACGCAGACCGCGGTCGCTGACGGCGGCCATGGGACCCGACTCCAGCTCCATGTGGTCGCGTTCGCGCGGTTGGGCGTGTCCGCAGTTCTCGCAGTACCCGTCGTCGTCGACCCGGCCCGCCCGGCACGCCACGCACACCTGCGCGGTCTCGGTCTCGGCCACCGCGGCGGCCACCCGGGGATCCGGCGCCTGAAGGGCGTACTCGTCGGGCTCCGAAGGCCGGTCGAACCGCACACCGGAGGCACCGGCGCCTTCGGTGACACCGGGTGCGCCGGAGACGGGTGCGCCCGGGGCGGGGGATCCGGTGGCGGGCGGCGGGAGGGGGGAGCCCGGGGAGGGCGGCACGGACGCTCCGGAACCCGGCGGCACCGGTGCTCCGAATCCTGGCGGCACCGGTGCTCCTGAGTTCTGCGGCACCGGCACTCCGGAACCCGGCGGCACCTGTGCCGCGGAGCCCTGCGGTTCCGGCACTCCGGAACCCGAAGGCGCCGGCGTTCCGGAAAACGACGGTGGCGGCACCGCGCCGTCCGGCGGCAGCGCCGCGGCGGCGGCACCGCTCACACCGGCACCGCTGAAACCGGCGGCACCGCTCGCGGCTGCGCCGGTGTGACCAGCGCCGCTGAAGCCGGCTCCGCTCGCACCCGCGCCGCTCACACCGGCGCCCGGCACGGCCGTACCGCTCACCGTCGGACCCGTCGGACCCGTCGGCGCCTGCGCGGGAGCCGGCTGGGCCGAGCCGTTCATCGTGAGGGTCGGGTGGTCGTCCGGGCGCCGCGGTACGGCGGACAGGTCGTATCCGCACGCACCGCAGAAACGGTCACCCGCGTCGAGCGGCTCCGCGCAGCTCGGACACGTCGGCAGGGCGGCCTGCCGGGGCATCTGCGACATCAACTACACCCACGTCCGGGGGCGGTAACGATTGGCACGTTCCACCAGGTCGATCCTTTCCTCGCCGCCCGTCGCCAGCCGGGCCAGCGTGCGGTACGAGCGCTCCAGGCCGAAGCGCAGCCCCCGCTCGTCCAGTTCGCTGCCGAGCAGCACGCGGGCGGCCGGGCCCGCGCCCTGGCCACCGGAGAGTATCCAGTCGAGGGCGCTGCCGAGGACTTCCGCGGACAACTGCTCGCGCCGCGTCGGATCCAGACCGTACGCGTCGAGCGCCTCGACCTGGGCCGCGGCGGCGGTGAGGTCCTCCAGGAAGGGTACGTCGGAGGCGAGGGCCGTCCGCTGCCGGAGCCGGGCGCGCACGGCCGCCACCCGGGCCGCCGTGTAGTGGATGGACGACTCCGGCACCGACTCCAGCGTCCGTACGGCACCCTTGCGGTCCCCGGCCGCGAGCTGCACGCGGGCCAGGCCGAACGCGGAGCTCACATAGCTCGGGTCGGTCGACCACACCAGGCGGTAGTACTCGGCGGCGTTGTCCAGCTGCCCCAGTACCTCCGCGCACAGGCCGAGGGCCAGCTTCGGCGCGGGTTCGCCCGGGAAGGCGTCGTAGATGGCGTCGAAGGCGAGCGCGGCGCCCTCGTGGTCGCCGGTGACCAGCGAGGTCACGCCCCGGTACCAGACCACCCGCCAGTCGTCGGGCCGTTCGCCGTCCAGTTTCTGGAGGGACATGAGGGCGGCCTGGTGGTCGCCGTTCTCCAGCCAGGCGCGGATCTGCCGCAGCCGGGTCTCGACGGACGGCGCCGGCGCGGCCGCGAGAGCCGTGATCAGCTCGGTCGGCGCGGACGTCAGCAGGCCGGCCAGGAAACCCGCGTTGGGGTCGGAGGCGTCGACGTGCGGAACGGGCAGCGCGAGTGAGGCGGCGGGCGCGGGAACCGTCTTGACGAGGCCGGGGGCGACGACGCTCCCGGCGACGGTGCTGCCGGTACCGGCCGACGCGACGCCGCCGGTACTCGGCAGCGCGCCGCCGGTGAACGCGGCGGCGGCGCCCGGGAGGGCGGGAGCCGCGGCGCCGGAGAGGGCCGTAGCCGTGCCGGCGAAGGCGGGGGCCACTCCGGGCAGGGCGGGGGCGGTGCCGGGGGACGCGGACGCGCTGCCCGGGCCGCCCGCCAGGGCCGTCGCGGACCCCGAACCACCGGACCGACGCGACGACTTGACGGCGACCCGCGACCCCAGCTGTGACACCTCCCCGTCCAGCTTCGGGAACAGCTCGGTGTCCGTGACCTTGATCTCCGGCCCGAACAGGGTCGACAGCGCGGGCCGGGCCCGGCCGCTCTGGAGCGACACGACCTCGCGCAGCACGCCCGTGAGCTGCTCCGCCATCTCCTGCGCGGAGGCGAACCTGCGGGCCGGGTCGGGGTCGGTGGCGCGGACCAGCAGCCGGTAGAACGACTCGTACTGGCGGAAGACCTCGATGTTGTCGGGGTCGGGCAGGGAGTCGACGAAGACGGTCGTGTAGCCCTGGAAGTCGAAGGTCAGGACGGCGAGGGTACGGCCCACCGTGTACAGGTCGGACGCGACCGACGGGCCGACCTCCGCGACCTCCGGGCCCTGGTAGCCGACCGTGCCGTAGATGGCCGACTCGTCGTCGTCCATCCTTCTGACCGCGCCCATGTCGATCAGCTTGAGCTGGTCCTCGGTCTGGATCGCGTTGTCGACCTTGAAGTCGCAGTACAGCAGGTTGCGGCTGTGCAGATGGCCGAGCGCCTCGAGCGCCTCGATGCCGTAGGCGCAGGCCTGCTCCACGGGGAGCGGATCCCGCTTGCCCTGCGGTGTACGGCGGTCGTTGGCGATCTCCTTCAGGGACTTGCCGCCGACGTACTCCATGACGATGTAGCCGTCGAGGGAGCCGGTGCGCTGGTCGAGGTGTTCGACGAAGTTGTAGATCCGCACGATGTTGGCGTGCTCGATCTCGGCGAGGAAGCGGCGCTCGGAGATGGCCGCGGCCATCGCGTCCTGGTCACCCGTGTCCAGGAGGCCCTTCAGCACGACCCACCGGTCGGACACCGCGCGGTCGACGGCCAGGTAGACCCAGCCGAGGCCGCCGTGCGCCAGACAGCCCACGACCTCGTACTGGCCGTGCACGACGTCGCCGGCCTTCAGCTTCGGCATGAAGGAGTACGGGTGGCCGCACTTGGTGCAGAAGCCCTCCGTGCGTCCCTCCCGCTCGCCGCGCGAGCGGCCCACCGGGGCCCCGCAGTCGGAGCGCGAGCAGAACCGCTTGCGCTCGGGCACCTCGGGGTTGTCCTGCACCATCGCGCGCGGGTCGGGCCTCGGCACCTGCGGCACCGCGACCAGTCCGACGCCGAGCCGGGCCCGCCCGGAGGAGCCGGCGGTCGAGCCGGAGCTGCGCACCGACACCGAACGGCCCGTCGACGTGCCCGACAGGGACCGCGACAGCCGCCCGGACACCGAGCGGCGCGACTTCGACGACTGCGACGACGTACGGGTACTGCGCGCGCTGCGCCCGCTGGAGCGTGAACTCGCGCTGCCCGCCGCGCCCTTGCCGCCTCCGGTCACCCCGGTCGGCGGCGAGCCGACCAGACCTCCCCCGGACGAGGGACTCCCGGACGAGACGACGGGGGCCAGACCGCAGGTGTCGCAGTACAGCTCGCCGCCGCCCACATCCTCGTACGACCCCTCGCAGCCCGGCCGTTGACACGACTGCCCTGCCTGACTCATGGCTACTGCTCCCCCCTACGGTCCTGAGGTCCGCCCTGCTCCGGCACGCGTGGCGCCGTGAGAAGTTCGGCCGCCGCCCGCTGGTAACGCAGGACGGCCTGTTCGGCGACGCGCAGATCACAGGGCGCGCTCCACAGCATGCGGCGCGCCGCGTCGTAGCGCTCGATGAGGAACGGGTCCTCGGCGAGCCCGTGCCGGGCGACCTTCGCCTTGTACGCGTCGAGGCGGCCGCGCAGCTCCGCGCGGACCGCCAGTGGCTGGGTGACCGCGGTCAGCGACTCGCGGGCGCGCATCAGTTCGTCCTCCGCCTTCTGCTCCAGGGACTCCAGGAGCGGCGACAGGCGGTGCCACTGGGCGCGCCGGCGGTAGTCGGCGGCCGTCGCGAGCTGCTCCTGGAGCACGGTCGGTGGGCCGCTGACCACGGGCACCTCCGTCGCGGCGATCTTCGCGAGCACCTCGCCGCGCGCGGTGCGCGCCTCGGCGAGCGTCCGGTCGGCGCGGCTGAGGATGTCCCGCAGCCTCACCAGCCGCTGCTCCGCGTCCTGGCGGACCGTCAGCACGGCGTCGATCTCCCGCCGTACGTCCTCCAGGGCGCGCGCCTCACGGTCGTACACGGTGGTGTCCGGACGACCGCCGCCCGGCGCCGAACTGCCCTGCGCGCGCACCCAGAAGGCGAGCGGGTCCGAGACCACCTGCTCGCGCAGGGAGGTCAGGGTGTGGGTGATGCGCTCCAGGTCGTCGCCCGCCGGGTGTTCGCCCGGGCGCACGCCGACGGAGTGCGCGAGCCGGCGGGTGCGCTGGAGCTCCGCGGCCAGTAAATCTATCCGGGCAGGCAGCGCCGACCACACCGCGTCGGCGGTCACGACGATGTCGAGCGACGACGCGTAGAGCTCGTTCATCCGGTCGACGAGGGCGGTGAGGGAGAAGCTGTGGCTGAGCTTGCCCGCGCCGTGCAGCGTCGGCGCTTCGGCGGTGGCGGTCGCCGATCCGGCGATCGACCCGGCTACCGTGACCGACTCGCCGCGCAGCAGTTCCGTCAGCTCCGTCAGGTCCTCGCGGCTGGACCAGCGGCGGCGCGAGCGGATGTCGCGGGCGCCGCGCAGCGCGTCGGTGTACGCGTCGAAGTACGCCCACAGCAGCGTGATCGACACCTCGGCGGACGCCCAGCGCTCCTTGGTGACGCCGGTGAGTTCGGCGCCTTCGAGGAGTCTGCGGCCCGCGTGGTCCTGGAGGGCGAGGAGCGAGGTCTCGATCGCCTCGTGCTCCGCGCCGAGCCGCGCCAGCGCACGGTCGACCTCGTCCCGGTCCATCACCGGCCCGGGGGGTCCCGTGACGCCCATCGATCACCTCTCGCTGCTGTTTCGGTTACTCGGCTCTGTACGCTGCCTGACCTGCGCGGTGACCCGTCAGTTCGTGCTCAGGTACTGCGGCGCGGGCGGTTTCGATGTCGTCGCGTCACCGCCCAGTGTCGCCGACAGCCACCTGTCGTACGAGGCCTGCCAGCCGCTCGCGCGGTACTCCACCAGGATCTGGTTGACCCGGCGTACCAGGTCGGTCGCCTTCTTCGCCATGGCCACGCCGTAGTACTCGGTCGTGAAGGGGGCGCCCTTGAGTTGGACCGTGGGGTCCTGGGCGGCCTGACTGGCCGCGAGCGCGCCGTCGGTGACCACCGCGTCGACCTCGCCGAGCTGCAATCGGACCAGGCAGTCGAGCTGGTTGGGCACGGTGGTGGAGATGTCGACGGTGGAGGCGATCCGGCCGGCCTTCTTGTCGTCGGCCAGCTTGGTGTTGGCCGTCGAACCGGTCGCCGTGCAGACCTTCTTGTTCGCCAGCGTGCCGTCATAGCCGGTGATCTTCGAGGACTTGGGCGCGAGGACCTGCTGCCCCGTCTTGAAGTACGGCGCGGAGAAGGCGACTTCGTCGAGCCGGGTGCAGGAGATCGTCATGGTGCGGACGATCATGTCGACCCGGCCCTCCTGGATGGCCGGGATGCGCTGGTTGGTCGGGATGGCCTTGAACTGGACCGCGTTCGGGTCGCCGAGGATGTCCTGGGCGATCCGGTGGACCAGGTCGATGTCGAAGCCCTCCAGCTCCGCCCCCGTGTTGTTCGGGTCGCGGTAGCCCCAGCGGTAGCTGTTCTGGTCGACGCCGACGATCAGCTTGCGCTTCGGGCCCTGCCGGGCCTTGATGGCGGCGATCGTCGCGCCGTCCGCGCTGGACGGCGTCGGCGTCCGCTTCTCCGGGTCCGTGCACGCGGCGTCGGCCGCCTGGGTGCCCTCGGCGACGCCCTGGCCGGCCCGGCCCGTGCTTCCGTCGCCGGGCGACTGGGTCGTCCACGGCAGGAGCAGGACGAAGGCCAGCGCGAGGGCGCACAGAGCCGCCATCGCGCCCACTCCGCCCCAGCCCTTCAGGCCGGCCCGCACACGTCGCACACGCATCGTCACGCCCCCTTCCACCGGTACGCCTCCTTCCGCCGGTTCGCCCCCGCCGACCGACCCTTTCGTGCCCGCCGACAGGCGTCGGCTCACCGGTACGCGCCCGTTCACCGGCCCGCGCCTGTTCACCGGTACTCCGACAGCCTGCGGCCGATGCCCAGGACCGCGCCCGCGGCGCCCAGTACGGCGAGGACGGCGGCGCCGATCGGCAGGCCGGTCATCGCGCCCAGACCGTCCCCGGCCGCCTGCCTGAACTCCTTCTGCTCGTGCTCCAGCGCGTTCGCGAGGTTCTTGTCGACGCCGTCGAAGCACGCGCCGGTCGCGTCCTTGCCGCCGATCACCAGGGCCAGCGCCTGCTCGTAGTTGCCGTTGTCGTCCTGCGCGCGGGCCGCCGTGTGGCGCTTCTTCCACTCCAGCATGTTGCTCTCGGCGGTCTCGACCGGCTTCTCGCCCGCCTCGTCGTCGGCGAGCTTCGCCGCGAGGGTGAGGCCCTTGCCGAGGGTGGTGATCTCGGTGGTGAAGTCGTGGTCGTACTTGTCTAGCGTCACCGATTCGCCGTCGGCCGCCACCTTCACCGTCTCGGCGCCGCGCGCCACCAGTGTCAGGTTCTCGTTGCCGCGTGCCTTGAGGGAGGCGATCCGGGCGTCGTGCAGGACGTTCAGCGAGCGGACGCCGTGGTCGTAGGAGTCGTCGAGACCCGCGCGGGCCACGGTGTGGCCGACGACCAGCCAGAGCAGGACGACCGTGGTGGTCGCCGTCGCCGCGACCAAACCCTGGTTCAGGACCCGGTTCGTACGGCGGTAGTTGCGGTGCTGCGCCCATGAGAGGCCGGCCAGCGCGAGGACGCCCAGCGCGATCGCCGCCCACGGATAGGGGGTGGCGTCGGCGTAGTCGTCCTGGAGGCGCTGGTTCTCCTTGGTGTAGAGGCTCTGGGCCGCCGGGAGCATGTCCTGCTGCATCTTCTGGTTCGCGTACCGCAGATAGGCGCCGCCGACGGGGAAACCCTGCCGGTTGTACGTCCGCGCACGCTCCACCAGGCCCTTGTACTCGGGCAGTAGCTTGTTCAGCTTGGTGATGACCGCCGTGGAGGGCGAGTCGGGGTCGGCGTTGTTGGCCGCGGTGACGAGCTTGGAGGCGGCCTCGTCGATGTCCTCCTCGTAGCGCTGCCGGGACTCCGCCGTCTCCTGCCCGCCCGCCAGGAAGCCGCTGGAGGCGGCCGTGTTGGCGTCGGCCAGCGAACGGTAGATGTCGGCCGCGGCCGCGCTGAGCGGCTGGCTCTTGTGCAGGACGTCGTCGGCGGCGGCCGCGCGGTCGGTCGTCTGCCAGGCCGTCACGGAGCCGAAGGCGATGACGAGGAGGGCGAGGAGGGCGCCGATGATGCGGAGCCGGCCCGGCTCGGTGGTCGCCGCCGCGCGCGCCTTGTCGACGCCCTCGGCGAAAGCCGTACGGCGGGTAGGCGGCGGTGCCGGCGCGGGCGTGGGCGCCGGTACGGTGGTGCTTGTAGCCGGGTTTGCCACGTTTTTGACCTCCCCCATGGTCAGCTGCCGCCGCCAGTATCGCTGGCGGGACCGGTGTTGCGCACCGGCCTTCACTGGATCTTGATCAGATCGCAGTCACCCCTGCCCATGAATACGCTGCGGGTGGGTGTTCGGTTCCTTCGCGGGGGCTCGTGTTGTGTTCGGGGGCGCGTGCGTCGGCGCTGCTCGCGCCCAGGTGGCGGGGCCGTATCCCGATACGGCCCCGCGCGCCCCCGGTGTGCTCACTCGCCCGAGGCGAAGTGCGTCCTGACCTTCCGCTGCGCCTCGGCGTCCGCCCCCAGTCGGTCCAGGCCGAGCAGCGCGGCCCCCAGCACCGGGCGTTCCCGTACGACGCTGGCCACGGCCTTCGGCGCCCGCGCGGCCAGGAGTTCTCTCACGCCGTCGTCCAGTTGCCCGTGGCCCGCCGTCAGGACTCCGCCCCCCAGCAGTACCGGTGTCTCCTCCTCCAGGAGGTCCAGACGGGTCAGGGCCACCGTCGCCATCGACACCACCTCCTGCGCCAGCCGGTCGACGATCGTGCGCGCCACGGCGTCTCCGGCCTCCGCCGTCCGGAAGAGGACCGGGGTCAGTTCGTGGCGGCGGGAGGGGGAGATGTGTTCCAGGTGGAGGGACTCGATCAGGGCGTACATGGACGGCAGGCCGAAGTGGGACGGGAGGGCGTCGGTGAGGGCCGTCGGTCCTCCCCGGCCGTCCTCCGCCCTCGCCGCGTGCCATATCGCCTCCTCGGCCAGGCCCCAGCCGCCGCCCCAGTCGCCGGAGAGGCGGCCGAGGGCCGGGAAGCGGGCGGTGCGGCCGTCGGGGCGCATGCCGACGCAGTTGATGCCGGCGCCGCAGACGACGGCCACTCCCCGGGGGTCGGCCACGCCCGCCCGCAGGATGGCGAACGTGTCGTTGCGGACGTCCACGGAGGCGCCCCACGCGCGTGCGTGCAGGGCTGCCGCCAGCTGCTCCTCCTCCACCGGCAGATCCGCGTTGGCCAGACAGGCCGAGACATGGACCGCCGAGCCGACGCCGGCGGCCGTGTACGCGCGCGTGACGGTGTCGGCCAGGGCGTCCACCGCCGCGGTCACGCCCACGGCGGGCGGGCGGAATCCGTCGCCGCGGGCCGTGGCGAGGACCTCCCCGTCGGCCGCCACGACCGCGACGTCCGTCTTGCTGTTGCCCGCGTCGATGGCGAGAACGCTTGCCGTCAGGCCCACGCGAGGTGCTCCCGGTTGTGTGCGATCAGTCGGTCGGTCAGCTGCTCGGCGTACTCGTACTGGGCGATCAGGGGGTGGGACAGGAGGGCCTTGAAGACGTTGTCGCGGCTGCCGTGCAGGGCCGCCCGCAGCGCCAGGTCCTCGTACGCCGTCACGTTCGCCATCAGACCCGCGTAGAGCGGGTCGACGGGGGCCACCGGCAGCGGGGACGGGCCCTTGGGGCCCACCGCCGCCTGGACCTCGATCACCGCGTCGTCCGGGAGGAAGGGCAGCGTGCCGTTGTTGAGGGTGTTCACCACCTGGTAGGGGCTGCCCGAGCCGGTCAGCAGGGCCGCCGCCAGGTCCACCGCCGCCTCCGAGTAGTAGGCGCCGCCTCGCTTCGCCAGCAGTTCCGGCTTCTCGTCCAGGGTCGGGTCGGCGTACAGCGACAGCAACTCGCGTTCCATCGCGGCCACCTCCGCCGCCCTCGACGGCTTCGTGCGCAGTTCCCGTACGACCTCGTCGTGCGCGTAGTAGTAGCGCAGGTAGTAGGAGGGGACCGTGCCCAGGCGGTCCAGGAGTGCGCGGGGCAGCCGCAGGTCGGCGGCGATCGTGTCGGCGTGGGCGGTCAGCAGGCCCGGGAGGACGTCGTCGCCCTCGGGGCCGTCCAGGCGCACCCCGGTCTCCCAGGTGAGGTGGTTGAGGCCCACGTGGTCCAGGTGGACGTCGGCCGGGGTGACGTCGAGCAGGGCGGCGAACTTCCGTTGCAGGCCGATCGCCACGTTGCACAGGCCGACCGCCTTGTGGCCGGCCTGGAGAAGAGCGCGGGTCACGATGCCGACCGGGTTGGTGAAGTCGATGATCCAGGCGTGCGGGTTGGTCCGGCGGACCCGTTCGGCGATGTCCAGGACCACCGGGACCGTGCGCAACGCCTTCGCGAGACCGCCCGCGCCCGTCGTCTCCTGCCCGACGCAGCCGCAGTCCAGAGGCCAGGTCTCGTCCCGCTCGCGCGCTGCCTGGCCGCCGACGCGGAGTTGCAGCAGCACGGCGTCGGCGCCCTCGACGGCCGCGTCCAGGTCGGACGTCGTCACGATCCGGCCGGGATGGTCCTGCCGGGCGAAGATGCGCCGGGCCAGGCCGCCGACGAGTTCCAGACGGTCGCCCGCCGGGTCGACGAGGACCAGTTCCTCCACGGGGAGGGTGTCCCGCAGGCGCGCGAAGCCGTCGATGAGTTCTGGGGTGTAGGTCGAGCCGCCGCCGACCACGGTGAGTTTCATGGCTTGTTAACCCTTTACTCCGGTGAGGGTGACACCTTCGACGAACGCCTTCTGGGCGAAGAAGAACACGAGGATCACGGGGGCCATGACCAGCACGGTGGCCGCCATGGTGAGGTTCCAGTCGGTGTGGTGCGCGCCCTTGAAGGACTCCAGGGCGTAGGAGAGGGTCCACGCGTTCGGGTTCTCGGAGGCGTAGATCTGCGGGCCGAAGTAGTCGTTCCACGCCGCGAAGAACTGGAAGAGGGCGACGGCGGCTATGCCGGGCTTGGCCATCGGCAGGACGACCTTCAGCAGGGTCCGCAGGTCGCCGCAGCCGTCCACCTTCGCCGCGTCGAGGTACTCGTTCGGGATGGTCAGCAGGAACTGGCGCAGCAGGAAGATCGAGAACGCGTCGCCGAACGCCAGCGGGATGATCAGCGGCCACAGGGTGCCCGACAGGTCCAGCTGCTTCGCCCAGAACAGGTACATCGGGATGACGACCACCTGCGGCGGCAGCATCATCATCGAGATCACCAGCATGAGCGTCAGGTTCCGGCCCCGGAAACGGAACTTGGCCAGCGCGTACGCCACGGGTATGGAGGAGACGACCGTGAGGACCGTTCCCAGTCCGGCGTAGACGAGCGTGTTCCTCCACCAGGTGAGGAACCCCGGGGTGTCGAAGACCTTCCGGTAGTTGGCCCACTCCCAGGTGTGCGGGACGAGGTCCCGGCTGAGTGCCTGCGAGTCGCTCATCAGGGACGTCAGGAACACGAACACGAAGGGGAGGGTGAAGAAGAGGGCGGCGGCCACGCCGAGGGAGTGGATCGCGATCCACTCCAGCAGCGCCTTGCGGCGGGCGGTGCGCTCGGCGGGAGAGGACGGGGTCGCCAACTCCGCGGGGCGGTCCAGTACTTGTGTCATGTGGGTCAGTCACCTGCCTGGATGAGGCCGCCCCGGCGCCGCATGAGGAGCGCGGTGAACGCCATCGACAGGGCGAACAGGACCAGGGCGACGACACAGGCGGAGCCGTAGTCGAAGCGCTGGAAGCCGAGGTTGTAGACGAGTTGGGGGAGGGTGAGGGTGGAGTGCTCGGGGTAGCCGGGCTCGAACATGGTGCCCGCCCCTTGGATGACCCCCGAGGCGACCTTTCCGGCGACCAGGGGTTGTGTGTAGCACTGCATCGCCGCGATCACCCCGGTGACGACCGCGAACATGATGATCGGCGAGATGTTGGGGAGGGTGACGAACCGGAACCGCTGCCACGCCGAGGCGCCGTCCAGTTCCGCCGCCTCGTACTGCTCCTTCGGCACGTCGAGCAGCGCGGCCATGAAGATGACCATCAGGTCACCGACCCCCCACAGGAACATCAGGGTGAGGGCGGGCTTGGACCAGTCGGGGTCGTTGAACCAGCCCGGGGCCGGGACGCCGATCTTCTCCAGGATCGAGTTGACCGGGCCCGTACCGGGGTTGAGGAGGAACGCGAAGGCCATGGTGGCCGCCACCGGCGGGGCGAGGTAGGGCAGGTAGAAGAGGGTGCGGAAGACACCCGTACCCGTCTTGATCTTCGTGATGAGCATGCCGATGCCGAGTCCGAACAGCACCCGCATGGTCACCATGATCACGACCAGCCACAGGGTGTTGCGCAGGGCAGGCCAGAAGAACGGGTAGTGCTCGAAGACGTACGTCCAGTTCTTCGTGCCGCTCCACGTGGGCGGCTTGAAGCCGTCGTAGTGCATGAACGAGAAGTAGACCGTCGAGATCATCGGGTACGCGAAGAAGACCGCGAAGCCGATCAGCCAGGGGGAGAGGAAGGCGAAGTTGCGCAGTGCCGAGCGCCGGTGCTTCGCCCTCAACGTGTGGGTGGTCATCGCTACTTCGCCTGCGCGATGTCCGTGTCGATCTGTGCGGCCGCCTTCTTCAGGCCGGCCCTCAGGTCGGTGACCTTGCCGCTCTCGTAGTCGTAGCCGAGCTGCTGGACGGTGGTCAGGTAGACGCCGCCGTTGATCGACGCCGGGGACGTGGTCGAGTTCGGGTTCGCGGCGATGTCCAGGAACGTCTTGAAGCGCGGGTCGTACTTCAGGTCCGGGGACTTCAGGGCGGCCAGCGTGGACGGCACGTTGTGGATGGCGTTGGAGAAGGCGACCACCGCGGCCGTGTCGGTGGTCATGTACTTCACCAGCTCCCAGGCCGCGTTCTGCTTCTTGCTGGTGGCGGCGATGCCGGCGATGGTGCCGGTGATGTAGCCCTTGCCGTACTGGGCCACCTGGTCGTCCGGGACGGGGAGCGGGGCGACGCCGATGTCGAAGCCCGGCTTGGCGTCCAGGGCCATGCCCAGGCGCCACTCGCCGTCGAGCTGCATGGCGACCTGACCGGTCTGGAAGGGGTGCTTCGGGCCCCACTCGTCGCCGAGCGTGGAGCGGAAGGTCTCCAGCTTCTTGAAGCCGCCGAGTTCGTCGACGAGCTTCTTCTGCAGTGTGAAGGCGTCGGCGACGGCCGGGTCGGTGGCGAGCGTCGACTTGCCGGACTTGTTGAAGTAGGTCGGACCGAACTGGCCCATGTAGTGCTCGGTCGTCGTCTCCCAGCCGTGGTAGTTCGGCATGAAGCCGAGCTGCTTGAACGTGTTCCCCTGGGTGATCGTCAGCTTCTTGGCGTCGGCCTCGAACTCGGTCCAGGTCTTCGGCGGGTCGGTGATGCCTGCCTTCGCGAAGGCCGTCTTGTTGTAGTAGAGGCCGTACGCGTCGCCCAGCAGCGGAACCGCGCAGCGGTTGAGCTCGAACTGGGTGTACTCGTTCATCGCCTTCGGGAAGATGGCGTTCGCGTCGATGTCCGACTTCTTGAAGAAGGGGTTGAGATCGACCAGGGCCCCCGACGAGCAGAACTTGCCGACGTTGTTGGTGGTGAACGACGAGATCACGTCCGGCGCCTTGGTGCCGCCCGCGCGCAGCGCCTGGTTGATCTTGTCGTCGGTCATGTTGCCGACGACGTTCACATGGATGTTGGGGTGCGTCTTCTCGAAGCCGGCGACCAGCGCCTGTACGGCCTTGACCTCGTTCGGCGCGCTCCAGGCGTGCCAGAAGGTGAGGGTCGTCTCCTTCGACGCGTCGTCGTCGGATCCGGTCGCGGACTGGCCGGTACAGGCGGTGGTGCTGAGCAGGAGGGCCGTGGAGGCGGTGAGGGCGAAAGCCGCCTTTCGGACGACTTCGGGTATGCGTGTGGGCATGGCGGAGCCTTCCAGGAACAGGGCAGGTGAAAGGGATGAGGTGGAGCGGGGTGAGGTGAAGGTGGGAGAGGAGGGGTGGTGGTGCGGCTAGCGCGAGGTGTCGAAGACCTCGTCGCGGGTGGCCGCCAGCGCGCTCTCCAGCGCGCCGCGCAGCACGGGCCGTTCGGTGACGTCGCTCATGACGAGCTTCGGCCGGGACGCGGCCAGTTCCTCCAGCTCGTCCTGGACGAGGGCGCGCAGCACCTCGCCGCCGGCGGTCAGGGAGGCGCCGCTGAGGACGACGAGTTCGGGGTCGAGCACGGAGACGAGCGAGGCGAGACCGGTCGCGAGCCGGGTCGCGTACGTCTGGAGCAGCAGCCGGTTCAGGACGGTGTCCTCGGCGGCGGCCCGCTCGACGAGTGCGGCGGCGACCTCGGCGTAGGGCCCGGACGGGATGCCGGTGATGCCGAGTTCCCGGGCCAGCTGGGGAATGGCCTGTGAGCCGGCGAGCTCCTGGTAGCCGCCACTGTTGGCCTTGGTCACCTGTCGGACCAGGGGTGCGCCCGGAACCGGCAGGAAACCCACCTCTCCGGCGCCGCCGGTCCAGCCGCGGTGCAGTCGGCCGCCGAGGACCAGGGCGGCGCCGAGACCGCCCTCGTTCCACAGCAGGACGAAGTCCTCGTGACCGCGGGCCGCGCCCAGGCGCTGTTCGGCGACGGCGGCGAGGTTGACGTCGTTCTCGTACTCGACCGGCATCGGCAGCGCTGCGGCGAGGTCGTCGAGCAGCGCGGGGGAGTGCCAGCCGGGCAGGTGGGAGGCGTAGCGCAGCCGACCGGTGGTGGGGTCGAAGGCGCCGGGGGTGGCGACGACGAGGCGTCGTACGTCGTCCCGGGTGAGGCCCGCGGTCTTCACCGCGCCGTCGAGGGCGTCGGTGACCTGCCGTACGACGGCTTCGGCGGTCTTCCGGCCGGGCGTGGCCACCTCGAAGGCGCCCACGGTCCGGCCGGTGGCGTCGGCGACGGCGGCCAGGACGCGTTCCGGGGTGACGTCGAGTCCCGCGGCGTACGCGGCGGCCGGATTGACCTCGTACAGCTGGGCGTTGGGGCCGGGGCGCCCCTCGGTGGTGCCGGTCGCGAGCACCAGTCCCGCCGCCTCCAGGCGGGCCAGCAGCTGGGACGCGGTCGGCTTCGACAGGCCGGTGAGCTTGCCGATGCGGGTGCGGGACAGGGGGCCGTGCGCCAGCAGGAGGTCGAGTGCGGCGCGGTCGTTCATGGCGCGCAGGACGCGCGGGGTGCCCGGCGTACCGGCGGTTCCTGCCATGGGGTCGACACCTGCCTTTCTGAACTGCCCAGCTTCTCAGTGCCGCCGGACGCAAGTCCACATACGGCCACTGTTAGGAAAGTTTCCTATCGGCTGGCAGGAACGTAAGCCCGTCACGAAGGGGACGTCAAGGAGTGAAAGGGGAAATGCCCCCGAGGCAACAGAGTCGTTACTTCGGGGGCGGAACGTTCGCGGGTGGGCGGACGGCCGGCACGGCGCGGGACGCGCCGAAAGGCCGTGACATGCCGGAAGGCCGCACCCGGGGCGCCCCGGGTGCGGCCTTCCGGCGGACCGCTACTTCGCGGGGGTCGCCGGGGCGGCCGCCCGCGGCTGGGCGATCGGACTCGCCGCCGCCACCTGCGGGGAGTCCGCGTTGGCGAACACCGACGGCGCCGCGACCAGGGCCGTCGGATCGGCCGGGTCCTCCGTGACGGGGGCGGTCGCGCCGCCCACGATGCGGATGTCGGCCGCGTCGAAGGCGCGCTTGACGCGCCAGCGCAGCTCCCGCTCGACGGCGAGGGCCTTGCCGGGCATCGTCTTCGCGGAGACGCGGACGACCATCGAGTCCAGGAGGACGCTGTCCAGGCCGAGCACCTCGATCGGGCTCCACAGGAGCTCGTTCCAGGGCTCTTCCTTGCTCATCTTCTCGGCGACCTCGTCCAGGGTGGCCTTGACCAGGTCGAGGTCCTCGGACGCCTTCACGGTCACGTCGACGCCGGCGGTCGCCCAGCCCTGCGAGAGGTTGCCGATCCGCTTGACCTCACCGTTGCGGACGTACCAGATCTCACCGTTGTCACCGCGCAGCTTCGTCACCCGCAGCCCCACCTCGATGACCTCGCCGCTGGCCACGCCCGCGTCGATCTGGTCGCCGACGCCGTACTGGTCCTCCAGGATCATGAACACACCGGAGAGGAAGTCGGTGACCAGGTTGCGCGCGCCGAAACCGATCGCCACGCCCGCGACACCGGCGGAGGCCAGCAGCGGGGCCAGATTGATCTCGAAGGTGCCCAGCACCATCAGGGCCGCCGTGCCGAGGATCAGGAAACTCGCCACCGAACGCAGCACCGAGCCGATCGCCTGCGAGCGCTGACGTCGCCGCTCGTTGTTGACCAGCAGCCCGCCCAGCGCCGTGCCGTCGACCGACGCGACGGTGCGGTTCATCCGATCGATCATCTTGGTGATCGCCCGCTGCACCACCACTCTCAGCACCACCGCGATCACCAGGATCAGCAGGACTCTCAGACCGATCGCCAGCCAGGTCGACCAGTTCTGCTCGACCCAGCTGGCCGCGTTCGTCGCGCTCTCCTGGGCGTCCTGAAGGGTCGGGACCGTCACCGCGGTCGGCGACTCCGAAGGAGTCGGCGACGGCGACGCATCGGCGGCCAGTAGGACGGCGGGCAAGGACACGGCAGGTACCTCCAGGTGCTGCACTGCTCCATTCGGTGCGGCGGTCAAGGGCGACACGCACTGCGAGGTCACGGAAAGGTCACCGGACGGGCAGAACCACCACACTAACCGGGCATTGTGTGTGCTCCGGCGAGATCCGTGAAGGAGAGACGGTCCTCACCTGCGCTTGAACAGGCCATGATCCGGGGGAGAAAGTGGGTGTGGTCGAAAACACTCCCGGCCCGTTACCGGGACATGGTGGCGCGTCCACCAGGCAAGAGGGGAGACTGACCACAGATCGTCCCGGCGCGAGCCACGCGCCGCCGACGCCCAAGGAGGCATCCGTGCCGCATGTCCTGGTCCTCAACGCGTCGTACGAGCCGCTCGGCGTCGTACCGCTCCGCCGCGCGCTCGTCCTCGTCCTGGAGAACAAGGCAGTCTCCCTCGAGGAATCCGGCGCCTTCATGCACAGCGCGACCGTCACGGTTTCCGCACCCAGCGTGGTCCGGCTCAAGCGATTCGTCCGGGTTCCCTATCGGGGGCCCGTTCCTCTGACCCGGCGGGCGCTGTTCGCCCGCGACGGGGGCCGGTGCATGTACTGCGGTGGCGTCGCAACCAGCGTCGACCACGTCGTCCCGCGCAGCCGTGGGGGCAAACACGTGTGGGACAACGTCGTGGCGTCCTGCCGTCGCTGCAACCACGTCAAGGCAGACCGGCACCTCGTCGAGATCGGCTGGCGGCTGCGCCACAAACCCGCGCCCCCTTCCGGCCTCGCCTGGCGCATCATCGGCACCGGACACCGCGACCCGCGCTGGCTTCCGTACTTGCAGCCGTTCGGCGCGGACGACGCCCTGGCCCGGATCGACGGCATCTCCGCCTGACGATCCGGGTCTTTGCGTTGCGCCGTCCGGGTCTTCGCACCGTGTCACCACCGCCCATTGCCGGGTGTGACCGGCTCCGGGGGTCCCCCGTGCCCCCGGAGCCGGAGCGTCACGCGTAGCGCAGCTCCGCCGGGTGCGCGCAGCGGCGCAGCAGGGGGAGTGACGTGGCCGCCGCCAGCAGGCAGCACGCGTACACGGCCACCGGGACCAGCAGCGCGGCGTACGGCACCGGCCGGCCGACGTACTCCTGGGCCAGTGAGCCGTACCAGACGCCGATCGCCATGCCGCCCGCGCCCGCCAACGCGACCGCGGGGGCCAGCGGCAGCGCCGTCTCCAGGAGCAGCGCCCGGCCGAGGACCGATCGCGGTACCCCGGCGGCGACCTGCGCGGCCAGGGCGCGGCGACGGTTCGCCAGCGACTCGGCGGTGCCGACGGCGAGCCCGGAGAGGGTGATCGCGAGGCCCACCAGGATCGCGGCGGCCGTCAGATCGACGCCGGTCGTGTAGAAGGCCATGTCCATGCCGAGCTGGTTCCTGCGGCTCGTGGCGTGCAGATCGGCCAGAAACGCCTGCCGGAATCCGACGAATCCCGTGCCGACGACCGTGACCAGCAGGACCGCCGCGTGCGTACGGGCCGCCGCCCAGGGATCGTCGCGCAGCCGTTCCGCCGCGATCAGCGTCGCCGCGGAACGGGCCCGGCCCGCCAGCAGCCGCCCGACCGCCCCGGCCGTGGCCCCGGACAGCCACACCGTGCCCGCGCCGACCGTGAGGACCAGACCGAGCACCGCCTCCGGCACCCCCTCCCGGCCGGTGCCGGAGGCGTTCCCCACGGCCCACAGGGCGAGCAGCAGCACCACCAGCACACCGCCCGTGAACAGCACTGCCGGCCCCTTGCCGCTGGTCGGCCGCACCCGGCGCACCCACCCGAGCGGCGAGGCCACCACCCGGCGCAGCGCCAGCACACCCGCCGCCACCCCCAGCGCGGGCACTCCCAGCAGGACCAGCGCGAATCCGGCCCAGGTCCACAGGGACGGGCTGTCCCACATCCCCAGCAGGACCGGGACCGCGACGGCGGTGGCGAGGACCGACCCCGACAGACAGGCCGGACCTGTCTCCAGCGCGGCGATCCGGCGCACCTGGGCAGGGGTGGCCCCCGCCAGCCGCAGTGCCGCCAGCCGTCGGTCCCGGTGCACCGCGCCGATCCGGGCGCACTGCCCGAGGAACCCCAGCACCGGTACCAGCAGGAGCAGCAGGCTGACGATCACACCCGAGCGTTCGCCCGGCTGGTCCAACAGGCCGTGTGCGAACGGCACCCGGTGGTGACCCCGGAGCGAGCCCAGCGCGACGGCCGCGAGGGCGAACCCCGTCGCCAGCGCCGCCCCCGCCGCCGTCAGCCCGGCCCGCCACCACTCCTGGCGGTTCGACCCCCGGGTCAGCGCCCAGGCGAGCCGGACGTCGGCAGCCGCGCCGCCTCGGAATCCGCCGCGTATGTCCGAGGTCATGCCGTCACCTCCGCCGACGCCACGGCGCCGTCACTCAGCCGCACCTCGCGATCCGCGTACGCGGCCACCTGCGCGTCGTGCGTGATCAACAGCACCGCCGTGCCCGACTCGCGGGCCGTGTGCACCAGGGCCGTCATCACCTGCTCGGTCGCCAGCGAGTCGAGCGCCCCCGTCGGCTCGTCGGCGAACACCACCTTCGGGCCGGTCACCAGTGCCCGGGCCAGGGAGACCCGCTGGCCCTGGCCGCCGCTCAGCTCGCCCGGCCGCAGCTCCTCCTGGCCGCGCACCCCGAACCGCTCCAGCCACCGGCCGGCCCGCTCCCGGGCCCCGGCGCGGTCGGCTCCGGCGAGCATCAGCGGCAGCGCCACGTTGTCCACGGCCGTCAGCTCGGGGATCAGCTGGCCGAACTGGAAGACCAGGCCGAACTCCGTGCGGCGCAGCTCGCTCAGCCGCTTCTCCGGCAGCCGGTCGAGCCGCTGCCCGGCGTAGACGACCGAGCCCCCGTCCGGGCGGACGATGCCGGACAGGCAGTGCAGCAGCGTCGACTTGCCGCTGCCGCTGGCCCCCGTCACGGCGAGGATCTCGCCGGCCCACAGCTCCGCCGAGGCGCCCCGCAGAGCCCGTGTTCTGCCGTGCTCCTTGACGAGGTCCCGGCCCGCAAGCAGCGGTGCCAGGGCGTCCCCCTTGTTGCTCATGCTGGGTCGACCTCCGCGGTCAGAGTGGTGAGCCGGGCCGCCGTCGTGTGCATCCAGCGGAGGTCGGCGTCGAGGTGGTTGAGGGCGTAGTCCGCCGAGAGGACGGTCGCCAGGTCGGAGCCCGGGGCGGTCTTGACGGCCGTGAGCTCCCGCATCCGGTCCATGTGCGCGGCGCGCTGGGCGCGGAGATAGGCGGCCGGGTCGCCGCCCGCCAGGATCGACACGACGACCTTGGCGAAGATCTCGTTCGTCACGAAGGGCGCCGGCGGGGCGATCTCGCCCGCCCAGTGGGCCAGCTCGCGCGAACCGGTGTCCGTCGAGCGGTACAGCGTCCGTTCCGGACCGCCGTCCGCGTCGGTGCGGTCCACCTCGGCGAGACCGTCGCGGACCAGCCGTTGCAGCGTTGTGTAGACCTGGCCGTAGGCCAGCGGACGGGCCTGCGGAAAGCGTTCGTCATGGCGTCGCTTGAGGTCGTAGCCATGGCTCGGCCCCGCCGCGAGCAGCCCCAGGAGGACGTGCCGGGTGCTCATGGTGGCGACTATATACTCGCTATATGTACTGAGTGAATAGCAGGGGGATCCCGGCGGCGGTGGTGCCGCCGGTGCGCAGGTCGGCCGTGTCGGGGCGGGCTCCGGGGGCGTGTGGCAGCGTGTAATGACGTGAGGACGTCTGTCCCCGCGTCCGCTGGGTAGGGCTGGGGTAACCGATGACATCCCCGACGAGGAGGCCACCGTGATCGCGCCGGCCCGCTCCAAACGCCTGGCGGAGCCCTCCGCCACCGCCCCCGCCGAGTTCCAGGACCCCCGTCTCTGCGCCTTCAGCGCCGAGGGGACCTGCGCCGAACCCCCGCTGACCAGCGAACCCCCGCTGCCCGACGCCGAGCCCCTGACCAGCGAGCCGCCGCTCGCCGTCGCGGACTCCGACTCCACGAGGCCCTAGATGACCGCACCCCCCGGAGAGGAGCTCGCCCGGCTCGCCGCGTTGCACGGCGTCGCCACCTCCTACCAGCCCTCCCCGGACCGCACGGTGACGGCCTCGGCCGGCGCCGTCACCCGCGCCCTGGCCGCCCTCGGCGTCGACGCGGGCAGCCCGAAGGCCGTGCGTGCCGCGCTCGCCGCCCGGGAACGGGAGCTGGGCGAGCGGCTGCTGCCGCCCACGGTGGTGTGCTGGCGCGGAAGCCCCTGCGAGCCCCTCGCCGCCCTTCCCGAGGGCACCGTCCTGGGTGTACGGACCGAGCAGGGCGAGAGCCGCGACTCCGTCGAGCAACTCCCGCTCGGGGTGCACCAGCTGACGGTCACCGCACCGGACGGGCGCACCGGCCGCGCCCACCTCGTCGTGGCCCCGCCCCGCCTGCCCGCACCCGCGGGGCGCTCGTACGGACTCCTCGTCCAGCTGTACTCCCTCCTCTCCCGGCGCTCCTGGGGCATGGGCGACCTCGGTGACCTCGGCGAGCTGACCGCCTGGGCAGGGCGGGCGCTCGGGGCCGGATTCGTGCAGGTCAACCCGTTGCACGCGGCTGTGCCCGGCGCCCCGACCGACCCCTCCCCGTACCGGCCCTCCTCACGCCGCTTCCCCGACCCGGTGCACCTGCGCATCGAGGACGTCCCCGAGTTCGCCCACGTCCAGGACGACGGCCTGCGGCCCGCGTTGCTCGAGCGCGCCGGGCGGCTGCGCGAAGCCGTCCTGGAGAAGGGCGAGTTGATCGACCGCGACGCCGTGTGGGAGCTGAAGCGGCAGGCTCTGGAACTGGTCGCCCGCGTGCCGCTCGGGCCCGGCCGGCGCGCCGCCTACTGCGACTTCCTCGCCGAGCAGGGACAGGCCCTGGAGGACCACGCCACCTGGTGCGCGCTCGCCGAGGTGCACGGGTCCCAGTGGCGGCAGTGGCCGGACGGACTCCGGGACCCGCGCTCCGCCGAGACCACCCGCGCCCGCGGCGAGCTGATGGACCGCGTCGACTTCCACTCCCGCCTGGCCTGGCTCACCGACGCCCAGCTCACCGCCGCCCAGCGCGCCGCGCGGGAGGCGGGCATGCCCGTCGGGATCGTGCACGACCTGGCGGTCGGCGTGCACCCCGAGGGCGCCGACGCCTGGGCGCAGCAGGAGTACTTCGCCGCCGGCATGTCGGTGGGCGCACCGCCGGACGCCTTCAACGCCCGCGGCCAGGACTGGGGCCTGCCCCCCTGGCGCCCGGACCGGCTGGCCGCCTCCGGCTACGCCCCCTACCGGCGCCTGCTGAAGGCACTCTTCCGCTATGCCGGCGCCCTGCGCATCGACCACGTCATGGGTCTGTTCCGCCTCTGGTGGGTCCCGCAGGGCGAGCCGCCGACGGAGGGCGCGTACGTCCGTTACGACGCCGAGGCCATGCTCGCCGTCCTGGTACTGGAGGCCTCGCGGGCCGGTTCGCTGGTCATCGGCGAGGACCTGGGCACCGTCGAGCCCGGCGTGCGCGAGACCCTGCGCGAACGAGGGGTGCTCGGCACGTCCGTCCTGTGGTTCGAACGCGACTGGGACGGCGACGGGCGACCCCTGTCCCCCGACCGCTGGCGCGCCGACTGCCTGGCCACCGCCACCACGCACGACCTGCCGTCCACCGCCGCCCGGCTCACCGGCGAGCACGTCGAACTGCGTGACCGGCTGGGCCTGTTGACCCGGCCCGTGGAGGAGGAGCGCGCCGAGGCGGCCAACGACGCGGCGGAGTGGCTGGGCCTGCTCACCCGTCTCGGACTCCTGGCCGGCACCGGCGGGGGCGGCGACCGCTCCTCCGAGGAGGCCGAGGTCCAGGCCGTCCACCGCTTCCTGCTGCGCACCCCCGCCCGCATGATCGGCGTCTGGCTCCCGGACGGCGTCGGCGACCGACGCCCGCAGAACCTCCCGGGCACCTGGGACCAGTACCCGAACTGGCGGCTGCCGATCGCCGACGCGCAGGGCCGCCCGGTGACTCTGGAGGAGCTGGCGGCCTCGCCGAGGCTGCGGGCGCTGATCGACGTACTGCGGGAGCAGGACGGCCCACCCGGGGGCGCCGCCTCCGAGGGAACCTGAGGACGAGGCGGCAGCCCGCGGGGGCGGTCGCACAAGCGTCCCGCAGGCTCATACGGCACCCCGGGCGCGCGCTCCCCGACACCGTTCGCTAACTTGGGCACCGTGGACAAGAAGAACGCCCTGCGCGCCGGCGCCCTGGCCGCCGGTACGACGCTGATGATGCTGCTCATGTCGTCCCCCGCGCTCGCGCTGACCCGCGACGACGGAGACGACCCCGGCCCGGGTCTGAGCGTCGTCGAGACGCTGGGCCTCTACGTGGTGGCCCCCATCGGGCTGTTCCTGCTGATCGCCGGACTGGTGTGGGTCCTGGACAAGTCGAAGGACAGGGGCGACACCACCAGCTCCAACATCACCGTCAAGGGCCGGGCGAAGGCCAAGGCCTGACTTTCGGCCCCCTGACTTCCGGCCCGGTCTCCGGGCCCGAGGGCGTCGGCCCCCGCCACGTACGCGTATGCCGTACGTGGCGGGGCCGACGCCCTCGACTCGTTTCCGGGCACCGTCCGCTCCGGGGCGCCGCCCGGTCAGGGCCGTCCCGCCCGCACCGTGTCCCGGTCCCGTGCCCCGCGGCGGCCGACCGACCCTCCGATCGACGGGGCAGGTCCGCGGTTCAACTCCCGGGCGTCTCCGTGGCCAACAGCAAATCCCGCAACAGCTCAGCCAGTTGGCCGGCCCGTTCGGGGTCCAGTGCGGCGGTCAGGGCCTCGGTCTGGGCGGCGAGGCCCGCGCCGACCGCCCGGTCGACCAGTTCCAGCCCCTTCTCGGTCAGGGTCACCTGGAGGCCCCGGCGGTCGTGCGGGTCGGGGGAGCGGCGCAGCAGGGCGGCCCGTTCCAGTTTGTCCAGGCGGCCGGTCATGCCGCCGGTGGTGAGCATGAGCGTCGCCGACAACTGGCGGGGCGAGAGGGTGTAGGGCTCGCCGGAGCGGCGGAGGGTGGCGAGTACGTCGAATTCGCCCCGTCCGATGCCGAGAGCCGCGTACGCCTTCTCCATCTTGTCGCCCATCGCGCGCGCGAGCCGGGAGATCCGGCCGAAGACCTCCATGGCGCCGGTGTCGAGGTCGGGCCGGACCGTCGCCCACTGCTCGATGATCGCGTCGACCGGGTCCTTGCGCGGGGGCTGCGGGCTGCTCATGGGACGAGTATCCCCTCAGCCCGGTCGCCGACGAGAAAGTGGGCCTCCGCTAAGTCGCTCGATACTAAGCCGCTCGATACTAAGACGATAGGCACTAAGACGATAGGCGCTAAGCCACTTGACGGTAAGTAGCTTGGCGCTAAGCTAATTCTCATGAAGAGGCCCACGACCGTTCTGCTCACCGCTCTCGCCCCGGTCTCCTGGGGCACCACCTACGCCGTCACCACCGAGTTCCTCCCCGCCGACCGCCCCCTGTTCACCGGCCTGATGCGGGCCCTGCCCGCCGGGCTGCTGCTCCTCGCCCTCGTCCGGGTGCTGCCGCGCGGCGTCTGGTGGGGGAAGGCCGCGGTGCTCGGCGCGCTGAACATCGGTGCCTTCTTCCCGCTCCTCTTCCTCTCCGCCTACCGGCTTCCCGGCGGCATGGCGGCGGTCGTCGGCTCGGTCGGACCGCTGTTCGTCGTCGGTCTCTCGGCGCTGCTGCTGGGGCAGCGGCCGACCGTCCGGACCGTGCTGGCCGGCGTCCTGGCCGCGTTCGGCGTCAGCCTGGTGGTGCTGAAGGCGGCCGGGGCGCTGGACACGCTCGGCGTACTCGCGGCGCTCGCCTCCACCGCCTCGATGTCGGCCGGCACGGTCCTCACCAAGAAGTGGGGCCGTCCGGACGGTGTGGGTCCGCTCGCCCTCGCCGGCTGGCAGCTCACCGCGGGCGGCCTGCTCATCGCCCCGCTCGCCTTCCTCGTCGAGGGCGCCCCGCCCGCTCTGGACGGCAGCGCGGTGGGCGGCTACCTCTACCTCGCTTTGGCGAACACGGCGATCTCGTACTGGCTCTGGTTCCGCGGCATCGGCCGGCTCACCGCAACCCAGGTCACCTTCCTCGGCCCGCTCTCCCCGCTGACCGCCGCCGTCGTCGGCTGGGCCGCCCTCGGCCAGGCGCTGACGCCGGTACAGCTGACGGGCATGGCGCTGGCCTTCGGGGCGACGGTGGCGGGGCAGTCGCGGACAGGCGGGACGGCCGTACGCACGTTCGGGCCCGCAGGGAGGAGCGCCCGGGACGACCGGCACCGGCCGGACGTGACAGGCCCGGCGCTCCGGCGGTGAGCGCGCTGGGGTCGGGGTGTGGTGGAGGGCGCGCTGGGGTCGGGGTGTGGTGGAGGGCGCACTGGGGTCGGGGTGTGGCGGTGAGCGCGCTGGGGTCGGGGTGTGGCGGTGAGCGCGCCGTGGTCCGGGTGTGGCGGAGGGCGCCCGATGCGACATCGGGCGCCCTCCGCTGCTAAGGACTGCCTGGACTACTGGGCGTCCGCCGCCTGGGCCTTCAGCGCGCGCTCCACACCCGCGCGGGCCTCGGAGACGAGACGGCGCAGGGCCGCGTTCGGCTCGGCCGAGGCCAGCCAGGCGTCCGTCTTGTCCAGCGTCTCCCGGGAGACCTGGACCGCCGGGTAGAGGCCGACCGCGATCTGCTGGGCGATCTCGTGCGAACGCGAGTCCCAGATGCCCTTGACGACGTCGAAGTACCGGTCCGTGTACGGCGCGAGCAGCTCACGCTGGTCGGTCTGGACGAAGCCGCCGATGACCGCCTCCTGCACGGCGTTCGGCAGGTCGTCGGACTCCACGACCGACGCCCACGCCTCCGCCTTGGCCTCCGGGGTCGGCCGGGCGGCCCGGGCGGTCGCCGCGTGCCGCTCACCGGCGGCCGTCCTGTCCCGCTCGTACTCGGCGGCGATGTCCGCCTCGTCGAAGGTCCCCACGGCCACCAGACGCTGTACGAACGCCCAGCGCAGCTCGGTGTCGACGGCCAGGCCCTCGATGGTCTGGCCTCCGTCGAGCAGCGCTTCCAGGAGGTCGATCTGCTCCGGCGTACGGGCGGTGGCCGCGAACGCCCGCGCCCACGCCAACTGGTGGTCGCTGCCCGCCTCGGCGGACCGCAGGTGGGCGAGCGTGGCATCCGTCCAGCGGGTCAGCAGGGCCTCGCGGGCGGTCGGGGCGGCGTACAGGTCGATGGCGAGCTTGACCTGGCGGTGCAGCGACTGGACCACGCCGATGTCGGACTCCTTGCCGATGCCGGACAGCACCAGGGACAGGTAGTCGCGGGTGGGCAGTTCGCCGTCCCGGGTCATGTCCCAGGCCGACGCCCAGCACAGGGCGCGCGGCAGGGACGACGCGAAGTCGCCGAGGTGCTCGGTGACGAAGGCGAGCGACTGCTCGTCGAGGCGGACCTTGGCGTACGACAGGTCGTCGTCGTTGAGCAGGACGACATCCGGACGGCGCTTGCCGACCAGCTGCGGCACGGCCGTCAGCGCGCCGTCGATGTCCAGCTCCACGCGCTCGTCACGCACCAGCTTGCCGCTGTCGTCGTCGAGTTCGTACAGACCGACGGCGATGCGGTGCGGGCGCAGCGTCGGCTCGCCCTTGGCGCCGGCCGGGAGCGCGGGGGCCTCCTGGCGGATCGCGAAGGACGTGATGACACCGGCGGCGTCCGTCTCGATCTCGGGGCGCAGGATGTTGATGCCGGCGGTCTGGAGCCACTTCTGCGACCAGGTGCCGAGGTCACGGCCGGAGGTCTCCTCCAGCGCGCCGAGCAGGTCGGACAGGCGGGTGTTGCCGAACGCGTGCCGCTTGAAGTACGCCTGCACGCCCGCGAAGAACTCGTCCATGCCGACGTAGGCCACGAGCTGCTTCAGGACGGACGCGCCCTTGGCGTAGGTGATGCCGTCGAAGTTGACGAGGACGTCGTCCAGGTCGCGGATCTCGGCCATGATCGGGTGGGTGGAAGGCAGCTGGTCCTGCCGGTACGCCCAGGTCTTCATGGAGTTGGCGAACGTGGTCCACGAGTGCGGCCAGCGCGACTGCGGGTAGTAGGCCTGGCAGGCGATGGAGGTGTACGTGGCGAACGACTCGTTCAGCCACAGGTCGTTCCACCACTCCATGGTGACCAGGTCGCCGAACCACATGTGGGCCAGCTCGTGCAGAATCGTCTCCGCGCGCAGCTCGTACGCCGCGTCGGTCACCTTCGACCGGAACACGTACTGGTCGCGGATGGTGACCGCGCCCGCGTTCTCCATCGCGCCCGCGTTGAACTCCGGCACGAACAGCTGGTCGTACTTCTTGAACGGGTACGCGTAGTCGAACTTCTCCTGGAACCAGTCGAAGCCCTGCCGCGTGACCTCGAAGATCGCGTCCGAGTCGAGGTACTCGGCGAGGGAGGGCCGGCAGTAGATGCCGAGGGGCACCGACTGGCCGTTCTTCTCGTACACGCTGTGGACGCTGTGATACGGCCCGACGATGAGCGCGGTGATGTAGCTGGAGATCCGCGGGGTCGGCTCGAAGACCCAGACGTCGTCCTTGGGCTCCGGCGTCGGGGAGTTGGAGACGACGGTCCAGCCGGTCGGCGCCTTCACGGTGAACTGGAAGGTGGCCTTCAGGTCAGGCTGCTCGAAGGAGGCGAAGACGCGACGGGCGTCAGGCACCTCGAACTGCGTGTACAGGTACGCCTGTTCGTCGACCGGGTCGACGAAGCGGTGCAGACCCTCACCGGTGTTGGTGTAGGCGCAGTCCGCGACGACGCGCAGGACGTTACGGCCCGTCAGCAGGCCCGGCAGCGCGATCCTGGAGTCTTTGAACAGCCCCGCCGCGTCGAGGACGTCCCCGTTCAGCGTGACCTCGTGGACGGTGGGCGCCACCAGGTCGATGAAGGACTCCGTGTCCCCCTCCGCGACGTCGAAGCGCACCGTCGTGACGGACCGGTAGGTCCCTCCCTCCTGCGCGCCGGAGAGGTCGAGATCGATCTCGTACGAGTCAACGGTGAGCAGCTTCGCCCGCTGCTGCGCCTCTTCGCGAGTCAGGTTTGTGCCAGGCACGCGGTCATCTCCTCGGATATGTGTCGGTTGCGTCATCCTTCCACGTGACACCTGCCCGGGGCGACGACGTTCCGGGCGGCCGTCCGCCCTCCCGGCGCCGGAGGGGCGGTGAGAGCCGCCCTGCGCACCATGATGCCGAGCACCACGTCGGCCGCCGCGCTCGGCAGGCTGTCCCTGTCCGGCGCGGTGCAGGCCGCCCACGCCGACGACACGCCTGTGACTGCGCCCGCGAGGTACTCCCGGGTCCGGTCGGACGGGATCGGGCTTGTCGATCAAGGTCCCGTTGGATCTGCTTTCCCTCGCCCGGGGCGGAGCCGATCGGTGCGCGGATGGCATGGCATGTCCGAGTCGAGACACCGAAGTTTCGTGCGTTCCTGGTGTCCCACCGCGGAACGTCGTCGGGATCGCTCTCGAGCGTGGTGTCCGGAAGCCGCCGGTCTCGTCGGCCGCTCGCCGTCAGGGTGGAGGTATGACCTTCACAGCCAACGACGTGGCGTACGCGCCACGGCCCATCCCGTCCGGCGTGCTCGACGAGCTTCGGGTCGTCGATGACGCCGGACGGCGGACGGAGTCATTCGCCGACGAAGAGGGCGGCGCCCCGCTGCGGTGTTGTCTGCGGCGCAGTGCCGCGGGGGAGAGGATCGCGCTGGTCTCCTACGCCCCGCTGCGCCGCTGGGCAGCCGGGGCGGGGGTCGACCCCGGGGCCTACGACGAGCAGGGGCCCGTGTTCGTGCACGCCGGCGACTGCGCGGGGTTCGCCGGGGACGGGCACCCCTTCGCCCAGGCGCACCGTACCGTGCGGCGCTACTCCGCCCAGGGCCGCATCCTGGGCGGCGCGCTCGTCGGCGTCGGCGGGCTCGACGTGGCGCTCCGGAACGCGTTCGACGACCCGGACGTGGAGTTCGTGCACGTCAGGGCCGTCGAGTACGGCTGCTTCCTCTATGAGGTCAGGCGGACTTGAGCTCCGCCGCCACCAGCTCCGCGATCTGCACCGCGTTCAGCGCCGCGCCCTTGCGCAGGTTGTCGTTGGAGATGAACAGCGCGAGGCCGTGCTCCACGGTCTCGTCCTGGCGGATGCGGCCCACGAACGACGGGTCCTTGCCGGCCGCCTGGAGCGGGGTGGGAATGTCGCTGAGGGCCACGCCCGGGGCACCGCCCAGCAGCTCGGTCGCGCGCTCGGCACTGATCGGGCGGGCGAACCGGGCGTTGACCTGGAGGGAGTGGCCGGAGAAGACCGGGACGCGGACGCAGGTGCCGGAGACCTTCAGCCCGGGGATCTCCAGGATCTTGCGGGACTCGTTGCGGAGCTTCTGCTCCTCGTCGGTCTCGTTCAGGCCGTCCTCGACGACCGAACCCGCGAGCGGGATCACGTTGAAGGCGATGGGGCGCTTGTAGACCTGCGGCTCCGGGAATTCGACCGCCTCGCCGTCGTGCGTCAGCCGGTCGGCGTCGGCCACGACCTTCTGCGCCTGCCCGTGCAGCTCGGCCACGCCCGAGAGGCCCGAGCCGGACACCGCCTGGTACGTCGCGACGACCAGCGCCTCCAGACCGGCCTCCGCGTGCAGCGGCTTCAGGACCGGCATCGCGGCCATCGTCGTGCAGTTCGGGTTGGCGATGATGCCCTTGGGGCGGTCCACGATCGCGTGCGGGTTCACCTCGGAGACGACCAGGGGAACCTGGGGGTCCTTGCGCCACGCCGACGAGTTGTCGATCACGACCGGGCCCTGCGCGGCGACCTTCTCGGCCAGCGCCCGGGAGGTCGCGCCGCCCGCGGAGAACAGGACGATGTCGAGGCCCGTGTAGTCGGCCGTCGCCGCGTCCTCCACCGTCACGCCGTCCAGCAGCGTCCCCGCCGAACGGGCCGACGCGAACAGACGCAGCTCCGTGACGGGGAAGTCGCGCTCCTTGAGGATCCTGCGCATGACCGTGCCGACCTGACCGGTGGCTCCGACGATTCCGACCCTCACGGCGACTCCTTGCTCTGTTCACGGCTCTGGACGGGCTTTTCCCATCATGCGGCCGACCCCGGCCCACCTGTCCAATTCTTTGCCCACCATGCCCGAGTACTGGGACGCCCGACGGTGTGACGTACGCCTCCGAAGGATTTCCCACGGCTTCGTCGAACGTTTTCACGCGCCACGGCGTCGTAGAGGAAACGCGGTAGGGAGGGGTGCTGTGCTGCGCAGAAAGGCCCGGCGCGCCCAGGGGGACTCGGCCGAACACGGCGACGACCCGCTGGACGCGGCGCAGGAACGCCGGGTGCGGGCGGTGCTCGCGCTGGGCGGGGTGCCGCAGGCGGACCTGTTGGACGGGGTACAGCAGGTACGTCTGCGGCTGCTGGAACGCGCGGCGAAGGGGTACGAGACGCCGCGCGACGTCTCCGCGTGGGCGGCGGTCGTCGCGTCCAACCTCGCCATGGACTGGCACCGCGCCAAGCGCCGCCAGGAGCGGCTGGGGGAGCGGCTGGCCTCGCTGCGCCAGCACGAGCACCCTTCCGGCGAGGACACCAGCGTGCTCTCCCTCGCCGTCGCGCAGGGCCTGGACGACCTGCCCGACGCCCAGCGCCAGGTGCTGGTCCTGCGTTTCTACGCCGACCTGCCGGTGCGCTCGATCGCCCGGGAACTGGGCGTCCCGGAGGGCACGGTCAAGAGCCGCCTGCACACGGCGGTCCGGGCCCTGCGCGCCCGCCTGCACGAAGACGAGGTGGTGTGACGTGACCGCCCGACCCGGACACGGATACGAACCGCACGACGAACCGCACGACGAACCGCACGCCGGGAACCGGAACGAACACGGGAACCGGAACGAACGCGGGAACCGGAACGATCACCAGAGCCCCGGCGAGTTCGAGGGCCGGGACGGACAGGAGGGGTACGACGGTATGGACGCGTTGATGGCCGCCGTCCTGGACGTGCCCCTCTCCGGCCTCTCCGAGGAGGCCCGCGCCGATTCCGCCTATCTGGCCGCCCACCGCTCGGCGACCGCCGACGTGGCGCTCCTGCGCGAGCAGCTCGGCGTCCTCGCCGACGTGCTGACGGAGCCGCTGCGCGAGCGGGCGCGGATCCCGCAGACCGCCCCGGTGCGGCAGTCACGCCCGGCGCGCCGGGTCCGCCCGCTCGCCCTGCGGCTCGCCGGCGTGGCTGCCGCCGGTGCGCTGGTCCTCGGGGGCGGATGGGTGGTCGTCCAGATCGGCCAGGGGGTGGCCGGCGTCGAGTCGAGCAAGAGCGCCGACAGCGCGGCCGGGTCCGACGAGAAGGCCGACGCGTCGGCGGGCGACGGCGCGAGCCTCCTCGGCGACCCCGGCTATCTGGCCTGTGCCCGGCTCGTCGTCGAGGGGGACGTCACCGCCGTCGACCGGGTGGCGGGCACCACCCGGGAGCGGGTCACCCTGCACGTCACCCACGCCTACCGGCCGGCCGGGAGCGGGCCCGAGGTGGACTTCGTGATGGAGGCGGACATGGACCCGCTGCTGCGCACGGGCGACCACGTCCTGGTGGCCCTGCCGAAGGGGTCCGCCACCCCGGACGTCTGGGCGGTCGGCGAGGCCGACATCGCCTCCGAACGAGCGGCGCTCGACCGGGCCCTGCCCGAGACGGAGGGCGTCACCTGCGAATGAGCCGGGCCCGCGGCGCGACGACGGAGGGCGGGCGCCCTGGTGGACGCCCGCCCCTGTCGACCACTACCGGTCGACCGTTCTACCGGTACCGGTTACGGGGTGACCTTCTCGATCGCCACGTTGCCGATGCCCGCGACGGTGCCCCGCGCGTTCACCAGCTGGACCTGGCCGAAGAAGGCCCGGCCCGCGGGCGCGGCGGCCGCGGCGGTGACGGTCGCGGAGACCGACGCCGAGGCGCCCGTGCCGAGCTTCACCGGCGCCGACCCGTCGACGGTGACGGTGCCGAGCGAGGACGAGAAGAACACGTCCAGGTAGTCGTACGCCGTCGTACCGGCCGGGACCGAGTAGCCGGCGACCTCGATGGTGTACGTGCCCGCGGCGGGCGACGGGATGGAGACCGCCTCCTCCGAGTCACCGTCGGCCTGCTGGGCGACCTGGTTGCCCGCCGCGTCGAAGACCGTCAGGTCCAGGTCGGCGGAGGCGTCGGAGACGTTGCCGATGGAGACGTCGAGCGACTTGGCGCCGGCCGGGACCTCGACCGTGGTGGTCCGGGTCGCGCCGTTCGCGATGGTCGGACGGTCCGACTTGGACGAGCCGAGCGGGCCGCCGGCCAGCTTGCCGTCGATGGCGGCGAAGTTGTTCGTGACCTTCCAGGAGACGGGGGCCGGGGTGCCGACCTTCGCCTCGGGCACGGTCACGGTCGCCGGGTCGAAGGCGGCGCCGTAGACGGTGGCGTCCAGCGTGTACGGGTTGTCGAGCAGCGGCGAGGTGCGGCGCGACTCGACCTCGATCTCCCAGACCCCGGCCTGCGGGTCCTGGTACGAACGGGCGTCGGGCTTGCAGCCGTTGCCGTCGAGGTAGTTGTTGTAGCAGTAGATCGTGGAGCTGTCCTCGACCGCGACCCCGTAGGGGTGGATCGAGATGAACCGGGTCTGGCTCTTGTCCTTCAGCCCGCCGATCGCGACCTCGAACGCCTTGGCGCCCTCGGGCACGGTCAGGAAGTAGGACTGCGAGCTGTTGCGCTGCACGGTGTCCGACGCGTGGAACGCGTAGTTCACCGGTGTCGAGACGACGACCGTGTTCAGGATCTGCTTGTCGACGCCCCTGGTCGCCGGGTCGTCGACCTCGAGAATCACGCTGGCGATGCCCGCGGCCTTCGGCTTGGCCTGGATCGTGACGGTCACCGGCTTGTTCAGCGGCAGGTCGACCTCGCCCGCGCTGAGGATCTTGAAGGTGTGGGCCGCGTTGTTCTCGAGGCTCAGCTTGTGGCGGATCGCCTTGTCGGCGCCGGACGTACGGGTGACGGTGACGTCGTACGTCTTCTTCTGGCCGGCCTTCAGGCCGCTCTCGCGGTCGTAGATGCCGGTGCCGAAGCCCGGCGTCTTCAGTGCGAAGTCGAGCGCGGTGTCGACGGGGGCCTTGACGGTGTAGTCGTGGGCGGTGGCGCCCTTCCTGATGGACTTCCAGGCGTCCACGATGTTGATGGCGCCCGCGCCCTCCTCGTACGCCTGGAGACCCGCGATGTGGTCGGCGGTCGAGGTCAGGGCCGTGCGCAGGATCGCCGGGGTGAGCGCGACCTTCGCCTGCTTGGCGGCCGAGATCAGCAGCGCCGAGGCGCCCGCGGCCTGCGGGGAGGCCATCGAGGTGCCCTGGAGCATGGAGTAGCCGGCCGGCAGGGTGTAGCCGGACTCGGCGACCGGGGCGCCCTCCAGCCAGGTCTGCGTGGTGTTGATCGCGGCGCCCGGGGCGACGAGCGTCGGCGTGAAGCCGCCGTCCTCACGCGGGCCGCGCGAGGAGAAGGGGAGCAGCGCGTACTTCTTCTCCACCTGCGAGCCGTAGTTGGCGGCCCAGGTCTCCTTGGAGATGGCCGCGCCGACCGAGATCACCTTGTCGGCGAGACCGGGGTCGCCGATGGTGTTGGCGCCGGGGCCCTCGTTGCCGGCCGAGATGACCAGCTGGACGCCGTAGGTGTCGATGAGGCGCGTGTACAGCTCGGCGCGCGCGTTGTTGCCGTCGTTCAGCCCCGGCAGACCGCCGATCGACATGTTGACGATGTCGACACCGCGGTTGGCGACCAGGTCGATCATGCCCTCGGTGAGGGCGACGTTGGTGCAGCCCGGGCCGAAGACGCAGGCGCGGGAGGAGACGATCTTCGCGCCGGGCGCGGCGCCGTTCATCTTGCCGCCGAACAGCCCGTTCGCGGCGGTGATGCCGGCGACGTGCGTGCCGTGCTCGCTGGCGATGAGACCGATGTTGGCGAAGTCGGCCTTCTTGCCGACCCAGTCACCGCCGTACGGGTCCATCGGCACGTCCTTGCGGATCTGCACGACGAACGGCTGGCGCTCGGCGACGTCCGTCGCCGGGTTGTCGGTGCCGAAGTACCCGATCTGGTAGCCGTCCTTGTACGGCTTCATCGCGGTGTCGTCGGTGAAGTCGCCGTTGTTGTTCACGTCGACGGTGACCGTGCCGGCGGCCGCGTCGTACAGGACGCCCCACACGTCGGTGGTGTCGCCGTCGCGGTTGACGTCGCCCTTGGCGTCACCGCCCGCGGTGGCGGACTCCCGGAAGAGGTTGACCTGGTACGAACCGGGCTTCGACGTCCAGGTCCGGCCGCCGAAGGTGAAGCTGGGCCCGGCCACGGAGGTCGTCATCGGGCGCCAGGAGGCGTCGCTGTCGAGGATCGGGTCGGTGGCCGTCACCCAGTCGACGATCTTGCGCTCACCGGTGGTGGTCTTCTGGAGCGCGGGGTGCGCCAGGTCCACTCCGGAGTCGAGGATGCCGATGGTGACACCGCGGCCGTCCGCCTTCGGGTTCTCCTTCACGAAGTCGACGGCGCCCGTCTCGAAGGACGGGTTGTACGGGTTCTCGGCGGGGGTGTTCTTGTTCGGCGCGGCGTAGGTCTGCGTCGCGGCGGACTTGGCGCCCTTCGCGGTGTCCGCGCTCGGCGTCGGGTCGTCGAGGACGATGTCCTGCCGCAGGTCGATGGCGTGCACCGAGGACAGCTTGGCGGCGGCGGCGATCGCCGCGTCGGCCCGGCCCGTCGGGACGGTGGCGCGGACGTAGCCGACCTTGTCGTAGGACTGGCCCACGGAGCCGCCCTTGACCGCGTCCAGCTCCTTGGCGACCTGCTCGGTCTGGCCGGGGGCGGTCGCGACCATCAGCGTGACGTTCTTGTCGCCGGCGGCCTTGGCCTCGGCGAGGAGGTCGGCGTCGTCGGAGCCGAGCTTGTCGTGGGCGGACTTCGCGCCCGGGTCGGCCGCGGCGGGGGTCTGGCCGGCGTCGGCGGAGAAGGCCATGGGTATCGGCCCGGCCGCGGACAGCGCGGCCACCAGGCCGGCGGCCACGGCTATCCGGGCCACACGTCTTGCGCCCGATATCGGTTCACGCTGGGGGGTGAGGGTCATCGGCATCCCTTGTAGGTAAAGGAACGAGCAGCACGTGACCAGGCCGTTCCTGCCTGATCACGGTCGTCCGGAACGCGGTCCCGGATGACCGCAAAGCTTTACCTAAGGGACAGCTGTTTGGGGAGAGTTGACCGAATCGATATGGATGTATGGGGAAAACCCTCTACGAGCCCCCTGTGCGACGGCTGTTCGCCGGTTGTGCGGGTTTCGGTTCAGGCGTCCTTGGCGCGGGCGTAGTGCCGGGAGGCCTTCGCGCGGTTGCCGCAGGCCGCCATGGAGCACCAGCGGCGGGTGCCGTTGCGCGAGGTGTCGAAGAAGTGCAGCACGCAGGTCTCGTGCGCACAGCCGCGGATCCGGTCGGGGGCGGCGGTGAGCAGCTCCAGGTAGTTCCGGGCGGCCAGCCAGCCCGGGCCCCAGGCGTCGTCCCTGAACTCGGCCCGCTCGCCGGGCCCTTCACCCGTGAGGGTGGGCCGGATCCGCCCGTGCCCGAGCACGGTGTCGACGCCGACGGTGTCCGCCGGGCGGTCCACCGCCGCCCTGATCGCGTCGCGCGCCTGCAGGGTGTGCCGCAGGGTCGCCGCGTCGGCCGCGAACCGCTCGCCCATCCCGTTCGCGGCGAGCCACACGCCGAGCCCGTCGGTGTCCCGCAGCAGATCCCGCACGGCTCCCTCCTGCGTCCACCGCGTGTTGAGCAGGTCGAGCGCGAGGGGTTCCCCGGCGAGGGGGCGGGGGTCGGGGGCTGCGGCGGACATCGGGGCTCCTTTCGTTCTAACCGTCTAAGAGTACGTGACCGGTTGCCGCGTTCGCCTCTAACCGTTGAATTCGATCAGAGGGGTTATGTCCGCAGCTCGTCCGAGAGGACGGCGACCTCGCCGGTCACGTCGGCCGGACGATCGGCGAGGGCGGCCGCACCCTCCAGCTCACCGGCGAGGCCCGCACGAGCTTCGCCCCGACGGAGGACGCACGGTCCTCTGCACCGTCACGGAGGCGGTCGACACGCCCTCCGCGCTCCCGCTGCGCTGGTCCGCGCCCGAATACTCCCCTGCGGATCCGGGCCCGAACGGCTAACGTCCCCCCATGCGCCAGAGGTTGAGGGTGGCGGCCTATGCCGTCTGCGTCCGTGACGGACAGCTCCTGCTCGCCCGCTCACCGGCCCCCGACGGCACCCCCGAGTGGGTGCTGCCCGGCGGTGGCATGGAGCACGGCGAGGACCCCCTCGACACCGTCGTGCGCGAACTGGACGAGGAGACCGGCTACCGCGTCGAGGTGACCGGGCTCCTCGGTATCGACTCCGCCCGGCACACGTTCCGCCGCGAGGGGCTGCGGGGCCCCGTGGATCATCACGGCGTCCGCATCGTCTACGAGGGCCGGGTCGCCGGAGGCGAACTGCGCAACGAGGTGAACGGCTCCACCGACCTGGCCGCCTGGCACGACCTGGACGCGGTGCCCGCCCTCACCCGGGTCCGGCTGGTCGACGTGGCGCTGGGACTGTGGCGCGAACGGCCGGTGGGCGGACGGCTGCCCGTGCCGCCACCGGTGGCCCCGGAGGCGTGAGCCGCACCCGGCGACCCGGCGATGTGGTGCTGGGACTGCGGGAAGGTGGCCGGCCCCACCGGTTACCGAACGTCACCTCTTCGAAGGGCGGCCGAGGGGCGCGGCCGCGGCGGGAGCGAGCCGCCCCCTCGGCCGCAGCCACGGCACCAGCTGCGCCACCCCGAACGCCGCCTCGACCGCCAGGAACAGCCACAGCACCCCCGGTGCGCCATGGGCCGCCGCGTAGGTCAGCCAGGCCGAGAACAGGGCGCGGGCGGCGCCGTCGTAGAGGCCGTGCACCGGCAGTGTCCCGACCAGGCGCAGCAGCGCCCAGACGACCACCACCGAACCCATCAGGTTCGCGAACAGGGTCTGCACCGGGTCGAGTCCGGGGAAGGAGCCGAGCTCCCACGCCCTGCTCCACGACGACAGCACGTCATGGACCAGCGCGTAGGTCCACGGCGTGGCGAAACCGGCCGTGACGACGAGGTCGTACCAGGCGCTCGCGCGGACGACACGGAGGTACGAGGGGCGGCCGGGACCGAGGAGAGGTGCGGGGGCGGGAGACGGAGTGGGGATGGGGGCGGGAGCGGGTGTGGGAGTGGTCATGAGGCCGACGCTAAACACTGGACTACGCTCCAAGGTCAAGCGCCGGACCGCTACCTGACGGAGCCTCACGCATGCGCATCGGAGAACTGGCCGCCCGCACCGGCACCACCCGGGACACCATCCGCTTCTACGAGAAGGTCGGCCTCGTCGAGGGCCGCCGACTGTCCAACGGGTACCGCGACTTCGCGCCGGAGACGGTGGAGTGGCTGGCCTACGTCCGTACCGCGCAGGCGCTGGGATTCACCCTCGCGGAGATCGCCCGGCACGGCGAGGAACTGCGCGAGGCCCCCGACTCCGCGGAGGCCCTCTCCGCCCTCTTCGAGCAGAAGATCCGGATCGTCGACGCCCGGATGGCCGAACTCGCCGCACTCCGAGCCGAACTCACCGACCGCGTCGGCACCGGCTGCCCCCTGCGTACGGCATGACCGCACGATGGCGTGACCGCACGGCCGCACGACGGCATGACCGCACGATGGCGTGACCGCACGGCCGCACGGCCGCACGACGGCGTGACCGCCCGACGGCGCGACCGCCCGACGGCGTGACCGCCTGACCGCCCGACCGCGTGACCGCCTGACCGCACGATGGCGTGACCGGCGTGACCGGCGTGACCGGCGTGACCGGGCGTGACCGGGCGTGACCGCGTGACAGTGCGCCTGCGGTGACGGCATGAGGAGGGGCCGCCGGTGTCGGGTCCGGCGGTCCCTCCTCTCCCCTCCCGGTTCTGTCCCGGTCCGTCACTACCGGGGCAGAACCACGACATACGCGGCCGGATCCCGGTCGCCCGACGCCATCAACGCCGTACGCACCACCACCGCCTGCTGCTCCATCGCGTCCCTCAGCTTCTTCGGCCTGATGTACACGACCGTGATGCCGAGCCGCTCCAGATGCTCCCGCTTGCGGGCGTACTCCGACCAGAGCGCGTCCTCGTCCTGCCTCGGCGCCCGGGTGTCCAGTTCGACCGCCACCGCCTGCTCCGGCCAGTACGCGTCCAGACCGCCCAGGTGGGGGCCGCCCGGCAGGCGCAGGTCCACGTTCCACACCGGGTCGGGGAGGCCGTACTCGCAGACCATCGTGTACAGGCGGTCCTCCGCGATCGCGCGGCCCTCCGCCAGCAGCGAGTCCACCGCGTCCACCACGTGCGGGCGGCTCAGCAACTTGGCGTTGTTCAACTCGCGTACCACCGCCGCCGGTTCGCAGTGGCCCCCGCGTACCGCCTCCGACAGCAGCCGCTGTACCACCGTCGCGTCCGTCAGCTGTGCCACCGCGTCGGCCAGCGCGCGGGGCACCGGCGCCACCGGGACTCCCGTCGCCTGCTCGGGAGCGGGCAGGGTGCCCGCACGGACGACGTGGGCGCAGCCCGTCGAGCGCAGCCGGCGCAGGCGCGGGACCAGGACGTCGATGTACTCCAGGGACATGAGCGGGGGAGCGGACGGGAGCCCGTACAGGTTCAGGGCCGCCAGCCCGGTGATCATCGCTTCCTTGTACACCGGCCGGTGCGGGTCCCCCGAGCCCGGCTGGGCCGGCACCGCGGGCGGCGGCGTCGCCGTGTCGCGGCCCGCGTACATCAGCACCGCGTGCAGCCGCTCCTCGCTGGTCGGCGGGCCCGGGTGGAGCAGATACACGCCGGGGAGGAGCTGCTGCCAGGGGCCGCCGGGACGGCACTGCTCGTTCGCCTCGGCCACCGCGATGCCTTGCGAGCGGAGCCGACCCGCCGTCGTGACGCGGCGCTGTACCTCCGACAGGTGGCGGACGGGGCGGGGGGACGCCGAGGGGACCTGGGGGAGCGGGGTGTTGTGGTGGTTCATGCAACGTGGATTCCGCGCTGGGCGGGCCTCCTAACCGCTGTTACACGCCCGTCGACAAACCGGGACAAGTTCGCCCTAAAGGACGGGTGTTCGGATGCCGATAGGCGCCGAAAACCCCTGGTCCCGAACGGGGGCGCCAGGGGTTACGGGTCTGATTGGCTGAATTCCGTAACGGTGACCGTCAGCGGAATTCATGGCCAAAGATCTCAGTCGGTGACGGCCTCGGAGCCCCTCGCCTCCACGCCTTCGCCCGCCGCGTCGCTCGCCTCCGGGCCACCCGCCTGCGCCCGCAGCGACCGCGCCAGGTCGTCGCGGGCCTCCAGCACCAGCCGGCGCAGCGCCGGGGCCGCCGACTCGTGCGCCGTCAGCCACGCGTCCGTCGCCTCCAGCGTCTGCGGTGAGTCCTGGAGCGACGGGAAGAGGCCCTTGACGACGGTCATCGCGATCTGGATCGACCGCTCGGCCCAGATCCGCTCGATCGACGCGAAGTACCTCTCCGCGTACGGCGCGAGCAACTCCCGCTGCGAGGGCTGGTCGAAGCCCGCGATCGTCGCCTCCACCAGCGCGTTCGACAGCGAGTCCGACTCCACCAGCTGGGCCCACGCCTGCCCCTTGACCGCCGCCGACGGTCGGGCCGCGAGACAGCGGACCTGATGCCGCTTGCCGGACGCCGTGTCATCCCGGGCCAGTTCGGCCGCCAGCGCCTTCTCGTCGGCGAGGCCGTGCGCGACCAGCGGCTCCAGGAACACCCAGCGCAGTTCCTGGTCCACCGCCAGGCCGTCGATCTCCGCGGTGCCGTCCAGGAGACCCTGGAGCAGCTCGAAGTCGGACCCGGAGGACGCCACCGTCGCGAAGAAGCGCGCCCAGGCCAACTGCTGCTCGCTGCCCGGCTCGGCCGCCCGCAGGTCCCGCAGCGCGATGTCGGCCACCAACTCCTCGCCGGTCCGGCGCCACGACCGCGGCGCGTAGTGGACCAGCGCCGAGCCGGCCCACGCGTGCAGCATCTGCAGGACGCCGATGTCGGACTCGCGGTGCGCGAACCGCGTCACCAGGTCCACGAAGTCGGACGCGGGCAGCAGCGCGTCCCGGGTCAGGTTCCACAGCGCCGACCAGCACAGGGCGCGGGCCAGCGGGTCGGTCATCGAGCCCAGGTGTTCGCGCAGCGTGGCCAGCGAGGTCTCGTCGAAGCGGATCTTGCAGTAGGTCAGGTCGTCGTCGTTGACCAGCACCAGGTCCGGGGCTTCGGCGCCCGCCAGCTCCGTCACGACCGTACGCGGGCCGTCCACGTCCGCCTCGGCGCGCGCGTAGCGCACCAGCCGGCCGTCCTCGCGGCGGTACAGGCCGATCGCGACCCGGTGCGGCCGCAGTTCCGGGTACGCCTCGGCGGCCTCCTGGAGCACCGCCAGCTCGTCGATGCGGCCCCGCGGGTCCAGCAGCACCTGCGGGGTCAGCGCGTTCACACCCGCCGTCTGGAGCCAGGACCGCGCCCAGCCGCCCATGTCCCGGCCGCTGGTCTCCGCGAGCACCGACAGCAGGTCACCGAGGCGCGTGTTGCCGTACGCGTGCCGCTTGAAGTAGCGCCGCGCGCCCTCGAGGAACGCGTCCTGGCCGACGTACGCCACCAGCTGCTTCAGGACGGAGGCGCCCTTGGCGTAGGTGATGCCGTCGAAGTTCAGCTTCGCGTCCTGGAGGTCGCGGATGTCGGCGGTGATCGGGTGCGTGGAGGGAAGCTGGTCCGCGCGGTAGGCCCAGGCCTTGCGGCGGTTGGCGAAGGTGATCCAGGCGTCGGTGAAGCGGGTCGCGCCGACGTTCGCGAACGTGCCCATGAAGTCGGCGAAGGACTCCTTCAGCCACAGGTCGTCCCACCACACCATGGTGACCAGGTCGCCGAACCACATGTGCGCCATCTCGTGCAGGATGACGTTCGCCCGTGCCTCGTACGACGTCTGCGTCACCTTTCCGCGGAAGATGTACTCCTCGCGGAAGGTCACCAGACCCGGGTTCTCCATCGCGCCGAGGTTGTACTCGGGCACGAACGCCTGGTCGTACTTCCCGAACGGGTACGGGTAGTCGAAGTGGTCGTGGAAGAAGTCCAGGCCCTGCTTGGTGACGAGGAAGACGTCCGCGGAGTCGAAGTGCGGCGCCAGACCCTTGCGGCACATCGCGCCGAGGGGGATCTCCAGCGTGGTGCCGTCACCCAGGTCGCGCGCGTACGTGTCCGTCACGTAGTGGTACGGGCCGGCCACGACACAGGTGATGTACGTCGAGATGGGCTTCGTCTCCGCGAAGCGCCACACCCCGTCGGCACGCTCGCCGACGCCGTTGCTCCACACCTTCCACTCCTCGGGCGCCCGCACCTCGAAGCGGAACGGGGCCTTGAGGTCGGGCTGCTCGAAGCCCGCGAAGACCCGGCGGGCGTCGGACGGCTCGTACTGCGTGTACAGATAGACCTCGCCGTCCTCGGGGTCGACGAAGCGGTGCAGGCCCTCGCCGGTGCGGGAGTAGGCGCACCGGGCGTCCACGACCAGCTCGTTCTCCGCGGCCAGCTCCTCCAGCAGGATCCGGGTGCCGTCGAAGACCTCACCGGGGTCGAGGTCGCGGCCGTTGAGGGAGACGGACGTCACACTCGGCGCGATCAGGTCCACGAAGCTCGACGCCCCGGGCTCGTTGCAGCGGAAGCGGATCGTGGTGACCGACCTGAAGGTGCGAGGCTCCTCCCCGGGCCGGTCGCCCACCGCCGACCGGATGTCGAGGGACACGTCGTACCCGTCGACGGACAGCAGGGCGGCCCGCTCCCGGGCCTCGTCGCGGGACAGGTTCTCACCGGGCACGGCGGTACTCCTCGGTGCGTTGAGCATGGGCTTCTCGGACAGCAGCGATCCTGCCATGCGCCCCTGACGCCGGGCAGCAGGGAATGCGTGGCACGGGCGGCGGTGTTCACGGGGAAAGGCTTACTCCTGAGGAGAGACATGTCCGAGAAGACCCCCGTCGACTTCTGGTTCGACCCGCTGTGCCCGTGGGCCTGGATGACCTCCCGGTGGGTGCTGGAAGTGGAGAAGGTCCGTGACATCGAGGTGCGCTGGCATGTGATGAGCCTCGCCGTCCTCAACGAGAACAAGCTCGACGAGCTGCCCGAGGAGTACCGCGAGATGCTCGCGGTCAAGGCCTGGCAGCCGGTGCGCGTGGTCACCGCCGCCTGGCAGCTGCACGGCGCCGACGTCCTCGGCCCCTTCTACACGGCGCTCGGCACCCGCATCCACAACAAGGGCGAGGGCCCGACCGTGGAAGCCATCGCGGGCGCGCTCGAGGACGTCGGTCTGCCCGCGTCCCTGATCGAGTACGCCGAGCAGTCGGACTTCGAGTTCGACGCCCAGCTGCGCGCCTCCCACAAGGAGGGCATCGAGAAGGTCGGCCAGGACGTCGGCACCCCCGTCATCGCCGTCCCCGGCCCCGACGGCGAGCAGATCGCCTTCTTCGGTCCCGTCGTCACCCCCGCCCCCAAGGGCGAGGAGGCGGCCCGCCTCTGGGACGGCACGCTCGCGGTCGCCTCGGTCCCCGGCTTCTACGAGATCAAGCGCACCCGCACCAAGGGCCCGGACTTCAGCAATCTGTAACGGCCGTGCTGCCCCGGGAGCGCCGCTCCCGGGGCACCATGGACCCATGACGGAGATCGACACCTCGGTGCCGCACTCGGCCCGCATCTGGAACTACTGGCTGGGCGGCAAGGACAACTACCCGGTGGACGAGGAGGCCGGCGACGCCTACACCGCCGTCTTCCCCGGCATCGTCACCATCGCCCGCAGCAGCCGCGCCTTCCTCGGCCGCAGCATCCGTTATCTGGTCGAGGAGGCGGGCATCCGTCAGTTCCTCGACGTCGGCACCGGGCTGCCCACCGTCGACAACACCCACGAGGTCGCCCAGCGCCTCGCCCCCGAGTCGCGGATCGTCTACGTCGACAACGACCCCCTGGTCCTCGCGCACGCCCGTGCCCTGCTCACCTCCACCGCCGAGGGCGTCACCGCGTACGAGGACCTGAACCTGTACGAGCCGGCGCGCATCCTGGAGGCGGCCGGCAAGATCCTGGACCTCACCCGTCCCACGGCCCTGATCCTCAGCGGCATCCTCGGCCACGTCGACGGCTACGACCGCGCCCGCGACCTCGTCCGGGCCCTGCTGTCCGGCCTGCCCTCCGGCAGCCACCTCTGTGTCAACGACGGCTCCCGCGGCACCGACCCCGCCTACGAGCAGGCCCAGGACGCCTACAACGAGACCGGCGCCGTCCCGTACTTCCTGCGTCCGGTCGAGCAGATCGAGGGCTACTTCGACGGGCTCGAACTGGTGGAACCGGGCGTGGTGTCCGTACCGCTGTGGCGCCCGGACGGAACGCCCCCGCTCCCGATCGGCCAGCACGGCGGCGTGGGCCGCAAGCCGTAGGACCGGCAGGGCTCTCGGTGCACGGGGCCGGTCCCGGAACCGGCCCCGTGCCCCGGGTGTCACGGCCTGGGAACCGGCGTCATGACCCCGGTGCCGGCGTCGCTCCCCGGGCATCACGGCTCAGGCGTCGCTCCCCGGTGTCATGGCCCTCCGGCAGGCGCTGGGCCCCGGGCCTCGATGTCCTGCGGCAGGCGCCGCGCCTTCGGCGTCACGGCCCCGGAACCGGCCCCGCGGCCAGGGCGTCCGGGCCGCGGTAGGCGTCACGGTCGGCGCAGCAGTCCGCGTTCCATGGCCACCACCACGGCGCGGGTCCGGTCGTTCACGTCGAGCTTGGCGAACAGGCGCAGCAGATGCGTCTTGACGGTGGCCTCCGAGATGACGAGACGACGGCCGATCTCGGCGTTGGTCAGCCCGTCGGCGACCGCGCCGAGGACGTCCGTCTCCCGGGCGGTCAGCGCCTCCTGGACCGGGCGCCGCAGCCGGGCGACCAGTTTCTCCGCCACCCGGGGCGCGAGCACCGTCTCCCCGCGCGCCGCCGCGCGGATCGCGTCGACGAGCTGCTCACGCGTGGTGTCCTTCAGCAGATAGCCGATGGCGCCGGCCTCCACCCCGCGCTCGATGTCCGCGTCCGTGTCGTACGTCGTCAGGATCAGCACCCGGGTGCGCGGATGGCGGGCGACGATCTCCGTCGTCGTCGCGACGCCGTCGAGGACCGGCATCCGCAGATCGACCAGAGCCACGTCGGGGTCGTGCCGCTCGACGAGGTCGAGGGCGGCGCGCCCGTCGCCCGCCTCACCGACGATCTCGATCCCGTCCTCACCGGCCAGCAGGGCCACCACCCCGGCCCGCATCACGGTGTGGTCGTCGACCACGACGACCCGCAGCGTCGTCGTCCCCTCGCTCATGCCGCTCCCTCCACGCCCACGGCCGGCGGGACCGACGCCAGGATCCGCGTCCCGTCCCCGACCGAGCTGGTCACCGTGAGCCGTCCGCCCAGTTCCGCCACCCGCTTGCGCATCCCGTCCAGTCCGAAGCCTCTCGACTCCTCCACCACGAACCCCGCGCCGTCGTCGGTGATCTCCAGCTCGACCCCGTACGGCCGCCGGGCCAGCACCACGCCGACCGTGGAGGCCCGGGCGTGCTTGCGTATGTTGGCCAGGGACTCCTGGGTGCAGCGAAGCAGCGTGATCCGGGTCCGCCGGTCGCAGTCGAGGTCCGCCAGGTCGGCTTCCACGGTCAGTCCGGTGTCCTCGACGAAACGGTCCAGGACCCGCCGCAGGGTCGGCACCACCGAGCCTGCCACGACCGTGCCCGGCTGCCCGCCCGAGCCCACCAACTCCCGTGCCTCCGCGAGGTTCTCGCGGGCCGTCGACTCGATCGACCGCAACTGCTGGGCGCTGCGCGCCGGATCGTCCGCCAGGCCGGCCCGGGACGCCTCCGCCAGCACCACGATCGACGCGAAGCCCTGCGCGAGCGTGTCGTGGATCTCGCGTGCCAGCCGCTCCCGCTCGTCCGCCGCGCCCTGCCGCTGGTGCGCCTCGGACAGCCGCGCCTGGGTCTGTTCCAACTCCTCGATGAGCCGGGCCCGTTCGCTGCTCTGCGCGACCACCGAATGCGCCCACAGTCCGATCAGCACCCCCACCGCGACGACGATGAGGGTGGACACGGCCGTCTCGCCGAGGAACTCGGCGGACCAGCCCTGCTGGAGCCAGCTGCCCAGCAGGGTCGAGGCGGTGGCGAGCCCGAGGAACCCCATGGAGATCCTCGTGGTCCGCCCGAACATCCAGTAGTGCGGCAGCGTCACCATGAACAGCGCCGCGTAGCTGGTGCGCAGATAGGCCAGCCCGCCGAGCGCGAGCACCAGCACCGTGAGGTAGCCGTGCGGCCGTACGACGCGGTTGTCCGGGAAGCGGTCGAGGAGCGCGTAGCTCAGCACCACGCTGCCCAGCAGCCCGAGCGCCTCGTACATGCCTCCGCCGGGCCGGCCGAGCACGGTGATCCCGACGGCCATCGCGGCGAACAGCACCCAGCACACCGCGTTCCAGCGGCGCAGGGACGTGGCCCAGAAGACGTCGGCGGAGGGCCCGGCGAGAGCGGTCATACCGATCAACGTACGTCGACCACCGGCCGCTCGGGGGGCACTTGGGCGCGCGGGCCCGTCGTTCCCCGGTCCGGCCGCGACGGCCACCAGCTCCGCTCGCCCAGCAGCAGCATCGCCGACGGCAGGATCAGGATGCGTACGACGAAGGCGTCCAGCAGGACGGCCGCGGCGAGCACGAACCCGATCTGCTTCATCTCGATGATGTGGAGGAAGACGAAGCTCACGAACACCGTCGTCATCACGACCGCCGCGCTGGTCACCACGCTCGCCGACCGGCGGACCCCATCGAGCACCGCCTGCCGGGTCGGGGTCCCCGCGAGCACGGCTTCCCTGATCCGGCTGACGACGAACACCTGGTAGTCCATCGAGAGTCCGAAGAGGATCACGAACAGGAACAGCGGGACGCGCGACCCGATCGAGCCGGTGGACTGGAAGTCCAGCAGCCCCTCGGCCCAGGTGTGCTGGAAGACGAGGACCAGCAGCCCGAGCGCGGCCGCCGCCGACAGCAGATTCAGTACGACGCCGATCAGACCGAGGGTGACGGAGCGGAACGCGTACAGCGTCATCAGAAAGGTCACCAGCAGCAACGCCCCCAGGACAAGCGGCAGTTTGCCGTTCTGGTGGGCCGGATAGTCGGTGTACCGGGCCACGTCGCCGCTCACGCCGTACTCGGCGCCGCCGATCCGGCCGACGGTGGCGGGCAGGTAGTCGTCGCGCAGGTGGTCGAGGGAGGCGCGGGCCCGGCCGGAGTCGCCCAGGTACGGCACGCGCAGTTCGAGCGTGCTGATCCGGTGGTCGGCGGAGGTGCGCAGCCGGGGCGTACCGGTGAACAGGGAATCACCGTCGGCGAGCCGGGCCAGTTCGTCCAGCGCCTCGGTCACCTCGCCGTTCTGCGTCGCGTCGGCGCGCACGACCACCTGGTGGGTGACCCGGTGCTGGGGGAACGCCTCGTTGAGGCGGTCGTACACCCGCATCGCGGGGATCTCGCGGGAGTGGGTGTCCCGGCTCATCTCGGTGATCTTCAGGCCGGCCAGCGGGACGACGAGTGCGAGCAGGGCGAGGACGGAGACACAGAGGGTGGCGAGGGGGTGCCGGGCGGCGGGGCGCAGCAGCGCGGTCCAGACCCGGCCGCCGCTCTCGCCGCGGGGGCGGCGGGAGGACCTGCCCCGCTCCGCACGGCGCGCGGCCCCGCGCTCCGCGCGCTTGCCCAGTACCGTCAGCAGCGCGGGCAGCGCCGTCAGGGAGCTGGCCATCGCGACCAGGACGACCACGACGGTGCCGGTGGCGAGCGAGGAGAAGATCACGTCCGAGGCCAGGTACAGCGTGGCCGTGGAGGCGACGACCGCGAACCCGGAGACCACCACCGCCCGGCCCGAGGTGGCCGCCGCCAGCTCCACCAGCGCCTCGGAGCTCAACCGCCCCCCGCTGCGGGCCCGCTCCTCGCGCTCCCGCTTCAGATGGAAGAGCGTGTAGTCGACGCCGACGGCGAGGCCGATCATCAGGATGACGTTGGTGCCGACCCCGGTGTCGGGGGAGATGTGCGAGGCCACCATCGACAGGCCGACGGCCGCCGCGATCGACGACAGCGCGAGCAGCAGCGGCACGGCTGCCATGGTGAGCGAGCCGAACACGAGCAGCAGGGTCAGCAGGGTGACCGGCAGGGTGATCTTCTCGGAGAGCGCGAGGTCGTCACCGCGCTGCTCGTCGACCCCCTTGCTGATGGAGGGGCTGCCGGTCTCCTCGAGCAGCAGATCCGGATGGGCCCGTTGGACGCCGGCGGTCTGCGCGGCGACCGTGTCGGCCTTGTCCTTGGCGTCCCGCTCCTCGCCCTCGAGGGCCACCTCGACCATGAGGATCCGGCCGTCGGAGGAGCGTACCGGCGCGGCCACCTCCGCGACCTCGGGCAGCCGCTCCATCCGGGCGGTGAGATCCCGGACGGCGGCCCGGGCCGCTTCCGCGCGCAGGGGGCCCGACCGCGCGGAGATCAGCACCTGCTCGGCGGATCTGCGTTCCAGCTGTCCGTCGGCCGCCATGGCCTCGGCCCGGCCGGCCTCGCCGACCCGGTAGTCGGCCGTCCTCGCGCTGTTCATCCCGACGGCGCTGCCGGCCGCCAGGCACAACACCACGAACACCAGCCAGCCGACGATCGCCCGCCAGGGATGCCGCGCGCTGGAACGCGCCATGCGCACAGTGAGTGAGTTCATGCCCAAGAGCCTGGTCGGCCAGGGCCGTTGGCCGACAGAGGTGCCCGGTTGAACTTGCCGTCCACCGATCGGTGGACCCGGAGCCGGGGGAAAGCCCCCGGTCGGGGCAGTTCCTAGCCGGCCGGTTGCGGGGCCTTGCGGAACTCCTCCGGAAGATCGAAGCCGGACTTCCAGTTGAAGTAGGACTGCACCCGCACACAGCCTTCGCGGGTACAGCGCCGGTACTTGCCGAGATCCGCCCTGAGCACCTGCGCGTGATTCAGGGCGAAGGTCCGCTCGTCGCCCCGCAGGTGCCGGAAGTGCTGCTCGGTGTCCCCGCAGTTGGGGCAACGCCTCTTCGGAAGACCCATGCTGGCCACTGTCACCCGGAACGCCACCCATGGGAAGCCCCCGCGCCCGCCCGCGCACACGGACTGGCGCATACGGGCGCGGCGCGAACAGGAAGCGGCCCCGCGAGTCATGTCCTCGCGGGGCCGCCCCTTCAGTCCGCCTGCCGCCGTGAAGGGTGAGAAGACGATCACGAGGCAGGACGCTTCACGGCTGCCTCAGGGGGCGAGCAGCAACACGTTCGCGCGGGACTTCGCGGCCTCGTAACGCCAGGTCGGGCAGCGTGTAGACGGGCATGGCGGGGTCCCCTCAAGCCTTATTGCAACTTACTTGCAAGTGCAGGCTAGCAACAAGAGGACGGTTCCGGGCAACAGGACGGCCCCCACGTGTCTCCACGTGGGGGCCGACAGGGTGCGGGCGGGGACAGCCGCCTCAGGCAGTGGTCCCGCGTCTTGGGCATGGTCCGCCGGACAGGCCCTAAGCGGCTACGGAGGTGTAGTGCGCCGCGTCACCCTCGATCGAGTAGCTCTCCTTGCCCTCGATGCCGACCGGGATGTCGCCCGCGACCGTCACCCGGTGCAGCCGGCGGGGCCGGCCGTCGTAGTTGTCGACCGCGTAGTGCTGGGTGATGCGGTTGTCGAACAGGACCAGCTGGTTCTCCGACCAGCGGTGGCGCAGGATGTTCTCCGGCCGGGTGACGTACGACTGGAGCAGGTCGAGGATCTTGCGGGACTCGGCCACCGACAGGCCCACGATGCGCTGCGCGAACCCGCCGATGAACAGGCCGCGTTCGCCGGTCAGCGGGTGGACGCGGACCACCGGGTGGACCGTGCGGTACTTGATCGAGGTGAACTGGGCGCGCGCGGCGGCCTGCTCCTCGTCGACCGCCTCCTGGGGCACCGCGTAGTCGTAGTCGTTGGTGTGCTCGGCCCACAGGGTGTCGGCGAGCTGCCTGAGCGGCTCCGGCAGCTGGCGGTAGGCCGCCGCCGAGCTGGTGATCAGGGTCTCGCCGCCGTACGGCGGGAGCACCAGGCTGCGCAGGGTGCTGGCCTGCGGCGGGTTGAGGACGAAGGTGACGTCCGTGTGCCAGTGGTTCGCGGCGCGGCCGCGCTCGCTGTCGACCGGCAGCACGTTCGGGGCGCCGTCGACGGCCGGCACGGTCGGGTGGGCGCCGGTGAGATCGCCGAAGTGGCGGACGAAGGCCTGCTGGCCCTCGTCGTCCAGGTTCACGTCGTCGAAGACCAGGGCCTTGTGGACGTTGAGCGCCTCACGCAGGGCGGCGTAGGTCTCCTCGTCGAGCGGCTTGGCGATGTCGACGCCGCTGACCTGGGCGCCGATGTTCGCGGTGACCTTGCGGATCTCGATGCTCATGGAAGGGCCTTTCGGACGGGTCAGACGAGGACGGGTGCGGGAGCGGCAGCGGTCACGTACTGGTTGGCGGGGCGCGGGAGGCCGTACCTCTCGCGCAGCGTGGTGCGCGGGCCGTACTCACCGCGCAGCAGGCCGCGGGCGCGCAGGATCGGGACGACGTGGTCGACGAAGGCGTCCAGGCCGGAGGGCAGGACCGCGGGCATGATGTTGAACCCGTCGGCGGCACCCTGGGTGAACCAGGTCTCGATCGCGTCGGCGACCTGCTCGGGCGTGCCCGCGAAGGTGAGATGCCCGCGCCCGCCGCCGAGCCGCCCGATCAGCTGCCGCACGGTGAGGCGTTCGCGCCGGGCCAGCTCCACCACGAGGGTGTAGCGGCTCTTGGCGCCCTCGATCGCGCTCTCCGGCGGCAGATCGGCGGGCAGCTCCGCGTCCAGCTCCAGAGCGCCGGGCTCCAGCTGGAGCAGCTGCTCCAGCCGCTGGACCCCGTGCGTGTGCACGATGTGGTCCTCCAGGACCTGCTCGTATCCGCGCGCCTCGGCCTCCGTCGAGCCGATCACCGGGACGATCCCGGGCAGCACCTTGATGTGCTCGGGATCCCGGCCGGCCTGCCGGGTTCGGGACTTCAGGTCGGCGTAGAAGGCCTGCGCGTCGGCGAGCGTCTGCTGCGCGGTGAACACCGCCTCCGCGTACCGGGCCGCGAACGTCTTGCCGTCCTCGCTCGACCCGGCCTGCACCAGCAGCGGATAACCCTGGGGCGAGCGCGGGACGTTGAGGGCGCCCTCGACACTGAAGTACGTCCCCTGGTGGCGGGGCGGGTGGACCTTCGCGTCGTCCCCCCAGACGCCCGCCGCCTTGTCGGCGACGATCGCGTCGTCCTCCCAGCTGTCCCAGAGCTTCAGGGCCACGTCGAGGAACTCACCGGCGCGGGCGTACCGCTCGGCGTGCGCGGGCTCGGCGTCCAGACCGAAGTTGCGGGCGGCCTCGGCGCCGGCGGTGGTGACGATGTTCCAGCCGGCCCGGCCGCCGCTGATGATGTCGAGGGAGGCGAACTTGCGGGCCAGGTTGTAGGGGGAGTTGTAGGAGGTGGAGGCGGTGGCGATGAGGCCGATGTGCCGGGTGGCCGTCGCCAGCGCGGTGAGCAGCGTGAGCGGCTCCAGGGCGCCGGCCGGACGCTGGGCGATGTTGCCCCACAGCTGTGGCCCGTCGGCGAGGAACAGGGAGTCGAAGGTGCCGCGTTCGGCGATCCGGGCCAGGTGGACGTAGTGGTCCAGCTCCACGTGGGCGTACGGGTCGCTCTCCGGGAGCCGCCAGGACGCCTCGTGGTGTCCGGTGTTCATCAGGAACGCGTTGAGGTGGAGCTGTCGTCGGTTGTCAGCCGTGGTCACTTGTGGTCCTCCGTGACGCCCAGGGCGGCGAGCAGTCGTTCGCGGTACTCGCCGAGCAGTGGGTCCCGGTACGAGCGAGGGTGCGGGCGGTCGATGGTCAGGTCGAGGCCGATGCGGCCGTGGTCGAGGACGAGGACCCGGTCGGCGAGCACGATCGCCTCGTCCACGTCGTGGGTGACGAGCAGTACGGAAGGCCGGTGGCGCTCCCACAGCTCACGCAGCAGGGTGTGCATCTTGATCCGGGTGAGCGCGTCCAGCGCTCCGAACGGCTCGTCCGCCAGCAGGAGTTCGGGCTCACGGACCAGCGAACGGGCCAGGGCGGCGCGCTGCGCCTCGCCGCCGGACAGCTCGTTGGGCCAGGCCCGCTCGCGGCCCTTCAGCCCCACCTCGGCGAGGGCCTCGCGGCCCTTCTGGTCCGCCTCCTTGCCGTCCAGCCCCAGCAGTACGTTGTCCAGCACCCGCCGCCAGGGCAGCAGCCGGGAATCCTGGAAGACCACCGACACCCGTTCCGGGGCCGTGAGCCGTCCGCTGCCGGCGACCTCGTGGTCGAGGTGGGCGACCGCCCGCAGCAGGGTGCTCTTGCCGGACCCGCTGTGCCCGAGGAGCGCCACGAACTGTCCGGCGGGGATGTCCAGGTCGATGGCGTCGAGGACCGTGCGATCCTCGAACGATCGTGTCAGGCCACGTAGTTGGACTGCGGTGGAGCGGGTCAGCTGCTCAGTGTGCGGCGCCACGACAGCACCCTCCGTTCGATGAGACGGACCGCGCTGTCGGAGAGGAGACCGAAGACGCCGTAGATGAGGAGACCGACGAGGATGACGTCCGACTGGCCGTAGTTCGTGGCCTGGAACATCATGTAGCCGAGGCCGCTGGTGGCGTTGATCTGCTCCAGGACCACCAGTCCCAGCCAGGAGCCGGTCACCCCGAGCCGGAGTCCCACGAAGAATCCGGGCAGCGCGCCGGGGATCACGATCTGCCGGATGAACTGGACCTTCGACAGGCCCTGCACCTCGGCGAGTTCGACGAACCGGTTGTCGATGCCGGACAGCGCGGCATGCGTGTTGAGGTAGATCGGGATGTAGACGACGATGGCGATGATCGCGATCTTGAAGGTCTCGCCGATGCCCAGCCAGAGGATGAACAGCGGGATCAGACCGAGGGTCGGGATCGCCCGGTTGAGCTGCACGCTCCCGTCGATCAGCGCCTCCCCGGTCCGGGTCAGCCCGGAGGCGAGGGCGAGGACGACCCCGGCGGTGAGGCCGATCGCGAAGCCGTACGCGGCACGCTCCAGCGAAGTGAGGATGTCGGTGGTCAGCGTTCCGTCGGTCCACAGGTGGACGCCGGTCCGCACTACCGTCCAGGGCGCCGGGATCGCCCCGGTGTCCAGTTGTCCGGCGGCCGAGGCGGCGGCCCACAGGGCGATGAGCAGCAGGGGCCCGACGAGCCGGGAGGCCGGCCACGGTTTTCCGGGAGCGAGTCCGCGGCGTCGGCGGCGACGGACCAGGGACCTGTCGCCCTTGGCTGTGGCGTCGCCGACGGGAGCCGTGGTCGCGGTCGTGCTCGCGGCCGGGCCGGTGTCGGTGGTCGTGCGCGTCGTCGTGCTTGCACTGGTGGTCATGGCGGTCAACTCCGGTACTCGGCTGCCACGGACTTGGCGGCGATGCCCTCGAAGCGGTGGTCGAAGAGCGAGGCGACGTCGAACCGCTTGACGAAGCCGCCCTCCGCGAGGAGGTCCGCGGTCTCCTGCTCCCACTTGATGGCCTCGTCCCAACTCGGCGGGAAGAGGGGCTTGTTGGCGAGTGCGGTGATCGACTTGGCCTGGTCGAGGGTCAGGTTCTGCGTCTTGACGAAGAACTCCTCGTTCCAGGCGTCCGGGTTCTCGTAGCTCCACACCAGGCCCTGCGCCCACTGCGGGATGAACGCGGCCACGGCGGCCGCCTTCGCCTTGTCGTTCAGCACGGACGTCGGCGCCCACAGCAGACTGAGCAGGTCGACGACGTCGGTGGTGATGACGCGGGCGCCCTTGGACTCGTACTGCTTGAGGTAGGCGGGCGACTGGGTGTTGCCGAGCGGGGCGATGTCCACCTGGCCCGACTGCAGGGCGGTGAGGAACTGGTTGCTGGTCAGCGGGACCAGCTTCACGTCGTCGTACTTCAGGCCGGCCTTCTTCAGCGCCCGCAGCAGGACGACGCCCTGCGCCTGTCCCTGCGAGAAAGCCAGCTTCTTTCCGCGGAAGTCGTCGACGGTCCTGATGTCGCTGCCCGGCTTGGTTGCGAAGACGTAGTTCGGCTTACGCGTGATGTTGATCGCGACGATCTTCGCGTCGAATCCCTGGTAATGCGCCTGGATCGGCGGAATACCCGCGTTGTTGGCAAGGTCGAGGGACTTCGCGCGGAACGCGTTGATGACGTCGGGACCGGCCCCGATGTTCAGCCAGTTCGACACCGTGAAGGGCAGTTCGGGCAGCTTCGCCAGCTTGATCTGCAACTGCTGCTGGCCCTGGAACGAGGCGATTTTCAGGCTCGTGCCGGTGGGCACCTTGTCGGCGAGCGGGGCCGTGGAGGCGCCCTTCCCACCGGTGGCGGCGCTGCTCTCGGCGCAGCCGCTGAGTCCGGCGACACCGGCGGCGGCCCCCAGCAGAGAGGCGAGGAAGAGACGCCGGTCGACACCGGACGTACGGGAAACAGGCACGGGAGAACCCCCAAGGGAAAACGGATCACGGAGCTCGGAGACAAGGCGGGCAGGAGCGGGCGGCGTCGGGCGGGACGCCGGGCCACGGCAGGGTTCGTTACAGGGAATTCACGCAGCGGATTCGTGCGAGGAACCACGGGGAACCAAAAGGAAGCGTTTGGAACCGGTGGGAACCGCGAAGAATCCGCAACGAATCGCGAAGAATCCGTGACGAACCGCGGGTATCCGCAGGGAATCCGCGAGGACTTCCTGCAGCGAAAGGCAGGAGAAGGGCGCGCTCCCGGCGCACCGGGGCGTCAGCAACAGAAGGTGCGACAGCTCATGAGATAGATGTTCCTGTCCACGTGCGGGGCCTGTCAACATTCGGAGTTTCTGAATTAACTCGGCTCGGGTGGGACGCCCGGTGGGGAGGCCAGCGGATCCCGGTAGAGCACGTCCAGCGCCACCGCCCCGCCCGCCATGGCCAGCACGGATTCGGGGAAGCTGCTCGGCTGGACGGCGGCGGAACGCCCCGCCCCGACCTCGTCCCGCAGCGCGGCGAGGCAGTCCTCCCGGTACAGCACACCCACCTCGGTGACGACCACACGCTCCGGATTGAGCACGTCCAGCAGCAGCCCGACCGCCCGGCCCACCATCCGCGCCCGCTCCCGCAACAGCCGTACGGCCACCGGGTTCCCGGCGTCCGCCGCGGCGACCACATGCATCGGGTTCACCCCGTCGATCACCCCGGCCCGCCGGGCCCGCCGGCACAACGTCCGCTCGCTCAGCTCCACCTGGAGGCAGCCGGCCCGGCCGCAGTCGCAGGGTTCCGTACCGCCGGCCAACGGCAGATGCGCGATGGCGCCCGCCTGCGAACGCGGCCCGTGATGCACCTCGTCGTGGGTGGCGAACGCGGAGTCGACGACGTTCCCGACGAACAGATGCAGCACACTGAGGCTGCCGCGCGCCCGCCCGAACAACCGCTCAGCGTTGACCAACGCCCGCGCGTGCCCGTCCACTTGGACCGGCAGCCCGGTGCGCGCGCCGATCGGCTCCCGCACCGGCACGTCCCGCCAGCCCAGCAGCGGATGCTCGACCACGGTCCCCGAATCCCGGTCCACCCAGCCGCCCACGGCGACCCCCACCCCCAGGGCCCGGCAGCCGGCCGTCTCCTCCAGCAGCGCGTCGATCCCGTCGGCGGCCCGCGCCAGCACCTCGGACGGTTCGAGGCTCCGATGCTTCAACTCCCGCCGCGCCACCACCCGGCCGCGCAGATCAAGCAGCGAGACGGTCGTGTACGGCACCGCCACATGCACCCCGCCCACCACGAACCGCGAGTCGTCCAGGTCCACGGGCACGTGCGGCCGGCCCACCCCGTTGCTGCGCCGGGGCACCGCCGCCTCCCGGATCAGCCCGAGCCCGGTGAGCCGGGCACAGTGATCGGTGACGGAGGCGGGGGACAGCCCGGTGAGCCGGGCGATGGTGGAACGCGCGACCGGTCCGTGCTCCAGCACGGACCGCAGGATCACACTGGCGCTCGTGCGCCGCCGGTCGCTGTCCGCGACCCGGGTAACGGGAGAGGTCAGGGCGGGAGGAGCCGCTGTACGGGGCATGGGGAACTTCCTCGGAAGTCGGGAGCCGGTCCGACACTGCGCCGTCTGTGGAGCGTGACGCGCCGGATGATCGGCTCCGCCCGCCTCACACCGGAGGGCGACAGGCGGCCGCGCCCACGCGTCGCAGGTCGACGTGGCGACGCGACGAGAAGTTCAGGGACTGGGCCTGGGCAACCATGGCTCGAAGCTAGCAAAGCGGACCAGCCCTGCCCAGATGGCGACCGACGGGCGAGACGGCCGCTGTTCGATTGGCGAAACCCTACAGAGGCCGCCCAGGGCGCCTGCGTATCCCGAACCACTTCACCTCAGTGACCGGGGTCACCTCGTACCGCGTGTAACCCCCACCCTTTGTCAGGAGCCCACCAACCTGGCGTTCGACCGTTTGTCGAGCGCTGACGGTGATCGCCTCGACCCCCCTGGGATAGCGTCGCCGTGTCCCGTCCGTTCCCGTCCCGCGGAGTCCCCATGAGCACCGCCGCCGTCACCCCCGCCCGTCCCGGAAAGGTCCTCGCCGACCTCCTCCCCGCCTCCCACGTCCGGGACGTCGCGCTCGTGCTCGGCGGTGCCGCGCTCACCGGCCTCGCGGCCCAGATCGCGGTCCCGGTCCCCGGCAGCCCCGTCCCGGTGACCGGCCAGACCTTCGCCGCGCTGCTCGTCGGTACCACCCTCGGCGTCCGCCGCGGGGTCTCCTCCCTCGCCGTCTACGCGCTGGCCGGTCTCGCCGGTGTGCCGTGGTTCGCGGGCGGCGGCTCCGGCGTCTCCGTCTCCTTCGGCTACATCCTGGGCATGGTCCTGGCGACCGCCGCCGTGGGCGCCCTGGCCCGCCGAGGCGCCGACCGCTCCGTGCCGCGCATGGCGGGCACGATGCTGCTGGGTGAGGCGATCATCTACCTCGTCGGCGTCCCGTACCTGGCCTACGCCGCCGACATGTCCGCCTCCGCCGCGATCGCGGCCGGCCTCACGCCGTTCCTGATCGGCGACGCCGTCAAGGCGGCTCTGGCGATGGGGTTGCTCCCCACGGCGTGGAAGCTCGTCAAGGAGTAACCGCCCGCAGGCGCCTGCGAAGGGGTTCGCCGGGTCGAGGTCGCACTGCGCGACCCGACCCGGCGAACCCCTTTTCCACGTAGGGCCGGCTCAGCCCGTCCGCTGCTCCGGCCGTCGTCCGGACCACCACAGTCCGGCCGCGCCCGCCGCGAGCAGTGCGGCTCCGGCCGCGCCGAGCGGCAACATGTCGCGGCCGACGCCCGTCTTGGGCAGTTCGTCGCCGCCGGGCCCCACGGGCGTGTTGTCGGTGCCGAGGAGCAGCGGGGTGGCGGGCGCGTTCGGCGACGGGTTCGTCGTACCGAACGGCACCGGGCCCTGCTGCCAGAACGTCTTCTTCCCGTCGCTGGTCTGGACGGGCAGGCAGATCTTCCCGGTCTTGCTCAGATCGAAGGTCGCGTCGACGGCGTAGGACTTCGACGCCCCGGCCGCGAGATTGTCGATGGGGCAGGAGAAACCGCTGTTGGATCCTTCCGGAAGATCCTTCTCCGCGATGGCGGCACACCCCTGAACGCTTTTGACCGCAAGGCCGTCGAAACCGACGACCAAAAGCCTTATCTGTCCGCTGTCCTTGGTCCCCTCGTTCTTCACCGTGGCGGTGATCTCCGTTTTCCTGGAACTGTTGTCGACCGAGATCCGCTCCGGCAGTGTCGTCGTCGTCCGCACGCCCGCGGGCGCCTCGTCGACGGGCTTTCCTCCCTTGCCGCTTCCCGGCCCCTGATCGTCCGCTCCGGCGGGGAAGGAAAGGATCAACACCGCCGAGAAAGATGCCACGACCAGCGATCCGGCGACGGTCTTCGCGCGACGAGAACTCATGTTCGCCCCCCTTGGCTGCGCCTGAATTCGCAGTACTGGAAGAGGTACCACAAGATTTCTCGCCACTATGCTTGTGCGGCATTAAGTGTGACTATTGTGTTTCGGGGGCCGGGCAATGGAGGGGGTGCAGCGGATTGCCGGGAAATACGGGAGGCGCGGGAAGTCCGGGAAACGCGGAGAATCCGGTGAATGCGGGAAGTCCGGAGATCGGGGGGAATCCGGAGACCACCGGGAACACGGGGAATCCGGGGAGTGGTGGTTTCTCCGGGTTACTGGTGACGGGGCGCTACCGACTGGTCGAGAGTATCGGTCAGGGGGGAATGGGACGGGTGTGGCGAGCCACCGACGAAGTGCTCGACCGGCAGGTCGCGGTGAAGGAGATGCGCATCGACGGCCTCGACTCGGAGGATGCCCGCACCCGCCGCGAACGGACCCTGCGCGAGGCCAGGGCCACCGCCCGGATCGATCATCCCAACGTGGTGCGCGTCTACGACGTCGTGGACGAGGGCGAACGCCTGTGGATCGTCATGGAGTTGGTGGCCGGCCCCTCCCTCGAGCGGATCATGGCCGAGGAAGGCCCGCTGGGCCCCCGTGAAACCGCACGGATCGGCCTCGGCCTGGTCACGGCACTGCGCCAGGTGCACGCGAGAGGAGTACTGCACCGCGACATCAAACCGGGCAACGTCCTGGTGGAAGGGAGCGGGGGGAGGTGGGGGAGCGGGGTGAGCCGGGCAGGCGGGGGGAGTTCGGGCGACGGGGAGACCGGCGGCCGACGGGTCGTCCTCACCGACTTCGGTATCGCCGCGATCCAGGACACGAAGGCGTTGACCATGGTCGGCATGCTGGTCGGCTCCCCCGACTACATGGCCCCCGAGCGCATCTCGGGCCATCCGCAGGGCCCACCCTCCGACGTGTGGTCCCTGGGAGCGACTCTCTGCGCCGCCCTGGCCGGCCATTCCCCCTTCTCCCGGGACACCACCCTGGCCACCCTGCACGCGGTCCTCTACGAGGAGCCCCGACTCCCCGCCCACGCGGGCCCGTTGTACGACATCCTCACGGCCCTCCTGGCAAAGGACCCCACAGCCCGCCCCACCCTCACCCACCTGGAAACCGCCCTCGACCCCATAGCCTTCCCGCCCCCTGTACCGACGGTGACGGTGACCGGGGAAGAAGGGGGCCCGGGACAGTCGGGCAGGGGACCGGGCCCGGGACCGGGCGCGGGACCGTCGGGCGCGGCTGAGGGGACTCCGGTCGACGCCGTCGGGGCGCACCACCCACCCGACCCCCCTGAAGCCTCCACCGAAGCGGCTTCGGAGTCGCGCTCGGAGTCGGGCTCCGAACCCCCGTCGCCCAGCCCGCCGGTGGGCCCGCCCCCACGCTCCGGAATCTCACTCGCCCGTTCCCAGGCGGTGACGGAAAGCGGCCCCACCCCGGAGAGGTACACCGCTCCGGACTCGTACACCGCCCCGGACCCGTACTCCGCCCCGGACCCGTACTCCGCCCGGGACCCGTACGGCGCCCCGGCCTCGTACATCGCCCCGGCCTCGTACACCGCTCCCGAGCCGTACGCCGCCCCGGACCCCTACGTCGCTCCGGAGGCCGAGCCGGCCTCCGCCCCCCGCCCCGACGCGCAGGCCGGCTCGGCCCCGGCATCGAGCCCGGACGCACCGACCCGTCGAGTGGGCGTGCCGCCCGTCGGTGAGCTGCCCGGCGGCCCCGCTGTCCCGGCCGGTCCCGGTACGGGCAGGCGCCCTGCGCGAGGGGATGCCGGACCGGGAGGGGATGCCGGACGCCGTACCGGACGTGCCGGGGGGTGGAATGGCCGCCGCACCGGCGCGGTCGCCGCCGTCGGAGTCGTCGCCGTGGGCACGGTCCTCGCGGTCGTGCTCGTGTCGGCCCCCGGCTCGCACGACGGTGACGGCCAGGCGGGCGGCGCCTCGCCCAAGCCGTCGGTCACCGGCCCGAGCTCGGGCATCGGCTCCGGCTCCGGCTCCGGCTCGAGCCCCTCGGCCTCGCCCACCGTCGAGGGGACCTTCAGACCGCCGAGCCTGCCCCCGGGCACGCACCAGGAGGCCGGAGGCTTCGCGTGGGCGACGCCCAAGGGCTGGCGGCGGGATGTGAAAACGGGCGCGGAGGTGCACTACACGTCCCCCGACGGCACCCAGGAACTCGTCGCCAAGTCCTCCCTGGCCCGAGGCGACCTGATGGACACCTGGCAGACCTCCGAACGCAACGCCCGCGAGGGCCGGGACTACAGCAAGATCCGCCTGGAGGAGACGACGTTCCGGGGCGGCCCGGCAGTCGTCTGGGAGTACACCTTCACCCTCGAGGGCACGTCCTGGCACGCCCGGCTCCTGGGCTTCGACGAGAGCGGGAAGTCGTACCAGATCAACACCTGGTACCAGCCCGGGGCCGAGGCGGAGGCCCTGAAGACGTACGAGAAGGCCAAGGACAGCTTCACGGTGACGTGAGTGAGGGTGGGGCGAGGCGGGACAAGGAGAGGTGAGTCGGAGAAGAGGGGCCCGCCGCAGCGGACCCCTCGCACACTCTCGTCGGCCTCCGACGCTACTCGACCTCGACCGTGCTCCTGGCCCCTGCCCCTTCTTCGGCCCTGGCCTTGACCCGGCCTTCCTTCACGAAGGCGACGGCGACCACGAGTGCCGCGACCAGCAGCGACAGCAGCACGGTCGTCCGCCCGCTGCTCTCGCCCTCGGTGTCGGTCAGCATGTAACCGAGCACGAAGACGATCAGCGCGGCCGTCGCCCAGGTCAGATACGGGTACAGCCACATCCGCACGACCAGCTTCTCCGGCGCCTCGGCCTGGATGATCTTCCGCATCCGCAGCTGCGAGAAGCAGATCACCAGCCAGACGAACAGGGCCACCGCGCCACTGGAGTTGACGAGGAAGAGGAAGACGGAGTCCGGGAACCTGTAGTTGAAGAAGACGGCGACGAACCCGAACGTCACCGAGGCGACGATCGCCGCGAGAGGGACACCACGACTCGTCGTCCGGGCGAAGACCTTCGGCGCGTCACCCCGCTCACCGAGCGAGAACGCCATGCGGGAGGCCGTGTAGAGCCCGGAGTTGAGGCAGGACAGCACCGACGTCAGCACGATGAAGTTCATGATCTGACCGGCGTGCGCGATCCCGAGGGAGTCGAGGGCGGCCACGTAGGAGCCCTGCTCCTTGATGGAGGCGTCGTCCCACGGGAGCAGCGTGACGACCACGAAGATCGACCCGAGATAGAAGACGCCGATACGCCAGATGATGCTGTTCGTGGACTTCGTCACGGCCCGCTGCGGGTTCTCGGACTCACCGGCCGCGAGGGTCGCGATCTCGCTGCCCATGAAGGAGAAGACGACGAGCAGCACACCGGTGAGGATGGCGCCGGGTCCGTTCGGCAGGAAGCCGCCGTGGTCGGCGAGGTTGCCGAGTCCCGCCTTGTCGCTGTCGGCGCCGGGCAGCACGCCGAAGACGGCGAGCCCGCCGACGACGATGAACGCGCCGATCGCGACGACCTTGATCCCGGCGAACCAGAACTCGAACTCGCCGTAGGACCCGACGGAGACGAGGTTGGTGGCGGTCAGCACCACCATCACCAGGAGTGCCCACCCCCACTGCGGTACGGCGGGTATCCACCCTTCGAGGATCTTGGCCCCGGCGGTGGCCTCCACCGCGAGCACGACGACCCAGAAGAACCAGTACAGCCAGCCGATGGAGAACCCGGCCCAGCGGCCGAGCGCCCGGTCGGCGTGCGCCGAGAACGAACCGGAGGTCGGATTGGCCGCGGACATCTCGCCGAGCATCCGCATCACCAGCACCACGAGCGTGCCGACGAGAGCGTAGGACAGCAGAATGCCCGGCCCGGCGGTCGCGATACCGGAACTGGAACCGACGAACAGTCCGGCGCCGATGACACCGCCGATGGCGATCATCGAGAGATGCCGGTTCTTGAGCCCTGCCTGAAGCCCGGATCCGGATCCGGGTTCTCCGGAACCTCCGGGGCCGCGGTCGGCCTGTGTGAGGGTCGGCTGCGAAGTCATGAGGATGGTTTCCTTTGCGCCGCGTGAGGGGAATCAGGTGGATCGTGCGTGGGGGGCGTACGAGCCGGTCCAGTGAATCCGAGGCAAATGAATTCGGGAACCTTCGATTCCAGATCGTTACTTGAGGTTTTCCTGAGCTTCCATAGGATCACTCACAGTTTTCGGACGCGGCACCCGGCGCTGCTACCCCGCGGCGCTCGTGTCACACTCGACCCATGCGCGTGTATCTCGGCTCGGACCATGCCGGCTTCGAACTCAAGAACCACCTCGTCGAATGGCTCAAGGCGGCGGGTCACGACCCGGTCGACTGCGGGCCCCACATCTACGACGCCCAGGACGACTACCCGCCCTTCTGCCTTCGCGCCGCGGAGCGGACGGCCGCGGACCCCGAGTCCCTCGGCATCGTGATCGGCGGCTCCGGCAACGGCGAGCAGATCGCGGCGAACAAGGTGAAGGGCGTCCGTGCCGCCCTGGCCTGGAGCGAGGAGACCGCGTCCCTCGGCCGCCGGCACAACAACGCCAACGTCGTCGCGGTCGGCTCCCGCATGCACACCCAGGACGAGGCGACGAAGTTCGTCGAGACCTTCCTGGCCACCCCGTTCTCCGAGGACGAACGCCACATCCGCCGCATCGACATGCTGTCCGCCTACGAGACCACGGGCGACCTCCCGGACATCCCGTCCCACCACCCCCAGCAGTAACCACGGCCGAACCGCCGCCGGGCCCGGGACCGCGCGCATGGCGCCACCGGGCCGGCGGCGGCGCGTGGTGAGCGGTGGGAAAGGAAGGGGAGACACCGGTGCCGGAAGGCCACACGATTCACCGGCTGGCGCAGGACTACGCCCGCTTCACCCACCACCCCGTCCGGGTGACCAGCCCCCAGGGCAAGTTCACCGACGCCGCCGCCCTCCTCGCCGACACCCCCCTCAGCCACACCGAGGCCCACGGCAAACACCTCTTCCTCGGCTTCACCGGCGGCCGGTGGATCCACATCCACCTGGGCCTCTTCGGCAAGGTCGCCTTCGGCCCGGCCCCCGCACCGCCGCCCACGGACACGGTCCGGCTCCGCCTGGCCGACGCCGACGCCTACGTGGACCTACGCGGCCCCACCACCTGCGCCCTGATCACGGACGTCGAGAAGCAGGCGATACACGCCCGCCTGGGCCCCGACCCCCTCCGCGCCGACGCCGACCCCCTGGCCGCGTACACCCGCGTCTCCCGCAGCCGTACGACGATCGCCGCCCTCCTCATGGACCAGAAGATCATCGCCGGCGTCGGCAACGTCTACCGGGCCGAAGTCCTCTTCCGGCACCGCATCGACCCGTACCGCGCGGGCAGGGACATCACCCCCGCCGAGTGGGACGCGATCTGGGCCGACCTCGTCGCCCTCATGCGGGAGGGCGTCCGCAACAACCGCATCGACACGGTCCGCCCGCAGCACACCCCGGAGGCGATGGGCCGCCCGCCCCGCGTGGACGACCACGGCGGCGAGGTGTACGTCTACCGCCGCACCCACCAGCCCTGCCACCTCTGCGGCGACGCCGTCCGCACCGCCGACCTCGCCGCCCGCAACCTCTTCTGGTGCCCGACCTGCCAGAAGAACTGACCGGGCCCCGCAGCCCCCGCCGACGCCCCGGCGCCCGTCAGAACCCGTGCGGCAGCCAAGGAGCCGTGGCCGCGCCGAATCCCACCGCGGCCTCCGCCAAGGCGCCCTGCGTCAGCTCCCGCACGCGCCCTGCCCCCGCGAGCGAGGCGAGGCTGACACCCCCGAGGTAGGCCGCCCCCAACTCCCGCACCGACAGGGCGAGATCGGCGGCGTCGGAAGTGCGCCCGCAGACCGCTCCCTTGGCGTCCCCCGACAGTCGCCAACGTCCCGAGTTCCAGGGACAGAAGGCGTCCTCGACCTCCAACACCACGTCCACCGGCGCCTGATAGGTCCGCGCCTCGAGCGCCGCGCCCACCTCCACCGGCCGCACGTACAGCGAGTCCCGCACCCGCAGCTCGCACCGCCGGATGTCGGAGACGAGATGCTGCCACGCCTCGTCCACCGGCCGCCCCCGCACCTTCAGCGAGGTCGTGAGGTCGATCCCGAACAGGAAGCGCCACAGCGCCGCCTCCGACACCGGATCCACCCCCGCCAGATCCTGGAGCAGCACCCGCCCGTTGTGCCCGCTGTCGCGCCACTCGGGCCGCACCCGGAAGCGGGCGTACCCGGTGACCTCCCCCTCCCGCTCCGCGAGGACGCACTGGAGAGGCGACGCCCCGGCCCGCTCGCTCTCCGGATCGAGCAGGCCCAGCCGCTCCCAACCGGGCCGGCGCGCGAGCATCCCGGCCCGGGCGGGCACGGTCCGCGCGTACACCGCCTCGCACACCTCGAGCTCCGTGCCGGGGTCGACGTACCGCAGCCGTACATCGTCCGTGCCGGCCGGAACGGACAGCCGTACCCGACTGGTGTCGATCTCGGCGTGCAGCCCGAAGGTCGCCGCGGCATACCCGAACCGTCCGTAGATGTCCGGTTCGGAGGCGGTGAGGATCGCGAGCGGCTCACCCCACGCCCGCACATCGTCCAGCTGCCGCCGCATCATCGACGTCAGCAGTCCGCGCCGCCGGTGGGTCGCGCTCACACCGACCATCGACACACCCGCCGCCGGCACCGACGCCCCGCCCGGCACGGTCAGCCGGAAGTCGTACGCGCCCGCGGTGGCCACGCACTGGTCGCCGTCCCACACGCCCAGGGAGCGCTCGTGCGAGGTGAGCGCCCGGAAGAGGTCCCGTTCCTCGGCCGATTCCCCGATCCCGCCGAAGGCACGGAGCAGGGTTCCGTACCACTCGTCCCATTCGTCCCGCCGCAGCACCCGTGGTTCCCGCAACTCCCGCATCTCCCGCACCTTCCGCTGTTCCCGCCGCCCGGCCGCGGAAGAGGTCGAACGGCCCGCCGCGTCACCTGTCATGGACTCATGCCTAGCAGTCCGGTGCGAGGCGAGCCAGCAAATTTCCCCCACCTCGGGGCGCGAGCGCTTTCCGTGAAGTTCACTGTGAAGTTGAGCCTCTGAGGGGGGACAAGTGGGACCTCCCGTGCCAAGCGGCGGGTTCGATGGATAGGGTCCCGAACTAATGGCAGTAGGACGACAGCGGCGCGCGGAAGCCGAGACGTTGACGGCCCGGTTGAAGCACTTGTGGCACCGGGTCCGCACCGGCGTGCGCAGAAGCGCCGTGGACTACTTCCGCGGCGACGGCTCGGACTGGATCGCGCTGGCCTTCCTGCTGCTCACGGTCCCGCTGATCGCCGTCACCACGCTCGCCAACTCGGTGTGGTGCTCACCGGCCGCCCTGGTCCTGCCGATCGTCGCCGGCGGGCTGCTGCTGCGCCCGTCGAGCCTGCTCGGCCTGTACGCGGCGGCGGCCACGGCCCTCATCGTGGAGTCGGTACAGCTGGGCCCGTACACGGAGGGCCCGTCCAGAGTCACCCCGGGCGTGGTCCTGGTCGTCGCGGCATGCGGTTTCTTCGGCCTCCTCATCGCCCAGTTCCGCAGTCGGGTCGGCGTGCCCTGGCGGCGCGGCGGCACGATGCTCTTCGACCTGCGCGAACGCATCCGGGTGCAGAGCAAGCTGCCGAGCCTGCCGCAGGGCTGGCACCGCGAGATGGCGCTGAGGCCGGCGGGAGGCCAGTCGTTCTCCGGCGACTTCGTCGTCGCGGCCCGGACGAACGGCGGCCGCACCATGGAAGTCGTCCTCACGGACGTCTCCGGCAAGGGCATGGACGCCGGCTCGCGAGCACTCCTGCTGTCGGGCGCCTTCGGCGGCCTGCTCGGCTCCCTGCCCCCGCACGCCTTCCTCCCGGCCGCCAACGGCTACCTGCTCCGCCAGGACTGGGACGAGGGCTTCGCGACCTCCATCCACCTGGTCCTCGACCTCGACTCGGGCGACTACGAGCTCTACTCCGCCGGACACCCGCCGGGCCTCCAGCTCAGCGCGGGCAGCGGCCGCTGGGAGGAGAAGGCCGCCGAGGGCCCCCTCCTCGGGGTCTACGACGGCGCCCAGTTCGACCCGGTGAAGGGCTCGCTGCGCCCCGGTGACGTGCTGATGCTCTTCACCGACGGTCTGGTGGAGACCTCCGACCGGGACATCGTCGAGGGCATCGACCGCCTCACCGGCGAGGCCGACCGCTACGTGGCCGGTGGCTTCCAGGGCGCCGCCTGGCACCTGATCGAGGCGGTGGCGAAGGACGTCAACGACGACCGTGCCCTGCTGCTGGTCTGCCGCGAGGGCCCGACCTCCCAGTCGGTCCCGCTGTCCTGACCTCTGCCGCGACTCCCGAGGGAAGAACCACCATGCTCACCCTGTCCGAGGTCGAGACCCTCGCCCGCGCCGCCCATGAGGGACAGACCGACAAGGCGGGCCGGCCCTACGCCGAGCACCTCCGGGCGGTCGCGGAGGGCGTACGCGCGCGTGGCGGCGACGCCGAGCAGATCGCGGCCGCCTGGCTGCACGACGCCGTCGAGGACGACGCCCTGTCCGAGACCTGGCTGCACGAGGCAGCGCTGAGCGACCGTACGAAGGCCGTCGTCCTGGCGGTCACCAAACGGGCGGGGGAGACGCCTGAGGCGTACGCGGGGCGCGTCCTGGCCACGCCGGGCGCGCTGTTGGTGAAGGAGGCGGACCTGGCGCACAACGCGGACCCGGCGCGACTGGCGGTCCTGGACGCGCCGACCAGGGCGCGACTGACCGAGAAGTACGCACGGATGCGCGCACTCCTCGGCCTCACGAACCACACCGGCCACACGGACTGAGACGTCAGGCCTCAGCCTTCGCCCGCCGCGCCTCTCGCGTCTCCCGGGTCTCCTGCCCCTCCCGCGTCTCGCGCGTCTCCTGCCCCTCCCGCGTCTCGCGCTCCCGAGCGAGTGCGGCGGCGTCCCGCTTGAAGGCCCACGCCATCTTCGGCTCCATCACGAACCGGAAGACCCGCCGTACGGGTGGGGTGCACAGCAGGGTGACGGCCGCGGCGATCGCGACGGTGACGGCGATCTCGCCGAGCGGCCGGTGCAGCGCGGCGTGATCGAACCAGCCGCGATAGTCGGCGGCCTTGATCAGGAAGCCGTGCAGCAGATAGCCGCACAGCGTGCCCGCGCCGAGCGCCGTGAACCACATCGTGCGGCCCGGCACCCAGGAGAAGAAGCAGGCCGTCAGCAGCAGCGAGCAGCCGAACAGCGCGAGCTGCATGGCGGGGCCGACCCACCAGGGGAGGCCCAACTCCTGCGCGGACGCGCGGTGGTAGAGCCACCCGGTGTCCATCCTCGGCACCGCCCACCAGCAGAAGGCCAGGGAGAAGGCGAAGACCGGGACTGCCGCGATCCGCACCGAGCGGCGGCGGACCGTCCGGAAGTGCTCGGGCTTGAGACACAGGCCGAGCACGAAGTACGGCAGGAACTGCAGGACCCGCTGGAGGTCCAGATCACTGCCGAGGTTCGGGGTGAGGGACGCCAGCATCGCCATGACCAGCGCGAGCGGCAGCGGGTACCGGACCATCTTCCAGATGGGGGTCGTCAGCCGCCAGATGAACAGCGCGCACAGGAACCAGGTCAGGTAGTACGGGTCGAGGAGGGTGATGGCGGCCTGGGGGTCGTGGTCGACGACGCGCTTGAAGAGCGGATACGCGCTCTCGAAGACGACGTACGGCACGGCGACTCCGGTGACCAGCCGTTTCAGCCGGCCGGGGCTGCCGTCGAAGCTGCGGGAGAAGAAGCCGGAGATGACGATGAAGGCCGGCATGTGGAACGCGTACACGAGCATGTACGCGGCCTGCAGCACCCGGCTGTCGCCCTTGAGCGGTTCCCAGGAGTGACCCACGGCCACCAGCACGATCGCCAGGTACTTCGCGTTGTCGAAGAACGCGTCGCGCTTCGCGGCGGGCCGCGGGGACGGTCGTTCGACGGATCTGTCCCTGGACTGGTCGTGCTGATCGTTCTGGTTCTGGGGCGAGCGCGGGCTCGGAACGAGAGACGAGGCGGCGTGGAACATTTGAGGCACCCTAGCGCCGCGCGGGCGTATTCGTAAAACGCCCCAGGTCATTCCCAGTTATTGCCCTCCGGATTGCTCGCCCATTGACCGCCGTATTGCCCGCCGGGGTAGATGAACGCACTGCGCGGTCGACCGTGATGTCATGATTCATACCGACTAAAAGGTGCATAACGCCGGTTGTGCGCCTGAGTTGCCGCGTCCGTCGCCACAATTCGAATTCCCTGCGCAGGCGTTGTGTGGACACGGCAATGAACTGTCCCGATTCCTGTGCGGGTACGTACTCGAATTGCTGTGCGGCGCACCCCCGACGGGAGGACGCCACGCGATGATGCGTCACGGGCCGCATAGGGAGGCCCTGTTGGTGGCACGATGGTCTCGGGAGTGCGGACCGACCGAGGGTGTGTGATCAGTTGTGGCCATTTCACTGTCAGTGGTGCTGCTGTTGGCGATCATCCTGGTGGTGCTGATCCGGGGAGGGTCGATCAAGGCGGGCCCGGCGATAGTCGCGATCCTGTTCGGCTTCTTCCTCGCCTCGACCGGCATGGCCCCGTCGATCAACCGCTTCCTCGACTCCCTCGCGGACACGATCAACTCGATCAGCTTCTGAGCCCGGCCCCGCGTGGCCAGTTTGGAAGATCGCGCACGTGGACCCGGGCTGAGCCGGCAAGTCGCTGACGTGCAGGTTCTCGGGTCCCTCTCCGGTGTTCCCCGCCACTCCCCGCCACCCCCCCCGCCGGTCGCTGCTCGATCGGGCACGCGGAGGGCACGAGGCCGGGCCTCCTGCTCGTTGCCGTGTGCTCTACGGCTCACCCCACTCGGGGATACACATCATCCGGTGAGCCGGAACGACGGGTTCGCCCGGTAGCGGATCGATTCCACGGACCCGTACGGCCACGATGTCCGTGGGGATGAGGGATCGGCCCGGAAGCCTCGTCAGGCGCCACCTGAAGGCCTCTGGGACGTCTTTGGCGGGCAACCGCACCATGGCGAGACTGACCCATCGGTCGTAGTTGGTGGGATACACGCGGATCAATGCGCCGCATTCGGGGCAAAGTGGTGGCTCGATCCATGTCACGTCGTCGGGGTCGGGATCCGGTCCGGGTGCGGCTGTCGCTCCGTCGGCTTCGGCCATCTCGTTGGCGAAGGCGTTCCAGCACCTCTCGCAATAGCTCGCCATGAGGCCGAACCGTCCGCGCTCACGCACGGCGTGGCCGGTCTCCCCGCAGCGATGGCATGCCAACTGGTCACGATCCCGAATCGCCCCCATGTGTTTGAGTGTGAGCGAATCCGACCAGGTCCCAGTAGGTCGCGATTTGGCCTCTTTCGACGATCAGGGGCGCAGGTGGCCATCCAGGCGAGTCGAAGGGCTCGACCTGAGCCGGTGCCCTGAGGCGTCACCCCGGTAAAAGGGATGGGCCCGCCGGTTTCTGAGTCAGTACGATCCGCCTGGCCATGAGTCGTTCAGCGGCCCAGGACGTCGCACTCGGGTTCGCCCCGATGCGGAAACCCCGGTTCGAATCCGGGCCGTGGCCACCCTTGGCACGTCTGCCCCACCTCGGGCTGCGGCCCCGCATCAACTCACCACAGGTCGATCACGGAGCGCTGTCGGTCAACGGGTGCTGTGCCTCGGCCGGTCGGTCGCCGGGGTTCGGCTTCGACCGTCGTCGTTCGCGGCTGTGGGTGTCAGTTGCCGGTGTCGGGAACCGGGGCGGACTCGACTCGGGCCCACCGCGCAGACTCACGTCCGTGGCGGACAGCCGCCAGCGTGAGCCCTGAAGCCAGGAAGCATCGCGTGATCGGGTCGTCTTCGGTGATCAGGAAGATCAGAAGCGGTAGAACGATCACGAGGTGCCAGTGGGGGTGATTCCACCGACTGCGACTGTTCTTGTCTGCCATCTCGCCCCTCCGTCAAGCGGCACCTTGGCTAGCGGTTGAACGCCCCCAGGAACGCCGAAGGCCCGGGGGAGAGGAAATCGACCTCTCACCCGGGCCTTCGTCGTACAGAGCGGGCGACGGGAATCGAACCCGCGTAGCTAGTTTGGAAGACTAGTGCTCTACCATTGAGCTACGCCCGCACATGACGCGCCGCAGGTCAGCCGACCCCGGCACTTCGAGCATCGTAGCGGTTCGGCACCCCCCGGCGCACACCCCGTTTGCCCGTCCGCCGCCGCCGGCCCCGCGGCTCGGTAAAAGCGGCGGTCAGACGGCTTGCGGCCATGTACCCTACGTGACGCACCAGACGGGGTGTGGCGCAGCTTGGTAGCGCGTCCGCTTTGGGAGCGGAAGGCCGTGGGTTCAAATCCCGCCACCCCGACCACCGACGGCCGTCGGCGGCCACCGCCGGCGCCCCGGGCCCGGACGGCGCCGGCCGCCCATCCGGACGACACCGGACATCACCGGCCGCGGACCCGGAAGGCACCGGCCCGAGAACGGCCATGACCGGCCGTCGTCGACCATCTGCGGGGCCACCTCGCTTGATCGCCTTTGGGGCGTGTCCTCGCTGCCGTTACTATGCAAGCTGCACGCCCGTATGCCTCAACCTCTGGTAGGTCCTCCGGGCGGCTAATCCGCGGGAGCCGGTCTGGCTCCGGCAGAAACCAAGAAGTCAGCCCCCAAGGAGACCGAACCGTGAAGAGCGCCGTGGAGACCCTGAACCCGACTCGGGTTCGGCTCAGCATCGAGGTGCCCTTCGAGGAGCTCAAGGACAGCCTCGACGCGGCGTACAAGAAGATCAACCAGCAGGTCACGGTGAAGGGCTTCCGCAAGGGCAAGATCCCCGCCCGGGTCATCGACCAGCGCTTCGGCCGTGGTGCCGTGCTGGAGGAGGCCGTCAACGACGCGCTGCCGAAGTTCTACACGGAGGCGGTCAACGAGGCCGAGATCGACGTCCTCGGCCAGCCCGAGGTCGACATCACGGAGCTGAAGGACGGCGAGACGCTGAACTTCACCGCCGAGGTCGACGTCCGTCCCGCCCTGGAGCTCCCGGAGGACTTCTCCTCCATCGAGGTCGAGGTCGACGCCGTCGAGGTGTCGGAGGAGGACATCGACAAGGCGGTCGAGCAGCTCCGCGAGCGCTTCGCCTCGACCTCCCCGGTCGAGCGCGCCGCCGAGGACGGCGACGTCGTGACGGTCGACCTGGAGGCCAAGGTCGACGGCGAGATCCTCGAGGACGGCGTCGCCAGCGGCGTCTCCTACACCATCGGCTCCGGCGAGCTGCTGGAAGGCATCGACGAGGCCGTCAAGGGCCTGGAGGCCGGTGGCGAGACCACCTTCACCTCCGAGCTCAAGGGCGGCTCGGCGGCCGGCAAGGAGGCCGAGGTCACCGTCAAGGTCACCCAGGTCGCCGCCCGCGAGCTCCCCGAGCTGGACGACGAGTTCGCGCAGCTCGCCTCCGAGTTCGACACCCTCGAGGAGCTCAAGGCGGACAGCCGCAAGCGCCTCGAGAACACGAAGCAGTACGACCAGGCCACGCAGGCCCAGGAGCGCGTCCTGGAGAAGCTGCTGGAGCTCGTCGAGGTGCCCGTCCCCGAGAAGCTGCTCGAGGACGAGGTCAACACCCGCAAGCACAACCTGGAGCACCACCAGCTCGGCCAGATGGGCCTCGACCTGGACAAGTACCTGGAGATCCAGGGCAAGTCCGCCGAGGAGTTCGAGACCGAGACCCGTGAGGCCGCGGTCAAGGGCATCAAGACCCAGTTCGTGCTCGACGAGCTCGTCAAGCGCGAGAAGCTGAACGTCAACCAGGAGGAGCTCACCGAGCACCTCATGCGCCGTGCCGCCTCCTCCGGCATGTCCCCCGACCAGTTCGCCCAGGCGGTCGTCGAGGGCGGCCAGGTTCCGCTCCTGGTCGGCGAGGTCGCCCGCGGCAAGGCTCTGGCCACGGTCGTCGAGTCCGCCACGGTGAAGGACACCAACGGCGAGGTCGTCGACCTGGACGACGACGAGGAAGACACCGAGGAGGCCGCTGCCGAGGCGGAGACCTCCGAGGAGAGCACCGAGGAGAAGACCGAGGCCTGAGCGGCCTCGCGTCAGCTCTGACGCAGACACGAGGGCCCCGGGGCGTATGCGCTCCGGGGCCCTTCTGTCATACGGCGGGATGACCCGGCGGGAGGTCCGGCGGGCTGACCGGCGGGTCGGACGTGGGGGCGGTCGGCGGGGCGGCCTGCGCACGGGCGCGGGGCGGGGTGCCGGTGTGCGGCTCCGCTGCGGAGCGCGACCGGCCGGGACCGTGTGCGTGACGGCCCGCGGCCACCGCGTGACGGGAGCCCCACGTCTACGCCCCCGGCGAACACCCTCCTCTCCGGGATTCCCCGAAGGGACCCGCGCGTTAGGGTCCATGAGTACGAGGGCAGGGGAGTCTCCGTTGCCCCCGGCAGTACACGTGAGACGGCCCCGGCGCCGTCGATAGACGAGCAGGTGGATACGTGACGAATCTGATGCCCACAGCCGCCGGCGACCCCATCGGTGGTGGCCTCGGCGACCAGGTCTACAACCGGCTGCTCGGCGAGCGGATCATCTTCCTCGGCCAGGCGGTCGACGACGACATCGCCAACAAGATCACTGCACAGCTGCTGCTCCTTGCCGCCGATCCGGACAAGGACATCTACCTCTACATCAACAGCCCCGGCGGCTCGATCACGGCCGGCATGGCGATCTACGACACGATGCAGTTCATCAAGAACGACGTGGTGACCATCGCCATGGGCCTCGCGGCCTCCATGGGTCAGTTCCTGCTGAGCGCGGGCACTCCCGGCAAGCGCTTCGCGCTGCCGAACGCCGAGATCCTCATCCACCAGCCCTCCGCGGGTCTGGCCGGCTCGGCATCCGACATCAAGATCCACGCCGAGCGGCTGCTGCACACCAAGAAGCGCATGGCCGAGCTGACCTCCCAGCACACCGGCCAGACGGTCGAGCAGGTCACCCGCGACTCGGACCGCGACCGCTGGTTCGACGCGTTCGAGGCCAAGGAGTACGGCCTCATCGACGACGTCATCCCGACGGCTGCCGGCATGCCGGGCGGCGGCGGGACCGGGGCGGCCTGAGGACCACTGACGGCAGCGTGGCCCCACAGGATGCCCCGCGGAGCCCCTTGAGCCCTTTCCGGAGCCTCCGGAAGCCCGTTGGACCCCAGCGGACTTCCGGGAGCCGCACAGAGGGCCCGGGACCCCGGGGAGCTCCCTCCGGGGTTCCAGGAGGGCTTCAGGAGCCCCTGGGGACCTCTCAGGGCCCGCCGAGGCCGCTGAGGTCCTCCCGGGCCGCCAAGGCCTCGGAAGCCGTCAGTGCCCCACCCAGCCCCTCCAGCCACCCGCCCCAGCCCTCTTTCCAGGAGACACCGTGAACGACTTCCCCGGCAGCGGCCTCTTCGCCCGCACCGAGGCCGAGTACACCGGCCCTCGCGCCGAATCCCGCTACGTCATCCCGCGCTTCGTCGAGCGCACCTCGCAGGGCGTCCGCGAGTACGACCCGTACGCGAAGCTCTTCGAGGAGCGCGTGATCTTCCTCGGCGTGCAGATCGACGACGCCTCCGCCAACGACGTCATGGCGCAGCTGCTGTGCCTGGAGTCGATGGACCCCGACCGGGACATCTCGGTCTACATCAACAGCCCCGGCGGTTCCTTCACGGCGCTGACCGCGATCTACGACACGATGCAGTTCGTGAAGCCCGACATCCAGACGGTCTGCATGGGTCAGGCGGCCTCCGCCGCCGCGATCCTGCTCGCCGCCGGTACGCCGGGCAAGCGCATGGCGCTGCCGAACGCGCGCGTGCTGATCCACCAGCCGTACAGCGAGACCGGCCGCGGTCAGGTCTCCGACCTGGAGATCGCCGCCAACGAGATCCTCCGGATGCGCGCGCAGCTGGAGGACATGCTGGCCCAGCACTCGACCACGCCGATCGAGAAGATCCGCGAGGACATCGAGCGCGACAAGATCCTCACGGCCGAGGACGCGCTGGCGTACGGCCTGATCGACCAGATCATCTCGACCCGCAAGCTGAACAACAACTCGCTCGTTTGACGCACGCGGTCGTCCCGTTCGGCGCCCCTCGGCACGGTGTGACACGGTCCACGTCACAGTGAACCGTGCCAAGGGGGGCCCGAACGGGGGGCCAGGCAAGGTACCGTCGGAATAAGGCAGCACCAGGAGCCGCTGGATTCGTAAGCGTCCAGTCGTCTCCCAGGCGAAGGGGAAGCACACCGTGGCACGCATCGGTGACGGCGGCGATCTGCTCAAGTGCTCGTTCTGCGGCAAGAGCCAGAAGCAGGTCAAGAAGCTCATCGCAGGGCCCGGTGTGTACATCTGCGACGAGTGCATCGATCTCTGCAACGAGATCATCGAGGAAGAGCTCGCGGAGACGAGCGAGGTCCGCTGGGAGGAACTTCCCAAGCCGCGCGAGATCTACGAGTTCCTCGAGGGCTACGTGGTGGGCCAGGAGCCCGCCAAGAAGGCCCTGTCGGTAGCGGTGTACAACCACTACAAGCGCGTCCAGGCAGGTGAGAACGGCGGTGCCCAAAGCCGCGAGGACGCCATCGAGTTGGCGAAGTCCAACATCCTCCTGCTCGGCCCCACCGGCTCGGGCAAGACGCTCCTGGCGCAGACCCTGGCGCGCATGCTGAACGTCCCGTTCGCGATCGCCGACGCCACGGCGCTGACCGAGGCGGGTTACGTCGGCGAGGACGTCGAGAACATCCTGCTGAAGCTGATCCAGGCGGCCGACTACGACGTCAAGAAGGCCGAGACCGGGATCATCTACATCGATGAGATCGACAAGGTCGCGAGGAAGAGTGAAAACCCCTCCATCACCCGCGACGTGTCGGGCGAGGGCGTGCAGCAGGCCCTGCTGAAGATCCTGGAGGGCACCACCGCCTCGGTCCCGCCGCAGGGCGGCCGCAAGCACCCGCACCAGGAGTTCATCCAGATCGACACGACGAACGTGCTGTTCATCGTGGGCGGCGCCTTCTCGGGCCTGGAGAAGATCATCGAGACCCGGGCCGGCGCCAAGGGCATCGGCTTCGGCGCGACGATCCGCTCCAAGCGCGAGCTGGAGTCCAAGGACCAGTTCGAGGCCGTCATGCCGGAGGACCTGGTCAAGTTCGGCATGATCCCGGAGTTCATCGGCCGTCTCCCGGTCATCACCTCGGTCCACAACCTGGACCGCGAGGCGCTCCTCCAGATCCTGATCGAGCCGCGCAACGCGCTGGTGAAGCAGTACCAGCGGCTCTTCGAACTCGACGGTGTGGAGCTGGACTTCGAGCGTGAGGCCCTGGAGGCCATCGCCGACCAGGCCATCCTCCGCCAGACCGGCGCGCGCGGTCTGCGCGCCATCATGGAGGAGGTCCTCCAGGCGGTCATGTACGAGGTCCCGTCCCGCAAGGACGTGGCCCGCGTCGTGATCACGGCGGACGTCGTCCTCTCCAACGTCAACCCGACCCTGATCCCGCGCGACGCGCGCGGCGGTCGCGGCCCGGGCGAGCAGAAGACCGCCTGATCCGTACGCGTACGACGAAGGGGCCCCGGTCGACCGACCGGGGCCCCTTCGTCGTCGAGCAGTGGTCCGCGGCGTCAGGCCTTGACGCGGACCTGGTCGCGCAGCTTCGTGGTGATGTCGACCGCCGCGTCCTTGGTGATGCTCTTCGTGTTGTCGCCCGGAGACACCATGGCGATCGTGCTGTAGTCGGACCAGACGCAGAACCAGTCGGTCGATTCCTTCTTGGTCAGCGAGTTGGTGCTCTTCGTCGACTGGCACTTCATGAGCGCGCCGTCGATGTCGGCCTCCTCGGGCTGGCCGATCAGCTCGGTCTTGCCCTGACCGCCGGTCGACGAGCTGGAGGAGTCGCTGTCCTCGAGTTCCTTCTGGATGGCGGCGAAGTACTTGTCCAGGGCGGCTTCGGGGTCCGCGATCTCGCCGTAACCGCCCAGCATCGTGATGCCCTTGGCGGTGAGCAGTTCCGCCTCGCCGGGCAGGTCGGCGGGGTCGGGGTTCTGCGGGTCGTAGTCGCCGAAGTCGGCCGTGGACCATTGCCCGACGACGGCCTTGCCGCCCTTGACGCCACTGGCCGTCAGATATTTGGTGGTGTCCGAGTCGCTGCTCTCGCCGCCCTTGCCGACCTGCTTGTACTCGGTGAGGAGGGTCGCCGGGGTGTCCAGCTTGTGCGCGCCGTCGTCCTTCAGACCGCCGGCGCTGCCTCCGAGCACGAAGTACGCGCCCACACCGATCGCCGCCACGACGGCGACCGCGCCGATGATGATGCCCGCCTTCTTGCCGCCGCCGCTCGGCGCCGGGGGCTGCGGGACGCCGTAGGGAGGCTGGCCGTAGGGCGGCTGCTGGCCGTAAGGGGGCTGGGGCTGGCCGTACGGCGGCTGCTGGCCGTAGGGCGGGGTCGGGGCCTGCGGGGGGACGCCCTGCGGGGGCGGGGCCGGGTAGCCGTAACCGGGCTGCGGAGCGGGGGGCTGCTGGGGGTGGCCATAGCCGGGCTGGGGTGCCTGCGGCGGCTGGCCGTACGGACCCGGTTGGCCGTACGGTCCGGGCTGCTGGGGCTGCCCGCCGTACGGGCCCGGCTGGTTGTGACTCATTTCTGGGTTCCCCTCCAGATGCTTATGTGATTTTCACATCCTGGCTCAAAGCCAACACCTGCACGGCGGCGGGGCCCCCACCGTTACAGAGCAAACACGTTTCGGGACGGCCCCGTGACACCCCTAAACTGGGCCCGTGACCGAGAACGCTCAGCAGCAGCCATCAGCGCCCCACACCGAACTGCCGACCCAGTACGCGCCGGCCGACGTAGAGGGGCCGCTGTACGAGCGCTGGGTGGAGCGGGGCTACTTCGAGGCCGACGCCAAGAGCGAGAAGCCTCCGTACACGATCGTCATCCCGCCGCCGAACGTCACGGGCAGCCTGCACCTGGGGCACGCCTTCGAGCACACCCTCATCGACGCCCTCACCCGCCGCAAGCGAATGCAGGGCTTCGAGACGCTGTGGCAGCCCGGCATGGACCACGCCGGCATCGCGACGCAGAACGTCGTCGAGCGGGAGCTGGGCAAGGAGGGCAAGTCCCGGCACGACCTCGGCCGTGAGGCGTTCGTCGAGCGCGTCTGGCAGTGGAAGGGCGAGTCCGGCGGCCAGATCAGCGGCCAGATGCGCCGCCTGGGAGACGGCGTCGCGTGGTCGCGCGAGCGCTTCACCATGGACGAGGGCCTGTCCCAGGCCGTCCAGACCATCTTCAAGCGGCTCTACGACGACGAGCTCATCTACCGCGCCGAGCGCATCATCAACTGGTGTCCGCGCTGTCTCACCGCGATCTCCGACATCGAGGTCGAGTACCAGGACGACGACGGCGAGCTCGTCTCCATGAAGTACGGCGAGGGGGACGACACCATCGTCGTCGCCACGACCCGCGCCGAGACGATGCTCGGCGACACGGCCGTCGCCGTCCACCCCGACGACGAGCGCTACCGGCACCTGGTCGGGAAGCAGATCCGCCTGCCGCTGACCGACCGGTCCATCCCGGTCGTCGCCGACACGCACGTTGACCCGGCGTTCGGCACGGGCGCGGTCAAGGTGACCCCGGCCCACGACCCGAACGACTTCGAGATCGGCCAGCGCCACGACCTGCCGTCCCTCACCATCATGGACGAGCACGCCGTCATCACGGCCCACGGCCCCTTCCAGGGTCTGGACCGGCTCGAGGCCCGCTCCGCCATCGTCGCCGCCCTGCGCGCCGAAGGCCGGATCGTCGCCGAGAAGCGGCCGTACGCCCACTCCGTCGGCCACTGCTCGCGCTGCAAGACCACCATCGAGCCGCGCCTGTCCATGCAGTGGTGGGTCAAGGTCGGCCCGCTGGCGAAGGCCGCCGGTGATGCCGTCCGTGACGGCCGCGTCAAGATCCACCCCCAGGAGATGGAGAAGCGCTACTTCGACTGGGTCGACAACCTCCACGACTGGTGCATCTCGCGGCAGTTGTGGTGGGGGCACCGCATCCCGGTCTGGTACGGGCCTCAAGGCGAGGTCATCTGCGTCGGACCCGACGACAAGGCGCCGACCGGCGAGGGCTGGCGTCAGGACACCGACGTCCTCGACACCTGGTTCTCCTCCGGCCTGTGGCCGTTCTCCACGCTCGGCTGGCCCGAACAGACCGAGTCGCTTGCGAAGTTCTACCCGAACTCCGTCCTGGTCACCGGCTACGACATCCTCTTCTTCTGGGTCGCCCGGATGATGATGTTCGGCCTGTACGCGATGGACGGCACCCCGCCGTTCCACACCATCGCCCTGCACGGCATGGTCCGCGACCAGTTCGGCAAGAAGATGTCGAAGTCTTTCGGGAACGCGGTCAACCCGCTGGACTGGATGGACAAGTACGGCTCCGACGCGCTCCGGTTCACTCTGGCCCGTGGCGCCAATCCCGGCGTCGACGTCCCGATCGGCGAGGACTGGGTCCAGGGATCACGCAACTTCGCCAACAAGATCTGGAACGCGACGCGATTCGCGTTGATGAACGGCGCCACGGTCGACGGTCCGCTGCCGGACGTCTCGGAGATGTCGGCGACCGACCGCTGGATCCTCTCCCGCCTCAACTCCGTCGTCGCTGAAGTGGACGCGCTCTACGAGGACTTCCAGTTCGCGAAGCTCTCCGACGCGCTGTTCCACTTCGCCTGGGACGAGGTCTTCGACTGGTACGTCGAGCTGTCCAAGACGACGTTCATGGCCGGCGGCGAGCCCGCGAAGGTCTCCGGCCGCGTCCTCGGCGAGGTCCTCGACGTCACTCTCAAGCTGCTGCACCCGGTGGTCCCGTTCGTCACCGAGACGCTGTGGACCACGCTCACCGGTGGCGAGTCCGTCGTCATCGCCGAGTGGCCCAAGGACAGCGGCTTCCGGGACGCGGCAGCCGAGAAGGAGATCGAGAGCCTCCAGTCGGTCATCACCGAGGTCCGCCGCTTCCGTGCCGACCAGGGTCTCCAGCCGGGCCAGCGGGTCCCCGCCCGCCTGACGCTCGACGGCACGGCGCTGGCGCCGCACGAGGCCGCCATCCGCCAGCTCCTGCGCCTCCAGCCGGAGGGCGACAGCTTCTCGGCGACGGCGACCCTGCCCGTCGCCGGTGCCACGGTCGCGCTGGACCTGTCCGGCACGATCGACGTGGCCGCGGAGCGCAAGCGCCTGGCCAAGGATCTGGCCGCGGCCGAGAAGGAGAAGGCCCAGGCCAACGCCAAGCTCGGCAACGAGGCGTTCCTCGCGAAGGCCCCGGACAACGTGGTCGAGAAGATCCGTACCCGCCTCGCCAAGGCGGACGAGGACATCGCCCGGATCCATGCCCAGCTGGAGCGCCTGCCGCAGGTGTGAGGCCGGCGCAAGGCGCCACGACGACGAAGGCCCCCGGGACCGGTACGGTCCCGGGGGCCTTCGCCCACCTCTGTCACCGGCCGTCCGTAGACTGGCCCCGTGAGCGAGCTCCCCCCGAACGGCAACCCAGACGACCTGCCCGCCCCCTTCGACCCCCTCGATCCCTTCGACGAGATCATCGCCGAGGAGACCGACCGAGACCCCGATCTCGCGGTCATCGAAGCCGGCAGCCGTACCCTCCGCACCCAGGGCGCCGCGCCGCAGGCCGACGTGCCCACGCGTCCCGAGAACCCCGAGGTCGACAAGGCCCTGCGCGAGGTCGAGGCGGAACTGGCCACCCGCTGGGGCGAGACCAAGCTGGAGCCGTCGGTCAGCCGTATCGCCGCGCTGATGGACGTACTGGGGGACCCGCAGCGCTCGTACCCCTCGATCCACATCACCGGGACGAACGGCAAGACGTCCACCGCCCGCATGATCGAGGCGCTTCTCAACGCCTTCGAGCTGCGTACGGGCCGGTACACCTCCCCGCACGTCCAGTCGATCACCGAGCGGATCAGCCTGGACGGCGCGCCGATCTCCGCCGAGCGGTTCGTCGAGACGTACCAGGACGTCAAGCCGTACGTCGAGATGGTCGACGGCATGCAGGAGTACCGGCTGTCCTTCTTCGAGGTGCTCACCGGCATGGCGTACGCCGCCTTCTCGGACGCGCCGGTCGACGTCGCCGTCGTGGAAGTGGGGATGGGCGGGGTCTGGGACGCCACCAACGTCATCGACGGTGACGTCGCCGTCGTCACGCCCATCGACCTCGACCACACCGACCGGCTCGGGGAGACGACCGCCGAGATCGCCGCCGAGAAGGGCGGGATCATCAAGCAGGACGCCACCGTCATCCTGGCCCAGCAGCCGGTCGACGCGGCACAGGTGCTGCTGAAGAAGGCCGTCGAGGTCGACGCGACCGTGGCCAGGGAAGGGCTGGAGTTCGGCGTCGTCGCACGCCAGGTCGCCGTCGGCGGGCAGCTGGTCACCCTGCGCGGCCTGGGCGGCGAGTACCCCGAGGTGTACCTGCCCCTGCACGGCCCCTACCAGGCGCACAACGCGGCCGTCGCGCTCGCCGCCGTCGAGGCGTTCTTCGGAGTCGGCTCCCAGCGTCCCGAACCGCTCGACACCGACACGGTCCGCAAGGCCTTCGCGGCCGTCTCCTCGCCGGGCCGCCTCGAAGTCGTACGGCGTTCCCCGACCGTGGTCCTCGACGCCGCCCACAACCCGGCCGGTGCCCGGGCCACCGCCGAGGCCGTCAGTGAGGCCTTCGACTTCAGCCGGCTGATCGGTGTGGTCGGGGCCAGCGGCGACAAGAACGTACGGGGGCTCCTGGAAGCCTTCGAGCCGATCTTCGCGGAGGTCGTCGTCACCCAGAATTCCAGCCACCGCGCGATGGACGCCGACGAGCTGGCCGCGATCGCCGTCGAGGTGTTCGGCGACGACCGGGTCCAGGTCGAGCCGAGGCTGCCCGACGCTCTGGAGGCGGCGGTCACGCTCGCCGAGGAGGAGGGCGAGTTCGCCGGCGGCGCGGTGCTGGTCACCGGTTCCGTCATCACGGTCGGCGAGGCCCGGCTGCTCCTCGGAAAGGGCTGAGGTCCCCACCATGCGTACGCTCTGCTCCTCGACCCTGATCGGCGAGTTCTTCGTCATCGGCTTCGCCGGCCTGGTCGCGATGAAGGACGCCGACCTGTCCACCTCCACGGTGTGGACGGTGTGCGGCGTCGCCATGCTCTTCAGCGTGCTGCTGTGCGGCATGGTCACCCGGCCCGGGGGCGTCGCCCTCGGCTGGGCGCTGCAGATCGCCCTCGTCGCGTCCGGCTTCTTCGTCCCGATCATGTTCTTCCTGGGGGTGCTCTTCGGGGCCCTGTGGTGGGCGTCCGTGCACTTCGGGCGCAAGGTCGACGAGGCGAAGGCGCGCTTCGCCGCCCAGGCCGCCGCAGCCTCTCCGGATACCGCTGACGCTGCGTGACAGCTGCCCGGACACGCCCTGTAACCTCATCCCACCGCACACACCGGCAGTAGAAGGAGTCACCTCGTGAGCCAGCGCACCCTCGTCCTGCTCAAGCCCGACGCCGTCCGTCGTGGCCTGACCGGCGAGATCATCAGCCGTATCGAGCGCAAGGCCGGCTGGCAGATCACCGCGCTGGAGCTGCGGACCCTGGACCAGGACACGCTGGAGCAGCACTACGGAGAGCACAAGGGCAAGCCCTTCTACGAGCCGCTGGTGGAGTTCATGGCCTCCGGTCCGGTCGTCGCGCTGATCGTCGAGGGCGAGCGGGTCATCGAGGGTGTGCGCGCGCTCGCCGGTCCGACCGACCCGATCGCCGCCGCCCCCGGTTCCATCCGCGGCGACTTCGGTGTGATCGTGCGTGAGAACCTGATCCACGCCTCCGACTCCGAGGAGTCCGCGGAGCGCGAGGTGAAGATCTTCTTCCCCGGCCGGGTCTGATTTCCGGCGACGGCCGACGCGCCTGAAGCGGGCGATCGAGGGAACGTGAGCCCCCGAACGCCCCTCTCCAGAAGCGAACCCACACAGCATCTGCAAACAATGGCGGAGACCGCTCCGCAGTGTCCGTGCAGGCGCGTTTACGATGGAAGCCTTCACGTCACAGCACCCACCTCGCCGACCTGATAAGCCCTCAAAGCTCATGGAAGGCCAGTCGAATCCTGATGGGGAACTCAATGTCGTTCATCGGCCGTGACATGGCTGTCGACCTCGGGACCGCCAACACGCTGGTGTACGTCAGGGGTCGCGGGATCGTACTCAACGAGCCGTCCGTCGTCGCGATCAACACCAACACCGGTGGCATCCTCGCGGTCGGCGCCGAAGCGAAGAAGATGATCGGGCGCACGCCCGGCAACATCGTTGCCGTGCGTCCGCTGAAGGACGGCGTGATCGCCGACTTCGAGATCACCGAGCGGATGCTCCGCTACTTCATCCTGAAGATCCACAAGCGGCGGTATCTGGCTAGGCCGCGGGTCGTCGTCTGTGTGCCCTCGGGCATCACGGGCGTCGAGCGCCGCGCCGTCATCGAGGCGTCGACCCAGGCCGGCGCCCGTCAGGTGCACATCATCGAGGAGCCCATGGCCGCGGCCATCGGCTCCGGCCTGCCGGTCCACGAGGCCACGGGCAACATGGTGGTGGACATCGGGGGCGGCACCACGGAGGTCGCGGTCATCTCGCTCGGCGGCATCGTCACCGCCCAGTCCATCCGCGTAGCGGGCGATGAACTGGACAACGCGATCATCCAGCACATCAAGAAGGAGTACAGCCTCCTCCTCGGTGAGCGGACGGCCGAACAGATCAAGATCACGATCGGTTCGGCCTACGACCTCGACGACGACCAGCACACCGAAATCCGCGGCCGGGACCTCGTCTCCGGGCTGCCCAAGACCGTCGTCATCTCGGCCGCCGAAGTGCGCAAGGCGATCGAGGAACCGGTCAACGCGATCGTCGACGCCGTGAAGACCACCCTCGACAAGTGTCCGCCGGAGCTGTCCGGCGACATCATGGACCGTGGCATCGTTCTGACCGGCGGCGGAGCCCTGCTGCGCGGTCTGGACGAGCGGCTGCGCCGGGAGACCGGCATGCCGATCCACATCGCCGAGGACCCGCTGGACAGCGTGGCGCTCGGCTCCGGGAAGTGCGTGGAGGAGTTCGAGGCGCTCCAGCAGGTCCTGGACGCGGCACCCCGCAGATGACGTAACGCTTCGATTCCGCCGTACGGGATGATCGCCTCTCGTGCGGCGGATCGTTGATATTGAGGCATAAGCTCCCACAAAGCGCCCTTGGCCATCTTGGCCCGGGGCTACCCCAATTCCCGACCCGCTTCGTGACACCCGCTTCCTGACAACTGATTCCTGTTCTTGGTTTTTCTCTCGAGGAAGGGCACGGCCGCCGCACGTGAGGGACACACGAGAGAGCCGGCTGCTCCTGGTGCTGCTGATCGCCGTAGCGTTCGCGCTGATCACGGTGGACATCCGGGGCGGGGAGGACTCCCCGGTCGACGGTGCCCGGCAGGCCGCGGCCGCGGCCTTCGGACCGATCGAGAACGGAGTGTCGTCGGCGGTGGATCCGGTCGGCAACGCCGTCTCCGCGGTCCGTGACTCCGGTGAGCGCCATGACCGGCTCACCGATCTGGAGAAGGAGAACGCGGCTCTCAAGGCGAAGCTCGGCAGCGACGACCGCAACCGCAGCCGGCTGGCGCAGCTCGACAACATGCTGAAGATCGCCGGCACCGGCCAGTACGGCATCAAGGGCGCGGAGGTCATCGCGATAGGAGCGGCCCAGGGCTTCTCCTGGACCATCACCATCGACGTCGGCGCGAACGACGGCGTCAGGCGCGACATGACGGTCCTGAACGGGGAAGGCCTGGTCGGGCGGGTCACCACCGTCGGCCCCCACACCGCCACCGTGCTGCTGGCCAACGACCCCGACTTCACCGTCGGCACCCGGATGGAGGCGTCCGACGAGCTCGGCTTCGCCTCCGGACAGGGCGACCGGCCGCTGCGCGTCGAACTCCTCAACGGCAAGGCCGACGTGAAGAAGGGTGACCGGCTCGTCACCTTCGGCTCGCAGGCCGACAAGCCCTTCGTGCCGGGCGTCCCCGTCGGCGTCGTCTCCCGCGTCGACCCCTCCGGCGGCGACCTCACCCGCACCCTCTACGTCACGCCGTACGTCAGCTTCACCAAGCTCGACATCGTGGGCGTGGTCGTCGAGGCCCCGAAGAAGGACCCGCGCGACACCGTGCTCCCCTCGAAGCCCAAACCGGTCCCCACGCCGACGGTGACCGTCACGGTCACTCCGAACGCGAACGCACCCGTAGACGGCCAGCAGCAGTAGGAGCTGACAACCCCCATGCGCGTCAACCGGATCCTGCTCTCCGTCCCGCTGATCGTCGTCGCCCTGGTGATCCAGGTGAGCGTCCTCGCCCGCCTCCACCTCCCCGGCGCCGTCCCCGACCTCCTCCTGCTCACCGTCCTGGGCCTGGCCATGGTCTACGGCCATGTCGGCGGTGCCCTCATCGGCTTCGGCGCCGGTCTGCTCGCCGACCTGGCACCCCCCGCCGACCACGCCGCCGGGCGCTACGCCCTCGTGCTGTGCGTGATCGGCTACCTCGCCGGACTCATCAAGCCCGAGAGCGGGCAGATCAAGTCCGCCACCGGCCCGATGGTCGTGGTCGTCGGCGCGGCGATCGGCTCCACCCTGCTGTACGCCGGGGTGGGCGCCCTCGTCGGCGACACCGCCGCCCGCCATGTCGGCCTCACCGGGCTGCTGTTCACGGCCGCCCTGTACGACCTGCTGCTGGCCCCGTTCGTCGTCCCCGCGATCATGTTCCTGGCGCGGCGCGCCGACAACGACCCCCTCGCCGAGACCAACTCCGCCGCCAAGAGCCCGGACATCTCCTCCGGTTGGCTCTCCTCGGGGACGGGGCTGAGGATCGGCGGGCAGCGCGGCGGACTCAAGCTGAGGGCGGCCAAGTCGCGGGCGACCCGGGCGGGGCGGATCAAGGGGGTCAAGCGGCTGTGAACGCGGGTGCCCGCGCGCGCAGCGCGCCAGTGGATGAATCACCCGAACGGGGAAGGAAGGGCGGAACGAGGCCTCACAGGCTGATCGTTCATCATTCGTCCGCGCACACACGTTCGCGCACTGAGAGGGGGAGCGAGCCGCAGTGACCAACATTCCCGAGACCGGCCGGACACCACGGGTCCAGATCAGGCTGGTCGTGATCCAGATCCTCGTCCTCTCCCTGCTCGGCACCCTCGGCGGCCGCCTGTGGTACCTCCAGATCCGGGAGGGCGCGACGTATGCCAAGGAGGCCTCCGGCAACCACGTCCAGCAGGTCGTGGAGCCCGCCGTACGCGGCTCGATCCTGGACGCGCGCGGGGTGCCCCTCGCCGACAACGAGACGCGGCTCGTGGTCTCCGCCTCCCGCACCGACCTGCTGAAGCAGAAGGACGACGGCAAGGCGGTCCTGGCCAAGCTCGCGGGCGTCCTCGGCATGAAGCCCGAGGAGGTCGCGCAGAAGGTCCGGCTGTGCGACGCGAAGACGCCCCAGCCCTGTTGGAACGGCTCGCCGTACCAGCCGATCCCCATCACCGACGAGGCCACCGCCAAGCAGGCCCTCCAGATCCGCGAGCGCGCCGAGGACTTCCCCGGCGTCACCGCGGAGCCCGAGGCCGTGCGTCGTTACGCGGCCCCCGGGAACGCCAACACCGCCCAGGTCCTCGGTTACCTCTCCCCGGTCACGGACGAGGAGATCACCAAGGCCCAGGACACCGACTCGCCCTACCTGCGCTCCGACCAGGTCGGCCGCAGTGGCCTGGAGCGCCAGTACGACAAGGAGCTGCGCGGCAAGGCCGGCGTCACCCGCTACGAGGTCGACAACCTCGGCCGCGTCATCGGCGAGGCCGAGGCGGACGCGGCGCAGCCCGGCTCCAACCTCGTCACCAGCATCGACGCCCGCGTCCAGCGGGTCGCCGAGTACGAGCTGAACAACGCGATGAAGATCGCCCGCACCCAGTTCGACAAGATCACCGGCGAGAACTACAAGGCCGACTCCGGAGCCGTCGTGGTGATGGAGGCCAAGACCGGCCGGGTCGTCGCCATGGCGTCCGCCCCGGCCTACGACCCGAACGTCTGGGTCGGCGGCATCTCCGCCAAGGACTACAAGAAGCTCACCGGGAAGAACTCCGACTACCCGCTGCTCAACCGGGCCATACAGGGTCAGTCCGCGCCCGGTTCGACCTTCAAGGTGGTCTCCACGGCCGCCGCGGTGGAGGCGGGCTACGAGTGGGACGGCGGCTACCCGTGCACCAGCTCGTACTCGGTGGGCGGCCAGGTCTTCAAGAACTTCGAGGGGGAGAGCTTCGGCCCCATCTCGCTCGGCCGGGCCCTCGAGGTCTCCTGCGACACCGTCTTCTACGGCCTCGCGGACCGGGAGTGGAAGAGGGACGGCGGCATCAACCCGAAGAAGGGTGAGCCGAAGGACTACTTCTACAAGGCCGCCCACCAGTTCGGCCTCGGCAAGGAGACCGGCATCGACCTGCCCAACGAGGTCACCGGCCGCGTCCCGGACCGCCAGTGGAAGGAGTCCTACTGGAAGGCCAACAAGGACTCCTGGTGCAAGTCCGGCAAGAAGGACGGCACTTACGTCGAGAAGATCGCGTACGAGAACTGCCTCGAGGGCAACAAGATGCGCGAGGGTGACTCGATCAACTACTCCATCGGCCAGGGCGACACGCTCGTCACCCCGATCCAGGAGGCCGTGATCTACGGGGCGCTCGCCAACGGCGGCACGATGTACACCCCGACCATCGGCAAGGCGATCGTCAGCGCCGACGGCAGGACCGTCCAGGAGATCAAGCCCAAGGTCCAGGGCAAGCTGCCGGTAGACAAGGCGACGATCAAGGGCATGGACGCCGCGCTGGAGGGTGTGGTCACCCGCGGTACCGCCGCCTGGAAGTTCGGCGGCTGGCCCCAGGAGGAGATCCCGCTGCACGCCAAGACCGGTACCGCGGAGGTCTACGGCAAGCAGACGACGTCCTGGCTCGCCACGTACAGCAAGGACTACACGGTCGTCATGACGATCGCCCAGGCCGGTACCGGCTCGGGCGCGTCCGGTGAGGCCGTGCGCCACATCTACAACGCGATGTACGGCGTCGCCGACGACGGCAAGGTCGACAAGAAGAACGCCCTGCTGCCCACCCCGCAGACCAGCCTGCCGAAGGTCCAGGCGGACGGCACGATCAAGTCCCCGAAGGTCTCCAAGGACCCGGCGAAGGAGCAGCGCGCCAGCCAGGAGACCGCGCCGGAGCCGGACGGGACGCAGACGGCGGCCACCGTGCAGCAGAACACCAGCACCAACCGTGACACCCGCAGGCGACGGCGGAAGAGGGGAAGCCGGAGGATGTGCACATGACCGGCGCGAACGGTTTCTCCGTCTCCGGATACGGGCCCGAGCGGGCCGGCTGGACCCGGGTCTTCGCCCGGGACTCGCTGGCCCGGCGGCTGGACTGGCCGATACTGATGTCGGCGATCGCCCTGTCGCTGATCGGCTCGCTCCTGGTCTACTCGGCGACCCGCAACCGCACCGAGATCAACCAGGGCGACCCCTACTACTTCCTCATCCGGCACCTCATGAACACCGGCATCGGCATCTGCCTGATGATCGGCACGGTCTGGCTCGGTCACCGCACCCTGCGCAACGCGGTACCGGTGCTCTACGGCCTCTCGCTCATGGGGATCCTGGCGGTGCTGACGCCGCTGGGCTCGACGGTCAACGGCGCGCACTCCTGGATCGTGGTCGGCGGCGGCTTCTCGCTCCAGCCCTCGGAGTTCGTGAAGATCACGATCATCCTGGGCATGGCGATGCTGCTCGCGGCCCGGGTCGACGCGGGCGACAAGCTCTACCCCGACCACCGCACGGTGCTCCAGGCGCTCGGGCTCGCGGCCGTCCCCATGCTGATCGTGATGCTGATGCCCGACCTCGGGTCCGTCATGGTCATGGTGATGATCGTGCTGGGCGTGCTGCTGGCCTCCGGCGCCTCCAACCGCTGGGTCTTCGGACTGCTCGGCGCGGGCGCGGCCGGCGCGATCGCCGTCTGGCAGCTGCACATCCTGGACGAATACCAGATCGCCCGCTTCGCCGCCTTCGCCAACCCCAGCCTCGACCCCGCGGGCGTCGGCTACAACACCAACCAGGCGCGGATCGCGATCGGCTCCGGCGGCCTCACCGGCGCCGGGCTGTTCCACGGCTCACAGACGACGGGTCAGTTCGTCCCGGAACAGCAGACGGACTTCGTCTTCACCGTGGCCGGCGAGGAACTGGGCTTCCTGGGCGCGGGCCTGATCGTCGTCCTGCTCGGTGTGGTCCTCTGGCGCGCCTGCCGCATAGCGCGTGAGACGACGGAGCTGTACGGCACCATCGTCGCCGCGGGCATCGTGGCCTGGTTCGCCTTCCAGTCGTTCGAGAACATCGGGATGACCCTGGGGATCATGCCGGTGACAGGTCTGCCGCTGCCGTTCGTCTCCTACGGCGGCACGTCGATGTTCGCGGTCTGGGTGGCGGTGGGGCTGCTTCAGTCCATCCGGGTGCAACGGCCCATGTCGGCGTAGGAGAGGCGAGAGAGCGCCGGACCTACTGCTTTCCCCTGGCGCGGTCGCGAATCGGGTCCGGCGCACTCTGCCGTTCGGACCCGACTCGGACTAGGTTCGGTTCATGACGGAGACGAAACGCGAGATCGAGCGCAAGTACGAATCCGATGAGAGCGGGCTGCCCGACCTGACCGGTGCCGGCGGCGTCGCTTCGGTCCTCGACAGAGGCGTCGCCGAGTTGGACGCGACCTACTACGACACCTCCGACCTGCGCCTGGCCTCGGCCTCGATCACATTGCGTCGCCGCACCGGGGGCTCCGACGCCGGCTGGCACCTGAAACTGCCGGTGGGACCCGGCGTCCGGGACGAGATCCGGGCCCCCCTCTCCGACGCCGTGCCGGACGAGCTCGCCGGACTGGTCCGCTCCCGCGTTCGCGAGGGACAACTCGTGCCCGTGATGCGACTGCGCTCCAGCCGCGACGTCCGCGACCTCGTCGACGCCCGAGGACGGCTGCTCGCCGAGGCCAGCGTGGACGCCGTCCGCGCGGACAGGCTGTTCGGCGGTGAGGGCAGCGCCCAGTGGACCGAGATCGAGGTGGAGCTCGCCGACGGCGGCGACCCGGCCCTCCTCGACAAGGTGGAGAAGCGGCTGCGCAAGGCGGGCGTGCGGCCGTCGAAGTCGGCGTCGAAACTGGCGCGGGCGCTGACGGAGACCAAGGGCGGGCATCCGCGGCCGAAGAACAAGGGGCCCGCCGAGCCCGTCACCGCCGGAGACCACGTGCTGGCGTACGTCCGTGCCCAGCGCGACGCGATCGTCGAGCTGGACCCGGCCGTGCGCCAGGACGCCGAAGAGGCGATCCACGACATGCGGGTCGCCACCCGTCGGCTGCGCAGCACGTTCCGCTCCTTCCCCAAGGTCCTCGACCGGACAGTCACCGACCCGATCGGCGCCGAACTGAAATGGCTGGCTGGGGAGCTGGGCGTGGGCCGCGACCACGAGGTGCTGGCCGAGCGGCTGCGCGCGGCCCTCGACGAACTGCCCTCCGCCCTGGTCTCCGGCCCGGTCCACGACCGGCTGCGCACCTGGACCAAGGCCGCCGAGCACCGTTCCCGCCACCGACTGCTCGGCGTACTCGACTCGCAGCGCTACCTGACGCTCCTCGACACCCTGGACGCCGTGGTCGCCGACCCGCCGACGCTCAAGACCGCCGCCAAGAAGCCGGACAAGGTGCTCGCCAAGGCCGTACGCAAGGACTTCGGAAAGGTGACGGCGCTGGTCGAGGAGGCCATGGAGCAGCCGCCCGGCCGTGATCGCGACGAAGCCATGCACGAGGCGCGCAAGAAGGCCAAGCGGACCCGCTACGCCGCGGAGACGGCCACCCCGGCGATCGGCGGTGCGGCCAAGGGCCTCGCCAAGTCCATGAAGTCGTTGCAGAGCCTGCTCGGCGAGCACCAGGACAGCGTCATGGCCCGCCAGACCCTGCGCGAGCTGTCGGCCGTGGCGCACGCGGCGGGGGAGAGCGCCTTCACCTACGGGTTGCTGTACGGCCGTGAGGAGGGACGGGCGGAGCGGGCGGAGGAGGCGCTGCCGGAGGTGTGGCAGACCACGCGGGCGTCGATGAAGGTCTAGGCCGGTTCACGGCGGGTCCTTTTGCGGGCGGGGGAGTCCCTCGGTCGGGTTAGGCTTGATGGTCTCCCTCCCCCAGCCTTCGGCCGGGGGCGCCCCCGGTCCGCTCACGAAGGTAACCCCGCGATGTCTGTCGAGTCGGTCTTCCCGCAGCTCGAAGCTCTGCTCCCGCATGTGCAGAAGCCGATCCAGTACGTGGGCGGCGAGCTCAACTCCACCGTCAAGCCCTGGGAGTCCTGCGACGTCCGCTGGGCCCTCATGTACCCGGACGCGTACGAGGTCGGGCTGCCCAACCAGGGCGTCATGATCCTCTACGAGGTGCTGAACGAGCAGGAGGGCGTCCTCGCCGAGCGCACGTACAGCGTGTGGCCGGACCTGGAGGCGCTGATGCGGGAGCACGCCGTCCCGCAGTTCACCGTGGACGGCCACCGTCCGGTGAAGGCCTTCGACGTGTTCGGGCTGTCCTTCTCCACGGAGCTGGGCTACACGAACATGCTGACGGCGCTGGACCTGGCGGGCATCCCGCTGGAGTCCAAGGACCGCGGTCTCGACGACCCGATCGTGCTGGCGGGCGGCCACGCGGCCTTCAACCCCGAGCCGGTCGCCGACTTCATCGACGCGGCGGTCATCGGCGACGGCGAGCAGGCCGTGCTGGACATGACGAAGATCATCCGCGAGTGGAAGGCGGAGGGCCGGCCGGGCGGCCGCGAGGAGGTCCTCTTCCGTCTCGCGAAGACGGGCGCGGTGTACATCCCGCGGTTCTACGACGTCGAGTACCTGCCGGACGGCCGGATCGCCCGGGTGGTCCCGAACAAGTCGGGCGTTCCGTGGCGCGTGTCGAAGCACACGGTCATGGACCTGGACGAGTGGCCCTACCCCAAGCAGCCGCTGGTCCCGCTCGCCGAGACGGTCCACGAGCGCATGTCGGTGGAGATCTTCCGCGGCTGCACCCGCGGCTGCCGCTTCTGCCAGGCCGGCATGATCACGCGCCCGGTGCGCGAGCGGTCGATCACCGGCATCGGCGACATGGTGGAGAAGGGGCTGAAGGCGACCGGCTTCGAGGAGGTCGGCCTGCTCTCGCTGTCGAGCGCCGACCACAGCGAGATCGGTGAGGTCGCGAAGGGCCTCGCGGACCGCTACGAGGCGGACAAGATCGGCCTGTCCCTCCCCTCCACCCGTGTGGACGCCTTCAACGTCGACCTGGCGAACGAACTGACGCGCAACGGCCGCCGGTCGGGCCTGACCTTCGCCCCGGAGGGCGGCTCGGAGCGCATGCGCAAGGTCATCAACAAGATGGTCTCCGAAGAGGACCTGATCCGGACGGTCTCCACCGCGTACGGCAACGGCTGGCGCCAGGTGAAGCTGTACTTCATGTGCGGTCTTCCGACCGAGACGGACGAGGACGTCCTCCAGATCGCCGACATGGCGATGAAGGTGATCGCCGAGGGCCGCAAGGTCTCCGGCCAGAACGACATCCGCTGCACGGTGTCGATCGGCGGGTTCGTGCCGAAGCCCCACACCCCCTTCCAGTGGGCGCCGCAGCTCTCCGCCGAGGAGACGGACGCGCGTCTGCAGAAGCTCCGCGACAAGATCCGCGGCGACAAGAAGTACGGCCGCTCGATCGGCTTCCGCTACCACGACGGCAAGCCCGGCATCGTCGAGGGCCTCCTCTCACGCGGCGACCGCCGCATCGGCGCCGTCATCCGCGCCGTCTACGAGGACGGCGGCCGCTTCGACGGCTGGCGCGAGCACTTCTCCTACGACCGCTGGATGGCCTGCGCGGACAAGACGCTGCCCGCCTTCGGCGTGGACGTCGACTGGTACACGACACGCGAGAAGTCCTACGAGGAGGTCCTGCCCTGGGACCACCTGGACTCCGGCCTGGACAAGGACTGGCTCTGGGAGGACTGGCAGGACGCCCTCGACGAGACAGAGGTCGAGGACTGCCGCTGGACGCCCTGCTTCGATTGTGGGGTGTGCCCGGCGATGGACACCCATATCCAGATCGGTCCGACGGGTCAGAAGCTGCTGCCGTTGACGGTGAAGCAGCCGGCGGGGACCGGGCACGCGCACTGAGTCCGTGACCGAGCCCCCCTTCCCGCGCGGAGGGGGGCTCGGTCGTGTCCGTCAGTTTTCGCAGCCGCACCCGGAGGCGGTCTTCGCCGCGCCGACGCTCATGGTCGGGTCCGCCGACGTCTCGGCGTCGGTGCAACAGGCGTTCACTCCGCAGCAGACGTCCGTCGGTGTGGCCGCCTGGGCGCCGGGCTCGGAGCCGGCCGGCTTGGAGGCGCGGACGATGGCCGAGTGCATGCCGTCGGCCACGGAGTGCGTCGGCCTGATCTCGACGTCCGTGAAGCCCGCCGCCTCCAGTCCCGCGCGGTACTCCGCGAAGGAGAGCGCGCCGGCGATGCAGCCGACGTAGTCGCCGCGCTCCGCCCGCTGGGCGGGGGTCAGGGAGTCGTCGGCCACCACGTCGGACACGCCGATCCGGCCGCCGGGCCTGAGCACGCGGTACGTCTCGGTGAAGACGGCGGGCTTGTCGGTGGACAGGTTGATCACACAGTTGGAGATCACGACGTCGACGGTGTTCGCGGGCAGGGGGATGGCCTCGATCGTGCCCTTGAGGAACTCCACGTTCGTCGCGCCGGCCTTCGCCGCGTTGGTGAGTGCCAGGGCGAGCATCTCGTCCGTCATGTCGACGCCGTACGCCTTGCCGGTGGGGCCGACGCGGCGGGCGGACAGCAGGACGTCGATGCCGCCGCCGGAGCCGAGGTCGAGGACGCGTTCGCCCTCGCGCAGTTCGGCGACGGCGGTCGGGTTGCCGCATCCCAGAGAGGCGGCGACGGCTTCGGCGGGCAGGGTCTCGCGTTCGTCGGTGGCGTAGAGGGCCGACCCGAAGTTCTCGTCGGATTCCACGGGCTGGGGCCCGCAGCAACCGTCTCCGCCCTCGGTGACCTGCACGGCCGCCGCCGCGTACCGCCGGCGAACGGTTTCCCTCAGATCGGTGGACTGCTCTGACATGTCTCGCTCCTGGATGGCCGGTGATGACCAGTGATCACCCGTTGGGCGGCCGATAGCTGGTTGGGCGTGGTGCCGCCCTGAACGGCTTGTATTGATGTTCGTTGATTCAACCTTGCGCCTTGGATCGAAAAACGTCAACATAGAGGCATGTCGAAACAAGAGCTGCGGATCCTCGGCCGGGGCGCGGACGACGCCTGCTGTCAGGGGCTGGCCTCGGCGCCGCTGGACGAGGAGCAGGCAGCCGATCTGGCGAAGATCTTCAAGGCGCTGGGTGACCCGGTGCGGCTGCGGCTGATGTCGATGATCGCCTCACGGGAGGGAGGGGAGGTCTGCGTGTGTGAGTTGACGCCTGCCTTCGAGCTGTCGCAGCCGACGATCTCCCACCACCTGAAGCTGCTGCGGGTGGCCGGGCTCATCGACTGCGAGCGTCGCGGGACCTGGGTCTATTACTGGGTGCTGCCCGGCGTCCTCGACCGCCTGGCGCGGTTCCTCGCCGTGCCTCACTCCGCGAAGGAGCCGGTGTGAGCGGGTCCCTCGGTCGTCGGGTCGCCGCCGAAGGCGTGGGGACGGCGGCGCTGGTGATGGTGGTGGTCGGTTCCGGGATCCAGGCGACGCGACTGACACACGACGTCGGCCTGCAGTTGCTCGCCAACTCGACGGCCACGGTGCTCGGCCTGGGGGTGCTGATCACTCTGCTCGGGCCGGTGTCCGGTGCGCACCTCAATCCGGCCGTCACCCTCGCGGCATGGTTCACGGGTCGGGGAAGCGGGGAGGGGCCGACCTCGCGCGAGGTGGCCGGGTACGTTCCGGCGCAGGTCGTGGGGGCCGTGGGGGGTGCGGTCCTGGCCGACGCGATGTTCGCCGAACCGCTGGTCGAGTGGTCCACCCACGACCGCTTCGCGCGCCATCTGTGGCTGGCGGAGACCGTCGCGACCGCCGGGCTCGTTCTGCTGATCCTCGGCCTGAACCGGACGGGGCGGGGGCGCTTCGCTCCGGCGGCCGTGGCGTCCTACATCGGGGCCGCGTACTGGTTCACCTCGTCCACGTCCTTCGCCAACCCCGCGGTGACCATCGGCCGGACGTTCACCGACACGTTCGCCGGGATCGCGCCGACCTCCGTCCTGCCGTTCATCGCCGCTCAACTGCTGGGCGCGGCGGCCGGCTTGGGTCTGGCGGCGCTGATGTTCGGTCCCGCCGTTCCTTCCGAGGCGACCTCTGCGGTCGTCCGGTCGCACGACGAGACCGGCCTCGCAGCCCCCGCCGCCCCCTGAAGCACCCTCCGAGGAAGACACCCGCCATGAGCGATTCCGTCCAGCGCCCTTCCGTCCTGTTCGTCTGTGTGCACAACGCCGGGCGCTCCCAGATGGCTGCCGCCTTCCTCGCTCACCTCGCGGGGGAGCGGGTCGAGGTCCGGTCGGCCGGGTCAGCCCCCGCCGCCAGCGTCAATTGGGCGGTCGTCGGTGCGATGAAGGAGGTGGGCATCGACATCACCGCCGAGACGCCGAAGGTTCTGACGGTCGAAGCCGTCCAGGCGTCCGACGTGGTCATCACGATGGGGTGCGGTGACACCTGCCCCGTCTTCCCCGGCAAGCGCTACCTCGACTGGCGACTCGACGATCCGGCCGGCCAGGGCGTGGACGCCGTCCGCCCGATCCGCGACGAGATCGAGAGGCGCGTCCGTGACCTGGTGGGCGACCTGACCGGGTGAGCGGCGCAGGGTTGGGACTGCTGCCGGTTTACCGAGCATGAGTGATTTCCTCGAGTTCTCCATCTGCGTCTACTGGATCGGAGACCACACGGCCGCCGTCCGGGCGTGCGACGCGCTGCTGAACGATGCCGGGCCTGCCCGATGCCGTTCGCCGGCAGACCGAGGCCAACCGGGAGTTCTCCGCGCCCCGCGTCAAGGGCGTCCCCGTCCGGCCGGCCCGGAACGGCGTCCGAAGGCGTCCGGGGCCGGGAAGGCGGCGAGGGCTCGGAGGAAGTGGCGGAGCGCGTTCCCTGACACACCCTCAGCAGCGCATCCACCGGGACGGTTGTAGCGTCTACGTCGATATGGACCTGCAGAAACCGCCCGCCGGACCGCCCGCCGGACCCCCCGCGCAGCCGCCCGTTCCCACGCCCGCCCGGACGCCCGAGGGATGTCTTGTCGTGGCGGTCCGGCTGCCCGTGCGGATCGTGGTGCTGCTGTTGGTCCTGCCGGTGCGCATGGTGTGGGACGCGTGCGTCGTCGTGGGGCGGTTCCTCCGGGACACGGTGCTCCGGCCGCTGGGGCGGGCCCTGTTGTGGCTGGCGAAGGCGCTGTTGGTCCTGCCGCTGGTCGGGCTGTGGCGGTACGTCGTCGTCCCGGTGGGCAGGGCGCTCGGGTGGCTGGGGCATGTGCTGCTGGTGGTGCCGGTGGTGTGGTTCCACCGGTACGTCCTCACGCCGGTCGGGCACGGCCTCGCGTGGCTGGCCCGGGGGATCTGGGCCGGGCTGGCGTGGGTGTACACGCGCGTGCTGACGCCCGTCGGGCACGCGATTCGCCTGCTGCTGAAGGCGATCGGGACTGTTCTGGCCGCCGTCGGAGCCGGTGCGTACGCCGCCGTGGCGTGGCTGGTGGGGTACCTCGTCGTCGTTCCGGCCCGCTGGATCCACGCATGGGTCCTCGTGCCGGTCGGGTGGGCGATCGCCTGGTGCGCGCGTGGGGTGTGGCGGCTGCTGTCGCTGCTCGTCACCGGGATCGGCATGGTCCTGTACTGGACCGTTCGGATCCTGGCCGTGCTGCCCGCGCTCGGCCTGTGGCGCTGGGTGCTCGCACCCGTCGGCCGCTTCCTCGCGGTCGTCGCGCGTGAGGTGGGGGAGGCCCTCGGGCACGCCTGGCGGATCGCCGGACGGATCTCGCTGACGGTCGGACGTTTCCTCGGGACCCTCTTCCGGTGGGTCTTCGTGGAGCCGGTGCGCTGGGTGTACCGGACCGTCCTCACCCCGGTCGGACACGTCGTCCGGGACGCCCTGCTGCGTCCCGCCGCCGGCGCCGCGCGCAGCGTGGGCCGGGCCGCGCGGCAGGCGCTGGCCGCCGCCCGCGAGACGGCCCGGCAGGCCCGCGCCGACGTGCGTCGGATGCTTGTCGGGGAGTCGCGGCAGCGGGAGGCGGTCGGCCGGCGGGAACCATCGGCGGGCGAGACACGTACTCTTGGTAGGAGTACGACCGCTCTCACGAAGGACTGAACGACACTGGGCAAGCGACAGCCCGAAGGCCCGCCGCCCGCACCCGCGGTGCAGCGCATCCGACTGCGCTACACCAAGCGCGGCCGCCTCCGGTTCACCAGCCACCGTGACTTCCAGCGCGCCTTCGAGCGTGCGTTGCGCCGTGCCGAGGTACCGATGGCGTACTCGGCCGGGTTCACGCCGCATCCGAAGGTGTCGTACGCCAATGCCGCACCCACCGGCACGGGCAGTGAGGCGGAGTACCTGGAGATCGCGCTCACCGCGGCGCGTGACCCGGAGAAGCTGAGAATCCTCCTCGACGAGTCGCTGCCCACCGGGCTCGACGTCGTCGACGCGGTCGAGGCCCGGACCTCGGGACTCGCCGACCGGCTGACGGCCTCCGTGTGGGAGCTGCGGCTGGACGGTGTGGACCAGGCCGACGCCGATCGCGCGGTGGACGCCTTCAACAAGGCCGACGCCGTCGAGGTCCAGCGCATGGCCAAGAACGGCGTCCGAACCTTCGACGCCCGCGCCGCTGTCGTGCACCTCGAGACGCACAGTGAACCTGCTGATAGGCCGACGGACCAGCCCTGTGCGATACTGCGGCTGGTTGTTCGGCACGTGACGCCTGCCGTACGACCCGACGACGTCCTGTCCGGTCTTCGCGCCGTGGCCGACCTGGCGCCGCCGGTCCCCGCAGCGGTGACCAGGCTGGCGCAGGGGCTGTTCGATGAAGAGACCGGCACGGTGACCGACCCGCTCGCGCCCGACCGCGAGGCAGCACCGGCCCCCACAACGGCCGATCCCGCTGCCGCCGCGAAGGCGCCCGCGTAGGGAAGGTTCCGCGAAGGAACGTACGTCGTAGCGCCGCCCTCGTACTCGGGAGCCACCTGGGTCGGGCGGCGAACCGACCAGAAGACTTTCGCCAGGCCGTACGCATTCGGCGTACGGAACCGGTGAGACAGGACACAGAGAGCTCCCGTGCGGCGCCCGCGCCCCGGACGGCGGCACCGCGCATCGCGCGAGCCGCGGACGTCAACGGCGATCGATCCTTCGTGATCGACGTCCGGACCAGGCGCGGCGCCCGGGAGCCTGACGGGAGAAACGCCCGCATGCTCGAGCCAACCGAATCCGCAGAGTCCGTCACGGACTCCGAAGCGAACACCCCCAGCGACACCCTGCCGCCGCGTCGGCGGCGCCGTGCCGCTTCCCGGCCGGCGGGTCCGCCGGTCGCCGGCGCCGACACCTCGGCCGAGATCACCACGCCGGCCATACCGGCCGTGGAGTCCGCCGAGCAGTTGGCGGAGGAGAATCTCGACGACGAGGCCGCCGAGGTGGCCGAGGCCGTTCAGGCCGACGGCACCGCTGACAGCAAGGCCGAGGAAGCCGACGAGGCGCCCGCCGAGGCCGCGCCCCGTACGCGCCGCCGGGCCACCCGCCGTGCCTCCGCGCCCGCCGGGGCTCCGGCCGCCGCCGAGACCGCCGAGACCGTTCTGCCCGCGGCCGCCGAGGTGAGCGCGCCTGCCGGGCTGGAAACCCCCGCGGAGGAAGCCTCCGTCGAGGAGACCCCCGCCGAGGACGCGGCTCCTCGCCGCGGCCGTCGCCGGGCCACGCGTCGCGTGACCACGCCGTCCGCGTCCGCCGAGACCCAGGCCGGGGCTGTCGAGCCCGCCGCCGAGGAGGTCGCCGCAGTGCAGCAGCCCGCCGTGGAGCCCGAGGCCGCGTCCGAGCCCGCGCCCCGTACCCGGCGCCGGGCCACTCGCCGGGCGACCGCGCCCGCCGGAACGCCGGAGACCGAGACGTCCGCCGTCGCCGCCGAGGTTCCCGCCGAGGCCGGGACGCCCGCCGCCGAGACTCCCGCCGTGACCGACGAGACGCCCGCCGAGCCCGCCCCCCGGACCCGTCGTCGCGCCACGCGTCGTGTGGCCGCGCCCGTCGAGGCCGAGGCTGCCGAGGTCACCGAGGAGCCGGCCGCCCCCGCGGCCGCTGCCGCCGTCGAAGAGGCGCAGGCCCCCGAGGCCCCTGCCGCTTCCGCCCAGGCCGCTCCCGCCGCCGACGAGGCACCCCAGGCCGACGAGGACTCCGGTTCGCGTCGCGGGCGTCGTCGGGTGGTCCGCCGGGCCGCCGGTGGTTTCACGGCGCCTGCGCAGGAGAACGCGGACGCCGACGCGCCGCGTCGTCCGGCGCGCCCCGCGGTCGCCGTGTTCCAGGCGCCCGTGTTCGCCGAACCGCAGTTCCAGACCGCGCAGCGGGCCGCCGCCGAGGCTGCCGCCGAGGCCGAGGTGACGGAGCCCGAGGAGTCCGAGGAGCCCGAGGAGACTCAGGAGCTTCTGGAGGAGCCGACCGGGTCGCGACGTCGCCGTCGTCGCCGCGCCGCCGGCTTCGGCGAGGAGACCGACACCGGCCGCACCGCCGAACCCGCCGCGGCCGCGGCCGCGCCCGCGCCCGTCGCCGAGGACGCGTCGGAGACCGAGCCGGAGGAGGCCGACGAGGCCGCCGAGGACGTCGTCGACAGTGACGACGAGACCGAGGACACCGGGTCGCGTCGCCGTCGCCGTCGTGGTGGCCGTCGCCGCCGCCGTGGCGATGCCGCCGACGGCGAGGGGGACGTCGAGTCCGACGAGTTCGCCGCCGAGCAGGCCGCGCAGGACGCCGAGGACACCGCCGAGCAGGAGGACGAGGACGCCGAGGACGCGGAGGACGAAGCCGGTGGCTCCACCGCCGGCAGCCGCCGTCGCCGTCGCCGTCGCCGTCGTGCCGGTGACTCCTCGACCGAGGCCGAGCAGTCGGCCGACGGGGACCCGGAGCGCACGGTCGTCAAGGTCCGTGAGCCGCGCAAGCCCTCCGAGCCGTCCGACGAGGTGCAGTCCATCAAGGGCTCGACCCGGCTCGAGGCCAAGAAGCAGCGCCGCCGGGAAGGCCGTGAGCAGGGCCGCCGGCGGGTGCCGATCATCACCGAGGCCGAGTTCCTGGCCCGCCGCGAGGCCGTCGAGCGGGTGATGGTCGTCCGCCAGAGCGGCGAGCGCACCCAGATCGGCGTCCTCGAGGACAACGTGCTCGTCGAGCACTACGTCAACAAGGAGCAGGCCACCTCGTACGTCGGCAACGTGTACCTGGGCAAGGTCCAGAACGTGCTGCCGTCGATGGAGGCCGCGTTCATCGACATCGGCAAGGGGCGCAACGCCGTCCTGTACGCCGGTGAGGTGAACTTCGAGGCGCTCGGCATGGCCAACGGGCCGCGCCGCATCGAGGCCGCCCTCAAGTCGGGTCAGTCGGTCCTCGTCCAGGTGACGAAGGACCCGATCGGACACAAGGGCGCCCGTCTGACCAGCCAGGTCTCCCTGCCCGGCCGCTACCTCGTGTACGTGCCCGAGGGCTCGATGACCGGGATCAGCCGCAAGCTGCCCGACACCGAGCGGGCCCGGCTGAAGACGATCCTCAAGCGGATCGTCCCCGAGGACGCGGGCGTCATCGTGCGCACCGCCGCCGAGGGCGCGAGCGAGGACGAGCTGCGCCGTGACGTCGAGCGGCTGCAGGGGCAGTGGGAGGACATCCAGAAGAAGGCGAAGAACGGCGGCAACGCGCCGACGCTGCTGTACGGCGAGCCGGACATGACCGTCCGGGTCGTGCGCGACATCTTCAACGAGGACTTCACCAAGGTCATCGTCAGTGGTGACGAGGCCTGGTCGACCATCCACGGGTACGTCTCGCACGTCGCGCCCGACCTGACCGACCGCCTGTCCAGGTGGACCTCCGAGGTCGACGTCTTCGCCACGTACCGGATCGACGAGCAGCTCGCCAAGGCGCTGGACCGCAAGGTCTGGCTGCCCAGCGGTGGTTCGCTGGTGATCGACCGGACCGAGGCGATGGTCGTCGTCGACGTCAACACCGGCAAGTTCACCGGTCAGGGCGGCAACCTCGAGGAGACGGTCACCAGGAACAACCTGGAGGCGGCCGAGGAGATCGTGCGCCAGCTGCGGCTGCGCGACCTCGGCGGCATCATCGTGATCGACTTCATCGACATGGTGCTGGAGTCCAACCGGGATCTGGTGCTGCGGCGTCTGCTGGAGTGCCTGGGCCGCGACCGTACGAAGCACCAAGTCGCCGAGGTCACCTCGCTGGGGCTCGTGCAGATGACCCGTAAGCGGGTCGGCCAGGGTCTGCTGGAGTCGTTCTCCGAGACCTGCGTGCACTGCAACGGGCGCGGGGTCATCGTCCACATGGAGCAGCCGACCGCCGTCGGTGGCGGTGGCAAGCGCAAGAAGCGCGGCCGCGGTGGCGACGGACAGGGCCACGACCACGAGCACGACCACGAGACGGTGACGGCCGACGTCGTCGAGACGTTCGCGGGCGCCGAGCAGGAGACGGAGAGCGAGGCCGAGGTCGCCGCCGAGGTGGCCGGGCCGGTCGCGCTCGCGGTCCCCGAGTTCGCGCCGGACGAGGAGCTGTACAGCAGCATCGCCGAGGCGGAGGCCTCTGCCACGCGTGGCCGGGGCCGACGTCGGGCGAGCCGCAGGGCGTCCGCTCCGGCGGGTACGCCGAGGGGCGGCGCGCGCAGGGCGGGCGGCTCCGAGGCGTTCGGCGCGGAGCCCGTCGAGGCCGCCGCCGAGGAGGCCGTCGAGGCGCCCACCGCGCAGGGCGTCACCGCCGAGGCCGAGGCCGAGCGTCCGGTGCAGCCGGCCGAGGCGGTCACCGCCCAGGCCGAGCCGGTCGCCGTCGAGGACCCGGTCGTCGAGGCCCCGGTGGCCGAGGCCCCGGTGGTCGACGAGGCCGCGCCCAAGGGCCGTACGCGTCGTCGCGCCACCCGCAAGGTGTCCGCGCCGGCCGGTTCGCCCGCGGGGGCGGAGGCCGCCGTGGTGACGGTCGCCGAGCCGTCGGTCGCGGCGGCCCCGGTCGCCGAGGCCGCTCCGGCGGAGCAGCCCGAGGCCGAGCAGGCCGCCGAGCCCGTCGTCGAGAGCGCGGCCCCGGCCCGCCCGCGGCGCCGTGCCGTGCGCAAGGCCACCGCGCCGACCGCGTCCGAGGAGACGGCCGTCACGGTGGTCCCGTCGGCCGCGGTGGAGACCGTCGTCGAGGAGACCGAGGCGCCCGCCGAGGAGGCCGAGGCCGCTCCGGCGAAGAAGACGGCCGCCCGCAAGACGGCGAAGAAGGCCACGGCGAAGAAGGCCGCCACCAAGAAGACGGCGGCGGCGAAGACGACGGCCGCGAAGAAGACCGCCGCCAAGAAGACGACGGCGAAGAAGGCCGCGAAGGCGGTGTCGAAGACGACGGCGGCGGCCCAGCAGGGCCAGCCGACCGTCTCGGCCTCGACGCAGGAGTGACCTCCTGCGTCTGAGCCGCTCCGACCGTCGCGGGGGGCCCCGGGGCCCCCCGGGGGCGCCCCCCCCCCCGCCCCCCCCCCCGCGGCGGGGGGGGGGGGGGCCCCCCCCGCGCCGGGCCGGGGGGGGGGGGGGGGGGGGGGGGGGGCGCCGGCGGCGGGGGGGGGGGGCGGGCGGGGGGGGC
>NZ_JBIUSU010000001.1:486436-779055 GCF_044741545.1 Streptomyces sp. NPDC088157
CCCGCCCCCCCCCCCGCCGCCCCCCCCGCGCCGCCCCCCCCCCCGCCGGGCCGGCCCCCCCCCCCCCCCCGGGCCCCCCGCGCCCGGTCAGCGCCTCCCGTGTCTCGCGTCGCGGTGCGTCCAACGCCGGGTTACTCTGTGCTCGCTTGTGACGGAGCGCACCCGCTCCGTGAGTTTCACTGTGGTAACCCTAGGGAAAATCGCTGTGCGCGTGCTGGTAACGTGCTTCGTGGTCCCGGTGGCCAAAGACATGCACACCGTGACCACAGCCGATGAGCACAACCGGTCTTCCGACCGGACGCGGCTGACTTCCCGCAAGGAGCCCTCGGGGGGGCGGGGTCCTGTGTACAACCCGTCCGCCCCGTTCACAGGCATCGGCGGACAACCAGGGATGCGGCCGTGCTGAGCATCGACACGGTCCCTTCCCGACCATGCATGACGTGGTGCGCCTTAGAGGTCGCCGTAGAGGAGGGGATGTCGATGACCGACGCCCATGAGTTCATACCGGCCGCCAAGCCTGTGATCGCCGAGGAGGAGATCGAGGCTGCCGTGCGCGTGCTGCGCAGCGGCATGGTCGTCCAGGGGCCCGAGGTGGCCGCCTTCGAGGAGGAGTTCTCGGAGCTGGTCGACGGACGCCACTGCGTCGCGGTCAACTCCGGTACCTCCGCGCTGCACCTGTCGCTCCTCGCCCTGGGTCTCGGCCCGGGCGACGAGGTCATCGTGCCGTCGTTCTCCTTCGCCGCCTCCGCCAACGCGGTGCGGCTGGTGGGCGCCGACGTAGTCTTCGCGGACATCGACCCGGAGACGTTCTGCCTGGACCCGGCCGCGGTCGAGGCGGCCCTGTCGCCGCGCACCGCCGCGATCATGCCCGTACACCTGTACGGTCACCCGGCCGCCATGGACAAGATCATGGCGATCGCCGAGCAGCACGGGCTCGCCGTGATCGAGGACGCCTGCCAGGCCCACGCGGCCGCGCTGCACGGCACCCCGGTCGGCGCTTTCGGTGCCGCGGGCACGTTCAGCTTCTACCCGACGAAGAACATGCACAGCCTCGAGGGCGGCATGATCTCCACCGGGGACGCGGCGACCGCCCGTACCCTGCGCCTGCTGCGCAACCAGGGCATGGAGACGCGTTACGCCAACGAGATCGTCGGCGCCAACGTGCGGATGACGGACGTCTCGGCCGCCATCGGCCGCGTCCAGCGCCGCAAGCTGGACGGCTGGACCGAGCAGCGCATCGCCAACGCCGCGTACCTCACCGAGCACATCACCGCGCCGAACGTGATCACGCCGAAGGTCGCCGAGGGCGCACGGCACATCTACCACCAGTACACGGTGCGCATCCAGGGTGACCGCGACGCCGCGATGGCCAAGCTGACCGAGGCCCGCATCGGCAACGCCGTGTACTACCCGACGCCCATCCACCGGCTGAAGCCGTACTGGGAGCCGGACCAGAAGGCGGGTCGTGACTGGGACCTGCCCGAGACGGACCGCGCGGCCGCCCAGGTCGTGTCCCTGCCCGTGCACCCGGCCCTGTCCACGCAGGACCTGGAGCGCATCGTCACCGCCGTCAATGCTCTGGGGGAGCAGCTGTGAGCACCGGGAAGTCGCTGCGAGCGGGTCTCGTCGGCCTCGGTTCCATGGGGCGTCACCACGCCCGTGTCCTGTCGGGTCTGGACGGCGTCGAACTCGTCGCCGTCGTCGACCCGATGGGCGACAAGTTCGGCGCCGCCCAGGGCGCGCCGATACTGAACACCGTCGAGGAGCTCATCGCCCTCGGCGTGGACTACGCCGTCGTGGCCTGTCCCACGCACCTGCACGAGGAGGTCGGTCTGGCGCTCGCCGCGGCCGGCGTCTGCGCGCTGATCGAGAAGCCGGTCGCGGAGAGCGTGGACGGCGCCCGTCGTCTCGTCGAGGCGTTCGAGTCGCGCGGCCTGGTGGCCGGTGTCGGTCACATCGAGCGCTGCAACCCGGCGCTGATGTCGCTGCGCGCGCGTCTGGAGGCCGGTGAGCTCGGTGACGTCTACCAGGTCGTCACCCGCCGCCAGGGCCCGTTCCCGCACCGCATCGCGGACGTCGGCGTGGTCAAGGACCTCGCGACGCACGACATCGACCTCACCGGCTGGGTGACCGGCCGTCAGTACGTGTCCATCGCCGCGCACACCGTCTCCAAGAGCGGCCGTGAGCACGAGGACATGGTCTCCGCGGTGGGCCGGCTCGACGACGGCACCATGGTCAACCACCTGGTGAACTGGCTGAGCCCGCTCAAGGAGCGGTTCACCTCGGTCACCGGTGAGCGCGGCTGCTTCATCGCCGACACCCTCACCGCCGACCTGACGTTCCACTCCAACGCCGCCGTGACCACCGAGTGGGAGGCTCTCCGGGCGTTCCGCGGTGTGTCCGAGGGCGACATGATCCGGTACGCCATCCCGAAGCGCGAGCCGCTGCAGGTCGAGCACGAGCTGTTCCGGGACGCGGTGCTCGGCAAGCCGGCCGACATCTGCACCCTGCGCCAGGGCATGCGCACCGTCGAGGTGGCGGCGGCGCTGCTGGAATCGGCCACGAGCAACACCAGCGTTACCCTTCCGGTGGAGGACCTGGCCGTCCATGGCAGCTGAGCATCACACATCGGGGGAACGGTGCGTGCTCGGTAGGACTCCTATGTTCTGTGAGACTTTCCCCGCAGGACCCAGCCGCGCCGGCTGGCGGAGACCAGGAGCCCGAGAATGAGTGCTGCGCCTGACGTCAGCGTCGTCGTCGCGGTCTACAACACGATGCCGTACCTGACGGAGTGCCTGAACTCCCTGGTCCAGCAGAGCATCGGACGAGAGCGGCTGGAGATCGTCGCTGTCGATGACGGTTCCACCGATGACAGCGGCCGCGAACTCGACCGGTTCGCGGCGCTGTACCCGGACACCGTCAAGGTGATCCACCAGCCGAACTCCGGTGGCCCGGCGGCGCCCAGCAACCGGGCGCTGGATGTGGCCACCGGCCGGTACGTGTACTTCATAGGCTCCGACGACCACCTCGGTGAGGAAGCGCTGGAGCGGATGGTGCGGTGTGCCGACAAGTACGAGTCGGACGTCGTCGTCGGCAAGATGGTCGGCACCAACGGCCGTTATGTGCACCAGGCGCTCTACAAGAAGAGCGACCCGGACATCAGCCTGTACGACTCGGCGCTGCCGTTCACCCTGGCGAACACCAAGCTGTTCCGGCGGGAACTGGTCGAGAAGTACAAGCTGCGCTTCCCCGAGCACCTGCCGGTGGGCAGTGACCAGCCGTTCACCATCGAGGCCTGTGTGCGTGCGCGCAAGATCTCGGTGGTGGCGGACTACACGTGCTACTTCGCGGTCAAGCGGGGTGACGCCAGCAACATCACCTACCGCGCCGACCACCTGGCGCGGCTGCGGGCCACGGCCGAGATCATGGACTTCACGGCCGGTCTCGTCGAGGCGGGTTCCGACCGGGACGCGCTGCTGCGCCGGCACTTCACCTGGGAGCTCGCCAAGCTCGTCCAGGACGACTTCCCCGGCCTGGACCGCGAACTGCAACGGCAGATCTGCGCGGGCATCGCGCGGCTCGCCGACGTCTACTTCACCGACGGCATCCGCGACGCGATGGACGTCAAGCGCCGGGTGCGCATCGCGCTGGCGCAGGCCGGCGCGATCGACGAACTGGCCGAGGCGATCAGCTCGGAGCAGGAGCACGGGGCGCCCCCGTTCGTCATCGAGGCCGAACGCGCCTACGCCCGCTACCCCGGCTTCCGCGACCCGCGCATCGGCCTGTCCGACCGGGTCTACGAGCTGGTCGGGGAGTCGGTCCCGGGCCGGCTCGCCCAGGGGACCGAGTTGCTGGCCTCCGCCTGGGAGCAGCAGGGCGAGGCCCTCACCTACACGCTGTCCGTGCGGGTGCCGGTCCTCGGCGACGTCGACGGCACGGTGCTGCGGCTCGTCAAGGGCGCCATGCCCAAGTCGGCGGACAAGCCCGGCGCGCGCCGGCTGAAGGCGGACCACGTCCTGCCCGCGCCGGTGGGCGAGATGACGGTGGAGCCCGCCGGGGACGGCCGGGCCACCGTGCTGCACGCCCGCGTGCCGCTGGAGTACGTCACCGCCAAGCGCGGTGTGCGGGTATACCTGTATGTCGGCGGTTCGACGTACGAGGTCCCGGTGCGGGGCAGGGACCTGCCCATGCCGCTGGCCCGCCAGTGGGGCCGGGAGGGGGACCCCTACCGGGCGTCGGCCCTGGTGAACGACAAGGGGCGGGTCGTGATCGACACGGCCCGGATGCACCCGCCGCAGAGGGAACTGATCCTCCGGGCGCTGGCAGCTCCCGCCCGGAAGCTGAAGTCCCTGGCCGTCCGCGTGAAGTCGGTCGGTGTCAGAAAGTTGAAGTCCGCCGGTTTCAAGAAGCCGACCGGTTCCAAAAGGAAGTAGCGACCCTCCATGAACATCTGTGTAGTAGCACTCGGCAAGATCGGCCTCCCGCTGGCCGTGCAGTTCGCCTCCAAGGGCCACCGGGTCATCGGCGCGGACGTCAACGAGAAGGTCGTCGAGCTGGTCAACGCCGGCGTCGAGCCGTTCCCCGGCGAGCACGACCTCGACGTCAAGCTGAAGCAGGCCGTCGACGCCGGTCTGCTGAGCGCGACCACGGACACCGCGTCCGCCGTCGCCGAGTCCGAGGCCGTCGTCGTGGTCGTCCCGCTGTTCGTGGACGCCGAGGGCACCCCGGACTTCGGCTGGATGGACTCCGCGACGAAGGCGATCGCGCAGGGCCTCAAGCCCGGCACGCTGGTCTCGTACGAGACGACCCTCCCGGTCGGCACCACCCGCACCCGCTGGGCGCCGATGCTGGCCGAGGGCTCGGGCCTGACCGCGGGCGAGGACTTCCACCTGGTGTTCTCCCCGGAGCGCGTCCTCACCGGCCGTGTCTTCTCCGACCTGCGCCGCTACCCGAAGCTGGTCGGCGGCATCGACGAGGCGTCGGCCGCCCGCGGTGTCGAGTTCTACGAGGCCGTCCTCGACTTCGACGCCCGCGACGACCTGCCCCAGCCGAACGGCGTGTGGGACCTGGGCACCGCCGAGGCCTCCGAGCTGGCCAAGCTCGCCGAGACGACCTACCGGGACGTCAACATCGGCCTGGCGAACCAGTTCGCGCGCTTCGCCGACAGCAACGGCATCGACGTCAAGAAGGTCATCGAGGCCTGCAACTCGCAGCCCTACAGCCACATCCACCAGCCGGGCATCGCCGTCGGCGGTCACTGCATCCCGATCTACCCGCGGATGTACCTGTGGAACGACCCGGCGGCGACCGTCGTGCGCTCGGCCCGTGAGGCGAACGCCGCGATGCCCGACTACGCCGTCGACCTGCTGGCCGCCGCCTACGGCGACCTGACCGGCGTCAACGTGCTGGTGCTGGGCGCCGCCTACCGCGGTGGCGTGAAGGAGACGGCCTTCTCGGGCGTCTTCCCGACCGTCGAGGCCCTCAAGGCGCGCGGCGCGGTCCCGTTCGTGTCCGACCCGATGTACACCGACGAGGAGCTCGTCGCGCACGGCCTCACCCCGCACGCGGGTGAGAAGGTCACCGCGGCGGTCCTGCAGGCCGACCACGCCGAGTACCGCACGCTGACCCCGGCCGACCTGCCGGACGTCACCGTCCTGGTCGACGGTCGCCGTACGACGGACCCGGAGGCCTGGAAGGGCGTCCGCCGCGTCGTCATCGGCGGCTGAGCGCCACCCGCACAGCAGCCGAACAGCGGGTAGCCGCACAGCAGAGGACTCGGGCCCTGCCTCGTACACCACGAGGCAGGGCCCGAGCCGTTCCGCGACGGGACTACTGTGCGCCCACGGTCGGCCGGGTGTCGGGCCGGCGGGGGACGGAAGGGCCGGCGCGGCGCAGCCGCCGTTCGGCCGGGTGCTCCACCCAGTGGTAGGCGGCGCCCGCGGCGGCCAGGCTGACCACCAGCACGCCCGCCCAGAACAGAAGCGTCTGCGCGCCAGGGGCGGGCTTGCCCCACTCGAAGACGGCCGCGCGGATCACGATCTCGTGGATGAGGTACCAGGCGAACGACCAGTGCCCCAGTCGGATCATCCAGGCCCCGCCGAGTCCGGTGCGCCTGCCGTCCAGGTCGGCGCGGGCGGCGGCGCAGATCAGGGCCGCGAAGATCGGTGCCGAGAGCCACTGCGAGGCGGTGTAGGGGCTGTACCAGAGGGCGTCCGGGACGGCGTGCGACCACGGGATCAGGGCCAGGTGCCAGCCGACGACGAGCCCCACGGCCGCCCACAGGGGCACGGGCGGCCGCCAGCCGCGCTTGAGCGCGAGACCGGCCACGACGCCCAGCACGAACTGCAGGGCGCGGGTCAGCGGCAGGTAGTCCAGCGCCCAGCTGCGGGTGGTGGGCGAGAGGCCCGACAGGGCAGGCCACAGGACCAGGGCGGCGCAGGTGACCGCGAGGGCCGTCCAGAGCCAGACCCGGGCGCGGCGGCCCGAGAGCATCGCCAGCAGGGCGGGGAAGATCAGATAGAAGAAGGCCTCGTCACTGAGCGACCAGGCCGCCGGGTTGCCCCCGGTGAACATCACCGGCTGCGGGAACCAGGCGTGCACCACCAGCAGAGTCGCGGCCACCGCCTTGAGCGACACGGCGTGGTCCATGACGCTCCACACGGCGACCGACAGCGCGACGCTGACGGCGAGCAGCGGCCAGATCCTGGCGAAGCGCCGCCACAGGAAGACCCTGGTGGGCACGTGCGCGCCCTCGTACGTCCAGGCGAGGACCACACCCGACAGGACGAAGAAGAACGTCACACCGCTACGGCCGTACCAGACCGTCTCGCTGAGGTACGGGACGGTGCCGACCTGGCGGGAGAGGTGGTACAGAACGACCAGCAGAGCCGCCCAGAAGCGGAGCCCGGTCAGCGACGGAAGCCGGTCGCGACCGGGCCCGGGTACGGAGGTCAATGGAGATCCTTGTCAGGAAAGCAGGAGGCGGTCGAACTCCTCACGGACGACCGGCCAGTCCCATGCTGCCACCGCGTGCGCGGACGCCGCCTGTCCGGCCTTCCGCCAGGTCTCGGCGGTCGCCGTCACCTTCAGGATCCGCTCGGCGGCCTCCTGCGGCGAGGCGACGACCCAGTCGGCGGGGAACAGCGTGCGGGCGCCGTTGGCCTTGCCCGCGAAGAACGGCCAGTCGCGGCCCACCGGCACGGCCCCGCTCGCGGCGCCCTCGACGAACCCGCAGTGGAAGCTCTCCCGCACGGAGGAGCTGAGGATCACACCGACGTCGGTCAGCGCGGCGGGGACGTCGTCCAGCTGGCCCAGCCTGCGGACGGCGCCCGAGGGCTCCAGCTCGGCCAGGTCGCCCCGGTAGAGCCGGGCGTAGGCGCGCGCCGCCGCACTGAGCTTGGCGTCGACGTCCTCGCCGATCAGCAGGAGCCGGTACCGGGGGTCCTCGGCGCGCAGGATCCGCAGGACCTCGATCGCCCAGCGGGGGTCCTTGGCCACCGACGAGATCCCCGTCACCCCGAGGGTGAAGCGGGCGTCGTCCGACTTGTGACGCACCTGGCCCGCCAGGTCCATGGCGTTGGCGATGACGTGCAGCCGGGGCGCCCGCTGCTTCTGAGCGGGCGTCAGCTGGGGCACCACCGCGACCGTCAGATCCCGCAGATGGGCGCCGACGAACACCAGGTCGTCGACGCGGGAGAAGTCGACCAGGAACGGCCAGAGACTGAAGGTCTCGGCGCTGTGCAGACGCACGACGATCCGCGTGGTGCCGGGATCCACCGAGGTCAGCAGCGCGGCCGGGCCGACACACCAGTCGACGAAGACGGTGTCCGCCCAGTCCAGGTGGGGGCGCAGGAGCTCCTCGGCCTGTCGGCCGAACTCCTGGTCGTCGCCCAGGCGGTGGGCCGCGAGCCGGGTGAGAGAGGTGGCCAGCTTGTCGAGCTCGGGCTCATCCCCCAGGTCCAGGGACCGGACCTCGACACCGGGGTGCGCCCGGTAGTGGTCGCGGATCTGCCGGAGGAAGTTCGCGTTGCCCCGGGTGACGAACAGCAGGCGCAGCGGCCGGTCGGCCGGCGGGGCGGCGGGCTCGGCGGCGCGGCCCGCTCCCTCGGTCAGCGCCCGGACGGCCGTGCTGCCGCGCAGTTCGGCCAGGTAGGCGTCGGGGTCCTTGGCGAGCGGTGACGTGGTCCGGTCGAAGTGCAGCACCCGGTGGAAGGCCAGCTGGAGCGCCCGGACCACGGAAGCGGCGGCCGCCGTGCCGTCGCCTCCGGCCAACTGGGCGTCACCGTAGGCGAGTTCGGCGGAGACGGCGGCCGTCAGGGCGCGTGGGGCCCGGCCGCGTGCCAGTTCCAGACGAGCGGCGTCGCCGAGCAGGTCGGCCCGGTGCCGCGCGCTGGTCGTACGGCGGGCGGCCGAACTCAGGGTGAGGACCGCGCCCTCGGGCCGGTTGGCCTTGTCCAGGCCGTCCCGCACGCGCTGGGCGATACGGAAGCGCAGCGAGTCGGACAGACCCGGAGCCGACACCACGAACCGCCAGGCACGTGCACCCGCCCCGGTCCGCAGCACCCTCGGATCCAGAGCACGACGGGCGACCGCTCCGGGCAGCCGCCGAACCCCCCGTTTGTCCGTCGTCATGCCCGCGGGCTCCCCGCGAGCGCCGGACGGACGGCATCGCTCAGCTGCTCGGCCGCGGGGGCCATCAGCAGGCCGCGGGTGAACCGGGCCGCGTGGGCGCGCGCCTCGGCACGCTGCTCGGAAGTCGTCTCCACGGCCATCCGGGCCGCCTTGACGAACGAATCGGCGATGCCCTCCGCGTCGAGGCCGCAGGCCCCGGTCCACAGGGGGTGCCCCGCCAGCACGGCGGAGGCGTCGTGGTCCACCTCGTGGGCGGAGACCACCGGCAGCCCGGAGGCCATGAACTCGTACACCTTGCCCGAGGTGACGAAGCGGCCGCCGACGAGCATCAGGACCAGCGCGTCCCAGCGGCCGTAGGTCGGTCCGACCTCCGCCTTGGGCACCGGGCCGCCGAACAGCACACCGTCGGGCTCGGCCTGCCGGATGAGCGTCATGTGGGCGTTGGCCTCGCGGCTGGCGCCCGCGCCGATGTGCCCGCGGATCTCGAACCGGGACCGGGCGACCAGCGGGTCGCGCTCCCGAGCCGCCCGCCAGCCGTCCAGGACGGTGGCGAGGAACGCCGGCTTGAAGTTCACCGAGCCCAGGTAACCGAAGGTCAGGCCCTTCTCCGGGTCCGCCTGGCCGTGCACCTCCGGGACGCTGTCCGGGTCGAATCCGTTGCGCACCACGTGGACGCGCTCGGCGAGCTGCGGGTAGCGCTCCCGGTAGAAGTCCGCGATCGGGTCGTTGACGCACCAGATCGCGACGGCGTCCGACAGGACGCGCTCCTCCCACTCGCCCGCGACGGAGTCACGGGTGAACGCCTCGCCACCGCCGATGACGTCGACCGACCAGCCGTCACGGAAGTCGATCGCGTAGGGGACCTTGTGCGTCTCCCACAGCTTCCAGGCGGCGGCCAGGTTGACGTACGGCGCGCAGCTCGCCAGCAGCAGGTCGGCCGGGAACTCGCGGTGGATGTCCACGACACCCTGCTCCAGGGCCGAACGCCAGCCGCCGAACACCGGCTCCGGGAAGTGCTCCAGGTGGCGGTCCCGCTCCCGCTGCATCCAGCGGATCGGGTTCAGCGCCCGGTCCTCGGTGAACAGCCGGATGTCGGTCTCCAGGTCCTCGCGGGCCAGCGGCAGTTCGACGATCCGCACCCGCGGGTCCACCGGGTCGGAGAGCGTGTGGTCGAGACCGTACTCACGCTCCCAGGACTCCTCCGCGATGGTGAGGACGGTCACGTCCCAGCCGAGTTCGACGAACTTGTTCGCCGTCTCACGCATCCGGTACGCACAGCTCTTGGCCGCCGGCGGGAAGCCGATGGCCAGGTAGATCATGTGCGGACGGACTCCGTCGGGTCGCGGGCCCGTCGTCCGGGGGCGCTTGATCACGTTTCGCAAGGGGTGCTCCGAGAGACTGATGGAACGGTGACGAGAGCGGCGGCGGGATCAGGCCTCGACGATGGCCCTGACCGCGCGCACGGCGGCGTTCCCGTCACCGTACGGCGTACCGCGCGGGGTCTCGGGCGCCGGACGGGTGGCGAGCTCGGTGAAGCCGGGGGTCTCGTGCGGGTCGGGCACGAGGTGGTTCCAGCCGTCCTCGAGGGTCTCGACCCACTCGGTCTCCGGGCGCACGGTGGTGCAGGCGCGGCCCAGCAGGAAGGCCTCCTTCTGGAGACCACCCGAATCGGTGACCACGCCGGCGGAGCCGAGGACGGCGCCCACGAGACCGGCGTAGGGAAGGGGACGGCCGACCCGCACCGCGCCCTGGTTCAGCTCGATGCCGTGCTGCTCGGCGCGGGCCACCAGACGCGGGTGGGCCAGCAGCGCCACCGGGACGGGCAGGGCGGCCAGCGAGCCGATGATGGCGGCGAGCCGCTCCGGGTCGTCGGTGTTGTCCGGGCGGTGCAGCGTCGACACCAGGTAGGGGGCGTCGGCGTCGATGCCCTCGGGCAGCGCCGGGCGGGGGTGCTCACCGGCGAGCACGGCGTCGCGGATGCGCAGGCACACGTCGACCATGACGTCGCCGACGAGGGTGGAGCGGTGCGCCAGGCCCTCGTTCGAGAGGTGGCGCATGGCCTCCTCGGTCGGCGCGAGCAGCAGGTCGGCGGCGTGGTCGGTGAGGACGCGGTTGTGCTCCTCCGGCATCCGCCGGTTGAAGGAGCGCAGGCCGGCCTCGAGGTGGGCGACGCGGTAGTGCAGCTTCACCGCGGAGAGCGCGCCGGCGACGGTCGAGTTCGTGTCGCCGTACACCAGCACCCAGTCGGGCTTCTCCGTCTCCAGCACCTTGTCCATGGCGGCGAGGACCGCGCCGGTCTGCTCACCGTGGCCGCCGGAGCCGACACCGAGGTGCACGTCGGGGTCCGGGATGCCCAGACCGGAGAAGAAGACATCGGAGAGGTCCGCGTCGTAGTGCTGGCCCGTGTGCACGATGACGTGCTCGTGGGGGGTGTCGGAGAAAGCCGCCGCGATGGGCGCGAGCTTGACCAACTGGGGGCGTGCGCCCACGACACTGATGACCTTCACGTGCGCTGCTCCTACCGAATAAAACGTATGGACGGCCGAACCCAGATCATACGGGCGCGCCGGGTACCGCCGTCGCGGCCCGGCGACAGCCCTGCAACGGCCCTGCAACGGCGCGGCCGGTGCCGCGGGGCGGCTCTTCACTGACGGTATGCTTCGGTGGGCCGGGTTATCGGGTTATGCAGCCGTGCCGTCAGCGCCCCAGTGCACTGCGCGAGACGCCCGCTTTGGACGGAAACTGGTGTGCGGGCCCGAACATCCTTGCGGGCTCCTGCAACGTGCCAGAAGCTTCAGATTCAGGAAAGGCACACATACATGGAGCTCGACAGCACCGACGGGCAGAGAAGGCCGAGAGCGGCCTCCCGAGGCCGAATTGTGATGCTGGTCGACAACGGTGTCCGAAATGACTCGCGTGTCCAGAAGTCGGCTCGATCTGCCGCCGAAGCCGGGTGGGAGGTCGTTCTTTTCGGAATTTCACCCGCTCCCGAGATCCAGACCTGGAACATCGGTGAGGCCGAGGTCCGTCTGGTGCCCAAGCCGAGCCCGCTCGGCCCCAGCCGGCAGGACAGGCACGGCCTGCGCTGGCGCAGCCCGCTCGCGTACCGCTCGCCCCAGATCGCCAAGTACCGCAAGCAGCAGGTGAAGGCCTGGCGCGCGGATCTCCGGTTCCGGGCCGCCGCGGCCAAGGCCGGCGGCCCCGGCCGTCCGAGCGCCAGTGGCGCGGCCGCCCGTCTGGTCGTGCCCAAGGCCGCCGCGAAGGCGACGAGCCAGTGGGTGTCCCTGCGTTCGCGCCTGACGCACCGCGCCAAGCGCAAGCGCTCCACGTTCGACACGCCGCTCGACAAGCTCCAGATCAAGTTCTGGCAGCTCACCATGGGGCAGCGTGCCTGGCGTCGGCTGCTTCCGTACCTGTGGGACTTCGAGCTGGCCTTCGGCCCGCACATCGACGAACTCAAGCCCGACCTGATCCACGCGCACGACTTCCGCATGCTGGGCGTGGCCGCCCGGTCCGCCGTCCGTCTGCGGGCCGCGGGGCACCCGGTCAAGCTGGTCTGGGACGCGCACGAGTTCGTGCCCGGTCTGCACTCCCACCACGACCGCTGGATCCCGGGTCACGTGGCCTGGGAGAAGGAGCACGCGGTCTTCGCCGACGCGGCGATCACCGTCTCGCCCTCGCTCGCCGAGCTGCTGGTCAAGGGACACAAGCTCCAGGAGACGCCCTACGTCGTCCTGAACGCCCCGGTGATGCGCCCGGCCCCCGACGAGGTGGCCGACGTGGACCCGGTCCCCGACCTGCGGGAGCTGTGCGGCGTCGACGCGGACACCCCGCTGCTGGCGTACTGCGGTGGCATCAACCCGGTGCGCGGCGTGGAGACCATCATCGAGGGTCTGACGCGGATGCCGGACGTGCATGTCGCACTCGTCTCCCTGCCGCCGTCGGGCAAGCACTTCCCCGCCACCAAGAAGATCATCGAGTTGATCGAGGAGCTGGGCGTGGGCGACCGTGCCCACATCCTGCCCTTCGTGCCGCACTGGCAGGTGCCCGAGTTCCTGTCCACGGCGGACGCGGCGGTCAGCCCGCTGCACCACCTGCCCAACCACGAACTGGCCCTGAGCAACAAGTTCTTCGAGTACTCCCAGGCCCGGCTGCCGCTGGTGGTCAGTGACATCCGCACCATGGCCGAGATGGTCGAGAAGACCGGTCAGGGCGAGATCTTCAAGGCGCAGGACGTCGAGGACTACGTACGCGCCGTCAAGGCCGTCCTCGCCAACCCGGAGCGCTACAAGGCCGCCTACGACGACCCGGGGCTGCTCGAGAAGTGGACCTGGGAGGCCCAGGCCGTGGTCCTGGACCAGATCTACAGCCGGCTGCTGCCCGGCGACGGGAAGGCCGTGTGACGGGACGGCTGTGACCCACGGCGTGGGGGGGGGGGGGGGGGGGGGGGGGGGGGCCGCCCGCCCCCCCCCCGCCCCCCCCCCCCCCCCCCCCCCCACGTCCACAGCACGACCCCCGCACGGACGCAGAACAGGTGGAGGACCTCCTCGCATGACCCACGTACTTCTGGTCGCCGGTACGGCGCCGACGCTCTCGATGCTGAAAGCCGCCGTCGAACAGTTCAGGGCCGCGGGAGCGACCGTGCGGCTGGCCGGTTACTTCGATCGCGAAGCGGTTGACGGCGTCCTCGACGCCGCCGACGTGTGCTCGCTGACCGAGGCGGCCGCCGAGCGGGGCGACGTCTTCGCCAAGCGCGTCGCGAAGCTGCCGCCCGCCCGCAGGACCTGGGCGAGCGCGGAACGCAACCGGTGGGTCCTGCGTGACGCGCGCCGGACGCAGGTCCTGGTCGCCCTGGACGCGAACGCCGTGTACACCGTCTGGCGGCTCGCCGAGCGCAACCGGCGGGCCGACGCGGTCTTCGGTGTCGCACCCGGCCTTCGGGCCCTCCAGGCGCGCGGCGAGCGTCCGGTGCAGTACGCGCTGCGCGACGCCGTCCGTACCGTCCCCTCGCCCACCGTCACCCTGCGCTCCACCAAGCGCGGTGTCCGCCGCAGTGCCGGTGCCGTGCTGCGCCGGGCGTCGTCGCCCGCCGTGATGCGCACCGCGATCGGCGCCAAGGCCTGGCGGACCGCGGTGGTCGCGCCGCGCGTCCCGGACGCGATGCGCGCCAAGCTGGCCCGCCGGGTGAGCCTGAGCATGGCGAAGGGCGGCCGCAGGACCGGCGCCACGCTGGTGCTGGACCAGGCCGCCGAGCGGATCGGCAACCGCAAGCTCAGCGCCGCCCTGCTCGCGGACGCCGCCCGCGCCGACCTGGCCCGTGGTCACGACAACCCGAAGCTGCGCAACAAGGCCATCGGGGCCGCGCTGAACCTCGCGGACCAGCGGTTCAAGAAGAAGGACCTCGCGGCCGCCGCCGACCAGCTCTCCACGGCGTTCGCCCTCGCCTTCAACCGGGGTCTGCACTTCGACGGGGTCTCCTCGCCGATGGCCGACGACCCCGACGCCTACCTCGCGGTCTTCCGCAAGAACGCCGCGTTCAAGGCGCTGTCCGCGCCGCGCGGCCGCGCCCTCCCGGCCGCGCCGGCCCCGACCGGACGCCCGCTGCGGCTGCTGGTCACGACGTACGCCAACGCCGCCTTCCTCAAGGCGATCCGGGACCGCTACGAGAACCACCCCGAGGTCGAGATCCGCTATCTCGACGTCAACGAGGACGAGACGCTGCGGCCGCTGGTCCGTGGCATCAAGCGGATCATGGAGCACGCGCTGGGCGGCCAGCCGGCCTTCCACGACAAGGTCGAGGAGGCGCTGCGCCCCCATCTCGACTGGGCGGACACCGTATTCGTCGACTGGTGCACCAACGCCGCCGCGCTCTTCACCGCCGTCGACCCCGGCACCACACGGATGGTCATACGGCTGCACAGCTACGAGGCCTTCGCGTTCTGGCCGCATCTCGTGGACTTCACGCGGGTCGACGACCTGATCCTGGTCAGCGACCATCTGCGCGAGGTGGTGGAGAAGGTCCTGCCGCAGCTGGCCGGACCCGACACCGCCACGACGCACGTCGTCCCCAACGCCATGGACCTGCTGCCCTTCAACCGGGAGAAGACCGACCCGGACGCCCGCTTCCACCTCGGTCTGGTCGGCGTCAGCGCCGTGGCCAAGGACCCGCGCTGGGCGGTGCAGGTGCTGCGGCTGCTGCGCGAGAAGGACGAGCGCTACCGCCTGGTCGTCATCGGCGAGGGCCTGCCCCGCAAGGCGGGAGCCGCCGTCCGCGCCTACGACGACCTGCTCCAGGCGGACCTGGAGGAGCTGGAGGCGGCCGGCGCCGTACACCTGGTGGGCCAGACGGACGACGTGCCGGCGGCGCTCACCGAGGTCGGCGTCATCCTGAGCAGCTCGGTCCGCGAGAGCTTCCACTGCGGCCTGGTGGAGGGCACCGTCAGCGGTGCGCTCCCGGTGGTCCGCGACTGGCCGTTCTTCGCCTCGCTGGAGAACGGGCCGCGCACGCTCTTCCCGGCCGACTGGGTCGTCTCGACGCCCGAGGAGGCCGCGGAGCGGATCCTCAAGCTCACGGCCACGGAGGACAGCTGGCGCGCGGCGACGGAGCCCGCGGCGAAGCACGCGCTGACGATGTGGGACTGGTCGGTGGTGAGCCGCGAGTTCGACCGGCTGCTGCTGGGCAAGGAAGCGTAGTCAAAAAGGGTTCGGCCGCGTCCCGTTGGACGCGGCCGAACCCTTCTTCCGCTTCTGAAATGAGGGAGGGACGACTGGACCAGGGGACTAGCCCGCGGTCCGCTCCGCCAGCACGCCGTCCTTCTCGTCGTACAGCTCACCGGTCTGCGGGCACTCCCACACATCGGCCTCGCCCGCGCGCGCGACCAGCTTGACGCCGGTCTTGCCGACCCAGCCGACCTGCCGCGCGGGGACACCGACGACCAGACCGAAGTCCGGCACGTCCTTGGTGACGACGGCGCCGGCGGCGACCATGGCCCAGCGGCCGATGGTGATCGGCGCGACGCACACGGCGCGGGCGCCGATGGACGCCCCGTCGGCGATCTTCACGCCGACGGCCTCCCAGTCGCCGCCCCGCTTCTGCTTGCCGTCCGGGTCCACGGAACGCGGGTTGTGGTCGTTGGTGAGGACCACGGCGGGGCCGATGAAGACACCGTCGCCGAGTTCGGCCGGCTCGTAGACGAGCGCGTAGTTCTGCAGCTTGCAGTTGTCGCCCATGTGGACGCCGGAACCGACGTACGCGCCACGGCCGATGACGCAGCCCGCACCGAGGCGCGCGCCCTCGCGGATCTGCGCGAGGTCCCAGACGCTGCTGCCGTCGCCGATCTCGGCACTGTCGTCGACCTGCGCGCTGGGCTGGACCCTGTAGTTCACTTCTGCTGCCTTCCGGTGTGTGGCTTCGGTTGGCGAGCATACGGGGCCGGGCGGACGACGTTCACGCGCGGGCCGCGGGCCGGGCGGCCCCGCGCCGGCCCGCGCGTGGACGCGGCGGACGGCGCGGCCGCCGCCCGTCTGCTATCCGTCCGTCAGGACCGGCCCGTTCGGCACCCAGTACCCGGTCAGCCCGCCCGCGGTGATCCGCAGCATGGGCCGGCCGTTGACGATGGCCCGCTGGTCGAAGGGGGCCTTGGAGCTGTTGGCGAACTTCACCGTCTTCGTGGTGCCGGTCTTGCCGTCGCTGCCGAACTTGATGCAGGTGATCGAGACGTTCGCCGGGAACGTGGCGGTGCGCTGCGGGCGGAAGGTGGTGGGCAGGTGCACCCCGCGCAGGAACACCTTCGGGTAGTACTCCCCGACCCAGTAGCCCGCGTACGCGCCGGCGCTGATGCGGTAGTAGATCCCGCGGCCCTCGATGCGGCGGCGGACGTCCACGGGAGCCTGGGTGGCCTTGGAGAAGGTCACCTTCTTGGTCGCCAGCTGGGCGTCCTTCATGGTGGGGGACCAGCCGTAGAGGGGCGCGCCCTGCGTCTTCAGCTTGTACAGCGTGTGCGTACCGGCGGCGAACGCGACGACCGAGCCCGCCGGCAGGTTGGTCTGGGCGTAGGGGTAGTCGTTGATCAGCGTGTCCTGCTGAGCTGCGAAGGTGGGGCTGCCGGTCTGCCAGTGGAGCTGGCGGAACAGGTTGATGTGGTGCTGGTGGTAGCCCTTGGTCGGCACCCGGTGCGTGTTGCAGTAGTACGAGAGCCACTTCGCCTGGCGCAGCCGCGTGAAGTGGTCGCGGATGGTGGTGACCGCTCCGTCGTACATCTTGAGGGCCAGTTCGTTGCCGGTGGCGACGTAGTAGTCCCAGAGGCCGAAGGTGGCGAAGATCATGCCGTTGAAGGTGTAGTCACCGGTGCCGGCCGTGGCGCCCGGGTACTCCTGGATCCACAGGTAGCCGTTCTTGTCCTTGTTGACGACCCACGGCTTGGCGTTGTCCCCGCGCAGCAGCGAGGCGAACGCGCCGTCGGCCGCGGCCCTGTAGAGCGTCTTCTCCTCTTCGGTGACCCCGTCCAGCTGCGTCAGCTGGATGAAGAGGCTGATCGACTCGCCCTGTGCCATGCCCGAGTACCAGGGTGCCTTGTAGGTGACGCCGCTGTGCTCGGGGTGGTACCAGTCGAAGGGATACGGGAAGTACCAGGCCCCGCGTGTCTCCACGCGCTTGTCGATGAGCCGCTTCGCCTGCGCCTTGGCGCGCGTGAGGAAGAGCGCCTTGCGGGTGGGGTCGGTCGCGGTGCGGTAGCTCGAGACGCAGCCGAGCCCGAACTGGATCTGGGTGACGGGCTGGTCGTAGCCCGGCGTGTTGCGGTCCGGCCGGTACTGCACGGCGCCCTCGGCGTCGAGGTACACGTTCTCCGTGTTGGGCGTGACGTTGGACCAGGTGGTGGGCCGGTCGCGCCAGGGCCGCATGTACTCCGGGAGTTCGGTGTCGAGCTTGTAGCCCGAGGTCTTGAACTCGAACGGCAGCGTGGTCGGTACGGTCGTCTCGGCGGGGTCCGGCGTGCCCCCGGTGTAGGGGATCCGAGTGCCCGGACTCGGTGGGCTGAGGACACCGTCACCGAGCTGGTCCGGCAGTTCCGGGACCGGCGGCTGGGTGCTGCCCGGGGCGTCCGGAAGGCTCAGCACGAGGGAGCGCGGCACCCCGTCGAGCAGATCCGGCGAGGGGGAGTCCAGAACTCCCGTGGCCAGCGCGGTGAAGGTTCCCCCACCCACCACCGCGACCCCGGCGACGGAACCGCCGGCGACCCTGATGAACCGCCTGCGCCCCAGCTCGACACGTCTCTTTCCAGGCATGACTTGTCTACCCCCCACGGGTGTTATGGGCCGTACGGAGCCACGATCTTGGCGAAAGTCCCCTGCGGCCCCTGAATCCCCCAACCAGTAAAGAAGTTCAACTGAACGAAGGGGAAAAGCTAATTGGGGCATGTGTGTGCGAGCTGGGGTATTTGGCGACGCCTGCGGGGTTTCTGTGATGAAACTGTGACCATGGGAATGTGATCATGTCGGACATGCATCTCTGGTGAGAAGTAAGAGGTCGGTAAAGGATCTGCACGATCGACCGACTGTACGGGGATGGTGACTTCTGGTGTCCGGGGTGGGGATGGGGCGTTGGCGCGGGGGCGCTGTCGTCGCGACAGCGGCACTTCTCCGGTCAGGCCTGAGCGGGATCGTTTCTGTGTCTCCGGCTTGCGCGGCCGGACGCGTCGGCGGAGTCGACGTGGACGTCCATGGCGACGGAATGGGGGACGCGGCGTTCGCGGATCCTCTGGCAACGCTGTCAGGGGAGGATGCCGAGCGCTGCGAACGTTCCAGCGCTTCTGTCACCGCCACCGACCGGCACTTCTCGGTCGGCGCCCCCGGCGAGTGCACCACGACGGCCGCCTTCGCGCGTGCCGTCCCGGCGGCGGACGCGGCGTGAGCGCGCACAACCGGCCGACCTGCTCGACAAGCCCTTCTCGGCCGGCGACGGCATTCGGTTGATGTCCGGCCCGCCGACGCCTCCTCGTGTGTGACGGACAGTCAAGTTCGGTGTGTACGCGTGCTGTTGGCACACAGACGTAACCCTCCTTCACGGAGGTTCTGCTCATGACGTTCTCCTTCGATCAGGAAGTTGCCGAATGTTTTTCCGTGGCCGCTCACTGAGCCGCCGCATGCCCAGATCGACGGTTGTCGCGACAGTGCTCGGGCTCACGCTCGCGTTGTCCGCGTCGTCGGTTCAGGCATTGGCGCTCGACGAGGGCGATCGGGGCCGCACCAGCCGTCCCGGCGTCCAGGACGACGGGGATCCCGCCAAGGGATCCGACGCGAAAGCGAAGTCCCGCCCCTCCGACCCGGCGCGCAAGGCGGCGGTCAAGGGCCTCGACAAGGCGGTGTGGCCGAAGCAGGGCGGCGCCGAGGTGACCGTCGGCGCGACCGCCGCGACCGAGGCCGGCGGCCTGCCGGTCAAGGTCGGCAAGGCGAAAGCCCCGGCCCCCGCCTCGACCGAGATCACTGGGGAGGCCGGCGCGAAGGGTTCGGCGAAGGGCGAGGCGAAGACGACGACGGCTGCGGACAAGGTCCGCGTCGACGTCCTCGACCCGAAGCGCGCCGAGCAGCTCGGCGCCGGAGTCCTGCTCGACGTGGCGCGGGCCGATGGTGCCGAGGAGGCCGCGAAGGTCCGTCTCACGGTCGACTACTCGGAGTTCGCCGAGGGCTTCGGCGGCTCCTACGCCTCCCGTCTTCAGCTGGTCCAGCTCCCGGCGTGTGCCGCTGTCGCGACTCCGGGCAGCAAGGCGTGCCCGGAGCGGCCGAAGGCGCTGCCGACGGTGAACGACGTGAAGTCGGGCACGGTCTCCGCCGACGTGACGGCCGCCCCGGCTCCCGCCGAGGGCGTCTCCACCATGGCGGCCGACGCGGCCTCTCTGGTGGCGGTCGCCGCCGGCCCTTCCAGTGCGCAGGGCACGTACAAGGCCACTGCCCTTTCCCCGTCATCCAGTTGGAGCGTGGCTCCTTCCTCCGGTGGGTTCAGCTGGAACTACCCGCTGTCCTCGGTGCCGACCCCGGGCGGTCTGACCCCCACCGTGGGTCTCGGCTACTCCTCTCAGTCGGCGGACGGCCGCACCTCGGCGACGAACAACCAGGGTTCGTGGATAGGCGAGGGCTTCTCCTACGACCCCGGTTACATCGAGCGTCGTTACAAGCCCTGTTCCGAGGACGGTCACGACAGCTCGGCCGAGCAGTGCTGGGCGTTCGAGAACGCCACGGTCATGCTCGCCGGGGCGTCCGGTGAACTGGTCAAGGACGACACCACCGGTAAGTGGCACCTGTCGTCCGACGACGGCGCGAAGGTCGAGAAGCTGACGGGCGCAACCAACGGCGACGACGGCAGCGCCGGCGACAAGGGCGAGTACTGGAAGGTCACGACCTCCGACGGCACGGAGTACTCCTTCGGCCTGAACCGTCTGCCGGGCTGGGCGACCGGGAACGAGGAGACCAACTCCACGTGGACGACGCCGGTCTTCGGCGACGACTCGGGTGAGCCCTGCTACAACGCCACGTTCACCAGCGCGTACTGCCAGCAGGCGTGGCGGTGGAGTCTGGACTACGTCAAGGACACCCACGGCAACGTGATGTCCTACTTCTACGACCGCGAGACCAACTACTACGCGCTGAACGGCAAGACGGACGTCAACGGCACCGCGTACCACCGCGGCGGCTACCTGAAGCGCGTCGACTACGGCCAGCAGGACACGAAGGTCTACGCGGCGAAGGCTCCGGCCCGGATCGTCTTCAACACCGCCGAACGCTGCCTGGTGACCTCCGACTTCGACTGCGCGGAGAGCAAGCGCACCAAGGCGAACGCCTCCCACTGGCCGGACGTCCCGGTCGACCAGGAGTGCAAGTCCGCCACCAAGTGCACCTCGCCGGTCCAGACGTTCTTCACGACGAAGCGGCTGACGTCGGTCGTCACGCAGATGCGCAAGGACGCCACGACCTACCAGGACGTGGACGCCTGGAGTTTCACGCACCTGTTCACGGACAACGGCGACGACTCCAAGACGCTGTGGCTGTCGAAGATCGAGCACGAGGGACGGGCCGGCACGGCGGTGAAGCTGCCGTCGGTCGACCTCTTCGGCGAGCAGCTCGCCAACCGGGTGGACGCGATCGGCGACAACATCGCCCCGTTCTACCGCTACCGGCTGTCGATGGTCCTCAGCGACACCGGCGCCCAGCTCGACGTCACCTACGCGCCGACCGACTGTGCGAAGGCCTCGCTGCCGAAGCCGGGCGAGTCGACGAAGCGCTGTTATCCGGTGAAGTGGGCGCCGCCCGGGTACACCGAGCCGATCACGGACTGGTTCCACAAGTACGTCGTGTCGGCGGTCATCGAGACGGACCGCACCGGCGGCAGTGACTCGATGGTCACCCGCTACGACTACCAGGGCGACGCGGCCTGGCGTAAGGCGAAGCCGGACGGCATCACCGACGCCAAGTACCTGACCTGGGGCGGCTGGCAGGGCTACGGCAAGGTCAAGGTCACCAGCGGCAGCTCCGACAAGCAGACCACCCGGGTCGACTACACGTACCTGCAGGGCATGGACGGTGACAAGGACTCGGCCGGCAACGCCCGCTCGGTGACCGTCAAGGACTCCACGGGAGCCGCGTACACGGACTCCGAGGAGTTCACGGGCCACCAGTTGGAGGCGGCCACCTACGACGGTGCCAAGCTGGTCGGCAAGACGATCGACACCCCGTGGAAGTACTACACGGCGACCCAGACCAACAGCTGGGGCACCACCAACGCGGCGATCGTGCGTACGCAGACCGGCCGTGGCTTCAGCCTGAAGTCCGACGGCACCTGGCGCGAGACGAAGTCCACCACGACGTACGACACGGCCAACGCCACCGGCCGCGTGCTGACGGTCGAGGACCTCGGCGACGTCTCCACGGCCAAGGACGACACCTGCACCCGCACCACTTACGCGGACAACGCGGCCAAGAACATCCTGTCGCTGCCCGCCCGCAGTGAGAGTGTGTCGGTCAAGTGCGCCACGACGCCCGACCGCAAGACGCAGGTCCTGGCGGACGAGCGCACCTCCTACGACGGCGGCGCGTTCGCAGCGGCGCCCACCAAGGGCGACGCCACCAAGACCGAACGGCTGACGTCGCACGACGGCACCACGGCCACCTACCAGATCACCGGTGCCACGACCTACGACGACTTCGGCCGTCCGAAGTCCCAGCAGGACGCCAAGCAGTACGGGACGTCCGACGCGACGAAGACCGTCTACACCGAGACCAACGGCCTGCTGACGAAGACGGTCGTCACCAACGCCCTCGGGCACAACACCATCACCGACTACGCCCCCGCCTGGGGTATGTCCAAGGGCCAGACCGACCCGAACGGCCAGCGGACCGAGCTCGCCTACGACGCGCTGGGCCGGCTGACCTCGGTGTGGCTGGCGGACCGGGCGTCGACGCAGACGCCGAGCATCAAGTACTCGTACAACGTCCGCAAGGACAAGGTCACCGCGATCAAGACGGAGAAGATCGAGAACGACGGCTCCTACGGCGCGGAGTACCAGCTCTACGACAGCATGCTGCGGGCCCGCCAGATCCAGACCGAGGGCCCGAGCGGCTCCCGCATGGTCGCCGACACCTGGTACGACGCCACCGGCAACGTCAGGAAGACCAACTCGACCTACAACGCGGACGGCGCGGCCGAGGGCGAGCTGCTGCTGGTGAGCAACGGCCAGGTCAGTGCGCAGAGCCTGCTGGAGTACGACGGCCTGGGCCGGACGACCGCCGAGATCTTCGCGGTCTCGGGTGCCGAGCAGTGGCGTACGAGAACCACCTACGACGGCGAGCTGACGCACGTCGACCCGCCGGTCGGCGGTGTGCCCACGACGTCCGTCACGGACGGGCAGGGCAATGTCTCCGAGATCCGCCACTACCAGGGCGCCTCGCCGGGTGTGGGCGTGCCGTACGACTCGACCAAGTACACGTACAACGTGGCCGGTCTGCTGGAGACGGTCACCGACGCCAAGAACAACGTGTGGCGCTACGAGTACGACCAGCTGGGCCGTAAGAAGAAGTCGATCGACCCCGACGCGGGTACCTCGCGTACCGAGTACGACGAACTGGACCGGCCGGTCGTGTCGTACGACGGCCGCGACAAGAAGACCTCCACGGTCTACGACAAGCTCGGGCGAGTCCTCACGACCTGGCAGGGTGACGCGGGTACCGGCACGAAGCTGAGCGAGACGAAGTACGACAAGGCGGGCTGGCTGGGTCTGGCCTACGGCACGCTGAGCTACGTCTCGCCGACGGAGTACTTCGCCACGGCCGTCCAGTCGATGGACGAGTTCTACCGCCCGCTGCAGACCGCCTACCAGGTCCCGGCCTCACAGGGCGACCTGGCCGGAACGTACGCCTTCACCACCACGTACAACCGGGACGGAACGGTCCAGACCGCCGGCATGCCCGCCATCGGAGACCTTCCGGCGGAGGCGGTGACCTACACGTACGACTCCCTGCAGCGGCCTATGACGATGAAGGGAACCGTTGACTCGTACGTCACCAACACCGTCTACTCCAGGACCAGTCAGCTCCAGCAGCTGGAGCTGTCCACGGGCGGCAGCGGGAAGAAGGTCTGGCAGACCCTCAGCTACGAGAAGGGCACCGACCGGCTGACCCGGTCCCTGGTCGACGTCTACGGCGCGACCGCGCCGGCCAAGGACGCGAACTACTCCTACGACCAGGCGGGCAACGTCCTGTCCATCGCGGACACCGGGAACTCCGCCTCGCCGGACGTGCAGTGCTTCGCCTACGACAGCCGGCAGCGTCTCCAGGACGCCTGGACCCCGTCGGCAACCGCGACGACCGCGGCCGGTTCCGGGACTCGCGGCTCCACCACCCCGGTGGACGGCACCGGCCCCACCGCGTGCACTTCCGCCGCCGGTTCGAGCGCCCTCGGCGGTCCGGCCCCGTACTGGAAGTCGTACGAGACCGACGCCATCGGCAACCGCGTCTCCGAGATCAACCACGACACCACGCTCAACGCGGCGAAGAACATCACGCGCAGCTACGAGTACGGCGGCGCGGGGGCCCTCGGTGACGGACCGCACCAGGTCACCAAGGTCACCGAGCAGACCCCGACCGGGCAGCGGCAGTCGGCGTACGAGTACGACGACTCCGGCAACACCACCAAGCGCACCATCGGCGGCAACGCGCAGGCCCTCCTCTGGAACGACCAGGGCAAGGTCAGCGAGGTCACCGAGGCGAACGGCTCGAAGACCAGCTACGTGTACGACGCCTCCGGCAGTCGTATCGTGCGCAAGGACCCCTCCGGCACGACCGTCTACCTGCCGGGCACCGAGCTGAAGCTGTCGGCCGACGGCACCAAGAAGGAGGCAACCCGCTACTACGAGTACGCCGGCCAGACCGTCGCGGTCCGCACCGCGGCGAAACTGTCCTTCACCGCCGCCGATCACCACGGCACGGGCGAGGTGGCGATCGACTCCGCCACGGGCGTGATCTCCCAGCGGCGCTTCGACCCCTACGGTGTGGAGCGCGGCGAGAAGCTCGGTTCCTGGCCGGGGGAGAAGGGCTATGTCGGCGGCACGATCGACGCCTCGACCGGCCTGACCCACCTTGGGGCGCGGGAGTACGACTCGGCGATCGGCAAGTTCATATCGGTCGACCCGATCATCGACTACACCAGGCCGGACCAGATCAACGGCTACGCGTACGCCGACAACACCCCGGTGACCCTGTCCGACCCGTCGGGACTGGAGAGTTGCTTCCCGGTCTACTGCTCGGCCTACGCGGGCACCTACAAGAAGGAGACCGGCAACAAGGACGTCGACGACGCGCAGTCGGATGCCGACGCGGCCTCCGCCGACGTGGCGTCGGCGCAGGCGCAGCAGTCCTCCGCCAAGCAGCGCATCAAGTCCGCGGGCAAGGCGCTGATCAAGATCGCCCGGGACATCCTGGGCGTGGACGCGGCCCTGGACTGCATCTCCAGCGGCGACATGGGAGCGTGTGGCGAGACCCTGCTCAACATCGCCGGCAGCTTCGCGGGCGGCCTGGCGGGCAAGATCCTCGCCAAGTACGGCGCCCCCTGGAAGTGGGCCAAGGGCCTCAAACTCGTCAAACGTGTCGCTGGGCTGGTCAAGGACCTGATCGGCGGCGCGAAGGGCTACTTCAAGGCGAACAAGGCGCTGGGCAAGGCGAGAGCCGGGCTGACCAAGGCCACGGAGAGGCTGGCGGAGGCCAGGAAGAAGGCCGCGGCCGCGCTCAAGAAGAAGGGCAACGACTCGTGCCCGGCGCCCCACAGTTTCCTACCAGGCACGAGGGTTCTGCTCGCCAACGGCAAGACGAAGCCGATCGAGAAGGTCAGGCTCGGCGACAAGGTCAAGACGACTGACCCGAAGAGTGGTGGAACGACGGTCCGTGAGGTCGTCGGCACGATCGTCACCGAGGACGACAAACACTTCGTCGATCTGACGATCAGGGGTGACTCCGGTAGTGCCGAGGCCCTCGTCTCCACCACAACTCACCCCTTCTGGGTGGACGTGGAGAACAGGTGGATCGACGCCGGCGACCTCAGGCCGGGCATGCGGCTGCACACGGCGGACGGCGAGTCGGTCGAGTTGGAGAGCACGCGCCGTTTCGACGAACGTCAGCGGACGCACGACCTCACGATCAGCGGTATCCACGCGTACTACGTGCACGCTGGCGAGACTCCGCTGCTGGTGCACAACTGCGGTGAGATCGACTATGGCAGCATCGGTGCCGACGAGCGCCGCTCCGGCATTGTGGCGGAGGTTACGCCGCAAATGATCGGGAGTGGGACGAAGGCGACTCGGGGTATCAGGCCGCCGGGCTTCGTGAGCGGTGCCAACGGGGATGCGCGCGGGCATCTCCTTCCGAAGGCCCTCGGTGGATCTGGCACCACGCCGGAGAACATTGTCAGAACCACGGGCGCTATCGACAACGGGGATATGAGAATCTTCGAGGAGGAGATCGCTGAGTACGTCACCAATAGCCGAAATACCATCATGTTCTCATCCACGCCACACTACAGAGCGGGCAGTAACGTACCGTTTGCCATCTCGATGGAAGCCTTCGACGATACCGGTTGGATGATGGCCAGAACATTCTTCCAATAACTGGCCGCTGAACCCTTGAGATGTGTGCGGGCAGCGCCTCTGAGGAGGCGCTCCCCGCACACGTTTTGGTTTCCGTGCTCGGTTGAACATGTTCGGAGTAGTTCAGCGACGCCACTCGTAGGCGCCTGGTGAAGTTCTCCTGACCTCGCTCGGCCATGCCTGCAGGACTTCGTTCAGTCGATGACGCTGTTCTTCGACCCACCCCTCGCCTGCTGTGATCGGGATGGTCGCAGAGGTTCCGGAGGCGGACGTGTCCTCGACTTGAATGACTGGAAGGCGGGGATCATCTTCGGGAAAATCAATCTTGATGACCGGGCCGTTTCCTGTGTCCAGCCAATCTGCGGCGCGGCCCACATCGAGAGAATCCAGGATTCGGGACCAGGATTCAAGGTCTGCCGGGTGGAAGCAAATATCGAGCCGCCCGTTGACGAAACTGCTCTCGATGACGGCTTCTGCATCGAGCAGGTCGTGGGTCGGCAGGATTCCGGGACTGCGTCGTCCCAAAACTCGCACACGGAAGGTGTTGTCGCCATCGGACAGTCTGATCAAATCTACAGTGTTGTTTTCGGGTGTCATGGCTTAACCTTACCTGTCCGCACTGCGGCCGGTGCGGAGCTTTCCTTTCCTTGACGGTGATATCCGGCGCTCCGAAGCTTATGTACGTGCTTGGAAGGCGGATATAAGTGCGGCGAATGTGCGGTGTCGATGGTGACGACCGTTTCCGGTTCGTCGCTTTCGCGGAGGAGGATCGTTCCGGCGGGGGTGGTGGCGAGGTAGACGCAGGCGGAGGCCTCCTGGCTGTACGTGGACTTCTGCCAGCGCAGTTCGGGCATGGAGTGCTCCTTCAGAGGCCTTGGGCGAGTTGGGAGCGGTGCGAGGTCGGGGTGTCGGCCGCGGTGCGGGCGGCGGCTCCTGCGTGAGGGTGGCCGAAGGCCGGGCGTTGGTCACGGTCCGGCGCTGTCGTGAATCGTGTGACACGCTCTGTAACCGGTGGAGGATCGTGGTGACCATCATGACCGAGCGGCCCGCGGCCATAGACGCGCCTCGGAGCGGAGCCTTCGAGGACATGCTCCGGATCGTCGAGGAACTGGACACACCTGCCGGCTACAAGGCCGAGCTCATCCGGGGGAAGATCGTCGTGTCGCCGTGGTCGAAGCTGCGTCACCTGCGTCCCATGCGAAGACTGCGTGAGCAGGTGGAGGCGCATGCTCCTGAGGGGCATGTCACCGAGACCTCGCCGTTCCTCTTCGTCTTCCCTTCCTCCGAGCGGGGCTACGGGCCCGGTCTCTTCGTCGCCGACGAGTCCGCCTTCGACGCAGAAGGACGTCACGCCGACGGGGCCGCCCTCTCCCTCGCCGCCGAGCTGACCTCGGACTCGGCCAAGGATGTCGACTCGATCGACAAGATGGAGACGTACGGGCGGGTTGTCCCTGTGTATTTGCTTTTGGACATGGGAATCGGGGAGATCAACGTCCTCTGGGACCCGTCCCCCAAGGGCTACCGGTCCCGGACCAACGTTCCCTTCGGGCGGCCCGTGCGCATCCCGGCCCCCTTCGACTTCGAGCTGGACACCGCGGGATTCCTCCTGCCCGAGGCCGATGCCAAGGCGCCCCGCGCCGGCACGGACGCGACCGCCGAGGCTGGTAATCCCTGAGGTCGACGCCCACGCCCATCGACTCAGCAGGGTCCGCCGGTTCGTCGGCCGCCCCTTCTTCCGGCTGGGGCGTCCGGATTGTCTGACTGTCCGGCATATGCCAGGAGCTCTGAAAGTGACACGCGATTTCTGTGATCCATGTCATGTTCAGGCAGACATGACAGGTGTTGCATGTGCACTTCATGTAAAGAGATGATCCCTTGACCTTCTTTAGTTCCTCTTTATCTACGGGGCGTCTGTGTCAAGGGTGGGGAAAGTGTGGCGGCGTGGTTCCGTCACCGTTTTGGCAGGGGCATTGCTGACTTGGGGGCTCGGGGCAGGTGGGACGCCGGCCATGGCCGCCGTCGCCTGTCCCTCGGGCGTCGAGTCGGACTTCAACGGCGACGGGATCAGGGACACGGCGATCGCCGATCCCGAGGCCACCGTCGGTAGCGCGGCCAGGGCCGGTGAGGTGCAGGTCGTCTACGGCGGCGGCAAGGGTGTCCTCACCCTGTCGCAGGCCCTCGACAGCATCCCGGGGGCGCCCGAGGCGGGCGACCAGTTCGGCCATTCGCTGGCGGTGTACGACGCCGACCTCGACGGGTGCAGCGACCTGGTGGTCGGCATCCCCTACGAGGACATGGGCACCGTGCCCGACGCCGGCAACGTGCACGTGATCTACGGGTCCACGAGCGGGCTCAACGCAGGTACCAAGGCCGTCAAGGAGCTCTACCAGGGCACCGACAAGCCCCTGGGCGGCGGCCAGGAGCCTGAGGACTGGGTGGGCTACGCGCTGGCCGCCGGCAAGACCTCGGCCGGCACGCCGTACCTGATCATCGGCGTTCCCGGTGAATCGATCGGTGACATCGAGGACGCGGGCGGGTTCCACTACCTCAGCGGCACGGCGATGACGATGGCCTTCGTCCACCAGGACACCGACGTCGCCGGCGCCGTCCCCGGCGCCGCCGAGCAGGACGACCGCTTCGGCTCCACACTCGCCGCGACCCCGACCCACTTCGCGGTCGGCACGCCCGGCGAGGCGATCGGCACCGTGGCCTTCGCGGGCGGCGTGGCCTTCTTCAACCACACGCTCACCTCCGGCTCCCCGAAGCCGCTCGGCGGACTCGGCCAGGACCAGGACGTGATCTCCGGGGCCGAGGAGGTCGGCGACCAGTTCGGTGCCGCGCTCGCCATGGTCCCGTACCGCGCCTCCGGCGCCACCTCCACCACCGAGTCGCTGCTCGTCGTGGGCGTCCCGGGCGAGGATCTGTCGACGACCGTCGACGCCGGCGCCGTCCAGGTCTTCAAGCTCGCCGCCAACGGCACCTTCACCGAGACCGCCTGGATCGACCAGAACACGGCCGACGTGGACCAGGACGCCGAGGCCGGTGACTTCTTCGGCAAGCGGCTCGCAGCCGTCAACTCCTCCCCGAACGCCACCTCCACCGCCACCACCACCCGGCTCGCGATCGGCGTGCCCGGCGAGGAGTCGGCCGAGGAGCACGCGGAGAAGGGCGGCGTCCAGATCGTTCCGCTGGTCGGCGCGCCCGGCGCCTCCGACAACTGGATCGACCCCGGCTACGGCGTCGGGCCGACGCCCGCGCCGCGCATGCTGACCGGCATCTCGCTGGCCGCCACCCCCTCCCTGCTCTACGTCGGTGTGCCCTACGGCCCGGCGGAGACCCGCGCGGTCTACGGCTTCCCGTGGAACGTGGCGTCCGGCGGGGCCGCGACCCAGACGATCAAGCCCGGCGTGGGCGGGGTGCCGGCGACCGGCGTCGCCTTCGGCGCGGTCATCGGCTGAGCAACCTCCCCGTCAGCCCTTCCGGCTCCTTCTCTCCCTCTTCCTCCGGTTCGTCGCCGTGCCCGGATGTCCGGGCACGGCGGTGACGACCGCACAGAGACCACAAGCACCCAAAGCCCCACGGGGAGGAATACCCATGTCCGCACGCGGACACCGGACGGCAGACCAGGCGGGTCGCCGTCGCCCGTCCGGCCGAAGACATCCGACACGGGCCCGCTCCGGCCCCCGCCGCGGCGCCGCCGGGTCGCTCGCAGCGGCGCTGCTGCTCGTGGGTCTGGCCGCCGGCGGCACCCCGGCCGTGGCGGCCGTCGCCTGCACGGCCGGTACCTCGTCGGACTTCAACGGCGACGGCGTCCGGGACACGGCCATCGCCGACCCCGACGCCACCGTGTCGGGCCATGCGCGGGCGGGCCTGGTCCACATTGTGCTCGGCGGCGGCAAGGGCGTCGCCGAGATCTCGCAGGACACCGCCAACGTGGCCGACGCCCCCGAGGACGGGGACCAGTTCGGCTTCTCGCTCGCGGTGTACGACGCCAACAAGGACGGCTGCAGCGACCTGGCCGTCGGCATCCCGTACGAGGACGTCGGCACCGTCAAGGACGCGGGCTACGTCCAGGTGATCTACGGCTCGACGACCGCCGTCGGGTCCGAGTTCAACAGCAGGGGCTTCGTCCAGGGCGAGACCCAGCCCCTGGGCGGCGGCCCCGAGACCGACGACTGGCTCGGCTACGCGGTCGCGGCCGGCACCTCGATCACCGGCTTCCCCTTCCTGGTCGTCGGCGTTCCGGGCGAGGACGGGGCGGCCGGCGCGGACATCGGCGTGATCGGCTACGTCTACGGCACCGACTACCAGGCCGCGTCCGTGGGCCAGGACACCACCGGGGTGTGGGAGGACGCCGAGCCCTACGACCGTTTCGGGGCCTCGATCGCCGCCACCGACCGGCACTTCGTGGTCGGCGCCCCCGGCGAGAGCCTCGGTACGGCCTCGTTCGCCGGCGGTGTCGTCGCCTTCAGGCCGTCGATCAACACCGACGGCGTCCCGGACCCGCTCTTCGGCATGGGGCAGGCCCGCACCGTCGGAACGAACCCGGACCTCGCGGCCCAGACCGACGATCGCTACGGCGCCGCCCTCGCGATGGCCCCCTACCGCCCGACGGGAGCGGCCACCATCACCGACTCGGTCCTCGCCGTGGGCGTGCCGGGGGAGGACCTCGGCACCACCGTCGACGCCGGAGCGGTGCACGTCTACCACGTCAAGGCCGACGGCACGGTCGTCCTGCTCAACTGGATCGACCAGAACGTCGAAGGCGTCGAGGGGGACGCCGAGGCCGGCGACTTCTTCGGCCAGCGGCTCGCCGCCGTCAACACCACCACCAACGTGGTGAGTACGGCGACCACCATGCGCCTCGCCGTGGGCGCCCCCGGCGAGGAGGCCGCCGAGGAGGCCCCGGAGGCCGGCGGCGTCCAGATCCTCCCGATGATCGGGGCGCCCGGTGCCTCGGACGCGTGGATCGAACCGGGCAAGGGCATCCCCTCCGGACCTTCGGCCCGGACGTACGCCGGCCTCGGCCTCGGTGCCGGTCCGTCGCTGCTGTACGTGGGCGTGCCCTACGGGCCGGCGGAGGGGCGCGCGGTCCACGGCTTCCCGTGGAACGTGGCCTCGGGCGGTGCGCCCACCCAGACATGGAAGCCCGGCGAGGGCGGCATCCCCGCCGGCGGCGCCGCGTTCGGGACGGCAGTCCGATGACGGCCCACGACCGACGACCGGCTTCCCACAGACAACCTGACGCAACCGACCTGACCCAACGGGAGAGTGGACGCGTGTCCGCAGACACACAGAGACCGATACGGCGTGGCGTGCTGGTGCGCGCCGCCGTCGCGGCAGCCGTCGCCGGCGCGGTGACGGCCGGGACCCTGGCGGTCCTGCCGGGCGGTGCGCCGGCGGGACCGGCACCGGTCGCCGCCGGCCAGCCGATGGTGACCGAGCAGCAGGCCATGGCGGCCGCGAAGGACAGCGGCAAGAAGACCGAGGTCGTGGGTCTGCGCACGGAGCGCCGGGAGATCTTCGCGGAGCCCGACGGCACATTCACCGCCCGGGAGTACACCGAGCCGGTGCGCACGGTGCAGGGCGGCAAGTGGGTCAAGGTCGACGCGACGCTGGTGAAGCGGGCCGACGGCAGCTGGGGGCCGAAGGCCGCCACCGTCGAGCTGGCCTTCTCCGCCGGTCAGGCGGGCAAGCCGTTCGTGACGATGCAGCGGGCGGGCCGTGAGTTCGCCCTGACCTGGCCGTACGGCAAGCTGCCCGCGCCCACGGTGGAGGGGGACACGGCCACGTACGCCGACGCCCTGCCCGGCGTGGACCTGACGGTGCGGGCCGAGGCGGACGGCTTCGGTCACCTGCTCGTGGTCAGGACGCCGGAGGCAGCGGCCGATCCGAGGCTGGCCCAGCTCGACCTGGGCATGGCGACCGACGGCCTGAAGGTCACCGAGGACGCGACCGGAGCGATCCTCGCGGAGGACTCCGTCGTCGGCGGCACCGTCTTCCAGGCGGGCAAGCCCTCGATGTGGGACTCGGCCGCCGTCCAGGAGGCGACGAGCAGGAAGCAGGGCCCCAAGGCCGTCGCGAAGGCGCTGAAGGCCGCGTCGGCCGCCGTGGCCGGCGCGGACGCCACCGCCACCGCGTCCGGCACGACCGCCGCCCCGACCGCCGCCTCGGCCACCCCCGGCCCGCAGGCCACCCCGGAGGCCGCGCTCGAAGGCCCGGGCGGCGGCGGCCGCGTCGCCCAGCTCGGTGTCGAGGTCGGCAAGGGCAAGCTCCGTCTCGTCCCCGACCAGAAGCTCCTCAAGGGCACGGACACCGTCTTCCCGGTCGTCATCGACCCGATCCAGCGCACCACCTCGCGGACCTCCTGGACCGGCGTCATGTCCGGGATGCCCAGCGAGCAGGACTGGAAGTACTCCGGCAGCGCGGGCGTGGGCAAGTGCCCGACCGACTACAACCCGGTCTCCTGCAACGGCGTCGGCACGCGCCGGGTGATGTTCACGATGCCGCTCTCCTTCTACAAGGGGAAGCAGATCCTGGGCGCGACGTTCTCGGCGCGGGTGGAGCACATCTACAGTGCCTCCCCGACCGCCGAGCCCATCCAGCTGTACCGGATCGGCGGCCAGAACTACTCGCTCTCCTCGTCCAGCAACTGGTCCAACACCTCGGACGACTGGGACGACTATCTCCAGACCGTCGACAAGGCGATCTCCCCGACCTCCTGCTCCAGCCAGGCCAACCTCCACTTCGAGAGCGGCGCGAGCGGTGAGTTGACGAGCGAGATCAAGACGGCCGCGGCCGGCGGCTGGAACTCGATGACGCTGGGCCTGCGCGCGGCCGACGAGTCCCGCTTCGCCGAGTGGAAGCGGATCTGCGGCAACGCCTACCTGTCCGTCTCGTACAACAACCTGCCGCGGCAGATCAAGACGTCCGACATGTCCACCGACCCGGGTGGCGTGTGCAAGTGGGGCGCGACCCGTCCCACCGTCGACACTCCGCCCAAGCTGAGGGCCATCGCGAGCGACCCCGACCACGGCAACGGCCAGACCGACAAGGTGAAGGTCGAGTTCAAGATCGAATGGGGCGGGACCACTCCGGGCTCGTACACCTACATCACGAAGGACGCGCTCTCCCCGACCGCCAACACGAAGTTCGAGCACACCGTCAGGTCGAGCATCCCGCAGAACACCGTCATCTACTGGAGCGCACGCGCCAACGACGGTGACGGCAACGGCCCCTGGAGCTCGGACGGGGACCCCGCCCAGCGCTGCGAGTTCGTCTACGACGCGACGTGGCCGGGCAAGCCGCTCGTGATGTCGAAGCAGTACCCGTCGGACACCGTCTACCACGACGGCGTGGGCACCTACGGCAGCTTCACCTTCTCGCCCAACCCGAACGACAAGATCGCGGACACCGACGTCGTCAAGTACCAGTACTCCTTCGACGGCGCGGCGCTCGCCCCCCTCAACCCGACCACCGGCGGCGGCTCCGTCACCACGCAGTGGGTGCCGACCAGGGCCGGGCGGCACGTGCTCGAAGTGATCGCCATCGACAAGGCGACGCATGCCAGCAGCGCCTCCTACGACTTCCTGGTGGCCGAGGGCCGCCCGGTCGTCGGGCAGTGGAACCTCGCCGACGAGGCCGGCGGCGAGGCCCACGACGAGAGCGGCGAGTACTCGGCGACCGTCGGCAGCGCCGTCACCTTCGGCGTGGACGGCCCCGGTGGGAAGGTCGACAAGGCCGCCCGCTTCGACGGCACCGCCGAGTCCTACCTCGACGCCAGCGAGACCGTCCTCGACTCCGCCAAGAGCTTCAGCGTCAGCGCCTGGGTCAGGCCCACCGCGCTGGACAAGAACATGACGGTGGTCAGCCAGGACGGCACCGGCGAGCCCGGCTTCACCCTCGGCTACGACGCGACCGCGCAGACCTGGAAGTTCTCCGTCCCGGTCAACGACGTGGACTCGCTCGGCGAGTGGAAGGCCGTCTCCACCGGAATCTCCGTGGTCAAGGACCAGTGGGTGCTGCTGACCGGCGTGTACGACGCGCAGAAGACCGGCGGACCGGTGCTCCAGCTCTACATCAACAAGGACCTGAAGGCGTCCGCCGCGCGGCGCTCCACCTGGAAGTCGTACGGCCCGCTGCAGATCGGCCGCACCACGGCCAAGAGCGGCTACCGCGACAACTTCACAGGTGACCTCGCCGAGGTCCGTGTCTTCGACCGCGTCGTCCTGGCGGCCGAGGTCGCCGAGCTGATGACCGTGAAGCCGACGCGCAAGGGCTACTGGCAGCTCGACGACGCCACCAGCGGCGCCTCCGTCGAGACCGGCGGCGGTCAGGCCCTCACCCTGGCGGGCAACGCCTCCATCTACCGCCCCGCCGACCCGCTGTTCGACACGGCCGCCCTGGTCGGCGACGGCAACCTGGTGCTGGACGGCGACGGGGACTACGCGTCCACCGCGACCGCCCCGGTCACCGGCAACAGCAGCTTCACCGTGACCGCCCGCGCCCAGCTCACCTCGCTGGACCCGGAGAAGTCGCAGACGGTGCTGTCCCTGCCGGGCGCCAACGCCAACCGCGTCCAGGTCCGCTATCAGGCGACCACCGGCCAGTGGGAGCTGGCCGTCGCCAAGTCGGACGTGGCCGCCCCCGCGGTCGTCACCTTCACCGACGACCAGGAACTGCCCGACACCGGCGGTTCCGGCCAGCACCTGGCGGTCGTCTACGACGCCTTCGCCAACACGATCCGTCTGTACGTGGAGGGCCAGCTGGTCGCCGGCGCCTACGGCACGAACGACACCCTGTGGTCCGCCACCGGCGGCCTCCAGGTGGGCCGTTCGCTGCGCGGGGCGAGCGAGTACTTCGCCGGCGCGATCGACGAGGTCCGCGTCTACAGCGGCGCCGCCGACCCGATCGCGGTGCAGCAGATGGCCGCGCTGACGGCCGTCTCCGACCTCTGACCGACCTGATGGTCCGTCAGTTCTGATGTGTGCCGGGTCCATTGCGGGCCCGGCACACCTGTCCTGTCAGCGTTCTTTCTCATTCCCTTCATGACGTTCTCCTTCGATCAGGAAGTTGCCGAATGTTTTTCCGTGGCCGCTCACTGAGCCGCCGCATGCCCAGATCGACGGTTGTCGCGACAGTGCTCGGGCTCACGCTCGCGTTGTCCGCGTCGTCGGTTCAGGCATTGGCGCTCGACGAGGGCGATCGGGGCCGCACCAGCCGTCCCGGCGTCCAGGACGACGGGGATCCCGCCAAGGGGTCCGACGCGAAAGCGAAGTCCCGCCCTTCGGATCCGGCGCGCAAGGCGGCGGTCAAGGGCCTCGACAAGGCGGTGTGGCCGAAGCAGGGCGGCGCCGAGGTGACCGTCGGCGCGTCCGCCGCGACCGAGGCCGGCGGCCTGCCGGTCAAGGTCGGCAAGGCGCTCCAGGCCTCCAAGGCGTCCAAGACGTCCAAGGCCGCGAAGGGCGAGGCGGCGACGGCTGCGGACAAGGTCCGCGTCGACGTCCTCGACCCGAAGCGCGCGGGACAGCTCGGCGCCGGCGTCCTCCTCGGCGTGGAGCGTGCCGACGGAGAGGACGCGGCCGCGAAGGTCCGTCTCACGGTCGACTACTCGGAGTTCGCCGAGGGCTTCGGCGGCTCCTACGCCTCCCGTCTTCAGCTGGTCCAGCTCCCGGCGTGTGCCGCTGTCGCGACTCCGGGCAGCAAGGCGTGCCCGGAGCGGCCGAAGGCGCTGCCGACGGTGAACGACGTGAAGTCGGGCACGGTCTCCGCCGACGTGACGGCCGCCCCGGCTCCCGCCGAGGGCGTCTCGACGATGGCCGGCACCGCGGCCTCTCTGGTGGCGGTGGCGGCGGGTCCGTCGAGCGCGCAGGGCACGTACAAGGCGACCGCCCTGTCTCCGTCCGCGAGCTGGAGCGTCGCCACCTCCTCCGGCGCGTTCAACTGGAACTACCCGCTGAACACGGTGCCGACCCCGGGCGGCCTCACCCCGACCGTCGGTCTCGGCTACTCGTCCCAGTCGGCGGACGGCCGCACCTCGGCCACCAACAACCAGGGCTCCTGGGTCGGCGAGGGCTTCTCCTACGACCCGGGCTACATCGAGCGTCGTTACAAGCCGTGCTCCGAGGACGGTCACGACAGCTCGGCCGAGCAGTGCTGGGCATTCGAGAACGCCACCGTCATGCTCAACGGTTCGGCCGGTGAACTGGTCAAGGACGACACCACCGGCAAGTGGCACATGTCCTCCGACGACGGCAGCAAGGTCGAGAAGCTGACGGGCGCCACCAACGGCGACAACGACGGCGAGTACTGGCGCGTCACCACCGCGGACGGCACCGAGTACTACTTCGGCCAGAACCGTCTGCCGGGCTGGGCGACGGGCAACGAGGAGACCAACTCCACGTGGACGACGCCGGTCTTCGGCGACGACTCGGGTGAGCCCTGCTACAACGCCACGTTCACCAGCGCGTACTGCCAGCAGGCGTGGCGGTGGAGTCTGGACTACGTCAAGGACACCCACGGCAACGTGATGTCCTACTTCTACGACCGCGAGACCAACTACTACGCGCTGAACGGCAAGACGGACGTCAACGGCACCGCGTACCACCGCGGCGGCTACCTGAAGCGCGTCGACTACGGCCAGCAGGACACGAAGGTCTACGCGGCGAAGGCTCCGGCCCGGATCGTCTTCAACACCGCCGAACGCTGCCTGGTGACCTCCGACTTCGACTGCGCGGAGAGCAAGCGCACCAAGGCGAACGCCTCCCACTGGCCGGACGTCCCGGTCGACCAGGAGTGCAAGTCCGCCACCAAGTGCACGTCACCCGTGCCGACGTTCTTCACGACGAAGCGGCTGACGTCGGTCGTCACGCAGATGCGCAAGGACGCCACGACCTACCAGGACGTGGACGCCTGGAGCCTGACGCACCTGTTCACTGACAATGGCGACGACTCCAAGACGCTGTGGCTGTCGAAGATCGAGCACGAGGGACGGGCCGGCACGGCGGTGAAGCTGCCGTCGGTCGACCTCTTCGGCGAGCAGCTCGCCAACCGGGTGGACGCGATCGGCGACAACATCGCCCCGTTCTACCGCTTCCGCCTCTCGATGGTCCTCAGCGAGACGGGCGCCCAGCTCGACGTCACCTACGCGTCGCCCGACTGCACCAAGGCCTCGCTGCCGAAGCCGGGCGAGTCGGTCAAGCGCTGCTACCCCGTGAAGTGGGCCCCGCCGGGCTATGTCGACCCGATCACGGACTGGTTCCACAAGTACGTCGTCTCCGCGGTCATCGAGACCGACCGCACCGGCGGCAGTGACTCGATGGTCACCCGCTACGACTACCAGGGCGACGCGGCCTGGCGTAAGGCGAAGCCGGACGGCATCACCGACGCCAAGTACCTGACCTGGGGCGGCTGGCAGGGCTACGGCAAGGTCAGGGTCACCAGCGGCACCGCCGATGTGCAGAAGACGCGCGTCGACTACACGTTCATGCAGGGTATGGACGGTGACAAGGACGCCGACGGCAACGCACGCTCGGTGACGGTCAAGGACTCCACAGGAGCCTCGTACACCGACGAGGAGGAGTTCACCGGCCAGGAGCTGGAGGTCGCCACCTACGACGGCGCCAAGCTGGTCGGCAAGACGATCAACACGCCCTTCAAGTACAACACCGCCACGCAGAAGAACAGTTGGGGCACAAGCAACGCGGTGATCGTGCGTACCCAGACCGGCCGGGGCTTCAGCCTGAAGTCCGACGGCACCTGGAGCGAGACGAAGTCCACGACGACGTACGACACGACGAACGGCACCGGCCGCGTCCTGACCGTCGACGACCAGGGCGACGTGTCCACCACGAAGGACGACACCTGCACCCGCACCACCTACGCGGACAACGCGGCGAAGAACATCCTGTCGCTGCCCTCCCGCAGCGAGGTCGTGTCGGTGAAGTGCGCCACGACCCCGGACCGCAAGACGCAGGTCCTGGGCGACGAGCGCACCTCCTACGACGGCGGCGCGTTCGGCGCGGCGCCCACCAAGGGTGACGCCACCAAGACCGAACGGCTGACGTCGCACGACGGCACCACGGCCACCTACCAGATCACCGGCGCCACGACCTACGACGCCTACGGCCGTCCGCTGACCCAGAAGGACGCCAAGCAGTACGGGACGTCGGACCAGACGAAGACCGTCTACGCCGAGACGAACGGCCTGCTGACCAGGACGACCGTCACCAACGCCCTCGGGCACAACACGATCACCGACTACGCCCCCGCCTGGGGCATGTCGACGGGCCAGACCGACCCGAACGGCAAGCGGACCGACCTCGCCTACGACGCGCTGGGCCGCCTGACCTCGGTGTGGCTGCCGGACCGGGCCTCGACCCAGACGCCGAGCATCAAGTACTCGTACAACGTCCGCAAGGACAAGGTCACCGCGATCAAGACGGAGAAGATCGAGAACGACGGCAGCTACGGCGCGGAGTACCAGCTCTACGACAGCCTGCTGCGTTCCCGTCAGATCCAGACCGAGGGTCTCGACAGCACCCGTATGGTCGCCGACACCTGGTACGACGGCACGGGCAACGTCAGGAAGACCAACTCCACCTACAACGCGGATGGCGCCGCCTCGGACGAACTGCTGCTCGTGAGCAACGGCCAGGTCGGCGCGCAGAGCCTGCTGGAGTACGACGGGCTGGGCCGGGCGACCGCCGAGATCTTCGCGGTCTCCGGCGCTGAGCAGTGGCGGACCACGACGACGTACGACGGTGAGCTCACCCACGTCGACCCGCCGGTCGGCGGTGTGCCCACGACGACCGTCAACGACGGACAGGGGAACGTCTCCGAGATCCGGCACTACAGGGGCTCCTCTCCCGGAGCCGGTGTGCCGTACGACTCGACCAGGTACACGTACAACACGAACGGTCTGCTGGAGACGGTCACCGACGCCAAGAACAACGTGTGGCGCTACGAGTACGACCAGCTGGGCCGCCAGAAGAAGTCGATCGACCCCGACGCGGGCACCTCGCGCACCGAGTACGACGAGCTGGACCGGCCGGTCGTCACGTACGACGGCCGCGACAAGAAGATCTCCACGGTCTACGACAAGCTCGGTCGCGCCATCTCGACCTGGCAGGGCGACGCGGACACGGGAACCAAGCTCTCGGAGACCAAGTACGACAAGGCGGGCTGGCTGGGCCAGGCCTACGGCCATCTGAGCTATGTCTCCTCGACGGAGTACTTCGCGGTGGCCGTCCAGAGCATGGACGAGTTCTACCGTCCGCTGAAGACCGCGTACCAAGTCCCGGCCTCACAAGGCGACCTGGCCGGTACCTACGTCTACACCTCGACGTACAACCGTGACGGCACGCTCCAGTCCTCGGGGCTGCCGGCCATCGGCGACCTGCCGGCTGAGGCGCTGACGTACACGTACGACTCCCTGCAGCGCCCCATGACGATGACGGGTACCTCCTCGTACGTCACCAACACGGTCTATTCCCGGGACAGCCAGCTCCAGCAGCTGGAGCTGTACGCGGGCAGCGGCAAGAAGGTGTGGCAGACCTTCGACTACGAGAAGGGCACCGATCGCCTGACCCGTTCGACGGTCGACGTCTACGGCGCGACCGCCCCGGCCAAGGACGCGAACTACTCCTACGACCAGGCGGGCAACGTCCTGTCCATCGCGGACACGGCGAACTCCGCTTCACCGGACCTGCAGTGCTTCGCCTACGACGGTAGGCAGCGCCTCCAGGACGCCTGGACCCCGGCGGCCACCGCCACGACCGCGTCCGGCTCCGGCACGCGCGGCTCCACCACGCCCGTGGAGGGCACCGGGCCCTCGGCGTGCACGTCTGCCGCGGGTTCGACCTCGCTCGGCGGTCCGGCCCCGTACTGGAAGTCGTACGAGACCGACGCCCTCGGCAACCGGACGTCGGAGACCCTTCACGACACCGGTCTGAACGCGGCCAAGAACATCACCCGCGGCTACGAGTACGGCGGTGCGGGCACTCTCGGTGACGGACCGCACCAGGTCACCAAGGCCACGGAGACGACCCCCACCGGGAACAAGCAGTCGACCTACGAGTACGACGACGCGGGCAACACCACCAAGCGCACCATCGGTGGCGACGCCCAGTCGCTTGTCTGGAGCGATTCCGGGACCCTGACCGACGTCACCGAGGCGAACGGCTCGAAGGCCACCTACCTCTACGACTCGACCGGTGCCCGTATCCAGCGCAAGGACACCTCCGGCACGACTGTCTACCTGCCGGGCACCGAGCTGAAGCTGTCCGCCGACGGCACCAGAAAGGAGGCCACGCGCTACTACGAATACGCCGAACAGACCGTCGCCGTCCGAGGCGGCGGCAAGCTGTCCTTCGTCGCCTCCGACCACCACGAGACGGGTGAACTGGGCATCGACAGCGCGACGGGTGCGGTAGCCCAGCGCCGCTTCGATCCCTTCGGCGTCGAACGGGGTGCGACGACCGGCGTCTGGCCCGGGCAGAAGGGCTTCGTCGGAGGCACGATCGACGCCTCAACCGGGCTCACACGCCTGGGGGCACGGGAGTACGACGCGGTCATCGGCAAGTTCATATCCGTCGACCCTGTCATCGACTACACCCAGCCGCAGCAGATCAACGGCTACGCCTACGCCAACAACTCCCCGGTCACGCACGCCGACCCCAGCGGCATGATCATCCCGGAGTGCCGGGAGGGCCTGATCGAGTGCCGCGGCGGAATGCCGGTCACCGACACGGACCCGGAGGTCTCGAGGGCGCAGTCCGACGTCAGCAAGGCGTCCGGCGACGTGGCGGCGGCGCAACAGCAGCAGTCCTCCGCCAAGCAGCGCATCAAGTCCGCGGGCAAGGCGCTGATCAAGATCGCCCGGGACATCCTGGGCGTTGACGCGGCCCTGGACTGCATCTCCAGCGGTGACATGGGAGCGTGTGGCGAGACCCTGCTCAACATCGCCGGCAGCTTCGCGGGCGGCCTCGCGGGCAAGATCCTCGCCAAGTACGGCGCCCCGTGGAAGTGGGCCAAGGGCCTCAAACTCGCCAAGCGGGTCACCGGCCTGGTCGGAGACCTGATCGGCGGAGCCAAGGGCTACTTCAAGGCGAGCAAGGCACTCGGCAAGGCGAGGGGCGGTCTGTCCAAGGCCGCGGAGAAACTGGCCGACGCGAAAAAGAAGGCGGCGCAGGCCCTCAAGAGGAACAAGACCTCGTGCGAGATCGAGAACCACAGCTTCCTGCCCGGTACGAAGGTTCTCCTCGCTGACGGCAGCAGCCGCCCCATCGAGAACGTCGAACTCGGTGACGAGGTCGTGGTGACCGACCCGGAGACGGGCGAGACGACGGTCCGGGACGTCGTCGGCACCATCGTCACGAAGGACGACAAGCACTTCGTCGACCTCACCATCACCACGGACGCCGGCGCCTCGGCGAAACTGGTGTCCACCACCACGCATCCCTTCTGGGCGGAGTCCGAGGGAGAGTGGGTCGACGCCGGTGACCTGAAGCCGGGCATGACCCTGCGCACGCCCGACGGAGCCACGGTCGACCTCGTGGGCGTGCGCCAATTCGAGGAGCGGCAGCGGACGTACGACCTCACCGTCGCAGGCATCCACACCTACTATGTGGTCGCGGGCCGGTCGCCGCTCCTGGTGCACAACCGTGGCGGTGACCTGGGGCCGGACGAGATCTACCTCTGGCGGGCGGTCAAGGGCATGGAGCGGGACGACATCCACAAGAACCGCGCCTTCAGGAGCACCCAGGGCGTCAAGTACTTCTCCTTCACGGAAAGAGGTGCGGCGGAGTATGCGCGCCGGGCGTTCAAGGCGTTCAAGAAGGAGGGGTCCTACACGATGACCCGCACCAAGGTCAGCCTCGCCGACCTTCCCGAGTCGGCTCGCATGGCCTATACGGCCGATGTCGTGGACGGCGGGGTCGCCCTGCAGGACGACGTGCTGCCCAAGCTGAGCAGGCCCAGCCTCATGCCGAGCATGAGTTGCGGGTGATGCGGGCATGAAGGTGGACTACGTGATCGCCTCGGGGACAGAGGAAGTCGTCGCGGCGTGCCGGGCGGCACTGGGCGGGATCGCCGAGGTCGACATCCGGGTGGGCTCGGTGCCCGAGACCGGATGGGACTGCGATGCCGCGATCCTGAACGGTCCCCTCGCGCATGAGCGCTACGGGGGAGCGCCCCGCCGGGGTGAGGTGCAGATTCTGGCAAATCGCCTCAAGGACGGAGCGCCGCCGTTCATCGTGGCAGCGGCTCCCAGAGCGATGGACAGGGCGGTCACCGAGCCTACGGACGTCGAGATCGAGGACTACGTCCAAGACGTCCTCACGTCGTGTGTCTCGGCAATCGTGGCGGCGTTTCCGGATCGCGGCGAAGTGCGGGTTCTCGTGCATCTGGAGGGTGCGGCGCTGGATCGCCCCGCCATCGAGGTGCCCCTGAGGGGCGTCCGGCGATTCCTGACGGAGTCACGCCGCAGTTAGGCCCACGCCCTCTGGCCACCACGTGGCACGGGGCCCGGTTTGACCCCTCAAGCCGGGCCCCGTAGCCTTGTCCCTCGGCGTGTCGGTTGACGTGCCACATCTCCGTAAACCCTCTTCCTCCCGGGTACCGGTACCTAGGTGGCCGGGAGAGGCCGTCCGTGTTCGTTCCCGGGCGGCTGGACTGCGGGGATGCCGTCCCAGAGCGAGAGAGTGAGATCCGCGTGTACGCCATCGTGCGCAGCGGTGGTCGCCAGCACAAGGTTGCTGTCGGCGACATCGTTGAGGTTGACAAGATTTCCACTGCCAAGGTTGGCGACACGGTCGAGCTCTCGACCCTGCTCGTTGTCGACGGCGAAGCTGTGACCAGCGACCCGTGGGTGCTGGCCGGCATCAAGGTGCAGGCCGAGGTCGTGGACCACCACAAGGGTGTGAAGATCGACATCCTTCGCTACAAGAACAAGACCGGCTACCGCCGTCGTCAGGGCCACCGCCAGCAGTACACGGCGATCAAGGTCACTGAGATCCCCGCGGCTGCGAAGTAAGGGACTGAGGAGACATGGCACACAAGAAGGGCGCATCGTCCACCCGGAACGGTCGCGACTCCAATGCCCAGCGGCTCGGCGTGAAGCGCTTCGGCGGTCAGGTCGTCAACGCGGGTGAGATCCTGGTCCGCCAGCGCGGCACGCACTTCCACCCCGGCGCGGGCGTCGGCCGTGGCGGCGACGACACGCTGTTCGCCCTGGAGGCCGGTTCGGTGCAGTTCGGCACCCACCGTGGCCGCAAGGTCGTGAACATCGTTCCGGTCGCCTGATCGGAAGCTTTCGCGAGGCGGACCTCACTTCCCGTGTGGGAAGGCGGGTCCGCCTTTCGCGTGTTAGAGCAGTAGACAGAGCAGTAGTTCACAGCAGTAGCTGGATCCTTACGTTTTCGTAGTGCTGGAGGCACCCACCATGACCACCTTCGTGGACCGCGTCGAACTGCATGTCGCCGCGGGTAACGGAGGCCACGGCTGTGCCTCCGTCCACCGTGAGAAGTTCAAGCCGCTCGGTGGCCCCGACGGGGGCAACGGCGGCCGTGGCGGCGATGTGATCCTGGTCGTCGACCAGTCGGTCACCACGCTCCTCGACTACCACCACAAGCCCCACCGCAGCGCCACCAACGGCAAGCCCGGCGAGGGCGGCAACCGCTCCGGCAAGGACGGCCAGGACCTGATCCTGCCGGTCCCGGACGGCACGGTGATCCAGGACAAGGCCGGCAACGTGCTGGCGGACCTGGTCGGCCACGGCACCTCGTACGTCGCCGCCCAGGGCGGTCGCGGCGGCCTGGGCAACGCGGCGCTGGCCTCGGCCCGCCGCAAGGCGCCAGGCTTCGCGCTGCTCGGTGTGCCCGGGGGCCTCCAGGACATCGTCCTGGAGCTGAAGACGGTCGCGGACGTGGCCCTCGTCGGCTACCCGAGCGCGGGCAAGTCCTCGCTGATCTCGGTCCTGTCCGCCGCCAAGCCGAAGATCGCGGACTACCCGTTCACGACCCTCGTCCCGAACCTGGGCGTGGTGACGGCCGGTTCCACGGTCTACACGATCGCCGACGTGCCGGGCCTGATCCCGGGCGCGAGCCAGGGCAAGGGTCTGGGCCTGGAGTTCCTGCGCCACGTCGAGCGGTGCAGCGTCCTCGTGCATGTGCTGGACACGGCGACCCTGGAGTCCGAGCGCGACCCGCTCTCCGACCTCGACATCATCGAGGAGGAGCTCAAGCAGTACGGCGGCCTCGGCAACCGGCCGCGGCTCGTGGTGCTGAACAAGATCGACGTACCGGACGGCAAGGACCTCGCCGAGATGGTCCGCCCGGACCTGGAGGCACGCGGCTACAGCGTCTTCGAGGTGTCCGCGGTCGCCCACACGGGTCTGAAGGAACTGTCCTTCGCCCTCGCCGAGATGGTGGGCGCGGCGCGCGCGGCCAGGCCGAAGGAGGAGGCGACCCGGGTCGTCATCCGTCCGAAGGCGGTCGACGACGCCGGCTTCACCGTCACGCTGGAGGAGGACGGCCTGTTCCGCGTCCGGGGCGAGAAGCCCGAACGCTGGGTGCGGCAGACCGACTTCAGCAACGACGAGGCCGTCGGCTACCTCGCCGACCGGCTCAACCGCCTCGGTGTGGAGGACGCGTTGATGAAGGCGGGCGCCCGGGGCGGCGACGGCGTCGCCATCGGCCCCGAGGACAACGCGGTCGTCTTCGACTGGGAGCCGTCCGTGACGGCCGGCGCCGAGATGCTCGGCCGCCGGGGCGAGGACCACCGCTTCGAGGAGCCGCGTCCCGCGACCCAGCGCCGCCGGGACAAGCAGGCCGAACGCGACGAGGCGGCCCAGGAGTTCGAGGGCTTCGAGCCCTTCTGAGTCCTCCCTCGCCGGTCGCACCGATGCGGCGGGGCGGGCCTCCTTCAAGGGGGCCCGCCCCGCCGTTCCTGTTCGGTGGGAACCGGGTCCGGCGGGTGTGAAACGCCCGATGTGAAAAAGCCGCTGCCCGGAGCCGGGACTCAGCTGTGCCCCAGGCTCCTCTCAGCGTCCCCTAAGGAACCCGTCTTACCGTTCCCTGACCATGGAGACGGACTGCGGGAACCTCACGGGCTGTACGAGCCCCACGGGCTGTATGAACCCCACGGGCTATGCGAACCCCACGGACTGTACGAACCCCAGGGACTGTACGAGCGACGGCGCCCCGGACCCCGCGGGACCCACCCCGCTGACCGCCGGCACGCGCCCGCTGCGGGTCACCGTCGTCGTGGTGGACGACCGGGACCGGGGCGGGCTGCTAGGCACGTTCGAGGAGCTGCTCGGGCTGCCCGCGAATCTTCTCCAGCCCGTTCCGGACACGGCGAATCGCTCTCTCGCCCTCGCCGAGACCGAAATGCTGCGCACCCTCAACAAGGAATTCCGCGGAAATGGTCTCCCCGATGAGCTCTATTCACGACTGATCCGCAACGGCGCGGTCATGCATATGAAGAACAGGTGCAGTCCCGCGTCACGCGACGTGAAGATCCCGACACCCGACTGGGCGGTCCGGGCGGCCGCCGGGATCGGCGCCGAGATGGCGGGTCGGATCGAGTTGACGCGGGTGCGGGTGATCGGCGATCCGGCCCTGCTGTCCGCAGTGCCGAAGTCCGCCGGGCTGGAGTCCGGTGAGGCCCGGATCGCGCCCGAGGTGGCCGCTCAGGCCCTGTACGGGGCGCTCGCCGCGGCGGCCGCGTCGCCCGGGGTCTCGGCGCGAGCGGTGCACCAGGCCTCGTCGAAGGAGCTCGTGCGGGTTCTCGGGCACCGCTGCCTCGAACGGCTCGGGCGGCGCTGAGGTCGTTCGGCGCTTGTTCGAGTCACTTCGTCACTCTCGGCAATGACATACTTCTTGTGGAGTAACTCACAGGATTTCCCAGGACCATCCGGGGAAGCAGCGTCGTGTTCTCTCAATCATCAGCGAGGCAAGGTGAATGCCAGGTTGCGTGCACATTTGCAGCGAACGGCGCTCACCTTGCATCGCGGTAACCGCAAGTGGGACCATTTCCCCGTTCCCTGTCGCCCCAAGGTAGGTCCTCTGTGTCCCATCGCATAGCCAAGCCCCGTACCACCGCAGTGATCCTGGCCGGTGGCACCGGCCAGCGCGTGGGTCTGTCGATCCCCAAGCAGCTGCTGAAGATCGCAGGCAAGGCAGTCATCGAGCACACCCTGACCACCTTCGAGAAGGCCGACTCGGTCGACGACATCATCGTGCTGATGGCGCCGGGCTATGTATCCGACATCGAGAAGATCGTTTCCAAGGCCGGCTTCAGGAAGGTCCGGAAGATCATCGAGGGCGGCTCCACGCGGAACGAGACCACCGAGCGCGCCATCGCGGCCCTGGGCGAGGGGCTGGCCGACGGCGAGGACCTCAACGTTCTCTTCCACGACGCCGTGCGCCCCCTGCTCTCGCGGCGCGTCATCGACGACTGCGTCGCGGCGCTGGAGCGCTACCAGGCCGTCGACGTCGCCATCCCGTCCGCGGACACCATCATCGTCACGCGCACGCACGGCGAGGACGGCGAGTTCATCACCGAGATCCCGGACCGCTCCCGGCTGCGCCGCGGCCAGACGCCCCAGGCGTTCAAGCTGTCCACCATCCGCCGGGCCTACGAGGTGGCGGCGGGCGACCCAAACTTCCAGGCCACCGACGACTGCACCGTCGTGCTGCGCTACCTGCCGGACGTGCCGATCCACGTCGTGGCGGGCGACGAGTACAACATGAAGGTGACCCAGCCCGTCGACGTCTTCATCGCCGACAAGCTCTTCCAGCTGGCCTCCTCCGCCACGCCTGAGCAGAAGGGCGAGGAGGTCTACCGCGAGCTGCTCACCGGTAAGACCGTCGTCGTCTTCGGCGGTTCGTACGGCATCGGCAAGGACATCGCCGAGCTCGCCGGGTCGTACGGCGCCAAGGTCTACGCCCTGGGCCGTTCCACCACCGGCACGCACGTGGAGAACCCGGAGGAGGTGGACGACGCCCTGTCCAAGGCCTACAGCGAGACCGGGCGCATCGACTATGTCGTCAACACCGCCGGCGTACTGCGTATCGGCAAGCTGGCCGAGACCGACAACGCGACCATCGAGGAAGCGCTGAAGGTCAACTACCTGGCACCCGTGCAGATCGCTCGTTCGGCGTACAAGTACCTGGCGGAAACGAAGGGTCAGTTGCTGCTGTACACGTCCAGCAGCTACACCCGCGGCCGCGCCGAGTACAGCCTGTACTCCTCGACCAAGGCCGCCATGGTGAATCTCACCCAGGCCCTGTCCGACGAGTGGGCCGGTGACGGCATCCGGGTGAATTGCGTGAACCCGGAGCGTACGGCGACGCCCATGCGTACCAAGGCCTTCGGGCAGGAGCCCTCGGGCAGCCTGCTCTCCTCCGAGGCGGTCGCCCGCACCTCGCTCGACGTGCTGCTCTCCGAGCTCACCGGGCATGTCATCGACGTCCGCCAGCAGGACCCGACGGCGGCCGCCGGCCGGGCTTCCGACTTCGAGCAGGCGCTGGCCGGAGTGCTCGACCGACAGGATGGCATGGCATAATCCAGCGTAAATAGCCATCGATTTTTCAGGCCTCTGTTGCTCCCTGTTTACGGAGAATTCACAGAGGCCTGAATCCGTAAAATTCCCGAAACCTTCACAAAGGATTTTCCGGACTTTTAGTACCTATGACCGGCCCCCTCCCAGAGCAGGTTTCTCCGTGATATCCACCGCTATTCGCGTGGCCCGGGTGGGCAGCGCGGCCGAACTGGCCGCAGCGGTCCTCATGATGCTGGGCTACCCCGGCCTCATGGCGGCCGCGCTCGTCCCGAGCGCCCCCGCCTTCGCCGCCGCGGCCGCCGTGACGTACCTGGCGGACCTCTACCTCCACCGCAAGGGCAGTCGCCTCATCGGCCTTCTGGGCAAGGTGCGGGCCGGTCTGTCCACCCGGTTCCTGGTCCGCGAACTGCTGCTGATCCTGCTGCTGGCGAGACTCGACCTCTCCCAGGAGCCGGTCTTCTACGCGGCCATCGCGTGCTTCACGGTGTTCTTCGGTCTCCAGGCCCCGCACGGCGCGCTGGTCGCCCTGATCGGCAAGCGCCGGCAGATGCCGGTCGTGACCAGGAACGTCGACCTGGCCTCCCGGCTGCGCATACCGGACGCCCCGCCGCGCGCCCTGCTGAGCCGTGCCACTGTGAAGATGCTGCACCTCGACCTCGCGGCGGTCGTCGGCCTGCTCGTCTGCGCGTTCGACGACTCGGTGCTCCCGGGCTACGTCGGTATCGGCGTCACCCTGGGCCTGGGCGGGCTGTACGTGCTCGCGCTGGTGCCGCACCTGCGGGCGAAGCGGCTGCCGCCGAAGGCCGACAAGGTCCTGGGCATCGTCAGTGCCTGGCTGCGCGAGTACAGGCCGCAGACGGTGCTGTACTTCTCGGGCTCCGACGACTCCGCCTACCAGGTCAACATGTGGCTGGAGACCATGGAGCAGATGGAGTCCCGGCCCCTGGTCATCCTGCGTGAGCGCACCGTCCTGGAGAAGATGGCGCCCACGTCGGTCCCTGTCGTCTGCGTGCCCGGGGGGGTGCACCTGATGAACATGGACCTGACCATGGTGCGGGTCGCGTTGTACTGCGCGAACGTCGGCAAGAACATCCACCTGCTGCGCGTGCCGACCATGAAGCACGTCTTCATCGGCCACGGCGACAGCGACAAGGCCGCCAGCGTCAACCCGTTCAGCAAGGTCTACGACGAGGTGTGGACCGCCGGCCGCGCCGGCCGCGACCGCTACGCCATCGCCGACGTCGGCATCCGCGACGAGGACATCGTGGAGGTCGGCCGTCCGCAGCTGGCGCCGATCAGGACCGGGGCCGGCACACCCGTGGGGCGCGTCCCGACGGTTCTGTACGCGCCCACCTGGGAGGGCTGGGACGACAACCCGGGCAACACCTCGCTCCTGCTGGCCGGCGAGAACATCGTGAAGAAGCTGGTCGCGGCCGAGCCCCCGGTCCGCGTCCTGTACAAGCCGCACCCCTTCACCGGCACCCGCAGCGCCAAGGCGGGTGCCGCCCACCGGCGGATCACCGCCCTGATCAAGAAGGCCGCCGCCCAGCGGGCGGGCGACCCCCGCTTCACCGCGGACCCGGCGGCCCAGGCCGAGGCCAAGGCGGAACTGACCCGTCTCAAGGCCCGTCTGGACGGTCTCTCCCTCGCGTTCGACGAGCGTGCCGACGAGGCGGTGACGAGCCGCGACGGCATCGTCGACGTCCGCAAGCACGAGGAGGCGGCCCGGCTGCGCGCCGAGTGGAACGAGACCTACTGGCGCTCCTTCCCCTCCTTCGAGCACCGGGTGATCACCGGCACCGAACCCCGGCTGTACGACTGCTTCAACGCCTCCGAGGCGATGGTCTCCGACATCTCCAGCGTGGTCTCCGACTTCATCGCGAGCGGCAAACCGTATGCGGTCGCGGACTCCGCGGAGCTGGGCGCGGAGGAGTTCAGGCGGCAGAACACCGCGGTGCGCGCGGCAGTGATCCTCAGCAACAGCGCCGCCGAGCTGGACCAGCTGCTGGACGCGGTCCGCGACCCGGCCGCCGATCCGCTGGCCAAGGACCGCGAGGAACTCAAGGAGTACCTGCTCGGACCCGACGAGCCCACCTCGCTCCAACGCTTCGACACCGCGATCACCGACCTCGCGCTGAAGTCGGAGGCACGCAACGTCGGCCAGGACTCCCACGCCGCCGGCGCGGACGGCGCGGTCGGCGCCGCTCCGGACGACGGAGCGGAACTGCCCAAGGGCGTTACGGCCGGATGACGCCCGTATTTCCTGAGGCCGGGGCCCCGGAGAGCGCTTTCCGGGGCCCCGGCCTTCTGTGCTTCCTGTGATGTGCAACACGTACCGAAACCCGAGCAACCCACCCCGTTCATCCATCGTCTACCGGGTATCCAAAGTGTTCATATGAGGGAATCGGTGCGCGATGAGAGGGAAAAGTGACCGCTGTGCAGCCTGACGTCACGGTGGTCATCGGGGCGTACGAAGCGATGCCGTACCTGGTCGAGTGCCTGGCATCGGTCGAGGCGCAGACCCTGGACGCGGGGCGCCTGGAGGTCATCGCCGTGGACGACGGTTCACAGGACGGCACCGGGGAGTACCTGGAGGAGTTCGCCGCCCGGGCTCCCATGTCCGTCACCGTGATCCGCCAGGCGAACTCCGGCGGCCCCAGCGGCCCGCGCAACGTCGGCCTCTCCAAGGCCGCCGGGCGCTACGTCTTCTTCCTCGACGCCGACGACCGGCTCGGCGCCGAGGCCCTGGAGCGCATGGTCGCCATCGCCGACCGAAACGGCACGGACGTGGTCCTCGGCCGGGTCGAGGGCATCAACCGCAACCCGCCGAAGTCGATGTGGGGCAAGACTCTCGACCGCACGGACGTCTACTCCTCCAACATCAAGTTCACCCTCAGCGCGCAGAAGCTGTTCCGGCGGGAGTTCCTCGAGCGTCACGGCATGCGCTTCGACGAGTCCCTGTGGACCGGCGAGGACGCCCTGTTCACGATGGAGGCCTATCTGCGGGCCGACGGCGTCTCCGTGGTCGCCGACTACACCTGCTACTACCTGGTGGGCCGCAGTGACGGCAAGCATGTGACCAAGAGCGGGAGCTACACCCTGCGCTTCGACTCCGCGCGCGCCCTGATGGGCCTGCTGGAGCGTCTCGTCCCGCCCGGCCCCAAGCGGGACGTGCTCATGGTGCGCCCCTTCCTCGTCACCGTGCTGCCGCAGTTCGGGCCCGTCTTCCTCAGGAACGACGAGGAGATCCGGCGCACCAAGATGGAGCTGGCCAAGCCGCTGATGGACGCGTACTGGAACGAGGGCGTCGCCCAACGGCTCCGGGTCCACGAGCGGCTGCGTCTGGAGCTGGTGGCCCGCGGGCGCCCCGAACTCCTCGTGGACGTCCTCGAGTTCATCAAGGCCAAGACCACGCCGACTCCGGTCCTGAAGAAGCGCAACACCCAGCTCTACCTGGCCTACCCGCACTACGGCTCCCGCACGGCCGGCATACCCGACCGGGTCTACCTCGCCGAGCCCCGCGAGGCCAAGGAGTTCCCGGGCTGGCGCAACGCCCCGACCGAGACCCTCCTGCGCGGCTTCACCCGCAAGGTACGCCGGAAGCTGCGCAGGCTGCGCCGGCGCACGATGAGGCCGGGCGGCACCGCCGCGGCCTGAGGACGCGGGCGCGGGGCGCGGCGGCCTGGAAGACGCGTGTGCGCGGCTCGTCGGCCGCCGCACCCGGCTTCGGCGGCCGGCTTCGGCGGCCGGCGGCCTACTTGCCCGGCTTCAGCGCGCGGCGGCCTACTTACTTGCCCGGCTTCAACGCGCGGCGCAGCGGGCCTCCCACCACGCGCTTCGCGCGGCGGTAGATCGACGGTGCGGGAATGACCGCGGAGGCCTTGGCGGTGACTCTCGCCCCGGACCGGTTCTTGGCCAGGTCGCGCTGCAACTGGGCGTTGTGGGTGTCCAGTTCGGTGATGCGCTGCTGGAGCCAGCCGAACCGGCCGGCGAGCGAGGCGAGGTCGGTGTCGTTCCAGGGGCGCACGCCCGCCGGGAAGGACAGTGAGCGCAGCTTCTTCTCGAAGGCCTCGCCGCCGTCGCCGTGGGTGAAGGTGTTCGGCAGCCCGTTCTTGTCCAGGAACGCGGTGAACCGGTCGAAGCGTTCCTTGTGATTGCCGGTGAGCCCGGTGAAGTCGGCCTCCTCGTACAGGTCGGCCGGGTCGAGGTCCGCGGGCACCTCGCTGAGCAGCCGGTGCGGTATCTCGAAGTAGCGGCACAGCTCCAGCGTGCGCGAGTCGAAGGCCAGCACGGACGCGGGTGTGCCCGCCAGCAGTGCCGCGATGTTGCCGTGGATGCGCCCGCCGAAGGAGAAGTCGTACTCCTTGAGGTCGTCGATCCAGGTGACCGGGTCGATGTACACCCGGACCTTGTCCTCCCGGTACATCGGGTGGTCGGGGTGGGTCGGCATCTGCGTCATCCGGCCGGCCGGGGAGTCCACGTCCCGCCAGTGCAACTGCCGTGCGTCGGTGAGGTTCTGGCCTATGTAGCGCAGGTTCGGGTAGTGCGCGTGGGTGCGGGTGATGATGCGGTGCAGGCCTCCGGTGCGCACCGCGGTGTGCGAACCGTTGACCGCTATCCGTGAGTCCGCGGTGAGCGCCGCCGCCCGCTTCTCCACCGTGAGCCGGTCGCCGTGCATGAACATCGACGGGCAGCCGATGACCTCGACGTCCCGGAAGCCCATGTCGGTGAGGTACTTCTCGGTGAACTCGCCCCGCACGCCGATGGAAGCGCTGTGCTCCAGCACCGCCGAGCAGAAGGCGCGCACGGTGGGCTCCATCGCCTTCAGCCGCGTCGGGTCCTGGTCCAAGGGGGCCTGCGCGCCCACGCCCATCACCACGACCGGGATCTTCAGCTTCCCGATGAGCCTGGTCAGCCGCTTGAGCGGCTGCTCGAAGGTCGGCCGGAAGGCGTTGGCGAGGGGCACGACGAAGGCGTCGTACTCCTCGTTGATGCGGGCCGCCGCGTTCACATCGGTCCGCATGCCGTTCGAGACGACCTCGGTGTCGGGTGTGGTGAGGATCTTGTGGGCGGCATCGCTGAAGATCAGGTTGCCGGAGTTGGTGGCGATCACGTCGCGGTGGAGGGCTTCCTCGACCGGGACGACGTCGAAGGGGCTCTTCCCCGATCGCAGGAGTATGCGCTTCACAGGGCGAACTGTAGGTCACACAAACTTCAAAATAAATTTGGGTTCTCTTCGAATTTCATGTGGAACCGATACACCCTTTTTGCCGTATGCAAACTGTGAGCAAACGGTTACGGCGCTGCGCCTGTCCGCGCAGTGAAACCCATGCGCGGCCTCCGCCCCCGTTCGCGTAGATTGCCAGGCGGGCAGCCGTCGACCTACGCAAGGGGCGAAGAACAAGGTGGCAGGGGCAAGGCAGGCCGTGAGCGAGGCCCGCAGGATCGTCGTCAAGGTCGGCTCCTCGTCGCTGACCACCGCCTCCGGCGGGCTGGACGCCGACCGGGTCGACGCACTCGTCGACGTCCTCGCCAAGAGCCGCAGCGGTGGCGAGAAGGAGATCGTTCTCGTCTCGTCCGGAGCCATCGCCGCCGGTCTCGCCCCGCTGGGCCTGCGCCGCCGGCCCCGGGACCTCGCCCGCCAGCAGGCCGCGGCGAGCGTCGGCCAGGGCCTGCTCGTGGCCCGCTACACCGCCTCCTTCGCCCGCTACGGCGTCCGCGTCGGCCAGGTGCTGCTGACCAGCGACGACATGAGCCGGCGCGCCCACCACCGCAACGCCTCCCGCACCCTCGACGAGCTGCTCGCGATGGGCGCCTTCCCGATCGTCAACGAGAACGACACGGTGGCCACCGACGAGATCCGGTTCGGCGACAACGACCGGCTCGCCGCCCTCGTCGCCCACCTCGTCCACGCGGACCTGCTGATCCTGCTGTCCGACGTCGACGGCGTGTACGACGGCGACCCCGGCAGGCCGGGCACCTCACGGATCGCCGAGGTGCGGGGCCCCGGGGACCTCGCGCACGTCGAGATCGGCAGCACCGGCAAGGCCGGCGTCGGCACCGGCGGCATGGTCACCAAGGTCGAGGCCGCCCGGATCGCGGCCGCCGCCGGCATCCCCGTGGTCCTCACCAGCGCCGTCCACGCGGCCGAAGCCTTCACCGGCGGGGACACCGGCACCTACTTCCGTCCCACCGGCAAGCGCTCCGCCGACCGGCTGCTGTGGCTCCAGCACGCCTCGACCCCGCAGGGCTCGCTGACGCTGGACGACGGGGCGGTGCGCGCGGTCGTCGAGCGGCGCACCTCACTGCTGCCGGCCGGGATCGCCGCCGTCGAGGGCGAGTTCAGCGCGGGCGATCCCGTCGAACTGCGCGACACCCGGGGGCGTGCGGTGGCCCGCGGTCTCGTCAACTTCGACGCCAAGGAGATCCCCCAGCTGATCGGGCGGTCGACCAGGGAACTGGCCAAGGAGCTGGGCGCGGAGTACGAGCGCGAGGTCGTCCACCGGGACGACCTGGTGATCCTGCACCCGTAAACCCGCTCGAACGGTCCGTACCGGTGGGGGACGTTCCGTGAAACCGCCCCGCGGAGCCGTGCGGCCTGCTCAACTTTGTTCCAGGGACAGATTCCGCACGAGCGCTGCGTAAAGGAGGCCGTCGTGAGACGAGTGCGCCCTGGGGTGGCAGCGGCCCGTGGGAGTACCGGCGAAACCGCTTCGGCGCCACCGCGGACGGCCAGTCCGGCGCCGTCACGCGCCACGGGTCAGGCGCCCTCGCGTGCGCCGGGCGAGGAGCGGGCCCTGACCAGCGTGGCGGCCGGCGACCGGTACCGGGCCCAGGAGGGCGCCGAGCCGAAGGGCGGGCAGCCCGTGGACGTCCCTCGGCTGTGGCACGTCACCCTCAGCGTCTCCGGTGAGGAGGCCCCGCTGAAGGAGGTCCGGCGGGCCCTCGAACAGCTCGCCCACGACCATCCCTTCCTCCTGACCAGCAGATACGCGGGCGATCACGCGGAGATCCGGTACTGGGAGGAGGCCCGCGACCTGCATGACGCGGCCGCCGTCGCCCTGCGCCTGTGGGGTGAGCACCGCCAGACCGCCGGACTGCCGCCCTGGGAGATCGTCGGCCTGGAGGTCATCGACCGCCAGACCTATCACCAGCGCATCGCGGAGGGCTACGGACCGGCCCCGGCGACCCCGGTCGGCGTCCACCCGTACTGACCCCGCCACCGGCAGGCCCCAGGACGCCCCGTAAGGCGCTTCGGCGGGCGGTCCGACAGCCGGTTCGGCAGGCGCCTCGGCCGATGGTCCGACGGCCGGTCGGGCGGACGGTCCGACGGGTGTCCCGGGGCACCGGCACCCGGCACATCTCGGGGTGTGGAACGAACGGTGGACCGGCCCGCACGGCGCACTACCCTTCCCTTATGACCACGCTCTCGCCGTACGACTCCATGTCCCCGGTCACCCGCGCCGCCTACCGGGCCAAGGCGGCCGCCGCCGACCTCGCGCCGCTGCCGCGGGCCGCCAAGGACGACGCGCTGCTCGCCATCGCGGACGCGCTGGAGGTCCGTACGAGCGAAATCGTCGAGGCCAACGCGAAGGACATCGCCAAGGCCCGCGAGGCGGGTACCAGCGAGTCGATCGTCGACCGGCTGACCCTCACCCCGGAGCGGGTGCGGGCCATCGCCTCGGACGTCCGGGACGTCGTCGCGCTGCCCGACCCGGTCGGCGAGGTCGTCCGCGGCTCCACCCTCCCCAACGGGATCGACCTGCGTCAGGTCCGCGTCCCGCTCGGCGTCGTCGGCATCATCTACGAGGCCCGCCCGAACGTCACCGTGGACGCCGCCGCCCTCTGCCTGAAGGCCGGCAACGCGGTCCTGCTGCGCGGCTCGTCCTCCGCCTACGAGTCCAACGCCGCCCTCGTCAGGGTGGTCCGCGACGCCGTCGGCGGGGCCGGGCTGCCCGCCGACGCCGTTCAGCTGGTACCCGGCGAGGGCCGCGACAGCGTGCGCGAGCTGATGCGCGCCCGCGGCCTGGTCGACGTCCTCATCCCGCGCGGCGGCGCCTCGCTCATCCGGACCGTCGTCACGGAGTCCACGGTGCCGGTCATCGAGACCGGCACCGGCAACTGCCACGTCTACGTCGACGCCCACGCCGACCTCGACATGGCGATCGACATCCTGATCAACTCCAAGGCGCACCGGGTCAGCGTCTGCAACGCCGCCGAGACCCTCCTGGTCCACCAGGACATCGCCCCCCGGTTCCTGCCGCGCGCCCTCGACGCCCTCGCGGAGGCGGGCGTGACCGTGCACGCCGACGAACGCGTGCTGGCGTACGCCGAGGACTCCAAGGCGACCGTGGTCGAGGCCACGCCCGAGGACTGGGAGACGGAGTACCTCTCCTACGACATCGCCGCCGCCGTCGTCGACTCGCTGGACCGGGCCGTCGAGCACATCCGGCTGTGGACCTCCGGCCACACCGAGGCCATCGTCACCACCTCGCAGCAGGCCGCCCGCCGCTTCACCCAGTTGGTCGACTCCACCACGGTGGCTGTGAACGCCTCCACCCGCTTCACCGACGGCGGCCAGTTCGGCTTCGGCGCGGAGATCGGTATCTCCACCCAGAAGCTGCACGCCCGGGGCCCGATGGGCCTGCCGGAGCTGACCAGCACCAAGTACATCGTCACGGGCGACGGGCACGTACGGCGCTGAGGCGCCCTGCGGAAGCCGTGAGAGCCGTCTCATCCGGCGGACGAATCCGGCTACCGCCTGCCCAAATCGACCCCCCAGGTCTACTCTGGAGCTGTGCCGGAGGACGTGGGGGGTATGCCGTTCCCTGACGGCTGGGAGCCCGACGACGACCACGACCGCGGGGTGTCGGACGAAGAGTTCGCCTCCGTGGTCTTCGACGAGGCCTTCGTCAGGGCGGCCGTGGTGCACGAGCCGACCGCCGTCGAACGCCTCCTGGCCGCCGCGGAGGCGAGAGCCGAGGCCTCCGAGAGCGAGGCCCGCCGGGCCCGCGCCAGAGGCGACCGCTACGACGACGCCTACGGTCCCGACGGACCCGGTGATTTCGGCCATGATCCGGACCTGGACGATCTGGACGACGCCGACCTGCCCGAAGCCTGGGAACGCCGCTACGGCAACCCCGGGGCGTACGGCAGGCAGGTCCGCTGGCATCGCCCCGTGGCCTGGATGCTCGCCCTCGTGATGGGCGTCGGCATGGTCGCGCTGGCCTTCGCCGCGGTCTACCGGGGCTCGTCCTCGGGCAGCCGCGACCAGGTGCCGCCGCCCGCCACGACCGGTCTGGAACAGGGCAGCGTGCCGCCTCCGTCGGCGTCCGCCGACCACTCCCGGCCACCTGTCTCCGCGATACCGCGCACGCCCTGAACGCATGTCAGAAGTTGCCGTACGGCGGGGCGTTTACCCGGGGTCCGCGCGACCTACTCTCAAAGTATGGCCGGGCCCGGAGACCCACCGGAGCAGACACCCGAGGGCACTCCCGGAGGTGGAGAGGACGAGTACCGATCCGTCGTCTTCGACGAATCGTTCGTCCGCGCTGCCCGCATCCAGGAGTACTCCGCACAGGAGCGCATGGCCGACCACGCGCCCGCCGTCCGCCGCAGGCCACCGCTGCGCCGGGGCCTGTCGCGGCAGGCGCTGATCCTGGTGCTGCTCATCGCCGTGGCCTTCGGCACCGCCGTCTACATGGGCGTACGCAACCCCTACGAGAGTTCCGAGATGCGTCGGTCCGTCGAGCCCCTGCGGATGACCGTCATCCCACTCTCCCCCCAGGGCGTCGTGCCCGGGGCGGCCGACCCCGAGTCGCTGTTCGCGCACAGTCCCGCCGCGCAGTTCCGCATCGGCGCCCAGGGCATCCCGCTGCCCGCCTCCCGGCGTACCGCGCACTTCTCCGACAGCCAGGTCGTCACCGCCCTGACCACGGCCAGGGAGTACATCGTGCACTCCTCCCTCTACCCGGAGGTGCTCACCCGGCAGCAGGTGCGGCCCGTGCGGACCCTGATCGCGGCCGACCAGCTCGACCAGTTCGACGAGAGCTTCAGCCACCCGGCCGCCGACGGCAGGCACGCGCCGACGGGCTGGCTGGTCCGCTTCGACCCCGCCCAGGCTCAGCTGGCCGACGACAAGATCCGCGTCCAGGGCACACTCCAGGCCGCCGAGACCGACTCCTCGACCCTCGAGGTGACCGCCGACCACACCTTCGTGTACGCGCTGCGGCCGACCGGCGCGGGCGCGGACACCCAGGCCTCCCTCTTCACCGTCCGCCGTGAGCTGCACTTCCGCTTCGACCGCACCGACCTGCGCACCCATCAGGTCCGGCTGATCGTGTCCTATGTCCAGGCCGGCCCGCTGTCCTGCGCCGAGGACTCCACGAACCATCTGCGCCCCCTGCTCGCCGGCCGGACCGCGAAAGCGGGCGGCCCGGCCGGCACGGACCCCTACGCGACGGGCGGTGTGGCGGCCCTGTGCGGATCGCTCGCGACGAGCGCACAGCCGAGGGTATGAAGCCGAGGGTGTGCGGGGCGTGGCTTCGGCTCAGTCCTTGGCGGGCGGAGGTGTGTCCGTCGGTCCGTCGGAGGCGTCCGAGCCGTTTCTCGGCGGCTGGTCCTCCGCCGGAGCCGAACCCGTGAACCCGCCGAAGCCGCGCCGCACCCGTCCGCCCAGGTCGCCGGCCCCGCCCGCGAGGTCGCTGACCAGCTTCATCAGCGGGTCCTTGGAACCCTTGACGCTGGTCGCGTAGTGGGCGGCGGACTCCCGGAAGGAGTCCGTCACCGAGGTGTCCTTGTCCTCGGCGCGCCGCGGGTAGTGGCCGTCCATGATCCGCTGGTGGTCGCGGGACTCGGCCCACTTCTTCAGCTCGGCGGCGCGCACGGTGGTGAAGGGGTGCGTGCGCGGCATCACGTTGAGGATCTTCAGCACGGAGTCGCGCAGGTCGCCGCCCGCCTCGTACTCCTCGGCCTGCTTCAGGAACGCGTCCACGTTCATCTCGTGCAGGTGGTTGCCACCGGCGATCTTCATCAGGCCGCGCATCGAGGCCTTCAGATCCTGGCCGACCAGGAGGCCCGCGCGGTCGGCGGACAGCTCCGACTTGCGGAACCACTCGCGCAGCGCCGTGACGATCGCCATGATCGCGAGGTTGCCCAGCGGGATCCAGGCGACCCGGATCGCCAGGTTCGTCAGGAAGAGCAGGATCGTGCGGTACACGGCGTGCCCGGACAGGGCGTGACCCACCTCGTGGCCGACGACCGCGCGCATCTCCTCCTCGTCGAGCAGTTCGACGAGTCCGGTGGTGACGACGATGATCGGCTCGTCCAGACCGATGCACATCGCGTTGGGCTGCGGGTCCTGGGTGACGTACATCGGCGGGACCTTCTCCAGGTCCAGGATGTAACAGGCGTCCCGCAGCATGTCGTTGAGGTGCGTGAACTGCTGGTCGGAGACCCGGACCGAGTCGGACAGGAACAGCAACCTGAGGCTGCGCTCGGGCAACAGCCCGCTGAGCGCCTTGAACACGGTGTCGAAGCCGCTCAGCTTGCGCAGCGCCACCAGGGCGGAGCGGTCGGCCGGGTGCTCGTACGCACGCGAGGAGATGCCGGGGAAGCGCCTGCGCTGCCTGCTCGGCGAGTTCTCCCGGCCGGTGCCGTTGTGCTGGTGGCCGTCGTCGGACATGTCTTCCCCCATGTGCGTCTGTGTGGCCGCTACCTGCTGTGTGGCCTCTGCCTGACCCTTTACGGACCCTTGTGCGGCCCTTTGCGCCCCCCGAAGCAGAGCCCAGCCTAGGCGGAGTTACCGTGGACGGGCACTACACCGAAGGAGTCCCGCACCATGGAGCACCACCCCGCAGCCGCCTGGCTCACCGAAGCCGTCGGCGCCGCTCAGCAGCAGGGGGCGGGGAATCTGCTCCGCGTCGTACTGGTCGTGATGATTCTGGGCTGTGTGCTCACCGCGTGGTTCCTGCTGCGGGGCTACAAACGGAAGGACGACTGAGGCGCCGGGAAGGTTCCCAATGGCGGAGTCGGCGTGATCGCCGCCCGGACGCCCGCTTACGATGGGCCGACGTCTTTATCCCGCCCTCCCCCACTCTCGACTTCGCTCGAGCGGGGGGACCTTCATCGGATAGGTCCTGCCGAAGATGAGCCTTCACAGCGCAGCTGCCCAGCTGGTCACCCTCGCCGCCGAGGGCGAGGAGCACGGTGGCAACCACGAGAGTCTCAGCCCGTTGGTCACCGGCGGCAGCGCGTTCCTCATCCTGCTGCTCCTGCTGTGGATCACCACCCGCTTCAACCGCGACCGCTGAGCCACGACGTGTTCACCGACGGGCAGTCCGGCATAGCGGGGCGCTCCGGGCATCCGCCGGCCGGGGCCCCGGGACCGGGCCGGTAGGGTCTGCACGCATGGGAGAGCAGGACATGCCTACCGGCCCGTCGAACCCGGGCAGGCGACGCCTCGGCGTCATGGGCGGGACATTCGATCCGATCCACCACGGACACCTCGTGGCGGCCAGTGAGGTCGCCGCGCAGTTCCGCCTGGACGAGGTCGTGTTCGTCCCGACCGGCCAGCCGTGGCAGAAGACCCACCGCAGCGTCTCCCCGGCCGAGGACCGCTACCTGATGACGGTCATCGCGACCGCCGAGAACCCGCAGTTCTCGGTGAGCCGTATCGACATCGACCGCGGCGGTCCCACCTACACCGTGGACACGCTGCGCGACCTGCGAGCCCTCAACCCCGAGAGCGACCTGTTCTTCATCACCGGCGCCGACGCCCTGGGCCAGATCCTGACCTGGCGGGACAGCGAGGAACTGTTCTCCCTCTCGCACTTCATCGGCGTCACCCGGCCGGGGCACAACCTCACGGACCCCGGTCTGCCCGAAGGCGGTGTCTCGCTCGTCGAGGTGCCCGCGCTCGCCATCTCCTCCACAGACTGCCGTGCGAGAGTCGCCAAGGGCGACCCCGTCTGGTATCTGGTGCCGGACGGAGTCGTGCGCTACATCGACAAGCGCGAGCTGTACCGCGGCCAGTGAGCCGAGAGGGGTACCGGTGAACGACCGATACGACGCGGGGTACGGGGCCGACCAGTACGAACTCGTCGGCTACGACGAGTTCGGGCAGCCCGTCTACCGACAGGTCCCGCCTCAGCAGGTGCCGCAGCAGCCCTACGACCCGTACGGGCAGCAGGGCCGGCCGACGCAGCAGCCCCAGGGGCAACAGGGGTACGGCTACGACTCCTACGCCACGGGCGGACAGCAGACGCCCGCCTACGACCCGTACGACACCGGTCAGCAGCCGCCCACGCCCGCTTACGACCCGTACGACACCGGTCAGCAGCCGCCCACGCCCGGCTACGACCCGTACGACACGGGCCGGCAGGCCCCCGTCGGCTACGACCCCTACGGCACCGCGACGCAGGCCCCGTACGACCCCTACGGACAGACCGCCACCAGCGGACAGCAGCCCCGGACCGAACAGCCCCGCGTCGCCGAGCAGACCGCCTACATCCCGCAGCAAGGCGGTCCGGTCGAGACCGAGGCGGAGGCCGACGTCGACGGGCAGACCGACGCGGCGACGGACGGGCGCGGCGCGTCCGAGACTTCCGCACGGCCCCAACCGGACTACGAGACCGAGCAGTTCGCGTTCGTGGAGGAGCCCGACGGCGACTCCGAGGACGTCATCGACTGGCTGAACTTCACCGAGAACCGCACCGAGCGCCGTGAGGAGGCCAAACGCCGCGCCCGCAGCCGTGTGGTCGCCCTCGTCGTGGTCCTCGCGCTGGTCGCGGTCGGTGGCGTGGGCTACCTCTGGTACGCCGGGAAGCTGCCCGGCCTGTCGTCCTCCTCGCACTCCGGTACCGGCACCACGACCGCCACCGCCGCGCAGAAGCGTGACGTGGTCGTCGTCCACCTGCACAACACCGCCGGCGGCGGCACCTCCACGGCGCTGCTCGTCGACAACACCACCACCAAGCAGGCTGCCACGGTCCTGCTGCCCAACTCCCTCGTCGTCACGGACGACGACGGCACCACGACGACCCTCGCGAAGTCCGTCGACGACGACGGCTCGGCCGGCACGCGTGACGCGCTGGACACCGTCCTCGGCACCGACATCGAGGGCACCTGGCGGCTCGACACGCCCTACCTGCAGAACCTCGTCGACCTCGTCGGCAACATCGAGGTCGACACCGACGCCGCCGTGCCCGACCCGGGCGCGAAGAAGGGCGCGGCACCGCTGGTCGGCAAGGGGGCGAACCAGACGCTCAGCGGCAAGATGGCCGTCGCCTACGCCACCTACCGTGCCGCGGGCGAGGCCCAGAACGCCCAGCTGGAGCGCTTCGGCCAGGTCATGCAGGGTGTGCTGCGCAAGGTGTCGTCCGACGCGCAGGGCGCCACCGTCACCGTCCAGACCCTGGCGCAGATCCTCGACCCCTCGCTGACCGACAAGGACCTCGGCAGCTTCCTGGCCAAGCTCGCCGACCTGGCCAAGGGCGGCGACTACAAGACCGCCCTGCTGCCCGTCCAGACCGACGGCACCCTCAACGCGGAGGCCAGCGCGAGCGTCGTCAAGGACGTCCTCGGCGGCGCCGCGAAGAGCCCCGAGAAGGACGCGGCCGTCAGCGTCTCCGTCCAGAACGCCAGCGGCACCAAGGCCAACACCGAGGACGCGCGCGTGGTGCTCCTCAACGGTGGCTTCACCTTCCTGGAGGCCGCCACCCCGTCGAACGCGAAGGCCACCTCCCAGGTGCTCTACGCGGACGCCGCCGACAAGGAGAACGCCGTCGAGGTCGCCAAGACCCTGGGGCTGGACGACGACGCGGTGAAGAAGGGCACGGTCTCCGCGAACGCCGACGTCGCGGTCGTCCTGGGCGAGGACTACAAGCCCTCCTCGCCCGGGTCGGCCGGCTGAGGGCACGCGCGGGGGCCGGACCCGAGCGGCCCCCGCGAGGGTGATCTCTTCATACGTGGGGTGGCGTCGGCGGTCCGTGAGACCCTTGAGGACAAGTGTCCGCCGACGGAAAGCCACGTAGTGACCGCCACCGACCGCTCCATCGAGCTCATCCAGACCGCCGCCCAGGCGGCTGCCGACAAGCTCGCGCACGACATCATCGCCTACGACGTCAGCGACGTGCTGTCGATCACGGACGCCTTCCTGCTGGCCTCCGCGCCCAACGACCGCCAGGTCAAGTCGATCGTCGACGAGATCGAGGAGCGCCTCCAGAAGGAGCTCGGGACCAAGCCCGTACGCCGCGAAGGCGACCGCGACGCCCGCTGGATCCTGCTCGACTACGTCGACATCGTCGTCCACGTCCAGCACAGCGAGGAGCGTGTCTTCTACGCTCTGGAGCGCCTGTGGAAGGACTGCCCCGAGCTGGAGCTGCCCGCCGACGCCAAGGCGACCCGCGGCAAGGCCCAGGAGCACGCCAAGCTGCAGGCCGAGGAGGACGACGCCGCCGGATTCGAGGAACTGCGGTGAGTGCTTCCGCCGAGCCCGCCGCCGACCGCAGGCCCGGCCGTGGCCGCCGCGTCATTCTGTGGCGGCACGGCCAGACCGCGTGGAACGTGGAGCGTCGCTTCCAGGGCACGACGGACGTGCAGCTGACCGAGACCGGCGTGGCCCAGGCCCGCCGAGCCGCCCGGCTGCTCGCCTCCCTCGAGCCCGACGCGATCGTCTCCTCGGACCTGTCGCGGGCCGCGAACACGGCGGCCGAGCTCGTCGCCCTCACCGGCCTCGAGGTCACCCACGACGAGGCCCTGCGGGAGACGTACGCGGGCCTCTGGCAGGGGCTGACCCATGAGGAGATCATCGCCCGCCACGGCGAGGAGTACGCCGCCTGGAAGCGCGGTGAACCGGTCCGCCGAGGCGGCGGTGAGCTGGAGACCGAGGTCGCCGACCGTGCCGCCCCCGTGGTGCTGCGGCACGCGGAGAAGCTGCCCGAGGACGGAACGCTCGTCGTGGTCAGTCACGGCGGCACCATCCGTACCACCATCGGCCGTCTCCTCGGCCTGGACGCCCACAACTGGGAAAGCCTCGGTGGTCTCTCCAACTGCTGCTGGTCGGTCCTCGGTGAGGGCGCTCGAGGCTGGCGCCTGCTCGAGCACAACGCCGGCACCCTGCCCGAACCGGTGCTCGGCGACGACGACTGAGCCCGTGCGGCCGCCGGACCCGGATTTCACTTTCCGGCAGGTCGCAGGCTAAAGTTCTTCTTGTTCGCCCGCCGAGCGGGAAGAACGCAAGGGGCTATAGCTCAGTTGGTAGAGCGCCTGCATGGCATGCAGGAGGTCAGGAGTTCAATTCTCCTTAGCTCCACAGATCACCTCGTCAGCCGGTCGACACTCTGTTGAGTTGTCAAAGATCGGTTGAGCTGGGTTCACGAAGATCCCGCCCTTCAGAGGGCGGGATTTTTTGTCGCCCCGTTCCGCAGTGCGGCCGTGCGCCGCGCCGTCTCCTCGTCGTTCGGCGTGTAGACGACGATCCGGCACTCCGGCATCCCGTTGATCGACAGCGACATCGACGTCATCCGCAATTCGCCCACCGCCTCGTGCCGGAAGACCTTCACCCGGCGGCCGGGCTCCGCCACGTCACCGGACTCCCACAGCCGTTCGAACAGCGGGCTCGCCCGCGACAGCCGGCGTATGAAGTCCTCCCAGCCGGGCTCACCGGCGTGCAGCCCGTACGACGCCCGCAGGGTCGCCACCATCACCGGCAGCTCCTTGTCCCGGAACAACAGCGGGCTGTCCTGCTCCCGGACCGTGAACAGCCGCCACAGCGCGTTGTTCGGCCCCGGGGCACACGCCTCCACGGGCGTGACGAACAGGTCGTGATAGACGGTGTTCATGGCGAGGATGTCGTAGCGCGAGTTGTAGACCACCGCCGGTCGGGGCGCCAGGGCGTCGATGATGCCCTGGATCTCCGGGCCCACGCTCTGCACCAGCGCTTCCGGCACGGGCGCGTAGGGCACCTCCGCCAGGTGGTACAGATGCTCCCGCTCCGGCGGGTCGAGTCTCAGCGTGCGCGCCACGGCGTCCAGGACCTGCGCGGAGGCGTTGATCGGCCGTCCCTGTTCCAGCCAGGTGTACCAGGTCACGCCCACGCCCGAGAGCTGGGCGACCTCCTCGCGCCGCAGTCCCGGTGTGCGGCGCCGCAGCCCGGGCGGCATACCGACGTCACCCGGTGTGACCCGGGCCCGCCTGCTCCGCAGGAAGGCGGCCAGCTCGGGCCGGCGCCGATGCGCCGCCCCCGACCGCGGCTTCCGGGCTGTCCCCGTGCCGACCCGTGCCCGTGCCGGTGCCCCAGCCCCTGTCCTGGCTCCCGCCCCTGTTTTGCCCCCTGGGCCTGCTGCCGTCTCTGCCCTTGTCTCCGTGCCTGGTCGCCCCATCGTCACGCCCCCCATCGTCACGCCCCCCATCGTCCTTCCCCCGTCCGTCTCCTGCCAGGTGCCGTCAGTACCAGCATCGGCGGGCTCTCGGCACCCGTACCGGATCCCCGTCACGCTCGACCACATGACGACGACACCCCGGACGAGCCCGGTCCCCGCGCCCGTTCCACCCGGTTCAAGTCCTGCTGCCAGTAAAGACCCTGGCACTGACAATCGGTCCCGGCGGCTGCTTGCGGTCCTGCTCGCGGCCCAGTTCATGGCACTGCTCGACGTCTTCATCGTGAACGTCGCGGCCCCCACGATCGGTTCCGGCCTGCACGCCTCCGGCGCGGAGCTCCAACTGGTCGTCGCCGGTTACGCCATCACGTACTCCGTGCTGCTGATCACCGGTGCGCGTCTCGGCGACCGGTTCGGGCACGGCCGGGTCCACCTGGTCGGGCTCGCCCTCTTCACGGCGGCCTCGCTGGCCTGCGGGCTGGCTCGGGGCAGCACGGAACTGATCGTGTTCCGGCTGGTGCAGGGCGCCGGGTCGGCGGTGATGATCCCGCAGGTGCTCAGCCTGATCCAGCGCACGTTCACCGGTGAGGCCCGGGTCCGGGCGCTGGGCGCCTACGCCGCGGTCCTCGCCGTCGGCGCGGCGGCCGGACAGGTGGTGGGCGGTGTCCTGGTCGCCGCCGACCTGCTGGGCACCGGCTGGCGTCCGGTGTTCCTCGTGAACGTGCCGGTGGGTCTGGTGCTGCTGGCAGTCGGCGCGCGCGTCCTGCCGCGTGGCGGGGGAGTGCGTCGGGAAGTGACCGGTGCAGGGGCGCGGGAAAGGGCGCGCGGGATGGACTGGCCTGGTCTCGTGCTTCTGGGCGCTGCCGTCTCGCTGATCACTGTGCCGCTCGTGCTCGGGCAGGAGAAGGACTGGCCGCTGTGGTCCTGGGCGTCGCTGACCGTCGGCGGTCTGGCGTTCGTGCTGTTCCGTGGTTACGAGGCCCGGCTCGCCCGGCGCGGCGGCGTCCCACTGATCGCGCCCCGTGTGCTGCGTCACCCCGGGATGGGTCTCGCCGTCCTGCGGGTCATGGCCGTCATGGCGGTCAACGGGGGCTTCCTGTTCGTGCTGACCCTGCATGTTCAGGGCGGACTCGGATACAGCGCTCTGCACGCCGGCCTCACCTTCGCGCCGACCGCGGTGGTCTTCGGGGCGGTCGGGCTGACCTGGCGCAGGTGGCCCGCCTCCTGGCAACGGCGCCTGGCTCCCGCCGGGTTCACGCTCACCGCGCTGTCCGTGCTGGGGGTGGGGCTGGCCTTCAGGGGCGGTGACCACGGGGGCGCGTGGCTGTTCGCGGCGTACGCCGGCGTGGGAGTCGGGCTCGCCCTTGCCTTCAGCCCGACGCTCACCGGAGCGTTGGCGACGGTGCGGCCCGAGGACGCCGCGGACGCCAGCGGGCTGCTCGCCACGGTCACCCAGCTCGGGCAGCTGATCGGGGTCGCGGTCTTCGGCACACTGTTCTTCAACCGGCTTGAGTCACTTGGGGCCCGGGAGGCGTATACCTCTTCGGAAGCGCTTCTCACATGCATGTTCGCGCTCGCTACGACAGCAGCCCTGGGTGCCGTGTCCGGACTGGTACTGAGGCGTCGCTGACCGTATTGGCCCGGCCGTGGCAGAATCAAACGGCCGGAAGGGAGCGCGGCCCGACGGGAGGGAGTAGCGATGCCTGCGAGCATCCTCGGAGAGGTCGGTCACCTCTCCGATGCGGCGGTGACACCGGACAAGGCCACCCGGCTCAGCTGCCCCTCCTGTGGTTCCGGTCATGTGGCCCAGGTTCTTGGTGACAACGGCGGAGTTTCCTACGTGTGCACGGCCTGCGGCCACAGCTGGAGCTGATCGATGGGTGCACACAGGCGGAAGTGCGACTGGTGCGGCAGCGGCACCCCGATCGTCCGCGACATGGAGCCGGTCAACCCCGACTACCAATACTGGTGCGAGGAATGCGCGCGGGCGCTGATCATAAAGGGCGACCCGATCGAGACGTACCGTGAGCTGGAGGGCGAGCCGATCTACGGGCGGCTCCTCGAGGAGCACTGCACACTCAAGCGGTTCTATTCGTTCGTCACGGCTTGATCCCCATTCCGATCCCGATCCCCATCCCGGTCCGCACCAGCTCGACGTCATCCCGATTGAACTCTCATATCGGTTGAAACCGGACAGGGCGGAAACGATTTGGTGGTCCACCCTCCGGGCCGGTAATGTTGGCGTCGCCGCCGGGGAAACCGGGCGACACGGTCGATACGCGGCTTGGCCGCCGACCACAAGGGGCTATAGCTCAGTTGGTAGAGCGCCTGCATGGCATGCAGGAGGTCAGGAGTTCAATTCTCCTTAGCTCCACAACAGATCCCGCCGGATCGAATGCGATCCGGCGGGATCTTTTTGCGTTCGACATTCCTTCTTCGGACATCGCGTCAGCATCGCCGTGTCGGGGCCGCCTGTTCTCGGGCGGCCCCTTCTCGTCCTGCTGTCGGCGTACCGCTCAGCGGCCGAGAGCGCGGCGTCCGCGGCCCTGGGAGAGGACCGGGAGGTTGCGGGCGGGTGCCTGCGCGCGGGTGTCCTCCTCGATGCGCAGGGCCAGTGCCGGGCAGCGGCGTACCGCGCGCAGCGCCTTCGCCTCCGCGTTCTGCGGCACCTTCGCCTGTGCCACCGTCGGAAAGCCGTCGGCGCCGAGCTGGAAGACCTCCGGGAGGATGTCGGCGCACAGGCCGTGCCCGCGGCACAGCGTCCAGTCGACGAAGATCTTCTGACGGCTCGAGCCGCTGTCCTCAGGCGGGTTGCCGCTCGTGATGGCCGCCGGGGCCATGCCGGCCTCGAAGAGCGGCAGAACGCCCTCCACGGGGCGTCCGCACCCGTTGCCGAGGACATGCGCGGCCAGGTCGTCGGTGAACGCCTTGATGGTCGACTCCAGGAACATCGCGGAGCCGTCCGGGTGCGAGCACGCACCGCGCCGCTTGACGTTCTTGGCGACCTGCTTGAGCGCTTCCAGGGCGGCCGGGCCGCCGCCGTTGATGATGTCCTCCATGCCGCGCGCGGCGGCCGGCAGACCGAGGTAGCAGGGACCGCACTGTCCCGCGCTCTCGTCGGCCAGCCACTGGGCCACGCGCAGGGACTCGCCCAGGGGGCACGTGTCCTGGCTGATCGGCAGGATCGCGCCGGCGCCGAGCGCCCCGCCCACCGCGTCGAGCGAGTTGCGGGAGACGATCGCCTCGTTGACCGTCGCCGCGTCGATCCACTTGCCGTGGTAGCCGCCGGTCAGCACGCCCTGGGGCACCGGTGGAGCGCCGGCGAGCTGCAGGACGTAGCGCAGCGGCACGCCCGTGGGGACCTCGATCACCATCGGGCGGGCGACCGCGCCGGAGACCGTCAGCATGACGGTGCCCGGCTCGTCGTACAGGCCGGTGTTGCCGTAGCGCTCCGGGCCGATGCGGGCGGCGATGGCCAGCTGGGCGAACGTCTCGGCGTTGGACAGCAGGGTCGGCGCGCCGCCGACGCCGTTCTGCGAGGCGCTGACCTTGCGGCCGGGCGGGATCGGCGGGCCGCCGTCGATGGAGCGGATCAAGGACGCGGCGGCGCCGGTCACCATGCGGATCGGGTTGCGTTGGACGGAAGCCTTCAGCGCGGATCTACGGCCGTTGCTGAGGCCGCGCTCGGCGAGCGCGGCCTCCATGGAGCGCTGGGTCGATTCGCGGGTGACCCCCACCACGAGCGTGCGGGCACCCAGCGCCTCCGCGACCAGCAGCGCGCCGTCCAGGATGAGGTGCGGGGCACGGTTGATGAGCACCGTGTCCTTGCGGCAGGCCGGTTCGTCCTCACTGCCGTTGACGACGACGACCGGTCGTACTCCGCGCTTGATCGCCGCCTCGGCGACCGAGCGCAGCTTCTTGTGGAAGGGGAAGCCCGCGCCGCCGCGGCCCTTCAGGTTGATGTTCTCGGAGAGCTTCGCTAGCGCCTCTCCGCCCAGGGGTTCGAGCGGCCCGTGCACCTTCAGGTGCATGGGCAGGTCGAGTCTCTCGACAAGGTCGAAGCCCGAGGTGAGCTGTGGAAGGCCGACCACGCGGACTTCTGGGACGTCGGGCAGGGCCTCGTTCACCTATAGCCTCCGGAAGGCGTGTTCCAAGGTTCGCCCGAACCCGGTGCGTCGAAGGACGCGCCGGGCGATGGTTCACTGGCGGGACCGCTGTTGTACGTGTCGTTCTGGTTGTACGTGCCGTAAGCGGGGTTCGTCTCACCGGTGTTGTACACATCACGTCCGCCGTACCCGGGAGTGCCTGAGTTGTCGTAGACAGGGATGTTGAATCCCGTGTCCTGCAGCGGGTCGTAGGCCGACGGGGGCGCCTCGCCGACCGGAGGCGGGGACGGGATCGGCCAGCTGCCCGATGTGCTGCCGCCGTTGTCGACCCGTGGGATGGCCTCGGTGGCCTGTACGTCGAACGGCAGGTTCATCCGCGCCGTCTGGTCGGCCGCGTAGGGCTGCTGCTGTCCTCGCTGCGGTGTGTTGACGGCGCGATAGGCGGCCGCGAAGCCGTTCGCGGGCTCCGGGGTGGGTGCGGGCGTGTCGTACTGCGGTGACGACTGGGGCGACATGCGGGTGGAGCCCATCGTGTCCGTCAGCGGTGAACGGCCCGAGCGGCCCTCGTAGCCGGGCAGTGCCGACGATCCGGTCTCCGCCACGCGCGCGCGTGACGCTTCGAGGCCGTCCATGGCGAAGCGGTCCTGCGTGCCCAGGAGGGTGGTGATCCGGTCGGCGACCTTGCGCTTGAAGGGGCGCGGAGCGGCGCGCAGCGCGAGGGCGGCCATGACCCCGGCCAGGCACAGCTCGTACGAGACCACGAAGAACGGCTTCGCCGCGCGCCCTGCGAACAGGCCGTGGATCAGGGCCGCGCACAGGGCCGGGTACGCCAGCATGTGCATCGCGCGCCAGCGGGCGGCGACCTCGGCCGGCGCGGCGAACTGGTTGCGCAGCGCGCCGGTGATGCCGACGAAGATCATGAGCAGGGCGGCCAGGGAGCCGAGGCCGATGAGTCCTGCGCTGCCCTTGATACCCAGGCTGAACGGGATCAGCGCGGCGATCAGGACGGTGTGTTCCAGCGCCAGCTTGACCGTGATGTGCACCACGAGGAACGCGATGGAGCCGACGGCGGTCACACGGTGCACGCCCTGCGCGAGGATGCGCTGGCGTGTGTTGAGGATGAGCCGGTCCTGGGCGACGAGGCCCCAGATGACCGAGCAGGTGAGGCATACCAGCGACAGGACACCCGCACCGAAGTTGAGGAATGCCTGGAACTGGTCGCCGCCGACCAGCACGACCACAGGTATGAGGACCAGGACGACAGCCGTCGCCATCCCATAGACCGACCGGCCGGGCTTGGGGAGCGAGCTGTTACTAGAACGAGGGTTCATGGGGGCAACTCCGAGCAGTTTCGGGAAAGCGGTCCCGCTGCCGAACTCTAAGTGGCTCCATACCGATGGGTACGAGGTTTGAGTTATTGCGCTGTTATCAAACGACAATGTGGCTGGTGTGATGTCCCTTAGCTACTGTTACGCGAAGTAACACTTGACCTTGGTTCAGTTCCGGGCCGCCCTTCAGCATCGCAGCAACGTTGTCGCGACCATGCATACGTAAGCGCGTCGCGGCGTGCTCAAGGCCTGCGGTACCCTAACGCCATGCGTGCTGTACGCCTTCTGCTTAGCGAGCCGCGCTGATCAGTCCCGACCGCCGGTGAACGGACGGTTCGGAATCGGCGCGGCGTCCCCTCCTGTGCGAGGGGTTTTTTCGTTTCCTGGACGACAACCCGCTGGCAGAGACGATCGATGGAGCTTTGAGGACCATGAGCGAGACGAACCCCGCTGCCGCCGCTGCACCGGCGGAGGCCGCGCCGCACCGCTACACGGCTGCCATGGCCGCCGAGATCGAGGCACGCTGGCAGGACTTCTGGGACGCCGAGGGTACGTACGCCGCACCGAACCCGAAGGGCGACCTGGCCGGTGACCCCGAGCTGGTGGCCCGGCCCAAGAAGTTCATCATGGACATGTTCCCGTACCCCTCCGGTGCGGGACTGCACGTCGGCCACCCGCTGGGTTACATCGCGACCGACGTCTTCGCCCGCTTCCAGCGCATGACCGGCCACAACGTCCTGCACACCCTGGGCTTCGACGCCTTCGGCCTGCCCGCCGAGCAGTACGCGGTACAGACCGGCACGCACCCGCGCGTGTCCACCGAGGCCAACATCGACAACATGAAGGTCCAGCTGCGCCGACTGGGCCTGGGTCACGACAAGCGCCGGTCGTTCGCCACGATCGACCCGGAGTACTACAGGTGGACCCAGTGGATCTTCCTGAAGATCTTCAACTCCTGGTACGACGCCGCCGCGGACAAGGCCCGCCCGATCGCCGAACTGATCGCCCAGTTCGAGTCCGGTGAGCGCGCCGTACCGGGGCACACGCGCGCGTGGGGCGAGCTGGCCGCCACCGAGCGCGCCGACGTCCTGAGCGAGTTCCGCCTGGCCTACGCCTCCGACGCCCCGGTCAACTGGTGCCCGGGCCTGGGAACCGTGCTGGCCAACGAGGAGGTCACCGCCGACGGCCGCTCCGAGCGTGGCAACTTCCCCGTCTTCAAGGCCAAGCTGCGCCAGTGGAACATGCGCATCACCGCCTACGCGGACCGCCTGCTGGACGACCTGGACGCCCTGGACTGGCCCGAGGCCATCAAGCTGCAGCAGCGCAACTGGATCGGCCGCTCCGAGGGCGCCCGGGTCGACTTCCCCGTGGACGGCGAGCGGATCACGGTCTTCACCACGCGCCCGGACACCCTGTTCGGCGCGACCTACATGGTGCTGGCGCCCGAGCACCCGCTGGTCGACAAGTTCACCCCGGACACCTGGCCCGAAAGCACGCACGACGTCTGGACCGGCGGTCACGCGACCCCGGCGGAGGCCGTCGCCGCGTACCGCGCGCAGGCCGCGTCGAAGTCCGACGTCGAGCGCCAGGCCGAGGCCAAGGACAAGACCGGCGTCTTCACCGGCGTGTACGCGACCAACCCGGTCAACGGCGAGCAGGTCCCCGTCTTCATCGCCGACTACGTCCTGATGGGCTACGGCACCGGCGCGATCATGGCTGTCCCGGCGGGCGACCAGCGCGACTTCGAGTTCGCGCGCGCCTTCGAGCTGCCCATCCGCTGCATCGTCGAGCCGACCGACGACCGCGGCACCGACACGTCGACCTGGGAGAACGCCTTCGGGTCCTACGACGCGAAGATCATCGACTCGTCCAACGAGGAGATCTCCCTGGACGGCCTGGGCGTCGTCGAGGCCAAGGCCCGCATCACGGAGTGGCTGGAGCGCAAGGGCATCGGCGAGGGCACCGTCAACTTCCGTCTGCGCGACTGGCTGTTCAGCCGCCAGCGCTACTGGGGCGAGCCCTTCCCGATCGTCTACGACGAGGACGGCGTCGCCCACGCGCTGCCCGAGTCGATGCTGCCCCTGGAACTGCCGGAGGTCGAGGACTACTCGCCGCGCACCTTCGACCCGGACGACGCGAACACGTCGCCGGAGACGCCGCTGTCGCGCAACGAGGACTGGGTGAACATCACCCTGGACCTGGGCGACGGCACCGGCCCGCGCAGGTACCGCCGCGAGACCAACACCATGCCCAACTGGGCCGGATCCTGCTGGTACGAGCTGCGCTACCTGGACCCGCACAACAGCGAGAAGCTGGTCGACCCCGAGATCGAGCAGTACTGGATGGGCCCCCGCGAGGGTCAGCCGCATGGCGGTGTCGACCTGTACGTGGGCGGTGCCGAGCACGCCGTACTGCACCTGCTGTACGCGCGCTTCTGGTCCAAGGTCCTGTTCGACCTGGGGCACGTCTCCTCCGTGGAGCCGTTCCACAAGCTGTTCAACCAAGGCATGATCCAGGCCTTCGTCTATCGCGACAGCCGCGGCATCGCGGTACCGGCCGCCGAGGTGGAGGAGCGCGACGGCGCCTACTTCTACGAGGGCGAGAAGGTCAGCCGCCTGTTGGGCAAGATGGGCAAGTCCCTGAAGAACGCGGTCACTCCGGACGAGATCTGCGCCGAGTACGGCGCCGACACCCTGCGCCTGTACGAGATGGCGATGGGCCCGCTGGACGTCTCGCGCCCGTGGGACACCCGTGCGGTGGTCGGGCAGTACCGCCTGCTGCAGCGGCTGTGGCGCAACGTCGTCGACGAGACCACCGGCGAGGTGAGCGTCGTCGACGCCGAGCCCGACGAGGACACCCTGCGGGCCCTGCACAAGGCGATCGACGGGGTGCGCCAGGACCTGGAGGGCCTGCGCTTCAACACCGCCATCGCCAAGATCACCGAGCTGAACAACCACCTGACCAAGACGTATGGGAGCGGCGGGGCCGCAGGCCCCTCGGTTGAGGGTGATGGCGGGCGACGGGCCGGAGCGGTGCCGCGCTCCGTCGCCGAGCCCCTGGTGCTGCTGGTCGCCCCCCTGGCCCCGCACATCGCCGAGGAGCTGTGGCGCCGGCTGGGTCACACCGACTCGGTCGTCCACCAGGACCTGCCGGTCGCCGACCCGGCGTACGTCGTGGACGAGAGCGTGACCTGCGTCGTGCAGATCAAGGGCAAGGTCAAGGCGCGCCTGGAGGTGTCCCCGGCCATCTCCGACGAGGAGCTGGAGAAGGTGGCGCTGGCCGACGAGGGCGTCGTGAAGGCGCTGGGCGGGGCCGGCATCCGCAAGGTCATCGTGCGGGCGCCGAAGCTGGTGAACATCGTTCCGGCCTGAGGCACCTCCTCCCCCTAAGGGTTTCGTGCGGGCAGGTTCGGGGTTCTAGTGGAACTCCGGACCTGCCCGTCTCGTTTACCGTTTGAAGTGCGGCGTGCGATGTGCGGCGCCGGACGTGTCGTGGCAGGCCCGAGGAGGAGCTGGTGGAAGCAGTGATCACAGTCGTCGCCCTGCTCTTCGTGCTCTTCCTGGTGCTCGGCGCCTACGCCACCGTCAAAGTGATCGGCGCCGCCAAGCGGGGCGTCGACCGCACCATCGACCAGGCCCGCCGCACCGTCGAGGACCACACCCTGCGGGCCAAGTCCTTCGCCCAGTTCGGACCGGCCGGTGAGATCGCCCAGTTGCGGCTCAAGCTGCGCACGTCGATGCGGGCCACCCAGGACGCGCTGCACGCGGGCGTCACCGAGGACGAGTCCCTCAAGGAGTCCCTCGCCCTGTTCCAGCGGCTCAGCGGGCACGGACAGGAACTGGACAGCGAACTCAAGCGCCTGGAGTCCGAACCAGACCGGGCGACGCTCGCCGCGCGACTGCCCTCACTGCGAGAGCGCATCGAGCGCGTCACGGGATCGGCGGACGCACTGCGCTGGGCGGCCCGCGACCGAGCCCGCCGCTTCGCGGACGACGACCTCGACTCCCTGAGTGCCCAGATCGACGTCGAGGCCGGTGCCCTGCGGCACTGGACGACGTCGGACTCCTCCGCCCGGACGCCGCCGCCCCCATGGCCCGAGGCGCCTGCCGCCGCCGGCTCGGCGGCGGGACAGACCTGGCCGGAGACCCCCGGCGACCGCACCGCGCAGGAGCCGGCCCCACCCGCCATCACCCCACCGGGACCGCGCCCCACCTACCCGTGGCAGAAGAAGCCGCGCCCCGAGAGCACCACCTGAGGCCGGTGCGCGGTTCCCGCGCTCGGGGGCCCCGGTTCGGCACCCGAAGACGGCCCGGGTTCCGTGCCGCCTGACGGGGTATTTGATTCGGTCAAGGGCAGGCCGGCTGCGAGGGCCCGGGCTGCCGTCCGGGGGCTACGCCAGGTAACCTCCAGGTCATGTCCCGCCATGTCGCGATCGTCACGGATTCCACGGCCTACCTGCCGCAGCGGACGATGGAGCGCCATGGCATCACCGCGGTGCCCCTGACCGTCGTCCTCGGCGACCAGGCCCTCGAAGAGGGCACCGAGATCTCGACCCGTTCTCTCGCCCAGGCATTGCAGAAGCGACGTTCCGTCACAACCTCGCGCCCCAGCCCCCAACTCTTCGCCGAGACGTATCGCAGGATCGCCGAGTCCGGCGCCACCGGCATCGTCTCCCTCCACCTCTCCGCCGAACTGTCCGGCACGTACGACGCGGCGGTCGTCGCGGCGCGTGAGTCCCCGGTGCCGGTGCGGGTGGTGGACACCGGCATGGTCGCGATGGCGCTCGGCTTCTGCGCGCTCGCGGCCGCCGAGGTCGCCGAGACGGGCGGCACGGTCGACGAGGCGGTCACCGCGGCGGAGAAGCGGGCTGCCGGCACCTCCGCCTATTTCTACGTCGACACCCTGGACTACCTGCGCCGCGGCGGCCGGATCGGCGCCGCCCAGGCCCTGTTGGGCTCCGCGCTCGCGGTGAAGCCGCTCCTCCAGCTGAACGGGGGGCGCATCGACCTGCTGGAGAAGGTGCGGACGGCGTCGAAGGCGATCGCCCGCCTGGAGGAACTCGGGGCCGACCGGGCGGGCAGCGCGCCGGTGGACATCGCCGTGCATCATCTCGCCGCTCCCGACCGGGCGTCCGCTCTCGCCGACCGGCTGCGAGCACGCGTGCCCGGACTCGCCGACCTCCATGTGAGCGAGGTCGGTGCGGTGATCGGGGCCCACACCGGGCCGGGGTTGCTGGGGGTCGTGGTCTCGCCGCGCTGAGGGCTCGTCTCACCCGTGGTCGTCTCACCCGCGGGGGTGACGGAGTTATCCACAACTGTGTGGTGTTCCACGGAAATTGAGCAAGATCATCGCGATGTGGCGAAGTGTCCGATCCTCGACGCATGGCACTTCGATCACGCTCACGCAGCAGGAACGCGACCAGCGGCCCCGGCCGGGGCCCCGGCTCCGACGGCCGTTCCCGCCGTCTCCGTCCAACTGTCGGCGGCCGTACCGGACACCGTCATGCCTCGGCGGAGGAGATCCGCCGTCGGGCGAAGGCGCTGTTCGCCGAACGACCCGGGGAGCCGGGGGAGATGGGGATGGGGCCGCCGGGCGCCTTCAAGAGGCCCGCTGCGCCGGATGCCGGGGCGTCCGGCGATGAGAGCGAGCCGCACGTCCATGCCGATGCCTACAACGATGGCGATGGCGATGGCGATGCGTATGCCGACGCCGAGGCCGACGGTGACCTCGACGGCATCCATGGCGGCATCGACGGCGACGGGGTTCGTAAGGCGCGGGCCCCTCGTGTCAGCGAGGCCTGGCAGGAGCGGGTGGGGCTTGTTCTGCGGGAGCGGATGCCGGTGTGGGTGCAGGCGCGCTGCGGACTGGAACGCAGGAGTGTGCTCGCGCTCACGGTGCTTCTCGTCCTCGCCGCCGGCTTCGCCGTGCAGCACTTCTGGATCGGCCGGGCCCAGCCGGTCCGGGCACCGGAGGTGGTGCGAGCCGCCGCGCCCTTCGACGCGGCGGAGCAGAAGTCGACTGCTTGGCCCGCCAGTTCCGCCGGCCCGCCGGGCATCGTCAGCACGGCCGGCGCCGAGATCGTGGTGGACGTCAGCGGCAAGGTGAGGAAGCCGGGGATCCACCGGCTTCCGGCCGGTTCCCGGGTGGTCGACGCGCTGGGTGCCGCCGGTGGGGTGCGACCGGGCACCGACACCGACGGTCTCAACCGCGCGCGTTTCCTGGTGGACGGGGAGCAGGTCGTCGTCGGCGGCCCCGCCCCGCAAACCGGGGCCGCCGGGACGGGTGCGGGGTCGCCGGCCGCGGGTTCCAACGGTTCCGGCTCGGGAGCCGGGCCTCCGGTGCCCGTCTCCCTCAACACGGCCACCGTGGACCAACTCGACACGCTGCCCGGCGTGGGACCCGTGTTGGCGCAGCACATCATCGACTACCGCACACAGCAGGGCGGTTTCCGATCGGTGGACGAACTGCGCGAGGTCAACGGCATCGGCGATCGGCGCTTCGCCGACCTGCGGAATCTCGTGCGGACATGACGCGCGAAGACGCCGAGGCCGTCGGCGTTCGGGCCGGGCCCGGCTCCTCCGCCCGCCTGGCCGTGCACGCGGCCTCCGGGAAGCGACTGGGTGACGCCAACCCGCGCCGGGAAGGGCCGGTGGACCTGCGGCTCGTACCACCCGCGCTCGCGGCCTGGGCGACGGCGGCGCTGACGTTGGACGCGTCGCCGGGGTGGGTGGGTGGCATCGTGGCCGCCTGTTTGGTGACCGGCTGCGCCCTTCTGATCGCGGGGCGGCGGGGAGCGGGGCGCGGCACCGGTGCGCGGAGTGGTCGGCCCACCGCCGGGCGGCCCGTCTGGCCCCGGGTGACCGTCGCCGCCTCTCTGCTCTGCGTGGCCGCGGCTGCCGCGTCGGCCGGGCTGCACGGGGCCGATCTGCGCCGGGGGCCGGTGCCGGAGTTGGCGCGGGAGTACGCGACCGTCACCGCCGAGGTCGAGATCACCTCCGACCCACGACTCGCCAGGCCTCGGGTCGGAGGGGACCGGATGGCTCCGGACTCCGTCCTGATCAGCGCTGAGGTGCGCCGGGTCGAGAGGGTGGCCCGGACGGCCGTGGCGACACGGACTCCGGTGCTGGTGCTGGTGGACACCGGCTCGCGCCGGGGCGAGGGAGGGGAGCGGGTGGAACCCGGGAGCCGTCGGATGCCCGGTCGCCAGGTGCCCGGCGGCGTACCCGCGGAGGCCGGCGGCCGGGCGGTGTCCGACGGAGGGCGGGATTCCGAGGTGCGGCCGGGTGCTTCGTGGCTCGGGCTGTTGCCGTCCACTCGGGTGCGGGTGACCGGGCGGCTGGTGCCCCCGTCGGCCGGCGGGGACCGGATCGCAGCCGTGCTGCGCGTACGGAATCATGCGGTGCCGTCGGTCGTCCGGGAACCGTCGGGTGCGCAGCGGTTGGCGGGGCGGTTGCGGGCGGGGCTGCGGGCGGCCACCGACGGACTTCCGGCGGACGCGAGGGCGCTGCTGCCGGGGCTGGTCGTCGGGGACACCTCGCGGATCACACCCGAGCTGGACGAGGCGTTCAGGGAGACGGATCTCGCGCACACCCTCGCCGTCTCCGGCAGCAACCTCACGATCATCCTCGCGCTGCTCCTCGGCCCGCCCGGGCTGGCCCAGCACGTCGAGCGCCGCGGTCTGGCACCTCGCCTCGGCGTTCCGCTCCGGGCGACCGCGCTGCTCGGCGGAGCGCTCACGCTCGGGTTCGTCGTGGTGTGCCGGCCCGACCCGAGTGTGCTGCGCGCCGCGGCCTGCGGTGCGATCGTGCTCCTCGCCCTGGCGACCGGCCGCCGTAGATCCCTGATCCCGGCGCTGGCCACGGCGGTGCTGCTGTTGGTGCTGTACGACCCGTGGCTGGCCCGGAGTTACGGGTTCCTGCTGTCCGTCCTGGCCACCGGGGCTCTGTTGACGCTGGCCCCGCGTTGGAGTGCCGCGCTGCGACGGCGTCGGGTACCCCCGCGGCTCGCGGAGGCCTTGGCGGCCGCGGGAGCCGCGCAGGCCCTGTGCGCGCCGGTCGTGGCTGTCCTGTCGGCGCGGGTCAGTCTGGTGGCGGTGCCCTGCAATCTGCTGGTGGAGTTCGCGGTCGCACCGGCGACGCTACTGGGCTTCGCGGCGCTGGCGACGGCGCCCGTGGCGATGCCGGTGGCCGAGGCACTGGCGTGGTGCGCGAGTTGGCCGGCCGGGTGGATCGCGGAGGTGGCGCGGACCGGGGCGGCGCTGCCGGGCGGGGGAGTGGACTGGCCGGGGAACTGGGGCGGTGCGTTCCTGCTCGCCCTGGTCACGGGCGGGGTGGTGCTGCTCGGGCGCCGGTTGTCGCGGTACCCGTGGCTGTGCGCGTTCTGCGGGGTGCTGCTTCTGCTCGTGGTGGTGCGACCGCCGCCGCTGACCCGGGTGCTGACCGGCTGGCCACCGCCGGGCTGGCGGCTGGCGATGTGTGACGTGGGCCAGGGCGACGCGACCGTCCTCGCGGTCGGCGGGGGCGCCGGCGTGGTGGTGGACGCCGGGCCGGATCCGGTACTGGTCGACCGATGTCTGAGCGAGCTCGGTATCACCCGGGTACCGCTCGTGGTGCTCACCCACTTCCACGCCGATCACGTGGCCGGGCTGCCGGGAGTGCTGCGGGGCCGGGAGGTGGGGGCGATCCAGACGACCGGGTTCGAGGAGCCCGTGGACCAGGTGGAGTTCGTACGGAAGGAGGCGGAGGCTCGGGACGTGCCCGTGGTGCGGGCCGCGGCCGGGGAGCGGCGGCGGGTCGGTGCTCTCGACTGGGAGGTGCTGTGGCCGCCCCCGCGCCCGGCGCCGCAACCGGACGGACCGAACGACGCGAGCGTGACGCTGCTCGTGCGGGTGGCCGGACTGCGGATGCTGTTGCTCGGGGACCTGGAACCCCCGGCCCAGCAGGCGCTGTTGCGATCGCCGGCGGCACCGTTGGTGCGTGGGGTGGATGTGCTCAAGGTGGCCCACCACGGCTCGGCCTACCAGGATCCGGATCTCATAAAGGCGATGGCACCACGGGTGGCGCTCATCTCGTGCGGCGCGGACAACTCGTACGGACATCCCGCGCCCAGCACGGTCGCGGCGTTGCGTGCGGGAGGAGCGGTGGTGCTGCGGACGGACCGGGACGGGGCACTGGCGGTCACGGCCGGCACCGGCGGAGAGCTGCGGGTGACGCGGGACTGAGGCCGAGGGAAGGAGGCGAAGAGGCCGTACCGACCCCAGGCGCACCGGGCCCGCCTGACCCGGGCCGCCGGCCTGACCCGGGCCCGCCCGACCCTTGGCGCTCTGACCCGGGCGCCCTGACCCGGGCCCCCTGACCCGGCCCCGCCGACCCCAGGCGCACCGGGCCCGCCTGACTCGGCCCCGTCGTTGCTCGGCCGCACCGGCCCGTCTGACTCGGGCCCGCCAGGCCAAGGCGCACCGGGCCGTCGGACCCGGCCGCACCGGCCCGCCGGACCCGGCCGCTCCTCGACCGACTGCGCGTGTCGGAAGATGGTCCCGTGAGTGATGTGAGACATGTGCTGGTGCTGCCCGATCGCGATGCCGCGGAGGAGGTGGCCCAGGCGCTCGGCGAGAGGTTCGGGGTGCGCGAGGAGCCGAGGGTCGTCCGGGACGCGCTGGCGGGGGAGGACGACGCGGAGGACGCGCAGTGGCTCGTCCTGCTGCGCGACGAGGAGGAGCGGCTCGACGCGGTGGTGCTGGACGAGTTCGCGGGGGAGTGGGAGGGCTGGCGCGAGGAGCCCTGACGATCCGACGGAGCGGCCTGTCCGAGGTCGTCGGGTTGTCAGTGGCTCGTGGGATGCTTTCGGGGATGGCCAGGAAGACTGCGAATGACGATCCTCTCGCCCCGGTGACGCTTGCCGTGGGCCAGGAGGACCTCCTGCTCGACCGTGCCGTGCGGGAGGTGGTGGCCGCCGCCAGGGCCGCCGACGCCGACACGGACGTGCGCGACCTGACTCCGGACCAGGTACAGCCCGGCACGCTGGCCGAGCTGACCAGCCCCTCGCTCTTCGCGGAGCGCAAGGTCGTGGTCGTACGCAACGCGCACGACCTGTCCGCCGACACGGTCAAGGACGTCAAGGCGTATCTGGGGTCGCCCGCCGAGGAGATCACGCTCGTGCTGCTGCACGCCGGCGGGGTCAAGGGCAAGGGGCTGCTGGACGCCGCGCGCAAGGCAGGGGCGCGGGAGGTGGCCTGTCCGAAGATGACCAAGCCGGCGGACCGGCTGGCCTTCGTGAGACAGGAGTTCCGGGCGACCGGGCGGTCGGCGACGCCGGAGGCCTGCCAGTCGCTCGTCGACGCCATCGGCAGCGACCTGCGGGAGCTGGCGTCGGCCGTGTCCCAGCTGGTCGCCGATGTCGAGGGGACCATCGACGAGGCCGTCGTCGGGCGGTACTACACCGGGCGGGCCGAGGCTTCGAGCTTCACCGTCGCCGACCGGGCGGTGGAGGGGCGTGCCGCCGAGGCGCTGGAGGCGCTGCGCTGGTCGTTGGCGACCGGAGTCGCGCCCGTGCTGATTACCAGTGCGCTCGCCCAGGGAGTGCGGGCCATCGGCAAGCTGTCCTCGGCGCGCGGTGGCCGGCCGGCCGATCTCGCCCGGGAGCTGGGCATGCCGCCCTGGAAGATCGACCGGGTGCGCCAGCAGATGCGGGGCTGGACGCCGGACGGGGTGGCCGTGGCACTGCGGGCGGTGGCCGAGGCGGACGCGGGAGTGAAGGGCGGCGGTGACGATCCCGAGTACGCCCTCGAGAAGGCCGTCGTGGCCATCGCGCGGGCGGCGCGGTCCGGGGGCCGCGGGTAGGTCACCCTTCCGCCCCGGGTGGCTGGGCCCCGAGCGCCCTCGCCCGGGATGCCCAAGTCCTGGGTGCCGGGTCCCGGATGCCCGGGTCCCGGATGCCCGGGTCCCGGATGCCCAGGTCCCGCGTGTCTCCGCCAGGTGTCTCGGGGTCCGCGCGCCAGGTGTCTCGGCCCTTGTGCCTTCGGGGTGATCCAGTGGCCGTTCCCCTGGCGGGGAGGAGAATCGGACGTACCAGCCGCACATCGCCGATGGATGCGAAAGGTGGCGATCGACATGGCTGAACACCCGCACGCGGCGCTCGTCCGCAAGGGATACGAGGCCTTCACCCGCGGGGACATGGACGCCCTGCGCGGGATGATGACGGGGGACTGTACGCACCACGTGCCCGGTTCCCACATGCTCTCCGGGGACTTCAAGGGCCTCGACGCGGTCATCGAGATGTACGGCAGGCTGTTCTCGGAGACGGGCGGGTCGTTGCGCGTCGACCTGCGCACCGTACTCGTCGACGGCCGGGGGCACGCCGTCTCCCTGCACCGCATCACGGCAGACCGCAACGGCAAGCACATGGACGACAACGGGGGCATCGTCTTCCGGATCGTCGGTGACAAGATGAGCGACCTCGACGAGTGCGTCGAGGACATCGACGTGAGCAACGACTTCTGGTCGTGACGAGCGGTTCCCCGCCGTGGACGCGGGACGCGCAGGCAGACGGAAGGCCCCGGCACCCGCCCTGGGGAAGGGCGGAAGCCGGGGCCTCCGGTTGAAAGATCAAGCTGGTGAGCCCGTACCCGCGTGGCGAACGCAGGCCGCGTACAGGCTCGGGGGTGCCGGACGGGAGCGGATGAGAGGGCCCGCTCTTGACCCCTCCGGCGATTGGATCAGATCAGCTCAGACAGGGGTTCAGCCCTTGAGGGTCTCGACCTTGGAAGCAAGCGCCGACTTCTTGTTGGCGGCCTGGTTCTTGTGGATGACGCCCTTCGAGACGGCCTTGTCGAGCTGACGCGCGGCAGCGCGCTGGTACTCGGTGGCCTTCTCGACGTCACCCGCGGCAGCGGCCTCGCGGGCCTTGCGGATCGCGGTCTTCAGGGAGGACTTGACGGCCTTGTTGCGCAGCCGAGCCTTCTCGTTGGTCTTGATCCGCTTGATCTGGGACTTGATGTTCGCCACGAATGAGCCTTTTCAGGTTCAGGCACGGGCCCGTACGGGTCCCGAACCGATGATTTTCCGAGATGCCCCGAAGTTCCCGGCGAAGTGTTCTCCGAGAGGTTCTCCGAGGCGATGTGCCTCGTGCTGAGAGGGCAGGAGACACAGCTGCCCAGACTACCAGTGGCCCCGCGAGTGGCCCAAACCGGTCCCCGGTCGCCGCCCGTGGGACCATGGAACCTACGTATCGATCCGACCCGAGGCACAAGGCGCCTCAAGAGACAGGACCCTGCGTGCCCGCGACCCCTAACAATGTGCCCGAGCCGAGCCGTACCGCCCCGGCTCTGATCCGCAATTTCTGCATCATCGCGCACATCGACCACGGCAAGTCCACGCTCGCCGACCGCATGCTCCAGCTGACCGGAGTGGTCGATCAGCGGCAGATGCGTGCTCAGTACCTCGACCGCATGGACATCGAGCGCGAGCGCGGCATCACGATCAAGTCCCAGGCGGTCCGACTGCCCTGGGCCCCGACCGAGGATCCGGGCAGGACCCACATCCTCAACATGATCGACACCCCCGGGCACGTGGACTTCACGTACGAGGTGTCCCGGTCGCTGGCCGCCTGTGAGGGCACCGTCCTCCTCGTCGACGCCGCCCAGGGCATCGAGGCCCAGACTCTCGCCAACCTCTACCTGGCGATGGAGAACGACCTCAAGATCATCCCTGTCCTGAACAAGATCGACCTTCCGGCAGCCCAGCCCGAGAAGTTCTCCGAGGAGCTCGCCAACCTCATCGGCTGCGACCCCGCGGACGTGCTCAAGGTCTCCGCCAAGACCGGTCTGGGCGTCGAGGCGCTGCTGGACCGGGTCGTCGCCGAGGTCCCCGCTCCGGTCGGCGTCCAGGACGCTCCCGCGCGCGCCATGATCTTCGACTCGGTGTACGACTCCTACCGCGGTGTCGTGACGTACGTGCGTGTCATCGACGGCCAGCTCAACAAGCGTGAGCGGATCCGGATGATGTCCACCGGCGCGACCCACGAGCTGCTGGAGATCGGCGTCTCCGCCCCCGAGATGAAGTCGGCCGACGGCCTCGGTGTCGGCGAGGTCGGCTATCTGATCACCGGTGTGAAGGACGTCCGTCAGTCCAAGGTCGGCGACACGATCACCACCCTGCACAAGGGCGCGACCGAGGCCCTCGGCGGGTACAAGGACCCCAAGCCGATGGTCTTCTCGGGCCTGTACCCCCTCGACGGCTCGGACTACCCGGAGCTGCGCGACGCGCTCGACAAGCTCCAGCTCAACGACGCCGCGCTGGTCTACGAGCCGGAGACCTCCGCCGCGCTGGGCTTCGGCTTCCGCGTCGGCTTCCTCGGCCTGCTGCACCTCGACGTGATCCGTGAGCGGCTGGAGCGCGAGTTCGGGCTCGATCTCATCGCCACCGCGCCCAACGTGGTCTACCGCGTCGTCATGGAGGACGGCTCCGAGCACACGGTCACCAACCCGAGCGAGTTCCCCGAGGGCAAGATCGACGACGTGTACGAGCCCGTCGTACGCGCCACGATCCTCGCGCCCTCCGAGTTCATCGGGTCGATCATGGAGCTGTGCCAGACCCGGCGCGGCACCCTGCTCGGCATGGACTACCTCTCCGAGGACCGGGTCGAGATCCGCTACACGCTCCCGCTCGCTGAGATCGTCTTCGACTTCTTCGACCAGCTGAAGTCCAAGACGCGCGGCTACGCGTCCCTGGACTACGAGCCCACCGGCGAGCAGGCCTCCAGTCTGGTCAAGGTCGACATCCTGCTGCACGGCGACAAGGTGGACGCCTTCTCGGCGGTCACCCACAAGGACGCCGCGTACGCGTACGGTGTGCGGCTCGTGGCCAAGCTGCGCGAGCTCATCCCGCGGCAGGCCTTCGAGGTGCCCATCCAGGCCGCCATCGGCTCCCGGGTGATCGCCCGCGAGACGATCCGCGCCATCCGCAAGGACGTCCTCGCCAAGTGCTACGGCGGTGACATCTCCCGGAAGCGGAAGCTGCTGGAGAAGCAGAAGGAAGGCAAGAAGCGGATGAAGATGGTGGGTTCCGTGGAGGTTCCGCAGGAGGCCTTCATCGCCGTTCTGAGCAGCGATGAGAACGCGGGATCCGGCAAGGGCAAGAAGTAGCCACGGCGGAGGCCGGTATTCAGGGCCCGTCGCGCTGTCGCGCGGCGGGCCCTTTGGCTGTACTCAGGAGAAAGTGACCGCCCGGAGCCCCTTACGCGCTGGCCAGTCGCCCTTTACTCTGATGCCTGCTCGGTAGTTACTCGTGAGTTAAACAACAGCCGCCGTCCATCACAGCCGTGCGTCGAACGACGCCGCAACGAGCCAGCCGCACCGTCGCGGGTCCCGGAGGATGTCGTGAGCGACACACAGACACTGATCGAGAACCGTCCGCCGTCCGTCGCGGGCCTCTTCCTGGAGCGCGTGGCGGCCACGCCCGACGCGGAGGCGTACCGGTACCCGGTGCCCGCCGCGTCCGGCGAGGGCCCCGACGACTGGAAGTCGCTCAGCTGGGCGCAGGCCGCCGAGCGGGTCTACGCGATCGCGGCCGGCCTCATCGAGCTGGGCGTACGGGCGGAGCAGCGCGTGGCGCTCGCCGCCTCGACCCGGATCGAGTGGATCCTCGCCGACCTCGGCATCATGTGCGCCGGGGCCGCCACGACCACCGTCTACCCGCAGACCAACGCCGAGGAGTCGGCGTTCATCCTCTCGGACTCCGACAGCAAGGTGCTGATCGCCGAGGACGCGGCCCAGCTCGCCAAGGTGGTCGAGAAGCGCGCCGAGCTGCCCGCCCTCACCCATGTGGTCGTGATCGACCCGGCCGGTGTCGAGACCGCCGACTGGATCCTCACCCTCGACGAGCTGGAGAAGCGCGGGGCCGCCCGGCTGGAGAAGGAAGCCGAGCTGATCAAGGAGCGGGTCGGCGCGATCACGAAGGACCAGCTCGCCACCCTCATCTACACCTCCGGCACCACCGGCCGGCCCAAGGGCGTCCGACTGCCGCACGACAACTGGTCGTACATGGCCAAGGCGATCGCCGCGACCGGCCTGGTCGGCCCCGACGACGTGCAGTACCTGTGGCTGCCGCTCGCGCACGTCTTCGGCAAGGTCCTCACCTCGGGTCAGATCGAGGTCGGACACGTCACCGCCGTCGACGGCCGGGTCGACAAGATCATTGAGAACCTGCCGGTCGTCCAGCCGACGTACATGGCCGCCGTGCCGCGCATCTTCGAGAAGGTCTACAACGGGGTCGCCGCCAAGGCGCGCGCCGGTGGCGGGGCCAAGTACAAGATCTTCCAGTGGGCCTCCGGGGTCTCCCGCGAGTACGCCAAGGCGGCGCAGGACAACTTCCGGCGCACCGGCACCGCGTCCGTCCCCTTCGGGCTCGGCGCCAAGCACAAGGTCGCCGACGCGCTCGTCTTCGCCAAGATCCGCGAGGCCTTCGGCGGCAACCTGCGCGCCTGCGTCTCCGGGTCGGCGGCCCTCGCGCCGGAGATCGGCTACTTCTTCGCGGGCGCCGGCATCCACATCCTCGAGGGCTACGGCCTGACGGAGTCCTCAGCGGCCTCCTTCGTCAACCCGGGCGAGGCCTACCGCACCGGCACGGTCGGCAAGCCGCTGCCCGGCACCGAGGTGCGCATCGCCGACGACGGCGAGATCCTTCTGCGTGGCCCCGGCATCATGGAGGGCTACCACGGGCTCCCGGAGAAGACCGCCGAGGTCCTGGAGGCCGACGGCTGGTTCCACACCGGTGACATCGGCGAGCTGTCGCCCGACGGGTACCTGCGCATCACCGACCGCAAGAAGGACCTCATCAAGACGTCCGGCGGCAAGTACATCGCGCCCGCCGAGGTCGAGGGACAGTTCAAGGCGGTGTGCCCGTACGTCTCCAACATCCTCGTGCACGGCGCCGACCGGAACTTCTGCACGGCGCTCATCGCGCTCGACGAGCCGTCGATCCTCGACTGGGCGAAGGACAACGGGCTGGCCGGAAAGTCGTACGCGGACGTCGTCGCCGCGCCCGTCACCGTGGAACTCATCGACGGTTACGTCAAGCAGCTCAACGAGGGTCTCCAGCGCTGGCAGACGATCAAGAAGTTCCGGCTGCTGCCCCGGGACCTGGACGTCGAGCACGGCGAGATCACGCCCAGCCTGAAGCTGAAGCGGCCCGTCGTGGAGCGGGAGTACAAGCACCTCATCGACGAGATGTACGCCGGGGCGCGCGAGGCGTAGCGCGTAGCGCGGCGGCGCGGCGCTCGGCGCGATGGCGCGGGACACGGCTCGGCGGCGCGAGAGGTGGCGTGGCGGCGCGAGAGGTGGCGCGGCGGAGCCGGAGGTGGCGTGGCGGCGCGAGAGGTGGCGCGGCGGAGCCGGAGGTGGCGTGGCGGCGCGAGAGGCGTGCGGTGGCGCGAAGCGGGGGCATAGTCCGAATGCTCGGATTGCGCCCCTCAACCGCGCGTCATCGAACACGAGCGTGCACACGCGTAGCACGGTTCTCGCCCGGGACGGCCCACTTCGGTAACCCAGCGCTCATGGCCGGGATCGGTCTGTCACCCTGTGAGCATCCGAACCGTCCGGGGAGCTGCGCATGGGGGCCATTCCGACGCAACGGGAGACCGCCTCCCGTACCCACGACGCGCCCGCACACCCGAGCGCGCAGTCGAGTGAGCTCCCGCACATCCGCACGACCCTGACCGGCAGCCCCCTCGCGCCCGGCGCGGCCCGCGAACTCGTGCGGGTCGCGCTGACGGAATGGGCCGGACTCGGCCTGCTCGGCACCGAGGAACTGGGCGAGCGCCTCACGCAGGACACGACACTCGTCGTCAGCGAACTCGTCACCAACGCCGTCGTGCACGCCGGCACGGACGTCGGGCTGGCGTGTCGGCTGGAGGAGGACCCCGAGCACCCCGGCGACGGCTGCCGCGCGGTCGTCGTCGAGGTCTCCGACCACCACCCCTCCCGGGCCCCGCGCGACGGCACCCGTGAACCGCCGTACGGGACGCCGGAGTACGGCCGCGGTCTGCGCCTGGTCGCCGCGCTCGCCGACGCCTGGGGGGTGACGTACCGCAGGGGGGCGAAGACCGTCTGGGCCCGACTGCTGCCCACGACCGCCGAGCTGTACGAAGCCGACCTCCTCGGCCGCCGCGACCACCAGCACCTCGGCCATGGTCACGAAGTCCACTGCCACGGGCCCGAAGTCCACTGCCACGGGCCCGAAGTCCACTGCCACGGGCCCGAAGCCCACTGCCACGAGCACGACGTTCCCGGTCACGAGCAAGACGTCCCGGGCCGCGCGGAACGCCTCGGCGACTTCGGCCCTGTCGGCCTCACCGCCCTCCCCGCCCACCCCGACCGCCCGTTCGACGTGACGCACGACGGCATCCCCGGCCGGACTCCCGGCCCTGCCTCGGGTCTCCTCGAAGCCCTGGCCCCCGAGCCGCGACCGGTGGGGGGCCCGGACCGGGACTGGCTCAACCGCGGTGCCCTCTCGTTCCTCGCCGAGGCGTCCGATCTGCTCGGCGGGCAGCTCGACGAGGATCTGGTGGCCGCGCTGACCGGCCAGCTGCTCGTGCCGCGGCTGGCCGACTGGTGCGCGGTGTGGCTGGAGGACGAGGTGAGCGGGCGCGGTGAGTGGGCCGGCGGGCCCGGGCCACGGCTTGCCCGGGTCTGGCACGGCTGCGAGAACCGAGTCGAGGAGCTGCGCCGGGCCCTGGAGAAGGACCCGCCGTGTCCGCCCGACGGGGGTCCGCGCTCCGGACCCGAGCCCTTTCCCTGGCCGGGCGCGGCGCTCGGCCCGCACGGCGCCGCTCTGGCGTACCGGCTGATCGCCGGTGGCCGCCCGCTGGGCACCCTGGTCATCGGGCAGACCGGACGGCTGCCCTTCCCCGACGAGGTCACCGGGCTCGTCGAGGATCTCGGCCGCCGGGTGGCGCTCGCGATCGGCGCGGCCCGTCAGTACGCCCGCCAGGCCACCATCAGCGCCGTTCTGCAACGGGGCCTGCTGCCCGGCGCGGTCGCCGAGATCCCCGGGGTGCGCAGCGCCCTCGTCTACGAGCCGCGCGAGCAGGGCGGGCCGAGCGGCGACTTCTACGACCTGTTCCCGGCCGGTGACGGCCGCTGGTGCTTCGCGGTGGGCGACGTGCAGGGCAAGGGCCCGGAGGCGGCCGTCGTCATCGGTCTCGCCCGGCCCTGGCTGCGGCTGCTGGCCCGCGAGGGGTACGGCGTCGCCGACGTGCTGGACCGGCTCAACCAGCTGCTCCTCGACGACGCGACCGAGGCCGCCGACGCCGCCGCCCGTGCCTTCGTCGGCCCCGCCGGGCCGGGCGACGGCCCGCAGACCCGCTTCCTGTCCCTCCTCTACGGCGAACTGGCCCCCTTCGAGGGAGGGGTCCGCTGCACGCTCGCCTCCGCCGGGCACCCCTTGCCGCTGGTGCTCGGGCCGGACGGCTCGGTCGCCACGGCCGGGCGTCCGCAGACGCTCCTCGGGGTGATCGAGGAGGCCACGTACACCAGCGACAGCCTGGAGCTGCGGCCCGGCGACAGCCTGCTGTGCGTCACCGACGGCGTCACGGAACGGCGGTCGGGCTCCCGGCAGTTCGACGACGAGGACGGTCTCGCCGCCGCGCTGGCGGGGTGCGGCGGGCTCGACGCGGAGCTGATCGCGGAGCGGATCCGGCGGCTGGTCCACGACTTCGGCGTACAGCCGCCGGAGGACGACCTCGCGCTGCTGGTACTTCAGGCGGAGTGAAACCGGCCGCTGCCCGCCCACCTGCCCTTGTCGGCTGGCCCGCCGGTGCCGCCCGCCCTTGTCGGCCTGCCCGCCCGTGACGGCCCGCCCGTGACGGCTCGCCTGCCTGTGTGCGCCCGTCCGCTCGTGCCTGCCCGGCCCGCCCGTCCGGCGTGCCCAGTCCGCTCGTGCCCGCCCGTCCGGCGTGCCCCGTCCGGCGTGCCCAGTCCGCTCGTGCCCGCCCGTCCGGCGTGCCCCGTCCGGCGTGCCCCGTCCGCTCGTGCCGCCCGTCCGGCGTGCCCCGTCCGCTCGCGCCCGCCCGTCCGGCGTGTCCGGCAGACGCGGCGGCAGGGAGAGAGCTGTGAGCGGCGGGTGGGCGGGGGAGACGGGGCGGCCGGAGTCGCGGATGTATCGTCCGGATTGTGCTGAAGGCGATGAATGCCGCATCTGATACGCCCACCCGCCGACGCGTTCTGATCGCCGGCGCGGGGTTCGGGCTGACCGTGACCGCCTGTACCCGTGACGCCGAGCCGCCCGAGGACGCCCGCGGGCCCGGTTTCCACGGCCTGCGTCAGGCCGGGGTGACGACCCCGCGCCAGGCCACCGTGCTGCTCCTGGCGTACGACCTCGATCCCGCCCTGCGCGACACGGCGGGCGCGCGTGCGCTGAAGGCGGTGCTCGGGACGTGGACCAACGCCCTCGCGCAGACGCTGGCGTCGGACAGTTCGCGCGCCGCCCGGCTCACCGCCACCCTCGGTATCGGCCCCGCCCTCCCCGCCCGTCTCGGCCTCCGTGCCCCGGCCGCCCTGCGCGACCTGCCGTCCTTCACGGGTGACCGGCTCGACCCCGCCGGCTGCGGCGGCGATCTGCTCGTACAGCTCTGCGCGGACACGGCGGAGGCCACCGAGACGACCGCCGAGACCCTGACCCGGCTGGCCGGCGAGACCCTGCGCCCGCGCTGGCGGCAGGCCGGCTTCCTGCCGCCGTCCCCCGACGGCGGCGGCACCCCGCGCAACCTGCTCGGCTTCAAGGACGGGTCCGCCGCCCCCACTCCCGAGGAGTGCGAGCGCTGGGTGTGGTCGGGCAACGCCACCTGTCTCGTCGTACGCCGTGTCCACCTGCGTGTCGAGGACTTCGCGCGGCTCGCCGTGCACCGCCAGGAGGAGATCGTCGGCCGCCGCCGCTCGACCGGCGGCCCGCTGGACGGCGGCGTCGAGGACGCCGAAGCCGACCTCGCCGCCAGAACTCCGCAGGGCGGGTACGTCACCCCGGAGCGCTCCCACGTCCGGGCCGTGAGCCCCCGCCTCGACGCCGGAGCCCGGATGCTGCGCCGCAACTATTCCTACGCCGACGGCCCCACCGACCAGGGCCTGCTGTTCCTCGCGTTCATGCGGGACCCGGCGCTGTTCGCACGGGTCCAGCGCCGGATGGCGGCCCAGGACGACCTGAGCGGCTTCGCCGAGGCCCGGGGCTCGGCGGTGGCGTACATCCTGCCGGGAGCCCGCGCGGGCCGGCCGCTGGGAGCGGAGCTACTGGGCTGAGCGGCCGCACGCCGTCCGCCCCGAGGGTGGTGTGCGCATTCCTGGAGTGCGCGGGACGGGCGCCGCAGCCGGGCTGCTCGGCCGAGGGCGCGTCCGGCGCCGTGTGCGAACCGGTGTGACGGGTGCGACAGGACGCGGCCGGGGTGCGGGCGGAGCCGCTGGTTTCCAAGGCCTGCCTGCCGTTCGGCTCCCGGGGCGGTGGGCGTGGGACCCCGTGCCGGGGGCGGGCCGGGGGCGGGCGGAGTGTGGAGTGTGGAGTGTGGGTGTGCCTGCCGTTCGGCTCCCGGTGTGACGGGTGCGACAGGGCGCGGCCGGGGTGCGGGCGGAGCCGCTGGTTTCCAAGGCCTGCCTGCCGTTCGGCTCCCGGGGCGGTGGGCGTGGGACCGCCTGCCGGGGGCAGGCCGGCGGCTGGTGGGTGCGGGGGCGGCGGGCGGAGTGTGGGTGTGCGGGACAATGGGCGGTATGCCTTCCGCACTTCCCGACGGTGAGCCGGTCCCCGACGACGGCGCGCTCCCCGCGCACGCGCTCGCCGGCGCCGCCGACCGCCCCCTCGGGTTCTATCTGCACGTCCCGTACTGCGCGACCCGCTGCGGCTACTGCGACTTCAACACCTACACGGCGACCGAGCTGCGCGGCACCGGAGGTGTGCTCGCCTCCCGAGAGAACTACGCCGACACCCTGATCGACGAGGTCCGCCTGGCCCGCAAGGTTCTCGGCGACGACCCGCGCGAGGTCCGCACGGTCTTCGTCGGCGGCGGCACGCCGACCCTGCTGCCCGCCTCCGACCTCGTACGGATGCTGGGCGCGATCCGTGACGAGTTCGGTCTCGCGCCGGACGCGGAGGTGACGACGGAGGCGAACCCGGAGTCCGTCGACCCCGCCTACCTGGCCACCCTCCGCCAGGGCGGCTTCAACCGGGTCTCCTTCGGCATGCAGAGCGCCAGACAGCATGTGCTGAAGGTGCTCGACCGCACGCACACCCCCGGTCGGCCCGAGCGCTGCGTGGCGGAGGCCCGGGCGGCGGGCTTCGACCACGTCAACCTGGACCTGATCTACGGCACCCCGGGCGAGTCGGACGACGACTGGCGGGCCTCGCTGGACGCCGCCCTGGGCGCCCGCCCCGACCATGTCTCGGCGTACGCCCTGATCGTCGAGGAGGGCACCCAGCTCGCCCGCCGGATCCGCCGGGGCGAGGTCCCGATGACCGACGACGACGTCCACGCCGACCGCTATCTGATCGCCGAGGAGACTTTCGCCGCGGCGGGTTACGAGTGGTACGAGGTGTCGAACTGGGCCACCTCCAAGGCGGGCCGCTGTCTGCACAACGAGCTGTACTGGCGCGGCGCCGACTGGTGGGGCGCGGGCCCGGGGGCCCATTCGCACGTGGGCGGCGTGCGCTGGTGGAACGTCAAGCACCCGGGAGCGTACGCGGCGGCGCTCGCGGAGGGACGGTCGCCGGGCGCCGGACGGGAGCTCCTCGCGGACGAGGACCGGCGCGTGGAGCGGATCCTGCTGGAGCTGCGGCTGCGGGAGGGCGTACCGCTGGACCTGCTGCGGCCGGACGGGCTCGCGGCAGCGCGGCGGGCCCTGGCGGACGGACTGCTCGACGGCGGCCCCTACGACGCGGGGCGTGCCGTGCTCACCCTGCGCGGGCGGCTGCTGGCGGACGCGGTGGTGCGGGACCTGGTGGACTGAGTCGCCGGGCCGCGGGACGCGGGTTTCAGGAGACGGTCACGAAGTCGATCAGTTCCTCGACCCGCCCCAGCAGCTCCGGCTCGAGGTCCCGGTAGGACCCCACCCGCTTCAGGATCGCCTGCCAGACCGCCCCGGTGTTCTCCGAGGGCCAGCCCAGTGCCCGGCACACGCCCGTCTTCCAGTCCTGGCCGTGCGGCACCCGTGGCCAGGCCGCGATCCCGACGGACGACGGCTTCACGGCTTCCCAGATGTCGATGTACGGGTGGCCGACGACCAGGGCGTGCTCGCTCGTGACCGCCTGCGCGATGCGCCACTCCTTCGTGCCGGGGACGAGGTGGTCCACCAGGACGCCCAGCTTCGCGTCCGGGCCCGGCGCGAACCCGGCGACGATCGACGGCAGGTCGTCCACGCCCTCCAGGTACTCCACGACCACGCCCTCGACGCGCAGGTCGTCGCCCCACACCTTCTCGACCAGCTCGGCGTCGTGCCGGCCCTCGACGTAGATACGGCCGGCCCGGGCGACCCGCGCGCGTGCGCCGGGGACGGCGACCGAACCGGAGGCGGTGCGGGTGGGACGGCCGGGAGCCGAGGATGCCGGCCGCACCAGGGTCACGACCCTGCCCTCCAGGAGGAAGCCGCGCGGTTCCAGCGGGAACACCCGGTGCTTGCCGAAGCGGTCCTCCAGCGTCACCGTGCCCGCCTCGCAGCGGATGACCGCCCCGCAGAACCCGGTGCCGGGCTCCTCCACCACGAGCCCGGGCTCCGCCGCGACCTCGGGGACGGGCTTCGGCTTCTTCCAGGCAGGGGTCAGGTCGGCGGAGTACGTACGGGGGCGCGGGCCCGCGGGGCCTTCGGGGGAAGGGTGGTGGTGGGAGACGGGTGGGCGCATTCGGATGACGATAGGAGAAGCCCGGGGCCGATCAGGGCGACACGCCGAAACGGGTGCTCAGCGCGTCCCGCTGGGCCCGTACGAAGGCCGCGTCCACCACCGCTCCGTGACCGGGGACGTACAGTGCGTCCTCGCCGCCGAGATCGAGGAGGCGGTCGAGGGCGGCGGGCCAGTGGGACGGTACGGCGTCGGGCCCTGCCTGCGGCTCGCCGGACTCCTCGACGAGGTCGCCGCAGAACACCGTCTCCGGGCTGCCGGGGACCAGGACCGCCAGGTCATGGGCGGTGTGACCGGGCCCGACGTTCGCCAGCAGCACCTGTCGGCCGCCGCCCAGGTCGAGGGTCCACTCACCGGAGACGAGATGCCGGGGCCGGACGAGTGTGTCCGCGGCCTCGGTCGCCGCCGTCTCGTCGAGACCGTTGCGCACCGCGTCCGCCCGCAGTCCCTCGGCCGACACGGTGTCCACGCCCACCGCCCCGAAGACCTCCGCGCCCGCGAACGCCGCCGCACCGAACACATGGTCGAAGTGCGGGTGGGTGAGCGCGAGATGGGTCACACGGGAGCCGCTGAGTTCCTCGGCCCAAGCCCGCAGCCGCACCCCCTCCGCCAGGCTCGACCCCGCGTCGATCATCAGCACCGCGCCCGCCCCGACGACCAGCCCCGCCGTGCAGTCCCAGCCCGGCAGCCGCACCCGCCCCACCCCGGCCGCGACCCGCTCCCATCCGAGCTCTTCCCAAGTCACCGTCATACCGCGACGCTAGCCCCAGGACGCTACGCCAGGGGCCGACCTTGCCCCGGGTGTACCCCACAGCCGTACACTGGCCGGGGAATGCTGGCACTCGGATGTGAAGAGTGCCAGGCGAGGAGCCCAGGGGACTGGGACGACTGCTGGAGGTGTGCGCGCGATGCTGAGTGAACGCAGGCTCCAGGTGCTGCGCGCCATCGTCCAGGACTACGTCGGTACCGAGGAACCCGTGGGTTCGAAGGCGCTCACCGAGCGGCACAGCCTCGGCGTCTCCCCGGCGACGGTCCGCAACGACATGGCCGCCCTGGAGGACGAGGGGTACATCGCCCAGCCGCACACCAGTGCCGGGCGGATCCCCACGGACAAGGGCTACCGGCTGTTCGTCGACAAGCTGGCCGGCGTCAAGCCGATGACCGGTCCCGAGCGGCGGGCCATCCAGAACTTCCTCGACGGCGCCGTCGACCTCGACGACGTGGTGGCCCGGACCGTACGGCTGCTCGCGCAGCTCACCCGGCAGGTCGCCGTCGTGCAGTACCCGTCCCTGACCCGTTCGACCGTGCGGCACGTGGAGCTCCTCTCGCTCGCGCCCGCACGTCTGATGCTCGTGCTGATCACGGACACCGGGCGGGTCGAACAGCGGATGGTGGACTGCCCGGCACCCTTCGGGGAGACCTCGCTGGCGGATCTACGCGCGCGGCTCAACAGCCGGATCGCGGGCCGCCGGTTCGCGGACGTGCCGCATCTGGTGGAAGATCTGCCGGACGCCTTCGAGGCCGAGGACCGCGGCACGGTCACGACGGTGCTCTCCACCCTGCTGGAGACGCTCGTCGAGGAGAACGAGGAGCGGCTGATGATCGGCGGTACCGCCAATCTCACCCGTTTCGGACATGACTTTCCCCTCACCATCCGGCCCGTCCTGGAGGCACTCGAGGAGCAGGTCGTGCTCCTCAAACTCCTTGGCGAGGCGGGGGATTCGGGCATGACCGTACGCATCGGTCACGAGAACGCCTATGAGGGACTCAACTCCACTTCCGTGGTGTCGGTCGGCTACGGTTCGGGCGGCGAAGCAGTCGCCAAGCTGGGCGTGGTCGGACCGACCCGCATGGATTACCCGGGAACGATGGGAGCGGTACGAGCGGTGGCACGGTACGTCGGACAGATCCTGGCGGAGTCGTAAGTGGCCACGGACTACTACGCCGTTCTCGGCGTGCGCCGTGATGCGTCGCAGGAAGAGATCAAGAAGGCCTTCCGTCGGCTCGCACGCGAGCTGCACCCGGACGTCAACCCGGATCCGAAGACCCAGGAGCGGTTCAAGGAGATCAACGCCGCTTACGAGGTGTTGTCGGATCCGCAGAAGAAGCAGGTCTACGACCTCGGCGGCGACCCGCTGTCGCAGTCGGGCGGCGGTGGCGCGGGCGGCTTCGGCGCGGGCGGCTTCGGGAACTTCTCGGACATCATGGACGCGTTCTTCGGTACGGCGTCGCAGCGCGGCCCGCGCTCGCGCACCCGGCGCGGCCAGGACGCGATGATCCGGCTGGAGATCGACCTCGAGGAGGCGGCCTTCGGCACGACCAAGGACCTCCAGGTCGACACGGCGATCGTCTGCACGACGTGCAGTGGCGAGGGCGCGGCCCCCGGCACCAGCGCCCAGACATGTGACATGTGCCGCGGCCGCGGCGAGGTGTCGCAGGTGACGAGGTCCTTCCTCGGGCAGGTCATGACCTCGCGGCCGTGTCCGCAGTGCCAGGGCTTCGGCACCGTCGTGCCGACCCCGTGCCCGGAGTGCGCGGGCGACGGGCGCGTGCGCTCGCGCCGCACCCTGACGGTGAAGATCCCGGCCGGTGTCGACAACGGCACCCGGATCCAGCTCGCGGGCGAGGGCGAGGTCGGCCCCGGCGGCGGCCCCGCCGGCGACCTGTACGTGGAGATCCACGAGCTGCCGCACGCGCAGTTCCAGCGGCGCGGCGACGACCTGCACTGCACGGTGACCCTGCCGATGACGGCGGCGGCGCTCGGCACCAAGGTGCCGCTGGAGACGCTGGACGGGCTGGAGGAGGTCGACATCCGGCCCGGTACCCAGTCCGGCCAGTCGATCCCGTTGCACGGCCGGGGTGTCACGCATCTGCGGGGCGGGGGGCGTGGTGACCTCATCGTGCATGTCGAGGTGCAGACGCCGAGCAAGCTCGACCCCGAGCAGGAGCGGGTGCTGCGGGAGCTGGCCAAGCTGCGTGGTGAGGAGCGGCCCACCGGGCAGTTCCAGCCCGGGCAGCAGGGGTTGTTCTCCCGGCTGAAGGACGCGTTCAACGGGCGGTGACGGTCGGTGTGCGGGGGTTTTCCGCCCCCGCCGCCCCTTCCCTTCCCGTCCCCGGGGGCTGCGCCCTCCAGAGCCCCGCTTCGGCCCCGAAAGGGCCTCGTCCTCAAGCTCCCCGGAGGGGGCCCGGACGGGCCGAGGGGTGCGCGCCGGTGCTTGAAAGTGCTGGCACATGCCGAGGGGAAGGGTGGATTCGGACTTGTTCGGAGGACGTGACAACATGCCGTCATGTCCTCCGCACTGACCGATCTCTTCCCTCATCCGATCGTGCAGGCCCCCATGGCGGGCGGTGTCTCCCTCCCGCGGCTCGCGGCCGCCGTGTGCGAGGCCGGCGGGCTCGGATTCCTGGCCGCCGGGTACAAGACGGCCGACGGCCTGTACCAGGAGATCAAGCAGCTGCGGAGCCTCACCACCCGCCCCTTCGGCGTCAACCTCTTCATGCCGCAGCCCGAGTACCCCGGTGCGAGCACCGGCTCCACCGGAGCGGCCAACGCCGCGCCCCCCGCTGCGGGGGCCGTCGAGGTCTACGCCCACCAGCTGGCCGGTGAGGCCGCATGGTACGAGACCGAGCTCGGCGACCCGGACAGCGGCCGCGACGACGGCTACGACGCCAAGCTCGCGGTGCTGCTGGACAACCCGGTGCCGGTGGTGTCGTTCCACTTCGGCGTCCCGAGCGGCGATGTGCTGGAGTCCCTCCGGCGGGCCGGAACGTTCACCCTGGTCACGGCGACCACCACCGAGGAGGCCCTCGCGGTGCAGCGGGCCGGCGCGGACGCGGTGATCGTGCAGGGCGTGGAGGCCGGCGGGCACCAGGGCACCCACCGGGACAACCCCGAGACCGACGGCTGCGGCATCGGGCTGCTCGCGCTGATCGCCCAGGTCCGCGAGGCCGTGAACCTGCCGCTCGTCGCCGCGGGCGGGCTGATGAGCGGCAGCCAGATCGCCGCGGTCCTCGCGGCCGGCGCGAGCGCGGCCCAGCTGGGCACCGCGTTCCTCGCCACGGCCGAGTCCGGCGCGCACGCCGTGCACAAGCAGGCGCTGACCAACCCCCTCTTCGTGCGCACCGAACTGACCCGCGCCTTCTCCGGCCGCCCCGCCCGCGGCCTGGTCAACCGCTTCCTGCGCGAGCACGGCCCGTACGCGCCCGCCGCCTACCCGGAGGTCCACCACCTGACCGCGCCGCTGCGCAAGGCGGCCGCCCAGGCGGGCGACGCGCAGGGCATGGCGCTGTGGGCGGGACAGGGCCACCGGCTGGCCCGCGAGCTGCCCGCCGGACAGCTCGTGCAGGTCCTGGTGTCCGAACTCGCCGCGGCGCGGACAGCGTTGTCGGAGTTCCCGGCCGGTGACGGCGGTCTCTCATGACCGCGCCCGTCTTCGTCGTCGACGAACTCCCCGCCTCCCGCTCCACGTTCGTGCTGGACGGTCCCGAGGGCCGGCACGCCGTCTCCGTGAAGCGGCTGCGGACCGGCGAGGAGGTCGTCCTCACCGACGGCGCCGGACACTGGGCCCGGGGCGAGGTCGTCGCCGCCGAGGGCAAGGACCGGCTGGTGGTGAGCCTGGCGGAGGTGATCGAGGAGGCCGCCGAGGCGCCCCGGATCACCGTCGTCCAGGCACTGCCCAAGGGTGACCGGGGCGAGCTGGCCGTCGAGACGATGACCGAGACCGGCGTCGACGCGATCGTGCCGTGGGCCGCCTCGCGCTGCGTCACCCAGTGGAAGGGCGAGCGCGGCGCGAAGGCGCTCGCCAAGTGGCGGGCCACCGCCCGGGAGGCCGGCAAGCAGTCCCGCCGGGTCCGCTTCCCCGAGGTCGCCGACGCGTCGACGTCCCGGCAGGTGGCGGCACTGCTCGCCGGGGCCGACTTCGCCGCCGTCCTGCACGAGGACCGCGACTACGGCAGTGCGCCCCTCGCCACCGCCGAACTCCCCGCCCAGGGCGAGATCGTGCTGGTCGTGGGACCCGAAGGGGGCGTCTCGCCGGACGAGTTGGCGCTCTTCGAGGAGGCGGGCGCCAAGGCGTACCGGCTCGGGCGGAGCGTCCTGCGCACCTCGACCGCCGGTACGGCGGCCGCGTCCCTGATCCTGGGCAGGACCGGCCGTTGGTCCTGACCCACGTCGGCCCGCCCTTTGGGAGTACACCGTGGAATTCGCCCAGGTAAGGCTGCTGGTCACCGACTTCGCCGCCTGCTATCACTTCTACGCCGACGTCCTCGGCCTCAAGCCGCAGTCGGGGGCGGAGCGGGGACCGTACGAGAAGTTCTCTCCCGCGACCGGCTCGACGGGGATCGCCATCCAGGACCGCGCGATGATGGCGCGGGTGCTCGGTGAACTGGGCGACACGGCGAACGGGCACCGCTCCCTGGTGGCCCTGCGCGTCGACGACCTGGACGCCACCTGTGCGCGGATCACCGCCCGGGGCGCCACCCTGATCCACGGCCCCGCCCCGATGACCGACCGGATGCGCGTCGCCCACCTCAAGGACCCGGAGGGCAATCTGGTGGAACTTCAGGAGTGGCTGCTGCTGCTTGGCTGAGTGCGACGGCGGTGAACAGCTCCCAGCCGTCCAACTCCCCGTTCAACGGCAGCAGTTCCCGTCGGGCGGCCTCGTCGACGAAGGCGCGCACCACACCGGGTCTGTTGAGGTTGAGGTGATGGTGGCGGTCGCCGACCCCGCCGCTGTGCCCGTATGCGACGCTGCCCACGTAACGTCCTTCACCGGCCTGGAAGACGAGGTGGGTGCGCACGCCGTCCCGGTGCAGGGTGAGGACCTCCTGGCACGGCTGCCCGTCCCCGTGCCGGTGGCGGACCGTCCACACATAGGTGGTCGACTCGTCCACGACGAGGGTTCTCCGGCGGCGTTTGTCGTTCATGCGTCCACGGTAGAACCCGCGCGGAATGTGACCGCATACGGGCTACCGCGCCGCGCGCCCGAGTGGCACGCTGCCCCCCATGGGGGCATTGAGGCGTATTTGGCTTCTCCCGGTGGTGGCCGGGGCGGCGATCGGGGTCGTGGCATGCGAGCCGGGCGGGCTGAGCACCATGTCCGTGGCGTACACCACCGACGAGGCCGCGACGGCCGAGATCCAGCGGCGGGACGTGGACGTGCGCTGGCTGACCTGCACGGCTCAGTACAAGGGCCAGGAGAAGGCGGGGACCGTCGCCTCCGTGGACTGCCAGGGGAAGACCGCCGACGGGCGGGACATCACGGTCAAGGGTCAGGTCGCGCGGGCGGTCGACGGGGCCTGTGTACGCGGGGATCTCACCGCTGTCGTCGGCAGGAAACAGTTGTTCCGGGTGAGCGGACTCGGTGACTGCAAGTCCGCGACGCCCTCGCCGGTCAACCCGTCCGGCTCGGCCCGGCCCGGCGCCCGGCCGACGGTCACCGTCACCGTCACCGTCACCGAGACCGTGGGCAGGGACGGCGGCGGGGGCGGCGCGGGAAAGTGATCGAAACCCCTGACCTGCGGTCCCGCCCTTGCATACAGTGATCCGGTGACACAGTCCGCGACGCCTGCCGCATACCTCCGATACCCCCACCTGCACGGCGAGTTGGTGGCCTTCGCCGCCGAGGACGACGTGTGGCTGGCCCCGCTCGACGGCGGCCGCGCCTGGCGCGTCAGCGCCGACAACGTGCCGGTCACCCTGCCGCGTATCTCGCCCGACGGCACCACCGTCGCCTGGACCTCGACCCGCGACGGCGCCCCAGAGGTGCACATCGCCCCCGTCGACGGCGGCCCGTCGACCCGGCTGACGTACTGGGGCAGCGGGCAGACCCGGGTGCGCGGCTGGACCCCCGACGGCCAGGTCCTCGCCGTCAGCACCTACGGCCAGGCGACCCTGCGCCGCAGCTGGGCACGGGCCGTCCCCGTGGACGGCGGACCGGCGACGACCCTGCCCTACGGGCCGGTCGGCACGGTCGCGCACGGCCCGCACACCGTGCTGCTGTCCGCGCCGATGGGGCGCGAGGCCGCCCACTGGAAGCGCTACCGGGGCGGTACGGCGGGCAAGTTGTGGATCGACCGGGAGGGCGACGGGGAGTTCGTCCGGCTGCACGAGCAACTGGACGGCAACATCGAATACCCCGTGTGGGCGGGGACGGGGGTCCCCCCGCTCGAGCGAAGCCGAGAGGGGGAGAGGCTGGCGTTCCTGTCCGATCACGAGGGCACGGGAGCCCTGTACTCGTCCCTCGCCGACGGGTCCGACCTGCGGCGGCACACCCCGCTCGAAGGGTTCTACGCCCGGCACGCCGCCGGTGACGGTACCCGGGTCGTGTACATGTCCGCGGGCGAGCTGTGGCTCCTCGACGACCTGGACGGCGCCGAACCACGCCGCCTCGACGTCCGCCTCGGCGGGCAGCGCACCGACCGCCGCCCGTACCCGGTGGCCGCCTCCCGGTGGCTGGGCGGGGCCGCGCCCGACCACACCGCGCGCGGCAGCGCCGTGGAGGTGCGCGGAGCCGTGCACTGGGTGACCCACCGCAGCGGACCCGCCCGCGCGCTCGCCGCCGAGCCCGGCGTCCGAGCCCGGCTGCCGCGCACCTTCCGCGCGGAGGGCGAGGAGTGGGTCGTGTGGGTGACGGACGCGGAGGGGGAGGACGCGCTGGAGTTCGCCCCGGCCACCGGCCAGGCCCTCGGCGCCACTCCGCGCCGGCTCGCCGCCGGACGGCTCGGCCGAGTCCTGGAGCTCGCCATGGCGCCCGACGGCAGCCGGGCCGCCGTCGCCGCGCACGACGGACGGCTGCTGCTCGTCGAGCGGGAGACCGGCGAGGTCCGCGAGGTCGACAGCAGCCCCGACGGCGAGGTGTCCGACCTGGTCTTCTCGCCCGACTCGGCATGGCTTGCCTGGTCGCACCCCGGGCCGCGCCCGCTCAGCCAGCTCAAGCTCGCCAACGTCACCGACCTGTCGGTCACCGAGGCGACCCCGCTGCGCTTCCGGGACTACGCGCCCGCGTTCACCCTCGACGGCAAGCACCTCGCGTTCCTCTCCGCGCGCGCCTTCGACCCGGTCTACGACGAGCACGTCTTCGACCTCTCCTTCGTGGCCGGCGCCCGCCCACACCTGATCACCCTCGCGGCGACGACGCCGTCCCCCTTCGGCCCGCAGCGGCACGGCAAGCCCTTCGAGGCCCCCGACAAGGACGAGACGCCCGACAGCGAGGGCACCCCGACCACCCGGATCGACCTCGAAGGCCTCGCCGACCGGATAGTCCCCTTCCCGGTGGAGGCCGGCCGGTACTCCGGCCTCGCCGCGGCGAAGGACGGAGTGCTGTGGCTGCGGCACCCCGTACGCGGTGTCCTCGGCGCCTCCCGGGCCACCCCGGACGACCCCGACCCGCACACCGAACTGGAGCGCTACGACCTCGCCCAGCAGCGCGTCGAGCACCTCGCCTCCGACGCCGACGGCTTCGAGGTCAGCGGCGACGGCAAGCGGCTGCTGCTGTGGACCGACGGCAAGCTCAAGGTCGTCCCGAGCGACCGGCGCGCCTCCGGCGACGAGGACGGCGACACCAACATCACCGTCGACCTCGGCCGGGTCCGGCGCAGCGTCGACCCGGCCGCCGAGTGGCGTCAGATGTACGACGAGACCGGCCGGATCATGCGGGACAACTTCTGGCGGCCCGATCTCGGCGGGGTCGACTGGGACGGCGTCCTCGACCGCTACCGGCCCGTGCTGGAGCGGGTCGCGACCCACGACGACCTCGTCGACCTGCTGTGGGAGGTGCACGGCGAACTCGGCACCTCGCACGCCTACGTCACACCGCGCGGCGGCCATGGCGGCGGTGCCCGGCAGGGCCTGCTGGGCGCGGACATCTCCCGTCACGCCGACGGCGGTTGGCGCATCGACCGGATTCTGCCCTCGGAGACCTCCGACCCCGACGCGCGCTCCCCGCTCGCCGCACCCGGCGTCGCGGTGCGGGCCGGTGACGCGATCGTCGCCGTCGGCGGGCAGCAGGTGGACCCGGTCACCGGGCCCGGACCGCTGCTCGTCGGCACCGCGGGCAGGGTCGTCGAGCTGACGATCTCGCCGTCCGGCGGGGGCGAGCCGAGGCATGCCGTCGTCGTCCCCGTCGCGGACGAGGAGGCGCTGCGCTACCACGACTGGGTCTCCGACCGGCGGGCGTACGTGCACGAGGCCTCCGGCGGCCGGCTCGGGTATCTGCACGTGCCCGACATGCAGGCGCCGGGGTGGGCCCAGATCCACCGTGACCTACGGGTGGAGGTCGCGCGGGAGGGGCTGATCGTGGACGTCCGGGAGAACCGGGGCGGGCACACCTCCCAGCTGGTCGTCGAGAAGCTCGCCCGCCGCATCGTCGGCTGGGACCTGCCGCGCGGGATGCGGGCGTCCAGCTATCCGGAGGACGCGCCCCGGGGCCCCGTCGTCGCCGTCGCCAACGAGTTCTCCGGGTCCGACGGGGACATCGTCAACGCGGCGATCAAGGCGCTCGGGATCGGGCCGGTGGTGGGCACGCGTACGTGGGGCGGGACGATCGGCATCGACAGCCGGTACCGGCTGGTCGACGGGACGCTCGTCACCCAGCCCAAGTACGCGTTCTGGCTGGAGGGGTACGAGTGGGGTGTGGAGAACCACGGCGTCGATCCGGATGTCGAGGTTGTCTGTGCTCCGCAGGACCACGCGGCCGGGCGGGACGTCCAGCTGGACGAGGCGGTGTCGCTGGCGCTCGCCGCTCTGCGGGAGACGCCGGCGAAGACGCCTCCGCTGCTACCGGGGTCATAGCCCGCCCGGAGTCGAGGCGACCGGCCATCGGGGGCTGCCACCTCCCTCACGGTCGTCCCACGGGGAGCCACCTCCCTCACGGAGGTCCCCGGGGCTGCCGCTCCAGCCGCCCACTCCGGCCTGAACGGCCTCGTCCTCAAGCGCCGGACAGGCTGGAACAACGCACCCCCCGCTACCATGCCCCCGTACTGATCAACCGTCCGAGGAGGAGCCCGCATGGCAGGGGAAGCGCAGGACGACTGTCTGTTCTGCAAGATCGTCGCGGGGGCCGTCCCGGCGACGATCGTGCGGGAGACCGCGACGACCATCGCCTTCCGGGACATCAACCCCCAGGCGCCCACCCACGTCCTGGTGATCCCGAAGGCGCACTACCGGGACGCCGCCGCCCTCGCCGCCGGCGCGCCGGAACTCGCCGCCGACGTCCTGCGCGAGACACAGGCGGTCGCCGACCTGGACAGGCTGGAGAGCTACCGCATCGTCTTCAACACCGGGACCGGCGCCGGCCAGACCGTCTGGCACGCCCACGCGCACGTCGTCGGCGGCCGCGGGCTGCACTGGCCCCCCGGATAGGCCGCCGTGTCCGTACGTGAACTGGTGGTCCTCGGCACCGCCAGCCAGGTCCCGACCCGGCATCGCAACCACAACGGCTACCTCCTGCGCTGGGACGGCGAGGGCATCCTCTTCGACCCGGGGGAGGGCACCCAGCGCCAGATGCTGCGCGCCGGGGTCGCCGCGCACGACCTCAACCGGATATGTGTCACGCACTTCCACGGCGACCACTCGCTCGGCCTCGCCGGTGTGATCCAGCGCATCAACCTGGACCAGGTGCCGCACCCGGTCACCGCCCACTTCCCGCGCTCCGGGCAGCGCTTCTTCGACCGGCTGCGCCACTCCACCGCCTACCGCGAGACCGTCGGCATCACCGAGGCCCCGGTCGACGCGGACGGGGTCCTCGCCACCACCGCGTCCTACCGGCTCGAAGCCGCCAGGCTCTCGCACCCCGTCGAGTCCTACGGCTACCGGATCGTCGAGCCCGACGGCCGCCGTATGCTGCCCGAGCGGCTGGCCGCGCACGGCATCAAGGGGCCGGACGTCGGCCGGATCCAGCGCGAGGGCTCGGTCGGCGGGGTGTCGCTGGACGAGGTGAGCGAGGTGCGGCGCGGACAGCGGTTCGCGTTCGTCATGGACACCCGGCTGTGCGACGGGGTGCACGCGCTCGCCGACGGCGCCGACCTGCTCGTCATCGAGTCGACGTTTCTCGACGCGGACGAGGGACTCGCCGTCGACCACGGTCATCTGACCGCCGGTCAGGCGGCGCGGGTCGCGCACGACGCCGGAGTGCGGCATCTGGTCCTCACCCACTTCAGCCAGCGCTACTCCGAGCCCGAGGAGTTCGAGCGGCAGGCGCGGGCGGCCGGGTTCGAGGGCGAGCTGACCGTGGCGCACGACCTCCTGCGGGTGCCGGTTCCGAAACGGCGCTAAAGCGGTCGTACGATGCTTTGATGCCCCTCCCCAAAGCTGAACTGCACCTGCACATCGAAGGAACCCTGGAGCCCGAGCTGGCTTTCGAGCTGGCCGCCCGCAACGGGGTCGCGCTGCCGTACGCCGACACGGACGAGCTCCGCAAGGCGTATCAGTTCGAGGACCTCCAGTCCTTCCTGAACCTGTACTACGAGCTCATGGCGGTTCTGCGCACCGAGCGGGACTTCGAGGACCTGGCGGACGCCTACCTTGCCCGGGCCGCCGCGCAGGGCGTGCGGCACGCGGAGATCTTCTTCGACCCGCAGGCCCACCTCGCCCGGGGGATCGGCATGGGCACGGTCGTGAACGGGCTCTGGCGCGCGCTGGGCAGCAGTGAGGCCCGCCACGGCATCTCGACGCGCCTGATCCTCTGCTTCCTGCGCGACGAGTCCGCCGAGTCGGCGCTGGAGACCCTGGAGGCCGCGGGGCCCTACCTCGACCGGATCACCGGGGTGGGGCTGGACTCCGCCGAGGTCGGGCATCCGCCGGTGAAGTTCCGCGAGGTGTACGAGGCGGCGGCCGCCCTCGGGCTGCGGCGGGTCGCACACGCCGGTGAGGAGGGTCCGCCGGAGTACATCACCGAGGCCCTGGACGTGCTGGGCGTGGAGCGCGTCGACCACGGGCTCAGGTGCATGGAGGACCCGGCCCTCGTCGAGCGGCTGGTTCGGGAGCGGATCCCGCTGACGCTGTGCCCGCTGTCCAACGTACGACTGCGGACCGTCGACGTCCTCGCCGACCATCCGCTGCCGGCCATGCTCGACGCCGGGCTGCTGTGCACGGTCAACTCCGACGACCCCGCCTATTTCGGCGGCTACGCCGGCGACAACTTCGACGCGGTGGGCGCCGCCCTGGGCCTGGGCGAGGAGCGGCTGCGCGAGCTGGCCCGCAACTCCTTCGTCGCCTCCTTCCTGGAGGACGACGAGGAGCGGCGGGCGCGGTATCTCGCGGAGGTCGACGCCTACACGTTCTAGGCCAGTTCTAGGCCGTGTCCGACCATTCGCGTCGGATCGGCGGGCGGCGTCCGGTGCGGTGCGTCGCGAGGCGGAGGACGACCCGCGTACTGGGCGTACTCGGGTCGTGCGACTACGCGGGCGAGGTGCCGTGCCGCGCTTCGCCCGCCCGACGGGAACTGTCGGACACGCACCAGGACCCGTCCCGGCGGGACAGGCCCCTGCGGTCTGCCGTACGGCAGACCGGGTAGCCGCGGGCGCTAACGCCAGTCGGGGGCGCCGCCGAAGCCCGGTGCCGTCGCCTCGATCTTCGCCCGGATCTCCCGCATCACCACGACGATCCGCTCCTCGTGCTCGGGCGTCAGCCGGGCCACCGGCACCGAGCAACTGACCGCGTCCTGCGCGGGAGTGTCGTAACGCAGCGCGAACCCGAACCCGACGATGCCGAGGACGCCCTCCTCGCGGTCCACGGAGTAGCCGCGCGCCCGCACGTCGGCGAGGTCGGCGAGCAGCGCCTGACGGCTGGTGCGGGAGTGCGGGGTGAACGCCTCGTACGGTCCCTCGGGCAGTTCGCTGTCCGGCCGCTGCGCCAGCAGCGCCTTGCCGAGCGCGCCGACGTGCGCCGGGAGCCGCCGCCCGACCCGGCTGATCGTGCGCAGGTACTCGTGCGACTCGCGCGTCGCCAGATATGCCACGCCGTGACCGTCCAGCCGCCCCAGGTGGATCGTCTCGCCCAGCGCCTCGGACGCCTCGTCGAGGTAGGGCCGCACCAGCCGGACGCGGGGATCGGAGTCGAGATAGCTCGTGCCGGTCAGCAGGGCGTGGATGCCGATGCCGTACAGGGAGCCGGTCGCGTCGGTGCGCACCCAGCCGCGGCCGATCAGGGTCTGGAGCAGCGCGTACATCGAGCTGCGGGGCACGCCCAGCTCGTCCGCCAGTTCCTGGAGCCGGGCCGGCCGGTCGCCGCGCGCCGCGAGCAGTTCCAGCAGCTCGACCGTGCGCGCCGCGGACTTCACCTCGCGGACGCCGCCTGTCTCCGACATGTGCCGATCGTAAGGGTGTGCGGGTCGAGCGGAGCACATCCGGCAGGCCTGCCGCCGCGCACGCCCATTGACGGTCGATGTTCGCGTATCTAAACTCCATCTTCATACGTAGATGGCATCCATGTAGGGAGATGAACGAGGGTGAGCCCCGACAGGGACACGGTCCGACGCCTGCGGGACGGCATGGCCCAGGGGGTGCTGTCGTTCCCGCTCACGAGCTTCCACGACGACGGCTCCCTCGACCCCGACGGCTTCCGCGCCCATGTCGCGGCCCAGATCGCGACCGCGCCCGGGGCCGTCTTCCCCGCCTGCGGCACCGGCGAGTTCTTCTCCCTCGACGAGGACGAGTACCGACAGGTGGTGACGATCGCCGTGGAGGAGGCGGACGGCCGGCTGCCGGTCGTCGCCGGGGTCGGCTACGGCTGGGCCCAGGCCGCCCGCTTCGCCCGCATCGCGCAGGAGGCCGGCGCCGACGCCCTCCTCGTCCTCCCGCACTACCTCGTCGCCGCCCCGCAGGACGGACTCGTCGCCCAGCTGGAGCAGCTCGCCGCCCGCACCCGGCTGCCCCTCATCGCCTACCAGCGCGGCCAGGTCACCTTCACCGCGGCCTCCTTGCGGCGCGTCGCCGCGATCCCAACCGTCATCGGCCTCAAGGACGGACACAGCGACCTCGACCGCCTTCAGCGGCTCACCCTCGCCGCCCCCGACGGCTTCCTCTTCTTCAACGGCGCCGCCACCGCCGAGATCCAGGCCCGCGCCTACGCCACCGTGGGCGTCCCCGCCTACTCCTCCGCCGTCCACGCCTTCGCCCCGGAGATCGCGAACGCCTTCTTCACCGCGCTGCGCGACAGCGACGACAAGACGGTGGACAGGCTGCTGCGCGACTTCTACGTCCCGCTCGTCGAGCTCCGCGACCGGGTGCCGGGCTACGCCGTGTCCCTGGTGAAGGCGGCGGCCCGGCTGCGCGGCCGCCCCGTAGGCCCGGTCCGAGCGCCGCTCACCGACCCCTCGCCCGCCGACCTCGCCGCACTCGGGACCCTTCTGACCACCGGCCTCGACCTCGTAGGAGCCGCGCTGTGAGCGCCGACCTCACGATCACCGACGTCCGCCTGACCCCCATCCTGGTCGCCGACCCGCCCCTGCTCAACACCCAGGGCGTGCACCAGCCGTACACGCCCCGGCTCATCGTGGAGGTCGAGACGGCGGACGGGATCACCGGCGTCGGTGAGACGTACGGCGACACCAAGTACCTGGAACTGGCCCGCCCGTTCGCCGAGAAACTGCGCGGCCGCCCGGTGAGCGACCTGAACGGCCTGTTCACGATCGCCGACGAGGTGGCCGTCGACAGCTCACGGGTCTCCGGGAAGGTGGACGTCGGCGGCCTGCGCGGCGTCCAGACCGCCGACAAGCTGCGCCTGTCCGTCGTCTCCGCCTTCGAAGTGGCCGGTCTCGACGCCCTCGGCAAGACATTGGGCCTGCCCGTGCACGCGCTGCTCGGCGGCAAGGTGCGCGACGCGGTCGAGTACAGCGCGTACCTCTTCTACAAGTGGGCCGACCACCCCGAGGGGGTCTCCGCCGAGAAGGACGACTGGGGCGCGGCCGTCGACCCGGCCGGAGTCGTCGAGCAGGCCCGGCGCTTCAAGGAGCGCTACGGCTTCACCTCCTTCAAGCTCAAGGGCGGTGTCTTCCCGCCGGACGAGGAGATCGCGGCCGTACGGGCACTGGCCGAGGCCTTCCCGGGCCACCCGCTGCGGCTCGACCCCAACGGCGCCTGGTCCGTCCCGACCTCGCTGAGGGTGGCCGACGAGATCGGCGGCATCCTCGAATACCTGGAGGACCCCGCCCTCGGCACCCCGGCCATGGCCGAGGTGGCCGCGAAGACCGACGTGCCGCTCGCCACCAACATGTGCGTGACGACGTTCGCCGAGATCAAGGAGGCGTTCACCCGCGACGCCGTGCAGGTCGTCCTCTCCGACCACCACTACTGGGGCGGACTGCGCAACACCCGGGAACTCGCCTCGATCTGCCGGACGTTCGGCGTCGGGATCTCCATGCACTCCAACACCCACCTGGGTATCTCACTGGCCGCCATGACCCACGTGGCGTCCACCGTCCCGAACCTCCACCACGCCTGCGACTCCCACTACCCGTGGCAGTCGGAGGACGTCCTCACCGAACGCCTGACCTTCGACGACGGCAAGGTCACCGTGTCGGACGCGCCCGGCCTGGGCGTCCGGCTCGACCGGGAGAAACTCCGGTTCCTGCACCGGCGCTGGCTCGACGACGACGGCGCCCTGCGCGAGCGCGACGACGCGGCGGCCATGCGGGTGGCCGACCCCGACTGGGTCACCCCGGCCGTCCCCCGCTGGTGACGCGGTGAGGGCATGACCCCTGGGGGGTCGGTGTCTTCGCGTCGCGTGTGACGGACGCCGTGTTGTCGGTGGTGTGGTGCACACTGGCCAGATCGGCACCACGTCAGGGAGCGCACCGTGACCGCGTCCAACGCGTCCACCGGAGAGGGACACCACCGGCACACCGGCAACACCGGGCAGACCGACGGCCGGACCTGCCGGGCCGGCCGGGTCGACCCCCTGGCCGCCCGGCGAGTGCCCGGCGATCCGCCGTGGGACGTCTACCTCACCGGGCCCGTCTTCCTCGACATCATCTTCACCGGGCTCGACTCCGCCCCGGTGCGCGGGACCGAATCCTGGGCGCGCGGCATGGGTTCGAGCCCCGGCGGCGTCGCCAACATGGCCACCGCGCTCGCCCGGCTCGGCCTGCGCACCTCCCTCGCGGCGGCCTTCGGGGACGACCACTACGGCGAGTACTGCTGGGACGCCCTCGAACAGGGCGAGGGCATCGACCTCACCCCGTCGCGCTCGGTCCCCGGCTGGCACTCGCCGGTCACCGTCTCGATGGCCTACGAGGGCGAGCGGACCATGGTCTCCCACGGTCACGAACCGCCGCCGGCGGCCGCGCTGGCCCAGGAGGGCGCCCCGGAGCACCCGCCGCACGCCCGCGCCGCCGTCGCCTCCCTCACCCCCGGCAGACGCGCCCCCTGGATCGAGCGGGCCGCGGCTCGCGGCACCCGCATCTTCGCCGACGTCGGCTGGGACGACACCGGCGCCTGGGACCTGGCCGGCCTCGTCGACCTGGCGCACTGCGAGGCCTTCCTGCCGAACGCGCAGGAGGCCATGCGCTACACCGGCGCCACCTGTCCCCGCGCCGCCGCCCACGCCCTCACCGAGCACGTACCGCTCGCGGTCGTGACACTCGGCGCGGAGGGCGCCTACGCCGTGGACCGGCGCTCCGGCGAGTCCGCCGAGGTCCCGGCCATCGCCGTCGAGGCCCTCGACCCCACCGGCGCGGGTGACGTCTTCGTGGCCGGCTTCGTCACCGGCACGCTGGCCGACTGGCCGCTCGCCGACCGCCTCGCCTTCGCCGGCCTCACGGCAGCCCTCTCCGTGCAGGAGTTCGGCGGCTCGCTCTCCGCGCCCGGCTGGTCCGAGATCGCCGGCTGGTGGCGCAGGGTGCAGTCGGTCGAGAGCCAGGACCCCGAGGCGCTGCGCCGGTACGCGTTCCTGGACGCCCTGCTCCCCGGCCTGCTCCCGGCGGCGGAGGAGGCCACCCCGTGGCCGCTGCGCAGAGCGGTGCCGACGATCGGTTTCGGCCGCTCCGCCTAGTTCGCCGTGGTCACCGGGACCCCGGAAAAGCCCTACGGCGTTGTCAGTCCCCTGGCGTACCCTTGAACTCGCCAGGCCGCCCTTGTGGCAGGCGAGACGCATCCGGGAGGACGTAGAGGCCTTCGGGCCGGCCTATGACTCAGACACCCACAGCTCACACGCCCGCGCAGGGCAAGGCGAGAGCAGAGTTCACCGTTCCCGCCCAGCACCCCATGGTGACCGTGCTGGGATCCGGAGACTCCCTTCTGCGCGTGATCGAGACGGCCTTCCCGGCGGCCGACATCCACGTCCGGGGCAATGAGATCAGCGCGGTCGGCGACCCACGGGAAGTCGCTCTCGTCCAGCGCCTGTTCGACGAGATGATGCTGGTGCTCCGCACCGGGCAGCCGATGACGGAGGACGCAGTGGAACGCTCGATCGCCATGCTGCGGGCGAGTGAGAACGGGACGAGTGACGGCCAGGAGACCCCGGCCGAGGTTCTGACACAGAACATCCTGTCCTCGCGCGGTCGCACCATCAGACCCAAGACCCTCAACCAGAAGCGGTACGTCGACGCGATCGACAAGCACACGATCGTCTTCGGCATCGGCCCCGCGGGCACCGGCAAGACCTACCTGGCCATGGCCAAGGCGGTCCAGGCCCTCCAGGCCAAGCAGGTCAACCGGATCATCCTGACCCGCCCGGCGGTCGAGGCGGGGGAGCGGCTGGGATTCCTCCCGGGCACCCTGTACGAGAAGATCGACCCCTACCTGCGCCCGCTGTACGACGCGCTGCACGACATGCTCGATCCGGACTCGATCCCGAAGCTGATGGCGGCCGGGACGATCGAGGTGGCGCCGCTGGCGTACATGCGTGGACGCGCCCAGCCGCGGTTCACCAACGTCCTGACGCCGGACGGCTGGCGGCCCATCGGTGACCTTCAGGTCGGTGACCTGGTCATCGGCTCGAACGGCGAGCCGACGCCGGTTCTCGGCGTCTACCCGCAGGGTGAGAAGGACATCTACCGTGTCACCGCGCAGGACGGATCCTGGACACTGGCTTGCGGCGAGCACCTGTGGACGGTCAGAACGCGCGACGACGCGCGACGCGACAAGCCCTGGCGGGTCCTGGAGACCCAGGAGATGATCGGCAAGTTGCGGGCGGCGCACGCGCGCCGGTACGAGTTGCCGATGCTCACAAGCCCGGTCTGCTTCCCTGAGCGCGACATCCCCATGGACCCGTATGCGCTGGGGTTGCTGCTGGGCGACGGCTGCCTCACGGGTTCCACCACGCCGTCCTTCGCGACCGAGGACCCGGAACTGGCCGAGGCGCTGGGAGCCGCGCTTCCCGGAGTCGCGGTGCGGCACAAGGGCGGGCCGGGCTACGTCCTCAATCGGATCAAGTCCCCTGGTGACGTCGTGACCCTGGAGAACCCGGTCACTCGGGTTCTGCGCGAGCTGGACCTGCCGCGCACGCGCTCGTACTCGAAGTTCATTCCGGACGACTACCGATACAACTCCGCCGAAGTGCGACTGGCCGTCCTCCAGGGCCTTCTCGACTCCGACGGCGGTCCCGTCACGCAGAAGGACCGCACCTGCCGGATCCAGTACACGACGACGTCGATCCTGCTCCGCGACGACGTGATCGCGCTGGTGCAGTCGCTGGGCGGAGTCGCGTACACCCGCCGCAGGGCGGCCGACGGCCGAAAGCCGGGCCTCGCGAAGGGCCGGGACGTCGCGCACCGCCGCGACGCCCACATCCTCGACATCCGCCTCCCCGAAGGCATCGAACCCTTCCGTCTCGCCCGCAAGCGCGACAAGTACCTCGCGGCCGGAGGCGGCGGGCGCCCAACGCGCTTCATCGACTCGATCGAGCCCGCGGGCAGGGAGGAGACCGTATGCATTCAGGTGGCCGCCGAGGACTCCCTCTACGTCACCACGGACCACCTGCTGACGCACAACACCCTGAACGACGCTTTCATCATTCTTGACGAGGCCCAGAACACGAGCCCCGAGCAGATGAAGATGTTCCTCACCCGGCTCGGCTTCGAATCGAAGATCGTGATCACGGGCGACGTGACCCAGGTCGACCTGCCGAACGGCGCCAAGTCCGGTCTGCGTCAGGTCCAGGACATCCTGGAGGGGCTCGACGACGTCCACTTCTCCCGCCTGTCGTCCCAGGACGTCGTCCGGCACAAGCTGGTCGGCCGTATCGTCGACGCGTACGAGAAGTACGACAGCACCAACGGTACGGAGAACGGCACCCACAAGGGCGGCCGTAACAAGCGGAAGTAGACAAGCCAGCACCATGTCGATCGACGTCAACAACGAGTCCGGAACCGAGGTCGACGAGCAGGCGATCCTCGACATCGCCCGCTACGCGCTCGCCCGGATGCGCATCCACCCGCTCTCCGAGCTCTCGGTGATCGTCGTGGACGCCGCCGCCATGGAGCAGCTGCACATCCAGTGGATGGACCTGCCGGGGCCGACGGACGTCATGTCCTTCCCGATGGACGAACTGCGTCCGCCGTCGAAGGACGACGACGAGCCCCCGCAGGGCCTCCTCGGCGACATCGTGCTGTGTCCCGAGGTCGCCGAGCGGCAGGGCAAGGAAGCGCCCACGGAGCACTCCATGGACGAGGAGCTGCAACTGCTCACCGTCCATGGAGTGCTGCACCTGCTCGGCTACGACCACGAGGAGGCCGACGAGAAGGCCGAGATGTTCGGTCTCCAGGCGGCTATCGTCGACGGCTGGCGTGCGGAGAAGGGCATGACCGGCCCGTCCCCGGCGCCGACCGTCTCATGAGTCCCACCCTCGTCGCCGGCGCGATCGCCCTGGTCGTCGTCGCCTGGCTCGCCGCCTGCGCGGAGGCGGGCCTGGCGCGCGTCTCCAGTTTCCGCGCCGAGGAAGCCGTACGTTCCGGTCGGCGGGGCAGCGCCAAGCTGGCGCAGATCGCCGCCGACCCCACCCGCTATCTGAACGTGGCGCTGCTGGTCCGCGTCGCCTGCGAGATGGCGGCGGCCGCGCTGGTCACCTACGCCTGCCTCCAGGAGATCGACGGCACGACCCCGGCCCTGTTCGCGGCGATCGGCGTGATGGTCCTCGTCTCGTACGTCGCCGTCGGCGTGTCCCCGCGCACCATCGGCCGCCAGCACCCGCTGAACACCGCGACGGCCGCCGCGTACGTGCTCCTCCCGCTGGCACGGATCATGGGCCCGATCCCGTCGCTCCTGATCCTCATCGGCAACGCGCTGACCCCCGGCAAGGGCTTCCGCCGGGGGCCCTTCGCCTCCGAGGCGGAGCTGCGCGCCCTGGTCGACCTCGCCGAGAAGGAGTCCCTGATCGAGGACGACGAGCGCCGCATGGTGCACTCCGTCTTCGAGCTCGGCGACACCCTCGTACGTGAGGTCATGGTCCCGAGGACCGACCTCGTCGTCATCGAGCGGTACAAGACCATCCGACAGGCCCTGACCCTCGCCCTGCGCTCCGGTTTCTCCCGCATACCGGTGACCGGGGAGAACGAGGACGACATCGTCGGCATCGTGTATCTGAAGGACCTGGTCCGCAAGACGCACATCAGCCGGGACGCCGAGGGCGAGCTGGTGTCGACGGCGATGCGGCCCGCCGCCTTCGTCCCCGACACCAAGAACGCCGGCGACCTGCTGAGGGAGATGCAGCGGGACCGCAACCACGTCGCCGTCGTCATCGACGAGTACGGCGGCACGGCCGGCATCGTCACGATCGAGGACATCCTCGAGGAGATCGTCGGGGAGATCACCGACGAGTACGACCGTGAGCTCCCGCCCGTGGAGGAACTCGGCGACGACCGTCACCGGGTCACCGCCCGCCTCGACATCACCGACCTCGGCGAGCTGTACGGCCTCGAGGAGTACGACGACGAGGACGTGGAGACCGTGGGCGGGCTGCTCGCGAAGGCGCTGGGCCGGGTGCCCATCGCCGGGGCGTCCAGCATGGTCGACCTGCCGGACGGGCGCGCGCTGCGGCTGACGGCGGAGGCCGCGGCCGGCCGCCGGAACAAGATCGTCACAGTGCTGGTGGAGCCGGTGGAACCCGCGCACCGGCCGGAGGGCGAGACGAAGCCGGAATGACGGGCGCACGCGAATGACGGGCGCACGTGAATGACGGACGTACTCGCATGACGGACGCGCCGACGGCGTGAGTGACGGAGTGATGGAGTGATGGAGTGACACCTCAGGCACTGCGCGCCCTGTGCCTGTCCTTCAACGCGGCGGTGGAGGATTTCCCCTTCCGGCCGGAGATCTCGGTCTTCAAGGTCGGCGGCAAGCTGTTCGCGCTGACGACCCTGGACGCGCGGCCCCTGACGGTCAACCTCAAGTGCGACCCGGACGACGCGGTGCGCCTGCGCGGGGAGTACGAGGGGCTGATCGTCCCCGGGTATCACATGAACAAGCGGCACTGGAACACGGTGAGGGTCGACGGAGGGCTCCCGGAACGGCTGGTGCGGGAGCTCGTCGAGGACTCCTACGACCTGGTCGTCGCCGGGCTGCCGCGGGCCGAGCGGCTGCGGCTCGACCGGCCCTGAGTCCGCCCCACGGCCGCGCCGCCCGAGCCCGGGTCGGTTCTTCGTATGCTCGGGGCATGACCGACAGCAACGCGCTCGACCCCGAGGACCGCAAGATCGTCACCCTGGCCCGCTCCGCGCGGGCCCGCAACGGTGTGCCCGAGGGGGCCGCCGTACGGGACGAGACAGGACGTACGTATGTCGCGGGGACGGTGGACCTGCCGTCGCTGCGGTTGAGCGCGCTGCAGACGGCGGTGGCGATGGCGGTGGCCTCGGGGGCGAAGTCGCTGGAGGCGGCGGCGGTGGTGACCGCGTCGGAGGCGGCCGCCGAGGCGGATCTGGCCGCTGTACGGGATCTCGGTGGGGCGGGGACCCCGGTGCTGGTGGCCGCGCCGGACGGGACCGTCCGTCTGACCGTCTCCGCAGGCTGAAAACCGACCGTTTCCGTGGGCTGACGGCGGTCCGGAACACCCCGGAGGCAGAGCCGAGCAGCCCGCGGCGGGCCGGCCCCAGGTAGGCCTGTTTTCAACCTTGCAGTTTCCGTATCGCTCGCGCATCAATGGAACCGCAAGTTCCGACGGACCGTCAGATTTGGACCCGGGCAGGGTGTCCGCACCCATCCCTCCCGGGCGGTGGTCCGTCGGCATCTCCCGTCCATCCACCCCCCACATGGATTCCCGTAATCGGGAAGGGAGCGGATCCCATGAGAGGCAAGCGAATCGGATCAGGTGCGGCAATGCTGGCCGGGGCCCTCGCGGTCACCGGGCTGGCCCTGGCACCCTCGGCTGTGGCCGTCACCCCGCTGACGGCCACCGTCACCGCCAACTGCGGTCTCTTCGGAGGCGGCGCAGCCACCCTCACGGCCACCCAGACGGGCACGGCCGCCACCCTCAAGCTGACGTCCACCGCGATCAGCACGCCGATCTCGATCGGCGCGAACAGCATCAGTTCCACGCTCACGATGGCGAACTCGACCGGTGCCGCGAGGGTCTTCTCGGGCACCGTGAACCCCGCCATGCCCGCAGGCTCCTCGATCACGGTCGGTCCGCTCAACGGGACCGTGGCCTCCGGTGACAGCCTGGACTTCTACGGCGGCTCCCTGAAGATGGTCGTCTTCGGGATCACCGTCACCTGTACGACGAGCGGGGCGCAGGCGCCGGGCCCGTTCGTGTTCAGCTGATAGCGGTTGGAAACTGAGCCAACAGGCCGTCGGTTTCCTGGCGCGACCAGGAAGCTGACGGTCCATCAGTTCACCGCGTGATGTGCATTGACTTCTCACGCGATCCGCACCTCAATGCCCCCTGTCGGCGCAGAAGAGCCGCTGCGCCCGCACCCTGGAGGAGGGGGCAACATGGGTTCACCCCGAAGTTCCGGAAGTGCCCGAGGTTCCCGAAGACGGCGCTGGGCGTCGTTGCTCGGGGCGACCGCGCTGGCGGTCACCGCCGGAGGGGCGCTGGCGGCCCCGGCCGGCGCCGCGTCCAACGTGGACTTCGCCACGCACTGCATCCCGCCGGCGATCGCGGGTCTCCCGCCGATCGACGGCACCACCACCGCGAAGATCACGGCGGACCCCGCGAATCCCAAGGTCGGCGACATCGTCACCGTCGTCTACACCGTGGTCTCGCCCGCCGCGAGCAACCCCACCGACCTGGCCCTGCCGGCCGACATCATGACACCGACGGGCAAGGTCGTCCTCGGTGGCGCGCAGACCGGCACCGTCACGGTCACGGGGCCGAAGAAGAACGACCCGGTGCCCGGCAAGGGCGTCTTCCCGTCGTTCTCCATGACCGGCACGTTCACGGTCACCGCCCCCGGCGAGATCACGTTCTCGCCCGGTGACTACAACATCCACACCAGCTACATCCTGGAACTGGACACGCCCTGCACGGTGACCAACCCGCCCGCTCCGGTGTCGGAGACGGTCGTCGTCGCCGACAACCCGCCGGCCAACACCCGCGCCATCTCGCTGGGTTCGGCCTCCGGGAGTCCGGGCGCGGCCGTCGCCGTCACCGGCAGCGGCTTCACGGCGGGCGCGACCGTCACGCTGGCCGGGCGCTCCGCGTCCGCCCTGACCGCGGACACGGCGACCGTGACCGCGGACGCGCAGGGCGGCATCTCCGGCTCGCTCGTCGTCAACGACCTCACCACGACCGGTGTCGTGGCGTACGAGGGTGGCGCGTGGAGCTCGGAGAAGAGTGCCGGACCCGCCGCGTACGTCGTCATCGACGACCAGCCCGTACCCGAGGGCAGCCAGAGGGTGACCACCACGGTCCGGGCGGGCACGCTGTCGATGTCCCAGGCCGGGGACGCCGTCCAGCTGTCCGGGGTCGACTTCGGTCAGGGCGGGGCCTCGACCGGCGCACTTCAGACCGTGACCGTCAAGGACTTCCGCGGCGGACCCGCGGGCTGGTCCCTGACCGGCAAGGTCACCGACTTCAGCGGTCCCGGCGCCAAGATCGACGCCGGCAAGCTGAGCTGGACGCCCGGGTGCACCACCAAGGCGGGCAGCCCGAGCACCTGTCAGGCCGGTTCGGCGGGCACGGTAGGCGCCTCAGGGGCGACCCTGGCGTCCACACCCGACGGCACGGCCACCGGCGGCGAGTTCACCGCCAACGCCCAACTGTCCCTCGACGTACCGTCGTTCACGCCTCCGGGCACCTACGCCGGCGTCCTGACCCTCACGCTCACCTGAGCGTACGCACCACGTCCACCGGTGGCCGGGCGCCCGCCCCACAGGTCCGCACCCGCCCGTCCACCCAACCGTCGAAGCCCGTTCGCCGGGCCCGGTCATCAGGGCCCGTTCGCCGTTCGCCGGGGGGTCCGCACCCATGCGCAAGCCGTACGCCCTTCTCCTGCCGCTCCTGCTGTTCCTCACGCTCGCGGCCCCCGCCCACGCCGCCGACAACGGCAGCTGGTCCGTCTATCCCGTCTCCTCGGCCGTCGCGGCGCGGCCCTACTTCTATGTCTCCGCCGATCCCGGTCAGACGATCGAGGACAAGGTCGTCGTCGCCAACAAGACGGACGAGCCCCTCACCTTCCGGCTGTACGCGGCCGACGCCTACAACACCGCCCGCGACGGCGGGTTCGCCGTGAAGTCGCTCGGCGAGAAGATGCGGGGCGTGGGCGCCTGGGCCGAACTGCCCAAGGACCGGGTCACCGTGCCCGGCCGCAGGACGGTCACCGTGCCGTTCACCGTCCGGGTGCCCGAGGGCGCCGAGCCGGGCGACCATCCGGGAGCGATCGTCGCCCTCGACGAACGGGTCGAGAAGGGCGACGGCGGGGTCGCGCTCGGGGTGCAGCGCGCCGTCGGCGCCCGCGTCTACCTCCAGGTCGGCGGCCCCACACTGCCCGCGCTCGCCGTCGAGAACGTCAGGGTCAGCCACGACCAGCCGCTGGTGCCCGGCCTCGGCGACAGCACGGCGACCATCTCCTACACCCTGCACAACACCGGAAACGTCACCCTCGCCCCCCGGGTGCGGCTGAAGGCGAGCGGCCTCTTCGGCCGCACCCTCCTCACCCGAGACCTGACGAAGATCCCCTCCCAACTCCTCCCGGGCCAGCGGGTCCGCCTCACCGAACGCTGGACCGGCGCTCCCCAGCTCGACCGGACCAACATCAGGCTGACGGCGAGCGCCGAGAACACGAGCGAGTCGGCGTCCGCGTCGTTCGTGTCGGTGCCGTGGCTGGTGGCGACGGTCGTGGCGGCGGGAATCGGCATCGGGGCGTGGCTGATGATCAGGCGGCGACGAAGGCGCCCGGAAGGGGCGCGGGGAACCGCGGAACCGGCCCCCGCTCACCCGCGGACGAAGATCGGTCAGACCGCCGGAGGCTAGAGCGCGACCGGCCCCCGCTCAGCCGCGGACGAAGATCGGTCAGACCGCCGGAGGTTAAAGCGCGTCCGGCCCGCGCTCACCCGTCCGGACCCGCACGACCGTCTCGACCGGCAGCGCCCACACCTTGCCGTCACCGATCTTCCCGGTGTGCGCGGCCCGCACGATCGCGTCGATCACGGCGTCGGAGTCCGCGTCGTCGACGACGACCTCGATGCGGACCTTGGGCACGAGGTCGACCTGGTACTCGGCGCCCCGGTACACCTCGGTGTGGCCGCGCTGCCGGCCGTAGCCGCTTGCCTCGGTCACGGTCAGGCCGTGCACGCCGAGCTCCTGGAGGGCCGTCTTGACCTCGTCGAGGCGGTAGGGCTTGACGATCGCGGTGATGAGCTTCATGCCTGTGGCTTGACCTTCTGGGCGGAGGGGACGGAGTGCGCGGACACCGGGGCGCCATGGCCCAGGACGCCGTGATCGTATGCCGTCTCGGCGTGCACCGTAAGGTCCAGGCCGGTGTGCTCGTGGTCCTCGTCCGCCCGGAAGCCGATCGCCCTGTCGAGGAGCTTGCCGATGCCGTACGTGACGGAGAAGGCGTACGCCGACACCACGGCCACGGCGACCGACTGCTTGCCGAGCTGGGCGAGCCCGCCGCCGTAGAGGAGGCCTTCGGCGCCGCCGGTCATGGTGTCCACCGCGAAGACGCCGATGAGGAGCGTGCCGATGACCCCGCCGACCAGGTGGACGCCGACCACGTCGAGGGAGTCGTCGTAGTTCAGCCTGAACTTCCAGCTCACGGCGTAGGAACAGACGACACCGGCGGCGAGGCCGACGACCAGCGCACCGAGGAGGGAGACCGAGCCGCAGGAGGGCGTGATGGCCACGAGGCCCGCGACCGCGCCGGACGCCGCGCCCAGTGTCGTCGGGTGGCCGTCGCGCTTCTGCTCGACGAAGAGCCAGCCGAGCAGACCGGTGCAGCCGGCGGCGAGGGTGTTGAGGAAGGCGGCGGCCGCCAGACCGTTCGCGCCCAGTGCGGAACCCGCGTTGAAGCCGAACCAGCCGAACCAGAGCAGCCCCGCGCCCAGCATCACCATGGGCAGGTTGTGCGGACGCATCGCGTCCTTCTTGAACCCCAGACGCGGGCCCAGGACCAGGCACAACGCCAGTCCCGAGGCCCCCGAGGTGATCTCGACCGGGAGGCCGCCGGCGAAGTCGAGGGCGCCGAGCCCGTCGAGGATCCAGCCACCGGGACCCCAGACCCAGTGGGCGACGGGAACGTATACGAGGAGCGCCCAGACCGGTACGAAGACCAGCCACGCGCCGAACTTCGCCCGGTCCGCGATAGCACCGCTGATCAGGGCGGCCGTGATGATCGCGAAGGTGAGCTGGAAGGTGGCGAAGAGGAGCGTGGGCACCGTGCCCTGCACGCTGTCCGGCCCGATGCCCGCCATCCCGGCGTGCTCCAGCCCCCCGATCAGCCCGCCCCCGGCGTCGTCGCCGAAGGCCAGGGAGTAGCCGGCGGCCAGCCACACCACCGTGACCAGCGCGATCGACACGAAGCTCATCATCAGCATGTTGAGCACGCTCTTCGTGCGGACCATGCCGCCGTAGAAGAGGGCCAGGCCCGGGGTCATCAGCAGGACGAGGGCGGTGGCGGCGAGCAGCCAGGCGGTGTCGCCGGTGTTCGCGTGGGCGGCGGCCAGAGTCACGGGGTCTCCAACGGTGCGGGGGGCTCGTCAGAGGTTCACCGGTTCTGGTTTCCGGTCGCGTACAGGTGTGTTTCCGTGACGTTTCGTTGCGTGGAGGTTTCCGGGAGCTCACCGGGGAGGGGGTTGCCGCTCGTGTGTGCGGCGGGGCTTCGTGGATCAGGGAGAATGGGGGCCATGAGCGTTCGTAACCAGTCATCCGAGCAGTCGGCCGAGTCCGTACACCGTGCCGGCTTCGCCTGCTTCGTGGGTCGTCCCAACGCGGGCAAGTCCACCCTCACGAACGCTCTGGTCGGGAAGAAGGTGGCGATCACCTCGAACCGTCCGCAGACCACGCGGCACACGGTGCGAGGCATCGTGCACCGCCCGGAGGCCCAGCTGATCCTGGTCGACACGCCGGGCCTGCACAAGCCGCGCACCCTGCTCGGCGAGCGGCTCAACGACGTCGTACGCGCCACCTGGGCCGAGGTCGACGTCATCGGCTTCTGTCTGCCGGCCAACGAGAAGCTGGGCCCCGGCGACCGGTTCATCGCCAAGGAGCTGGCCGGGATCAAGCGGACGCCGAAGGTCGCGGTCGTGACGAAGACCGACCTCGTGGACTCCAAGGCGCTCGCCGAGCAGCTCATCGCGATCGACCAGCTCGGCAAGGAGCTGGGGTTCGAGTGGGCGGAGATCGTGCCGGTCTCGGCGGTCGGCGACCAGCAGGTCGGGCTGCTGGCGGACCTGCTCGCCCCGATGCTCCCGGAGAGCCCGCCGCTCTACCCCGAGGGCGACCTGACGGACGAGCCCGAGCAGGTGATGGTCGCCGAGCTGATCCGCGAGGCGGCGCTGGAGGGCGTACGGGACGAGCTCCCGCACTCCATCGCGGTGGTCGTCGAGGAGATGCTGCCGCGAGAGGACCGTCCGGCGGAGAAGCCGCTGCTCGACATCCACGCGAACATCTACATCGAGCGCCCCAGCCAGAAGGGCATCATCATCGGCCCCAAGGGCAAGCGCCTGAAGGACGTGGGCATCAAGTCCCGCAAACAGATCGAGGCGCTGCTGGGAACGCCGGTCTTCCTGGACCTCCATGTGAAGGTCGCCAAGGACTGGCAGCGCGACCCGAAGCAGCTGCGCAAGCTGGGGTTCTGAGGCCGTCAGGGGCTTTCAGACCGACTGCGGGGACATGTCCTGGAGCCCGACCACCCGGAGCAACCGGAGCCGTTCGTAGGCCTCCGTGCCCGGGCGGGCCGTGTGGATGACCAGGAGCTGGTGGTGCTCGTGGCTGAGCAGGACCTCGCAGTCCAGTTCCAGCAGGCCGACCAGCGGGTGCAGGAAGCGTTTCGTCGCCTTGTGGCGCAGGGATACCTCGTGTTCGTCCCAGAGACGGGCGAACTCCTCGCTCGACGAACGGAGTTCGGCGACCAGCGCGGCCGGCTCGGGGTCGTCGGGGCGGGCGGCGGTCACCGCGCGCAGGTTGGCCACCTGGGCGCGGGCGTGGTCCGGCCGGTCCTCCGCCGGGAACAGGCTGCGGGCCTGCGGATCCAGGAAGTAGAGACGGAGCAGGTTGCGCTCGCGCCGGGGGCGTGACATCACATCGCGGGTCAGCGCCCTGCCCATCGCGTTCTGGGCCAGGACCTCGCCGCAGTCGGTCACCACCTGCGCCGGTGTGTCGTGCAGGCGGTCCAGGATCAGCATCAGGCCGGGCGGGACGTGCGCCGACGCCGTCTCGCGGCGCGGGGGCTCCTCGCCGGTCAGGTGGAACAGGTGGTCGCGCTCGTCGTCGGTGAGGCGCAGGGCGCGGGCCAGCGCCGTCAGCATCTGGCGTGACGGTCGCGGGCCCCGGCACTGTTCCAGACGCGTGTAGTAGTCGACCGACATGCCCGCCAACTGGGCCACCTCCTCGCGGCGCAGTCCGGGCGTACGGCGGCGGGCTCCCGACGTCAGACCCACGTCCGACGGGCTCAGACGGGCCCGGCCGCGGCGCAGGAAGTCGGCGAGTTCGGTTCGGTTCACCCCTCCAGGCTGCGGCAGGCCGCCCGTCTTATCCAGGGACTGCCGGTCCCCTGATCGACGGGTCTCTCCCGGTCGTCCCGGCTCCGTCCGAGGCTGGTGGCTCCGACCAAGAGGAGTGGATGACGATGTTGACACTGGTGACGGGTACGACGGGACAGGTCGGCCGGCGCTTTGTGCCGAGGCTGCTGGCGCAGGCCGCGGCGGGGGAGAGGGTGCGGGTCCTGGTGAGGGACGCGGCACGGGGGGAACGCTTCGCGGAGCTGGGCGCCGAGGTCGTGCTCGGGGACCTGCGGGACGCGGAGGTGCTCGGCAAGGCGGTGGCCGGGGTGGACGCGGTCGTGAACGTCGCGGCGTCCTTCCGCGGGGTGCCGGACGAGGAGGCGTGGGCAGTCAACCGGGACGCGGCGGTGGAACTGGGCCGCGCCGCGCTGGCCTCGGGTGTGCGGCGCTTCGTGCAGGTCAGTACGGGGCTGGTGTACGGCCTCGGGCGGGGCCGCCCGCTGGTCGAGGACGACGAGGTCCGGCCCGGCGGCGGCGCGATGTGGGGCGCCTACCCCGAGGCGAAGGGGGTGGCCGAGCGGGAGCTGTTCGCGCTGGACGGCCTGGACGTGCGCGTCGGCCGCCTCGCCTTCGTCTACGGCGAGGGCGATCCGCACCTCGCCCAGTCGCTGATGTGGGCCGGCAACTGGGCGGCGGCCCAGCGGCTGCACATGGTCCATCACGTGGACGTCGCCCAGGGACTGCTGCGTCTCCTGCACGCGCCGGGAGCCGCCGGCCGGGCCTACAACATCGCCGACGACGCCCCCGTCACGGCGGTCGAACTGCACCAGCTCAACGGGGTCGACGTGCCCGCCGAGCTCTACGAGCGCACCGACCCCGACCCGTTCTTCCAGCTGACCTCCACCGAACGCATCCGCCGCGAACTCGGCTTCCGTCCGCTGTACCCCAGCGTCTACGCGGCCCGGGACGCCGGAGCCCTCTAGGTTTTCCAGGCGCTCCGGACCCTGCCGGTGCCCAAGAGCCTTCCGGCGCTCCGGGCCGGCGCTCCGGACAGGCACCCCGGACCCTCAGGGAAGGCACTCCGCCCCGAGGTCAGTCCACCCCCCGGATCCGCCCCACCAGCACCGCCCCCGCCAGCCCGACGACGGCCGCCACCAGGTACAGCACCCGGTAGCCGCCCAGGTAGGTCACGATGGGCGCGGCGAGGGCGGGGGCCGCGACCTGGGGCAGGGAGTTGGCCACGTTGATGACGCCCAAATCCTTGCCCCGGTCCCCGGCCTTCGGCAGCACGTCCGTCATCAGCGCGAAGTCGACCGACGTGAACACGCCGAAGCCGATGCCCAGCACCGCCGCCGCGACGATCGCGCCCGGCCAGGTCTGCCAGGCCGCGAGGCCCGCCGTCGCCACCGCCATCAGCACGCCCGACCAGATCACGAACGGCTTGCGCCTGCCGACCCGGTCCGACCAGACGCCACCGACGACCACCGTGGCGAGCAGCGTCAGCCCGTTCACCGCTGTCAGGATCAGCACGCCCTGCTCGGGGTCGGAGTGGTGCAGGCGGTCGCGCAGGTAGTAGAGGAGGTACAGCAGCACCAGCGCGTTGCTCAGGTTCATCAGGAACCGGGTCAGCCACGCCCAGCCGAGGTCGGGGTAGGTGCGCGGGCTCAGCCAGAACCCGGCCGCGAAGCCCCGCCAGGACCACGCCGGCCGGTCCTCCACCGCCAGCCGCAGATCCTCGTACCGCAGCACGTACGGCAGCACACCCAGGGTCGTGAACACCGCGCACGCCACGTATCCCGCCCCGACGCCCCCGGCGGCCGTCGCGAGCCCCGTGCCGCCGACCACGCCCAGGATCTGCGCGGCGCCCAGCCAGCCGCCCACCGAGCCGCGTTGGTGCCGGGGGACCCGGTCGGGGACGGCGGCCGTCACCGCCGCGAAGGCCGCGTTCAGCGTCAGCTGGACCAGGCACCAGCCCACCGCCATGGTCCAGACGCCGTCCGCCCCCGCGAGCAGCAGGAGCGAGAGGGCGCCGCCCGCCGTGCCCGCCACGATCCACGGCGTACGGCGGCCCCGGCGGGACGTCGTACGGTCCGACAGGGCGCCGAAGAGGGGGTTCGCGGCGAGTGACGCCACCGCGCCCACGCCCGTCACCCAGGCCAGCATCGTCTCCTTCGACATGCCCGAGCCGGGTGCGAAGTCCTCGGCCTGGGAGGCCAGCAGGATCTGGAGGGGGCCGTACCAGCCCACCCAGATGGCCCCGTTGGCGAGGGACAGGGCCGACGTCCAGCCCCGGCCCACCCGCTCCACGGGCTCGGCCAGGGCGGCTGCCGGGGCCCTGTCGGCCGTCGTCATCTCTGCGCCCGCAGGACGTCCCGCAGCCAGGCGTACGACGCCTTCGGGGTCCGTGTCAGGGTCTCGAAGTCCACGTGGACCAGGCCGAAGCGGCGCGCGTACCCCTCCGCCCACTCGAAGTTGTCGAGCAGCGACCACACGAAGTAGCCGCGTACGTCGACGCCCGCGTCCACCGCCCGGTGCAGGGCGCGCAGATGACCGTCGAGGTAGGCGATCCGGTCCTGGTCGTCGAGGCCCTCGTAGCTGCAGCCGTTCTCCGTGATGACGACCGGGGGCAGCCGGTCTCCGTAGCGGTCGCGGAAGGTGGTCAGGAGTTCCGTGAGGCCCTCCGGGACGACCGGCCAGCCGAAGTCCGTCACCGGGACGCCCTCGATCTGCTGGACGGAGAACGGGAGTTCGGCCGGCATGCGGATGCCGCCGAACTCGATCTCCGTGCCCTGCGGAGCGCCCACCTTCGTCGGGGCGTAGTAGTTGATCCCGTACCAGTCGAGCGGCTCCGAGATCACCTTGAGGTCGGCCTGTACGTCCCCCGGCATCAACTCGCCGAGCCCTTCCGGGTATGCGCCCAGGAGGACCGGCTCGGCGAACAGTCTGTTCAGCAGGACGTCGTAGAAGGCGGCCGCCTCCAGGTCGGCGGGCTCCTGGGAGGCCGGCCAGGTCGGGCCGTGCGAGTTGGCGATGCCGATGTCCGTGGCGCCGGCGGCGCGCAGGGCCTGGACGGCGAGGCCGTGGCCCAGCAGCTGGTGGTGGGCGGCCGGGAGCGCGTCGAACAGGAGCTGCTTGCCGGGGGCGTGGGTGCCGAGCGCGTGCCCCAGCAGGGTGTGCTCGGCGGGCTCGTTGATGGTGATCCACTTCTGCACGCGGTCACCGAGGCGTCCGGCCACCACCGACACGTACTCGGCGAACCGGGACGCGGTGTCCCGCTCCAGCCAGTCGAGCCCGACCGGCAGGTCCCAGTGGAAGAGGGTCGGGGCCGGGCGGACGCCGGCCGCGCAGAGCTCGTCGACGAGCCGGTCGTAGAAGTCGAGACCGGCGAGGGAGTTCACCCTCGGCCACGAGATCGAGAACCGGTAGACGTCCACGCCCAGGTCCGCCAGGAGCGCCACGTCCTCGGGGTAGCGGTGGTAGTGGTCGCAGGCCACCGCCGCCGTGGAGCCGTCCTTCACCCGTCCCGGCTCGGCCGTGAAGGTGTCCCAGACGGAAGGTTCGCGCTCGTCCGCCGCGCCCTCGATCTGATGCGCCGAAGTGGACACGCCCCACAGGAAGTCTGCCGGGAACCGGGGCATCGGGTTCGCCGCGTCACGCGGATCGTTCACCATGGGCGGGATCATCCTTACCGATGGGTAAGGAAGTCAACGTCCCGGCGTGAACTGCCAGTTATGCCCCTCCTGCGAGCCCCCTCAAGCCTCCTCAAGCCCCCGTCGAGCACCTTGCGAGCCCCTCTCAAGCACCTTCCTTCAGCACCCGCGAGATCAGCTCGCGCTGCTCCTGGGTGAGCCGGGGATCGGCCGCGTACACCGTCCTGCCGTCCACGGTGATCTCGTAGCTGAAGCCGTCCGGTACGCCGGTCGAGGGCGCGCCCCGGCCGGCGGCGACCGCCCGCTCGGCCAGGGCGTGCCATTCGGGGGCGTCGGGCCGTGCCGAGGTGTCCACCTCGGCACGGCGCTCGATGCCCGCGAACCCGCCCGTGCGACTCACCTGTATACGCATGGGTCCCTGTCTATTACGGACTCAGAGAATCCGCACCCCCACCTGCTCCCACGCCTTCTCCACGGCCTGGAGCTCCTCCCCGCCGTCGCCGAAGCGCTCACGCGCGGCCTTCAGCGTCAGCTTGGCGAAGTCGGTGAAGAATGCCCGGTCGGAGAGCTCGCCGCCGGTCAGCACGTCGTACCAGAGCTGGCCGGCCTTCTCCCAGGCGTGACCGCCGAGGGCGGTGGCGACCAGGTAGAACGCGTGGTTCGGGATGCCGGAGTTGATGTGGACGCCACCGTTGTCGCGGCCGGTGCGGACGTACTCGTCCATCGTCGCGGGCTGCGGGTCCTTGCCGAGGACGTCGTCGTCGTACGCGGTGCCGGGCGCCTTCATGGAGCGCAGGGCGGTGCCGGTGACGTTCGGGGCGAGCAGGCCCGCGCCGATCAGCCAGTCGGCCTCGGCGGCGGTCTGGCCGAGGGAGTACTGCTTGATGAGGGAGCCGAAGACGTCGGACATCGACTCGTTGAGGGCGCCCGGCTGGCCGTTGTAGGTCAGGTTGGCCGTGTACTGCGTGACGCCGTGGGTGAGTTCGTGCCCGATGACGTCGATGGAGTTGGTGAAGTCGACGAAGATCTCGCCGTCACCGTCGCCGAACACCATCTGCTCGCCGTTCCAGAAGGCGTTGTTGTAGCCCTCGTCGTAGTGGACGGTGGCGTCGAGGGGCAGGCCGTCGCCGTCGATGGAGTGGCGCCGGTAGGCCTTGAGATAGAGGTCGAAGGTGGCGCCGAGCCCGGAGTAGGCGCGGTTGACGGTGCTGTCCTGGCCGGGGTCCTGACCCTCGGCGCGGACCTTGGTGCCGGGCAGGGATGTGCCGTGCTCGGCGTCGTAGAGCGTGCGCAGCGGCCGGTCCGAGGGCGCCCTCACCGTCGGGACGGCCGCGAGGCCGTACTCGGTGGTCACCTGGCGGCGGATGCGCAGCTCGCCGTCGCGCACGATGGTGCGCTGCGCGGGACCGGCGACAGCGGGGTCGTCGTTGCGTGCCAGCCGGTCGAGGAGGTGCGGCGGTACGACGGTGCAGAAGACGGGCTCGAAGCCCCCGTGAGTCGTCATGCCCGGCACCCTTGCACTGCGTCATACCGCTGTCACCACCCGCAACCATGATTGGTGAAATACGGTGACAAAGGGTCCTGGGCTGCTACGCCGGGTGGTATGGCGAATGGGCACCAAGTGGCGTGGCGCACGTTATGTACCTTTTCCTATGGTTCATTCTTCCGGTCCCGCATACTGGAACGAACCCGCGCGACGGAAGCGGCTCCGCTAGGCTGCGGAGCACTATGCATTTCGGGCTGCTTCTCCTTAGCTGCCGCGGCGAGGGCCTGTAGTCGAGGCCGACCCCCTCCCCGCGGTGCTAGGTGTTGCGCGTCGGCCGTCCTTCCGCCCGGACATTCTCCGGTCACCCCGAGGAGCCCACGCCCCATGGCGAACCGCCAGCAGCCCAGCCAGATGCCGATCCACAAGTACGGACAGTACGACCAGGTCGACATCCCCGACCGCACGTGGCCGAACAAGCGGATCACCGCCGCCCCCCGCTGGCTCTCCACCGACCTGCGTGACGGCAACCAGGCCCTGATCGACCCCATGTCGCCCGAGCGCAAGCGCCGGATGTTCGACCAACTGGTCAAGATGGGCTACAAGGAGATCGAGGTCGGCTTCCCGGCCTCCGGTCAGACCGACTTCGACTTCGTGCGCTCGATCATCGAGGAAGAGGGCGCGATCCCGGACGACGTCACGATCTCCGTACTGACCCAGGCCCGTGAGGACCTGATCGAGCGGACCGTGGAGTCCCTGAAGGGCGCCAGGCGCGCCACCGTCCACCTGTACAACGCCACCGCCCCCGTCTTCCGCCGGGTGGTCTTCCGCGGGTCCAAGGACGACATCAAGCAGATCGCCGTCGACGGCACCCGCCTGGTGATGGAGTACGCGGAGAAGCTGCTGGGCCCGGAGACCGAGTTCGGCTACCAGTACAGCCCCGAGATCTTCACCGACACCGAACTGGACTTCGCCCTCGAGGTGTGCGAGGCGGTCATGGACGTCTACCAGCCCGGCCCGGGCCGCGAGATCATCCTGAACCTGCCGGCCACCGTCGAGCGCTCCACCCCCTCCACCCACGCCGACCGCTTCGAGTGGATGAGCCGCAACCTCTCCCGCCGCGAGCACGTCTGCGTCTCGGTCCACCCGCACAACGACCGCGGTACCGCCGTCGCCGCCGCCGAGCTGGCGCTGATGGCCGGCGCCGACCGCGTCGAGGGCTGTCTGTTCGGGCAGGGCGAGCGCACCGGCAACGTCGACCTGGTCACCCTGGGCATGAACCTGTTCTCGCAGGGCGTCGACCCGCAGATCGACTTCTCCGACATCGACGAGATCCGTCGTACGTGGGAGTACTGCAACCAGATGGAGGTCCACCCGCGCCACCCGTACGTGGGCGACCTGGTCTACACGTCCTTCTCCGGCTCCCACCAGGACGCCATCAAGAAGGGCTTCGACGCCATGGAGGCCGACGCGGCCGCGAAGGGCGTCACCGTCGACGACATCGAGTGGGCGGTCCCGTACCTGCCGATCGACCCCAAGGACGTCGGCCGTTCCTACGAGGCCGTCATCCGCGTCAACTCGCAGTCCGGCAAGGGCGGTATCGCGTACGTCCTGAAGAACGACCACAAGCTGGACCTGCCCCGCCGGATGCAGATCGAGTTCTCCAAGCTCATCCAGGCGAAGACGGACGCCGAGGGCGGCGAGGTCACGGGCGGCGCCATCTGGGCCGTCTTCCAGGACGAGTACCTGCCGAACCCGGAGAACCCCTGGGGCCGCATCCAGGTCCGTAACGGCCAGTCGACCACGGACACCGACGGCATCGACACCCTGACCGTCGAGGCCACGGTCGACGGCGAGGACACCGTCCTGACCGGTTCCGGCAACGGTCCCATCTCGGCCTTCTTCAACGCCCTGGAGTCCGTCGGCATCGACGTACGCCTCCTGGACTACCAGGAGCACACGATGAGCGAGGGCGCCTCCGCGCAGGCCGCCTCGTACATCGAATGCGCGATCGACGACAAGGTCCTGTGGGGCATCGGTATCGACGCGAACACCACGCGTGCGTCACTGAAGGCGGTCGTCTCGGCCGTCAACCGCGCGACCCGCTGACCTGCCTGATCGGCACTTTCGAGGCCCTGACCGCTGTATACGGCGGTCAGGGCCCCGTCGTATATCGGCCATGCCGCTGTGGAGGTCACGGGAAGGTCTCGTCCTGGGTGCTGACTACACCTCATGGATGTGGCTAACATCACGGGGGCGCGCGGCGATGTTGCCGCGGGGTTACGGAGGTGCGACGTGCTGCCAGAACGGGGACGAGACGGCCGTGTCACCGGCCTTGCCCGCATCCTGGGCAACCGCACCGCGTGGACGCCCGCGGGCGACGGCGAGTTCTTCTGCCCGGGCTGCGGAGGCGACCGCAACTACCAGCGGCTGACCGGCCGGCGCCGCTTCACCTTCCTCGGCATGCCGGTCGTGCCGCGCGGCGAGACCGGTCCGGTCGTCGAGTGCGCCGCCTGCCGCCGCCACTTCGGCACCGACGTCCTCGATCACCCCACCACCATCCGCTTCTCGGCGATGCTCCGCGACGCCGTGCACACCGTCGCCCTCGCGGTCCTGTCCGCGGGCGGAGCCTGCGCCCGTACGTCCCTGGAGGCGGCGGCGGGCGCGGTGCGCGCGGCCGGCTTCGCCGACTGCACGGAGGAACAGCTCGCCGCCCTCGTCGCCGCCCTGGCCTCCGACACCGGCAACAGCTACGGCGAACCGTACGGCCCGGGCCTCGCCATAGAGCTCCACGAGGCCCTCGACCCGCTCGCCCCGCACCTCGCCGCGGTCGGCCGCGAATCGATCCTGCTCCAGGGCGCCCGGATCGCCCTGGCGGACGGCCCCTACACCCCGGCCGAGCGGGAGGTCCTCGCGACGGTGGGCGCGGCCCTGACGATCCACGCGGACGACGTGACCCGGCTGTTGGTGGCGGCCCGCACGCCCTCCTGACACTCCCTGGGAATCGGCCCCCAGCCGGTCGCCCCCGGCGGAGTTCCCGGACCCCCCAGGGCGCGCGGGACCGGGCCCGACCGGCCGACGCGGCGTACGGGTCGGGGCCGATGACACACGGCCGATGACACGCAGGCCGCCGAGCGCCGGCTGACGGGAGTGCCCGACAGACGCCCCGGGACGGACTTGCCCGGGACGGACTTGCCCGGGACGGAGACGCACCCAGGACAGACGCACCCGGCAGGCGTGCCGGGCAGGGAACGGCTAGGGCAGGGTGCGCCGGTACGTCGTGTCCTCGTCGGAGTCGTACACGAGCTTGCCGGAGCCGTCGTAGCCCTTGATGTGCGGGGCCAGAGTCACCTGCTCGTTCAGCATGCCGGCGGTGACGAACCAGCCGTGGTCCAGGGCGGCGGTCACCGGGCCGCCGTCGCCGTAGGAGACGGTCACCTTGGCCACCGACGCCTCGACGGTGCCGACGACCCCCCACCGGAACGGCAGTTTCCAGTTGCCCTTGTCGGCGAACGACTGCTGGTACAACTGCTCGCCGTTGCGGTCGACCACGACCGGGCCACTGCCCGGCGCCCCGGTGCTCGTGCCGGTGCTGATGCCGGAGGCCACACCGCCCTTGATGGAGCAGATCACCCAGCGGCCCGCCGGCCGCTCCTTCACCGCGGCGACGTAGAGGCCGTCCCCGGGGTCGTTGGAGTCGCCGGTGCTCTTGATCGCCAGGATGATCCGGTAGTCCTCGGGCTTGCCCAGATCCGCTGGACTCCCGGGCGGTCCGCCCTCGGCGTTCAGGCACTCCTCCAACCCGTCCGCCGCCTGCGCGAAGGTGATCCCGTCGAGCAACTGCCCGTCCGTGGCAGGCCGCGTGGGCCCGGCCGTCGTCCCGGCGGGTGTGCCCCCCGACGGGGACGGACTTCCGGCGCTTCCGGCGGTGCTCCCGGCCGTGCTGTGCGGGGCGCTGACCGACGGCTTCGGCGCCGCCGTGTCGGAGCTCCGCCCCCCGTTCCCCCCGGCCACGGCATACGCCCCCACCGGCACCGCGGCCAGCGTCATCAACGCCGCCCCGGTCACCGCGACGCGCCGCCGCCGCTCGGCCAGTCCCCGCCGCCGGATCGCCGGATACGGCGCCGGCGAGGGCCGGATGTCGTACGCGTCCTCAGCGAGCAGCTCACGCATCCGCTCCTCGAACCCGAAGTCCCCCCGGTCCACCTGCTCTCCCGAGCCGTTCACCTACTGCCTCCCCGAACTCGCCCCTGAATCTGACTGCGGCCTTGTCCCTGACCTTGGCCTTGACCCTGGCTCTGACCTTGGCCTTGACCCTGGCCCTGGCCCTGGCTCCGTTCCAGCCGCTGGTCCCGGCCCTGGTCACCGGACACCGTGCGACCGGCGGCCAGCCCCGGATGCATACGCAACTTCGCGAGCCCCTTCGACGCCTGGCTCTTCACCGTGCCGGGCGAGCAGCCGAGCACCTCGGCCACCTCCGCCTCGGACAGGTCCTCCCAGTACCGAAGCACCACAACCGCCCTTTGTTTCGGCGGAAGTTGGGCCAACCCGGCCAGCAGGGAGCCTCGTTCCTCCACCCGCCCGGCGCCCTCGTCGCGCCCCGCCCTCTCCGGCGGCGCCGCGGTCAGCGCCTCGGTGACCCGCCGCTTGCGGAACCGGTCACTGTTGCAACTGACCAGCATCCGTCGCACATACGCCTCGGGATTGTCGCTGCGCGATATCCGCCGCCACGACCGGTACGCCTTGGCCAGCGCGGTCTGCGTCAGGTCCTCCGCGTGGTGGACGTCCCCCGTGAGCAGATACGCGGTTCGCACGAGCCGGGACCACCGGGCTCTGACGAACTCCTGGAACCGGTCCTCTTGTTCGGCCTGCATCAAGCACCCTCCTCGCCCTCCAGACCACAGATTGCGCCGAATCGGTTGCCCGTGCCCCGTCACCGCGTTCGAATGGGGTGATGAAAAGCGACGCGTGGGCCTGGCGTGAAGGTCAGCCCGGAGTACTCGCACTGCCCTCCGGCCGCCTGGTCCGGGGCCGCGGCCTGCGCCGCCCCCTCGATCCGGCGGCCCCCACACCCGCGTACGGCGTCTACCTCCTGGGCGCGCGGCCCCCGCGGCCCCCCTGGGAGTCCCGCTGGCTCCGCTGGCCCGACTTCCGCCTCCCCAGCGACCGCGCGCAGGCCCGCGCGACCCTCACCGAGGCATGGCGCCGCGCGGCCGACGAGCGTGTCGAGATCGCCTGCGCCGGCGGCCGCGGCCGCACCGGAACGGCCCTGGCCTGCCTGGCGGTCCTGGACGGCGTACCCCCCGAGGAAGCGGTGCGGTTCGTCCGCCGCCACTACGACCGGCACGCGGTGGAGACGCCTTGGCAGCGGGGGTATGTGCGGGGGTTCGGGGGGCTCGGCGAAGCGGGTGGCCGGGCTTAGGAACATAGACTGGGGTGCCCCCGGACAGGGCGTAGGAGGCCACACGGCCGGCCGCCGGAGGGGCGTTACCGAGGAGGCGATGATGTCGGCACCAGCGGTGGTGGTGATCGGTGCCGGTGTGGTCGGGCTCACCACAGCCGTCCTTCTCGCCGAAGCGGGCAGGAACGTGCGGGTGGATGCCGAACTGCTCCCCGAAGCCACGACCTCGGCAGCCGCGGGCGCTTCGTGGGATCCGTTTCTGGCCGAACCCGCCGATCTGGTGGAGCGCTGGAGCAAGGAGAGCCTTCTGGTGCTGCGGGCACTGAGCGCCGACGACAGGACGGGGGTCCGTCTGGTCGAGGGTACGCACGAGTCCCGTGTGCCGAGGGATGTTCCGGCCTGGGCCCCCTGGGTCGACGCGCGTCCGTGCGCTCCGGAGGACCTGCGTCCGGGTTACACGGAGGGATGGCGCTACCGTGCTCCCGTCGTCGACATGCCCACGTACCTGGGCCATCTCGTCGACCGGTTGGTGAAGGCCGGCGGCCGGCTCCGCGAGCACCGCTACGCCTGCGTCGAAGAGGCTCTCCCGGAGGCGCCCGTCGTCGTGAACTGCACGGGGACGGGCGCGCGGGCTCTGGTCGGTGACCCGTCCGTGCAGGCCGTGCGTGGCCAGCTCGTCGTGGTCGAGAACCCCGGGATCGGGACCTTCTTCTGCGACGACACGCCCGAAGCCGATGATCTCGTCTACATCTATCCCCAGTCGGACGTGGTGATCCTGGGCGGAACTTCGGACTGGGACAACTGGGATCTGAGGGCCGACCCCGCCGCCGCCCTGGACATCGTGCGGCGCTGCGTGGCGGTCGAGCCGTCCCTCGCCGACGCTCCGGTGATCGGTCACCGCGTGGGACTCCGGCCGGTTCGGCCTCGGGTGCGGCTGGAGGCGGAGAACCGCGCGAAGGACACCCTGCTCCTGCACAACTACGGTCACGGGGGCGCCGGGCTGACCCTCTCCTGGGGATGTGCCCGAGAGGTCGCGGATCTGCTGCGTGCCGCGGAACTCACTCCCTGACCTCCCACTGCCTGCGCCCCGCGGTCCCTGCCTCCGGGCCTCGCCGGAAGAGGTACAGCCACGTCCGGGCAGCCAGAGCACAGGCCAGCGCAGCGGTCCACGGCCAACTGGTCGTCTGCGTCGCGACGACCGCGGCACCGACGAGGGGTGAGATCGAGGTGAACGCCATGAGCGCGATCTCCACCAGGCTCTTCCGGAACCGCCGGGCGATGGAGAACTCCGACCACTCGTACCAGGCGAGGCCCGAACTCAGCAGCGCGGCCAGGATCATGGTCGTCGTGGGGTCTCCACTCGCCTGTGCGTAGGTGACCGGGAGGGAGATCAGGAAGGGCAGCACACCACCGTATTCGGAGAGGATGTTGCCGTACTTCATGATTTTCCCGAACGTGTTCGAATGGATCCGGGCCAGTTCTCCCGAGGCGCTGGCGTAGACGATCAGGGACAACACCGTGCTGAAGGTGGCACCGATCAGGAGCAGACGGACATCGTCCGGGAAGCGCGTCGACGTGAAGGCGAAGCCCAGGAGGAAGGTGATGGCCGCCAGAATGGCTCCGGAGAACGCTATGCCGGCCGCCGCCTCCCCGGACTGGAGCGTGGCGGGGTCGTCCTGCTCGAAGCGCGTGACCTCCAGCGCGGGCTCGCCGCCCAGCGACACCAGCGCGGTCACGGCCTGATCCAGTGGTGCGAGCGACTCGATCAGTTGCGTCTGTGCGCTGAGGGGCACGAGGTAGCGCGTGTCGGGATCTACGTACTCGACGCGGGTCTTGTGCTGGAAGTGAAGGCAGATGCCGCCAGGGTGCCGACTCGTGCGCATGACGCGGGTACCGATGAAGCCGCTCTTCAGCAGCAGCCCCGTCAGCGGGACGTCCGCTGCTTCGACCACGGCGGAGAACAAGGCGGCCGGCCCGGGCCGTTCCGGGGCCGCTGTGGACAGCTCCTCCAGGAGCCGAAGACCCATCCCCTGTCTTCGCAGACCGTCGCGAACGGCGATCACCGACAGACGTACGTGTCCGGGTGAAGGCCGTTCGGCAGCGGCGCAGCCGACCAGCTCGCCGTCGGACTCGGCGACCCGGACCATGCCCCCGGCGATCGATCCGCCCAGGAGTGCCGACGAGGGAGCCTCGGCCGGGGCGCATGTCTCGGCCAGCAGCTGAGTGAGCCGCGGGAGGTCACCCATGTGTGCGTCCCGAGTGGACCATGCGCTCATTCCGGTCGCGCCCCCTCAGCTCCGTCCGGTCACGCAAATGTACTGGAAATCCTCAAGGAGCCATCGAGCGAGGGTAGTTGACCGAAAATCAGGACTCGGCCCACCGGGGCCACGTCCTAGCCCAGCACCTCCGCCAGTACCCCCGCCGTCTCCACGATCAGTTCGTGGTCGTAGGCCGCATCGCGGTCCGGCTTGGTGAGTTGGACGGCCAGGACGACGGGCGTGCCGTCCGGGGTCCAGGCGATGCCGGCGTCGTTGTTGGCGCCGTACCAGCCGCCACCGGTCTTGTCGGCGATCGTCCAGGTCGGGGGGAGTCCCGCGCGGAAGCGGTTGGCGCTGGTGATCGTGCCGAGCATCCAGTCGGTCAGGCGGTGGCGGTCGCCGGGGGACAGCGCTTCGCCGAGGACGAGACGGGCGTAGGTGCGGCCGATCGCGTACGGGCTCGTGGTGTCCGTGACCCGGTCCGGCTCGGCCGAGTTGAGCTCCGGCTCCCAGCGGTCGAGGCGGGTGACGCGGTCGCCGACCGAGCGGGCGAAGCGGGTGATCGCGGCGGGGCCGCCCAGCTCGCGCAGGAGCAGGTTGCCGGCCGTGTTGTCGCTGCGCTGGATGGCCGCGGCGGACAACTCGGCGATCGTCATGCCGTCGGCCACGTGGTCCTTGGTGACGGGGGAGTTCTCCACCACCTCCGCCGAGGTGTAGTGGACGCGCCGGTCCAGTGCCTGCTCGGGCAGGTCCCGCAGTACGGCCGCCACCGCCAGGGGCTTGAACAGGGAGCAGACCGGGAAGCGCTCGTCGGCGCGGTGGCGGACCGACCGCCCGGTGCGCACGTTGTGGGCGAACACCCCGAGCCGGGCGCCGTGGCGGGCTTCGAGGTCGCGCAGACGGGCGGCCACCGAGGCGGGCGAGGGGGAGGCAGGAGTGGAGGGGGTGGCGGCGTGCGCCGGGGCCGCGGTGAAGAGGGCGGCGGCCGTGGTGGCCGCGCCGGCCGTCAGAACCGTGCGACGGGAGGGGCTGGGGGAAGGGTGCGGGCCTGAGATCGTTCTCTCCGTCCTTCGGGAATCCATGGTCTCTTCTGTCACGGACGTCTCTCCGCTCCCGCCGGTTGCGCCGCTTCTGGTCTCGCGCAGCGGCACACCACCCCTTCGGCGTAGGCGAGAATGGACGCATGAGCCTCCGTGACGACGGCACCGTGCCCCGCGCCCAGCAGCCGGGTGCGGCGGACTCCGGCCTGCCCGGTTCCCGGCGGGCCGCCGGCCCCGGCGGTGCGCGATGAGTCTCTTCCGGGACGACGGCGTCGTCCTGCGGACCCAGAAACTCGGCGAGGCCGACCGCATCATCACGCTGCTGACGCGCGGGCACGGACGGGTGCGGGCCGTGGCGCGGGGGGTGCGGCGGACGAAGTCCAAGTTCGGCGCCCGCCTCGAGCCCTTCTCCCACGTCGACGTGCAGTTCTTCGCGCGCGGGAGCAGCGAACTGGTCGGACGCGGGCTGCCGTTGTGCACACAGAGCGAGATCATCGCTCCGTACGGTGGCGGGATCGTGGCCGACTACGCCCGCTACACCGCCGGTACGGCCATGCTGGAGACCGCCGAGCGGTTCACCGACCACGAGGGCGAACCTGCCGTCCAGCAGTACCTGCTGCTCGTCGGGGCGCTGCGGACCCTGGCCCGCGGTGAGCACGCCCCGCACCTCGTCCTCGACGCGTTCCTGCTGAGGTCGCTGGCCGTCAACGGGTACGCCCCCAGCTTCGGTGACTGCGCCAAGTGCGGGATGCCAGGACCCAACCGGTTCTTCTCCGTCGCGGCCGGCGGCTCGGTCTGCGTCGACTGCCGGGTGGCCGGCAGCGTCGTACCCTCGCCGCAGACCCTCGTCCTGCTGGGCGCGCTGCTCACGGGAGACTGGGAGACGGCGGACGCGTGCGAGCCGCGGTACGTCCGGGAGGGCAGCGGGCTGGTGTCCGCCTATCTGCACTGGCACCTGGAGCGCGGGCTGCGTTCCCTCCGGTACGTCGAGAAATAGGCAGCAGCACGAGCGGTACGGAAGCAAGAGCAGAGCGGTGCGGAAGCAAGAGCAGAGCGGTACGGAAGCAAAAGCAGAGCAGTACAGAGGCCAAAGCAGTCGGCGAAAGTTCAGAGGAGACGAGAGGCACATGGTCGTACGCGGGTTCCTGGGGCGGCAGCGTCGGGAGTACAGGACGCCGGAGCCGCACCCGTCCGGCGCGCGCCCGCCCAAGCTCCCGGGCGAGCTGGTCCCCGAGCATGTGGCGATCGTCATGGACGGCAACGGCCGCTGGGCAAAGGAGCGCGGGCTGCCGCGCACCGAGGGGCACAAGGTCGGCGCCGAGCAGGTCCTCGACGTGTTGCAGGGCGCGGTCGAGATGGGTGTGCGCAACATCTCGCTGTACGCCTTCTCCACCGAGAACTGGAAGCGCTCGCCCGACGAGGTCCGCTTCCTGATGAACTTCAACCGCGACTTCATCCGCAAGACCCGCGACCAGCTCGACGAGCTCGGCATCCGGGTGCGCTGGGTGGGTCGGATGCCCAAGCTGTGGAAGTCGGTCGCCAAGGAGCTCCAGGTCGCCCAGGAGCAGACCAAGGACAACGACCGTCTCACCCTGTACTTCTGCATGAACTACGGCGGCCGGGCGGAGATCGCGGACGCGGCGCAGGCGCTCGCCGAGGATGTGAAGGCGGGCAGGCTCGACCCGTCGAAGGTCAACGAGAAGACGCTCGCGAAGTACCTGTACTACCCGGACATGCCGGACGTCGACCTGTTCCTGCGGCCGAGCGGCGAGCAGCGCACCTCCAACTACCTGCTCTGGCAGAGCGCGTACGCGGAGCTGGTCTTCCAGGACGTGCTGTGGCCCGACTTCGACCGCCGTGACCTGTGGCGGGCCTGCGTCGAGTTCGCGTCCCGGGACCGCCGTTTCGGCGGCGCGGTCACGAACGAGGAACTCCTGGCCATGGAGGGAAGGACTTCGGACCCGGAGGCCACTTCCTAGCCTCCGTGCGTTCGCCCGGCCCGTCGACGCTGCGGGAGATCAGTTTGTAGTCGGTCTCCCGCTCGTCGACACGGCCCGCGCATGAACCGTGTCACCGCGCCCTCGTCGCCGCCCTCGGCGTGCTGGTGCTCACCGCGCTGCCCGCCCACGCCGCCGACACCGGCGGCTCCGGTACGCACCTCGCGCACCGCGACAGCTACGCCACGAAAGCACCGGTCGCCGTGTCCAGCCCGTCCGGCGTCCGAGGACGAGGCCCGTTCAGGGCCGAAGGGGGGTTCGGGGCCGAAGGGGGGTTCGGGGGGCGCAGCCCCCAGGGGACGGTCACCCGACTCTCACCCCACGACCGCTCAACCCGCGGAGCAGTCCGCGCAGGTGCCGAAGATCTCCACCGTGTGGGCCACATTGACGTACCCGTGCTCCGCGGCGATCGCCTCGGCCCACTTCTCCACCGCCGGGCCCTCCACCTCCACGGCCTTGCCGCAGACGCGGCAGACGAGGTGGTGGTGGTGCTCGCCGGTGGAGCACCGGCGGTACACCGACTCACCGTCCGAGGTGCGCAGGACATCGACCTCGCCCGCGTCGGCGAGGGACTGGAGCGTGCGGTAGACCGTGGTCAGGCCCACCGAGTCGCCCTTGTGCTTGAGCATGTCGTGCAGATCCTGGGCGCTGCGGAACTCGTCGACCTCGTCGAGCGCGGCCGCCACGGCGGCACGCTGCCGGGTGGAACGGCCCTTCACGGGCGGTCCAGCGGTTGTCACCGTTGCCTCCTCACGTCTGCGGCTTGCCGGGCCATTGTGCCAGCCCCGGCTGTGCGAGGTCAGACGCCGACCTCGTCCCCCGAGGTCCGGGTGGCCGGAATCGCGCACTCCGCCGGGTCGCCGGCGGGTTGCGCCGCCGCCAGCGCGCGGGCACGGCGCCGGGCCAGGGGAGCGGCCAGCACGCTCAGCGCGACGAACGCGGCGATGGTCAGCAGGACGATCGTCGCACCGGGCGGAACGTCCTGGTAGTACGAGGTGACCGTGCCGCCGATGGTCACCGTCACGCCGATCGCCACCGCGATCGCGAAGGTGGCGGCGAAGCTGCGGCTCAGCTGCTGGGCCGCGGCCACCGGGACCACCATCAGGGCGGACACCAGCAGCAGGCCCACCACCCGCATCGCCACCGTCACCGTGATCGCCGCCGTGACCGCCGTCAGCAGGTTCAGCGCCCGGACCGGCAGGCCGGTCACCCGGGCGAACTCCTCGTCCTGGCTGACCGCGAAGAGCTGGCGGCGCAGGCCGAGGGTGACGACGACCACGAAGGCCGCGAGCAGGCAGATCGCCGTGACGTCCGACTCGGAGACGGTCGACAGCGAACCGAAGAGGTACGACGTCAGGTTCGCGTTCGAGCCCGTGGGCGCGAGGTTGATGAACATCACGCCGCCGGCCATACCGCCGTAGAAGAGCATGGCGAGGGCGATGTCGCCGCGGGTCTTCCCGTACCAGCGGATCAGTTCCATGATCACCGCGCCCAGGACCGAGACGGCCGTCGCCATCCACACGGGCGACCAGGACAACAGGAAGCCCAGGCCGACGCCGGTCATCGCGACATGGCCGATGCCGTCGCCCATGAGGGCCTGGCGGCGCTGGACGAGGTAGATGCCCACGGCGGGAGCGGTGATGCCGACCAGGACGGCGGCCAGCAGCGCCCGCTGCATGAAGGCGTAGTTCAGGAGGTCCATCAGCTCAGCAGTCCCGTGCGGATCGGTTCGGCGCCCGCGGGTGCGTGCGGGTGTACGTGGTCGTGGCCGGGCAGGGCGTGCTGGCCGACGGCCGGTGTGGGTGGGCCGTCGTGCAGGACGCAGCCGTCGCGCAGGACGATCGCCCGGTCGATCAGGGGCTCCAGAGGGCCCAGTTCGTGCAGGACGAGCAGGACCGTCGTACCGGCCGCGACCTGGTCCTTCAGTGTCCGTGCCAGGACCTCCTGGCTGGCCAGGTCGACGCCCGCCATGGGCTCGTCCATGATCAGCAGCTCGGGTTCGGCGGCCAGCGCGCGGGCGATGAGCACGCGCTGGTGCTGGCCGCCGGAGAGCGCGTCGACGTTGTCCTTGGCGCGGTCGGCCATGCCCACGAGATCCAGGGCGTGCCGTACGGCCTCCCTGTCGGCCTTGCGGAAGACGCCGAAGCGGGTGCGGGAGAGGCGGCCCGCGGAGACGACCTCCGTCACCGTGGCCGGGACCCCGCCGGCGGCCGTCGTGCGCTGCGGGACGTATCCGATCCGCGCCCAGTCCCGGAACCGGCGCTGCGGGGTGCCGAACAGCTCGACCTCCCCGGCGCTGACCGGGACCTGACCGATCACGCTGCGTACGGCGGTGGACTTTCCGGAGCCGTTCGCGCCGAGCAGGGCGACGACCTCACCGCGCCGCACGGTGAGGTCGACGCCCCGCAGGACGGGGCGCGAGCCCAGCTCCGCGCGGACACCGCGCAGCGCGATGACGGATTTCGATGAGGCGGGTTCCGGTGAGACGGACTCCGACGAGGCGGGTTCCGGTGAGACGGACTCGGCCTTCGCGTCGGTGACACTCGCGTCCATGACGCCCTCCGTAAAGATCACTTCGTTCCCAGGGCTGTCTGCAGCGCCTTGAGGTTCGCCTCCTGGACCGAGAAGTAGTCCTTGCCCCGGGACTTCTCCGTGATGCCCTCGATCGGGTCGAGGACGTCGGTCTTGAGGTTCGCGTCGGAGGCGATGGTCTTCGCGGTCTTGTCGCTGACGAGCGTCTCGTAGAACACGGTCGTGACGCCGTCGGCCTTGGCCATCTTCTCAAGCTCCTTCACGCGGGCGGCGCTGGGCTCCGACTCGGGGTCGAGGCCGTTGATGGCCTCCTCGGTCAGGCCGTAGCGCTCGGCGAGGTAGCCGAAGGCGGCGTGGGTGGTGACGAAGACCTTGGTCCTGGTGTTCGCCAGCCCGTCCTTGAACTGTGTGTTCAGGGCGCCGAGTTTCCTCACCAGGGCCGCGGTGTTGGTCCTGTAGTCGGCCGCGTGGTCCGGGTCGGCCTTCTCGAAGGCCTTGCCGACGCCCTCGGCGACCTGGGAGTAGCGCACCGGGTCGAGCCAGACGTGCGGGTCGAGGCCGGCCAGCTCCTCGTTCTCGTGGTCGTCGTGCTCGGCCGCGTGGCCGCCGACCTCGTTGCCGTGCTTCTCCAGCGTGGTGAGGGAGGCCGCGTCGATCTTGGTCTTGACCTCGGACTGGGCCACGGCGTCGTCGACGGAGGGCTGGAGGTTCTCGAGGTAGAGCACCGCGTCGGACTCCTGGAGCGCGGCGGTCTGCTTGGCGCTGATCTCCAGGTCGTGCGGCTCCTGGCCGGGCTCGGTGAGGCTGGTGACGTGCACATGGTCCCCGCCTATCTGCTCGGCGAGGAAGGCCATCGGGTAGAACGACGCGACGACGTCGAACTTGTCCGTGTTGGCCGCGGCCGCGCTGTCGGTGGAGCAGGCGGAGAGGGTGCCGAGGCCCAGGGCGGTGGCCGCGGCGACCGCGGTGCCGGATATGAGTCGTCGTACGTTCATGACAGTCATTTTCAACAAATATGGAAACCGTTGTCAACAAGCCCTGGTAACGGCTGGGTAAGGGTCTGGGCAGGGCTCCGATTTGGTCGAGGGGGAGTCCCCGCCGGTACCCTGAAGTCTTCTCTGGAAGCATCCTCGCTTCGTCGCCCGTCGTCGTTATGAAGAGAGCACCGTGGCCGCCGACAAGATCGACACCATCGTCAGCCTGAGCAAGCGCCGTGGCTTCGTATTCCCGTGCAGTGAGATCTACGGCGGCCAGAAGGCCGCCTGGGACTACGGACCGCTTGGTGTCGAGCTCAAGGAGAACCTGAAGCGCCAGTGGTGGCGCTACATGGTGACGTCGCGCGAGGACGTGGTCGGTATCGACTCGTCCGTCATCCTGGCCCCCGAGGTCTGGGTGGCCTCCGGCCACGTCGCCACTTTCTCCGACCCGCTGACCGAGTGCACCTCCTGCCACAAGCGGTTCCGCGCGGACCACCTGGAAGAGGCGTACGAGGCCAAGCACAAGCGCCTGCCGGAGAACGGCCTGGCGGACGTGAACTGCCCCAACTGCGGTAACAAGGGCCAGTTCACCGAGCCCAAGCAGTTCTCGGGTCTGCTCTCCACCCACCTCGGCCCCACGCAGGACACCGGCTCCATCGCCTACCTGCGTCCCGAGACCGCCCAGGGCATCTTCACCAACTTCGCCCAGGTGCAGACCACTTCGCGCCGCAAGCCGCCGTTCGGCATCGCGCAGATGGGCAAGTCCTTCCGCAACGAGATCACGCCCGGCAACTTCATCTTCCGCACCCGCGAGTTCGAGCAGATGGAGATGGAGTTCTTCGTCAAGCCGGGCGAGGACGAGCAGTGGCAGGAGTACTGGATGGAGCAGCGCTGGAACTGGTACACCGGCCTGGGCCTGCGTGAGGAGAACATGCGCTGGTTCGAGCACCCCAAGGAGAAGCTCTCCCACTACTCTAAGCGCACCGCCGACATCGAGTACCGCTTCCAGTTCGGCGGCAACGAGTGGGGCGAGCTGGAGGGCGTCGCCAACCGCACCGACTACGACCTCGGCGCGCACGCCAAGGCCTCCGGCCAGGACCTCTCCTACTACGACCAGGAGGCCGGCGAGCGCTGGACGCCGTACGTCATCGAGCCCGCGGCCGGTGTCGGCCGCGCGATGCTGGCGTTCCTGCTCGACGCCTACATCGAGGACGAGGCGCCGAACGCCAAGGGCAAGCTGGAGAAGCGGACCGTGCTGCGTCTGGACCACCGGCTGGCCCCGGTGAAGGTCGCGGTCCTGCCGCTCTCCCGCAACCCGGAGCTGTCCCCGAAGGCCAAGGGCCTGGCTTCGGCCCTGCGCCAGAACTGGAACATCGAGTTCGACGACGCCGGCGCCATCGGCCGCCGCTACCGCCGCCAGGACGAGATCGGCACGCCGTACTGCGTGACCGTCGACTTCGACACCCTGGACGACAACGCGGTGACCGTCCGCGAGCGTGACTCGATGAAGCAGGAGCGGGTCTCCCTCGACCAGATCGAGGGCTACCTCGCCGGCCGCCTGATCGGCTGCTGACCTCGTATCCTTCGCGTTCCTTCGCGTTCCTCCGCGTTCGCTGCGGAACGCCGGTGCCGGGTCCCTCTCGAGGGGCCCGGCACCGGTCGTTCGTGGAGTTCTCGCCGGTGCCTACAGGTCGACGTCCATGTAGAGCGCCGCGTGGTCGGAGGCCGCGTCGGCCTCGGAGGTCACGGTGTCGAAGGGCTTGATGCCGTCCGCGAAGATGCCTCGGGTCTCCAGGCCGACCTGCTGCACTTCCTGCCACACCTCCGGCGACAGCAGCAGGTAGTCGAACTTGTCCCGCTCGCTCTTGCACTCCCCGAACGTGCCGGGCAGTCCGTGATAGGAGCGGTGACTCATCGCGTCCCGCAGTCCGGCGCCCTCCAGCGCCGCGGCCGCGTCGCTGGCCGGGTGGTCATTGAGGTCCCCGGCGACGATGACGTGCGGGGTGCGCTCCAGTGCGGCCCGGTAGATCTCCGCGACCCGCTTCGCCTGGGCCAGCCGCAGTTCCGGATCGTCCTGGGACTTGCTCTTCAGGTGGTTGCCGAGGATCACCAGGGGCGTGCCGTTGAGCTGGATCTCGAACTCCGGGCAGTCGCGGCTGAAGAGGCGCTGGTTGGGACGATCCGGGTTGGACTCGAAGAGGTGGGTCCGGATGGACGTGATCGGGTGTCGGCTGAAGATCCCGACGTCGATGCCCCGGCTGTCATTGCCGTCGATCAGCAGGGCGTAGGGGTACGGCCGCCGGCCCAGAGCACCGGCCAGCACCTGCGTGTTGAAGCGCTCCAGGGCGAGTCGGTTCTCGACCTCCACGGTGAGCAGGATGTCGGCGTCGATCTCCGAGACGACCCGGCCGGTGTTGCGCACCACGTCCAGGTCGAGGTCGTCCTGTCCCAGCTCGGCCCAGCCGGACCACGAGGCACGGCCCGCGGCGGTGACCGTGATGGTGGGGTCCTTTGCCGGCCCGGACCTGTCGAACAGCCTGGACTCCTTGACCGGCCGGGACTGGTTGATGAAGATCGGCGGCGGGTTCTTCGGGTCGATCTCGTACGCCCGGTACTTCTTGATGATCCGCTCGATCTCCCTCTTGTCCTTGTCGCCGTACGCCGACAGATCGAGGAGAGCGGTCAGCGCGCCGAAGTCGTCGAGGATCTCCTTGCGCTTGGCCGGGTCCTTGAGGCGGAAGGCCGTGGGGCGGCGGAAGAGGTTCTCCATGTTGAAGGTGGCGATGCGGATGCTCATGGCAGGCCTCCATGGCGGCGCGGAAGGCCGCTCGACCGGTGGCAGGCGCCGCCGAGGTGACTGCGCACCGACATCTCCCATTGTCCTCGGCACTCCCGGTTCGTCGACCGGACAGACGGCAGCCGGCGGATAGCCACTGCGGATAGCCGCTGCGGATCGCCCGGCGGATGGCACCCGGTTGAGGAGGGCGGCACCCGGCGGGTGTGAGCCGGTCGGGAGCCAGCCAGCCAGTCTGCCAGCCGGTCGGTCGGGGAGTCGGCCGGTCGGGGGTGAGCGGGTCGGGGAGTCGGCCGGTCGGGGGCGAGCGGGTCGGCCAGCCGGTCGGTCGGGGTGAGCGGGTCGGGGAGTCGGCGGTCGGGGGTGAGCGGGTCGGGGAGACGGCCGGTCGGGGGCGAGCCGTTTGGGAGCCAGATGACAGCTGACAGATGTTGAAATCTGTCAGCTGTCATGCGAGGCTGGTGTGCATGACGATGCGAACCCGTTCCCTCGGCACCACCGGTCCCCAGGTCTCCGCTCTCGGCCTCGGCTGCATGGGCATGTCCGCGCTGTACGGCGACGCGGACCGGGCCGAGGGGATCGCGACGATCCACGCCGCCCTCGAGGCCGGCGTGACCCTGCTGGACACCGGCGACTTCTACGGCATGGGCCACAACGAGCTGCTGATCGGCGAAGCCCTCCGTTCCGCCCCCGCCGTCCGCCGTGAACAGGCCCGGATCAGCGTGAAGTTCGGCGCCCTGCGCGCCCCGGACGGCGACTGGAGCGGTTACGACGGGCGCCCGGAGGCCGTGAAGAACTTCGCCGCCTACTCCCTCCAGCGCCTCGGCGTCGACCACATCGACGTCTACCGCATCGCCCGGCTCGACCCCGACGTGCCGATCGAGGAGACGGTCGGCGCGATCGCCGAACTGGTCGACCAGGGGTACGTCCGGCACATCGGCCTCAGCGAGGTCGGCGCCGAGACGATCCGCAGGGCCGCCGCCACCGCGCCGATCGCCGACCTCCAGATCGAGTACGCGCTGATCTCCCGAGGTGTCGAGAGGTCGATCCTGCCGGTCACCCGTGAGCTCGGGATCTCCATCACCGCGTACGGCGTACTGTCGCGCGGGCTGATCTCCGGGCACTTCACCGCCGACCGCAAGCTCGCCGCGAACGACTTCCGGGCCCACTCACCCCGCTTCCAGGGCGACAACCTCCAGCACAACCTGAACCTGGTCGAGGCCCTGCGGAAGATCGCCGAGCAGAAGGGCGTCTCCGTCGCGCAGATCGCGATCGCCTGGGTGCTGGCTCAGGGCGAGGACATCGTGCCGCTGATCGGCGCACGGACCAGGGAGCGGTTGGCGGAGTCGCTGGGCGCGCTGGACGTCGTACTGGAGGCCGCCGACCTCGCCGCGATCGAGGACGCCGTCCCGGCCGGCTCGGCCGCCGGTGACCGCTACGCGGCGGCCGCCATGGCCCACCTCGACAGCGAGCGCTGACTCCCTCTCCGGGTACGGTCTGAGCATGTCACCGACCACCGAGACCCTGACCGCCGAGCGCATCCTCGAGGCGACCGAGGAAGTGCTGCGCCGCCACGGCCCGGCCAAGGCCACCGTGGTCGACGTGGCCCGCGCGCTCGGCGTCAGCCACGGCAGCGTCTACCGGCACTTCCGGACGAAGGCGGCGCTGCGCGCGGCAGTCACGAAACGGTGGCTGGACCGTACGTCCGAGACGCTCTCCGTCATCACCGCCGACGAGTCGCGCACCCCGGAGGCCCGGCTGCGCGACTGGCTTGCGGCCCTCTTCGACGCCAAGCGCCGCAAGGCGGGCGACGACCCCGAGCTGTTCGCCACGTACATGGTGCTGACCGGGGAGACCGGCGAGGTGGTCGGCGAGCACCTCGCCGACCTGACCGGCCAACTGACCAGGATCATCGAGGCGGGAGTCGCGTCCGGCGCCTTCACGGCCCCCGACCCGGCGACCGCCGCCGTCGCCGTCTTCCAGGCCTCCGGCCGCTTCCACGATCCCGGCTACCACCGGTTGTGGGAACGGCCGGAGGCTCAGGAGAACTTCACGGCCCTGGTGGACCTGCTGCTGCGAGGGCTGCGGGGGGCGGTCTGATGTTCCCGACGATCCGCCGTGCCGTGATCCCCGCCGCCGGGCTGGGATCCCGCCTGCTGCCCCTCACCAAGGCGATCCCGAAGGAGATGCTCCCGGTCGGCGACAAGCCGGTGATCGAGCACACCGTGCGCGAGCTGGTGGACTCCGGCATCACCGACATCACCATCGTCGTCTCCGGCGGCAAGAGCCTGATCCAGGACCACTTCCGCCCCAACCCCGCCCTCGTCGAGCAGCTCCGCGCCGACGGCAAGACCGCCTACGCGGACGCGGTCGAGGAGGTGGGCGAGCTGGCTCTCCGGGGCCACATCACCTACCTCGACCAGCACGGCCCGTACGGCAACGGCACCCCGGTGCTGAACGCCGCCCGTTCCTTCGGCGACGAGCCGGTCCTGGTCCTGTGGCCCGACGACGTCTTCGTCGCCGAGACGCCCCGCGCCCAGCAGCTGATCCGCGCCTACGAGCAGACCGGCTGCCCGGTGCTGGCCCTGCTGCCGATGGACCCCGCCGACTCCCAGCGCTACGGCGTCCCCGTCGTCAAGGAAGACCTCGGAGACGGGACCCTGCGCATCACCGGCCTCGTCGAGAAGCCCGACCCCGCCCGGGCGCCGTCGTCGTACGCGGCCATCGGCGGCTATGTCGTCACCCCCGGCATCATCGACGAACTGCGCGAGCAGACCCGCCGCTGGTACGAGCACCGGACCGGCGAGATCTACCTGACCGACGCCATCAACGCCTACGCCCGCGGTCGCGCGGTCTACGGCCAGGTCATCCGGGGCCGCTGGTACGACACCGGCAACCCGGCCGACTACCTCGTCGCCCAGCTGGCCCACGCCCTGGCCCACCCCGAGTACGGGCCCCTGCTCCGGGGCCTGGTCAGCGACCTCGACGCGGGAGGCGCGGGACATGCGGGAAACGCGGGAGGCGCGGGAGACGCCGGGGGCCGAGCCGCCGGGTGAGTCCCCTCACGCCCCCGCCGTACTCCGCCAGAAGTCCCGCATCAACGGAGTCGGCGTCGGGTTCTCCATCGCGACCTGGGTGAGCAGGATCGTCACCGTGCCCGTACGCGGGACGATGTGCGCCGTCGTTCCCGTGCCGCCGACCCAGCCGTAGCGGCCGGGGACGTTCCAGGTCTCGACGGGGGAGACGTCGACCCCGCCGCCGTAGCCCCAGCCCTGTCCCTCCAGGAAGAGGGCCCCCGGCTCCCGCTGTTCCACGGTCAGATGGTTGGTCGTCATGCGGCTCACCGAGGTCGGCGAGAGGAGCGTGCGGCCACCCGCCGCACCGCCGTTCAGGAGCAGACGGGCGAAGGCCAGCCAGTCGTCCGCCGTGGACGCCAGCCCGCCGCCGCCCGACGGGAAGGCCGGGACGTGGCTCCACTCGCCGTCGGGGGTGTCCGTCACCTCGAGCGCTCCCGCGCCGTCGGGACGGTACGCGGTCGTGAAGCGGTCCCGCTTCTCCTTCGGGACCTCGAACGCCGTGTCCTTCATGCCCAGCGGCTCGAAGATCCGCTCCGCCAGGAACTCGGGGAGCGTGCGGCCCGAGGCCCGGGCGATCAGGATGCCCTGCAGGTCGGACGCCGTGCCGTACAGCCAGGCCTCGCCCGGCTGGTACAGCAGGGGGACGCGGGCCAGGTCCGTCAGCCAGGTGTCCGGGTCCGGGTAGGCCTGCGGGGCCCGGCCGTCCTTCTGCACGCCGAACAGGGCCTGCACCGCCGGGCGCGAGAAGTCGGACGGGAAGCCCCAGCCGGGGCGGGAGCTCAGCAGGTCCTCGACCGTGATCGGACGGGCCGCCGGGACCACGTCGTCGACGGGAGCGGACGGCGTACGGACCACGAGCGGGTCCGCCAGCTCGGGCAGCCACTCGGCCACCGGCGAGTCCAGGGCCAGCCGCCCCTCCTCCACCAGCATCAGCACCGCCGCAGCCGTGACCGGCTTGGTGATCGAGGCGATCCGGAAGAGGGACTCCCGGTCCATCGGGGCGGTGCCCTCGGCGTCCCGCGCACCGGCGGTCACCACCTCCACCGCGTCGCCGCGGGCCACGAGGCCCACCGCTCCCGGTACCGTGCCGTCGTCGACGTACCGTCGCAGGGTCTCGTGCAGAGCGCTCATGGGCCGGCCTTCCGATGCGATTGCGTCTCTTCCCCCTGATGACTCCCTAGGCGGCCGGAAGTCATCGCGGCTCGCGGCCCTCCGTGGGATCCACCGTCGCCTGGTGCGCCTCGGCCAGGTGTTCCTGCGCCTTCAGCCAGGGCAGGAACTGCGCCCCCTTGCGCCAGCCGCACGTGTCACACCTGATCGTGCGCTGCACTCCCGTGCGCCGCACCCTGACGACGTGCTCGCGCCCGTGCTGGTCCCAGCGGCTCACCTTGCTCGTGTTGATCTCCAGCACGACGCCTCCAGCGTTCGTGTCGGTGCCCGCTTCCGGGTCCGGTTCCGTGTCGGTGCCTGTGCCCGTGGGCCTGTCGGTGGGTGGGCGAAATCCAGGCAAGCAAGGAGTGTGCAGCAATACCAACATCAACAGGGGTTCCGGCCCGTCGAGTTGACCAAGCCGTTCCCGAGTCCGGCTCGGGACGCCGGACTCACCCCACCTTGCGCGGCAGCCGCAGGCTCAGCAGCCCCGTCACGACGACCCCGCCCAACTGCACGGCCAGCGTGGTGACCAGGGCGTCCCGCATGCCCATCCCCGGGACCAGGGAGAGGAACAGGGTGCCGAGGGTGGCCACGCCCAGCGCCAGCGAGGCCTGTTGGGTGGTCACCATCACACCGCTGCCGACGCCCGCGCGGGCCGGCGGCACCTCGGACATCACGATCCGCATCACGACGGGCAGTTGGAGCGCCTGCCCCGCACCGGCGACCGCCGCGCCCGGCAACAGCTCGACGAATCCGATGTCCGGCCAGTCGGCGCGCACCGTCAGCAGGAGGAGGACGACGCCCAGGCCCTGGAGCACCGAGCCCGCCGTGACCACCCGGGCCCCGAACCGCGCCACCAGCCGCGGCCCGGCCAGCGAGACGAGGAAGAACGCCAGGGCCATCGGCGCGAGCGCGAGTCCGGCCGGCACCGGACCGAGTCCCGCCCCGCTCTGGAGCGCAACGGCGATGACGAACATGAAGCCGCTGAAGCCGATCGAGAACGGCACCATGAGCGTCAGGCCGCGCCGCAGCGGGGTGAGTGCGAACAGGCTCGGCGGCACCAGTGGCGTACGGCCCTGCCGGTCGGCTCGCCGCTCCACGGCGATGAACGCGCCCGCCACCAGCGGGAACGCGGCCAGCGACAGCCACGTCCACAGCGGCCAGCCCGCCGCGCGGCCCTCGGTGAGCGGGGCGAGCAGCGTCAGCAGGGCGGCGGCGAGGAGCACGGTGCCGGGTCCGTCCACGGGCTCGGGGTGCTGCGAACGCGTCTCCGGGACGGTACGGACGGCGAGGACGAGCCCGACGACCACGACGGGGACGTTCACCAGGAACACGGAGCGCCAGCCGCTGCCGGCGAGGTCGGCGGCGACCAGCACACCGCCCAGGATCTGGCCCGCCACCATCGACAGCCCGGCCGTCGCGCCGTACAGGCTCATCGCCTTGGCGCGACGCGGGCCCTCGGTGGACGACTGGATCGTGGCGAGCACCTGCGGGACCATCGCGGCGGCCGACGCGCCCTGCGCGATCCGCGCCGCAACCAGCGACCAGGCGTCGGGGGCGAGCCCGCAGGCCAGCGAGGTCAGGCCGAAGGCGGCCATGCCGCCCAGGAAGAGCCGGCGTCGCCCGAACAGGTCGCCGAGCCGGCCGCCCAGCACGAGCAGCACGGCGTACGCGAGCCCGTACCCGGCGACGACGAGTTCCAGGACCGACTCGCTGGCGGCGAGGTCCCGGCCCATGGTGGGCAGGGCGACATTGACGATGAAGAAGTCGATCAGGGGGAGTGCCGCGGCGAGCAGCACGGTGAACAGCCCGAGCGGGCCGAGCGCGCGGGGTGCCGCGACCGTCCGGGGCGCGGCTGGGGTGGTGATGATGGTTTCGGTCACGCTCCCGAGCCTGCTCCGCCGCTCAGCCGGGTACCAGATTCTCCTTATCCTGGTAGAAGGAGTACCTGGCAACAGGGTCCGGGCGGCCGCACGCTGGAGGCATGACGACGATGGCCCAGGAAACACGCGTGCGCGCGGCCCAGGGGATCCGCGAGGCGGGGGAGGTCCGCGAGTCGCGCGGGTCCGGTGGCTCGGAGATCCGACGCCACGAGCTGGCCGCCTTCCTGCGCAGCCGCCGCGAGCGGATCACGCCCGAGCAGGTGGGCCTCCCGCGCGGAGCGCGCCGCCGCACTCCGGGGCTGCGCCGTGAGGAGGTCGCCCATCTCTCGGCGGTGGGCGTCACCTGGTACACCTGGCTCGAACAGTCCAGGGACATCCAGGTGTCGGTCCAGGTCCTCGACGCCCTCGCCCGCACCCTGCTGCTCGACCCGAGCGAACGGGCCCACCTCTTCCAGCTCGCCGCCGCGACCGACCCGACCCCGGCCTCGTCGTGCGCCGGCGTCACCGACGCCGTACGCGAGGTGCTCGACCAGCTCGACCCGCTGCCCGCCTGCGTCCAGAACAGCCGCTACGACATCCTGGCCTACAACCGCACCTACGCCCGTCTGCTCTGCGACCTCGACGCGATCCCGCCCGAGGACCGCAACTGCATGATCCTCGTCCACACCCACCCGCAGTGGCGGGAGTCGGTCGTCCACCTCGACGAGACCATGCGCCTGATGGCCGCGAAGCTCCGTGCCTCCATGGCCGGTCATCTCACCGAGCCCGCCTGGAAGATGCTGGTCAAGCGGCTCCAGTCGGAGTCCCCCGAGTTCCGCGAGAACTGGGAGCGCTACGAGGTCGTCGCGACCCGCAGCAAGACCAAACAGTTCCGCAACCCGCACGTCGGTCTCCTCGACCTCACCCACACCGACCTCTGGCTGAGCCCGGAACTCGGGGCGCGGCTGGTGACGTACGCACCGGCGGACGAGGTGACGCGGGAGCGGCTGGAGAAGCTGTACGCGCTCGCCACGGAGGAGCTTTCCACGGAGACGCTCTCCACAAAGACCACGCGGACCGCTCGGATCACGCAGACCGCTTGAACCGCCGAGAGCGGGCTCAGGCGCTGACGCTCGTCGCCTCCTGGACCTCCGGCGCCTCCAGCCGCCGCGCGGTGCGCTCAGCCGTACGCCGTGCCCACGCTCCGGTGCTCACGGCGCCCAGGACGAGGACGACGAGGCCGCAGCCGGCGAGTATCCACCAGCCGGGGACGGCGGCGGAGACGAAGGTGTCCCGGTACGCCGAGGTGCTCACGCCCGCCGCCAGGACCGCGCCGATCACGGCGACGCCCAGCGTCTGGCCCAGCTGGCGGCTGGTGGAGGCGACCGCGGCGGCGACCCCCGCCTGACCGCGCGGCATGCCGGACACCGCCGTGTTCGTGATCGGCGCGTTCACGAAGCCGAAGCCCACGCCGAACAGCAGGTACCCGAGGAACATCGTCATGTCGGACGTCTCCGCGTCGAAGACGGCGAACAGCAGCCCGCTCGTCGTCATCGCGGTGCCCGAGATCAGCAGCGGCAGCCGTGGTCCCCGGCTGCCGACCAGCCGTCCGGACAGCGGGGCGCACAGGAACGTGGGTACGGCCATGGGCAGCATCCACAGCCCGGCGTGCAGGGCGTCGAGGCCCCGTACGTTCTGCAGGTACAGCGTGGACAGGAACAGGAACCCGCCCAGCGCGGCGAACGCGCTGACCGCGATCACCGTCGCCCCGCTGAACGGTGCCGAGCGGAAGAAGCGCAGGTCGATGAGGGGTTCCACGCGTCGGCGCTCGTACCACACCAGGCCGACCAGCGCGGCCAGCGCCACCGCCGCGAAGGGGGCGCTGGTCGCCGCGCCCGCCCCGGGCGCCTCGATGATCGCGTAGGTGAGGGGGCCGAACAGGGCGATGACCAGCAGCTGGCCGACCGGGTCGGGGCGGCGGGGCTTCGGCGCGCGGGACTCGGGGACGTGACGCAGGGTCGCCAGCAGGGCGACCAGGCCGACCGGCAGATTGATCCAGAAGATCGACCGCCAGCCGACGGACTCCACCAGGAGACCGCCCAGCAGCGGGCCCGCGGCCATCGAGATGCCCACGACCGCGCCCCACACCCCGATCGCCCGGGCCCGTTCGCGCGGGTCGGTGAAGGTGTTGGTGATGATCGACATGGCGACCGGGTTCAGCATCGAACCGCCGACCGCCTGCACCATGCGGGCCGCGATCAGCAGTTCCAGGTTCGGGGCCAGCGAACACAGCAGGGAGCCGACCGTGAACACGACCAGCCCGGCCATGAAGACCTTCTTGCGGCCGATCCGGTCGGCGGTCGACCCCGCGAGCATCAGCAGCATGGCCAGCACGAGCGTGTACGCGTCGATCGTCCACTGGAGCCCGGCGGTGGAGGCGTGCAGGTCGCTCTGCATCGCGGGCAGGGCGACATTGAGAACGGTGACGTCGAGGCTCACGATCAGCAGGCTCATGCAGCAGATCGCGAGGATCAGGAGGCGTCGGCGAGGGCTGAGCTCGGGCATGCGGCCCATCGTACGCCCAGGTTAATAGTGCGCCTAACTAATGGTCGCTACACGATCTACCGGCGAGCCGGGGAAAACGTGAGGCCGGGCACGCCGCCCGATGCGTGACAATGGGTGGATGCCCACGACCGCGCCCACGCAGCACTCGACCCTCCGGATCGGCCCGCACACCGTCACCCCGCCGGTCGTCCTCGCCCCCATGGCCGGGATCACCAACGCTCCCTTCCGGACCCTGTGCAGGGAGTTCAGCGGCGGCAAGGGCCTGTTCGTGAGCGAGATGATCACGACCCGGGCGCTGGTCGAACGCAACGAGAAGACCATGCAGCTGATCCACTTCGACGCGACCGAGAAGCCGCGCTCGATCCAGCTGTACGGCGTCGACCCGGCCACCGTCGGCAAGGCCGTCCGCATGATCGCGGAGGAGGGCCTCGCCGACCACATCGACCTGAACTTCGGCTGCCCGGTCCCCAAGGTGACCCGCAAGGGCGGCGGCTCCGCGCTCCCCTACAAGCGCCACCTGCTGCGGGCGATCCTGCGGGAGGCGGTGAGCGGGGCCGGCGACCTCCCGGTGACGATGAAGATGCGCAAGGGCATCGACGACGACCACATCACCTATCTCGACGCCGGCCGCATCGCCGTCGAGGAGGGCGTCACCGCGATCGCGCTGCACGGGCGCACCGCCGCCCAGCACTACGGCGGCACCGCCGACTGGGAGGCGATCGCCCGCCTGAAGGAACACGTCCCGGAGATCCCCGTCCTCGGCAACGGCGACATCTGGTCCGCCCAGGACGCGCTGCGCATGGTGCGCGAGACGGGCTGCGACGGCGTGGTCGTCGGCCGCGGCTGCCTCGGCCGGCCGTGGCTGTTCGCCGACCTCGTGGCCGCCTTCGAGGGCCGGACGGAGGCCATGGCCCGCCCGTCCCTGCGCGAGGTCGCCGACGTGATGGTCCGGCACGCCACCCTGCTCGGCGAGTGGATCGGCGACGAGACGCGCGGGGTCATCGACTTCCGCAAGCACGTCGCCTGGTACCTCAAGGGCTTCGCGGTCGGCTCCGAGATGCGCAAGCGGCTGGCCATCACCTCGTCCCTCGCCGAACTCCGTGCCGGTCTCGACGAACTGGACCTCGACCAGCTCTGGCCCACCGGCGCCGACGGCCCCCGCGGCCGCACCTCCGGCAACAACAGGGTCGTCCTGCCGGACGGCTGGCTGAAGGACCCGTACGACTGCGCGGGCATCGGCGAGGACGCGGAACTGGACACCTCGGGCGGCTGAAGTCCCGCTGAGCACCGAGCCGTTGGGTGCTCAGCCGGTGGTGCTCAGCGGTTCACCGGGCGGGGGCTCAGCGGTTCGGTGCCCAGCCCTGCGGTGCTCAGCCCCGCGACGGGTGCGGGGTCGAGCCGTATGCCGTGAGGAACTTGTCGCGGAACGAGCTCATCTTCCACACCGGGGCGTTGTGGGCCGGCTTCAGGCCGTCCGTCCAGTTCCAGGCGGCGATCTTGTCGAGGACCTTCGGGTCCTTGGCGACGATCGAGATCGGCACGTCCCGGCTGGCGTTGTCGCCGCTGACCCGGGAGATGGGCTGGTGGTCGCCGAGGAAGACCAGGACGGTGTCGTCGGTGCCGTAGCGCTCCAGCCACTGGGTGAGCGCGGTCACCGAGTACTGGATGGACCTGCCGTACTCCGTCTTGGACCTGGCGGAGTCCGCGATGACGTCGGAGGCCTTCTCACCGGCCTTCTGGATGTCCTCGAAGACCGAGCCGTCGCCGATCTCGTCCCAGCCGACCATCTTCGGGATCGGCGCCCAGGGCTGGTGGCTGGAGGTCAGGATGATCTCCGACATCAGCGGCTTGTCGCGGTCGGTGCGGCCGTGCTCCAGCCGCTGGAACGCCTCCAGGGCGTACTGGTCGGGCATGGTCGACCAGCTGAACTTCGGCCCCTGGTAGCCCATCTGGAAGGCGTTGTAGACCTTGTCCAGGCCGTAGAACCTCGCCTCCGGCCACCCCTTCTGCACGCCCGGCATGATGCCGACCGTGTCCCAGGCGCCGGTCTTCTGGAACGCCTTGGTCAGGGACAGGTGGTCGCTGGCCATGACCGTCTGGTAGCGCTGCTGGTTGTCCACCCACAGGCCGGACAGGGTGGTGGAGTGGCCGAGCCAGCTGCTGCCGCCGTACGTCGCCGAGGTCAGCCAGCCGCTCTTCGCGCTGAAGCCGGCCTTCGTCAGGGCCTGGGTGCCGGCGTCGAGGGTCCGGTCGACGCCCGGCGCCATGCCCGGGTCCTCGATGGCGCTGCGGCCGTAGCTCTCGATGAAGGTGAAGACGACGTCCTTGCCGCGCAGGTCCGGCACGAGCTGGTCGGCCGGGGTGGCCCCGAACGTGTCGTAGCGGGCCTCCTTCCCGAACGCGGCCTCGTCCCGGAGGGTGTCGCGGACCTGCCTGGCCTCGTTGGCGAGCGCGTTCGCGGTGCGGTACGAGGCGACGGGCACCCCGGCGTTCTGCAGGCCCACGACGGAGCAGGTGACCCAGACCGTGGCGGCGATCAGCGTGGCCCGGGTCGACACCTGGGTGTTGCGCACCATCAGGTTGCTGATCCGGACCGTCGCCAGGGCCATGACCGCGAACAGCAGGACGACGAGCAGGACGAGGCCCACCGCGGCGCCGACGGCCGTCGCCCGGCCCATCGAGTCCGCGATGTAGGACTGGGCGTCGTCCAGCAGGCCCCAGTCCAGGACGAGGTTGAAGTCCCGGCCCAGGTACTCCACGAACCCCATGTCGAGCAGGTTCAGCACGGTCAGCGCCCCGAGGAACACACCGCCCACCGCCGAGACCACCATCCGCGGCCGCCGGGGCAGCGCCAGCAGCAGGGCCGCGCCGATGATCGCCTCCCCGGGCAGCCGCGTGAACCGGTTGGCCTGGAGCGCGACGAGCCGGTTCGGCAGCACCAGGGCCCCGAGGACGAGGACGAGGGACAGCACCGTAACCGTCCACCACAGCACCCGCGCGGCGCGCGGGTGACGGGTCCGCCAGGCACGCCAGTGCGCGACGCGGGCCCGAAGACCACGGGGAGCCGCCGGGGAAGAGACAGCCACGGAAGCGACTTCGGACGGGGCTTCGGAGGCGACCTCGGCAGCGGCCTCCGACGCGGTTTTGGCCGGGCGCTCGGAGGCGGCTTCGGACGGGCCCTCGGACCGGACTTCGGAAGCGGCCTCGGAGGCGGTTTTGGCCGGGGGCTCGGAGGCGACCTCGGCCGGGGCTCGGGACGGGCCCTCGGCCGCGTCGGTGGTCGCCTCGGTCTCCACCGGTTCCACGGAGATCACCGGCTCCACGGCTTCCGCCGGCTCCATGGGCTTCGCCGGGTTCACGGCTTCCGCCGGTTCCATGGGCTTCGTCGGTTGCACGGCCTCCACCGGTTGCACGGCCTTCGCCGGTTCAGCGGGTTCCAGGGGTTCCGCCGATTTCGCGGCTTCGGTGGCGTCGGCCTCGGGGTCTTTCGGTGCAGGCGGCTGGGATGAGCGAGTGGAGACAGGCACCCGAGGGTCCTTCCGTACGAAGCCCGGCGGTTCGGCGGATCCGACGTGGGGCCGGATCCGCCACAGTTTCGTACGGCCTGCTCCCGGCTCGCGTTCAGCCCCCTGGGCCAGCGCTCGGCAAACACCGCGCAAACGCCGCGCCAAGCGGCCGGACCCGGGCCGGACCGGGGAACGGCTACGCGCCCCCGACCGCCGTGAGCAGCGCCAACGGGGCCGCCGCCGAACGGGACTCCCGTACACACGCGTGTGGGTACGGTACCGGCTCCGCGTGGGTGTCGCGGCCGTAGCCCGCGAGGACCTCGGGGAGGCGGTGACCGGTCGCGGTCGCCGCGTCGACCAGCCCGTGGGCGACCGTACGGGCCTCGTCGTGCAGGCCGTAGCGGGCGAGGCCCAGCGTGATCAGCGCGTTGTCGTGCGGCCAGACCGAACCGCGGTGGTAGGAGAGCGGGTGGTAGGCCGGCTGCCCGGACGCCAGGGTGCGTACGCCCCAGCCGGAGAAGAAGTCCGGTTCGAGCAGGCGCCGGCCGACGACCTCCCCGTACTCCTTGTCCAGCAGGCCCGACCAGAGCAGATGCCCGGCGTCCGAGGCGAGCGCGTCGACCTGACGGCCCTCGCCGTCCAGGGCGAGCGCCGGGAAGGAACGGTCCCGCATCCAGAAGTCCCGCTGGAACCGGTCCCGCAGGTCGGCGGCCGCCTGTTCCAGCAGGGCCGCGTACTTCTCGTCCTCCCACACCGTGCGCGCCAGCCACGCCGTGCGGCGCAGCGCGTCGTACGCGTAGCCCTGGGCACCCGCCGCCGTCACCGCCCCGGTCGCGCGGGTGCCGTCCGCGGAGCAGATGGCGCCGGGGGAGTCCTTCCAGTTCTGGTTGGCCAGACCGCCCTGGTCGGCCCGGTACACCAGGTAGCCGCGGGAGGTGAGCCCGCCGTGGTCCAGCATCCAGCCGACCGCCGCGCGGGCGTTCGGCTCCAGCCGGCGGGCCAGTGCCCCGTCACCGGTCTGCTCGACGTACGCGCCGAGGAGGACGAGGAACAGCGGGGTCGCGTCCACCGAACCGTAGTAACGGCCGTACGGGACCTGCCCGAAGTGGGCGAGTTCGCCGTGCCGCACCTCGTGCACGATCTTGCCGGGCTGGGACACCGACTCCGGGCCGGTCTCGGTGGCCTGGGCCGCGGCGAGCGCGAGGAGCGTGGCGGCGGCCGGGCGGGGGCGGTAAGGGAGGGCGAAGAGCGAGGTCAGCAGGGCGTCGCGGCCCAGCAGGGTCAGGAACCAGGGGGCGCCCGCGGCCGGGACGCGCAGCTCCTCGCCGTCCGGGCCGGTCGCCTGGACCTGGAGCGAGGCCAGGTCCGCGAGCCCGCGCGCACAGGCGGCGGCCAGCTCGGGCCAGCCGGTCGGGAAGGCCACGCCCTCCACGAACGCGTCCTCCTGCGCGAGGAGTTGCCCGGTGACGGAGGCCGGTGAGCGGGGCACCCGCAGGGCCCGCTTCTCACCGTGCGGCCGGGCCATCACCCGCAGGGTCAGCTCGGCGGAGCCGTGCGGTTCCAGTTCCAGCTTCCACACCAGGCGGCGGGCGCCGGTGCCGGTCTCCTCGACGCCGTCCGGCACGGGCTCGGCCGTCACCGTCGTACAGGACTTCCACTCACCGCGCCGGTAGGTGAACTCCACGCCGGCGTCCAGGACCTGGCGGCGGCGGACGACCCCGGTCTTCGCGTACGTCCGGTGGTCGGAGCGCAGTTCGAACTGGTCGGTGAAGTCGGCGTCGGCGGTGACCGCGAGGCGGACCGTCGTCGGTACGGGGCGGTTGCTGACGACCCGCAACGACTCCACGAACGAGCTGTCGCCGACGGCCTGTTCACGGAAGAGCGTGCAGGACGGCGGCTCATTGCGGCCACCGCGCGGGACGAGCACGCACCGTGTGGTGTCCCCGTCCGTGACCGGCGTGAGCACCTCCGGTACGGCGCCGTCGACCGTCAACTGCCAGCGGCTGAGGTGCCGGGCGTCCCGGACGAACAGCCCCTCGGGGGATCCGGCGGCCGCCCCGGAGCCCTGTACCCCGCTGATGTCCCCGCGGTCGCCCACGGCGGCGAACGTCCCGCCGTACACGAGCAGATGATGCCGGTCCGTCATCCCCGGTCCCCTCCCTTGAGAGCCGTGATACCCGTGATCCCTGTGCCTGGGGTCATGACCCCTGTGCCTGAGGCCGTGACCGTCGTGCCGGACGTCGTGACCGTCGTGCCTGAGGTCATGGCCCCCGTGCCGGACGTGGTGTCGTCGTGCAGCAGGTCGAGCGTGAGCGCGGCGGTCCAGCTGAAGCCGGTCGCGCCGCAGGCCTCGCCGGTGTACGGGTCGACGTACTCCGCGAAGTCCGAGCTGTCCGCGATGTCCAGGACGGCCCGGCGCAGCGCGTCCGCGCCGGGCTGGTCACCGTGCAGCCTGAGGCCCCGCTCGAGCAGCCAGCTCGTGTTGAACCAGGCCGGGCCGCGCCAGTAGCGGTGCGGGTCGAAGGCCTCGCCGAGCAGGTCGTAGCTGGGTGCGAGGCGGGTGGCCGTGCCCAGACCGAAGTGCGGGCCGCGCAGGGTCCGTACGAGACCGGCGGCCACCTCGCGCGGCAGGCCGGGCAGGAGGAGGGGGACAAGACCGGAGATCCCGCGCTCGGGGATCAGGGCGCCGGTGAGCGGGCGCCGGCCCGGGTCCCCGCCGCGCAGGTCCCGTCCCCGCTCCGGGTCCCCGCCACGCAGGTCCCGGCAGAAGAACATGCCCTCCGCCGGGTCCCACAGCCGTTCGACGAGGGCCGCCGTCAGCCGCTCCGCGCGCGCGTGGCGGGCCGTGCCGGTAGCACCCAGTTCGTGCGCGATACGCGCGAGGGCGTGCTCGGAGGCGATGAGCAGCGCGTTGAAGGAGGGGTCCTCGACGGCGAACTCCCGGCCCCCGACGCCGTGACCGCCCCTGACACCGTGGCCCCCGACGACTCCACCGTCCTCGTATCCGCCGTCCCGGTACTCCGTGGCCAGCCGCACGTACCGCCCGTAGTCCAGATCGGTCGGACGGTCCTCGGGCGCCCCGTGGTCCAGGTCGGCGCGCCGGAAGGAGCGGGCCGGGGCCGGGGCGATCCGGGAGAGCGGCGCGTCCCAGCTCGGCGCGTTGTCCATGCCCTGCTCCCACGGATGGACGACGGACACCAGCCCGCCGCCGCCCAGGTCGCGCCGGTGCAGCAGATAGCGGTGCCAGGCGGCCAGCCGGGGATACATCCGGGTGAGGAAGCCGCGGGCGCGGGAGAGCCCCGGGTCGGCGCAGTGCACCAGCCAGGTCGCGAGCGCGTGCACCGGTGGCTGCACGATGCCGGAGGTCTGTACGGTGCGCGGGGCGCCCGCGGCGCGCCCCGCGGTCGAGGAGCGCCAGAAGTCGGGGCTCGGGAAGTACGCGTCGAGCGGCACGGAGGGGTTGAACACGATGTGCGGGATGCGCCCGTCGCCCCACTGGGCGTCCAGCAGCGTCTCCAGCTCCGTCTGTGCCCGGCGCGGCGAGACGTGCCGCAGACCGATGGCGATGAACGCGGAGTCCCAGGACCACTGGTGCGGGTACAGACCGGGTGAGGGAACCGTCGAGTTCCCCGTCCGGTTGCCCGCCAGGACGTTCGCCGCCCTGCGGCGCAGATCTCCGGAGCGCGGGGTCCCGGAGTGTGGAGTCCCGGGGTGCGCGGCCCCGGGGTGCGCGGTCGCGCGCTGCGGCGGACCCGGCGGGGTAGCCGGATCGTATGCAACGGCGTACTCCGCCGGGCGGACGATGAGCTGGGCGGTGCGATCCACTCGGGGCTCCCCGAAGACGACAGTGCCGACTGGTTCGGCAGCGGCTACCGTAGGGTTACGTCTATTTAACACGCAAAACTCAATATGTAATGCAGGCTTGAGAAACACAAGGGGGTGCGCATGACGGGGCGAGGCCAGGGCAGTGCCGGAGATCTGCTCGAACTGGTGCGCAAGGGGCGGGCGACGACACGTGGTGCCCTCCAGCAGGCCACCGGTCTCTCCCGAGCCACCGTCGGCCAGCGTCTGGACCGCCTCTTCCGCGCCGGCTGGCTGCGCGAGGGCGCCGGCGGCCCGGTCGACTCCCCGCTGGGCGGCCGCCCCTCGATCACCCTGGAGTTCGACGACGCCCACGCGGTCGTCCTGGCCGCGGACCTGGACACCCGGCACGCACGGGCGGCCGTGCTGACGCTGACCGGCGAGATCCTGGCCGAGCACGGCGGCACGCTGGTCATCGAGGACGGGCCGGACGCGGTGCTCGGCGAGCTGGGCGGCTGGTTCGTGGAATTGCTGGAGAAGGCGGGCCACCGGCCGGACGAGGTGTGCGGCATCGGGCTCGCCGTCCCCGGCCCGGTCGACAGCGAGACCGGCCGGGTCGTCCAGCCGCCGATCATGCCCGGCTGGGACGGTTACGACATAAGGGGCCGCCTGTCCCGCGCCTTCACCGAACGCGCCCTCACCGAACGAACGGCGGACGGGGACGGGGAAACGGGCGCGGGTGTGGGTACGGGTGGGCCCGCGAGTGGGGGTGCGGGTGGACGGGCGGGTGCAGGTGCGAGTGGCGGCGCGGCGATGGCTGTCCCCGTCCTCGTCGACAACGACGCGAACCTCATGGCCTACGGCGAACAGCGCACCGGATACGCCGACTGTTCGGCGTTCGTGCTGGTCAAGGTGTCGACAGGAATCGGCGCGGGGGTCGTGGTCGGCGGCTCGATCTTCCGCGGCGTCGACGGTGGGGCCGGCGACATCGGGCACATCCGGGTGGGCGCGGAGGCGCTGTGCCGCTGCGGGTCCTACGGCTGCCTCGCGGCGGTCGCCAGCGGTGGCGCCGTGGCGCGCAGACTGGCGGAGTCGGGCGTTCCGGCGTCCTCGGGCTCAGATGTGCGGGACCTGCTCGCCGCCGGACACCCGCAGGCCGCCGCGCTGGCCCGTGAGGCCGGGCGCCGGGTCGGGGACGTACTGGCGACCGTGGTGACGCTGCTCAATCCCGGGGTTCTGATGATCGCCGGAGATCTGGCCGGAACCGCCTTCCTGACAGGCGTGCGCGAGCTGCTCTACCAGCGCGCGCTGCCCCGGTCCACGGCCCGTCTGGACGTGGTGACCTCGCGGCTGGGAGAGCGTGCGGCCCTGGTGGGAGCGGGTGCGCTGGTCGTGGAGCACCTGTACGCGCCGGAGCGGGCGGAGGAGCGGTTGCTGGCGCTCGGGGTGTGAGGGACGCTCGTGTGACGGGCGGGTTTCCGTCCTCGCACGGGTCCGCGTGCGCGTCCGTATCGTGAAATCGAGGCGCCCACGGAAGCCGGATTCGAGCGTGATTCTCGCCACCCCTGAGGGGGGAGATGCTCAGATGAGCGGATCAAGAGCGAATCCACTTCTCCAAGGGGTGGCACTCAGTGCCACCCCTTGATCGTTCATCGATCGAAATCAATCGTGCCATGCGGTGCTCATCTGAGCGTAATATGGGACGCGAGGGAGGTGTGTGCGTTCAAGAAGTGAAAACATCGACGGCCGTGCGCTTGCCAAGCCTTGACTTTCGATCCGCTGGCGGACGGCTGGTTACGGGCACATGACGCGCGAGTGGACGTACCCAGGAGCCTTTGATCTGGGTATGTTCCTGGCCGTCAGGGCAGCCACCGCGTCCTCGAGGAGTCGAGACCCGTGTCGGAAAACAAAGATCTCCAGGTAGTCGAGCAGGCCGCGACCGTTGAGGGCGTGAAGTTCGTTTACGACTTCACCGAGGGCAACAAGGACCTCAAGGACCTCCTCGGCGGCAAGGGCGCCAACCTCGCCGAGATGACCAACCTGGGCCTTCCCGTCCCGCCGGGCTTCACGATCACCACCGAGGCCTGCAAGGTCTACCTCGACAGCGGCGACGAGCCGGCGGCACTGCGTGACGAGGTGAGTGCGCACCTCGACGCGCTGGAGCAGCGCATGGGCAAGAAGCTCGGTCAGGCCGACGACCCGCTGCTGGTCTCGGTCCGATCCGGCGCCAAGTTCTCGATGCCCGGAATGATGGACACGGTCCTCAACATCGGCCTCTCCGACAAGTCCGTACAAGGCCTCGCCAAGCAGGCCGGCGACGACCGCTTCGCCTGGGACTCCTACCGTCGCCTCATCCAGATGTTCGGCAAGACCGTCCTCGGCGTCGAGGGCGAGCTCTTCGAGGACGCGCTGGAGGCCGCGAAGACGGCCAAGAAGGTCACGGTCGACACCGAGCTGGAGGCCGCGGATCTGAAGAAGCTGGTCACCCGCTTCAAGAAGATCGTCAAGACCGAGGCCGGCCGCGACTTCCCGCAGGACCCCCGCGAGCAGATGGACCTCGCCATCCACGCGGTCTTCGACTCCTGGAACACCGACCGCGCGAAGCTCTACCGCCGTCAGGAGCGCATCCCCGGCGACCTGGGCACGGCCGTCAACGTCTGTTCCATGGTCTTCGGCAACCTGGGCCCCGACTCGGGCACCGGCGTGGCGTTCACCCGCGACCCCGCCTCCGGCCACCAGGGCGTGTACGGCGACTACCTCCAGAACGCCCAGGGCGAGGACGTGGTGGCGGGCATCCGCAACACCGTCCCGCTCGCCGAGCTGGAGTCGATCGACAAGAAGTCGTACGACCAGCTGATGCAGATCATGGAGACGCTGGAGAACCACTACAAGGACCTCTGCGACATCGAGTTCACCATCGAGCGCGGTCAGCTGTGGATGCTCCAGACCCGGGTCGGCAAGCGCACGGCGGGCGCGGCCTTCCGCATCGCCACCCAGCTCGTCGACCAGGGCCTGATCGACGAGGCCGAGGCGCTCCAGCGGGTGACGGGCGCCCAGCTCGCCCAGCTGATGTTCCCGCGCTTCGACGAGGAGGCGAAGGTCCAGCAGGTCGGCCGGGGCATCGCGGCGTCGCCGGGTGCGGCGGTCGGCAAGGCGGTCTTCGACTCGTACACCGCGGTGAAGTGGTCGCGCTCCGGCGAGAAGGTCATCCTGGTCCGCCGCGAGACCAACCCCGACGACCTGGACGGCATGATCGCGGCCGAGGGCATCCTGACCTCACGCGGCGGCAAGACGTCCCACGCGGCCGTGGTGGCCCGAGGCATGGGCAAGACCTGCGTCTGCGGTGCCGAGGAGCTCGAGGTCGACACCAAGCGTCGCCGCATGACGGTCCCGGGCGGGCACGTGGTGGAGGAGGGCGACCTCATCTCCATCGACGGGTCGAGCGGCAAGGTGTACCTCGGTGAGGTGCCCGTCGTCCCCTCTCCCGTGGTGGAGTACTTCGAGGGCCGGATGCACGCGGGCGCCAACGACGCCGACGAGCTGGTCGAGGCCGTGCACCGGATCATGGCGTTCGCCGACCGCAAGCGCCGCCTGCGGGTGCGCGCCAACGCGGACAACGCCGAGGACGCGATGCGCGCCCGTCGCTTCGGCGCTCAGGGCATCGGTCTGTGCCGCACGGAGCACATGTTCCTCGGCGACCGTCGTGAGCTGGTCGAGCGCCTCATCCTCGCCGACACGGAGACCGAGCGCGAGGAGTCGCTGAAGGCGCTCCTGCCGCTCCAGAAGCAGGACTTCGTGGAGCTCTTCTCGGCGATGGACGGCCTGCCGGTCACCGTCCGGCTCCTGGACCCGCCGCTGCACGAGTTCCTCCCCGACATCACCGAACTGTCGGTCCGCGTGGCGCTGGCGGAGTCCCGTCAGGAGCCCCACGAGAACGAGCTCCGGCTTCTCCAGGCCGTCCACCGCCTGCACGAGCAGAACCCGATGCTGGGCCTGCGAGGCGTACGCCTCGGTCTCGTGATCCCCGGCCTGTTCACCATGCAGGTACGGGCGATCGCCGAGGCCGCCGCCGAGCGCAAGGCGGCGAAGGGCGACCCGCGCGCGGAGATCATGATCCCGCTCGTCGGCACGGTCCAGGAGCTGGAGATCGTCCGCGAGGAGGCCGACGAGGTCATCGCGGAGGTCGAGGCGGCGACGGGCGTCCAGCTGAAGCTCTCCATCGGCACGATGATCGAGCTGCCGCGCGCCGCGCTGACCGCCGGTCAGATCGCCGAGGCGGCGCAGTTCTTCTCCTTCGGCACGAACGACCTGACCCAGACGGTGTGGGGCTTCAGCCGCGACGACGTGGAGGCCTCGTTCTTCACGGCCTACCTGGAGAAGGGCATCTTCGGCGTCTCCCCGTTCGAGACGATCGACCGGGACGGCGTCGGTTCCCTGGTGAAGCTGGCGGTCGAGGCCGGCCGCGCCACCCGCCCCGATCTCAAGCTCGGCGTCTGCGGCGAGCACGGCGGCGACCCGGAGTCCGTCCACTTCTTCCACGAGGTCGGACTCGACTACGTCTCCTGCTCCCCGTTCCGGATCCCGGTCGCGCGACTGGAAGCGGGCCGGGCGGCTTCACAGTCGACGGGCAGCGACCACCGCTGACCCCCCGATAACCCCGGAGCCACCGCCGGTCCCCGACCCTCACCGATCGGCGACGGCCCCGGCGCACCAAGGAGGACGGCACCCTGTGCGGGGGTGCCGTCCTCTTGTGGTTTTCGGGCGGGGCGTGGCTTGAAGTCGATCGCCTGATGTGATGGTTGTGGGGCGATAGATCGTTTCTGTCAACTTACGTGCCGCTACAGTCCGTTACATGCAGCGACGACCACGTCGCTGATGGTTACGGAGGTGTGCATGAAGAGGGCATTGCTCGGCTTGGCTGCGGTCGGCCTGGCGTTCACTGGGACTGTGGCGGCGGTGGATTCGCCGGTGCAGGGGAAGATCCCGAAGCTCGCACCGCTGGGCGCCGAGTTCAACCACGCTAAGTACAAGTTCAATCGGCCCGGAACGAACCATGGCGCCTTCGAATGGTGGGGTCACCTCAAAGACACGATCACCACTGACCGGCATAACGTCTATGTCGAAGTCAAGATCCACGGACACGACTGGGTGCGCTACTACGGAAAGCAGCGGCGCTCGGTTCGGTTGCATGAGTCCAACTGGGACGGCGCGCAGCGCTATACGGGAAAGGTCAAGTTGCGAGTCTGTCGCGACCGAGGTGCACTTCGCCCGGACAATTGTGCTCCCGAGCAGGACTTCTCGTACAACTGGGACCATCGCTGATTCGGTCTGACTTCTCGAGCTCAGGTACGAATCGCCTGGGCTCAGGATCTTGATTGGGGAACCAGATCAACACGTCAGAAGTTCTTTCCGCCACGGGAGTTGACCTCTTCTACGGGGAGATGTCGGCTGTCAGGAAAGCGCAGATTTCCTTGCGTCGGGGAGAGGTTGCGGCGATCACTGGTCAAAGCGGGTCGGGTAAGTCGTCGCTGCTGTATTGCTTGGCAGGGGTACTGCCAATTGCCTGCGGCGAGATCCGTTTCGAAGGGCACTCTCTGGGGGCTCTCAATGACGAGGAGCTAAGCACCCTCCGTCGTGAACGGTTCGGCTTCGTCTTCCAGTACGGTGAGCTTTTACCTGAGCTGACCGTCGAGGAAAACACCGCGCTACCACTCCGGCTGGCTGGACAGCGCAAGGCCGACGCTCTTGCCGCGGCTGGTGAGGTCTTGGGACGGCTCGGCCTTGCTGATGTGCGTGGACGACGTCCGTCGCAGGTGTCCGGGGGGCAGAGCCAACGCGTGGCGGTGGCCCGTTCGCTGGTGCACAAGCCCGCCATCGTTTTTGCGGATGAGCCCACCGGTTCGCTCGACAGCAGCAATGCGACGGCAGTGCTTGAGGAGTTCCTCACCCTTGCGCGATCACAGGGGACGGCAGTTCTGCTTGTGACGCACGACATGCAGGTGGCAGCCCGAGCGGACACTCGCTACACCATGCGTGACGGAACCCTCACGGCTCAAGTGCGGGAGACGTCGTGAAGGAACTCCTCCTGGGGCTTCGGCTGTTGCTGGGGAGCGGACGAGGTAACCGAGTGCGATTCCTGCTCATGGTTGTGGGCAGTGGGATCGGTGTGTGCTGCCTGGCGGTCGTCCTTGCGATTCCGGGCATTCTGGCCGCGCAGGATGCCCGCAAGGCAGCTCGTGAGCCAGATTGCTCGAACGGGCGAGGTAGCTGTCTCTCAATCGCAGGGGACGGGCTAGCGCTAACCAGAATGGATCCCTACGATTCCGAACCCCTCACCCGGATCTTCCTGGCACAGGTAGGCGCGCCCATTGCCCCGCCACCCGGGCTGCGTGAATTCCCCGGTCCTGGGGAGGTGTTCGTGTCCCCCCGGCTGCACGAGCTGCTGCGAACCGATCCCGGCCTTGCTCAACTGCTGCCGGGGCGAGAGATGGGCCTGATTTCCGCCCAAGGGCTGGCGCAGCCCGATGAGCTGTACGCGTACGTCGGCGCCAGGCCTGAAGAGCTGAAGGGGGGCGGCCACTTGTCGGGATTCGGTTGGAAAGAAGCGCGCTTTCCCACCGTAGAGCCCTCCACGCTCGACATCCTGCGATTCACCTTGGCCGGTGTCGTACTGCTACCGCTGGCGGTGTTCCTTTCCGTGTGTGCCCGGCTGTCCGCCGCCTCCCGGATGAGGCGGTTGGCCGCCTTGCGCCTGCTCGGTCTGAGCAGAAAGGGCACGCAGCGGGTGAACGCGGCCGAGACCGTCGCCGCCGCGTTCCTGGGAGCGGTCCTCGGCCTGTGTGCCTACTGGGTCGTCAATCAACTGGTCTCACGGATGGGACTGCCCGGCTTCAAGTGGTACCCGGCCGATGGTTCGCTGTCCGGGACGACGCTCATGATCTGCCTGGTGGGTTGTCCGGCACTTGCCTGGTTCGTGGGCCGGGTCGGAGCGAAGAAGGCTGCGGCCAACCCGCTGGCAGTGCGGCGCAGCGCGGTGGAGAAACCGCCTCGCCTGTGGGGCCTGCTCCCGCTTGTTCCTGGACTGGGCATTGTCATCGGCTACTGCGTGGTCGGCGCGACGGGAAATGTACCCACGGACACGTCGCTCTCCGCGATCCTCATGCCGCTCGCCGTCGTACTGGTCGGAGCCGGCCTCGTGCTCTCGCTGCCGATCCTTTCGCGTGCACTGGCCCGTAGGGTGGCCCGCGCCACGAGCTCGCTGTCGCTGGGCCTCGCCATGCGCCGCAACGAGGTCGAGCCGGGCGGAGCCCTACGAGTGGCGATCGGCCTGGTGCTGCTCGTCTACGCGGCGTCGCTCACACAGGGCGTGCTCGTCGAGTTGGACCAGGTATCCAAGAACACGTCTCCGGTCCAGCTTTACACCATGGCGCTCGACGACGTTCCCGAGAACAAGGAGCGGGCCCTGACAAAGGTGCCGGGCGTCCGCAGCCACGCCATTCAGGCGCAATCGTGGGTTGACCCCGACAGCGAGACATGGACGAGCATCGACGCGGTGATCGCCACCTGTGCTCAGCTGCGCAGGATGGCGTCAGTGGTCGAGAACTGTGTCGAGGGACGTCCCGCGCGGCTGATGATTCCCGGTCACACCTACGACGAGGACAGCAAGCCAGGGAGCGGTTTCCCCTTCCACCTGCGGAACTCCGACGGGAAGCGTCGGGTCGTCACGGTGCAGGTGCCGCGCCAGACGATCAGGTATCACGACGACACGGCAGCGCAGATGGTCGGCAGCGGCACTGTTCTCATCCCTCCGTCCGCACTCCCCGCCGGTTTCCGTCCCGAGGACCGAGCCACGCTCGCCTTGCTCAGCAGCTCCGCCCCGGAGACCGTGCGCTCCGTACTTGAGGGCATCGCGGGCGTAGACCCCACGGTCGAGGTCGAAACGGACGGTGTGGATGCCGCCGCTCTCCAGCAGATCACCGTCATCAAGACCCTCCTCGCCGTGGGCATGGTCCTGGGCCTGATCATCGGCGTGGCGGCCTACCTCGTCGCGGCCACCGATCGGGCTGTGGAACGCCGGCCGCAGGTCACCGCGCTGGCGCTGCTCGGGGCCAGACCGCGGACGCTCCGGACCGTTCAGGTCGCCCAGGTCGTGTTGCCCTTGGCTGTCGGGCTCGTGCTCGCGGTGGTGACCGGCAAGATGGCCGAGTCGAGTTACCTGGTGACCGGTGGGGGCGCCGTCTTCTGGGACGGGGCCGGGCTGCCGCTGCTGCTCGCCTCCGCGCTGGGCGTTGTGGTCGTCGCCGCTCTGGGCGCGTTGCCGCTGATCGGCCGGCGCATCGACCCGGAGTTGATTCGGCGGGACTGATGGGCGTCGGTTGGTCGGCGTGTGTACGGGCGGCACCCCAGCAGCGGGTGCCGCCCTTCGTTGCGTCGGTGGGTGTTCAGGTCGGCAGTGTGGACAGCCAGGTGGTCAGGAGTCGGTTTGTCTCTTCGGGGTGTTCCTGTTGGAGCCAGTGGCCGCAGTCTTCGAGGATGTGGGAGCAGGACAGGCCGGGGAGGGTTGTGGGAAATGCTTCGATCGCGGCGGCCAGCCAGGTCGTGGAGGCGTCGAGGGCGCCGCCGAGGAACAGGGACGGCTGGGTGATCGGGGCGCCGGTGAAGGCTGTGAGGTCTTTCCAGTCGCGGTCCATGTTGCGGTAGCGGTTCAGGGCGCCGGTCATGCCGGTTCGCTCGAACTCCGCCGCGCAGAGGTCGAGGTCCGCCTCGGTGAGCCAGGCGGGGAGCCCCTCGGTGGGGAAGCGGTCGCGCAGCTTTCCTCCCCGGGTGACGAAGTGGGGGTCGGGGGAGCCCGCCGCCGGCATCGTGTCCGCGGACAGGGCGGCGTAGAAGCCCGCGAGCCAGCCTCGTACGTCGGGCTCGATCTCCGCCTCCGCGCGGCCGGGTTCCTGGAAGTAGGAGACGTAGAACTCCTCCTCCCCGCCCGTCGCGCCCATCTGTGCGAAGACCTCGGTCGGCATCGGTCCGCCCGGTGGGGTGTAGGGGACGCTCATCAGGCCCACCGCGTGGAAGACGTCCGGGCGCAGCAGGGCGGAGTGGGCCGCGATCGTCGCGCCCCAGTCGTGGCCGACGATCACCGCGGACCGCTCGCCCAGGGCGTGGACGACGGCGGCGTTGTCCTCCACCAGTTCCAGCATGCGGTAGGCGTCCGTGGCACGAGGTTTGGAGGAGCGGCCGTAGCCGCGGACGTCGATGGCGGCCGCGCGGTACCCGGCCGCGGCCAGCGCCGGCAACTGGTGACGCCAGGAGTACCAGGACTCGGGGAATCCGTGCACGAGCAGGACCAGCGGGCCCTCGCCCTGTTCCACCACGTGGACACGGCCCGCGGGAGAGGGGACCATGCGGTGTTTCACGTCGTTCGCGGTCTGGTGCGACATCGGCCCTCCATGACTTGAGATCGTCTGTCGGTTCCGAGGGTTGCGGTCCCGGTGTGCTCGGCGCGAGTTCTGTTGCCGGTTCGGCAAACGGCCGGGCGTGTAGCCGGTGTTCGCCGGGGGAAGCCACAGCCATCCGAGGGGGAGGGCTCCGCCGGTATGGGGGTAGGACGAGTTGGTGACGGAGGCGGTCGAGGCCCGGGTGGCGGCCGAAGCCGACAGGTGGCGGTGAAGGTGGGCCTGTCCACCGAGAGTTGTGACCGGCCTGCGGCCGAGGCGGCGGTCGCCGAGGTGTACCGGGCCCATGGCCTGCCCGCCCCGCGGAGTGTGGTGTGGGTGGACTCAGCGCTCGGCGGCGCGCCGGCGTTCTGGGTGCTGCGCCACGGCTGGGAGGCCCGGCTCGACGGGACGTTGCTCGCCGATGCCGATGCCGATGCCGGACCGCCGATATCGGTGTCGGCCGCGTTCGCCCGGCAGGCGGAGGAGCGGATCCGCGAGCAGTTCGTGCGGACGGCTATCGCGTCGCGAGTGTGTGACGGACAGCCGCGGAGCAGCAGCGGTACTCGGGTATTCGGGTACTCGGGGGCCGTACGCATCGCGCGGGGACGGCAACCGCGCTCTCGTCGGGTGCCGTCCCTCCCCGGTGCGTCGGACGGACGTCAGATCGACACCGCCACCGCCGTGAACGTCGTCTCCGGGAGTTGCGGGCTGGTGAAGCGCGCGTTGACCAGGTAGAGGCGGTCGCCGTAGCGGGCTGCCGTGGTGGGGACATCGAAGCGGGGGTCGGTGATCGTGCGGGTCAGGGTCGCGGAGGTGGCGGTGCGGTCGAGGGACCAGACGGTGATCTTGTTGAGGCGGTTCTGGACGACGTACAGCGTGCGGCCGATGCGGTAGAGGCCGTCGCCGTTGACGACGTCGGCCGCGCCGGACAGCGTGATCCTCGTGGCCCGGCCCGTCCTGAGGTTCACGTTGTACAGCTCGCCCGGTGTGCTCTTGACGACGATCAGACCCCGGCCGTCCGGCGTTCCGACGATTCCGTTGGCGTTGTTCACGTCGGGGAGCTGGACCCAGTCGCCGGTGAGGGGCAGGGCGCGGATCCCGCCGTCGGCGCGGCCGCGCGGGACGCCGTACAGGACGGCGTCCCGCGAGTCGGTGAACCATGCCCGGTCGCCGAGCAGGGTCACGTCGTTGATGAAGTGACCTGCCGACGGGGTGAGTTGGTGGGTCGTGACCAGTCGGCCCGTGCGGGAGTCGATGACCCGCGCCACTCCCGTGCTGCCCGCCACGTACAGCAGTCCGTCGTGGTCGAGCTTCAGGCCGACCGCCACCTGGCCGGTACCGCCCGCGTACAGGACCGTGCCTTCGCCGGTGCGCAGGTCGGTGCGGAAGACACCGCCGTTGGCGCGGGAGCCCTGGTACGCGTACGGCTTGCCGCCGATGGCGATGCCCTCGGGGAGCCAGCCGTCGGGGAGGGGGTACTCGGTCGGCCAACCGGAGCCCGCCGGACGCGACTTGGTCGCAGCGGTGGCCGGGGTCGTCGTGGCCGTCAGGGTGAGGGCGGCCAGGGCCGCGCCGCCGAGTACGGTGCGGCGGGACGGGGTGGGGGCGCCGGGCAGGGGAGCGGGGGCCGGGGTAGGGGCGGGGTTCATGGTCACGTGCCTCCGGGAGTGGGGTGCGGGCGGCGAACGGCGTAACTCTGCGAACGGGCAACGCGCCGAACGGGCAACGCGCCGAACGGGGTACGGCGACGAACGGTGTGACACGGCGGACTGTGGCCGCACCGGGTGTGCGGTCTCACTCCGCTTCGACTTCGTTGGCGAGTAACGAGCCGCCGCCCGACCCCGTTCCTCCGCACCGCTGTCAAGTTCCTGTCAATCCCGAAGTGCCTGCCCAGGCGCCCCTAGGCCCGGAACGGGCCCTTCACCTCATAGGTGATCCCGCCCGACGAACTCCCGCTCGTTCCGCGCTGGCTGGAGAAGTACAGGCGGGTGCCGTCCGGGGAGAACGCCGGGCCCGTGATCTCGGACGCCGACTGGCCGTCGATGCGCAGGAAGGGCGCGACCACGTCGTCCGGGGTGATGAGGCAGATGTCCATGGTGCCGCCGTCCTCCGCCACGAACAGGTCGCCGGAGGCCGAGCCCGTGACGTTGTCCACCCCGGTGAGGGGAGCCGTGCCGGAGGTCACCAGGGAGTCGTCGTAGGCGAGTTCGATTCTCTGGGCGACCGCGTCGTACTGCCAGACCCGGTTGTCGCCCTTCGTCGTGAACCAGCAGGTGTCGTTCGCGTAGTAGCAGCCCTCGCCGCCGTTGAAGCGCTTGGCGCCGGAGACCTGGTTGCGGGTGGCGGTGGCGCCGGTCGGGTCGGGGACCGGGGACCAGGTCACGGGGCCGCTGGTGGCCGTCCCGGCCACCAGGACCTCCAGTGTTCCCGAGGACAGGTCACCCCAACTCGTCGGCCTGAAGCGGTAGAAGCAGCCGTCGGTCACGTCCTCGGTCAGGTAGATCACCTTGCGGACCGGGTCGGCGGCCGCCGCCTCGTGCTTGAAGCGGCCCATCGCGTCCCGGCGGACCGCCGCCTTGGTGCCCCAGGGGTCGGTCTCGTAGACGTACCCGCGGTCGACCTCCTCGCAGGACAGCCAGGTGTTCCACGGGGTCTTCCCGCCCGCGCAGTTCTGGCGGGTGGCGGACAGGACGCGGTACGCGGCCGTGATCGCGCCCGTCGCCGAGAACCTCACCGCGCTCGCTCCGCCCGACGGGTTGATCTCCGAGTTGGAGACATAGATCCAGCCCGTGCCGTCCGCGTAACAGGCGCCGCCGTCCGGGGCGTTGTGCCAGGTGTACGAGGTCCCGGACACCGTCTGCCCGGAGCGGGCGATCACCCGGCTGGTGAAGCCGCTCGGAAGCCGGATGCCGTTGGCGTCGGCCGCGCCGAGCGCCCCGTACGGGCCCGTGCCGGGCTGGGCGGGGGCGGCGTATGCGGCGCCGCGCCAGAGGGTTCCGCCGAGTACGGCGGAGGAGCCGCCGATCGCGGCCGCACGCAGGAAGGTACGACGTTCCACGCTCACTCCCAGGGTTGCTGTGGTGAACCTGCCCGCACGCCGGTCCCGGCGACGGGTCGGTCGTTACGGGGACGTGCTGGGGGCGTTCTGGGGACGTTCCGGGGGTCGTGCCGCTGCCGAACGTTAGAAGCGCAGGGTAGCCATGTCGTGGACATGTCGTAACCGGGAGATGCGGGGCGGGTGACCGGGAGCGTCGTAGGCTGCACGCGCAAACTGCGGAGGGAGTACGGCCATGTCCGGCTGGAGCGCGCACGACATCCCCGATCAGAGCGGTCGCACCGCCGTCGTCACCGGGGCCAACAGCGGCCTCGGGTACGTCACCGCGCGGGAGCTCGCCCGTAAGGGGGCCCGGGTGGTGCTCGCCTGCCGGAGCGAGAGGCGGGGGCGGGAGGCCGTCGAGCGTCTGCGCGGTGAAGTGCCGCACTCCGAGGTGGAGTTGCGGTCGCTCGACCTCGGAGACCTCGCCTCCGTGCGGGAGTTCGCGCACGCGCTGCCGTACGAGCGGCTCGACCTGCTCGTCAACAACGCGGGTGTGATGGCGCTGCCGTACGGCACCACCGCCGACGGGTTCGAGACGCAGTTCGGGGTCAACCATCTCGGGCACTTCGCCCTCACCGGGCTGCTGCTGCCCGCGCTGCTCGCCGCGCAGGACCGGCCGGCCGGGGCGCGCGTCGTGACCGTCTCCAGCATGGCCCACCTGCTCGGCAACATCGACCCGAGTGATCTCAACTCCGAGCGCCGCTATCGCCGTTGGACGGCCTACGGACGTTCCAAGACCGCCAACCTGCTGTTCACGCACGAGTTGGCGCGCCGACTCACGGCGGCCGGGGCCGACGTCGTCGCGGCGGCCGCGCATCCGGGGTACGCGGCGACCAACCTCCAGACGGCCGGCCCGCGTTCGGAGGGGCGCCGGGTCGCGGAGCGGCTGATGGAGCTCGGCAACCGGGTCTTCGCCCAGCCCGCCGAGGCCGGTGCGCTGCCCGCCCTCCACGCGGCCACCGCGCCCGGTGTCCGCCCGGACTCGTTCACCGGGCCGTCCCTCGCGATGTGGCGGGGGGCGCCCGCGCCGTCGCGGCGCGCGTCCTGGACCCGCGACGACCGGGCGGGGGAGCGGCTGTGGGCCGCCTCCGAGCAGCTGACCGGGGTGTCCTACGACGCCCTCAAGGCCTGATCCCGGCCGTTTTCGGCGCTCACCTCGGGCAGGACCCGAGCAGCCGGACGCACTCTGTGCCGTCGTACCTCAGCTGCGCGGGGCCCGCGGGCTCTGCGAGCGGCGCGCGGTCGTGCGGTCGTGCGGCCGGTGGGGGCATCCGCGGCGCAGGCCTGTCCGCGCCGCGCTCCCGTGGTCCCGTCTGCCCTCGCTCCGTCTGCCCTCGCCCCATCTGCCCCCGTCACACCTGCTCTCTGCACATCTGTCCCGTCACATCTGCCCCCGCGCGAACCCGGGGGAGTACTCGCCCCTGTGCCCGGCCGCATACCCCTCGCCGTAGCCCTCCCCGTACCCGCTCGGGTATCCCTCCGAGTGGCCCGGGGCGTACTCCTCCGCGTACCTCTGGGCGAAGTCCTGCGGCATCGGCGTGGTGTCCAGGTAGAACCACTCGGCGGTGGGGCCGGGGGTGGACACAGGGGTGGACGCGGAGACGGTGGCGGGGGCCGGTGCCGGGGCCGTCCGGCGGCGGGGCAGCGCGTCGGACCGCGCGAGGCCGTCGGCGGCCGGTGCCGCTTCCGCTCCGATGGACGGCCGTTTCGCCAGGCCCGGCATCAGCAGCTCCACCCGCAGGCCCTTGCCGCGCTGCTGGGCGGTGAACTCCTCCACCTGGCTGCGGCAGGCGTGGTCGAGGTGGGTCACGCCGGTGAGGTCGAGCCGGATCCGGGGTTTGCCGGCCTCGGCGGCGGACTCCAGGGCCTCGATGACCTGGGGCAGTCGTAGGAAGGTCGCGTTGCCCGCCATCACCACCTTCGCGGTGTCGTCCTCGGTGTGCTGCCGGATGACCGTCTGCGACATGCGGACGGCGGCCAGCACGATGCCCGCCGCGAGGCCGATCAGGACGCCCTCCAGGAGCGCCGTCGCCACGATGACCAGCGTGGTGAGCGTCATGACCGCGAACTCGCCCCGGTCCTGCCGCCACATCTTCGGGAACTCGTGCGGAGCGAAGAGCTTCCAGCCGGCGTGGACCAGTACGCCCGCCAGGACCGAGATCGGGATCAGGGCCAGCACCTGGGGGAGCAGCAGCGCGAACGCCAGCAGCCACAGGCCGTGCAGGGTGCGCGAGAGCCGGGTCTTGGCGCCCGCCTGGACGTTCGCCGAACTACGGGCCACCACCGCCGTGATGGGGAGGGCGCCGAGCAGTCCCGCGATCGTGTTGCCGACGCCCTGCGCGATGAGCTCGGGGTTGTAGCGGGTGCGCGGACCGTCGTGCATACGGTCCACCGCGGCGGCCGTGAACAGGGACTCCGCCGAGGCGATCACCGTGAAGGTCAGGATCGCGGTGATGATGCCCGCGTTCGCCAGGCCGGCGAACTGCTCCGGGCCCGGCACGTCGACCGAGGCCAGCAGGTTGCCCACCTGGAGCGTTTTGACGTCGACGCCCGGGAGCGCGGCGACCGCGATGCCGATGCCCACCGCGACGAGGGCCGCGGGCACCTTCTTGACCGGTCCCGGTGCCTTCTTCCACAGGACACTCAGCACGACCGTGACGATGCCCAGCCCGGCCGCGATCATCGCCTGCGGGTCGGCGACCGTGTCCGCGAACAGGCCGGGGATGCCGGCCATGTTCTCCAGCGGGGTGCCGGGGGCCTTCGCGTCCGCCGCCGGATACGCCTGGCCGAACATCAGCGGCAGGCCGATACCGGCGAGCATGCCCTGGACGACGGCCAGGGAGATCGCCTGGAAGAACCGGCCCAGTCTCACCAGGCCGAGGACGATCTGAAGGAGCCCGGAGAAGAGCACGATCACGCCGAGCATGGCCACGCCGTACTCGAGGACGGTCTCCGCGACCAGCGCGGCGAGCCCGGCGGCCGGGCCGCTCACCTGGAGCGTGCTGCCGCGCGCCGCGCCCACCACGAGACCGCCGATGACGCCCGAGATGATGCCCAGCTCGGCGGAGACGCCCGAGGCGACGGCCACACCGATGCACAGCGGGAGCGCGACCAGGAAGACGACGAGAGACGCGGTGATCTCGGTGGCCAGGTCACCCTTCGGGACAGCCGCTTTCAGGGCGGCCTTCGCGGTCGTGTCCCGCCCGGGCGTCGGCGTCGGGGCGGTGGTGGAGACGGGGGTGGGCGTGGGCGGGGCCATGGGCCGGGGCGGTGGCGCGGCCGGCCGACGTGGCGGACCGGCCAGCCCGGCCGCCTCCCCGAACGTGCGGCCCCTTCCGTCGCTGTCCGCGGAGCCCCAGTCCGCACCCCTGCCCGGGTCCGTACCCGAGCCCCAGTCCGTACCGGTACCCCAGTCGGTATCCGTGCCCGTGCCCCAGTCGGTACCGGTATCCCAGTCGGTATCCGTGCCCGAGCCCGTATCCGTGCCCCAGTCGGCGCCCGTGTCCGCACCCGCACCCCGGCTTCGGGCGTGCCTGGCGTGGGTGCCGCTCATGCCGCGTGCACCCGGAACAGGCCGTCATCGTCGTCGAGTTCGTGCACCTGGCCGGTGTCCACCTCGTAGTACCAGCCGTGCAGTCGCAGTCGCCCCTCGTCGAGACGCCGTCGCGCTGCCGGGTAACCGCGGAGCGCGGTCAGCTGGTTGACGACGTTCAGCTGGGCCACGTCCGGCATCGACGGGTCCTCGACGTCGCCGTCCAGGACGGGCGCCAGCCTCGGGCGGGCCAGTTGCAGCCAGGCGTCCACGCCGGGCAGGGCCGACAGGTCGTCCCCGGACTTGATGGCGCCCATGGCACCGCAGTGGGAGTGGCCGCACACCACGATGTCCTGAACGCCGAGCACCTCCAGTGCGTACTCGATGGTGGCGGCCTCGCCGGAAGCGGCCGGCCGGCCGTGCGGCGGAACGATATTTCCCGCGTTTCGCAGCTCGAATATCTCACCGGGCCGGGCGCCCGTGATCAGTGCGGGTATAACCCGTGAGTCCGAGCAGGTGATGAACAATGCCTCGGGATATTGCCCCTCGGCCAGTCGCCGGTATTCGCCGCTTTCGAAGTCGACCCGTCGTTTGAACGAGCGGGCGCGGTCCAGCAATGCCTTCACGGATCCTCCCAGTTCAGACCAGTTCAGAGCTGGTCGGCATGGGGGTCCGACCAGTTCCTCATCACCGTAGAGGAGCGTTTGCCAGGCGAAGGTTAGAGGAACACTAAACCGCCGACAAGAATGGGACAGTTTTCGTCGGGAGTTGAGCCGCTGCTCACATTGTCCAGGAGGGGTGAGGCGGTTTCCTGACCGTTCTTGTAGCGTGACGGATCAACGGAACACGCGAATTCGGCGCACAGGAGAGACGGGAACGCATGGGTGTACGAGTCCTGCTCATCGAGGACGACCGGACGATCGCCGAACCGCTCGTCGAGGGCCTCGGGAACTTCGGGCTGGCGGTACGTCATGTCGGCACCGGCGACGAGGGGTTGAGGGGGCCGTACGGCGATGTCGTCCTGCTCGACCTGGGGTTGCCCGACATCGACGGCATCGACGTCTGCCGGGGCATCCGGCAGGTCTCCGACGTCCCCATCATCATCCTCAGCGCCCGGGGGGAGGAGGCCGACCGGGTGCTGGGCCTGGAGTTGGGCGCCGACGACTACCTGGCGAAACCGTTCAGCATGCGTGAGCTCGTGGCGCGGGTGCGCGCGGTGACCCGAAGGACCCACCGGGGCCTGAGCGAAGGAGAGTTCACTGGACGGGAGCCGGCCGGCTTCGCGGGACGGGAGCCGGCCGGCGGAGAGTCCTTCGCACCCGCCGCCACCCCCTTCTCACCCCCGACTCCCGAGGCGTTCGAGACCTTCGAGGGCACCGCGACGGCCACCACGCCCGCGCCCGCCGTCGCAGCGGCCGTCACAGCCACCGCTGCCGCCGGTCCCCTGGTCGTCGACCGGCGGACCCGGCAGGTGTGGGTCGGGGAGGAGACGGTGACACTGACGCCGAAGGAGTTCGAGCTGCTCGCGCTGCTCACCGAGGATCCGGGGGCGGTGTACTCGCGGCAGCAGATCCTCGACCGGGTGTGGGACCCGCACTACCAGGGGCCGACGAAGACGCTGGACGTCCATGTGGCCACCTTGCGGCGGAAGTTGGGCGACTCCGCGTGGATCCAGACGCTGCGTGGAGTGGGTTTCCGGCTGGCGGTGCACACCGCCTCCCCGAGTGCGCGGCAGCCGTACGAACCACCGGTCCCCCTTCCTCCGTCCCATACCGAGCCCGCCGCCCACGCCCGGTCCGCCCACGCCCGGACTGCCTACGACCCCTCGGCGCTCGAACCGCACTCCCACGACCCGCACGCCTACGAGCAGCGCGCCCACGACCCGCACGGCTACGAGCCCCATGGCTACGAACCACCGCCCGCATACCCGTATCCGCCGTCGCCGGCACAGACGCCGCCGGTGCCTGACCGTACCCAGCGGCACTCGGCGGCCTACCGATGACCCGTCGGCTGCTGCTCAGCTACCTCACGCTCGCCGCCCTGGTCCTGCTCTGCCTGGAGATCCCGCTGGGCTTCGTGTACTCGCGGGGCGAACGGGAACGGGTGATCAACGCGGCCAAGGACGAGGCGGAGTCGGTCTCGGCGTTCGCCTCGCTGTCCATCTCGGCGGGCCGGGCGGCGCAGGACCTGCCCGAGCGGGCCGCGCACTGCGCCGAACGCATCGGCGGCAAGGTGCTGATCGTCGACGGGAGCGGCGCACTGCTGGCGTCCTCGCATCCGCTCACCGAGCGGGATGAGGGCGCTCTCGCCTCCTGGCCGGGCATCGCCGCCGCGCTGCGCGGTACCGCGACGGCCGACGTGCGCACCTCCACCATCGGCGGTGTGCAGTACCTCGCGGTGGCCACCCCGGTGCGTCACGGCGTCGAGGAACAGGGTGCTGTCCGGATCACCGTGCCGACCCGGATGGTGTCCGAACGGGTCCACCACGTCTGGCTGCTGCTGGCCCTGGGCGGACTCGCGGCGCTCACCGCGGTGGCCGCGCTCGGGTTCGTCATCGCCCGCTGGACCGGTCGCCCGATCCGTGAACTGGAACGCGCCACGCACGAGCTGGCCATGGGCGGCGCCGCCACCCCGGTGGCGATCACCGAGGGGCCGCCGGAGGTCCGCAGCCTCGCCGCGACGTTCAACCGGACCGCCGCCCGACTGGAACACCTGCTGGCCTCCCAGCGGGCCTTCGCAGGCGAGGCCTCGCACCAGCTGAAGACGCCCCTCGCGGCGCTGCGGCTGCGGCTGGAGAACCTGGAGAACGACATCGCCCTGAACGCGCGGGGCTCGCTCACCGCCGCGCTGACCGAGACCGACCGGCTGGCCCGGATGGTCGAGGGGCTGCTGGCGATGGCCCGGCTGGACGAGAGCGCCGCCGAACGCGAGCCGGTCGACCTGGGCCGGGTGTGCGCGGAGCGCCATCGGGCCTGGACGCCGCTGTTCGAGCAGCACGGCGTCTGGCTGGCGCTGGCCGGGGACTACGCGGGCGAGGTGCTGGCGCTGCCCGGGGCGGTGGAACAGATCCTCGACAACCTGCTGTCCAACGCCCTGCGGGTGGCGCCCCCGGGCTCCACGGTCTCCGTCGACCCGCGCCACCACACGCCCCACGAGCGCCGGTTCCCGCATCGCCACCCCCATCGCAACCCGCACCGGCCGGCCGGTCCGGCCTGGGTCGAGCTGCACGTCATGGACGAGGGCCCCGGTATGACCGAGGAACAGCGCCGACGGGCCTTCGACCGCTTCTGGCGGGCCCCGGACGCCCCCAAGGGCGGTACCGGTCTGGGCCTCGCCCTGGTGCAGCGCCTCGCCCACGCGAGCGGCGGCGAGGTGGTCCTGCGGCCCGCGCCGCGCGGCGGCCTGGACGCGGTGGTCCGACTCCCGGCCGTGCCGACCCGGCCCGGCGGCACCGCGAGCACCGGCGTCCCCGCCCAGCGCCCGGCGAGACGCCTCGAGACCACGACCCCGGGCCGACGGTAGACGCCGGCTGCCGGGCGTCGAACGCCGGAGCTCGGCGCGGGAACCCGGTAGCCAGGCGGCGGACGGCGGGCGGCAGACGGCAGAGGGCGGACGGCAGAGGGCGGGCGCCCGGACCGCAGGCGCCGTGCGACGCGCCCCGAGTGCCGGGCACCGAGCACCGAGCACCGGGCACCGGGCACTGAGCACCGGGCACCGGGCACCGAGCGCCAGAGGCCGGCCTGACGGGCGTCCGTCGGGCCGACCGTCGGGCTCCCCCGTCAGGCCGTCCGTACCTCGTAGGCGGCGATGCGTACCGTCTCGTCGTCCAGGCACTCCCCGTTCAGCAGGTCGAAACGCTGCTTGAGCAGGGGGGAGGCGACGAACGAGCGGCCCTGGTGGGTGCCGGTCAGGCCGCGGGAGAGGACGGCCGCTCCGCTGAACGGGTCGCGGTTGTCGACGGCGTACAACTCACCCGCCCGGTCGCGGAACAGGGCGACCTGGCGGCCGTCGGGCAACAGGGCGGCCACACCTCGGCCGGGGATCAGCTGGCTGAGGTCACAGACTGTGAACCACTGCTCTTCCAGCCGCAGTTGGACCTTGAGGTCGGTCGTCTCGAGTGCCAGGGTCATCGCTGGGCGCTCCCTTCCAGGGGACGGTGGCCGATGGACAGCAACGGCAGGTCGGGCTTGATCTGGTCGCGCTCCGGGACGAAGCCGACGACCGGGTCGGGGGTGTCGGGGGCGTTGACGAAGGACACGAACCGGGCGAGCTTCTCCGGGTCGTTGATGGTGGTCGCCCACTCGTCGGCGTAGTGCGCCACGTGGTCGGTCATCAGGGACTCCAGCTCCTCGCAGATGCCGAGGGAGTCCTCCACGACCACGTCACGTACGTGGTCCAGGCCGCCGGGGATCCGGTCAAGCCAGGTCGAGGTGCGCTCCAAACGGTCGGCGGTGCGGATGTAGAACATCAGGAACCGGTCGATGAGGCGGACCAGTTCGGTGTCCGTGAGGTCCTGGGCCAGCAGGTCCGCGTGGCGCGGGGTGGCGCCGCCGTTGCCGCCGACGTAGAGGTTCCAGCCGTTGGAGGTGGCGATGATGCCGAAGTCCTTCGACTGGGCCTCTGCGCACTCGCGGGCGCAGCCGGACACCGCCGACTTGAGCTTGTGCGGGGAGCGCAGCCCCCGGTAGCGCAGCTCCAGGTCGATCGCCATCCGCACGCTGTCCTGGACGCCGTAGCGGCACCAGGTCTGGCCGACGCAGGACTTCACCGTGCGCAGCGACTTGCCGTAGGCGTGGCCGGACTCGAAGCCGGCGTCCACCAGCCGGGTCCAGATCAGTGGGAGTTGCTCGACCCGCGCGCCGAACATGTCGATGCGCTGACCGCCGGTGATCTTCGTGTAGAGGCCGAAGTCACGGGCGATCTCACCGATCACGATCAGGCCCTCGGGGGTGATCTCACCGCCGGGGATGCGCGGGACGACCGAGTAGGAGCCGTTCTTCTGGAGGTTGGCGAGGAAGTGGTCGTTGCTGTCCTGGAGGGCGGCCTGCTCGCCGTCCAGGACATAGCCGCTCGCGCCGATCGTCGGGGCGAGGGAGGCGATGATCGAGCCGACGGTGGGCTTGCAGACCTCGCAGCCGTCGCCGCCCCGGGCCTCATCGCGGCCGTAGCGGTCGAGGAGGTCCTGGTAGGTGTTGATGCGCAGGGCGAGGACGATCTCGTACAGCTCCTCGCGGGTCTGCGAGAAGCAGCCGCAGAGGCCCTTGTCGACCTCGACGCCGCTCGCCTCCAGCTCCGCGGTGACCAGCTGGCCGAGCACCTTGACGCAACTTCCGCAGCCGGTACCGGCCTTGGTGCACTTCTTCACCTCGGGCACGGTCGTGCAGGAGTGCTCCGTCACCGCGCCGCGGATCGTGCCCTTCGACACGTTGTGGCAGGAGCAGACGATCGCCTCGTCCGGCAGCGCGGACGGGCCGAGCTGCACGGACTCCCCGGCACCGGCCGGCAGGACCAGCGACTCGGGGGCGACGGGCGGTACGGATCCCGTGAACGCGCGCAGGGTGCCGTAGGCCTCGGCGTCGCCGACCAGGATGCCGCCGAGCAGCGTGCCGTCACGGCCGATGACCAGCTTCTTGTACAGGCCCGACCGGGAGTCGGAGTAGACGACGTCGAGGCAGTCCTCGGAGGTGCCGTGCGCGTCGCCGAAGGACGCCACGTCGACGCCGAGCAGCTTCAGCTTGGTGGAGAGGTCGGCGCCGGTGAAGGACAGCTGCTCGGACTCGTCGGCGGCGATGGTCGCGGCGACCGTGGTGGCCTGCTCGTAGCCGGGGGCCACCAGGCCGTACACCCGGCCGTCGGCGGCCAGCGCGCACTCGCCGATCGCGAACACGTGCGGGTCGTTCACCGTGCGGCACTGCTCGTCCACGGCGATGCCGCCGCGCTCGCCGACCGTCAGACCGCACTCGCGGGCCAGCTGGTCGCGGGGGCGGACACCGGCGCTGAACACCACCAGCTCGGTGGCGAGTTCGGAGCCGTCGGAGAGCTTCATGCCGGTGACCGCGCCGGACTCGTCGACCACGATCTCCTGCGTGCCCACGCCCGTGTGGACGGACAGGCCCATGTCCTCGATCGTGCGCAGCAGCGCGGCGCCACCGCCCTCGTCGACCTGGACCGGCATCAGTCGGGGCGCGAACTCCACGATGTGGGAGGTGAGTCCGAGACCCTTCAGCGCACCGGCCGCCTCGAGGCCGAGCAGACCGCCGCCGACCACCGCACCCGTGGTGCGGGTCTTGGCGTACTCCTCGATCGCGAGGAGGTCCTCGATCGTGCGGTAGACGAAGCAGCCCTCGGCGTCCTTGTTCGGGACGGGCGGGACGAAGGGGTAGGAGCCGGTGGCCAGGACGAGGATGTCGTAGTCGACCGCCAGTCCCGAGCGGGCCGTCACCTTGCGGGCCTCGCGGTCGATCGTCTCCGCGGGGTCGCCGACGTACAGCTCGATGCCGTGCTCGGCGATGAACGCCATGTCCGTCATGGACAGGTCCTCGGGCGTCTTGCCCGAGAAGTACGAGGTCAGCTGCACGCGGTCGTAGGCGGGACGCGGCTCCTCGCACAGCACGACCACACGGTGCGTGGCGGTCATGCCGCGCTCGGCGAGCGCCTCCAGGAAGCGCTGGCCGACCATGCCGTGGCCGACGAGCACGATCGTGGGGCTGGGCCGGTCCCCGACAATTGCGGTCGTGGTCATCAGGAGCCTCCATCGTTGGTGAGCAGGTGGAGCAGGGGGCCGCCGTCGGAGGGGAGCGGCTCTGCTCCCTCCCAGGCGCGCGCGAGCGCGCCGACGGTGCCGAGTTCGCCGACGAGGACCCCGCCGACCAGGCGGTCGTCGCGGACGACGACCTTGCGATAGGTGCCCCGGGTGGCGTCGGCGAGCTGTATGACGTCGTCACCGGGGAGCGGCTCCGTCTCGCCGAACGCGGCGAGGTCGAAGGCGCTGTTCCCGGCGAGGGTGAGCCGGGTGAGGGCACGGGTGCCGCGGTACCGGGAGTCCGCGTCACCGCAGAGCGACTCGGCGAGGACGTCCGCCTGTTCCAGCGCCGGCGCGGCCAGCCCGTACACGTTCCCGTCGTGCTGGGCGCAGTCGCCGATCGCCCGGACGTGCGGGTCGGACGTGCGGAGTTCGTCGTCGACCAGGATTCCCTTGTGCACGGCGATCCCCGCGCTCTTGGCGAGACCGGCGCGCGGGGAGACCCCGCAGGCCAGCACCACCAGGTCGGCGCCGAGGGTGTAGCCGTCGGCCATCTCCACCGAGCGGACGGCGCCGCCGACGCAGCGCACGTCGCGGACCCGGCACTCGGTGTGGACCTCTACGCCGAGGTCCTTCAGGTGCCGGAGCACCAGCTTGGACGCGTTCGGGTCGAGCTGGCGTTCCATGAGGCGCTCGGCCTGCTGTGCCAGGACGACCTGCGCGCCGCGCATCGCGAGCGCGCGGGCCGCGGAGACCCCGAGGAGCCCGCCGCCGATGACGACCGCCCGTGCGCCCGGCCGTACCGCCTTCGACAGGCCGAGGCAGTCGTCCATGGTGCGGAAGGCGTGGACGCCCTCCGGCAGGACGTGGTCGGGCGTGAAGAGACCGCGCAGGGGAGGCAGCACCGGGTTGGAGCCGGTGGCCAGGACCAGGGTCTCGTATGCGATCTCCGAGCCGTCCGCGCAGGCCACGGTCCGCCGGTCGCGGTCGATGCCGGTGACCCGGGCCCGGACCAGTCCGGCGGGTGCGGGCAGCGCGATCACCTCGGGGGCGTACCGGCCGGCCAGCACCTCGGCGAGCAGGACCCGGTTGTAGGGCCGGTGCTCCTCCTCGCCGATCAGCAGCGCGGGCGTGCCCAGCTCGCCGAGCCGGCGGGCGAGTCGTACGCCCGCGAGGCCGGCGCCGATCACCACCACACGCGAATTCGAGGTCATGTCCAGGAGCGTGCGATGCCGAGGTTACCCGGCAGCATCACCGTTGTTTCCCGCGAGGAACGCTGCCCTCAGCGGGGCCGGGGCGCAGGTGTGAGGGTTCCGTCCCGCGCCGCCCCGGCCCCCGCCACGTGCCCCGCGCCCTGGCGGGTCGGAGACGAGCGGGTCGGAGACGGAGCGGTTCGGAAACGACGGATCGGCGCAGGGGCGGGCCGCCGGGGGCCGGGGGAGGAGCCGCCGGTGCCCGCCCGGTCAGAGGTGCGAGGACGTGAGGTGGGCGAACACGACGACGTTCCCCTGATAGCCGGTCGACTTCGTGTAGCTCCCGCCGCAGGTGATCACCCGCAGCTCCGGTCTGCCCGCCGCCCCGTACACCTTCTCGTCGGGGAAGTCGCGTGCCTGGTACACCTCGACGGCGTCCACGGTGAAGACGGCGACGCTCCCGTCGCGCCGGTCCACCTCGATGGCGCTGCCCTTGCGCAGCGCGCCCAGGTCGTAGAAGACGGCCGGCCCGTCGGCGTTGTCGACGTGACCGGCGACGACGGCGGTGCCGGTGTCGCCGGGAGTGGTGCCGGCCTCGTACCAGCCGGCCAGGTTCTTCTTCTCGGCGGGCGGGACGTCGAGGCTGCCGGACGGGGTGAGGGCGAGGCCCGTCAGGGGGGCGTCCACGTGGATCGCGGGGATACGGACGCGGTCGGGCGGCGAGGGCGGCAGTGCCGGGGCGGACCTGGTCCGTACGTGCGGGCCGCCCGAGTGGGCCTGGGCCGCCGACGGCTGCGGCGGGGCGTGCGTCTCGGCGCCGCTGTGCAGCAGCCACGCGCCGCAGCCGAGAGCGACCACGGTGACGGCCGCTATGGCGGTGTTACCGACCCTGCGCATCCCGGGACCCTTCTCCATGCACGCTTTCCGTGGTCTTCCTGGTCGGTGAACCCCGTTCCCCCTCCGGGCCGCGAGGGGCGTCGGACCCGGAGGGGGAGGGGACATGCGGTACCGGCGGACGGACAGCGGAGGGTGTCCGTCAGATCCCGTCGCCTCTCGCCCGGCGATGCAGGAGCCAGGTACCGCCCGCGGCGGCGACGGCGAGAGCCGCCACACCGGCCGCGGTCTGTACGGGGTCGGGGCCCAGTGCGCCGCCGACCCCCGTCTTCACACTTCCTCGTGGACGCACCGGCTGTTGGTCCGTGGCCAGCACGACCACCAGGTCCCCGCTGACGCGCCGCCCGCCCGCGGCGCACTCCGCGACGATCTCGTACGTCCCCGGCTGCGCGCTCGGCGGCACCCGGAACCGCCCGACCGCCTCGCCCTCCTGCGCGCCGCCGGGTGCGAGCGGGAAGCGACCGGCGCCCACGGCTCCGGCGTCGCCCGTCGCCGCTGCGCCGTCCCCGCATGCCGCCGTGTTCACCGAGATCTGCCCGCCCGGCACGGCGGTGGAGGGGTACACCTCCAGGCTTCCGGCACGGGTGCCGGCACCGAAGCCGTGGGCGGGCCCGGCGAACCCGGCCGTCGCGACGACGGCGAGCGCGGTACCGGTCAGCAGACGTGCGCTACGGCGTGCGCTACGACGTGCGGTACGACGGGCGATGCGTCGCATCGGTGCTCCTTCGAGCTCTTCGAGTCTCCCTGCCCTTCCGAGGTAAGTCGCAGCGGCGCGAGCGCGCTTCCTGAGGGTGCGTCAGGAATGGGATGAATGGGTGTCAGATGCGCGGCCGGGATACGTACCTGCACCCGCGTTTCAGCAGGTCACCGCAGCGCGGACAGCACGGCACGGAAAACCGCCCACGGGGCGGGTGAACGGGTGACCGCCACTGCCGAAGGGGGCGACGGCTGCCACCGGGCGGGGCGACGGCTGCCGCCCAAGGGGCAGTGAGGGCCGCCGCCGGGGCGGAGTGAGGTCACCTCACCGTCGTGCGAGCCAGTCCCCGCTCTCGATCAGCTTCCCCCGGGCCCGTAGCCGGGCGGCGACGGCGGGTGCGGCGACGTAGACCCAGGCGCGTACGGGGAGGGAAGCCGAGCCGCCCCCGCGAGCCTCCACCGTCACCCCCATCCCCATCCCCGTCCCCGCCCCCGTCCCCAGCCCCGTCTCGACGTCGATCTGTACCTCGCGCGTGACCCGCTCGTACAGGTTGCGCGGGTCGCCCGGCGCGTACTCCTCCAGCCGGTCGAGCGCGGCGAGCAGTTCCCCGTACGCCTGGGGGAGGGGCGTGACGAGAGAGCCGGTCACCCGCCCGCCCCGTTCCTCCACCGCGTAGGGATAGCCGGGCCCCTGATACAGCACCGCCCCCGCCAGTAGCGCAGGCTCCTCGCGGACGGTGCGGCCGCGCAGGAAGAGGTCGTGGTTGACCTCGCCGGGCCGGAGGGTGCCGTAGACGAAGAAGGGGAGTCCCGGAGCGCTCACGGAAACGATTCTCTCCCCTCACCGCCCCCTCACCGGTCCATCGCGTATGCGCTATGGACATGACATGTCATGCCCTCTTAAATGCCAGGACGACATCAGCGCCACCTCCACAGGCCACCCACAGGCCACCCCCACACGCGCCCCCACGGCGCCTTTTCGAGGAGACCGAAGACACTGATGAGTCGGATACGGCAGCACGTCCGAGGTTCCCGTCTCGCCACCGCCGGCATCGCCGCCACCACGGCCACCCTCCTGGCCGCCGTGCTCTCCCCGGTGGCCGACGCGGCCGACAGGCCGACCCGGGCGACCGCGCTCGACAACGCGGCGGCGGCCCTCGCCGACCACGCGACGACCCTGGGCCTCACCTCCGTACAGGGCACCTCCGTCCGTGACGTGGTCGTCGACAAGGACGGCGCCCAGCACGTCCGCTACGACCGTACGTACCGGCAACTGCCCGTCCTGGGCGGCGACTTCGTGGTCCACCTGGCCGCGGACGGCGCCTACCGCAGCGCGAACCGGGCGACGCGATCGGCGATCTCACTCGCGAGCATCAGCCCGAAGGTGCCGGCTCCCAAGGCCGCCGACGTCGCCGTGAACGCGCTGCGCGCGGCCAACCTCGGCGAGACGCTGAAGCAGGTGAAGGCGAAGCCGCAGCTGGTCGTCGACGCGCTGCACGGCGCCCCGAAGCTGGCCTGGCGGACCGACGTCGTGGCCCTGGACTCGCTCGGCAACCCGGTCGCCCGCGCGGTGCTGACCGACGCCCGCACCGGCGCCCAGATCGACGCCTGGGACACCATCGAGACCGCCACGGGTGACGGCAAGTCCCTGTACGGCGGCACGGTCCCGCTGGAGACGACCCTCTCGGGATCGGCGTACCAGCTCAAGGACCCGACGCGCGGGAACACGTACACCGGCGACGCGGCCAACAAGACCGACCTGTGCATCTTCGGCATCTGCATCAGCCGCGCCCCGGCGACCCTGTTCACGGACGCCGACAACCACTGGGGCACCGGCGCCACGACGGACCGTTCGACGGCCGCCGTCGACGCCCAGTACGGCACCAACGCGACCTGGGACTACTACAAGAACGTGCACGGCCGCAACGGCATCGGCAACGACGGCAAGGGCTCCTACAACCGCGTCCACTACGGCAACAGCTACAACAACGCCTTCTGGGACGACAGTTGCTTCTGCATGACCTACGGCGACGGTGACGGCACCCAGCTCGGCCCGCTGGTCGCCCTGGACGTGGCCGGCCACGAGATGTCCCACGGCGTGACCTCGAAGACGGCCGCGCTCACCTACTCGGGCGAGTCCGGCGGCCTGAACGAGGCGACGTCCGACATCTTCGGCAGCCTGGTCGAGTTCCACGCGGGGAACGCCTCCGACACCGGGGACTACCTCATCGGCGAGAAGATCGTCCGTTCCGGCTTCGGCCGCGACGCCCTGCGCTACATGGACAAGCCGAGCAAGGACGGCAACTCCGCCGACTACTGGAGCAGTTCGGTCGGCAACCTCGACGTCCACTACTCGTCCGGGGTCGCCAACCACTTCGCCTACCTCCTCGCGGAGGGCAGCGGCACGAAGACCGTCAACGGCGTCACCTACAACTCCCCGACGTACAACGGCTCGACGGTCACCGGCATCGGCCGCGACAAGCTCGGCGCCATCTGGTACCGCGCCCTGACCGTCTACATGACGTCCTCGACGAACTACGCGGCGGCGAGGACGGCCACCCTGAACGCGGCCCGAGACCTCTACGGCACGGGCACCACGGAGTACAACGCGGTAGCGGCGGCCTGGGCCGCGGTCAACGTGAACTGACCAGCCCCCCGACCCGCGACGCGGCCGCCCCGGCCTCCGAACCGGGGCGGCCGCCCTGTCACGTAGTCACGTAGTCACGGAAAGCCCATACCATTGAAGCGGAACTTCCCCTTCATTTTTTGATAACACATCAGTCACGCTTTGCCATTCCGGCCGCCTTGGAAGATCCCTTCCTGCGGATCATGCAAGTGAGCCCCAGTGGTTCGCACGGGGGTACCACGGAAAGGCATTCGGATGACATTCTCCATCCGGCGTTCGGCCGCGACCACGGCCGCGTTCCTGCTCGCTCTCGGAGGGCTGACCACGCTGACGGTCGCGCCCGCGTACGCCGACGACTTCGCGTGCAGCTACCAGGACAAGACCTTCCCCACGCCCGGGGACGACACGTACGTCGAGATCGAGTTGTGTATCCAGAGGGTCGCGGACGGCTACGAGGCCACCGCCGACGTCAGCTGGTTCAACGGCGGCACCAGCAGCGTCGACGGCAACCGGAAGTTCGACCAGTTCGACGTCCAGGTACGGGTCGAGCAGTACGTCTCGGGCTCGGACGACATCAAGGGCAGCCGCACCTGCGACATCCGCTACGACGTCAACAGCTTCCCGCGGTCCAGCGACCGCTGCTCCAAGTTCGTCACGCACAACCGGACCGCCACGTGGAGCGCCGACGGCAAGGTCGTCTACGACATAGACCGTGACGGTGAGGGCAACTCGACCTGGAACCTGACCGGTTCGCCGCGGATCGACTGACCGGTCGACCGTGGGCGCCGGCCCGGGAATTCACCGCCCTTGCGTGTTCTCGGGCATTCGAAGCAGAACGGCCCTCGCGGAAGCGGGGGCCGTTCGCGAAGCGATATCGAGATCGGCGTCGGGGACCGTCTCGATCGGCTGCTCGCCGCTGTCCGCTCGCCGCTGTCCAACTCGTCCGGCCGGGGCGCTCACGGCGCTGATCGTCGCGGGTGCTGGATGTGACCGATCGGTGAAGGATTTCCGCTTCCCCATGGTTGGATCACCCGTTACGCTCCCCCAGCGCGCATCCGGCGCGAGCAGGGGGTACCGGGGGTAATGGGGGACATGACCGAGGAAGTTACCGCGCCCGAGAAGGGCCCGAACGCATGGGCTCAAGCCATCGCGGCGCTGGTGGTGGTCGGGGCGCTGGGGGGCGGGCTCTTCGTGCTCCAGAAGAACGACGCCAAGGCGGCCGACAAGCCGGCGTCCTGCTCCGTCGGCGACGAGGACGCGAAGGCCGACAAGGAGGCCAAGGCGGCGCGGCGCGTCTCCGGGACGCAGTTGTGCACGGCGCTGAACCGTGCGGACCTGCCGACGCTTCTGGGCACTCCGCTGGAGCACGCGCTGACGGCCTACGGCAGTGACGGCTCGGTCGAGACGGTGGGCGCCGCCGAGATCCACACCCCCGAGGGGACCGTCCAGCTGGACACCTACACCGTGCAGCTCTCGCGGTCCTACGACGAGCTCCCGATCGCGGGGATGGAGGACCTGCTGAACGAGGCGGAGTCCAAGACGATCCTGGGCCACCCGGCGGTGCTCTACTCGAGCCGGACGATCGCCATCAACTTCAACCTCGGTGGGAGCGGCAAGGCCGACACCGGCCCCGGCGGCATCGCCCGCACCCTTGTCGTCGCCCCGGACACCAAGGACGGCGGCGGCTCCTACGAACTCTCCATCTGGCGCCAGGACGACATGCGACCGGACGACACGGCGCTGCTGCGCGTGGCGCAGGAGGTCCTGCCCATGGTCCCGGGCTGGACGACCGCCGGCTGACAGCCGGCCCGGCTACTCCGCCTGCCGCTGAACGCACCGTTGAACTACCGCTGAGCACGCAGCTGAACACGCGGAAGGCCGGCACCCCGCAGGGTGCCGGCCTTTCCACGACGGAAGCCGTGCCGCTCGGGCGACCGGTTCGGCCGACCAGTTCAACTGAGCGGTCCAGCCGGACGGTTCGGACGACCGGCTCAGGCGACGGGCTCAGGTTCCTCCGCCCGGGTCTCGGTCGCCGACTGCTCCGGCTTGCGGTCCCGCATCACCAGGGTCGCCAGGATCGCCGCCGCCAGGACACCGACCGCGCTGACGGTGAAGGTCGTCGTCATCGAGGCGGTGAAGGCCTCCCTGGCCGCCCGGACCAGGCTCGCGTCCTGGCCGGCGACCGCCAGCGCCCCGCCGATCGACTGCCGGGCCGCCTCGGGGGCGTCGGACGGCATCTCGGCAGCGAAGCCGCTGGTCAGCAGGGAGCCGAGGATCGCGATGCCGAGGGCGGTGCCGGCCTGCTGGATGGTGTCGTTCAGGGCCGAGCCGACGCCCGCCTTGTCCTCGGGGATCGTGCTCATCAGCGCGCCGACGGCGGCCGGCATCGCCAGGCCCGCGCCGAGGCCGAGCAGTCCGAGGGCGATCGCCGGGACGGTGAAGCCCGAGTCGGCGTCGACCGTCGTCAGCAGGGCGAAGCAGGCGGTCATCACGAGCATCCCGGACAGGATCACGAACCGGTTGCCGATCTTCTCCGCCAGCTTCACGCCCATGCCGTTGCCGAGCAGCGCGGCGACGGCGAGGGGCAGGAAGGCGAGGCCCGCCTTGACGGGCGAGTAGCCGAGGACGAACTGGAGGTACTGGGTGAGGACCAGCAGCAGTCCGCCGTTGCCGATCTGGACCAGCGCCAGCGACAGCGAACCACCGCTGAAGTTGCGGTGCTTGAAGAGGACCAGTGGGACCATCGGGGCGGACGTGACGTTCTCCCAGATCACGAAGCCGGCCAGGCCGACCACGGCGACCGCCAGCGAGAGCGTGGAGCGGCCGCCGAACGCCCCGTGCTGCGGGAGTTCGATGATCCACCAGACGAGGGCGGTCATACCGACGGCGGAGAGCACGGCGCCCAGCGGGTCGGGCTTCTGCCAGGGAGCCCTGGACTCCGGCATCAGCACCACGGCGGCGACCACGGCGAGTGCGACGACCGGGACGTTGATGAGGAAGATCGAGTGCCAGGAGAAGTGGTCGATCAGGACGCCGCCCAGGACCGGGCTGCCGACCAGCCCCAGCATCGACACCGAACCCCAGGCCGCCATCGCCCTGCCGCGTTCCTCGTCGTCGAAGACGGTGATGAGGATCGAGAGGGTGGAGGGCATGATCAGCGCCCCGCCGACGCCCATCGCGGTGCGTACGGCGATCACCTCGCCGGGGTTCGTGCAGATCGTCGCGGCCAGTGAGGCCGCCCCGAAGAGCAGCAGACCGATCAGCATCACCTTCCGGCGGCCGAAGCGGTCGCCGAGGCTGCCGGAGGTCAGCAGGAGGCCGGCGAAGACCAGGATGTAGGAGTCCAGGATCCACTGGGTGTCCTGGGCACTGGCGCCGATGTCCTCGGTCATCGAGGGGATCGCGACGGTCAGCGCCATGCTGTCGATCGTCAGGACGACCGTGCTGAGGCACAGCACGACGAGGATCCACCAGCGACGGGGATCGCGGCTGTCCCTCGCGGTTTCCTTGAGGCGTTCCGTCGGGGCTTCCATCGGAGGCGTCCTTTCGTCCTGCGCACAGCGTTCGTTACTGCGCACACTGTTCCGGGTGATGCGTACGGCGTTCCGTTCGATGCGCACACTGTACGCAGCTCGGAACAGTGTGCGCAAGCCTCGAACTCTGTACGCTGAAGGCGCACGATGTACGCACCCAGGTGTCAGACGCTTACGCACCGAGGAATCGGAGGGCCCGTGGCCGCCAGGACGAAGAACCCCCACCCCGTGCCGTCCGTCTGGGCCAGGGAGCGCCGAGAGCCGGACCAGCCGACGCTCAGCCGGGACGCGATCGTCCGCGAGGCGATCGCCATGCTGGACACCGACGGCATCGAGGCGCTGAGCATGCGCAAGCTGGGCGCCCGGCTGAACGCCGGCGCGACCAGCCTGTACCGGCATGTCGCCACCAAGGACGAGCTGATGGAGCTGGCCGTCGACGAGGTCGCCGCCGAGATCCACGTCCCGTCCGCCGACGGCGCCGACTGGCGGGCCGCCGTCGCCGAGGCCGCCGGCTCCTTCCGCGCGACGGCGCTCCGGCACCCCTGGCTGTCGTCGGTCCTCGGCCAGGCCGGCCTCGCCTACCTCGGCCCCAACCTCATGGCCTTCGCCGAGCGGCTCGCCGCCCTGTTCACGGCCGCGGGCTTCAGCGAGCCGGGCCGTGCCATCGAGCCCGTACTGAGTTACGTCATCGGTGTGAGCACGACCGAGGCGGCCTGGCTCACCACGGTCGCCCGCTCCGGCGAGACCGAGGTCGAGTTCATCGCCCGCCTCATGCCCGCCGCCCAGCAGGCCGCCGCCCCCTACGCCCACCTCGCCGACGACTACGCCGCGAGCGCCGCCGAGTCGACGGACCCGGTCGCGCTCCGCGAGGACAAGTTCACCTACGGCCTGGAGGTCGTCCTGGACGGCCTGGCACTGCGACTACCGGACGCCCGCTAGAGCCCGGCCTGTCGGGTCGCGAGGGGTCCGGTCCCGTCGGGTCGCGAGGGGTCCGGTCCGGTCGGGACAGCTCGTGTCCGGTCGGGACAGCTCGTGTCCGCTCGGGTCGCGACGGGTCGTGTCCGGTCGGGACGGGTCGTGTCCGCTCGGGTCGCGACGGGTCGTGTCCGGTCGGGACGCGACGGGTCGTGCGGGCCTGCTCGGCCCGCTCTCGACTCCCCGCCCTCGACCCGTCCCGCCGTGCCCCGCACTCGTCCCGCACTCGCCTCGCCTCGACCCGGACTCCTACGGCTCCGCGATCTCCACCCGCACCGCGCACACCTTGAACTCCGGCATGCGCGAGATCGGGTCCAGTGCCGGGTTGGTCAGGGTGTTGGCGCGGCCCTCGCCCGGCCAGTGGAACGGCATGAAGACGGTGTCCGGGCGGATCCCGGTGGTGATCCGGGCCGGCGCCACCGCCCGTCCGCGCCGCGACACCACGGCCAGCGGGTCGCCCTCGGCAGCTCCGAGCCGCGCCGCCAGCCGGGGGTGCAGCTCCACGAACGGGCCGGGCGCGGCGGCGTTCAGCTCGTCCACGCGCCGGGTCTGGGCGCCGGACTGGTACTGGGCGACGACCCGCCCGGTGGTGAGCAGGACGGGGTAGTCGTCGTCCGGTTCCTCGGCGATCGGGCGGTGCGAGACCGGCACGAACCGCGCCCGTCCGTCCTCCGTGGCGAACCGGTCGAGGAAGAGCCGGGGCGTGCCGGACGTCCGCGGTTCGCCCCCGTCGTCGCCCGTCCCGTCGCTCGCCTCGTCTCGCCCCTCGGCCCGCTCCTCGGCTCCCTCGGCCTCCGCCGGGCAGGGCCAGAACACCCCGCCCTCCTCCGCCAGTCGCCCGTAACTGATCCCGGAGTAGTCCGCGATGCCGCCCGCGCTGGCCCGCCGAAGCTCCTCGAAGACCTCCTCGGGGTCGGTCGGGAAGCCCTTCTCGACGCCCAGCCGCGCCGCCAGCTCGTGCAGGACCTCCAGGTCGCTGCGCACCCCCTCCGGGGCGGTGATCGCCCGGCGGCGCAGCAGCACCCGTCCCTCCAGGCTGGTCGTCGTACCCGTCTCCTCCGCCCACTGGGTGACCGGCAGGACGACGTCGGCGAGGGCCGCCGTCTCCGACAGGACGACGTCGCACACGGCGAGGAAGTCGAGGGACCTGATGCGCTCCTCGATGTGCGCGGCACGCGGCGCCGACACCACCGGGTTCGAGCCCATCAGCAGCAGCGACCGGACGTCGGACCCCAGCGCGTCCAGCAGCTCGTACGCGCTGCGCCCGGGCCCCGGCAACGAGTCCGGGTCCACGCCCCACACCTCGGCGACATGCCGCCGGGCGGCCGGGTCGTCCAGCTTGCGGTAGCCGGGCAGCTGGTCGGCCTTCTGGCCGTGCTCGCGCCCGCCCTGCCCGTTGCCCTGCCCGGTCAGACAGCCGTAGCCGCTGAGCGGCCGTCCCGCCCGTCCCGTCGCCAGACACAGGTTGATCCACGCGCCGACCGTGTCGGTGCCCTTGGACTGCTGCTCCGGCCCGCGCGCGGTGAGCACCATCGCGGCCTCGGGCTCGCAGAACATCCGCACGGTCTCCCGGAGTTCTGGAACGGACACCCCCGTGATCCGCTCCACGTACTCCGGCCAGTGCGCCATGGCGGCCGCCCGTGTGTCCTCCCAGCCGACGGTCCGCTCCCGCACGTACTCCTCGTCGACCCGCCCCTCGGCGACGATCAGGTGCAACAGGCCCAGCGCGAGCGCGAGATCCGTGCCCGGCCGGGGCGCGAGGTGCAGGTCGGCCTGTTCGGCGGTCTTCGTGCGGCGCGGGTCGATCACGATCAACGTGCCGCCGTTCTCGCGCAGTTCGCTGAAGAACCGCAGAGCGGGCGGCATGGTCTCCGCGAGGTTGGAGCCGACCAGGATCACGCACCCCGTCCTCGGGATGTCCTCCAGCGGGAAGGGGAGCCCCCGGTCGAGTCCGAACGCCTTGATGCCGGCGGCTGCCGCGGACGACATGCAGAAGCGGCCGTTGTAGTCGATCTGCGAGGTGCCGAGGACGACCCGCGCGAACTTGCCGAGCGTGTACGCCTTCTCGTTCGTCAGCCCGCCCCCGCCGAACACGCCGAGCGCGTCGGCCCCGTGCTCGGAGCGCACCCTCGTCAGCTCCCCGGCGATCCGGTCCAGCGCCTCTTCCCAGGTGGCCGGCACGAGCGAGTCGCCCTTGCGCACCAACGGAGAGGTCAGCCGCACCCGGGAGGAGAGCACCTCCGGCGCCGTACGGCCCTTGCCGCACAGCGCGCCCCGGTTCACCGGGAAGTCCGGGCGCTCGACCACTTCGACGCCTCCCGTGGGCAGGGGCGACAGGGCCATCCCGCACTGCAGGGCGCAGTACGGGCAGTGGGTGGGCGTCGAAGTGGTCGGCATACGCTCCAGCGTGCTTCGGCCGTGTTACGCGCCGTGCGGCCTCCTGTTACGGCGGTGTGGTGGTGCCCTCCCCGCCGGACCGGGCCCGCGGTGAGGCGACCCGGCAGGGCACGCCCCGCAACCCCGCCGCCGAAACCCCGGCCTTCCGATCCTCGGCCCGCCGCTTCACCGGCCGTCGGCCAGCGCCCTCGTCACCCCGGGTTCCTTCGGCCCGAGGAACCGGGGGGCCGGCTCGAACACGGCGTCCAGCGCCGCCTTACCGGCCGCGAGGACCTCACGGGCGCCCCCGTAGTACCAGGTCACGTCATGTTTGGCGGCGACGCCGACCCCGTACGAGTCGACCCCCGCCGCCTCGCACAGGGCGACGGCCCGACGGATGTGGAAGTCCTGGCTGATCAGCACGGCCCTGTCGACGCCGAAGATCTTCTTGGCCCGGACGCAGGAGTCCCAGGTGTCGAAACCGGCGTAGTCGCTCACGATCCGCGAGGCGGGCACCCCGTGGCCGGTCAGATACGTGCGCATCGCGTCGGGTTCGTCGTAGTCCTCGCGGCTGTTGTCACCCGTCACGAGAACGACCTCGATACGGCCCTCCCGGTACAGTTTCACCGCCGCGTCCAGCCGGTGCGCGAGATACGGCGAGGGCTCGCCGTCCCACAGACCGGCGCCGAAGACGACGGCGACCTCGGTGCGCGGCGCGTCGGCGGTCGTACCGAGCCGGTCGGCCGTGGACACGTACAGCCAGGTGGCCGGCGACAGCGCCAGCACGCACCCGGCCATCACGGCCTGCACCAGCCGCCGCCGCCCGGCACGAGTGCGCGGCAGCCGCGGTCGACGGATGTGCATACGGTGTCCCCCCAGGTCGTGAGCCCCTTCGGCCCGGAAAGACGCAGCCCACGGTGATCCGGTTCGCTCACGTGCCACGAGCCACATCTCACACCGGGCCCCGGCGCGGCGTGAACGACCGGAAAACACTCGTGACGGTCAGGCAACCGGGGTGCAACCTCGTGCCGTCAGGATCTGTTCATGACGGCGTCGCCCTCGCAGTACGACGAGTCCGAAGTCCACCTCGACAGTACGGCGCACATCATGAACCGGATCAGCTCCCAGCTCGCCAGCCAGCTCAGCCTCGTCCAGCACGACGGCCGCCGGCGTCCCGGCCCGCCCGCGCTGGTCGTCGTCGCCCACGGCAGCCGCGACCCGCGCGCGCTGAGCACCGTCCGCACGCTCCTGGACCGGGTCCGCGAGCAGCGGCCCGGCCTGTCGGTGCGCCTCGGCCATATCGAGCTCAACGAGCCGCTGTTGACGGACACCCTCGCCGACCTCGACGCCCACGGTACGACGGACGCCGTCCTGGTCCCCCTCCTCCTGGCCCGCGGCTACCACGTCAAGCGGGACATCCCGGAGATGGCCGCGAAGGCGAGGGTGCACACGCGTGTGGCCGCGCCGCTCGGCCCGCACCCGTTCCTCGTGGAGACCCTGTTCGCCCGCCTGGTCGAGGCGGGCTGGCGCACCGACATGACGGAGACGGAACGCCGGACGAGTGCGGTCGTCCTCGCGGCGGCGGGCTCCCGCGACCCCGACTCGGCCGTCGACACCCGCCGTACGGCCGACCTCCTGGCGCGGCGCCTGGGCGTGCCGGTGGTCCCCGCGTATGCCTCCACGGCGACCCCGACCGTCCCGACGGCGCTGCGGGCCCTGGCCGCGCGAGGCCGCGACCGGGTGGCGGTCGCCTCCTACTTCACGGCCCCCGGCCGCTTCGCGACGGAGTCCGCGGCGGCGGCCCCCTGGATCGCGTCCGCCCCCCTGGGCACCCACCCGGCGATGGCGAGCCTGCTCCTGCACCGCTACGACCAGGCATGGCAGATGAGCAACTCCAGTAAGGCCGCCTGACGGCACGCGGGCGGGCGCGAGAACCCACAGCCCGCCCGCACCCGCCGGTGCCCGGCACGCGGCGCCACCCCGGCGAAGTGGCGCGGCTCCGGTCGGCCGCACCCGCCGGTGCCCGGAGAAGCGGCGGCCCGGCGAAGCGGCGTGGGCGCGCCCGGCCGCGGACCGCCGCGCACTGGCCGGTGTCCGGCACGGCGCAGTCCCGGCGAAGTGGCGCGGCCCGCCCGCCCGCCGACCGCCCCGCACCCGCCGGTGCCCGGCACGCGGCGCCACCCCGGCGAAGTGGCGCGGCTCCGGTCGGCCGCGGACCCGCCCCGCACCCGCCGGTGATCGGAACGCGGCGGCTCGGCGGGCGCCTCGTGGCGACCGATTGTCACCGCTGCCGCTTACTGTCGAGACATGGAAGGCACCGCACACCCCGACATCGCCTATGACCCGACGTCAGTCGCCCGCTGGGCGCCCGAACCCGACAAACGCCCGGGCCGCACCGCCTTCCAACGGGACCGCGCCCGCGTCCTGCACTCCTCGGCGCTGAGAAGGCTCTCCGGCAAGACGCAGGTGGTGACGCCGGGCACCCGCACGGACGCCTGGGACGCCACGCCGCGCACCCGCCTCACCCACTCCCTGGAGTGCGCCCAGGTGGGACGCGAACTCGGCGCCGCCCTCGGCTGCGATCCCGATCTGGTCGAGGCGTCCTGTCTCTCCCACGACCTCGGGCACCCCCCGTTCGGGCACAACGGCGAACAGGCGCTGAACGAGTTCGCGCGGGACTGCGGCGGCTTCGAGGGCAACGCCCAGTCGCTGCGACTCCTCACCCGCATCGAACCCAAGCGCTTCACCGCCGAGGGCTCCGTGGGCCTCAACCTCACCCGTGCCACCCTCGACGCCGCCACCAAGTACCCCTGGCCCCGAGGCGCCCACCCCGTCGACCCGGCCTCCTCCAAGTTCGGCGTCTACGAGGACGACCGGCCCGTGTTCGACTGGGTCCGTGAAACGGCCCCCGGCACGCGCACGTGCTTCGAGGCGCAGGTCATGGACTGGGCCGACGACGTGGCGTACTCGGTGCACGACGTCGAGGACGGCCTGCACGCGGGGCACATCGACCCCAACTGCCTGCGCGCCGAACCGGAGCGCCAGGAGATCTTCCGGGTCGCCGTCGGCCGCTACGTCCCCGCCGGCACCGATCCGGCCGAACTCGCCGCCGCCCTGGACCGCCTCCAGGACCAGGACTGGTGGCCGCACGGCTACGACGGCACGGCGGCCGCCCAGGCCCGCCTGAAGGACGCCACCAGCCAGCTCATCGGCCGCTTCTGCCTGGCCGCCGAGGGCGCCACCCGCACGCGGTACGGCATCGGCCGCCTCACCCGTTACGACGCGGAACTCGTCGTACCCGACGAGGCGCGCCTGGAGTGCGCCGTCCTCAAGGCGGTCGCCGACCGGTACGTCATGCAGCGCGCCGAACAGGAACGCCTGCGCGCGGACCAGCGTGTCGTCATCACCGAGCTGGCCGAGGCGCTCACCACGCGCGCCCCCGACGGCCTGGACCCCCAGTTCCGCGCCCTGTTCGAGCAGGCGTCCGACGACCGCGCCCGCAAGCGGGTCGTCGTCGACCAGATCGCCTCTCTCACCGACGCGTCGGCCCGCTCGCTTCACAGTCGCCTGACGGGGCACACGAGACCCTGACAAGTGCGGGCCCGGTGCGCCCGAACGGGGCCCGAAGGTGACCCAGCGTGCCCTCATCGGGCACGTCCCCCTTCCCCCATCACGCTGTGTGCGGGACGCTCGCATGTGGCGGCACGCACAGTGTCCTCTGGGGGACCTCCCCCCAGACCCCGGTAGGAGGCATCACGTGGTCGACGCGGATCAGACATTCGTCATCGTCGGAGGAGGTCTGGCCGGCGCCAAGGCGGCCGAGACGCTGAGGGCGGAGGGCTTCACCGGCCGGGTGATACTGATCTGCGACGAACGCGACCACCCCTACGAGCGACCGCCGCTCTCCAAGGGCTTCCTGCTCGGCAAGGAGACACGGGAGAGCGTCTTCGTGCACGAGCCGGCCTGGTACGCGCAGAACGACATCGAACTGCACCTGGGCCAGACCGTCGACGCGATCGACCGCACCGCCAAGACGGTCCGCTTCGGCGACGACGGCACGCTCGTCCACTACGACAAGCTGCTCCTCGCCACCGGCGCGGAGCCGCGCCGCCTGGACATCCCCGGCACCGACCTCGCCGGCGTGCACCACCTGCGCCGGCTCGCGCACGCCGAGCGCCTCAAGGGAGTGCTGGCCTCCCTCGGCCGGGACAACGGCCACCTGGTGATCGCCGGCGCCGGCTGGATCGGCCTGGAGATCGCGGCGGCGGCCCGCGAGTACGGCGCCGAGGTCACCGTCATCGAGCCGGAGCCGACCCCGCTGCACGGCGTCCTCGGCCCGGAGCTGGGGAGCGTCTTCGCCGACCTGCACCGCGAGCACGGCGTCCGCTTCCACTTCGGCGCCCGGCTCACCGAGATCATCGGCCAGGACGGCATGGTCCTCGCCGTCCGCACCGCCGACGGCGAGGAACACCCGGCGCACGACGTCCTCGCGGCGATCGGCGCGGCCCCCCGCACGAGCCTCGCGGAGGCGGCGGGCCTCACCCTCGCCGAACGCGTGCACGGCGGAGGCGTCGCGGTCGACACCCGGCTGTGCACCTCCGACCCCGACATCCACGCGGTCGGCGACGTCGCGTCCTTCCCGCACGGTCTCTTCGACACCCGGCTGCGCGTCGAGCACTGGGCCAACGCCCTGAACGGCGGCCCGGCGGCCGCCCGCGCGATGCTCGGCAGGGACGTCACCTACGACCGCGTGCCCTACTTCTTCTCCGACCAGTACGACCTGGGCATGGAGTACAGCGGCTGGGCCCCGCCGGGGACGTACGACGAGGTGGTGATCCGGGGCGACGCCGGCAAGCGGGAGTTCATCGCGTTCTGGCTGAACGAGGGCCGCCTCCTCGCCGGGATGAACGTGAACGTGTGGGACGTCACAGAGCCGATCCAGAAGCTGATCCGCGCCCGAACCCCGGTGAACACGGACGCGCTGGCCGATCCGCACGTTCCCCTGGAGAGCCTCGCGCCGTAGCGCGCCTCTCGAGTGTCGGTCCGCCCCCGTAGAATCACCTCGTGGCAGGACGGATCAACGACGAGGACGTGAAGGCGGTACGGGACGCGGTCCCGATCGACGCCGTGGTGTCCGAGTACCTCCAGCTGCGCAACGCGGGCGGCGGCAACCTCAAGGGCCTCTGCCCGTTCCACGACGAGAAGTCGCCGTCCTTCCAGGTCAGCCCGAGCAAGGGACTCTTCCACTGCTTCGGCTGCCAGGAGGGCGGCGACACCATCTCGTTCGTGATGAAGGTCGACCACCTCACCTTCTCCGAGGTGGTCGAGCGGCTCGCCGCCCAGGCCGGCATCACCCTGCGCTACGAGGAGGGCGGCTACAACCCCGCCCACCAGCGCGGCGAACGGATCCGTCTCGTCGAGGCGCACAAGATCGCCGCCGAGTGGTACGCGGAACAGCTCGCCACCGGGCCGGAGGCCGAGACCGGCCGGATCTTCCTCGCCGAGCGTGGTTTCGACCAGTCCGCCGCCGTCCACTTCGGCGTCGGTTACAGCCCCCAGGGCTGGGACCACCTCACCCGTTTCCTGCGCGGCAAGGGCTTCACCGACAAGGAACTGTTCCTCTCCGGCCTCGCCCAGGAGGGCCGCCGAGGCCCCATCGACCGCTTCCGGGGCCGTCTGATGTGGCCCATCCGCGACATCGGCGGCGAGGTCGTCGGCTTCGGCGCGCGCAAGCTCTACGACGCGGACAACGGGCCCAAGTACCTCAACACGCCCGACACGGCGATCTACAAGAAGTCCCAGGTCCTCTACGGCATCGACCTGGCCAAGCAGCACATCGCGAAGACCAGCCGGGCCGTCGTCGTCGAGGGGTACACCGACGTCATGGCCTGCCACCTGGCAGGTGTCACCACCGCCATCGCGACCTGCGGCACGGCCTTCGGCGGCGACCACATCAAGATCCTCCGCCGGCTCCTCATGGACAACGGCAGCGCCCGCGTCATCTTCACCTTCGACGGTGACGCGGCCGGCCAGAAGGCGGCCCTGCGCGCCTTCGAGGACGACCAGAAGTTCGCGGCCGAGACGTACATCGCCATCGCGCCGGACAACATGGACCCCTGCGACCTGCGCCTCGCGAAGGGCGACGAGGCGGTCGCCGACCTGGTCGAACCCCGCACGCCGCTCTTCGAGTTCGCGCTCCGCCAGATCGTGGTGCGCTACGACCTCGACACCCCGGCGGGCCGCGCCGCCGCCCTCGACGAGGCCGCGCCCATCGTCGCCCGGATCAAGAACAGCGGCGCCCAGCACGAGGTCGCCGTCCAGCTGGCCGGCATGCTCGGCATCCTGGACACCCAGTTCGTCGTCAAAAGGGTTGCCCAGCTGGCCCGTTGGGCCCGCGACCGCGGCGGCAAGGGCCCGGCCCCGGCCCGTGGCCCCCAGCCGTACGAGTCCGCCGCCCGGCCCACCGCCGGCGGCCCCGCCCTCAACCTCCGCAACGCCGTCTACGCGACCGAACGCGAGCTGCTGAAGCTCGCCCTGCAACGCCCCGAGCTGGTCTCCCCGGCCTTCGACGCGTACGGGATCGACGAGTTCACCGCCGCCCCCTACGCCGCCGTACGCCAGGCGATCCAGGACGCGGGCGGCGCCGAGTACGGCGTCAAGGACGGACAGGAGTACCTCGTCCGGGTCCGGGAGGCCGCGCCCGACGACGCGGTCCGCGCCATGGTGACGGAGCTCGCGGTCGAGGCGATCATGCGCCGCACGGTCGACGAGAACTACGCGGGCGAGCAGTTGGTGACGGTCCGTCGCAGGGCCGTGGCCCGCAGGCTCACCGATCTCCAGAGCACGCTGACCCGTCTCGGCCACACGGACCCGGCCCAGTCGGCCGCCGTCCAGAACGAGATGATGATCCTGACCAGGTACGACAGGGCGTTGCAGCACGAGGGCCCGTCCGCTCTCTGAGCCGCCGCCCGCGACGGGGTGACCACGCGGTCACGGACCGGACGCAAAAAGTCGCCGCACGCCCCTCGTGGCGGCTGTGTGTCGTACTCCACACTGGGGTGCGGTGCCTGAGTCCTCGGAGCGCGGCCGATCCCGGAGGGACGCGGCGTGGCCGCCGACTCCGCCCCGAAGTACCGCTGCTGCTCACCTCAGCAGCGATCATCCTGGAGGTCGCCCCCGTGCAGACCCAGACCCTGACCCAGTCCGTCAGCACTGCCGAGAGTAGGGCCGGTACCACCGGTACCAGTACGGCCGACGGCACGGAACCGGACGCCGAGACCGACGTCCTGGCCGCCGTCCCACCGCAGAACCGTCCCGCGCACCACCCGGAGACCCACCCGGAGACCCAGACGGAAGCAGACGCGGAAACAGACGGCGAAGCGCACGCGCGAACGCAGACCGAGCAGGAGATCGAGCCGCCTGCCGAGGCTCTGGTGGACACCCCTGAAGACGCCCCCGAGGACGCTCCCGAGCTCGTCCCGCCGCCCCGTGCCCGCCCCCGCGCCAGCGACAGCGGCAGCCCCTCCTCGGACCTGTTCCGGCAGTACCTGCGGGAGATCGGCCGCATCCCGCTGCTCACCGCGGCCGAGGAGGTCGACCTGGCCCGCCGCGTGGAGGCGGGCCTGTTCGCCGAGGAGAAGCTGAGCGGCGCCACCGACCTGGACAGCCAACTGGCCCTCGACCTCGACCGGTTGGTCGTCCTGGGCCGCATGGCCAAACGCCGCCTCATCGAGGCCAACCTGCGGCTCGTGGTCTCCGTCGCCAAGCGGTACGTCGGGCGCGGGCTCACCATGCTCGACCTCGTCCAGGAGGGCAACCTCGGCCTGATCCGGGCGGTCGAGAAGTTCGACTACGCCCGCGGCTACAAGTTCTCCACGTACGCCACCTGGTGGATCCGCCAGGCCATGTCCCGCGCGCTGGCCGACCAGGCCCGCACCATCCGCGTCCCGGTCCATGTCGTCGAGCTCATCAACCGGGTCGTCCGCGTCCAGCGCCGGATGCTCCAGGAGCGCGGCTACGAGCCGACCGCGGAAGAGGTCGCCGCCCAGCTGGACCTCCTGCCGGAGCGCGTCGGTGAGGTCCTGCGGCTGGCCCAGGAGCCGGTCTCCCTGCACGCCCCGGTGGGCGAGGAGGACGATGTCGCCCTCGGCGACCTCATCGAGGACGGCGACGCGGCCAGCCCCGTCGAGTCGGCGGCCTTCCTGCTGCTGCGCGAGCACCTGGAGGCCGTGCTCTCCACCCTCGGCGAACGCGAGCGGAAGGTCGTCCAGCTGCGCTACGGGCTGGCGGACGGCCGCCCGCGCACGCTGGAGGAGATCGGCCGCATCTTCGGCGTGACCCGCGAACGGATCCGGCAGATCGAGTCCAAGACCCTCAACAAACTCCGCGACCACGCCTTCGCGGACCAGCTCAGGGGCTACCTCGACTGAGCGGGACCTCGACCGGGCGGAGCCGCTCGCCGTCACCCGATGCGAGCGGCCCCCGGAAGTCCCCGGCCGGATACCGTCGTCCCGTCAGTCGACCTCGGCCAGTGCCTCCGCGAACTGCGCCTTGTACAGGCGCGCGTAGGCCCCGTCGGCCGCGAGCAGGTCGGTGTGCGCGCCCTGCTCCACGATCGAGCCGTTCTCCATCACCAGGATCGTGTCGGCGTCCCGGATGGTCGACAGCCGGTGCGCGATGACGAACGACGTACGCCCGTGCGCCAGCTTCGCCATCGCCTTCTGGATCAGCACCTCGGTCCGGGTGTCGACGGAACTGGTGGCCTCGTCGAGCACCAGGATCGTCGGGTCGGACAGGAAGGCCCGCGCGATGGTGATCAGCTGCTTCTCACCGGCGCTGACCCCGCTGCCCTCGTCGTCGATCACCGAGTCGTAGCCGTCGGGGAGGGTACGGACGAACCGGTCGGCGTGCGCCGCCCGTGCCGCCTCCTCGATCTCGCCCCGGGTGACCTCCCGCGACGCCCCGTACGCGATGTTCTCCGCGATGGTGCCGCCGAACAGCCAGGTGTCCTGGAGCACCATGCCGATGCCGGCGCGCAGTTCGTCGCGGGACATCTTCGCTATGTCGACGCCGTCGAGGGTGATGCGCCCGCCGGAGACGTCGTAGAACCGCATGAGCAGGTTCACGAGGGTCGTCTTGCCGGCGCCCGTCGGGCCGACGATGGCGACCGTGTGCCCGGGCTCCACCGTCAGGGACAGGTCCTCGATCAGCGGCGTCTGCGGGTCGTACCGGAAGGACACGCCCTCCAGCGCCACCAGCCCGCGCAGCTCCGTGGGCCGCTCGGCCGCCACCGGGTCCGCCTCCTGCTCCTCCGCGTCCAGGAGTTCGAAGACCCGCTCGGCCGAGGCGACGCCCGACTGCACCAGGTTCGCCATCGACGCGAGCTGCGTCAGCGGCATCGAGAACTGGCGCGAGTACTGGATGAACGCCTGGACGTCACCGATGGACAGGGAACCCGACGCGACGCGCAGCCCGCCGACCACCGCGACCAGCACGTAGTTGAGGTTCGACACGAACATCATCAGCGGCTGCATGACCCCGCTGTTGAACTGCGCCCTGAAGCCGGCCTCGTACAGCGCGTCGTTCTGCTCGGCGAACTGCTGCGCCGACTCCTCCTGGCGGCCGAACACCTTCACCAGCGTGTGGCCGGTGTACATCTCCTCGATGTGGGCGTTGAGCTTGCCGGTGGAGCGCCACTGCTGCACGAAGTGCGGCTGCGACCGCTTGCCCACGCGCGTGGCGACGACCGCCGACAGTGGCACGGTGACGAGCGCGACCAGGGCCAGGATCCACGACACCCAGAACATCACCGCCAGCACGCCGATGACGGTCAGCAGCGAGTTGATCAGCTGGCCCATCGACTGCTGGAGCGTCTGCCCGATGTTGTCGATGTCGTTGGTGGCGCGGGACAGCACCTCGCCGCGCTGGCGCTTGTCGAAGTACGACAGCGGCAGCCGGGACAGCTTCGTCTGCACGTCCTCGCGCATCCGGAACATCGTGCGGTTGACGGTCTTGTTGACCAGCCGTGTCGCCACCGCCATCAGCAGACCGGCGACCAGGAACACTCCGAGCGCGAACAGCAGGACGTCGCCGACCGAGCCGAAGTCGATGCCCTTGCCGGGGGTGAAGTCGGTGCTCCGGAGCATGTCGGCGACGCTTCCCTCGCCGTGCTCCCGCATCGAGTCGAGGACCTGCTCCTTGCTCTCCCCGGCCGGCATCTGCCGTCCGACGATGCCCGCGAAGACCAGGTCGGTGGCCTTGCCGAGGATCTTCGGACCGACCACGTTGAGGCCGACGCTCAGTACGACGCAGAACAGCATCCCGTACAGGGTGAACCGCTCCGGCTTGAACTGGGCGAGCAGCCGCCTGCCGGACACCTTGAAGTCCAGCGAGCGGTTCTCGGGACCGGTGCCGGCCATCATGCGCCCCATGGGCCCGGCCATCAGGCAGCCTCCGCTTCCGTGAGCTGGGAGAGCACGATCTCCCGGTAGGTCTCGTTGTCCGCCATCAACTCGCGGTGGGTGCCCGCGCCCACGACCAGGCCCTCGTCCAGGACGATGATCCGGTCGGCGTCGCGGATGGTGGCCACCCGCTGGGCGACGATCACCACGGTCGCCTCGGCGGTCTCCCGCCCGAGCGCCGCCCGCAGGGCCGCGTCCGTGGCGTAGTCGAGGGCCGAGAAGGAGTCGTCGAAGAGATAGATCTCCGGCCGCTGCACGAGCGTACGGGCGATCGCCAGCCGCTGCCGCTGACCACCGGAGACGTTCGTCCCGCCCTGCGCGATGGGGGAGTCGAGCCCGTTCTCCAGCTTGCTCACGAAGTCCTTGGCCTGCGCCACCTCCAGCGCGTGCCACAGCTCCTCGTCGGTGGCGTCCGGATTGCCGTAACGCAGGTTGGTGGCGACCGTGCCAGCGAACAGGTACGGCCTCTGCGGCACGAGACCGACGGTCTTCGCCAGCAGCACCGGGTCGACCTCGGCGACGGCCACCCCGTCGACGAGCACCTCGCCCTCGGTGGCGTCGATCAGCCGGGACACGAGCCCGAGCAGCGTGGACTTGCCGCTGCCGGTCGAGCCGATCACGGCCGTCGTCTCACCCGGCCGCGCCACGAGGTCGATGGACCTGAGGACGGGCTCCTCGGCGCCGGGGTAGCGGAATCCGGCCTCCCGGATCTCCAGATGCCCGTGCCGCCGCAGCTCGGTGACGGGCGCCACCGGCGGAACCACGGAGGACGAGGTGTCCAGCACCTCCTGGATGCGCTCGGCGCACACCTCCGCGCGCGGCACCATCATGAACATGAAGGTGGCCATCATCACGGACATGACGATCTGCATGAGGTAGGCGAGGAAGGCGGTCAGATCGCCGATCTGCATCCCACCGCTGTCGATCCGGTGGGCGCCGAACCACACCACGGCGATCGACGACAGGTTCACCGTGGTCATGACCACCGGGAACATCAGCGCGAGCAGGTTGCCGCTCTTCAGCGAGACGTCGGTGAGGTCGGCGTTGGCCTTGCGGAACCGCTGCTGCTCGAATTCGTCCCGGACGAAGGCGCGGATGACCCGGTTGCCGGTGATCTGCTCACGCAGCACCCGGTTCACGGTGTCCAGCTTCGCCTGCATCGACCGGAACAGCGGCCGCAGCCGACGGACGATGAGCGTCACGCAGATGCCCAGGGTCGGCACCACGGCGATGAGCACCGCGGACAGCGGCACGTCCAGGCCGAGCGCCAGCACGACCCCGCCCACGCACATGATGGGCGCCGACACCATCAGCGTGAACGTCATCAGGGCCAGCATCTGGATCTGCTGGACGTCGTTCGTCGTCCGGGTGATCAGCGAGGGCGCGCCGAAGTGGCCGACCTCGCGGGCGGAGAAGGACTGCACCCGGTCGAAGACGGCCTTCCGCAGATCCCGCCCGAGCGCCGAGGCGGTTCGGGCGCCGTAGTACACGGCGCCGATGTTGCACACGACCTGCGCCAGCGAGATGCCGATCATCACGCCGCCGAAGGACAGGATGTAGCCGGTGTCCCCCTCGACGACGCCCTGGTCGATGATGTGCGCGTTCAGCGTGGGCAGGTAGAGGGTGGCGCAGGTCTGGAGGAACTGGAGCGCCACCAGCAGCGCGATGGGTTTCTTGTAGGGCCTGAGATAGGTCCGCAGTAGTCGTATGAGCACGCTACGTCTCTCGAAGTCGGCGGGGAGAGGCATTGGTTGCCCCTGGCCCCTATCGTCGGACACTCCACCCGCGTTACCTCAACTGATTAAGCTCACAGCAGTGCTTTTACGGCCGTGTGTGTACACCCGATGCGTGCCTGTACATCGGATACGCCCAGAACGCCCGATGTATGCCCATATACCGGGTGTGCCCAGAACATCGGATACGCCCTCCGTGGCCCGACTGTGCCCCTGTGTGTCGTCTCCGTCCCCGTACGCTGCCTCTGTCCCTGTACGGCGTCTCCGTCCCCCCTTCGCCCTGGCCGGTTCCGCCCGCTCCGGTTCGTCCCTGATCCGCCCTCTGGGGCGTGCCTATGCGCGGAAGGCGCCGGGGTGCGTCTGCTCCCGCACCGACACGTACTGCTGCCGGACGGCCTGTCCGACGGCCCGCTCCTCGCCCGGGTCCAGGACCTGCGCCGCCGCCCCCTGCCACGCCGGTGGGGTCCGCGGATCGAGGGTGCCCTGCGACACCCCGAGCGCCCACGCGGCCTGCCTGGCCGCCCCGATCGCCGCGTAGTCCGCCGGCTGCGGTACGACGACCTGCGCCCCGAACAGCGCGGGTGCGGCCGCCTGCACGGCCGACAGCTCGGCGGCCGCCCCGAGCAGGAAGATCCGCCGCACCTCCACGCCCCGGCCGCGCAGCACGTCGAGCGCGTCGGCGAGCCCGCACAGCATGCCCTCGAAGGCGGCCCGCGCGAAGTGCTCGGGCTTCATCGACTCGCGGCGCAGGCCCGCCAGCGTCCCGGCCGTGTGCGGCAGGTTCGGCGTCCGCTCGCCCTCCAGGTAGGGCAGCATGACCAGCCCGTGCGACCCGGGCGTCGACTTCATCGCCAGGTCCGACAGCGCCTCCAGATCGGGCGCCCCGATCAGCTCGGCGGCACCGCGCAGGGTCCGTACGGCGTTCAGGGTGGTGACGACGGGGAGGTGCATGCCCGTCGCGTCGGCCAGGGAGGTGATCATCCCGCTCTGGTCGACGAGCGCCTCGTGGTGCACGGCCATCACGGACCCGGAGGCGCCGAGGGACACGACCGCGTCTCCGTGTCCGATGCCCAGTCCCAGGGCCGCGGCCATGGTCTCGCCGGTCCCGGCGGAGATCAGCAGCCCCTCCGGCGTCGTACCGGCCGCGTCGGACGGTCCGATCACCTCGGGAAGCATGGCCTGGTGGCCGAGCGCCAGCTCGACGAGATCTGGCCGATATCCGCCGGTGGCGGCGGACCAGTACCCGGTCCCGGAAGCCCCGCCGCGGTCGGTGGTCCTGCGCACGGGCCGCCCGAGGAGCTGCCACACCAGCCAGTCGTGGGCCTGGAGCAGCACGGTGGTCCGGGCGGCGGCTTCCGGCTCGTTCTTCGCCAGCCAGCGCAGCTTGGTCACCGGCTGGGCGGCCTGCGGAACGCATCCCACGGCCTGCGCCCATGCCTCGCGCCCGCCGACCGCGTCGATCAGATCGGCCGCGGCGACCTGCGCCCGCTTGTCCCCGCCGACCATCGCAGGCCGCACGGTGTTGCCCTGCGAGTCCAGCGGCACGACGGCGTTCTGCTGCGAGGAGACGCCGATGGCCTGCACACCCTCGAGCAGCCCGCCGCCCGCGGCCTCGCCCAGGGACAGCAGCCAGGCCTGCGGATCGACATCGGAGGGCCGTCCTCCCGCACTCTCGGCGCCTTCCATCGGATGCGGCGCATACCCCTGCCGGAGCACGGCTCCGGTGTCCGCGTCGCAGACGACGATACGAGTGAAATCGGGTGAACTGTCCAACCCGGCGACTATCCCCATAACGAAAATTCTGCCGCACGCGCCGCTCGGGTTGGGCCGCGGAGACCACAGGGGTGTCCCCGCCCGGCCCGGCGCGAGGCATTGTCGCTGGTCGAGCCCTCGCACCGGAGCCGCAGATGTCACACCCCCGCGTCCTCGGAATGGCCGTCCCCGGCGCCGCGCAGGCGTCGCTAGGTGTTGCTGGTGCCCCAGTCGTCCCCGGCCGTGCCGTTGGTGTTGCGGTCGCGCAGGGACCGCACCCGGCCCGCGACCGACTCGGGCACCCGGTCGCCGACCTTGTCGCTGACCGCGTGGTACGCCTTGCCCGCGTACTGACGGCCCTGATGGGCGGCGGTCTCGGCGGTGTTGCGCACGGCGGGGTTCTGTGCGACCTGCCGTGCGGACTTCTTCAACTGCTCGTACCGCTCGCGTCCGGCACGCGTGCCCAGTACGTAACCCAGAGCCAGCCCGACGACGAACGTGAGCCTGTAGCGCATGGTGGCCACCCTCTCCTTGCGTAGTCCCTGGCACGACATCGGCGCCGGGGGGAACCGATTGGCGGAGCACCCCCCTGCTTGCGCTAATGTATGTGTCGCAGCGAGCGAGCGCCCTCTGGCGAATACCCAGGTAGGCACGTTCGATGCAAACGAGGCATTCCCCTGTAGCTCAATTGGCAGAGCAGCCGGCTGTTAACCGGCAGGTTACTGGTTCGAGTCCAGTCGGGGGAGCTTCGATCCCCTGTAGCTCAATTGGCAGAGCAGCCGGCTGTTAACCGGCAGGTTACTGGTTCGAGTCCAGTCGGGGGAGCATCGTGAACGAGGACCCCGTGGGGGTCCTTTTTCATGTCGGCGGAACCGTGCAGGCCAGGGGCGTTGTCCCCATGGCCGTGCAAGGTCGACCAGCCGGAGCGTGAGATCGTATGAGCGGCTATGCTGCGGCAGACGGCGCGCACACATGTACGCGACACGCCGCTATGGGGCGGTAGCTCAGCCGGTTAGAGCAGCGGACTCATAATCCGTCGGCCGTGGGTTCGAGTCCCACCCGCCCCACCTTGGCAGGCTTCTGACCTGCGGAAACGTTCCTCGTGAGGTGTCGGAGCGTCAACTACCGCTCAACGGACTGAATCCGCTGCTCGCGAGTTCGGAGCGGGGTGAGGATCTTGCTCCCTCGCCGGGCAGACGTCGCGCTGACCTGCGGCAATGCTGATGATCAGGACTTGTGCCTCAGCAACGTCACGAGCTGGCAGCGTCTCCTCGGCTTCGTTTTCGTGATTTTGGGGACGTGTTGGGGACGCAGGGTTTCGGTGAGGTCTGCTGACCAGTCCCCGTGGGCTCTGGCCGGCCGCCCGAGGAGCTCCGTGCTGACCGGGTTCGGACTCAACTCTGGGGAGCTCGATCGCGTCGGAGCAGGGCGTGAGGAACTGGTGCGCGCCAGGGCGGAAACTGTCCGAACAGAAAACAGCCCGGCCTGTCTGCTGAGCCATGCGGCTGTCATGCCGCCGTCGCTCAGCGGCGTGGTGCGGATGTTGGCGCCGGGCCCGGGGGAGGCCGTGATCATCGGCTGTTTGCCGGACGCCGCAGACGCGATGAACCGGAGGTTGAAGGCCGGCGAGCGGTGCCATGCCATGGAAGACGTCTGCTGGTGGCGCAGGCCGGTCATCACCACCTCGAACGCGGCCCCGGCGCCGCCCTTGTCGGCCCCTCATTGCCCTGGTAGCTCGCACCATCAGGCGACGCCAGAACCCCTCAAAGAATCACGAACCGCCCACTCGTAATCCGCGGCCAACAGGACCTGAACCTGCCGCAGGAAGTCTACGACCAGTGGCGCGAGGCCATCCGGCTGCGCAAGGACGGCAAACCACGGGTCGACGGCGGTACCGGCATGCTGCTGGCGGTCCGCGCGTTCTACATGGACATCCAGAGCTGGGCATTGGAGGAACCCCAGCGGTGGGCGCGCTGGGCCGCGCCGTGTCCGATCCCGCCGGCGGACCTGCGGGGGTTCGGGGCGCGGCGGCGCCGGATCAACGAACGCACGCCGACCGGGTCAGGCAACGCCAGCCGCTGCTACCGGCGTTGGTCGCGCACGTGGAGGAGCACTACAGCGGGCGGCGTGTCCTGTTCGAGGCCGTGCGGCAGGCAGGACCGGTGGAGGCGGACGAGCTGGCCGGGTTCGCCAGGACCGTGGCGACTGGCCGGTGCGCTGCCGTCGTGCCTCCCCAGCCGGCCGGGCGCTGAGCTACGGCCGCAGGACGAGCTTCCCGGCGGCGTGACCGCTCGCGCTCAGCTCCTGCGCCTTCGCGGCGTCCTCCAGCAGAAGGCTCTGCGCGATGCGCACCGTGAGCTTGCCGTCGGCTGCGAGGCGGGCGTACTCGCCGAGGCGGGAACCGAACGGGGCGCCGGGGCCGGAGAAGGTGACGCCCAGCTCGGCGGCCTTCAGATCGGCGATGGTGATGATCCGGTCGGTGCCGCCGCGCAGGTCGATCGACACCTCCAGGTCGCCTGCCCCCGCGGCGTCGTACACGGCGTCGATGCCCTGCGGTGCGGCCTTGCGGACCCGGTCGGCCAGGCCGGCGCCGTAGGCGACCGGGATCGCGCCCAGCGAGCGCAGGTAGTCGTGGTTGCCGGGGGAGGCGGTGCCAATGACCGTGGTGCCGCGGGTGACCGCGAGCTGAACACCGACGGCGCCGGCCACACCCGCGGCTCCGTGCAGCAGGAGCGTGTCGCCTTCCCCGACGCCGAGGGCGTCGAGCACGCGGACCGAGGTCTCGACGGCGACGGGCAGTGCCGCGGCGAGGTCCCAGTCGAGGTCCGCGGGCTTCGGGCCGAAGTCGACGGCCAGCGCGTGCTCGGCGTATGCGCCGGTGACGGTCCAGCCCAGGACCTCGTCACCCACCGCGACGCCGGTCACGCCTTCGCCGACCTCGTCGACGACGCCGGCCGCCTCCACGCCGGGGATCACCGGGAACGGCGGGGCGATTTGCGGCCTCCACCCGTTGCGGATCTTGGAGTCGAGCGGGTTGACCCCTGCCGCCACGACCTTCAGCCGCACCTGCCCGGGTCCGGCGTGCGGCTCGTCGACCTCTTCGAGGCGGAGGACTTCCGGGCCGCCGAACTCGGTGTAGGTGATCGCCTTCATGTCCTGCTCCAGTGCTCGTCGCTCTAGGTGGAAGATCAACTTGGCCGGGACCGGTGGCGGCCGCACCGGCACTTCGACTAGTTCCGGCTCGGAGGCTCAGGAACCAGCCACGTTTGTGGGCGCGGTCCAGCCGGTGGATCGGATCCACTCGGCCAGGTCGAGGGTGGCCGGCTCGATCGCCCGCACCACCGCAAGATCCGACGGGTGTTCCGCCGCCGTCGCGAACTGGCGGAACATCGCCCTGTCGAGGTCGCTGGGAAGCACGCTCAACGGGAGGGCCTCGTAACGTGCCGGGAGCCCGGCGCGCGCACCGAACGCCGCGGCGATCTGTGGGCCCGTCAGCTCGTCGCCGACGAGCTCGACGGCTCCGCCGGGTGCCTCCGCGGTGTCGAGCAGGAGCGCGGCGGCGACCCGGCCGACGTCCCTGACCGAGATCATCTTCAGGGCGACGTCCTCCGGCAGCGGCAGCCTCAGCACGATCTCTCCGTGCTCCAGGCTCGGTGCCATCTCCTCCATGAAGGGGGTCGGGCGAACCATCGCGGCCCTGAGGCCGGACTTCCTCAGGTGCTCCTCGATCGAGTGCTTCGAGTCATGGTGCGGCACTCCCCGCTCCCGGTCCGCGCCGAAGACCGAGTTGAACACGACGTGCGGGACGCGTGCCGCGACCGCCGCGTCGACGAGCGCGGTGCCGATGCGGATCTCCGTCTCGACCTCTTCGAGGTTGTTCGCTTCCGGGGTCATGAAGTAGAACGCCTCGACCGCCGTCAGCGCGGCGGCCAGCGACGCCGGGTCGTCGGTCCGGATGGCCGCCAGCTCGACGCCGCGGGCGGCCAGCGCCTGAGCCCGGTCGGATTGCGGGTTGCGGACCAGGGCCCGCACCGTGGCCCTGTGGTCCAGCAGCGCGTCGACCACCGCCCCGCCCTGTTGCCCTGTCGCGCCGAAGACTGCGATCGTGCCAGTCGTCTGTGTGCTCATCGCTGCCACCCTTCACTAGCGGCCTCGACCTTGATCTTTTGTGACATGTCTCTACGGTGCGGTCTGCGGCGCCAGGCGCACCACCGGTATCACGCCAGGTTCTTCCGATAACCCGCCAGTGGCGGGTAGCCTCGATGGCGTGTCCGACTCCAGCGGCGAGCCGAGCTTCTGCACCGACGATGCGCCGTTGTCGGCGCCGCTGGCCCACGGCGCCGACGTGGCCGCGCACTTCCACGACTACGGCCAGCTCCGCTACGCCGCGCGTGGGGCCCTGGTCACAGCGACCCAGGTGGGCACCTGGGTGGCGCCGGCCAGTCGGATCATGTGGGTGCCGCCCTTCGCGGTGCACAGCAGCAAGGCGTACGGCGAGACGGACATCCGGGTGCTGTCGCTGCCCGTGACGCTGACCGGACAGCTGCCGGCCGAGCCGTCGGTCTTCGTGGCGAGCGCGTTGCTGCGCGAGGCCTATCTGGCGCTGATGAGCGAGGGCGAGCCGCTGGAGAGCCCCCGTGCGCGGCTGCTGATCGACGTCGTACTCGCCGAGCTCGCCCGCGCCGCACAGGAGCCGCTGCGCCTCCCGGAGCCGATCGACCGGCGTCTCAAGGCGGTCACCGACCTGCTTCACATGGACCCAGCAAGCCCGGCGACCCTGGCCGAGCTGGGCCACCGCACGGGTGCCAGCGAACGCACCCTGAGCCGACTGTTCGGCAGCGAGCTGTCGATGAGCTTCCGTCAGTGGCGCACCCTGCTGCGCATTCAACGGGCGCTGATCGAGCTCAGCGACGGCACCTCGGTCACCGACACGGCGATCCGGCTGGGCTGGTCGAACCCCAGCAGCTTCATCGACGCCTTCACCGAGCTGGTCGGTCAGACACCGGGGGGCTATCGCTCGTCGGCTCGGTCCTCCCGCAGCTCCCATGGGTGAGAGGTTGGCGGGTAGCCGTAGTGCCTGGCGGAACATCGGTGGCAGCCCAATGGTGTGGGAGCCCACGCTGGAAGGGTGACTCCCTCCGCCATCACCCAGAGCTCCTCTCCGGCATCGGCGGCCTCGGCCGGTGCGACGCCGAGCGACCTCATCGTCCAGTCGCTGACGCGGCACAGCTCGTCGGAGGCGTTCGTCGCGGGCGACCGGCGACTGACCTACGCCCAGGTGCGGGACCTGGTCTCGCAGTACATGGATGCGCTCAGTCGGCGCGGCGTTGGCCTGTATTCCTGTCTCGTCGTTCTGTGATCATCAGAACAGGCGTGCATCGAGGGGGATGGCTGTGTCTGTCGTGGGTTGCAGTTCAGCAGGGACGGGGACACCGAGCTGGACAGCTGTTGGGGTGTACAGGTCGGCGCTGACTTCAGGCGTGGTCAGAGAGACCATCAGGCCGTAGGTGACGCTCCTGCCGACGCGGTCGGAGCTGTTGTTGTACTTCCACCAGCCACCGGCGGGATAGACGGCAAGGACGCCGCAGTCGGCCAGCTCCCGGGCAGTGCCTCTCCAGATGTCGGCATGCAGGCACCCTCGGTCGCGATTCGTGGGACCGACGAGCCAGTTCCTGTCAGCATCGAAGGGCCGGATGCCTCGGCGTCCAGGTCCAGCAATTGTTCACGCGGCCAAGGCAGTTCGTGCAGTTTCAGCTCGCCGAGGCGCACCGACTTGCCGTCACGGGCGAAAGGCTTCAACGAGCCTTGAATGATCATGGTGACGGCGCTCGCGGTACCGGACAACACCCGCTCCTGGCTGGGCACACCCCAGCCGTAGCGTCGCAGCACGGTGCGGGCGAGCTGGCCCGCAGCGATCTTGCGGCGGCCGTTGCGGTTGTAGACACCGTTGATCATTGCGTCGGTCCACTGAGCTTCATGCACCAGCAAGCCGCGGACGGTCTCTGCCCGCAGGTTCGGATAGCGGGCGTAGGCGAGAGCTGCGAGACGGGCAGCCTGCGCCGTCGCTGCGCTTGTGGCGTCGATGGTGGTGAGCAGCTGACCGTGGTGCGAGCGGGCAGTGGTGGTAAGAGATAGCGCGTCATGCCCGTCGACCCGCGTCACGTCTGCGTCGACGAGGAGGTTGCCTCCCTCCATCACGATGTCGGGCTTCATGGCCGCAGCGTCGCGGAACATCACGGAGGTGCGGCTGTGAGGGGAAAGCAGCCCGGGCGGCGCAACCGTGCGATAGCCGGCGAAGTCGTCGGCGGTAGGGACGTGATCAAGCTCTGTGGCCGCCGAGCGCGTGCTGCTGCTGATCGCCGACGACGTGGCGTGGCTCGACGAGGCCGACGCGGCCGTCCTCGGGTTCGTCGTACGGCGCGTCACGGACGCTCCGATGTCGAGCACGACCTTGCCCGACAGGGCGGCGGCGGGAAAGCTCCCGGTAGGGAGCCGGCGGGATGCTCATCACGACCCGGTCACCGGCGCGGGCCGCCTTCTCGGGTGTCTCGGCGCGGGCTCGCTGGACGAGCTCGGCCACCGTCTCTGCCAGGGTCTGGGAACCGCGGGATTTGGACGGGAGGACGTCGGCCGACCGCGATCGCGAGCCGGGCGAGGCTCGTGACGAACGACGGCCTGCTGTGCCCCGATCTCACCGCCGAGGTCTGGTTCTGTTCAGCGGCTCCCTGAGCCAGGCCGCCCTGACGACCGGTGACAGCTATCCGGGCCAGGAGCGCCGCCTCCTGCGCATCTCCCTCGACCGCCTCAGCAGCCGCAACACCGCACCCCTACGGGCTCGGTGGCAGGGAGTACAGCTCTCACCGCAGCGGGCGCTGTTCGCGCGAAGACGCCGGATCAAGAAGAAGAGACCGACCTCTTGCGGGAGGTCAGGCTGGCCCCGTTCGCCGACGATCCGGCGTCGGCCATGTAGGAGAAGCTCATGTCCTGCACCGAGATCTTGTTGCCGAAGTGTCACCTGATGACCACCGGGTGACCGCCACCCGCCAGGCGTTTTGTCGGATCCCGGGAAACGATGAGAGACGTCACCGCGAGCAACCAGCCGCCGAAGCACCGCGCGGACACCCGAACCGCGCTGGAAGGACGTGCCATGACCGCTACCGCTCCCAAGGCTCCGACTGCACCAGGGGTGCGGTCCTGGTGGGGGATCCCATACGCCACCGCTGAGCGATACCGCCGCCCCGTGGTCGCGGACTTCGATCCAGACCGACCCTATGACCGCAAGGGCGTCGTCTCTGTCCAGCCCGACAGCGGCGACTGGCTCGAAGCGGACAGCGGGATGGGCGAGGACTGCCTGAACCTGAACGTGTGGGCCCCTGAGCAGCCGGCCGACAAGGCGCTCCCGGTGACCGTGTACATCCACGGCGGCGGATTCGAGTACGGCGCGAACACCCAGATCACCTCCAACGCCTCCGGCCTCGCCGCGACGGGGCGCGTGGTGGGCGTGTCGGTCAACTACCGGCTCGGCGCGCTGGGCGCGCTCTCGCTCTCCCAGTACGGCGGGCGGCTCGCCGAAGCCAGCAACCTCTGTCTGCAGGACGTCATCGCCGCGCTGACCTGGATCAAGCAGAACATCGCCCACTTCGGTGGCGACCCCGACAACGTCACCGTCTACGGCCACAGCGGCGGCGCCTATGCCACCTTCGGGCTGCTCGGCGCCGCCTCCGCAGGCGGCCTGTACCGGCGATTGGCCGGCTTCTCCGCCGGGCCCTCGCGTCTCCAGCCGGCCTGGTGGGCCGAGGAACTCGCCCACCGGTTCGTCACCGAGCTCGGCGTCGCGGACAACCCGGAGAAGCTGCTCGACCTTGATACGGCCTCCCTGGTGGCCGCCCTGCACAAGGTCACCCCGACGGACCTCGGAGTCCGTGGCGGGATGGACAGCAAGAGCCTCGGGGTCGTCCTAGACGCCGGACAGCCCGGCGCGGTGCTGCACGCCCACCCCATGGACGAACTTGCCTCGGGCGCACACCGTGATGTCGACGTGCTGCTGAGCATGGCCAGTGACGACATGGGCTGGTGGGTGGCGAACGACCTCGACCGGTTCGACCCGCACACCGTCGACCGCATCGTCGACGAGGTCGCCGGGTGGCGCATCCCCCGCTCCCGCGCCAAGAGGATCGTCGACGCCTACGACCAGGGCGGCCGCACCCCTGCCGAGGTCCGTGCCGCGCTCCTGTCGGATTACATCTTCGGGCTCCCCGCGGCCCGCGGCGCCCTGGCGCACGCGGCGGCGGGCGGCAACGCCTATCTCCTGATGATCGGGCCCGCCGAGGGCGCGCCCGCCGTGCACGGCACCGAGATGTACGCGCTGGTCGGCCAGGAGCGGCCGGGCCGCAGCGCAGAACAGGCCGAGCGTGACAAGCGTATCCGCGACATCGTGCTCGACTTCGCCACCGGCGAGCAGCCCCGGCTGTGGCCCGCCGTCACGAACCGGCCCACCTCGGAAAGCGTCGGCAACCCTCCCTTCGAGGCCACCACCCACTATCAGCAGGCCCTCGAGCTGTGGGAGGGCATCGACCGCCCCTGACGGGCATCGGGCGATACCCAACAGCGCACCACGGGGGCGAACAGAGTAAGGAGCCCGACATGAGCCAACCGATAGCAGTCGGCGAGGCCGCACCAGCCACGATGCGGGCCGTCGTCGTCACCCGGCCCGGCGGCCTCGACGTACTGGAGATCCAGGATGTGCCGGTGCCTGTACGCAAGCCCGGCTGGGTGCGGATCAGGGTGAAGGCGTTCGGCGTCAACGAGTCCGAGGTCACCACCCGCAAGGGCGAGTCGGATGCGGAGGTCAGCTACCCGCGTGTGCCCGGCATCGAGGGCGTCGGCGTGGTCGATGAGGCCGATGAGGACAGCGGGCTGCGGCCAGGACAGCAGGTGGCCACGATGATGGGCGGCATGGGCCGCTCCTACGACGGCACGTACGCCCAGTACGTGAGCGTCCCAGCCGGGCAGGTCATCCCGTTCGAGTCCGGTCTGCCGTGGGAGGTCGTCGGTGCGCTGCCGGAGATGTTCCAGACCGCCTACGGATCGCTGACCACCGGCCTGGACCTCAAGGCCGGGCAGAAGCTGCTGATCCGCGGCGGCACCTCCACGGTCGGGCTGAGCGCGGCCACGATCGCGAAGGACCTCGGAGCCACCGTGCTGTCCACCACCCGCAGCCCCGGTCGGGCCGGGGAACTGCGGGCCGCGGGCGTCGACCATCCCCTCGTCGACAGCGGCACGATCGCCGACCAGGTGCGCGAGCTGATGCCGGAGGGTGTCGACGCCGTACTGGAGCTGGTGGGCTGCTCGGTCCTCGCCGACACCCTCCGCACCGTTCGCCGGCACGGCACTGTCTGCTTCACCGGAGCCCTGGCGGGCCAGTGGACGATCCCCGATTTCAGCCCGTTCATGATCCCGGGCGGGGTGCGGCTGACGTCCTATGGCGGTCAGGCAGCCGACCTCCCGGCCGACGTCTTCGCCCACCAGCTCCAGGCCATCGCCGCAGGACGCCTCAACGTCCCGGTCGCGAAGGTCTACCACGGCCTGGAACAGGTCCGTGAAGCCCAGGCCGACGTCGAGTCCGGCACCACGCCGGGCAAGCACGTCGTCGTCCTGGACGACTGAGACCCGGGCAACCGAGAAACGACAACCAACCACTCCCGATGCGCGAGGGCCGACAACGTAAGCGCCGGTGAGCACGGAATCCTGACACCGCGTGAGGCGCAAGGGGCACCCGTGCCTGCCCCACCAGGCACCTGTTCCCCTGGCCAGGAGCTCTGATTCGTCAGCAGGATGCGCCCATGGGCAGCGGCAACGGCGGCCGGCACCGTTTCGGTAATGTTCGAGCAGGCTGCCGCCGGTCCGGGCGACCTCAGCGTGCTCGAGGGAAAAGCCGCTCGACGGCGGTCACCACCGCGGCGCGGCGGGCGGCGGTGGCGGGGTCCACGGCGTGTGCGGCGGCGGCCTCGCTGAGTTCGGGTTGTGACGCCCAGGTCGTGGCGATCTGGTTGACCAGGGCGAGGACGTCGGCCGGGTCCCAGGCGGGGTCGAGCTGTCCGGCCTGCTGCACCTGGCGGAGCAGGCCGATTTTGCGGGTGATCGCTGCCTGGGTGGGATCGTCGGCACCGGGAGCGGTGCCCGGCAGCTCGAGGCGGCCCCAGGTGATCAGGCGGTGGTGGTCTGGACGGGCGACGAAGTAGTCGAACAGGCGGCCCGCGTAGCCAGGGAGGTCGGTCGGGTCTATCTGGGTGGCCTCGGCGATGACGACATACTCCCGTGCAGCGACAGCGGCATAGAGCGCGTCTTTGCTGCGGAAGTAGGCGTAGACGCGTTCTTTGCTGGTCTTGGCGAGCTTGGCGATGCGGTCCACGCGGGCGCCGGCGATGCCGTGGCGGGCGAACTCCTCCATGGCAGCGGCAAGGATGCGCTCGCGCGTGGTGTCGGCGGCGGCGGGAGCTGCGGTCTGGCCGGAGTCGCGGGACTGGGACATGGGCCCAGGATAGAGCACCGAACCGTTTGGTTTGGCATCCGGCTGATCGGCGCGTAGGGTCAAACGGAACAGTTCGGTTTGGCCTCTGCGGGGTCAAGCCGGCGAACCACTGAGGGAGTGAACTCATGCAGCACCGCAATCTGGGCTCTCAGGGCCTGCGCGTCTCGGCGCTCGGCCTGGGGACCATGGGCATGTCCATGGCCTACGGCGCCTCGAACGACGACGAGGGCATCGCGACCATCCGCCGCGCCCACGAACTCGGGATCGACTTCTTCGACACCGCCGAGCTGTACGGCGCCGGTACCGGCAGCAACGAGATCCTCCTGGGCAAGGCGGTCAAAGACTTCCGCGACGAGGTGGTCCTCGCGACGAAGTTCGGCTTCGACATGACCGCCCCGGCGCTCAGCCCCGGCTTCAACAGCCGCCCGGAAAACATCCGCAAGGTCGCCGAGAGCAGCCTGCGCTACCTGCAGAGCGACCGCATCGACCTCTTCTACCAGCACATCTCCGACCCGGACGTTCCGGTCGAGGAGGTCGCCGGCGTGGTCGGCGAACTGATCATCGAAGGCAAGGTGAAGTACTTCGGCCTGAGCAACGTCGGCCCCCAGTACATCCGCCGCGCCCACGCCGTCACCCCGGTCTCCGTGCTCCAGTACGAGTACTCGCTCTTCGAGCGGGAGGTCGAGGAGGAGATCCTTCCCGTTCTGCGGGAACTCGGCGTCGGCCTGGTGCCCTACTCCCCGCTCGGTCGCGGCTTCCTCACCGGCCAGGTCAAGCCCGCCGGCGAATACCCCGCGGACGACATGCGCAGCTGGGACGAGCGTTGGCAGGGCGAGAACTACACGTACAACCTGCACGCCACCGAGCAGCTCAAGGACCTGGCCGACACCGCGGGTATCACCGTCGCCCAGCTCGCGCTGGCCTGGCTGCTCGCCCAGGGCGAGGACGTCGCGCCCATTCCCGGCACCCGCAGCACCAAGCGCCTCGAGGAGAACGCCGGCGCCATCGACGTCCAGCTCTCCGCAGCCGATCTGGCCCGCATCGCCGAGATCCTTCCCCACGGCTCGGCAGGCAGCCGCCTCCCGGCCGCGATGCTGTCCAGCTTCACCACCGACTGAACCGCCCCTCCACGCGGCCCGCACGGGCCGGTCGGCAGCAGCCGGTGACGCCGCACAGGCGACGTGCGGGTCATCATCGTCAACCGGCCCGGCGGCCGGGAATGGTAAGTGAATCGACTTGCCATCTCGGTGATGTCGAAGTTGCCTTCACGCGGTCCGTGCCGAAGTGAAGCTCGTACCCGATGAACGCGGTGTCCGAGTCGGCCTGACGATTACTGCAACTGCACCCCGGAGAGCGGGACCCCTATGAGAATCCGACTGACCGCCGGAGCGACCGTCCTCAACGCAACCCTCGACGACAACGCGACGGCACGCGACTTCGCCTCGCTGCTTCCGCTGACTCTGCGGATGGACGACCTGTTCAAGCGGGAGAAGTACGGTCACCTGTCCCGGTCTCTCGCCGTGGGAGGCGAGCCGCGGTTCAGCTACGAGATCGGCGACATCGCCTACTGGTCACCTGGTCCCGACATCGCCGTCTTCTATGACGACGACGGCGAGTCCATCCCCGACCCCGGCATCGTGATCCTCGGGAAAATCGACCACTTGGGGGCCGATGCCCTCAAGAAGTGCGACGGCGCGGTCGACGTCGCCATCGAGGCCATCGACTGAGAGCCGGCCGGAAACCACCGAGATCTCGTCAGCCAAGGAGAGGAGGGGGGAGGGTCGTGGCCTCGCCGGCCGCGAAGGCGGACGGGGTGAGGCCGGTTCGGTCGCGGAAGAAGCGGCCGAAGTTCGCGGGATCGGTGAAGCCGAGGTGCACGGCCACGGTCCGGGCATCCCATTGGGCGCCTCTCAGCAGCCGCCGGGCTTCGAGGAGGCGCCGCTCGTCGATGAGTTCACGTACTCCCTTGCCGGTGGCGTCTTGGGCGGCGCGGCTGAGGGTGCGGACCGAGCAGCCGAGCAACTCGGCGTAGTCCGCGGCCTGGTGCAGTTCGCGAAAGTGCAGCTCCAGGACGTCCAGGAAGCGCCCGTACCTGTCGGCTCGGCCGGTGCCGGTGCCGGTGCCGGTGCCGGTGCCGGCGGTGGCCGTGCCGATGGGGGCGATGCCCGGGGAGTCGGCCAGGCGCAGCAGCAGTGATTCGAGCAGGCTGCGCCGCAGGGCGTGGTGGATGTCGAGGGGGCGGCGCCCCAGTGCGCGGTGTTCGTCCAGGAGCTGCAGTGCCGTCTGCTGGAGCCAGGCGGTGTCGCCGGGATGCGGGCTGAGCACGGCGGGGGCCTCGTGCGCGGTGAGCGGGGCCAGGAGACGGGCGAGGTCGGGCCGCAGTACATCCGGTTCGAACAGGATGAACGTGCCGCGGGCCGCGCCGGGCGGATGCCAGCACTGCGCATGCCCCGGACGCACCCACAGCCACTGGCCGGCGGCGACCGTCCGCGTGACGTGATCGACGTCGTGGAGCAGCTCACCCTCGGTGACCGCGATGAGGTAGTGGAAGGTGGCACGGCCCGGACGGGGCGGGTTCCACGGCCAGTCGTCGTGCTGTGTGAAGAAGTCCTCGACGGTGCTCACCTCAAGGCCGTAGGGAGTACCGACCGGGGGCTGGAAACCGTACAGCGGAACCGCAGCTGGCCCGGCCGTGTTTCCGCTCGGGCTGGGGTGTCGCTTGTCGACCATCACGTGTCCGCAGCCTACCGCCCTTCCGGCCGGCTGCGGCGGAAGGATGGGACGTGCCGGCGCGCCCGCGCGGCGCGCTCCGCGCCTTCTGCGACGCCGCAGCCCGTCACCACCTGAGGAGGCTCACCACCCATGAATGGATCGGCCTTGCACAAGACCGCCGCCGACTGCGCGGAGGAACTCCCCGGGGCCCGGCTGGAGCACCCCTTCGGCCCCGAATGGGAGGTCTACAAGGTGCGCGGCAAGGTGTTCATGCTGATGACCGACGTCCCGGGGCGGCCCGTCGTGATCCTCAAGGCGGACCCCGGAGAGGCCCACGCCCTGCGGGAGCAGTACAGCCACATCACCCCCGGCTACCACATGAACAAGAAGCACTGGATCACCCTGGAGAGCGGAGAAGGCGTCGACGAGGAGCTCGTCAGGGAGCTCGTCACCGACTCCTATCGTCTCGTCGTCGCTCACCTGCCCAAGGCCGAGCGGCCTGTCGACCCGCACACCTACGGCACCGGCACGCGGGCGGCCCGGTGAACGCGGCCGGTGACCGGCTCCAGGGCACCGCCCGCCGGGCGGCCCTGGCCCTCCCCGGGGTCAGCCACGGACACCCCTTCACCCCGGGACTCGACGTGTACAAAGTCGCGGGGAAAGTGTTCCTGATCGTCACCGACGACCCGGACGAACAGATCATCACGGTCAAGTGCGAACCCGAACACGCCCGCGCGCAAGAACGCGGCTACGCCTCGATCACACCGGGCCGCTACCTCGACAAACGCCACTGGATCTCACTGGGGCCGGGCCCCGGCATCACCGAGCGGCTGATCACCGACGCGGTCCAGGATTCCTACGACCTGGTCGCCGAACGGCTGCCGCGACGCGACCGCCCCAGTGCCCGATGAGCGCCGCGAACTTCCCCACGAGCGGCTGAGCGACACCTGTCAGTGCCCAGTGCCCAGTGCCCAGTGCCCAGTGCCCAGTGCCCAGTGGGCACGGCTCACCCCGTCCGCTTCCGACCCGAGAGACCAATGGAACCGACCCTGCAGCTCTTCGACGAGGAGCCCGCCCGGCCCCTCGCCGACCGCCTGCGCCCCACCCGGCTGGAAGATGTCGTCGGGCAGGACCATCTCCTGGCCCCGGACGCCCCGCTGGGCCTCATGGTCGCCCAGCAGCGCCTCGGCTCCGCCATCCTGTGGGGCCCGCCCGGCGTCGGGAAGACGACCATCGCCCGGCTCCTCGCCGACGCTGCCAACCTGGCCTTCGAGCCGGTGTCGGCCACCTTCTCCGGCGTCGCCGATCTGCGCAAGGTCTTCGCCGCCGCACGAAACCGACGCGGCATCGGCCAGGGCACCCTGCTGTTCGTCGACGAGATCCACCGCTTCAACCGTGCCCAACAGGACAGCTTCCTGCCCTACGTCGAGGACGGCACCGTCACCCTGATCGGCGCCACCACGGAGAACCCGAGCTTCGAACTCAACGGCTCCCTCCTCTCCCGTACCCAGGTCCTCGTCCTCAAGCGCCTCGACGAAGCCGCACTGTCCACGCTCCTCGACCGCGCCGCGCAGCTCACCGGCCACCATCTGCCCCTGGACGAGGACGCCCGCCGCGCCCTGATAGCCATGGCGGACGGCGACGGCCGCTACCTCCTCAACATGGCCGAACAGCTCCAAGCCCTCCCGGACACCGAAACCACCCTGGAAACCGCCGGGCTCGCCCATCACATCCAGCAGCGGGCCCCGCTGTACGACAAGGCGCAGGAGGGCCACTACAACCTGATCTCCGCGCTGCACAAGTCAATGCGCGGCTCCGACCCGGACGCGGCCCTGTACTGGCTCGCCCGCATGCTCGACGGCGGCGAGGACCCGCTGTTCGTCGCCCGCCGCCTGGTCCGCTTCGCGAACGAGGACATCGGCATGGCCGACCCGCACGCCGTCCAGCAGGCCCTCGCCGCCTGGGACGTGTACGAGCGACTCGGCTCTCCCGAGGGCGAGTTGGCGATCGCCCAGGCCGTCGTCTACCTCGCCACCGCCCCCAAGTCCATCGCCGTCTACCGCGGCTTCAACGCCGCACACCGATCAGCCCGGCGCACTGGCTCACTCATGCCACCCGCCCACATCCTCAACGCGCCGACCCGGCTGATGAAAGACCTTGGCTACGGCAAGGACTACCAGTACGACCCGGACACAGCCGACGGCTTCTCCGGTGACGACTACTTCCCCGACGACACGGACCGCGAGACGTACTACCAACCCACCCGCAACGGCTACGAAGCCCAGATCACCGAGCGCCTGCGCCACTGGGCCGCTCTGCGTGCCCGCAGGCAACGCGGCTGACCGGCCGACGCCCGCGACGTCCTTTCCGAGGAGGCGATGGGTGCTGTTTTCCGACTCTGTCGGAAGAGGCCCCTACCAGGCCGGCGGCAGCTGGACGACGGGTTCTCCGGGCGGGAACCGGACCCCAGGGCACTCCTTGCCCCAGGTGGATGCGGACCGATGTCGGCCGCCTGCTCCGGCGCGACGCGTCCGTAACCGAACGCCTCCAGGCGTCGATGGTGTGCCAGGCCGGATATCACGCGCAGATCAAAGAGGAGAACCGCGCGCGCATCATCCGCGCCGCCCGCGACCTCTTCCTCGCCCGGGGATACGACAAGACCTCCCTCGCCCAGATCGCCAAGCAGGCCCGCGTCTCCACCGGCACCCTCTTCAAGCGGTACCCCACCAAGGCCGCACTGTTCGCGGCCGTCACCTCCGAGCAATGGCAGCTGGACGTGGAGTACGCCGCACCGCCGCCGCCCGGTGATCCCCGGTGTGGTCTGGACCACATCGGCCGTGACTACGCCTGCCTGGTCGCGCGGCCCGGCACGGCCGCGCTGTGTCGCCTGATCATCACCGAACTTCCCCAGATGCCGGAACTCGCCGACATCGTCGGCACCGGCTTCGCCATCGACCGCGGCCCCTTCTTCGACCGGCTCCGCGACTACCTGGAAACCGAAGCGCAGGCCGGCACACTCGACTTCCGTTCGGCCGACGGGCAGGCGCAGTCGGCATCCGCAGTGGCCGAACAGTTCCTCGGCATGATCTGCGCCCAGTTGCTGTGGCCTCAACTCGTACGGACCGACTTCGTCCCGCCCGACCCCACCGACCCCGCGATCGTGGACGAAGCCGTCGCCCTCATGCTCACCCGCTATCGCACCGGATCCTGAACCCTGGACCACCAGTTCACGTGGCAAGGACCCCGATGCGTCACCCTCCGGGACAGATGCACGTATGGGTGACTCGATCGACAACGAATGGCGGCGAGCGCGACCGGTCCTACCAGTGACCAACAGCGGTCGACAGCTGAGCCGGGACCGTGGCCTGCCGGTACTCCTGACGTGCGACCCCGGCGTTGCGCTCGGTGGCGCGACCACCGACAAGTGATCGACGAAACACGGCGGGTGGGGACGGCAGTTCACCCGCGCGTGCCATGCCCCGGACTGGGTGTAGGCGAGGCGGTTCAGCGCGCGGGGCGGGTGCGAGGGCGCGGAAAGAGGGCCGTCCGGCAGTGGGGGAATCGCCGTGATACCGCCTCGGGTGGGCGGTCGGCGAGAGGTTTGACGCCCGTCCGTGCGGCCGCGCGGACTCTACTGCCTGAGATCGATCATGTGGACCGGCTGCCCCGTCGTGCGAGCAATGGTTTCGAAGTCGCGGTCGAAGTGGAGGAGGGTGAGGCCTGCTTCTTCCGCGGCGGCGGCCACCAGGAGATCGACGGGGCCCGCACTGCGGTGTTCCCCTTTGGTGGTCAGTTGTTCCTGGACGATGCGGGAGCGGCGGTAGATGCCCTCAGGCATGGGGCACCACACGTAGTGGGCGTCGAGTGCAGCCTTCAGCCGCGCGCGGTCCGCGGTTGAGCGGGCGGAGTAGAGGACCTCGAGTTCCGTGATGTCGCAGATCGCGACGAGGCCGGCGCCGATCCTGTCGTCCCACTCAGTTGTGGTCTGGCGGAGCACGACGCGGGCGAGGGCGGAGGTGTCGATGAGGTAGTCGGCGACGGTCACGGCCGGTACTGGTTCTTGTTCAGGAGAATGTCGATGTCCAGGGCTCCGTCGGTCACCAGTTGCCGGGCGTCTTCGAGTGCGCGCAGGCGCCGGTAGCGGGCGGTGACCTCACGCAGGGCGGTGTTGATGGTGTCGCGCTTGGTGGTGGTGCCGAGTTCCTTGGCGGCTTCTTCCAGTGCCTCGTCGTCGAGGTCGATCACGGTGCGGCTCAAGATGGCCTCCTCATGCACATTGCGGCGTATATCAATATACATGATCGATTGTATATCGACTCGCGCACCCCTGGGCGGTCTGTTTCTCGGATCCGTGGCCTTGCAGTGAGCGCGTCAGAAGGGGGGTGCGCCAGGGACTTCCCGGTGGGCTCCTTTCAGCGTTCGAACTTCCAGGTGAGGCGGGAGGTCGTCCCTTTCGGGATGGTCGCCTGGTCGCCGTACTGCCCCGCTCCCCGAATGTCATAGAGGCTCTGCCTCGGCACCCGGGGAGAGCCTCCGCGCGGTTGGAAGGGGGGGGTCCGCTGCGGGCGGGTTCTCGCCCCGACTCTGAGCTCGCGTAATCGTCCGACAGTCCGGCCTCTCTGGCCGTTCGGGGGCGGCGTCGGGACGCAGTTGGGACGCAAGGATAGGAACGGACCGCCAAAGACTGACGGGCGGAGACATGGCGCGCCCCGTCTGACCAGCAAAAACGTCATGAACGGACGCTGATCGGCAAGGGCCGCCAAGATCCCCAATGGACTCATAATCCGTCGGCCGTGGGTTCGAGTCCCACCCGCCCCACCATGCACCCCTGTGAACTGCGGAAACGTCTCATCTGGGGTGCCGGTCAGTTGTCGTGTTCGCGGGCGGGCATGTCGCCTCGCGTGGCCTGTCGTTCAGTCCGGTGTTTCGCCCGAGTCGGCGGGCTGGGAGTCGTTGGCCGGCGCGGACCGCTCGATGTCGTCGTGGGGCGCGGCCCAGCTGGCCAGCAGGTTCAGGGCGTCCTGCGAGGGTGAGTGGGGTTCGGCGGTGTAGGTGAGGAGGAACTGGCTGGGGCCGTCGGGGAGCGGGAAGGTTTCGAAGGGCAGGTCGAGGTCGCCGACGACCGGGTGGTGGAGGAGCTTCACGCCGGTGGTGTGCATGCGGACATTGTGGGCCGCCCAGCGGCGACGGAATTCCTCGCTGCGGGTGGACAGCTCCCCGATCAGGTCCGTCAGCCGCCGGTCGTAGAGGTCGCGGCCGGCCTCGGCGCGCAGCATGGCGACCGTGTCGCCTGCGACTTCGTCCCAGTGGCGGAAGAACTCGGTCGCGTGCGGGCTGAGAAAGACAAAACGGGCGTTGTTCGGCGGCCGTACCGGGTCGGCGTAGACGGGTGAGAACAGGGCGCGTCCGAGGTGGTTGGCGGCCAGGATGTCCCCGCGTCCGCTGAGGATGAACGCGGGTGTGCCGGTCATTGAGTCGAGGACGCGCTGCACCGTGGGCCGGACACGCTGCTGGGCGGGGCGGCGGCGTGGCGGGCGGGTCGTGCCGGCGCCGCGCAGAAGGTCGAGCAGGTGGATGCGTTCGGCCTCGTCGAGCTGCAGTGCTTGCGCGATGCCCTCGATGACGCTCTCGGAGACGCCGGTGGCGTTGCCGCGCTCCAGCCGGGTGTAGTACTCGCTGGAGATGCCCGCGAGGAGGGCTACCTCCTCCCGGCGCAGCCCGGTGACCCGTCGGCGTTCCCCGCCGTACAGGGGCAGTCCGGCCTGCTCGGGGGTGACCTTGGCTCGTCGCGTGCCGAGGAATTCCCGGATCTCCGCACGGAAATCATCGCGGATGTCGCGGTTGGTGCCGTTGGGGTCGTTTCTGCCTGCCATGCGCTTCACTCTACGAGCGCATCCGCCGGGTTGGGGGTCCCTGTCAGTGACCCCCTCATCAGGGACTCCCACCCTCGCGTGACAGCCGGTTTTGTTGGTGGCGCACCGCCCACGGCGGTGTGAACCGTCCAGGCAGACGGCGCTCGTGCCGCCGGCCCCAGCCCCCTCTGCGGCGCCGGCTGCGCTGCAGTCATCACCCCCGCACGCAGCGGGTGCCGGAGCACGGCGCCTGAAAGGAAACCCCCCCATGAGCAAGGTCATTCTCGTCACCGGTGCCGGACGTGGCCTCGGCACGGACATCGCCCGCGAGGCCCTCGCCGCCGGTCACCAGGTCGTCGCCACCGGCCGCCGCCCCGACGAGGTCGAGAAGACCCTGGGCGGGCCGCAGGACAACCTGCTGGTCACCAGGCTCGATGTCACCAGCCTGGAGGACGCCGAGGCCGCCGCGCAGGCCGCCGTCGACCGCTTCGGCCGCATCGACGTCCTGATCAACAACGCCGGGAACCTCTTCACCGGCTACTTCGAGGAGATCTCGCCCGCGCAGATGCGCCGGCAGTTCGAGACCAACCTCTTCGGCCCGATGAACGTCACCCGCGCCGTCCTGCCGATCATGCGCAAGCAGCGCGCCGGCCACGTCATCACCATCACCTCGACCGCAGGACTGGTCGGCATGGAGTTCACCTCCGCCTACGCCGCCTCGAAGTTCGCGGAAGAGGGCTGGATGGAGTCCCTGCGCTACGACGTCGAGCCGTACAACATCCACACCACGATCGTGGAGCCCGGCTACTTCCGCACCGAACTCCTCGTGGACGGCTCCACCAACTGGCCCGAGCTGTCCATCGACGACTACGCCCCGCGCACCGCACCCCGGATCGAGGGCATGAAGAGCATGAACGGCCAGCAGCCCGGCGACCCCGCCAAGCTCGCCCGCGCCCTGCTCACCATCGCCCAGCAGGAGAAGCCGCTGCTGCGTTTCGTCGCCGGCGCCGACGCCATCGAGGCCGCCGAAGCCAAGGCGAAGGAGCTCCTCGCCCAGGCCCAGGCATCCCGCGAACTGGGCGGCGCCCTGGCCTACGACGACGCCCACGCCTGAGCACCACGCCCCGCACCCCGGCCAGGACGGAGGAGCGCGCCGGGTGCACGTTTCGACAGCACGGAGAGAGTCAACATGCCCCTCAAAGGCGAGTATGAGCCGAGCAAGGCGCAGTTTGTGCGGGACCAGGTGGAGCTGTACGAAAGCTCCGGCGGTACGCAGGGAACGACGCTGAGTGTCCTGATCGCACGTGAAGAAGACGAGAGGCTCCGGGACCTGCCCGTCGTCATCCTGACCACCCTGGGAGCGAAGAGCGGCAAGATCCGCAAGACGCCGGTCATGCGGGTGGAGCACGACGGCTCCTACGCCGTGGTCGCCTCCATGGCGGGAGCCCCCACCCACCCGGTCTGGTACCACAACGCGGTGGCCGACCCCCGGGTCGAACTTCAGGACGGCCCGGTGCGCCAGGACATGCTGGCACGCGAGGTGACCGGGGATGAGAAGGCCCTGTGGTGGGCCCGAGCCGTCGAAGCGTTCCCCGACTACGCCGAGTATCAGAAGAACACGGACCGTGAGATCCCTGTCCTCGTTCTGGAGCCAGCAGCCCACGAGCACTGACCCGGCGCAGCTGGTTCAGCCTGCGGATCACCCCAGCACGGTCCGCCAACAGGTGGCGCCCCACTACTCACGACTACCGGCCGGCCTGACGGCCGTCACGACAAGGAGTACCTGATGAAGCACGTATCACTGGGCGGGCTCGATGTCTCCCGCATTGGCCTGGGAGCCATGACCATGGCCGGCACCTACACCACGGGCGGAGGGCTCGACGACGCCGAGTCGATCCGCACCATCCACCGGGCCCTGGACCTCGGGGTCACCCACATCGACACCGCCGAGATCTACGGCCCCTTCCACAGCGAGGAAATCGTCGGCAAGGCCATCAAGGGCCGCCGAGACGACGTCGTCGTGGCGACGAAGTTCGGCCTCGTCTCCCACGCCGGCGACGGCCCCGGCGTCATCGACAGCAGCCCCGCCAACGTGAAGACCGCGGTGGAAGGCTCGCTCAAGCGGCTCGGCACCGACCACATCGACCTCTACTACCAGCACCGCGTCGATCCGAATACCCCCATCGAGGAGACCGTCGGTGCGCTGGCCGAACTGGTCACCGAAGGCAAGGTGCGCCACATCGGCCTCTCTGAGGCCGGCCCCGAGACGATCCGCCGGGCACATGCCGTACATCCGGTGACTGCACTGCAGACCGAATACTCCCTGTGGACCCGCGACGTCGAGGCCGAAATCCTCCCGCTGCTGCGCGAGCTCGGCATCGGATTCGTGCCCTACTCACCGCTCGGCCACGGCCTGCTGACCGGGCAGATCCGCACCGTCGACGACTTCGCCGACGACGACTGGCGCAAGACCAACCCGCGCTTCACCGGCGAGAACTTCCAGCGCAACCTGGCGATCGTCGACGAAGTACAGGCCATCGGCGCCGAGATCGGAGCCACCCCCGCCCAGACCGCGCTCGCGTGGCTACTGACCCGCGGCGACGACATCGCCCCCATCCCCGGAACCCGCCGGGTCGCACGCGTCGAAGAGAACACCGCCGCCGACGCCATCGAACTCAGCGCCACTCAGCTCGACCGCCTCAACAACCTCACACCGGCCGCAGGCGAACGCCACGACGAGGCAAACATGGCCAGCATCGACCGGTGATCTGACGCCCTGTCGAATCTGGCCCGTCACACCCGGCTAGCCCGCACCTGCTCATTCATTTCCCTGATCACTGAAGAGGTTCTCTCATCATGCCCAAGGTTCTCCTTGTCGTAGGCCACCCCGACCTGTCCCAGTCGAAGGCCAACAAGGCTCTGGTTGACGCCGTCCGCGAGCTGGCCCATGTCACCGTGCACGACCTCTACGCCACCTACCCCGACTTCCAGATCGACGTCGACGCCGAGCAGGCACTGCTGGCCGACCACGACGTGATCGTCTTCCAGCACCCGGTGTTCTGGTACAACACCACCCCCCTGTTCAAGCAGTGGCAGGACAAAGTCTTCACCCTCGGCTGGGCCTTCACCATGGACGGCTCTGCCTCGCAGCTGGCTGGCAAGAAGGCCGTCGTCGCCGTCACCGCCGGCGTCCCCGCAGACCACTACACCCCCGAAGGCTCGAACCAGGCCACCATCGAGACCCTCCTCAGCAACTGGCACGCCACCCTGCGGCTCTGCCAGTTCGACATCCAGCCGATGGCCAAGCTGTACGGCACCGCCTTCGGCCTCTCCGACGAAGACCTGAACACAGCCGCCAAGCAGTACAACGAACTGCTTGCCTCCTTCGCGGCCTGACCGCACTCTCACGACGACAGCTCACTGCGCCGGTGTGAAGGCGACGGCCCTCGCGGGTCCTGTGACCCCGGACACCTGCGCCACAGGCACCGGTGCCGGCGTCGACCGCACCTGAAGCGTAGGCAGGCTGAAGGGGTCCCGGCTGTCTCGATGGGCCGATCGGGGCACGACCGATGGCTGACTGGGCAACGTCTGGGCCTGCGAATACGGACCCATAGGCTCCGCCCCGTTTCAGGGGCGGAGCCTATGGGCGCTGGAAAGAAAATCCGCTGCGGCAGGGTTCGAGCCCCGCGCCGAACTCGTACGACGCCCTGCCAAGCCCGTGGGTCCTGTCCAATCAGGCGGTGTCGGGACGCAGTCGGGACACAAGGACAGGAACAGACTGACAAAGGCGAAGGGGCGTCGACATGACCCGCCTCTTCTGACCTGCAAGAACGTCATGAATGAGCGTGGACGAACAAGGGCCGCCAAGATCCTCAAAGGACTCATAATCCGTCGGCCGTGGGTTCGAGTCCCACCCGCCCCACTTGTGCAGGGTCCTGACCTGCGGAAACGTTCATTTTTGAATGTCGGGGCGTCAACTTTGCCTGAACGGACTGAATCCGCTGCTCGTGGGTTTGGGTCCGGCGGTGCTTGGGGGACCTATAACCCCTTTGACCTGCGGTGAAGTAGGTGTTCGCGGTTGCCGCTCGTGGTCCGGGCGGCTGCTCTGAGGAGCGATGCCAAGACCCAGGGGCCGTACAGGGGCCGGGACGGCGCGGTCAGGTCCAGGCGACGGTGTCTACGGGGCGATTCGGTGTCCCATTTGCCGGTTGTGCGGTATGGGCTGCCATCGCGCTATGGAGGCACTGTCGGCCTCGCATCGCTCGATCTGTGATGACGTTCAGGGGCGGGGAAAACTGCCCCAAGAGGGAACCGCCCCGAAGGGTTACTCGCCCCTCTTGAGCAGAGCCCTGTGGTTCGACTGGTCAGACCGGTGGGACGGTCACCAATAGGCCCTGTCCAGCTGTGGATTGTTTGCGAACAGGTGCGGCGGCTGGGCAGTGGCGCCCGTGTCTTCGAGCGCCTCGGATCAGGGCATGGTCTCCTTCAGTGCGGGTGGTAGACCTGTTCCGGCGGGCGAACCCGCATCCGGACGGGTCCTGGCTGTCCGTCCGGGCGCAGGTTCGGGTGGTTGGGCGATGGGGGCTTGACCTTCGAGTTGTGTCGAGGTTTTACCGTCGGTGGTGCGACGGCCTACCGTATTTCGCAGCCGGCCGAGCGCCCCGGCCTCCGGCGCAACGTTGCGCTTCTACGACACCACCGGATCCAGGATTGCAGGAACCCGCACACTTCCCCCCTCGGACGTCCTCGCCGATTACTGCCGGCCGAGCGGACGGCGTCCGGATATCGCGGGAACGGAGATCGCGGAGGTTTCTGCCCAGGGCGGGTCTGCGCCGGGTACGGAGCAGGTCAGGGCGGCAACGTGGGCAGCGAAGGTGCAGGCGTCGGTGATGGCTTCGAAGCCCAGTCCGTCGAGTCGGCCGCCCAGGTGTCCCAGTGCGGTGAGGCGATGGAGCAGGCCGGCGGTGAAGGAGTCCCCGGCCCCCACGGTGTCGACGACGTCCACGGCCGGGGTCGGGACGGTGACGCGGTGGCCGTCGAGGGAGGCGAGGGCTCCGCGCCCGCCGAGAGTGATCACGACCAGGCGCGCGCCGGCGGCGTGCCAGGTGTCGCATGCCTCCTCGGGGCTGACGCCGGGAAGCAGCAGCGCGAGATCGTCCTCGCTGAGGCGGAGGATGTCGGCGAGAGCACACCAGTGCGGGAGCCGTTCGCGGTAGGCGGCGGGCGGTACGAGCAGGGGGCGGACGTTGGGGTCAATGGACACGGTGACGTGCTCGCGGGCCTTGGCGAGGTGGTCCTCGATGCGGGTGCCGCCGGGTTGGCGTATCAGTGCGAGGGAGCCGGTGTGCAGGCACGCCGCGCTGTCCGACCCGGTGGCGGCGAGTTCTTCGTCGGTCCACTGCCAGTCGGCCGCGCTGTCGGTGTAGAAGGTGTACGTGGCCTGGCCGGTCTCGTCGAGGTCGGCGACGGCGAGGGTGCTGGGCTCGGGGGCGGTCACGCTGCCGGTCAGGTCGACGCCGGAGGCGCTGAGGCGGGCACGGAAGAGGGCTCCGAAGACATCCGTGGAGAAGCGCCCGAGGAAGCGGGTGGGGGTGCCGAGCCGGGCGAGGGCTACGGCGGTGTTGGCGGGGCCGCCACCGGGCAGGGCCCGCAGCGCGAGCTCATCGGAGCTGGATCGGGCGGGGTCGGCGAAGGCGTCGGCGACGCACTCGCCGAGGACGGTGACACTGACGGGGGCCTGGGGTCGGGCCATGGTGACTGTCTGCCTCTCTCAGAAAGAGTGCGGGCGCGAGGGCCCCGGGATCGGTGGCCTGATGCAGCCCTTGCACAGGTATTGACATGCCGCTCAAGACGGACGTAACTTCCCTGCCACAAGGAAGTAACGCGCGTTATTAAAGCGCGAAACCGGAGGCGTTGTCTCGCCCTCGGCTGGCCGAAAGGGACTGGAAGTGGCCACGAACAAGTCGCATCGCGTGACCATGAGCGATGTGGCCCGCCATGCGGGTGTCTCGCGGACCACGGTCTCCTTCGTCCTCAACGACAAGCCCGGCGCCGCCATCCCCGAGGAGACCCGTCGGCGGATCCTGGAGGCGATCGACGAGCTCGGCTACCGGCCCAACGCCGGGGCGCGGGCGCTGGCCGCGAACCGCAGCGGGTGGTTCGGGCTGATCACCGAGATCGTGACCGGTCCCTTCGCGGGCGAGGTGATCACGGGCGCGCAGAGCCGCGCCTGGGGTGACCGGAGGTTCCTGCTGATCGCCGCGAGCGAGGGCGATCCGGCCCAGGAGGCCGCCGCGCTCGACCAGATGCTGGAGCACCGGGTCGAAGGGCTGCTGTACGCCACGACCTGGCACCGCGCCGTCACGCTCCCCAAGGCTGCCCGGGAGGTACCGACGGTGCTCGTCAACTGCTACGACCCGGAAGGGGAGTTGCCGTGCATCCTGCCCGACGAGGTGTCGGGCGGATACAAGGCGACCCGCCGGCTCCTGGACGCCGGTCACACCCGCATCGGGTTCATCAACCTCGACCCGGTGATTCCGGCCGCCATCGGCAGGCGCGAAGGATACGAACGTGCCCTGCGCGAGGCAGGGATCATCCCCGACCCCTCCCTCGTCATCCCCGGCTGGGCCACCGCCGACAGCGCCTATGACGCCGCCTGCGAACTGCTTGACCTCCCGGCCGGCGACCGGCCGACCGCGCTGTTCTGCGGAAACGACCGGATGGCGATGGGCGCGTACGACGCGATCAAGGAACGTGGGCTGCGCATCCCGCACGACGTGGCCGTGGTGGGGTTCGACAACCAGGAACTCATCGCCGCCTATCTGCGGCCGAAGCTGACGACGCTCGCCCTGCCCTTCGAGGCCATGGGCACCAAGGGCATCGACATGCTCGCCGCTCTCGCAGCGGGGCAGCCGCTCGACACCCGTCAGGTGACGATCGACTGCCCGCTGCTCGAACGCTCGTCGGTCTGACCGCTAATCAGTCCGCCGAGGAATCCCATCCCGTCTTCGCCCTGTGTGTTGAAGAGAGGAAAAGAGTCTCCATTATGGCACCCTCCCGCATACCTTCACGGCGGCCCCGAGCCGTCCTGAGAGCGGTCACCGCGACCGCCGCCGCGGCCCTGGTCCTGTCCGCCTGTACGGGTGGCTCGGGCGCCGCCCGCGCCGGTGACACCTCCGGCAACCAGCTGCTCACCATCCCGCGCGAGGATCTGGCGACGTTCACGCGCAACTTCAACCCGCTCTCCCCGCAGGCCGCCCCCATGACCCTCCAGGCGGTCTACGAGCCGCTGGCGGTGCACAGCATGGCGGATGCCAAGGACACGCCGTGGCTGGCCACCAAGTGGGAGCAGGCCAAGGACGGCAAGTCCCTCACCTTCACGCTGCGCGACGGCGTCAAGTGGTCGGACGGCCAGGCGCTCACCGCTGACGACGTCGTCTACACCTTCGAGCTCCAGAAGAAGGTGCTGGGTGGCTTCGACTACCTGGACAAGGTCACCGCGGTCGACGCCCACACGGTGAAGTTCTCCTTCAGCAAGGCGTTCTCGCCCGCCTTCTACGAGATCAGCGGCCACTACATCCTGCCGAAGCACATCTGGTCCAAGGTGAAGGACCCGGCGAAGTTCACCAACCCGAACCCGGTCGGCACCGGCCCGTACACCAAGATCGAGAAGTTCCAGAGCCAGTCGTACGAGCTGCGCAAGAACCCCGACTACTGGCAGCCCGCGAAGCAGCAGATCGCCGGCATCCAGATGCTCGCTTTCTCCGGCAACGACAGCGCCAACATCGCCTTCACCAACGGTGAAGTGGACTGGACGCAGTCCTTCATCCCGGACATCGAGAAGTCCTTCGTCGCCAAGGACAAGAAGCACAACCACTACTGGTTCCCGGCCACCGGCGCCATGATCAACTGGCAGCTGAACACCACCAAGGCCCCGTTCAACGACCCGGCCGTGCGCAAGGCGCTCAGCATGGCAGTCGACCGCGACCAGATCACCAAGGTCGCCATGAACGGCTACGCCGAACCCGCCGACTGCACCGGCCTGGCCCGCACCTACGACAAGTGGCGCGACACGTCGCTGGCCGCCTCCTGTACCTGGACGAAGTACGACACCGACGCGGCGGCCAAGGCCCTCGACGCGGCCGGCTACAAGGAGAGCGGCGGCAAGCGGAAGCTGAAGAACGGCAAGAACTTCACCCTCGACATCTCCGTCGGCTCCGCCTCCTCCGACTGGATCTCGGTCGCCAACATCATCAAGCAGGACTTGGCGAAGGTCGGCGTCACCGCCACCGTGAAGACGCCAGACTGGTCGGCGGTCTCGTCTTCGTACAACACCGGCACCTTCGACACCGGCATCGTGTGGAGCAACAACGGCGCCACCCCGTACGAGTACTTCCGCGGCGTGATGTCGACCAAGATGGTGCAGCCGGTCGGCAAGCAGGCCACGGAGAACTACCACCGCTTCGGCGACAAGAAGGCCGACAAGCTCATCGACGCCTTCGCCGCCGCAGCGGACGACAAGACGCAGCGCGAGCAGATGAACGGCCTGCAGGAGCTGTACAACGAGGACGCGCCCGTCGTCCCGCTGTTCACCGGCCCCGAGTGGGGCGCGTACACGGACGCCCGCTTCACCGGCTGGCCCACCGAAGAGAACCCGTACGCCACCCTCGGCAACCGCAACGGCAGCACGATCCTCGTGCTCACCTCGCTCAAGCCCGTCAAGGGCTGACACCGCCAGCGCGGACCGGCGGCCGTCCGCCTCCCCGGACGGCCGCCCCCGCGCACCGAGCCACACGTTCACCCCCCCACCGACAGGGAGCACGACCCGTGCGTCTGATCCTGCGCAACCTGGGGTTCTATCTGCTCGCCTTCTGGGCCTCCATCACCCTGAACTTCGTTCTCCCGCGCTTCATGCCGGGCGACCCGGTCTCACGCATGTTCGCGCAGGCCCAGGGCACCATGCAGCCCGACCAGATAGCCCAGCTGCGGAAACTCTTCGGCCTCGACAACCGCCCCCTCTGGGAGCAGTACGTCTCCTATGTCAAGAGCGTCTTCACCGGCGACCTCGGCATCTCCATCTCCCGCTTCCCGACCCCGGTCTCCGAGGTGATCGGCTCGCAGATCGGCTGGACGCTGCTCCTCGGGGGCGTCTCGCTCGTCATCGCCGCCGTGCTCGGCAACCTGCTCGGCATCGTCGCCGCCTGGCGGCGCGGCGGCGTCCTCGACTCCGCCTTCCCGCCCCTGCTGATCTTCGTCGGTTCGTTCCCGTACTTCTGGCTGGCGATGGGCGCGCTGTACCTGTTCGGGGTGAGCCTCGGCTGGTTCCCCATGCGGCACGCCTACGACGTCGGGCTGACCCCCGGCTTCAACGGTGAATTCCTCTCGAACGTCGCCACCCACCTGGTGCTGCCTGGGCTGACCATCGTGCTGGTCTCCATCGGCGGCTGGATGCTCGGCATGCGCAACACCATGATCGCCACGGCGGCCGAGGACTACATCACGATGGCCGAGGCGAAGGGGCTCAGCCCCTCGCGGATCATGTTCCGCTACGCCGCCCGCAACGCGCTGCTGCCCTCCGTCACCAACTTCGGCATGGCCCTCGGCTTCGTTGTCGGCGGCGCCCTGCTCACCGAGGTCGTGTTCGCCTACCCCGGCATCGGCTACCAGCTGCTGATGGCCGTCCAGGGTCTGGACTACCCGCTGATGCAGGGCATCTTCCTGACGATCACGGCGGCGGTGCTGATCGCGAACTTCCTCGTCGACCTCGTCTACGTCCGCCTCGACCCGCGCGTCCGCGTCCGCTGAGGAGGCTGCCGACATGACCGCCATCGAAATCGCCACGGCCACCACGCCGACGGCCCCCGTGGGCGCTTCCCGCCGGCGCGGGCTGCTGCGCCAGCTCATCGACAGCAAGAAGGCGATAGCCGGGCTGATCCTGCTCGCTCTCTTCGCACTGCTCGCCCTGCTCGCACCCGTCCTGGCACCCGGCGACCCGTCGTTCATCAACTCCACGGGCAGCCAGGCCCCCTCGGCCGCGCACTGGCTCGGTATGACCGCCAAAGGACAGGACGTGCTCGCCCTCACCCTCTGGGGTGCGCGCAGCTCCCTCTTCGTCGGGTTCACGGTGGGGCTCGTGGCGACCGCGGTCGCCATTGTCGTCGGCCTCGTATCCGCGTACTTCGGCCGAGTCGTCGACGACGCGCTGACCCTGGTCACCAACATCTTCCTGCTGCTGCCCGGACTGCCGCTGCTCATCATCCTGGCCGCGTTCCTGCCGCCCGGGACCTCCACCGTGATCCTGGTCCTCGTCGTCACCGGCTGGGCGGGCTCGGCCCGGGTCCTGCGTGCGCAGGCCAAGTCGATCCGCGGCAAGGACTTCGTGGCCGCCGCCGTCGTCACCGGAGAACGCCCCCTGCGGATCATGTTCCGCGAGATCCTGCCCAACATGGCGTCCGTGGTGATGACCACGCTGCTCGGCTGCGTGATCTTCGGCATCGGCGCCCAGGCCGGCCTCGAGTTCCTTGGCCTCGGCGACAGCAGCGTCGTCAGCTGGGGCACCAACCTGTACTGGGCCAGCAACGACGGCGCGCTGATGACCGGCGCGTGGTGGGCCTTCGTCCCCTCCGGACTGTGTATCGCCCTCGTCGCCTTCGCCATCGCGCTGGTCAACTACGCGGTCGACGAGATCACCAACCCCAGGCTGCGCAACCGCCGTGCCCGCCGTGAGAGGAGGGGCTGAGCCATGGAACCCGTACTTGAGGTGAACGGCCTGCGCGTCGAATACCGCGGCGACGGACGCACCGTCGTAGGCGCCGACGACGTTTCCTTCTCCATCGGCGCCGGAGAGGTCTTCGGCCTCGCCGGAGAATCCGGCTGCGGCAAGTCGACCATCGCCAACGCGGTGATGCGGCTGCTCAAGCCCCCGGCGGAGATCACCGCAGGCAGCATCCGCTTCCAGGGCAGGGACGTTCTCGCCCTGGACACACGGGAGCTGCGCGCCTTCCGGTGGCGGGAGATCGCCATGGTCTTCCAATCGGCGATGAACTCCCTCAACCCCGTCCTGACCATCGGCGAGCAGATCGTCGACATCTTCACCACCCATGAGCGGATGAAGAAGCGGGCCGCGCGGGAGCGGGCCGGAGAGCTGCTGGAGCTGGTTGGCATCGACCCGGGAAGACTGAAGGCGTACCCGCACCAGCTCTCCGGCGGTATGCGCCAGCGCGTGGTCATCGCCATGGCCGTGGCCCTGAAGCCAAGGCTGCTGATCATGGACGAGCCGACCACCGCGCTCGACGTGGTCGTGCAGCAGGAGATCATGGCGCAGATCCGCGACCTCCAGCGGGAGCTGGGCTTCTCCATCCTCTTCATCACACACGACATGTCCCTGATGATCGAGCTGTCGGACCGCATGGGCGTGATGTACGGCGGACGGATCGTCGAACTCGCCGACGCCAAGGACCTGTTCGCGGGACCGCTCCATCCCTACACCGAGGCGCTGATGAACGCCTTCCCGCCGTTGACCGGCCCGCGCCAGGAGCTCACCGGCCTCTTCGACGCCCCGCGCACCGCCGACAGCTGCGGCTTCCACGTCAACTGTCCCGAGGACCGCTCGGACTGCTCCATGAACATCCCCGACCTGCGCGAGATCGCGCCCGGCCGCTGGGTGGCCCGCAGCTTTGAAGGAGCCCCCCGATGACCGAACCCCTGCTGTCCGTACGCGGTCTGACCAAGGACTTCCAGGTCGGCACGGTCTTCTCCCGGCGCCGCGTCCGTGCCGTCAACGACGTGTCCTTCGACCTGCCGGCCGGCCGGATCACCGCCCTGGTCGGCGAGTCGGGCAGCGGCAAGTCCACCATCGCCCGCTGCCTCGCCCGCCTCGAACAGCCCTCCGCCGGACAGGTACTGCTCGACGGCGAGGACATCCTGCGCACCGAGCGGCGCCGGGTGTCACGGGCGTACCGCCGCAAGGTCCAGATGGTCTTCCAGGACCCCTTCGGCTCACTCAACCCCGTCCACCGCATCGAGCACTTCCTCACCCGGGCCCTCGTCCTGCACGGCCACTCCGCCACACCGGAGGCGCTGCGCGAGCTGGTGGAAACCGTCGGTCTGACCGTGGACATGCTCCAGTCCTACCCGCACGAGCTCTCCGGCGGCCAGCGTCAGCGCGTCTCCATCGCTCGCGCGCTGGCCGTGGAGCCGCGCCTCATCCTGGCCGACGAACCGACGTCGATGCTGGACGTCTCCGTGCGCGTCGGCGTGCTCAACCTGATGCGGCGCCTGCGCGACGAGCGGAACATCGCCATGCTCTACATCACGCACGACCTGGGCTCCGCCCGCTACCTCGCGGACACCACGATGGTCATGTTCGCCGGCGAACTCGTCGAGGGCGGCGACGCGTTGGCCGTCATGGACGCCCCCGCCCACCCCTATACCCGCCTGCTGCTGTCCGCCGTACCCGACCCCGAACGGGCCGGCAGCTACGACCCCGTCGAGCGCGCCAAGCACCGCGAGGCGATCCTCAACCCCACGTCCTGCCCCTACGGCGACGACGGCACGTGCAGCCGCACCGAGCCCGTCCGCCACATCGTCGGCGAGGACGACGGACAGCCCCACTGGGTGCGCTGCCATCTGCGCGCACCCGCCTCCGACATCGCCCGCCGCGTCCTGAAAGCCACGGACCGGCCGGACGGCGAGGCCACCGACGCCACCGAGAAAGCGGAGACCACCGCCGCATGAACCACGACCTCACCCTCCCCTCCGGCAGCCACACCGCCGAGGGTCTGGCCGAACGCGCCCTGCGCGACCCCCACCGCCCCCGCTTCCACTTCACCTCACCCGGCGGCTGGCTCAACGACCCCAACGGGCTGAGCCACTGGAACGGCGTCTACCACCTCTTCTACCAGTACAACCCGCTCGCCGCCGCCCACCACCGCATCCACTGGGGCCACGCCACCAGCACCGACCTCGTCCACTGGACCGACGAACCGGTCGCCCTCGTCCCCGGCACCACCGGCCCCGACCGCGACGGCTGCTGGTCCGGCGTCCTGGTCGACGACGGCGGAGTGCCCACGCTCGTCTACTCGGGCAGGCACAGCGGACATGAACTCCCGTGCGTGGCAAAGGGATCGACGGATCTGAGGTACTGGACGAAGGACCCGGCCAACCCGGTCATCACCGCCCCGCCGGAGGGCGTCGACATCACGGCGTTCCGCGACCACTGCGTGTGGCGGGAGGGGAAGATCTGGCGCCAGCTGATCGGCTCGGGCGTGCGGGGCGTGGGCGGGACGGCTTTCCTCTACGAGTCCGACGACCTACGAGCCTGGCGCTACGTCGGCCCCCTGCTGACCGGCGACGCCTCGCAGAACAAGGGCGAGCTCGACTGGACCGGCACGATGTGGGAGTGCGTCGACCTCTTCCGGCTCGGCGAGGACGAGGAGGCCGGCAGCACCGACGCGCTGGTCTTCTCCGCCTGGGACGAGGGCACCACCCACCACCCCCTGTACTGGACCGGCCGCTACCAGGGCGACACCTTCACCCCGACCGCCCTCCACCGCCTCGACTTCGGCGGGCGCTACTTCTACGCCCCCCAGTCCACCCGCGACGAGCACGGCCGCCGCATCATGTTCGGCTGGCTCCAGGAGGGCCGGACGGACGAGGCGAACGCGCAGGCCGGCTGGTGCGGCGTGATGTCCCTGCCGAGGGCCGTCACGCTCGCCACGGACGGCGGCCTGCACCAGGCCCCGGTGCCGGAGCTGACCGGGCTGCGGCGGGAGTGCGTAGAGGTGGCTCCGGGCCGGCTGGCCGACCCGTACACCCGGCTGCCCGCCGTACGCGGGGACCAGCTGGACATCGAGACGACCCTGCGTCTCGCTCCCGGAGCGACCGCCCGGCTCGTGCTCCGCGAGACACCGGACGGCGCGGAAGGCACGGTGGTGGAGGTGAGCAGGGCGCCCGACGGAGCGAGCGGCACGCTCCGCCTGCGCCGCGAGGCCAGCAGCCTCGACCCGACGGTCGACACCGAACCCCGTTACGGCGAGCTGCCGTTGGACTCCGACGGGCGGGTCGACCTGCGGGTCCTCGTCGACCACTCCGCCCTGGAGATCTTTGCCAACGGACGCGCCCTGACAGCCCGCATCTACCCCACTCGCCCGGACGAGGCAGTGGGCGTCGGTATCGGTGCCGACGGCGACGTGATCCTGGAGCGGTTCGACGCCTGGCAGATGGCGTCGGCCTTCACCGACGGACCCCGGCCGCTGTGGCCGTGACGGTCTTACCCACGACCACGGAGCGCGGGGTGGACGTCTCCCCGGCCCGTGGCCCACCCTCCCCTGCTCTCCTCAGGAGCTGCCATGAGCGTGTCCCGCCGTACCCTCCTGCTCGCCGGAGGAACCACCGCCACCCTGCTGCCTCTCGGAGGCATCCTCCCCGCAGCACAGGCCGCCACCCCGAGCGCCGCCGGAGCGACCCCCGCCGCCACCCCGATTCCCGACCCCGTCCCCGTCACCGGCACCTGGACCCGCACCTCCGACGGCGGCCAGAAGGCGACCGCCGGCCGTCGCGGGCCCGCCCTCGCCCTGTCCGAGCAGCAACTCGCGGCCAAGGGCACGTACTCGGCCCGCGTCACGCCCCAATCCGCCTCCGCCGTAGGCGCGTTGGTGTTCCGGGCCGCCCTGGACGGCTCGACCGGATACGCGGTCGCCCTCGACCCCAGCCGCGCCCGCATATGGCTCTACGACCTGGCCGGCGGCGACACACTCGCCACCGCTCCACTTCCGGGCGCGCAGGCAGGAAAGCTCTATGACCTCGAAGTGGCAGTCGACGGAGCCGAGTTGACGGTGCGTGTTGACGGCAAGCGGCTCCTCCACACCGAGGACCACCGCCACGACACCGGCTCGGTGGGCCTGCTCGCCCAGGGCGGCACGGTCACTTTCGGCCCGCCCTCCCTCTCTTCGGTCACCACCAACCTCACTGGCTGGTCCACGAGCGGCGGCACCTGGACGGCGAGTCCGCTGGGCTGGCGCGCGGCCCCGACCCAGGGAGTTACCGCCCGCGCCATCACCACGACCAGGGCGTACGACACCGCGCTCCAGGCCGACCTGCTCCTGCACGACGCTTCCGCCATCGCCTCACTGCTGGTACGCGCTGACGCCACGGCCACGCACGGCTACGGCGTCCAGGTCGACGCGGACCAGGGCAGGCTGAGGCTCTACCGCATCGACGGCAACGTCACCCTCGGCACGTACGCGACCACGATCAAGGCCGACACGGTCTACCGCCTGCGCGTCGAAGCCGAACGCGACGAACTGCGCGTGCACTGGCAGACCAACTTCCTCTCTCCCGACGGCTACAGCCCCGTCATCACCGCCCAGGACTCCACCCACACGAAGGGCCGACTCGCCGTCACGGCATCGGCCGGAGCAGTCTCCTTCGAGAACATCGCCGCCGCAGACCTCGCCACCGGGCTCCAGGGTTGGACGGCCCGCTCCGGCACCTGGACCCCCGACCTTCGTGGCATCCGCGGCGAGAACGGCCTGCGCACCGCCCCCTTCACCGACGGCGACCTGGTGGCGAGAGCCGACATCACACCCGGCGGCCACTCCTCCTCGGCCGGCCTCGTCCTGCGCGCGTCCGCGAACGGCTCCGGCGGCTACGAAGCCCGCCTGGAAGCCGGCCGCAACACCGTCGTCCTGCTGGACCGCTCCTCCGGCGCCCGCCTCGCCTCCGCCTCCGGCCCGGTCCGGCGCATCGCGTCCGGCGGCACCTACCGCGTCGAGGCCCGCGCGACGGGCAGGACGATCGAGGTGTACGTGGACGGCGTACGGGCGCTGAAAACCCGCGTGTCCCGCACCACGGGCGCCACCGTCGGCACCACGGCCGCACACGGGAGGTCGTACTTCCAGTACGTCGAGGTCACCGGCACCGCCGGCTACTTCACCGAGCCGTACCGCCCGACGTACCACTACTCCCAGCTCACCGGCTCCACCAGCGACCCCAACGGCCTGGTTCACTACGACGGCGAGTACCACCTCTTCCACCAGGACGAGGGCCGCTGGGCGCACGCGGTGAGCACGGACCTCGTCCACTGGCAGGCCCTGCCGATCGCCCTGCCCTGGAACACCTACGGCAACTGCTGGTCGGGCTCGGCGGTCGTGGACGCGGACGACACCTCCGGCCTCTTCGACGGCGGCTCGGGCCTGATCGCGTACTACACGAGCTATCACCCGGACAAGCCGGGCGGAAATGCCGGCGTGCGCATCGCCTACAGCAGGGACAAGGGCCGCTCGTGGCAGTGGCACGGCGGCTCGAGTCCGGCCGTGCAGAACCCGGGTGGCCCCGACGCCGGCTGGACCTTCCGCGACCCGAAGGTGATCCGCGACGAGGCTCACGACCAGTGGCTGATGGTCGTCTCCGGCGGCGACCACATCCGCTTCTTCACCTCCACCGATCTCCTCACCTGGAGCCAGGTCAGCTCCTTCGGCTACGGCGACTGGGCCACGCCGGGCGTCTGGGAGTGCCCCGACTTCTTCCCGCTGCCGGTCGACGGCGACAGGGACAAGGTGAAGTGGGTCCTCACCCTGAGCACCGGAGCCGTACGCGCCACGAACGGCTCGGCCGCCCAGTACTTCACGGGCGAGTGGAACGGCACCGGTTTCACTCCCGACCAGAAGGCCGGCACGGTCCTGCGCGCCGACTCCGGCCGTGACTACTACGCCGCCATGTCCTTCTACGGCCTGCCCGACGACCGCCGCGTCTGGCTCGGCTGGATGAGCAACTGGGACTACCCCTTCAGCGCCCCGACCGGCGCCTGGAACGGCCAGCTGAGCATCCCCCGAGAACTGACCCTCACGGACACCGCCGACGGCGTACGCCTGGCGCAACGCCCGGTCCCGGAGCTGGTCACGCTGCGCACGTCCACCACGGCCCGCAAGAACCTCGCCGCCGGCCCCGACTCCGCGAACCCGCTCGCGGGCGTCACCGGCATTGCCTACGAGATCGAGGCCGAGATCACCCTCGGCACCGCAACGGAGATCGGCTTCCGCCTCCGAACCGACAGCGACCAGCACACGACGGTCGGATACGACGCCGAGGCGCAGGAGCTGTTCGTGGACCGCTCGGCATCGGGTCTGAGCGACTTCACGCAGTACTTCGCGGGCCGCACCACCGCGCCGATGAAGACGACCGGCGGCCGCCTGACCCTGCGCGTGTTCGTCGACTCGTCATCGGTCGAGGCATTCGGCGCGGACGGACAGGCCGCCGTGACCAGCCTGATCTTCCCCGGCCCGGACGCCGACGGCATGGCCTTCTACGCCAAGGGCGGCACCGCACACATCGACTCGCTCAAGGTGCACAGGCTGGACAGCACCTTCCGCCTGGTGGACCGGGTGAAGCCGCTGGTGGCCGCCCCGACCGGTGGTGAATTCCGCTCGGACCTCGGCAAGTTGACGATCACTCCCGCCGGCGGCTGGTCGACGGACAGCGCGGGCCGCGCCGCAAGCTTCGACAAGGACTCCAACGCGATCTCGGCCCGCACGGCGGCGGACCTGGACCTCACCACCCTGGTCCGGCTCGGCGGCCCCGACCCGGACACGGGCGGTGCCCTCTCCCTCCTCTGGCGCGCCTCCTCCGACGCCACCGATGCCTACTGCCTCAACATCGACCCCGACCTGCGTGTGATCCGCCTGGTCGCCAAGGCCAACGGCTTCTTCGACGACGGCGCCGCCCTCGCCCGCGTCCCGGCCCTGGTCCGCCGCGGCACGACGTACCCCGTCCGCATCCTCGCCGAGGGCCACCGCATCCAGGTGTTCCTCAACGGCACACGGATCATCGACGTGACGGACACGACGTACGCCGATGGCCACATCGCCCTGAATGTGTTCGGCGGGAGGGCGGCGTACCAGGACACCTACGCGCAGGAGCTGTGACCGCCGGTCAAGCCGACAAGCAACCGTGACCGCGGAGGCTCCGCCCCCGGCCGGGTGAGGTATTCCGCACACCTGGGCCCACCCGCAGTCTCCTGCGCGCACCGGGGCGCAGCGAGGTCGACACCCTCGCTGCCTACGTCAAGGCGCTCGGCGGCAAGCTGAAGATCGTCGCTGACTTCGGTGACGAGAGCTACGTCCTCGGCTGACCCGGTCGACAGGCTGCGCCCAGGTCCTGCGCAGTCCGGTGGACAGATTCGCCTTGTGACGTCAGGGATGATGATCCACCTCGGCACAGGGGTGGAGCATTATCGCGTCGGTAGGGGACTCCGCTGTGTGAAGGTTCCATCCTCTTGGCTGAACTGGGCGGTCGCGGATGCTGCTGTGGAAAGCGTCCAACTCATCGACGCCCAGAGGCCATTGAGGGGCCACAAGGACAGGAACAGACCGACAAGCACTGCACAGGGCTGACGCGGATCGACCCGTCTGACCTGCACGGATGTCTTGGCGCACGGTCGGGGAAGTCGCCGCATGTGGCCTCTGCGAGTGGCTGGGCGCCCAATTCGGGACGCTGGCAGGACGAGGGAATCGGAAGTGGCTGCCTCGGCGCCATCCTGCCCGACGCTTCTGTGGTGGGTGGGGGAGTGGCGGCAGGCGATCAGGGTGCTGCGCGTCCCTTGGATCACGGGGCTGCCGCCCGACCGCGGTGCGGGAGAAACTGCCCGTACAGAAAACTGCCCGAAGGAACACTCGAGGTGAGGGCTTGTGCAACGTGGCGAGGTCTGGTGGGTCCAGTTCGACGAGCGGAGGTTGGTCGTACTGCTGTCAGGAGACGACGCGTCCGGGTTCCAGGTGATGCAGGTCGTCGCTCCGGCGGGCCTCGACATCAGCGGTCTGGGCATCGAAGTGACGGTCGGCGCCGGTGAAGGGCTGCCGCTCGAAGGCGTGCTGCGGCTCGCGTTCCCGCGTCCAGGCTTCACCCCGTGCACGTGGCTGACCACCGTGTCCCGGGACGACCTGATAGAGCGGGCGGCCGTCCTGTCCTCCAGGAAGCTCAGCGAGATCGACGATGCCCTCCGACTCGCCGAACAAGCACAGGAGCGGACCCCGGCAACGACCGCGAAGCTCAGCGAGATAAGGGACGCCCTCCGTCGCCGTGAACTCGGGTAGACGGAGAAGGAGCCGACGCCCGCGACGGCATGGGCGATCTCGGGCGAGATGATCCACGCTGGACACCTGCCGCCTCGACGCCCCTCACCATCAAGATCACGATCTACGGCCGGAGTACTAGCCTCGGGACGGGGATCATCCGGGGCAGGTGTCCTGGTAGGGCAGGTCCTCAGTGGCCTGCTGCCATCCAGCCGGGTTGAGTCCCCAGTGTGTCCGCTCGCGCGGAGAGAACAGTCGCCGATGCGGGCCCACACGGGATGGCGGAGGCGGTCACCTGCAGGTGGACCTTGGCCATGGTCAGGCTCACTGCCGGGCGTGCTCGTCGCCCTCGCGGTAGAGGACCAGGTGCTCGTGGAAGAGAACGCCGTCGCGGACGTCGCCGGTGGCGGTGAAGCCGGTGTCGTCGACGTAGTCGATGTGGTCGCCGGTGACGGTGTAGCTGCCGGTGTAGGCGCTTCGGTGGTTGCCGCGGGCCTCGTCGTAGCGGCCGTTGGGAAGCAGTTCTTGGCGGATGAAGCCGTCGGCGGTCACCCACATTCCGACGTACGGGTGCGGGGCGCGGGGCGTGTCGTTGCTGGTCATGGCTCTACGATCGCCCCGGCGGCCGGTGGCAACCAGGCCGCCGTCTCCCCAGGTGAGAGCTTCCTGGGTGCCGCACCCAGCATCGCGACCGACGGGGCCCTTCGTGCGGTACGCCAGCGGCGCGGGCCGTCCGAGACCGCCCCATGCCCCCTGGCGACCGACGGGGCCCTTCGTGCGGTACGCCAGCGGCGCGGGCCGTCCGAGACCGCCCCATGCCCCCTCCGTCGCACGCGGCGGCTCGGATCCTGGGTGCGCGACACCTGGGGACACCGCGGCCTGGTTCCGATTCCACCGCGCGACGAACCTGGTGGTCAGGCAGCCGCCGTAGCTGCCGAACACTCGCCTCGGACCTGCACCGGCGCTCACTTCGCGCAGTGGGGAAACCGGCGAGGCGACTCCACCGAGGAGCATGCAATGAGCATCACCGACACCACCGCCACCGCCACCGTGGGCTGGAACCCTGAGTGCCTCGACGAGATCCTCTCGAACGACGAGGGGCGTCCTGTCCTGTTCACCAACGCCCGCATCCTGACGATGGACCCGCTGATCGGGACCATGACCGGCGCCGACCTCCTCTTCGTCGGTTCCCTGGTCGTGGGGGTCGGCCCCGGCATCATCACCGCGGCGGGGGACGACAACGCCATCGTCGTCGACTGCACTGGCTTGACCATCGCCCCCGCCGTCGTGGACACCGTCGCGCTGGCCGGCGGCCGCGGCCACCGCTCGGAGTACGTCGCGACGCTGACCCCTGGCAACACCCCCGACTTCCTGGTGGTGCCCGACGAGCTCGCCGACGCCCTGCAGGGCTTCTCGCCCCGCACCCGCCAGTTCCTCCAGCTCGCCGCCGAAGGCCTCACCAACCCCCAGATCGGCGAACGGCTTTACCTCTCGCCCCGAACCGTCTCCTCACACCTGTACCGAAGCTTCCCCAAACTCGGCATCACTCAACGATCCAAGCTCCGCGACATCATCAACTCAGGAAATGCCCTGACCGACCGGCCGCCCACGCCGCAGTGAAGGGCCAGGCCGGACAGCGAGACGAGGCGGACTGCCAAGCTGTTGCAGTCAGCTGCTGAGCCGAGGCACCCGGGAGGTGATCTCCGTGAACGCCACTGTCACATTGGTGCCGCGCCGCGAACGATCAGAAACCGCTCGTCCCCGTACCGGGCACGAAGCACCCCGGCAGTCGTCCGACTTCGGCTCCACCGCGAACCCCGCTGGCAGCCGCGGGTCGTCCACGGCAGAGGCCGGCACAGGCTCCGGCCTCGTCCAGTCCATGATCGACACCAACCATCGCAGCTGGACCGTCCGCTGAGCCTTGCACGCACGGCCTTCAACTACAGCATGTGCAACGACAGACGGGAGCGGCGTGGTGGCGGGCGATCGAGGTCTTCCAGAGCGGCCGCGCGAGTCCGTGCTCGTCGCGCGGGGCGTCCCTGAGCAGTTGACCTGCGCCCGCCTCGATGCTCGGCAGGGTGTCGGAGTCGGCGTCGAAGCCGACAACGACGGGAACGACGTGGGACCGTCCTTTCGGCGTGACGTTCTGGCCCCGGGGAGCCACGCTCTCGTTTCGCGGTCGAGCACGTCCGCGGGGAACGCGGCGGCGGTGATGCCGTCGGCGGCGAGCTCGCCGACAAGACCGTCGAGCTTCTCGCGGTTACGGGAGATCAGGGCGACGTCGAAGCCCTGGGAGCCGAAGGTGCGGGCGATGGCCAGGCCCAGCTGGGGGCCGGCTCCAACGATGGCGATGCTGGTCCCAGCGATCCTTTCCAAAAAGCTGGTCGAAGGAGGAAAGCCATCCGGATAGGTCTATCCATATCGAGATCCGGATAAGCCGCTCCGATTCGCTGCTGTCACCGTACCACCAAAAATGGATAGGGCAATCCGATTGCTAGACTCCCCGGTATGACCCCTGCCACCGAGCATCCCGACGGCCCCGCCGGCCAGCCCCTGCGCAGTGACGCCGAGCGCAACCGGGAGCGGATCACCGTCGCCGCGCGCAAGGTGTTCGCGCGTGACGGTCTGGGTGCCTCGATGGCCTCCGTGGCCCGTGAGGCGGGGGTGGGGATCGCCACCATGTTCCGCCGCTTCCCCACGAAGGAGGAGCTGGTCGACGCCGTCTTCATCGACCGCATGGGCGCCTACGCCGATGCCGTCGCCGTCGCCCTGGAGGACCCCGACCCCTGGAACGGGTTCGTCGGCTACATCGAGACCGCCTGTGCGATGCAGGCCGCCGACAGCGGCTTCGCCGACGTCCTCATCACGACCTTCCCGACCGCCAAGGCGCTGGAGCGGCGGCGCAACGAGGCCTATGAGGGCATGGTGGAGCTCATCGGCCGGGCCAAGGCGACGGGCCGGCTGCGCGAGGACTTCGACTCCTCGGACCTGGTGCTGCTGCACATGGCCAACGCCGGTGTCGTCAACGCCACCGGCGACGCCGCCCCCGACGCCTGGCGCCGCGTCGTCGCCCTGTTCATCCAGTCCTTCGAGGCCCCCGCCCGCGGCACCCTGCCCCCCTCACCCGAGCATGACGCCCTCTACAGGGCCATGCTCCGCGCCGGTCCGGCCGCTGATGCGGCACCGGATGCGCGTACCGACTGACCTGGAACCGGAGCGTGCGGAGCCTCTGCGCGGTGGAAGGGGAAGCCTCATCGGATGTGCTTCGCCGGCTTGGTGGCGGCGTTGAGCAGGTACTCCAGGGGGCCGCGGCGGAAGAAGCGGGACCAGATCCCGGCGAACACGATCGCCCCGAGGACGAACATGAGCAGCGTCACCCAGGACTCCTCGTCGTAGGTCGCGCCGAGCCCGGGCAACCGGCCCTGTATGACGAAGTGGCCGACGTAGGCGGTCAGGGACATGGTGCCCACGGCGACGACCGGTTTGGCCAGGCGGCGCAGTCGCGGCAGGCGGTCCATCGCCACCGTCGCGCCCACGATCATGAGGATCGCGACGCCCACGCTGCCGATGATGTCGAACGTGGTGCCACTGTGCGGCCCGGCCGTGAAGAGCGACGAGACCGGAAAAGCGGTCTCGAGCGACCCGCTGTCGAGGGGCATCGACCCGGAGCCGCCGGACGACGGCCCGTCTTCCGCCGTGCTCCTCAACGCGTCCTTGCCGGCCAGCAGCAAGGACATGCCGTACGCGGCCACGGTGAGGGCGGCGCCGAACGCGGCCAGGCGCCACTGGACGGCGGTCGCGGACAGGTCGAGGCGGGCCAGCGCCATACCGGCGATCACGAACGGAATCCATGTGATCGTCGGGTAGAAGCCGGTGAACAGCAGATCGAGCACTCCCACGTCACTGAGCCGCTCGAGCGGGTCGTAGGCGTTGATGCTCTGCTGGACCGACTCGGTCAGCAGCGAGCGGAGGGCGAACGACAGCTGTGGTGTGACGAGCGCGAGGACGAAAGCGATGATCGCGAGCGTCCTGGCCCGCAGTCGCACCAAGGGCAGGGCCAGCAGGAAGTAGACCCCGTAGAAGGCGAGGATGACCACGTCCCCGTATTCCATCGCCATCACGGTGCCCAGTGCCAGCAGGACCACGGCGCGGATCGCGATCCTGGCCTTCGCCTGCCGGCCGGCCAGGCCGGTCTTCGGCTCCCGGTGGCCGGCGAGCAGCATCAGCGAGAACCCGGCGAGGACGGCGAACAGGACCGACGAGTGACCGTCCGCCATGTACCGGACCCAGCTGTCGGCGCCGTCCGTGGCCGACAGCGCGGGGCCGATGTGCACGACATACATGCCGAACACGGCCAGCGCGCGGGCCAGGTCCACCCCGACGAGGCGTCCCATCGAAGGACCGGGCGAGGCCGGCACAGCGTTTTCGGGGGAGGTCCGGGGGTGCGGAGGCGAGTGCTCCTGCGGAGCTGACGTCTCCTGCAGCGGCTGCGACTTTGTCATACGGAGAATCTCGCGTGGACGTCAGGGGGCGGACCATCCGGCAGGCTTCGGTAACGGCCCCGCCGGTCGGCGGGTACCACCCCGCCGACCGGCGGAGTCCGCTTCGAGGACGTGTCCTTCCGGCATCGTGCGCTGTGCCGACGCGCTCCTGGGAGCCGCATCCTGCCGACCGGACGTCGAGGCCACACGTCTGCGGAAGGCCCCCGAAGCGGGGCGGACGGAGCTCGAGCGGCGGGTCTGGTGAGCCGGCGCAGCCGACGGGCCGGCATCAGGTCCTGGTCGGTCTCAGTCTGCGCTGAGGGGAATCCGCAGCCGCACCCGGTAGCCGCCCTCCACGGTCGGGCCCGCCTCCAGGGTGCCGTGCAGGATGTCGGCCCGTTCCCGCAGGCCGACCAAACCGTGCTGTGAACCGGGGAGGGACAGAGAGGGACGTGTGGGCGGGGTGTTGGCGACGGTCACTCCGACGGTGTCGCCGTCCTGCCACAGTTCGACGCAGGCGGTGGCGCCGGGGGCGTGCTTGCGGACGTTGGTCAGCGCTTCCTGGACCGTGCGGTAGAGAGCCCGTTGGGCCGGTGTGCCTACGGTGGGCGGGAGTTCACCTTTCAGCTGTGCGTGAGTGCCGCTGGACTCCACGAGTTTGTGCAGGTCGGCCAGGGTGGGCTGAGGCGTCAGCTCGGTGGCGTTGCCGCCGGAGGCGCGCAGCAGCGTGACCATGGTGCGCAGTTCGTCGAGTGTGGTGACGCTCAGGGAACGGATCGTGCGAGCGGCCTCTTTGGCGTTCAGGTCCTGGGCGGCGACCTGCATGGCTCCGGCCTGTACGGCGATCAGGCTGACCTGGTGGGAGACCACATCGTGCATCTCGCGGGCCAGCTGGGCACGTTCGCGGGCGAGCACGGCCTGCGCGTGCAGGGCCCGCTCGTGCTCCCTGGCCGCCTCGATCTCGGTCAGCCGACGCGCCAAGTCCCGGTGCGCCTGGAGTAGTTGTCCGAAGAGGACGGGGGCGGCCGCGGTGGCCAGGCTGTACACGAGGTCGATCAGCGTCATGGTCCGGCCGACCTCGGTGAAACCGGCCAGAGGCCACGGAACGCTGCCCGCGACGGCGGTCAGGGCGGTCAGGGCGACGCACCCCGCGAGGAGAGGACGGCTGCGGGAGTGTTCGGCCAGGGTGAACAGCGCCACGAGCGGAGCGACGGCGACCGGCTGCGCCAGCACGATCGGCAGGGTGAGCAGGAAGACGCCGAGCGGGAACCTGCGCCGGAAGGCCAGCGCGGCACAGCCGAGCGCGGCCGGCGCGACACCGGGACGCGTGTCGTCCCACAGGGTCAGCCATACGTCCACGGCCGCCACCGCCACCAGGACGAGGTCGACCACCGGCGCGGGAACCCGCTCCCACAGAGCGCGTGCCCGGCTCATCGAGCGGCCTCCGGATGCGGGCGCTCGTCAAGCAGCCCGGCCCGCTGCGCCAGCAGCGCGGCCTGCACCCGGCTGGTCACCCGCAGCTTCGTGAGGATCGCGCTGACGTGGTCCTTCACGGTGCCGGCACCCAGGTGGATGCGCGCCCCGACATCGGCGTTCGACAACCCCTCCGCCACCAGGACGAGGACATCGCGCTCACGGGCGGTGAGCAGCCGGACGCGGACCGCCTCCTCGTCGACGGCGGCCTCGGCGCGGGGGTGGCTGTGCAGCAGGGTCCGCGACGCCTTGGGGGACAGCACCACACCGCCCGCGGCCAGGGTGCGCACCAGGTGGGCCAGCTGCTCCGGCTCGGTGTCCTTGAGGAGGAAACCGGCCGCGCCGGAGTGCAGCGCGGTCAGGATGTACTCGTCGGCGTCGAACGTGGTCAGCATCGCCACCACCGGAGCGTCCGGCATCGTCCGCAGCTCGCGCAGGACGGTGAGTCCGTCGACGTCCGGCATCCGGATGTCCAGCAGCACCACGTCGGGCCGCTCCCGGCGGACGGTCGCCACGGCGTCGCCGCCGCTCGCGGTCGCGACGACCTCGATGTCCTCGGACGCGCCCAGGATGAGCCCGAAGCCCGAGCGGACCAGTGCCTCGTCGTCCACCACCACCACCCGCACCACCCGGTTCACGCGCGCTCCGCCTCACCTTCATCCATGCCGTCCGGTCCATGCCGACTCGACCCTAAAGCCACGCAGAGCCTCGGCGGCCTGGCGGACGGCAGCTCCAGCCACACGGCGGGGTAGCACCCTCCAGTCGGCGGGGACATCACAGCCTTCTGCCGGATACTCCATGATCGGCCCCGTCTCCAGCCTGAGTGGCATGACACAGTACGCAGACTCTCCGCTGCCCCCGGCCGATGCGGCGTCCCCTGCGGACGAGCGCCGTGAGCCCACGCCGGGCGCGCCCGGCGTGGGCCGACTGGTCGGACTGGACCTGGCCAGGGGCCTGGCCGTCTTCGGCATGTACGCGGTCCATGTGGGCCCCGCCCCCGGCCAGGACGGTGCAATCGGCTACCTGATGGAGCTGGCGCAAGGCCGCTCCTCCGCCCTGTTCGCCGTGCTGGCCGGCTTCGCGGTCGCCCTCATCACCGGGCGCCGCACACCGAAGACCGGTCTGGCCGGCCGCCAGGCCGTCGCCAAGGTGATCATCCGGGCCGTGATGCTGATTGCCCTGGGCACCGCCCTGACCTCGACCGGCACCCCGGTGGTGCCGATCCTCGCCTTCTACGGCCTGTTCTTCCTGCTCGTGCTGCCGCTGTACCGGCTGGGCACCAAGCCGCTGGCGCTGATCGCGGTGGGCTGGGCCCTGGTGGGCCCGCAGCTGCTGTACGCGCTGAAGCCGGTGGTCGGCGGCCGCGTATTCCTCTCCTACGGCCAGGCCGACGGCCCCGTCTCGCTGTTCTTCACCGGTGGCTATCCGGCCCTGACCTGGGGCCCGTTCGTCATCGCCGGTATGGCTGTCGCCCGCTGCGACCTGGCCGCCACGGCCGTCCGGATACGCCTGGCCCTCACCGGCGTCGCCCTCGCCGTCACCGGCTACGGCGGCTCCTGGCTGGCGGTGCGTCTCGTACCCGGTGCCGCCGAGGCCGTCCGGAAAGCCGAACAGGGATCGGGCATGTCGTCCGGATCGTCCGTGCCGTCCGTATCACCCGACAGCATCGGCGTCTTCGGCGACACCCCTGCCGGGATGCTGGCCGCCGCCCCTCACAGCGAGGCGACCCTGTCCATCGTGGCCGCCACCGGTGTGGCGATCCTGGTGATCACCGCGTGCCTGGCCGCCATGGACGCCTTCCCCGCGCTGCGTCGCCTGGCCAAGCCCGTCATCGCGGTCGGCTCGATGTCGCTGACGGCGTACGTCTACCACATCGTCGCCATCTGGCTCCTGAACACCGAAGGCCAGACCGCCTCGCCCTTGTACATCCTGCTCGGCTTCATCGCGTCCGTCACCGTCCTCGCCACCCTCTGGTCCCGCTTCTTCCAGCGGGGGCCGCTCGAATGGCTGATGGGCAGGGCGACCGGGATCGCCCGGCGCATTCAATGAGACGCGTCCGAAGAAAGAGGACGTGAGCGGCCGGTACGCGGCGTCCTCCGAGGGGCAGACCGAGGACGCCGCAAGCCGCAAGCCGTGTTCGCTGCGACCTGTCGGAGGCCGGGAGCGGTCTTCGGGCGAGGGTCAGTTGCCGCCGGCGGCGTTGAACATGTAGTTCTCGGCCTTCTCACGGCTGACGTTCCAGTACGAGACCGCGGGGTTGTCGTCGATGTTCAGGAAGTTGGCCTCGTCGGGCAGCGGGACCTCGATCGGCCCGCTGTCCGGATCGGCGTTGGAGACGCGGCCCTGGAGGCTGACGGTCATCTTCTCCACGGCCTCGGTCTGCGCGCCAGTGCGGAAGAGGAGCATGCCCGCGTACGCCTTCCGGCCCGGCCCGATCTTGACCGCCTTCATCTCGGACTCCATCGGGCCGACCTGATCCTCGCGACCGTTGTCGAAGCGGACGATCGGGTAGCGGTAGAGAGTGCATTCCTTGTCGCCGGTGTTGGTGGCCGTGAGGAGGAGGTGCCGGACCGAGTCATGTGGGTAGAGCGTCGTGGCGACCGAGATGTTCGCGTCGCTGCAGGCGGTGGCGCTCTCGCCGACGGTGCTGCTCGACCCACCGGAGTTCCCCGAGCCGCCGCCCGAGTCCTGCGAGCTGCCGCCCGTGCCGGCGCCCCCGCCGGGCTGGGTGGAGGCGGTCGCGCTCGGGGTCGTGCCCCCGCCGCCGGGCTGGGTGGAGGCGGCCGCGCTCGGGGTAACGGACGGGGTGATGGTGCCCGTGCCGTTGTTCGTGCCGTCCGGCTCGCAGGCCGTGGTGGAGAGGAGGGCGGTGAGGGCCGCGGCTCCCAGGACGTAGGTCTTCCAACTCTTGTGCGCAGTACGCATGGTCATCCCCCGTGTGCCGTCATGTGGTCCGAATGTGCGACCGACCAATGTGGTGATGCGGCGAGGAGATCGCTGAACTCCCGTTCCTGCGTGGCCGTGACGGCACCCAGACGTGGAGTCGTGCTTCCCTTTCGCCGTCTCTGGGCCTGCCCTGACGCGTTCGACGAACGCACTGCGTTCCCCACCGAACTCGAGGCCGCAGCTTGACGCGTCGGCATCGTGAGGTGTCTGCCCCCCGCTCACGCCTGAACCGCACAGATCACGGGGGAAGGCCCCGCTTGGACTTCCCCCGTGACGTTTAGAGGAAGACCCAGGACCCGGTTGCGAGACCGCCGCCGCTTCGGTTCTCCTCAATGGCCCAGGCGTAGATCGGTTCGCTCTGGGTCCATGCGAGATTTCCGAAGAGCGCGTACTGGCCGCACGATTGGGTCGTGTGCCATGCGCCGTACCGCTTGCCGGTGGGCGCATTGGTGACGAGGCGGATACGCGCGCTGGTCACACCCTTGTTGCAGGGGAATCTCACCGACATGGCACCGGTGAGGTTTCTTTTGGAGTTGGAGTCGGTGAACGTGCCGCTTCCGCACACGTAGCTGTCGCAGTAATCGCTTCGTCCGGTGAAGGACGGGGCGATTGCTGCCTGCACAACGCCGGCCCGCGCGCCGTGCGGCGCCGACGGCGCTGCGGAAGCCGGAGCGGCTGTGGCGAAACCGCCCAGGGCGATCACGCAGCCGGTCACCGCGGCCGTCGTTCGGATCTTCGATCTGGACACTTCGAGTTTCCTTCCCTCGGTGTTGCGGACCACGCGGCCGATCGCGTTTCACCACATGGTGGGGAGCTGCGATGCCGTGGTGGCGCCGGTAGGGGAAAGCTAGCTGGATGGGCTGTTCCGTTTCGCCCAACCGTGGGTTGAACCGCGCCTGCAACCAGGGTGGTCGGCGGTGTACAACGTGGGGTGTAGCTGTGGTGGAAAGCCGGGTGGAGCGGTCGCTTGGGGCCTACGCTCGGACGATGTTCGCGCAGCGCATGTGGAGCGGGGCGGTTCGCCGGGCCTTCCCACAGGTGGCGGACATCGTCTACGCGGTGGTGTCGGTCTGGATGTCGAGCACCGCGCTGCGCAACCTGCCCGACCCGCATGGCTATTGGCGGCACACCGATGTTTGGGCCTATGTGCTGATCGCCCTGGTCTATCTTCCGCTGGCCGTGCGCCGCCGGGCTCCCCTGACCGTGCTCATCGGCACGGCGGCCTGCGTGCTGTGTTACTTCACCCTGGCCTACTACCACGTGGTCGTTGTCAGCGGACTGGGCCTGGCGCTCTACACCGTCGCGGCGCAGTGCCCGCGCAGGGTCGCTGCGCGGTGCGCCGCCGCATCGCTGCTCGTGCTGCTGTGGGGGGCGCGGCTCGCCGAGCCCGGGGGCGGCCCGTTCAGTGTGGCCTTCGTGATCGTGATGGTCGCCGTCGCCTGGGTGACCGGCGACCGGTCCCGCCGGCTCGCGGAGCGCGGCGAGCGCCTCGCGGTGCTCAGCGAGCAACTGCGCCTGGAGCAGGAGGAGAAGGCGAAGCGGGCCGTCATGGCCGAGCGCATGAAGATAGCCCGTGAACTGCACGACGTGATCGCCCACCACGTGTCCGTGATCTCTGTGCAGACCGGCCTGGCCGGATACGTCTTCACCTCCGATCCGAGGACGGCCCGCGAGGCGCTGGCGATCATCGCGGGCAGCGCGCACGAGGCCATGGCGGAAATGCGCCGCATGCTGGTCGTGCTCAGGGAAGGGCCCGAGCGTGCCCAGCACGAGGAAGGAGCGGGCGACCACACCGCGGCCCCCGGACTCGGGCGGCTGGACCAGCTGGCCCGGCGCGTCGAAGCCGCGGGTGTCGCCGTCGACGTCCGGATCACGGGTGCCCCGTTCGCGCTGCCGCCGGGCGTCGACCTGTGCGTCTACCGGGTCATTCAGGAAGCTCTCACCAACGTCATGAAGCACGCGCCGGCTGCGAATGCGAGCGTCTCGGTGCACTTCGACGAGGCCGCGGTCCGCGTCCGGGTGGCCGATGACGGACAGGAGGCAATTCGCGTCGGCACCACCGCGGGGCCCGCCGGCCATGGTTTGATCGGCATGCGCGAGCGGGCCGGTATCTACGGCGGCACGGTGACCGCCGGCCCCGGCCCGCAGGGCGGGTTCGAAGTCGCACTGACCGTCCCCGTGCCACGCGGCAGGTGAACAAGCGTCTCCGTGGTGGAAAGCCGGGTGGAGCGGTCGCTTGGGGCCTACGCTCGGACGATGTTCGCGCAGCGCACGTGGGGCGGGGCGGTTCGCCAGGCCTTCCCGCAGGTGGCAGACATCGTCTACGCGGTGGTGTCGCTCGGCATCATGGGCACCATGTTGCGCAACTGGCCGAACTCGCAGGGCTATTGGCGGCAAACCGACGTATGGGCCTACGTGCTGGTCGCCCTGGTCTATCTTCCGCTGGCCGTGCGCCGCCGGGCTCCCCTGACGGTGCTCGTCAGCACGGCGGCCTGCACGCTGTGCTATATGACCCTGGGCTACTACCACGTGGTCGTCGTCTGCGGACTGGGCCTGGCGTTCTACACCGTCGCGGCGCAGTGCCCGCGCAGGGTCGCTGCGCGGTGCGCCGCGGGGTCGCTGCTCGTGCTGCTGTGGGGCACGCGGCTGGCCGAGCCCGGGATCGGCCCGCTCAGTGTGGTCTTCGTGACCGTGACGGTCGCCGTCCTGTGGGTGACCGGCGACCGGTCCCGCCGGCTCGCGGAGCGCGGCGAGCGCCTCGCGGTGCTCAGCGAGCAACTGCGCCTGGAGCAGGAGGAGAAGGCACAGCAGGCCGTCATGGCCGAGCGCATGAGCATAGCCCGTGAACTGCACGACGTGGTCGCCCACCACGTGTCTGCGATCTCCGTGCAGACCGGCCTGGCCGGATACGTGTTCACCTCCGATCCGAAGACCGCCCGCACGGCGCTGGAAACCATCGAGGGCAGCGCGCACGAGGCCATGGCGGAGATGCGCCGCATGCTGGTCGTGCTCAGGGAAGGGACCGCGCGTGCCCAGGAGGAGGAAGGAGCGGGCGACCACACCGCGACCCCCGGACTCGGGCGGCTGGACCAGCTGGCCCGGCGCGTCACCGCCGCGGGCGTCCCCGTCGACGTCCGGATCACGGGTGCCCCGTTCGCGCTGGCGCCGGGCGTCGACCTGTGCGTCTACCGAGTGATCCAGGAAGCTCTCACCAACGTCATGAAGCACGCGCCGGCTGCGAGCGCGAGCGTCTCGGTGCACTTCGACGAGGCCGCGGTCCGCGTCCGGGTGGCCGATGACGGACAGGAACCAGTTCTGGCCGACACCACCGCGGGGCCCGCTGCCCATGGTTTGATCGGCATGCGCGAGCGGGCCGGTATCTACGGCGGGACGGTGACCGCCGGCCCCGGCCCGCAGGGCGGGTTCGAAGTCGCACTGACCGTCCCCGTGCCCCGCGACAGGTGAACAAGCGTCTCGGCTCCCGGCCGGGCAGCCGCGAGGAAGGCGGAAACCGCGCATGCCCACAGTGCTCGTCGCAGACGACCAGATCCTCATCCGCTCGGGACTCGTCGCACTCCTGCGGGCCGCACCGGGAATCGAGGTCATCGGCGAGGCGCGGGACGGCGAGGAGGCCATCGAGATCGCCACGCAGACCAGACCCGACGTCATCCTGATGGACATTCGGATGCCGGGCATCAGCGGGATCACCGCCACCGAGCGCATCCTTGCCCAGGCTGCGCCCCCGCCCCCCAAGATCCTCGTCCTGACCACCTTCGACCTCGACGAGTACGTCTACGGCGCGCTGAAGGTCGGCGCCTGCGGCTTCCTGCTCAAAGACACCCCACCGGACCGGCTGCTCGCCGCCATCGACACCGTGCACGCCGGCGACATGCTGTTCAGCGCCTCAGTGATCAAAGGGCTCATCGAGACCTATACCCCCCGCCCGGCCGCGCCCGAGCCGCACTTCGGGCTGGACACGCTGACCCCCAGGGAATTGGAGGTCCTCGGGCTGGTCGGGGCGGGCATGTCCAACTCCGACATCGCCCAGCGACTCGTGCTCAGCACGGCGACCATCAAGACACACGTCCACCGCTGCATGAGCAAGCTCACGCTGAACAGCCGGGCCCAAGCGGTGGTCTTCGCGTACGAGACCGGACTGACCTCCCGCGGCGCCGCAGCCTGGGGCGCGGACAACACCTGAGGTGTCGGAACCGTCATGTCGTCCAGGTTGTCGTTCGGCGTCCGGGTGGCTGCCCTGAGGGCCGATGCCAAGACCCGGGGGCCGTACAGGGGCCGGGACGGCGCAGTCGTGTCCCGCCGACGGTGTCTCGGGCGCGCGGTACCGCCCGGTTGCCGTTCGCCCGCCAAGGCCTGGTGGAGGGAGTGTCCGATCAACGGCTGATCGAGTCGGCCGACGACGGGCCGGCTCAACGGTCGTCGAACAGCCCGGCGTCGTGCGCGAGGACGGCGGCCTGTACGCGGTTGGCGCAGCCGGTGCGGGTGAGGATCCGGCTGATGTGCGCCTTGACCGTGCCGGCGCTCAGATACAGCTGATCGGCGATCTCCGCGTTGGACAGGCCCGTCCCGAGCAGCCGCAGGACATCCCGTTCGGCCGGGGTCAGTTCCGCGGTCCTGCGCAGGGCGGCCTCGGTGTCCCGGCCGGACCGCACGTGCCGTTCCAGCAACTGCTGGGTGATCCGGGGGGCCAGTACCGGTTCACCCCTCGCGGCGAGTTGCACGGCGCGGATCAGGTCGGCGGGACCGGTGTCCTTGAGGAGGAAACCACTCGCCCCGGCCCGCAGGGCGCGCGTCACGCTCGCCTCCTCGCCGAACGCCGTCAGCATCACGACACAGGTGCGGGGCGAGAGCCGGGCGATGTCCTCGGCGGCGGCGATTCCGTCCCTGGACGGCATCTGGATGTCGAGCAGGGCCACATCGATCTCCTGTGCGCGGCACGCCGCGGCGGCCTCCCGACCGTCGCCCGCCTCGGCGACCACCTCGATGTCCTCGGCGTTCTCCAGGATCAGCCGGATTCCCGCGCGCATCAGCGCCTCGTCGTCGGCGACCAGGACTCGGATCATCAGCTCATCTTAGGGTCGTTCATCTCAGGGCTGCGTTCGCCAGCAGCACGATCAGGAAGGCGACCGTCGGCAGGACCACGAGCAGGGCCAGGCAGCCCGATCCCAGGACTCGCGGCCAGGTCAGGATCTCGTCCGGCAGCGGGGCACGCGCCCCTCTCGGTTCGATGCCGTCGAACTGGAGGCGGTCCGCGTCCGGAAGAGGTTCGAGAAAACCCCGGCCTGCGGCACCCGGGAGCGCGGAGAGTTCCAGGGGGCCGCTGTCGCGAGTCGGCAGCCACGCCGCCATGCGGAAGCCACCGCTCGGCAAGGCGCCCGCCTCGAACGTGCCGCCGAGCAACGAGATCCGCTCCCGGCAGCCGGCCAACCCGCTGTGGTTACCCCCCTGGGAGCGGCCCGCCGCGCGGGGTGCCTCGTTGGTGACGGACACCTCGATCCCGTTGTCCGTGTCCCCCCTGACCAGCACCCTGGTGGGCGCGCCGGACGCGTGCTTCAGCACGTTCGTCAGCCCTTCCCGGACCACTCGGTGGATCGCCTGACGCGCACGGAGCCCCACCTCGGCTGTGTCGGGAACGGACCAGTCCAGCTCGACGATGCTGCCTGTCTGCCGGGATTGCGTCACCAGAGCGGTGATGTCCTCACGCGTTCCCTTCTCGTCTCCGGTCCTGCCCATCGGGTCCGTCATGTCCGCGTACCGCAGGACGCCGAGGATCTCGCGCAGTTCCCCCATGGCCGTACCGGCGGTCGTGCGCAGCAGCTCGGCCTGCCCGACGAGGGCGGGTGCCTGCCGCGCGGCAGCGAGTTCCAGCGCCCCGGCGTGCACCGAGATCAGGCTCAGCCGGTGGCCCAGGAGATCGTGCATCTCTCCCGCGATCCGAGTCCGTTCCTCCATCCGGGCTGTCGCGGCGGTCAGCGTGCGGGCCTGTTCCAGAAAGGCGTTGCGTTCTCGCAGCAGGCTGACCAGGGGGCGCCGCCGCCCCCACAAGGTTCCTGCCAGGGCGGGAAACAGAAGCAGCAGAACCGCCGAGACCGCGTTGCCGGCCAGCTCCGACGGCAGGTCCTCGGGCCGGACCAGGGCACGGGCGACGGTCAGGACAACGACGGCGGCGCAGGCCACTCCGACGAACTGCCACGCCCGCCGCGGCGGCGCGACACGACGGGTGGCGGACAGTACGACAAGCGGCACCACCGCCAGGGTCCACACGTTGTCACCCACGACCAGCGGAGCGGACCCCAGGATCGCGGCGATCGGCCGGCCGCGTCGAGCCGGCACGAGCAGGGTCGCCCACAACGCCTCCAGAACGGCCGACGCCGGCCGATGCGGGGGCGCCAGCAGCAGCGGTGTCAGACAGAATGCCGCCGTCAGGGCGCAGACGAGTGACTCGACGACGACCGTACGGCGTTCGGCGGCACGCACCGCGGCCCAGCTCTCGGCCACCTCATGGCGCAGCCACCGTGGCACGCCGGTCAACGTGTGCCTCAGCCGTGCGGACGGGCTCGATGGCTGTGTGTCTTCGGACGCCTGACTCATGATCTCCCTTTGCCCCGGCACAGTGGATCCCGCGGGAGGGACGGTAGCGACTACGGCGGTCATCGCTCGGCGGACCCCGGATGTCATGCGCCCAGCCTGAGGCCCGACTCCGCCCGCAACGCGGCCACATCCACCTGGTCGGCGGCCAGCAGTCGTACGACCATGGCACCGGCGTCCGTGTCCGTCGCCGACTCGTCGAGCAGCGCGGACAGCAGGTGGACCGTGCCGACCGTGGGCGAACCGTGCTCGGCGGCGGACAGCCGCGCCACTGCCATGACCCGGTCGGCGGCGGCCGACAGCCGCACCTTGCCGCTGTCGGGAACAGCGGCGGACGGGATCGCCGAAGCCGAAGTGACCACGGAAGCCGATGCGGCCGTCGAAACCGAAGAGACCAGGGAAAACTGCCGTACTCCGTGCCGACGCATCAGGGCAGGAGCGGAGTTGGCCTTCGCCAGACTCGTGGGAAGCGAGCGTCCGGCGACGAACAGGGCCCGGTCCAAGGCCAGTATCCCGAGCAGAAGATCCACCGGCTCCACGGCGGCGCGCCCGCTCCGTACCGCCTGCCGCGTGGCCTCGACGGACACCGCGAACAGAACCGGTGAGCCGTTCACGGGGCCTCCGGAGGTCCACGAAGTCAGCGCCCGGGTCAGAGGGTTACCGCTCTTGCCCAGCGTTCCGGCTCGTCGAAGAAGGGTGACGCCGCGGGATTCCGGTCCCTCGGTCCGCGCCGAGGCGCTCGCGTCCAACGAGTCCAACGCGTTCGCCGCGGCGGAGAGATCCAGCCTCTCCAGCACCATGGCCTCCCGTGCCCTGCTGTCCGGCAGTTCCAGCAGGGCACGGGCGACATGCCGACAGCGCACCGAGATCGACCCCTCGGCCCGGGCCGACCTGAGCGCGAGCAGCAGACACGCGCGCAGCGCTCCGGTCATCCCGGGCGGCACCCGGCCACTCTCCGGGGCCGATCCGCGCACACCGAGGCCGTAGCGCCACCGGGCCTCACGCCAGGCGGCATCGACCTCATCCTCATCCTTCTGACCGGCTTCCTGACGGGCTCCCTCATCGACACCGGCCGCGACCGGCACGCCCCGCGCCTCGTCGTCGCTCACCCAGCCGAGGCCCGCCCGGCCGGCGATCAGACCACTGAGCGAACCGGCCTTCCGCATCCCAGGGGACATCGCCTCACCGGCGTCCGTGTCCCCCAGCACGAGTTCCCCCAGCAGGGTGTCCGTCCCCACGGCCGACAACTCGCGCCTGACCGCTCGGCGCAGTGTCTCCACGAGCAGGTCCATGACGTCCTGCTCGAACTCCGTGGCCGCCCCGATCACTGCCGTGCCGCCGTCGGCGTGGGCTCCGGTCATCTCTTGCTGCCCCATCAGTGTTCCCCTCACAGTGCGGTGGCCTGGTGACAACGACGCTAGGCACGCCTCCCGCGACACCGCGACGGCCGACCGGCCGGACTCCCGGTCCGATCGGCCATCCAGCCACGGGCCTCCATGCCCCTGCGAGGGATGGTGGCCGCCTCCGGTGTGGAGGCCCTCCCGCCAGGGCGGCATCACCGACCCGGTCACCGCAGCCTTCGCCCGAACCGGATGCCTCCAGCAAGCCCATGACCAAAGCCATCGAAGACCTCCGCATCAACCAGGAGCGACGGAACGGCCCATCTCTCGCCCGGCGACACGGGGTTCATGCCCGACCAGCAGAATCCAGCGATCCCGCCCGGTACGACAACGGCTTCTCAGGTCGATGGCGTAGGAAAGTGCCCCGGCACCGTGACGATGGGGGCTGTCTTTCGGTAGGTCCCATTCTGCGTGGGGTCAGCGGGCGTTGAGCAGGCTGGCGAGCAGTTGGAGCCGCTCGGCGTCGGGGCCGCCCTCGACGGCGGTGTAGACGATCAGCATCGGGCCGGGCGTGCCCGGCAGCGGGTAGGCGTCCCAGTCCAGGTTCAGCTCCCCGACCAGGGGGTGGTTGACGCGCATCCGGCCGCGCGTCGTCTCGACCACGTCGTGGCGGGCCCACAGTGTCGCGAACTCGTCGCTTCGGACCGCGAGTTCGCCGACCAGCTCCACGGCGCGCGGATGCCCCGGATCGGCGGCGACCTGTGCGCGCAGCATCGCGGTCAGCTCGGCGACGGTGGCGGCCTGCTCGGGGCAGGTCTGGTCGGCCTCCGGGTGGAGCAGGAGCGACAGCAAGTTCCGTTCCGTCACCGGGAGCCGGGTGAACTCGCCCAGCAGCGCGCCGGCCAGCGGGCTCCACGTCAGTACGTCGAGGTAGCGGCCCACGACCAGCGCGGGCGAGGACATGGTGCGCAGCAACCGCTGTGTGGTGTCCGGTACTTCCTCCGCTTCGTACCGGCGCGGGGCGCGGGCCGGTGTGCGCGCGGCGGCGGCGAGGCTGTGCAGGTGCCGACGCTCCTCGGTGGAGAAGTTGAGGGCGCGCGCGAGGGCGTCCAGGACCTGTTCGGAGGGCCGCACGTCGCGTCCCTGCTCCATGCGCTGGTAGTAGTCCGAACTCACCCCCGCCAGCAGGGCCAGTTCCTCACGCCGCAGCCCGGCGACGCGCCGCCTCGGACCGGGTTCGAGGCCGACGTCCTCCGGCCGCAGCCGGGTCCGGCGGGTCCGCAGGAATTCGGCGAGTTCGCGTCGGGGGTCGTCGGTCAGTGAGAGGGGGGCGTCGGTCACGGCGTCAGTATGCCTCGGGCGCCGCTCGGGAGGGTGGGTCTGCCAGACCCAGGAAAAGGCGAACGACCGTGATGTCGCGAGCGTGGACCAGCATCGGTTCCACACCAGCCGACCACGGAAGGACAGCGTCATGAAGGCCGCTCAGATCACGAGTTACGGTGCGCCGGACGTCCTGCGGATCAACGAGGTCGACCGCCCCGCTCCCGGTGTCGGCGAGGTCCTGGTGGCGGTCGAGGCGTCCAGCGTGAACGGACACGACGTGATCGTCCGCGCAGGGGAGCTGAAGATGGTGTCGGGGCGCCGCTTCCCGATCGGTGCGGGGCTGGACTTCGCGGGCGTCGTCGTCGAGACCGGCGCCGATGTCGAGGGCTACCGGGCCGGGGACCGGGTGTGGGGCATGGTGCATCCCCGTCAGCGGCACACCACCGCGGGGGCGGCCGAGTACGTCGTCGTCTCCACGGACCGGATCGCGCCCGCCCCGGCGGGCGTCTCGCCGGTCGATGCGGCCTCCCTGGTCGTGGCGGGCGCCACGGCGCTGATCGCGCTGCGCGACAGCGTGCACCTCACGGGCGGGGAACGGGTCCTCGTACGGGGCGCGGCAGGCGGAGTCGGTACAGCCGCCGTGCAACTGGCGCACGCGATGGGCGGCCACGTCACCGCGCTGGCCCGCGACCGCCACGCCCGACTGCTCACGGACCTCGGTGCCGACGAAGTCCTCGACTACGGCTCCACCACCTCGGACCGGATCGGACCCTTCGACGTCATCGTGGACGCGGTCGGCTCGGAACTGAACTGCTACCGGAGCCGGTTGGCCAAAGGGGGCCGGATGGTCACTGTGGGACTGTCGGCGTCGGCTCTGGCCGCGATCGCCGCGTCCAGCGTGTACGGCTCCCGCCGCATCCGCACCTTCAGCGCCAACCCGGACACCGCCGTGCTGCGCGACCTGGCCGACCACGTCACGTCGGGTGCGCTGCGCCCGGTGGTCCACAGCGTGTACCCGCTCGCGGACGTCGCCGCGGCGCACGAGGCGTTCGAGCGCGGCGGCGTCGTGGGCAAGCACGTGCTCGCGGTGTCCGCGTAGCTCCGTCGTTCCCGGCCAAGTCCTGATCGACGGCACCCCCACGGAATGCGACTGGGTCGGCGGCGGCCGGACCGACTTTTCCCACAAGCACCACCGGCACGGGGGTGGACGTGCAGGTGGTGACCGACCCGGTCGGGCAGTGATGTCGCGCAAACGAATCGGCGGACGGACCGGAGGATCCGTCCGCCGATCGGGACGAACGGCGGCGTCAATCCGTCAGTTGAGCGTCCACTTCTGGTTGGTCCCGCTGTTGCACGTCCACAGGTCGATCTTGGTCCCGTTGGCGGTGCCGTTGCTGACGGCGTCGAGGCAGAGCCCGGACTGGTTGTTGGTGATGGTGCCGTTGGCGTTGACGGTCCACTTCTGGTTTGTGCCGTCGGTGCAGTCCCAGATGATGACCTTCGTACCGTTGGTGGTGCCGCTGTTGTCGGCGTCGAGGCACTTGTTGCCGTAGACCACGAGCTCGCCGCGCGACGTGGACGTGAAGGTCTGGTTGTGTCCGCCGACGCAGTCCCAGAAGGTGAGCTGGGTGCCGTTGGTGATCGAATTCTTGGCGATGTCGAGGCAGCGGTTGGAGCCGGCTCCGATGATCGCGTTGCCGTTGGTGCCCGCGATGCCCTGAAGGAGGACGGCGTCGAGGTTGGGCGACCAGCCGCCGCTGTTGGAGAACTTCATGGTGTTGGAGCCCTTGGCGATACCGACCAGTACGGAGACGGTGCCTGGAGTGGTCCAGGACCCGGTCGGCGGGAACGAGACGACCGTGGGCTGCTGGCCGTTGACCTGGAGCGTCGTCTTACGGGCGGTGCTGTCGCCGTTCACGTAGGCGATGGTGGCGAGCTTCACGCCGGAGGCCGAGGCGTTGATGTTGTTGAACGTCAGGGTGTTGGCGGAGCCGTTGCCGATCCAGTCGACCAGCGAGCCGTTGGAGCAGTTCGCGCAGGAGGCGGTCGCGGCGGTACCGGCAAGGGTGTTGGACGAGGACTCCGCCTCGTAGGTGGTGCCGGAGGCCTCGGTACCGGAGACGGTGAGCAGCACCGCTTCGCCGGCCGGGACGCCGACGGTGTAGCTCGTCGCGGAGCTGCCCGCGTTCGTCGCCGTCCATACGTTGCGCACGGAGGCGGAGGCCGTGGTCAGGCCCATGTCGGCCCAGCGGGCGGTGATGTCGGCGGCGGAGGATGTGCGGTTGAGCAGCAGAACGGCGCGCTTGCCGGTGCCCGACAGGACCTTGCTGTAGACCTGCAGGCCCTTCGTGTCCTCGGCGACCTTGACGCCCTGGAGGCCGCGGGCGTCCTGGTCGATGGCGATGACCTCGGGGTTGTCGAGGATCGACGCGGTGGTGGAGCTCATGGTGGTGAGGTTGTTGCCGGCCACCAGCGGAGCGCCGGAGATCGCCCACAGGCTCATGTGCGTGCGGTTCTGGGCGGCGGTGAAGCCGTTCATTCCGACCATCAGCATGTCGGGGTCGTTGTAGTACCCGGTGTGCTGGGACGAGGGATGCAGCGTCTTGTCGAAGTTGGCCAGCATGTTGGCCGTGGACGGGCTGCTGCCCCAGAAGATGATGTCGGTGCTGGTGCGCCACATGGGGGCGGTGCCCGCGCCCCAGTTCCAGGGGTTGCCGGTGCCCCACTCGCAGAACGACAGGACCAGCTTGTGGCCGGTGATCGCGGCCGCGGCGTCGTTGGCGGCACTGATCGCCTTGTAGGTGGTCTCCTGGTCGAGGCCCTCGGCGTTGCCACCGCACCAGTCGATTTTGACGAAGTCGTAGCCCCACTCCTGGAACGTCTGCATGTCCTGCTGGTAGTGGCCCTCACTGCCGGTGTTGGGCGCCGCAGGTTTGGTCGTGGGGAAGTAGTAGCCGCAGCCCTGCTTGCCCGCGTCGGTGTAGATGCCCGCCTTCAGGCCCTTGCTGTGGATGTAGTCGGCCATGGCCTTCATGCCGCCGGGGAACAGGCTCTCGTTGGTGACGATCTTGCCGTTGCTGTCGCGGCCGCCCTGCCACCAGCCGTCGTCGATATTGACGTAGTTGTAGCCGGCGGCAGCCATGCCGGACGAGACAAGCGCGTCGGCCTGGGCCTTGATGGTGTTGTAGTCGATGCTGCTGGCGAAGCTGTTCCAGGAGGCCCAGCCCATCGGCGCCGGCGGGACTGCGACCTGATTGGTGGTCACCGCGACCGGCTCGGTCCGGCCGAGGTCGGCCGACGGTATCCGGCTCCCGCCCATGACCACCAGCCCGGCGAGAGCCAGGCCGAGGACCGACGCCTGGACGGCGATACGTCTTGTCCAGCGGGGCACGGCGGTTCTCCCTGATGACATGGGATCAACCCTTTCCTCATACGAATGAATGGCAGCAGGTATGGACGTATGGGCAGCACCTGTTTCAGGTGCGGGCCAAGAGGTTGAACAGATGAGAATGTGAAGATCGCCCGATGGCGGGTGCCGCCGTCCTCAGGCGCAGTCAGGGCGCACGCACTCCGCGCACGCACTCCGCGCACGCGCGAAACCGACTCCTCGCGTTCACCGGTTCGGCCATCAGGCTGGACGGAACAGGTACCGGTCGGTGAGGCCGGGCCGCCCTCTATGAGCCGAAAAATGTTACCGTTCACATTTTCTGGCTCCATAGAACTCAGCGGTAGATGGTGTGGCAGGGGAGGTGCGGCAGGGCTTGCACCAGGAGTAGCTACAGGGCGGACACTTGGAAGGGGACCTCTGCAGGCGCCCGACACCGGGCGTTAACGCGTCGGTGACGCAGGGAGCAGTGTGAACGGTAACATTTGGCCCTCGCAATACTCCGCGTGGAACTTTTCTTCTGGCTTCCCGTCAGGCGACGGCGGTCGGGAAGCTTCCAGGGCGCGCCGACGGTGGCCTCGGACCTGCGGACAACGGGGTCTCAGCGATGCGCTGCACTCCGGGAGCAGGCCTCCGAAGGAGGCATGAGGGCTGGTCGGGTGGCTCGGCTCTGAGCTGTCGAAGAAGATCATCACCGCTGCGGGTACGGTATGGCTGTCGATCCCGACCCTGAACGGTAACTTCGTGGCCCAGTGGCAGAAGCAGGGAGTGGACGTCCGCGCTTTCTCCAAGCGCGCCGAAGACACCACGACCGGCTACCCGCTGACCATCTCCTCGTCCACGCACAGGGTGAAGGCGCTCGATCCCTTCAGCCAGGTCTGGTTCTGCCAGCAGGCCTTGAAGGAGGCCGCGGACAGGGGGAACACCTGGTCCAACGCCGCCGTCACGCCTGGCCAGTACCGACGAGGAGCCGTCCCCACCATGCAGGAAGCGACCCCCGCCCCCCGCTCCGGCGGGGGACCGCAGGCTCCGAAGTCCGTCAGCATCCGGGACGTCGCCAAGGAGGCGGGCGTGTCCCACCAGACGGTCTCCCGAGTAGTCAACGGCCACCCCCGGGTCAAAGACTCGACCCGGGCCCGGGTCCTGGACGTCATCGCCGAGATGGGCTACACGCCCAACCGGATGGCCAGGGCACTGGCCGGCGGTGCGGTGCGCTCGGTGACCGTGCTGACCTCCGACACATCCTTGTACGGTGCCTCGGCGACTCTGAAGGGCATCGAAGAGGCGGCCAGGGCGGCTGACTTCGCGGTGGGGATCAGCGTGCTCGACACCGGCTCGGCCCAGCAGCCCGCGGATGTCGCGGCCCGGGTCAGCCGGCCAGGGGAGGCGGTGCTGGTGATCGCCTTCGACGCGGCGGGCGTACGGGCATGGCAGGCACTGCCGACCGGGTTCCCGGCAGCGGCGGCGGTGGAACGGCCCGAGGACGGCAGCCCAGGCGACCGGCCCCAGCTCTGGCTGGACGACCGGGCGGCCGCAGCTCAGGCCACCCGTCATCTCATCGGCCTCGGCCACGAGACCGTGCACTACCTGGCGATCCCATCCTCCGTCACCCGCATCGGCCAGCGCACCCAGGGCTGGCGCGACGCCCTGCGGGCGGCCGACAAGCCCCTACCGGAACCGCTCGACGCCGGTTGGAGCCCTCGCTCCGGCTACCTCATCGCCCGCTCGCTGCTGGTCGACCCGTCGGTCACGGCCGTGCTCTGCGGCAACGACGACCTGGCACTCGGCGTACTCCGCGCGGCCAGGGAGGCGGGCCGTGACGTGCCGGGCGACCTGAGCGTGGTGGGCTTCGACGACGCCCCTCATGCCGCCTACGCACACCCCGCCCTGACCACCGTCCGCCTCGACTTCGAAGGCCTCGGCCGGGGGTGCTTCGGCCTGCTCCACCGGCTCCTCGAGCCCGATACCGCCCCGGCCCTGCCCCTGTGGGCCGAGCCGGAGCTGATCGTGCGAGAGAGCAGCGGCCCGGCCCCGTCACGGCGTGACCGGCCCCAGGGCTGAACTCGTCGGCCGGCCGTAGGCGGCGGGGGAAACGGTCCTGAGGGGTCACTCGAACCGTCTGCTGCGGACCTGGCGAGGTCGACATCGACCGAGAACTCGGGTGCCGGATCGGCGACCGCGCACCGGTGAGCACCGCAACCGATGAACATTCAGGGTGAACCTGCCCGCACGATCTCCGCCGTGACGACGGGAACCTCAGATCCCGTGGGTCGCGAAGGCGATGAACTGGGTCACCTGGCGGGCGGCGAAGTTGTCGTCGGAGACCAGGACGACGGTGCGGCGGCCGTCGGGGAGGCGCGGGCCGAGGGTGATGCCCTCGACGTTGTCGACTCGGGGCAGCCCGGGTACGTCGGACAGGTCGGTCACGAGCGTCTTGCGGGCCGGCCGGACGGGCCGCGCGGACGGGTCGGTGAGGGAGTCGCGGCCGAGGACGTCGGTGGCGCCGTGAAGGTCGACCAGGTAGATCCGGGCTTTCCAGTTGTTGTCGGCGTAGATCGAGGCGCGCTCCAGGAGCAGGAAGCGGTCATGGCCGAGGGCCACGATGTCGCTGACGCCGTTGGTGTCCGTGCTGCCCGCCGGGGGCGCGGCGAACAGTGGTTCCAGGGGGTAGGCGTACTGGGCCAGCGGCTGTCCGGTGCGTGCGTCGTGGACGGTGATGCGGGTGAGCGCGCCGTGCTCGGGGGTGGGGTCGTCGCCGTCCTGGTAGAGGGGGTCCTCCATGGCTGTGACGATCCGCCGTCCGTCCGGGGTGAAGGTGACTCCTTCGAGGGTCTGGTTCTTGCGGGGGCCGAACTCCTGGGAATTCATGTGCAGTTGCGGTGGCAGCGGGAGCTGTCCGGTGTAGGCGCCGGTCGTGGTGGCGCGGCGGATCCAGGGGTCGCCGAGGAGGGCCGGGCCGTCGGACGGGACGATGCGTTCGCCCTCGCTCGTCCAGGCCAGGCTGCCGTCGTGCGGGTCGACGGCGAGGCCCTCCGGGTCGGGTGCGACGGTGGAGGTGGTGGTCGAGGTGGGCGGGAAGGCGGTGCCGTCCGGGCGAAGCCAGGGGTGGGTGCCGGTGAGTTCGACGCCCTTGAGGGTGCCGTCGGCGAAGTCGACGTGAGCGGTGTAGAGGCGGGCGGGGCCGGTCTGCGACCGGTCGTCGCTGATCACGTAGTACGTGCCGGTCCTCGCGTCGTAGCTGATGGCGGACAACCCGCCGACGGTGGTGCCCTGGAAGGGCATCGCGTTCGGCAGTTCCCGCTCGCCGAGGAAGTCCAACCGTATGCCGCTGCCCTGGGCGGCGGCCGGGGTGCCGACGAGGGCGGGGAGTGCGGCGAGGACGACGGTGGCGATGATGCGGGCGCGGACGGCGCGGACGGCGCGGACGGCGCGGATGCTCATGGGGTCTCCAAGGTGGGCAGGCCGGGAGGTGATGCCGGAGCGGTACGTGACGCGCGACGGCGGCGCCAGGCGAAGAACGCGAGTGCCAGCAGGGTGAAGCCGTACGGGATCGCGGAGACCAGCTGGGACGGGACGGCGAGGTTGCCGAGCTGGACGGCGAGGGCCTCGGCGGTGCCGAAGCCGAGGGCGGCGAGGAAGACGCCCCAGGGGCGCAGGGCGCCGAGGAAGACGGCGGCCAGGGCGATATAGCCGCGCCCTGCGGTCATGCCGGTGACGAAGAAGGACACGGCGCCCATGCTCAGGAACACTCCGGCCGCCCCGGCCAGTGCGCCGCTGAGTGCGAGGGCGCGGAACTGGACCCGGTGGACGTGGATGCCGACCGAGCGTGCTGCCTCGGGATGCTCGCCGACGGCGCGCAGATGGAAGCCGAACCGGGCCCGGTACAGCAGCCAGGCGACCACGGGGGCGGCGGCGAGGGCGGCCCAGGTCAGCACGTTCTGCCCGCTGAGCACCGCGCCGAGACCGGGAACGTCCTCGACCAGGGGCAGCCGGACCGAGGGCAGCGCCCCGCTGTGCAGCCGGCTGGTCCCGCCCTTGTCACCGAGGAGCGCGTACACGGTGTACGCGGTCGCGCCCGCCGCCAGGAGGTTGAGGCCGATGCCCGCGATGATGGCATCCGCGCCGAGGTACAGGTGCAGCACGCCGAGCAGCAGGGCGAGGAGTGCGCCGACGGCGATCCCGCAGACGGCTCCCGCCCACACCGAGCCGCTGTACCCGGCGACCAGCGCACCCGTGCAGGCGGCGGACAGCATCGAGCCCTCCAGGGCGATGTTGGGCACTCCGGCCCGCTCGGCCAGCAGTCCGCCGAGGGCGGCGAGGACGTACGGCGTGGACACCCCGAGGATCGCCGCGAGGAATCCGGTGCTGAGCACGACGTCGAGGACGGGGCCCATCAGCGGGCCTCCCTTCGGGCGAGGTACCGCTTGACGAGTTCGGGCAGCGCCCGGGCGGTCACGAGCAGCACGATGACCGCCTGGATGATGGTCACGGCCTCGGATCCGACGTCGGTCTGCTGCTCCATCACATCGCCCCCGACGCGCAGATACGAGTAGAGGAGCGCGGCGGCGACCACGCCGACCGGGTTGTTGCGGCCCAGCAGGGCGACGACGATGCCCTCGAAGGCCAGGCCGCCGGCCATGTCGGGCTGGAGCCCGCCGTAGATTCCGAGGGCGAGGTGCGCCCCGGCCAGTCCGGCCAGCGCGCCGCCGATGACGAAGCTCCACTCGATGGTGCGCGGTACGTCGATGCCGCCGTACCGGGCGAAGTCCGGGTTGGAGCCGGTGATCCGGATGCGGTAGCCGAGCGGTGTCCTGGCGAGCAGGAACCAGACGGCCGCGGCCACCGCGAGCATGCCGAAGAGACCGATGTTCGCGTGGTCCAGGGGGACGCCGAAGAAGTCCGAGAGCAGCGGCAGCGCCGAGTCGGGCCGCACCGGGGCGGACTGCACGGCGCTGCTGTCGGGCGCCTTGATGTGGTCGGTGAGGAGGTAGTCGAAGACCCGCACGACGACGGCGTTCAACATCAGGGTGGCCACGATCTCGTTGGCGCCGAGGCGGGCCTTCATCACCCCCGGGACCGCGCCCAGCGCGCCCCCCGCGAGCGCGGCGACGCCGAGCGGCACCAGGACGGCGGCGACGGGCGGCAGGTGAAGGTTGATCGCCACCAGGGCGCTCGCCAGGGCGCCGGCGTACACCTGGCCCTCCGCACCGAGGCTGATCTGCCGGGCCCGGAAGGGGATCGAGACGGACAGGCCGAGCAGCGCCAGGGTGGTGGCGTCGGCGAGCCAGCGGCCGATCCGGGGGGTGCGCTCCAGCGGGCCGGTGAGCAGGGCGTTCAGCGCGCCGGTGGCGTCCTTGCCGGTGGCCAGGACCACCAGGAAGGCGATGAGGACCGCGACGGCGACGGTCAGCACCGTCATCGTCAGCTCGACGACCGCCGTACGGCGTCGGGTGGCCAGGAACTCCCGGCGTCCCCGCGTCTCGGGCCGCCCCTGCGCTTCCGCTTCCGGTTCCGGTTTCACGGTCGAGGTCATCGGACACCTGCCGTGATCCGCTCGTCCGGATGCCGCTCCACACCGAGCATGTACAGGCCGGTGGCCTCCTCGGTGAGCCCGGCCGGGTCGTCGAAGCGGGCGACGAGACGACCGTCCTTGATCACCAGCAACCGGTCGGAGAGCGCGAGCAGTTCACCGAGGTCGGCGGAGACCAGCAGCACCGCCGCGCCCGCGTCACGGGCCTCGACGAGCCGCTCGTACATGAACTGCATGGCACCGATGTCGACGCCCCGGGTCAGCTGGGCGGCGAGCAGGAGACGGGGCCGGGCGGACAGTTCGCGGGCGACGACGACCTTTTGCAGATTGCCGCCGGACAGCGCCCCGGCCGTCGCGTCGGGATGCGGGGCGCGGATCTCGTAGCGGCCGATCAGGTCCTCGGCCAGCTCGCGTATGCGGTGGGTGCGCAGGAAGCCGTGGCGGGCGACGGGGGGCCGGTCGTGCCGGTCGACGATCAGGTTGTCGGCGATGGAGCGGTCCAGGGCCGCCCCGTTGGACAGCCGGTCCTCGGGTACGTGGGCGATGCCGGCCCGGCGGTGGCCCGCCGCGTCGAGGTGGGTGACCTCGGCGTCGTCCACGGTGACCGATCCGGCGGTGGGGCGGCGCAGTCCGGCGAGCAGTTCGACGAGTTCGGTCTGGCCGTTGCCCTCGACGCCCGCGAGGCCGACGATCTCACCGGCCGCGATGTCGAGGGACACGCCGTGCACCGACGGGCCGAAGAGTTCCCGCACCCGCAGCACTCCCGCTCCGGGCCGCGCCGGAGGCTTGCTCACGTCGAGGGACATGTCCCGGCCGACCATCATGGACGCGAGCTGCGCGGGCGTCGCCTCCTCGGTGCCGACGGTCGCGATCATCGACCCGGCGCGCATGACGGTGACGCGGTCGCTGATCTCCCGTACCTCCTTGAGCTTGTGCGAGATGAACAGCACGGTCATGCCCGAGTCGCGCAGCCTGCGGACCGCGGTGAACAGGTCGGTGGTCTCCTGGGGGGTGAGCACGGCGGTGGGCTCGTCGAGGATCAGGATGCGGGCGCCGCGGTGCAGGGCCTTGAGGATCTCGGCGCGCTGGCGCATCCCCACGGACACCGCGTCGACCCTGGCCTCCGGGTCGACGGCGAGCCCCGCCTCCTCGGCCAGTGCGGCGGTGCGTTCGGCGGCGGCCACGCGGTCGACGCGGCCCGGCCGGCCCGGCTCGACGCCGAGGACGACGTTCTCGGCGATGGTGAACGACGGCACCAGCATGAGGTTCTGGTGGACCATTCCCACACCGAGGGCGATGGCGTCCTGCGGCCTGGAGAACCTGACCCGCCTGCCATGAACGCTGAGATGCCCGGCCGACGGCTGTTCGAGTCCGTACAGCAGCTTCATCAGGGTGGACTTGCCGGCGCCGTTCTGCCCGACGATCGCCCTGATCTCGCCGGCGGGCACCGACAGGTCGACGTCGTTCACGGCGCGGGTGCCGTTGGGGTAGGTCTTGCCCAGCCCTGTGGCCGCCAGGGCGGGCGGGGCCTGTTCCGCGGCCTTGTGCACGGTCGCGTCGGTTTCCTCGATGGGTTCCACCAGTGTTCCTCGGAGGTCAGAAGGCCGAAGGGACCTTGACAGCACCGGACTTGACCTTCGCGGCCTGCGCCTCGAGTTCGGCGCGTACGGCGGCGGGGACGAGCTTGTCGAAGTTCGCGTTGTCCACGTAACCCACGCCGTCCTCGGCGAGGCCCACGGCGGCGGGCTTCCCGTAGGCGAGCGTGCCGGCCTTGTTCGCCTTCGCCGCCAGGTACAGGGCGTTGCCGGCGTTCTTGAGGACAGAGGTGACGACGGTCTCCCGCTGGTCGGCGTCGGTGAGCGTCTTGTACTGGTCGGAGTCGACGCCGAAGGCGTACCGCTTGGCGGCGACGGCCGACTCGAACACCCCGAGCCCGGAGGATCCGGCGACGGGCCACACCAGTTCGGCTCCCTGCCCGTACATCGCCGAGGCGATCTGCTTGCCCTTCGCCGGGTCGCCGAACGGATTGTCGCCGCCGACGTACTGCACGAGGACACCGGAGGACGGATTTCCGCCCGCCGCCTTGAAGCCTGCCTCGAAGCCGACGACGAAGTCCTCGATGACCGGTATTTTCACTCCGCCGATCACGCCCACCTTTCCGTTTCCGGTGCTGCCGGGAAGGGACTTGGCGGCGACGAGTTTGTCGGCGAGGAATCCGGCGAGATAAGCGGCCTCGTTCTGCTTGAAGGTGACCGAGTAGACGTTCGCGCACTTGTTGGAGCAGCCGCTCCTGCCCGTGTAGTCGACGGAGCCGTCGAAGAGCCAGAACTTCTTGTCCGGGTATTCCGGGGCCAGTTCGGAGACGAAGCCGACGGTGTCGACGGTGCCCGCGGCGAGCACGTCGTAGTCGTCGCCCGCGGCGGCGTCCTCGAAGCCGGAGGACCACTTGGTGCGGTCGCTGCCCAGCTCGACGACCTTCAGGCTGTAACCGAGGTCCTTCTCCGTCTTCTTCAGGCCTGCGTACGCCGAGTCGAAGAAGGAACGGTCGCCGAGGTTTCCGTTGATGACGAACTTGATTCTCAGCTTTCCGGATCTACCTGACTGGGCGGAGTCGGAGTCTGTCGAGGCGCCGCATGCGGCGAGGGTGAGGGAGAGCGCCGCGACGCCCCCCAGAATTCTGATCTTGTTCATCGCCTGGATTCTCTTTCTCTGCGGGGTTCTCTGCGGGGTTCTCTGCGTGGTTCTCTACGGGGTTCTTTGCGGGGGTCGTTCTTGGTCAATGGCCGAAAGCTATGCAATGCAAAACGTTTTGGCTATGGGTCTTTGTGTTCTCTCGCGTTAGGAGACTGTTTCCGGGAGCAGTGCGGTGGCCGCGATGGTGACGGCCCTGTCGAAGTCCGTCTCCCGCTCGGCCGGGGTGAGCGCCTCCGCGTGGCGCACGTGGTCGCTGACGGTCAGGACGGCGAGCGCGTGGCCGCCCTCGGCGGCGGCGGTCGCGTACAGGCCCGCGGCCTCCATCTCGACGGCCAGGGTCCCGTGCGTTTCCAGCCGCTCGAACAGCGCCGGACGCTCCAGGTAGAAGTGGTCGGTGGTGAACACCGGCCCGACGTGTGCGCGCGGTCCGGCTCCGCCCTCGGCCTCGGCGGCCTGTGCGGCTGCCGCGGCCAGGTCGAAGGAAGCGGCGTGACTGAGGTGCACTCCGTCGATACGACGGCTGCCCATGGCCGAGTCGGTGTGGGCGGCGGTGGCCACGACGACGTCCCGCAGCTCCACCGAGGCGGGGATGCCACCCGCGGTGCCCACCCGCACGATGCGGCGCACGCCGTAGAAGCGGAAGAGCTCGGTCGCGTAGATCGTGACGGACGGCATTCCCATACCGGAGGCCAGCACGGACAGGGGCGCCCCTCGGTACGTTCCGGTGTATCCCTCGATGCCGCGCACGTCGGTGACCAGCCGGGCGTCCTGAAGGATCGTTTCTGCGATACGGCGTGCTCGGCGCGGGTCGCCGGGCATCAGCACGTCCGGCGCGAAGTCGCCGGGGGCGGCCGAGATGTGGGCGGTGACCATCAGGCCTCCTCCTGCGTCGGGGTGCCGGCCAGCCAGCGGACCAGCCGGTCCCACAGCTCGGGGTAGCCCTCCCAGTCCAGAAAGGCGGGCGGGGCCCAGTGCGGCGCCAGGTCGGACGTGAAGGCCGCCGACCTGCCCGCGCCGTAGCCGCCCACGGCCAGCAGCGGATGGCCCGCGCACTCGACGAGCAGGTCCGCGCCGTCCCGTACCGCCACCTCGTTGAGGCCGAGCAGATCCGGCCAGGTCGCGTCCAGCCCGTCGACCACCGGGTGCCGGGCGAGGACCCGTGGTGCGGCCCCGGCGGGCAGCTCCACCCGGTCGTCCCGGTCGTGCAGAGCGACCGGCAGCGCGGCGGCCAGCGGAGTGCGGCCCCAGCGGGCCTTGGCGTCGATGCCGGTGAAGGTGAGGTAGCCGCCCACCATCAGCAACCCGCCGCCGCGCTCGACGTACCCCCGAAGCAGTTCCGTGCGGTCCGGCGTGGGGACCGAGTGGGCGAAGGTCTGCGGGGTGAGCTGGAAGCTGTTGGCCCCGACGTCGCTGATCACGACGACGTCGTACGGCTCCAGGCCCTCGGCGGTGGCGGGCACTCCGCTCGCTATCTCGTGCGCCGGGACGTACGTCACCGTGTGACCGCGGTCGCGCAGTGCGTCGAGGAAGACCTGGGCGCCCTCGACGTACTCGGAGGTGAAGAAGGAGTCGAACCCCTTCTGGTGGACGGAGTGGGTGAACCAGGACTCACCCACGACGAGGACATGGGGCATCGCTGCACGACCCTTCATATGAGGTGTGAGGTGTGAGGTGTGAGGTGTGAGGTGTGAGGTGTGAGGTGTGAGGTGTGCGGTGTGAAGTGGAGGGGTGGTGGGTGGTGGGGCGGCGGTGCCCCGTCAGCGGGCCGGGCGCACGGGCGCCGTACTGGCGCGGACCTTCAGCCGGACCGGCAGGATGTGCCGGGAGGCGGGGGGCACCTCGTCCCGGTGGACGTAGCTCAGGAGTTGGGCGCCGGCCGTACGGCCGACGTCGTAGGCGGGTTGGTTGACGGTCGTGAGACGGGGGTGGACCCGGGAGGCGAGCATGATGTCGTCGAAGCCCGCCACCGAGACGTCGTCGGGGACACGCAGGCCCGCGTCCTCCAGGGCGGCGACCGCGCCGAGCGCCATCAGGTCGTTGGCGGCGAACACCGCGGTGAAGCGACGTGGGCCGCCACCGTCCAGGGCCGCGGCGACCAGGTCGTAGCCGGACCGTTCGACGAACGCGCCCTCGACCTCCGTGACGCCCGCGTCGCCGAACGCCTCCCGGAAACCGGAGATCCGCTCCAGGCTGCTGACCAGGTCCACCGGCCCGCTGATCGCCAGCACCCGGCGGTGGCCCAGCTCCCGCAGGTGCTGCCCGATCAGCCGGCCGCCCGCCCGGTGGTCTGCGGTGACCAGAATGGTCTGCTCCAGCAGCCCGGGGACGACCTCGTCGGCCAGGGCGATGGGAAACCGTCCCAGCAGCGACGCCAGCCGGCCCCGGGAGGGCGGCGAGCCGGAGGCGTACACCATGCCGTCGATGAACCGGCCGCGAAGCATCTCCAGATAGCGGTCCTCGCGGTCGGGATCGAACTCGGTGTTGCACAGGATGACCCCGTAGCCCAGGTCATGGGCGGCGTCGTCGACGCCCTTGGCGAGTTCGGCGAAGAACTGGTTGGTGATGTCGGGCACCAGCAGCCCTATGACGTTGGTCGAACCGGCCTGGAGGTTGCGGGCCGTGGAGGCCGGGACGTAGCCCAGCCGGCTGACGACCGAGCGGACCCGCTCGGCGGTCTCCTCCGCGACCGGCCGGTTGCCGCTCAGCACGTGCGACACCGTGGTCGGACTGACCCGGGCGGCGGCCGCCACGTCCTTGATCGACGCGGGCCGTCGTCCCCGGCGGCGGCCCGCGTCCTCGTCCCGCTCACGGGTCATAGTGCTGCACCGCCCTGCCGTGCGAGGTGTCAAGCAGCGCGGGCACGCGCGCCTCGATCTCGGCCAGCAGCCCCGGCAGGTCCACCGTCAGCAGCCGGCCGTCGCGCACCACGACCCGCCCGTCCACCACGACCGTGCGCACATCGCTCGCCCGCGCGCTGTAGACCAGGGCCGCCACCGGGTCGTGCACCGGCCGGCAGTGCGCTCCGCCCAGGTCGACCAGCACGATGTCCCCGGCCCGGCCCGGCTCCAGCGCGCCGATCCGGTCCCCGAGGCCGAGCGCCCTGGCCCCGCCGCGCGTGGCCAGCCGGACCGTGTCGGAGACCGTCATCCAGGTGGCGTCCCGCTCCGCCTGCTTCTGGGTCAGCGCGACCAGCCGCATCGCCTCCCACACGTCCAGCGTGTTGTGCCCGGCCGCGCCGTCCGTCCCGGCCCCGACGGCGACACCGGCGTCCAACAGGCTCCGTACCGGAGTGAGCGGATGCAGGGCGTGCTTCAGATACACCTTCGGGCAGCAGGCCACGCCCGTACGGTCCCGGTGCGCCGCCAGCAGCGGAAGGTCGTCCGGGACGATGCCGCACCCGTGCGCGATCAGCGCCCCGGCGTCCAGCACTCCGGTCCGCTCCAACACCCCGATGGGGGTGATGCCGCGCCGCGCCAGGCTCGACTCGGTCTGCTCCAGGTGCTCGGCGGCGTGAATGTGGACGCGCAGGCCCGTCTCCCGGGCCAGCTCCGCGACCCGGACCAGGTCCGCGTCCTCGACGGTGTAGGGCGCGTGCGGGCCCAATGACGCCGTGACCCGTCCGTCGCCCGTGCCATGCAGGGCGGCGGCGGTCTCGGCGCTCTCCTCCAGGGCCGCGCGGCCCCGGCTGCTGAAGCAGGTCGGCGCGATGTCGGCCCGGATACCGGTACGCACGACGGCCTCGGCGATCCGCTCGGCGTGGAAGTAGTGGTCGGCGAACGTGGTCACCCCGCTGAGCAGCATCTCCGCACAGGCCAGCTCCGCGCCGAGGCCGATGTCGGCGGGGGTGAGGTTGACCTCCATGGGCCACACCCGCTCGTTGAACCAGGCCTCGACGCTCACGTCCTCGGCGGCGCCGCGCATCAGCGTCATCGGGCCATGGGTGTGGGCGTTCACCAGCCCGGGTACGGCGACCAGTCCCGTACCGTCCACGGTCTCCGCCCCGGCTGCCTCCGGCCCGGCTGCCTCCGGCCCGGAACCCGCCGGGCCCAGCCAGGCGATCACTCCGTCCTCGACCAGGATGTCCTGGTCCGTCTCCACTCGGCAGGGGCCCTGCTCGGGCGTCACGAGCACCGAGCAGGACGTCACGATCAGTCGGCGCGTCATGAGGATCCTTCCGTCCGAACCGGACGCTAAGGACCCAAAACGTTTTGCACAACCCCTGGTCCTGCCGAGTCGCGGACAGCCCATGGACCTCGATCACGGCGCCCTCGCCCAGCGCAGCGTTGCGGCAAAGGACGAGATCTCCGTCGACATCGCAGGCGTGTCGGCATCAGCCGGGCGTCCATCGAGCCGCTCAGCCGGGCGTTCATCGAGCCGCTGCGGACCTCCGGCAGCGGGGTGCTGATCAATGTCGCGAGCATGGCCGCGTACTTTCCCGCCCCGAACACGGCCGTCCACACGGCAGCCGAAACGTTCGTGCCGAGCTTCACCGAAGCCCTGTGCAGGAGTCCATCGGCACCGGGCTGCGCGGGGGTCGTCAGTCGCCACCGCCGCTGTCGCAGCTGTCGGCGCCACAGCCACCGCCACCCTCCTCGGCGGCCCAGGGGCTCTCCGCCTCACCGAGTGACCCGGGCCCCGAGACGTTCTCGTTCGAACGGCCGGTCAGGTACCAGACCAGACAGGCGACGAACGCGAAGACCGAAAGCCCGACTGTCCACAGCAGTGACACCGTGGGGCGCCGATCCATAGGGCCTTCCATGACTATGGCCGTGAACCAGGCGGCCAGGAACCCGCTCTCCGGTGCGAACACCACCAACACCAGGAAAACACGCTCCCCGACGGGCAGACGCATCGCCAGCCCCCTCTCGTCCGTGCCACGTTAGCGGGCTCGGGCACGGCCGACTACCAGGTGGAGGCGCTCGGCCATCTCCTGGTTCGTCCAGCCGGTGGCCATGGTGGTGAGGACCTCGCGTTCACGCACGGTGAGGTCGTCGAGCCGGGGTTCCTGCGGATGGACCAGGGCCCGTCCGGTCAGCGGGGATGACACCGGACAGGCCCTGGCGTATTGGGGCGCGACTGGGCGCGAGGGGGAGGGCGGCTGGGGCGATCCCGTCGCCGTCCGACAGTCAGTCCAGACGCAGCAGGACCGTGGTGTCCGGCGGCAGCATCCCGTCCTTGCTCAGTGGTCCTGAGGTGAGGAGGGGGCTGCCGGCGTCGGGGAGTGGGATCGGCCGGTCGGAGAGGTTGACCGCGCACAGCAGGCCGTTGCCGCGTTCGAAGAGGAGCGTGCCGGGCGGGCTGTCCAGCCAGCGGAACTCCTCGCCCCGCAGGTCGGGGTCGGTGCGGCGCAGGCGCAGGGCGGAGCGGTAGAGCTGGAGCATGGAGGTGCGGTCGGCCTGGTTGGCTTCGGCGGTGTAGGACTGCCAGTCGTCGGGCTGGGGGAGCCAGGGTGTGGCGGACACGAACGTGCCGAAGCCGAAGGGCGGGGTGTCACCGGTCCAGGGGAGGGGGACGCGGCAGCCGTCGCGGCCTCGGACCGTGTGTCCGGAGCGTTCCCAGGTGGGGTCCTGGAGGGCCGATTCGGGGAGGTCTTCGACCTCGTACAGGCCGAGTTCCTCGCCCTGGTAGATGTACGCGCCTCCGGGCAGCGCCAGCATCAGCAGGGCCGCCGCGCGGGCTCGGCGGGTGCCGAGGATGAGGTCGGTGGGATGGCCCTGGTCGCGCAGCGGGGTCGTTACGCCGGTGCGGGTGCGGCCGTAGCGGGTGACGTGGCGGGCTTCGTCGTGGTTGGAGAGGACCCAGGTGGCCGGGGCGCCGACCGTCGCCAGGTCGGTGATCGTGCGGTCGATCACCTCCCTGAGCTTGTCCGCCTCGAAGGCGCACTTGAGGAAGTCGAAGTTGAAGGCGGTGTGGAGTTCGTCGGGGCGGAGGTAGTCGGGCATGCGGCCTGGGCGGACGTGGGCCTCGGCGACGAAGACGCGGGGGTCGGGGTAGCTGTCGGCGATGGCGCGCCAGCTGCGGAAGATGTCGTGGACGCCGTCGCGGTCCCAGTGCGGGTGGTTGTCCTGGCCCACGCCGGCGATGACGGAGAACTCTGTCAGGCCGAGGTCCGGGAAGGCCGGGTCCTTGACCATGCCGTGGGCGACGTCGATGCGGAAGCCGTCGACGCCCAGGTCGAACCAGAAGCGCAGGATCGACTCGAACTCGGCCCGGACCTCGCCGTTGTCCCAGTTGAGGTCGGGCTGTTCGGGGGCGAAGAGGTGGAGGTACCACTGGCCGTCCGGCGTGCGGGTCCAGGTCGGGCCGCCGAAGGCCGCGCGCCAGTCGTTGGGCGGTTCGCTGCCGTCCTCCCCTCCCCCCTCGCGGAAGACGAACCGGTCTCGTTGCGGGGAGCCGGGCGCCGCCGCCAGCGCCTCCTGGAACCAGGCGTGTTGGTCGGAGGTGTGGTTCGGGACGATGTCCAGGATCACCCGAAGGCCCAGCTCGTGGGCTTCGGCGATCAGCTTCCGGGCCTGGTCGAGGGTGCCGTACGTGGGGTGGATGTCGCGGAAGTCGGAGACGTCGTAGCCGCCGTCGGCCAGCGGGGACGGGTACCAGGGATTGATCCAGATCGCGTCGACACCGAGGTGGGCCAGGTACCGCAGGCGGGAGCGGAGGCCGGCGATGTCGCCGGTTCCGTCGCCGTCGCCGTCGGCGAAGCTGCGTATGTACACCTGGTAGATGACCGCGGAGCGCCACCAGAGGTCGTTCGCGGCGTCGTTCGTGACGTCGTTCGTGGGGGTCGGGTTGCTCATGAGGGTCGGTCCTGTCGAAGTGCGCGAACGCGGGTGCTGACTGCTGATCACTCGGGTTTCGCGCCCGGCTACCCCTTGGTCGCGCCTGCCGTGCCGCCCCGGACGAAGTGCCGCTGGAAGGCGAAGAAGACCAGTGCCACGGGGATGGTCATGAGCAGGGTCGCCGCGAGCTTGATCGGGTACTGGTTGCCGAGGCCGAGCTGGCCGGAGACGAGTGAGGCGACCCCGGATGTGAGGGTGTTCAGTTCCGGGCTCTGCCGGGACACGATGAAGTGCGGCAGTTCGTTCCACGATCCCTGGAACGACAGGATGGTCAGGGTGATGAGGGCCGGCCGGGCCATGGGCAGCACGATGGACCAGAAGATCCGGAAGGTGCTCGCGCCGTCGATCCTGGCCGCTTCCTCGACGCTGACGGGGATCGACTCGAAGAACTGCTTCATGATGAACACCCCCGCGGCGTCGGCGAGGAGCGGGACGATCATGCCCGAGTAGGAGTCGTACATCCCCAGTTGGTTGAGGACGAGGAACTTCGGGATGAGCAGGACGACGCCGGGCACGGCCATGACCGCGATGACGGCGGCGAACAGTGCGCCCCGGCCGCGGAAGCGCAGCCTGGCCAGTGCGTATCCGGCCAGGGAGTCGAAGAACACCCGGCCTGCGGTGACGAAGAGCGAGACGACGACGGAGTTGGCGAACCAGCGCGGATAGTCCGCTTCGGCGAGCCGGCTGAAGGCCGCTGTCGTGAAGTGGGTCGGCCATAGCGACAGGGGGTGGCTGGTCGCGTCCGCGTCGGTCTTGAAGCTCGTCGCGAGCTGGATGAGGAAGGGGTAGATGTACAGGAGCGCGATGGCGACGAGGGCGGTGTAGCCGAGCACGCGGGCGAGGGCGCTGCCACGGCGGGTGCGGGTGGGCGAGCCTGTGCGACGGAGTGCGTCCGTGCCGTCCGCGTCGGCGTGCTGGGGCTGTGTGCTCATCGCGTGCCTCCGTGGACGCTGGCTGTGGTCGCCGGGACGGCTGCGGTGGCGGGCGCGGTCGCGTCGAAGGCGGGTGGTGCGGGGTGGGCCGTTGCGGCGGTGCGGGTCATCAGGCCGCCCCCGTCGTCGGGCCGGACCCGGAGCGGGCCGCTTTCGTCGCGCGCCGTGTGGCGGCCTTGGCGCGGGCCTCGTCCTTGTCGCGCAGGACGAACCGCTGGAGGAGCGTCATCGCGACGATGATCGCGAAGAGGATGAAGGCGATGGCGCTGCCCTGTCCCCACTCGTTGTTGATGAACGAGGACTGGTACGACAGGAACGCGGGGGTCATCGTCGTCTTGCCCGGTCCGCCCCTGGTCATGACGTAGATCTGGTCGAAGACCTGCCAGGTGCCGATGAGTCCCAGGGTCAGGACGAGGAAGAGGGTCGGCTTGAGCATGGGCAGCGTGACGTGGCGGAACCGCTGCCAGCGCCCGGTGCCGTCGATCTCGGCGGCCTCCTCGACCTCGAGGGGGATGTCCTGCAGCGCGGCGAGGAACATGAGCATGAACGTGCCCGCCGTGGTCCACACGACCAGGGTGATGATCGCGCACATGGCCACGCTGGGGCCGGAGATCCAGTCCCACAGGGACAGGCCGCCGACGGTGGTGTCGGCGAGTGCGGACGGTGGCGCGTCGTTGTTCACACCGAAGGCGCCCAGGGCGAGATGGACTACGCCGCGTGGATCGGCGAACCAGGCCGGCCCGTCGACTCCGATCTTCGCCAGCAGGGCGTTGACGACGCCGCTGGAGGAGAAGATGAACAGGAAGACGACCGAGATCGCGACCGAGCTCGTCACCGACGGGAAGTAGTACGCGGTGCGGAAGAATCCCTTGCCCTTGAGGCGTCTGCCGTTGACCAGGAGCGCCAGGCCGAGGGCGAGCGCGGTCTGCAGGGGGACGACGAAGAGGACGTAGTAGCCGTTGTTGCGCAGGCTCATCATGAAGTCGCTCTGCGTCAGACCGGGCTCGGTGAGAAGCGGCGCGTAGTTCTGCCCGCCGACGAAGTGCACGCCCGAGGACAGCGGGCTGCCCTGGCCGTTCCAGTCGGACAGGCTCACCCAGAGCGCCATGAGGATCGGCACGACCAGGAAGAGTCCGAGCACGACGAGGACGGGTGAGACGAAAAGCCAGCCGGCGAGGCCTTCCCGGCCCCGGATACCGCCCCGGGGAGCTCGGCCGGGGCGGCCTCGGCCTTCGCGGGCCTTGGCAGCGGCTGCCGTCCGGGCCGGTGCCGGGCCGTTGCCCGGGCCCTGTCCGGGCCCGGGATTCGGTTCACTCATCGCAGGTTCACTCTCGCTTTGTTCGCGTCCGGGGGTCCGGGTGATCCCGGGTTACTGGCCTACGACCGCCTGCGCGTTCTTCTGAAGCCGCGCGAGGATCTGCTTCGGGTCGCCGTCGGGCAGGGACTGAAGGCCGGTGTCGAAGTCGGCGAGCACCTGGTCGATCTTGGCGACGTTCACCGGGGCCTGGGCGTACGCGGCGCCGTTGATGAACGCCTTGTCCTGCGGGAACTGGACGACGTACTCGGCCTGGGCGGACTGCCGCGACGGCATCACGCCGATCGCCTTGGCGAAGGTCAGCTCGGCGTCCTTCGCGGTCATCGCCTTGACGAAGTCGATGGCCGCGGCCTTGTGCTTGCTCTTGGCCGCGATGCCCCAGCACTGGGTGAAGGCGAGCGTGCCGTTGCCGGCGGGACCGGCCGGCAACGGGACCGTCTTGTACTTGACGCCCGGGTAGTCGCTCTTCATGGCGCCGGCGATCCAGTTGCCCTCGATCGTCATGGCGGCCTTCTGCTTACCGAAGGCCTCGCCCGACCAGCCGGAGTCGAGCTGCTTGGGGTACTTGGTCGAGCCGTCGGCGAGCAGCGACCGGACGAACTTCAGGGCCTTGAGGTTCTCGGGAGAGTCCGCGGTGACCTTGGTGGCGTCCTTGTTCGTCACCCATCCGCCTGCCTGGACCATGAAGGCGCCGATCCGGTCACGTGTGTCGCCGAGTGCCAGACCGACCTGCTTGCCCGTGGTCAGCTTCCTCGCGACGGACGCCAACTGCTGCCAGGTGGTGGGGATGTCGGCGTCGGTCAGGCCGGCCTTGGCCCACGCCGTGGTGTTGATCTGCAGGCCGAGAGTGGAGAAGTCCTTGGGGACGCAGTAGAGCTTGCTGTCGTAGGTGAAGGCCTGCCGCAGAGCGGGGTAGAAGTCGTCCTTCCCTTCGAAGCTGTCGCCGTACGGTTCGAGACTGCCCGCGCTCGCGTACGTCGCGAAGCGGCCGGCGTCGACGTAGAAGACGTCCGGCGGGTTGTTCGAGGCGAAGCCCTGACCGAGCTGCTGGTCGATGTTCTGCGCCTGCGTGACGGTCGCCTTGTTGCCGGACTTCGTCCCCCACGCGTTGGCCGCGTCCGTGACGGCGTTCTTCTCGGCGTCGCCGCTGGCGGCGATGAGGACCTTGATCGAGGCGGGGCCGGACGACGCCTGGCTGTCCGCCTTGTCCGTGTCGTCGAACCCACTGCCACCGCAGGCCGACAGGCTGAGCGACAGCAGCGCGATGCCACCAACAGCCCAGCGTGTACGCGGATTTCTCATGATAAATCTCCTTGCGCAGGCCGGCCTGACGCGCCGGTGGTAGAGGGGACCGCATCCCGTCGCCGCACTGGGGCTGTGCGCGGGATCGCGGGTGTTGGCCGTGTGGGCTACGGAGCCACTCGGCAGAGGGGAGGAAGGTTCGGGTGCGGCGGAGCGGCTCAGCCGCTGGCGCGGACGACGAGCCGGGGCGGCAGCAGGATCGGGGTGGGCGGGATGGCCGGCGGTTCGGGAGTCGCCAGCAGTTCCTGGAGCATCCGCAGGCAGGCGGCGGCGGCCTCGTCGTAGGGCTGCGCCACGCTGCTCAGACCGACGACCCCCGCGGTCGGGGAGTCGTCGAAGCCGACCACTGCCACGTCAACCCCGGGGCGCAGTCCACGCGCGGTGATCTCGGTCCAGGCCCCGAGGGCCAGCGAGTCGCTCGCGCAGACGATCGCGGTCGGCGGAGTGGGCAGGTCGAGCATCGCCGCGGCGGCTTCACGGCCGGTGTCGAGCCCGTCGGGGACGCCCGCGTCGTAGCCGGCAGGGGTGTCGATCCCGGACACGGCGAGGAGCGCGGACCAGCCGCTGCGCCGGTCGTCACCTACCTCTAAACCGTCCGGCCAGCCGAGGAAGGCGATCCGCCGGTGGCCGGTCTCGATGAGATGCCGGGTCGCGGCAAGGGTTCCCTGCGCGCCGTCGACGTCGACCCAGCCGTGCCGCTCAGGGGCATGTGGTTCAGCCCCCCAGGGCCGGCCGAACGTCACGAACGGCACCCGGCGCTCGGTGAGCCACGCCGTCCGGCGGTCGCCGGCGTGAGTGGCGTGCAGGACGAAGGCGTCGAGATCGTGATCGTCGAGGAGCTGTTCGTACAGGGAGCACTCATGGTCGTCGTCGGTCGCCGTGAACACCACGATCCGGTAGCCGGCCTCCTGGGTACGGGCGGTCAGCGACTGGAGGAAGTGGGCGAGGACGGCGCCGTTGACGCCGTCGCGCGGCGGCTCGATGCGTGCGCCGATCAGACGAGAACGCCGGGTCCGCAGCGTTCGTGAAGCCTGGTTCGGGCGGTAGTTAAGTTCCTTGATGGCGGCCTGCACGCGGGCGAGGGTCGCCGGACGCACCCGATGCGGAGCGTTGATGACGTTGGACACGGTCTGTGTCGACACGGAGGCATGCCGCGCCACGCTCTCGAGTGTTACTCGCGCCATCGCGAAGCCACCTCCACAAAGTTCACTGCGCCGCAGCGTATCCGCCGTTCCGGCACTGCGGTGCGTCGCCGTCCCGGTTGGATTTGAACGTTAAATTTAGCGTTCCAATCGGTTACTGTGGCGATCGGCGCCCGGACTGTCAAGAGTCGGCGCAGTCACGAATCGCCCTCACAAACAGCCCACGAGACACGAGGGCACCGGACGGAGCTTCCATGACTTCACCCGAGCGGCAGCCGCTCCTGCACGACCTCTCGGTCACCCTCGCCGCCCCGACGGTCGTCCTGTCCCGGCCGGACGGCAACCTCGACGCAGCCGCTCCCGGCGCCGCCGTGCACGGGCTCTTCCACGCCGACGTACGCGCGGTGAGCCTGCTGCGCGTGACGCTGCGACCCGACCGCGCACCGTCCGGCGGGCACGCGGGGAAGGCGCCTCCCGCTGCCGGCGGTGACGGCGAAGGCGATGGCGCAGGCACCGGCGTGAGCGCGATGGCGGCAGAGGGCTGGCTGCCCGTCGTCGCGGTCATGAACGCGACGGACGGACTCGGTCGCAGCCGTTTCGTGGGCCTCGCCCAGGCGCTCGGCGACGCCGTTCCCGACCCGACCGTCCGGGTCGACCGACGGCGCACCGTCACTCCCGGCCTGCTCACCGAACAGCTGACCGTCCGCTCCGCCGCGACGTCGCCCGTGCATCTCGCCGTCCGGGTCGAAATCGCCGGGGACCTCGTGACGCTGGATCACACCAAGGCCGGCCTGGCGCCCCGGTCTCCAGCCAAGCCGACGAGCGAACTGCTCTCGAGCGACGGCGTGTTGCGCTGGGGCGACAAGGCCGTCGAGGTCGCCGTCAGCGCCCCCGGCGCGACGGCCGACGCCGAGCGGTCCACGCTGACCTGGACTCTCACGGTCGAGCCCGGCGAGAGCGCCGACCTTCACCTGGCCGTCGAGATCTCAGAACCCGACGCGGTCGTCACGGCCGCCGACCCCCGGCCCACCTGGCAGCGACCGGACGTCACCGCCGACGACCGCCGACTGCCCTCGCTCGTCGCGCAGAGCCTGGACGACCTCCACTCGCTGCGCATGGCCATGGCCGCATCGCCCGGTGACACCTTCCTCGCCGCGGGCGTCCCCTGGTTCTTCACGCTCTTCGGCCGGGACAGCCTGTGGGCCGCACGGATGCTCCTGCCGCTGGGCACCGACCTCGCACTGGGTACCCTGCGCACCCTGGCCGCCCAGCAGGGCACCCGCACCGATCCGGCGGCGGAGGAAGAGCCGGGCAAGATCCTCCACGAGGTGCGGCGCGGGGTCTTCGACGACGGCATGGGCCTTCGCCTGCCACCGGTCTACTACGGCACGGTCGACGCGACACCCCTGTGGGTCTGCCTCCTCCACGACGCCTGGCGCTGGGGCCTGCCCGCCGACGACGTCGAACCGCTGCTGCCCGCGCTCCAGGCGGCTCTCGGCTGGATCGACGCCGCCGCCCGGGCCGGGGACGGGTTCCTCTCCTACCTCGACCACACCGGCACCGGACTGGCCAACCAGGGCTGGAAGGACTCCGCGGACGCCGCCCGGTTCGCCGACGGCCGGCTCGCCGAAGCTCCCCTCGCTCTCGCCGAAGTACAGGGCTACGCCTACGAGGCGGCCCTCGCCGGGGCGGCACTCCTCGACGCCTTCGGGCTGCCGGACGGCGAACGCTGGCGGACCTTCGCGGCCGACCTCGCCGACCGGTTCCGCGCCCGGTTCTGGGTATCCGACCGGCACGGCCCCTACCCGGCCATGGCACTCGACGGGTCGGGCCGTCCCGTCGACTCCGTCACGAGCAACATGGGCCACCTCCTGGCCACCGGAATCCTCAACGCCGAGGAGATCGCCGCCGTCGCCGAACGGCTCGCCGCCCCCGACATGTCCGGCGGCTACGGGCTGCGCACCATGTCGTGCGAGTCCGGCGGCTTCGGCCCACTGCGCTACCACTGCGGCGCCGTCTGGCCGCACGACACCGCCATCGCCGTCATCGGCCTCGCCCGCACGGGACACCCCGAGGCCGCCGCCCGGCTCATCGAGGGCATCCTCGACGCGGCACCGGCCTTCGACTACCGACTGCCGGAACTGTGGGGCGGCGACGCCCGCGCGGACACCCCCGCACCAGTCCCCTACCCGGCCTCCTGCCGGCCACAAGCCTGGTCGGCGGCATCAGCCATCGCCCTCATGACCGCACTGACCGGACTGGAGCCCGACGTACCCGCGGGCCGCCTCTACCTCCGGCCGACAGGCCCACTCCCCGTCGGCGCACTCACCGTCCGAGGGCTCACCGTCGAGGGAGAACGACTCGATGTGACCATCGGCTCCGACGGCCGGATCGAATCGGTTTCGGCACCTGCGGGACTGATCGTCGAAGAACGCGCGGCCTCACGGGCCTGAGACGGACTCCCCGACCGTCCCCACTCGATTGACGGCGGTTCAGAGCCAACGGGTACGTCGACGGCCTGCCCTCGTGGGCGGAGTTCGGTCTCCTGGGCGGGCGGTGCGCATCGGCGAGGTCGACCTCGATGTGCTGTGCCCCAGGGACCGGGGAGAGCATCGAGCCGGCGCCCGGCGCCCGGCGTCGAAGTACGCCTGCAAAAGGGGGAGCGGACCGGGTGGGAGGTCCGCTCCACCTGCGCAGGGTCTGTTCAGTCGGCGCCCGCGGCGTGTGCGGAGACCAGCGCCTCCACCCGGCTGCGGTACGCCTCGACCAGGTTGCCGCCGTTCGGACCGGGAACCCCATCCGTGCCGGCCCCGATCGACTGCAGGGCCGCGTCGGCCCGGGCCTGAAGGTCCGCCAACTCGTCCGCGGTGTGCGGGTACAGCAGGTTGAGCCCGCGCTTGTCGCCGTCGGACAGGTTCTGCCCCTCGCCGGTCGGCGCGCAACTGCTCGGGGCGGACTTGTAGAAGAAGGCCGGGAACCGGTACAGCATCACGGATCGTGGGTCGAAAGGCCCGGCGACGACATCCGGGTCCTCCACGGTGCGAAGGTTGTGATCCACCTTCGCGCGCGGCCATCGGTTCGGCTCACCCGCGAGGTATGTGTAAATGCCGGGACGCCGACCCTGAGAGTCCGCCACGAAGGTGCCGTTCGCATCCTGTGTGGGAAAATACCCGGCCTCGTCATCCCAACGGAATTCGACCTCGCAGGTGCCGCGCATGTTCTGGTGGGAGTGGTGGAATCCCAGTGCGTGCAGGAACTCATGACGCACCGTGCCCTCCCACTGGGCTGGCCTGTTCACCGCGTAGCGCCCGAGGTTCAGGCTGCGCTGGCCGGGATTGCCTCCGACCGGGCCGCCTCCCACACCGATGGTGCGATCCGTGCTGTCGGTGCCGACCAGGGAGAAGTAGCCTTGCATGTCGAAGCTGACCCGGACCTCGGCGGCGTAGTCGGTATCGGCCGTGGTCCACCGCCGGAATGTTCCGGTCGCCTCGTCGTGGCCGAAGTCGAGTTTCAGGTTGCAGGCGTCGGTGATCTGCGCCGTAGCTCCCGCGATGTCCGCGTGCAGTTGTTCGTCCCCGTCGAGAAACGCGACCCGCACGGTCGAACCGGGTGTCCACCGCGCGATATCGGTGACAAGGAATTCCAGACCACCGCCGGACGATGCACGCCTCCAACGATCCCGCACTTCGATCGCCGCGACGACGTCATCCGGGAGGGATTCGAGTTCCATGGCGCATTCCTTTCGCATCACATTCGAAACAGTTCCCCCGACCGCTCTGGCGATGAATGGGCTGCTCGGCTTGACGCGCGAGCGTGCCGACATTGGAAGCTCGCGATCCATTATGGTCCGGATAAAGGCACTGTGCGACTTCATCGCGCGGCGTCGGAGAAGTCCGCCGTCGGTGACGAGGATGTCGACGTGGGACGCGCCCGCCCCACCGGACTCGGCAGCCGGGCAACCGCTTTGTCAACGGCCGTCAGGACACG
>NZ_JBIUSU010000001.1:779150-1403475 GCF_044741545.1 Streptomyces sp. NPDC088157
AGAAGTCCGCCGTCGGTGACGAGGATGTCGACGTGGGACGCGCCCGCCCCACCGGACTCGGCAGCCGGGCAACCGCTTTGTCAACGGCCGTCAGGACACGCGTGACGGCCCGCCGGCGAAACCGGCGGGCCGTCAGGAAAGGCAGGACCGACCGATGGCACGCGTCGCGCCGGCAGAACTACCCCGGCCGAAGCCGTCTCCCTCGGTCGGAAGCGCACAGCAGATCCTCACCGCCCGCCCGCCCGATCCCCGAGCACTGATCACGGCAGGGAGCGCCCGGCTCGTCCCGAGGCCGGGGAGGAACACCCGGTGGCCCCCGGCCGGGTCACGCCTTCTGCAGCGCGGGGACGGGGAGTTCGCCCGAACCCCGGACGACCAGGTGGGTGGGGACGGTGATGGTCCGGGCGCGGGAGCGGTCGCCGTCGAGCCGGGCCAGGGCGGTGGTCGCGGCTGCCCTGCCGAGTTCCTCCGGGTCCTGGGCCACGACGGTCAGGGCCGGTTCGAGCGCCTCGGCGAGTGACACGTCGTCGAAGGCGACGACGGACACGTGCTTGCGCCCGCTGCGGGCCAGTTCGGCGACTATGCCCAGCGCCATGATGTTGTTTCCGGCGAACAGAGCCGTGGGCGGATCGGCCAGGCCGAGGAGTTGGGCGGTCGCGGCCTCGGCGCCCCGCTGGTCATGGGCGTTGGTCACGAGCGAGCGGTCGTGGGGGATGCCGGCTTCCTCCAGCGCCGAGCGGTAGCCCGCCAGACGCTCGCGCCGGGTGTACAGCTTGGGGGGCAGGTCGCCGACGAAGCCGATGCGCCGGTGCCCGTGGGCGACGAGGTGGGCGACGCCGTCGTGGGCTCCGGCACGGTTGGAGCTGACGATGCTGTCCGTGGCGAGGCCGGCTCCGGGTCGGTCCAGGAAGATCACCGGCAGTCCCGCCGTACGGTGGGACTTGAGGTGGGAGTGGTCGGCGCCGACGGACGGGACGACGATCAGGATGCTGACACGGCGGGCGAGGAACTTGTCCGTCAGGGCGCGTTCGCGCTCGGGGTCGTCCGCGGAGGAGCCCATGAGCAGGGTCAGTCCGCGTTCGCGGACGGTGTCCTCGATGGCACGGGCCACGGCTCCGAAGAAGGGGTTGGCGAGGTCGGGGGTGACCAGGCCGATGGTGGTGTCCGGCCCGCCGACGCGGATGTTGCGGGCCATCAGGTTCGGCTGGAAGCCGAGCTTGGCCACTGCGGCCAGAACCTGTTCCCTGGTCTGCGCGGAGGCGGGTCCGTCCTCGTTGAGGACCCGGGAGACCGTCTTGGCGCTGACGCCGACTTCTCGGGCGACGTCGGCCAGGGTGGGGCGGCGGTTCGCTGCCATGGAGGAAACCGTCTCCTGAGGGCTCTCGGTTCCGGCCGCGGCCTCGGCCGGGAACTGCGAGAGCGTGGTTGTGCTGTCAGGTGGCCTGGACTCCGGCGGCCTTCGCGGCCTCCGAATCCGCTACGACAGTATCTCCGGCCTCGTCGACGGTGAGAGCGCCGGTCATGATGGCGACGACCTCGGCCATGGAGTAGTCGGAGGGCTTGATCACGGCGGCGCGCCTGCCGAGGCGGTGGACGTGGATCCGGTCGGCGATCTCGAAGACGTGGGGCATGTTGTGGCTGATCAGAACGACCGGCATGCCCTTGTCCCGGACTCGGCGGATGAGGTCGAGAACCTGGCCCGACTCCTTGACTCCCAGGGCGGCGGTGGGTTCGTCCATGACGACGACGCTGCTGGCCCAGGCGACGGAACGGGCGACCGCGACGGCCTGCCGCTGTCCGCCGGAGAGCGTCTCCACCGACTGCGTCAGCGAACGCAGGCCGATCTTCAGGTCGGCCATGTGCTCGGCCGCCTCCTGACGCATGCGCTTCTTGTCCAGCATGCGGAAGACGCTGCCGAGGACACCCGGGCGCCGCAGCTCCCGCCCGAGGAACATGTTCGAGGCGATGTCCATCGAAGCGGCCACGGCGAGGTCCTGATAGACCGTCTCGATGCCGTGGGCGCGGGCGCTCTGGGGACCGGAGAAGGTGATGGGCTCGCCGTTGAGCCGTATCTCGCCCGCGTCGGGGACCACCGCGCCGGTGAGGGCCTTGATGAGGCTGGTCTTGCCGGCTCCGTTGTCGCCGATGACGGCGAGGACCTCGCCGGGGAGCAGGTCGAAGTCGGCGCCGTCGATGGCGGTGACCTGGCCGTACCGCTTGACCAGGCCGCGGGCCTGCAGAACGGGCGTGAGGGCGGTGGTGGCGGTCATCGGGCCTTCCTCCGGGAGATCTGGTCGACGGTCACCGCGAGGATCACCAGGACGCCGGTGATCAGGGTCTGGTAGATGGAGGCGACGCCCATCAGCTGGAGGCCGTTGCGGAACACACCGACGATGAGGACGCCGATGAAGGTGCCCAGAACCGAACCGCGGCCGCCGAAGAGGCTGGTGCCGCCCAGGACCACGGCGGTGATGCTGTCGAGGTTGTCGGTCTGCCCGGCCTGCGGATCGCCGACCCCGGTGCGGGAGATGAGCAGCAGGGCGGCGATGCCGTACAGCAGGCCGGCCACGGTGTAGATGCCGATGGTGAGGCGGGAGGTGCGGATGCCGTTCAGCCGGGCGGCCTCGGCGCTGTTGCCCAGGGCGTAGACGTGCCGGCCCCAGCCGGTGCTGCTCAGCGCGTAGGCGAGGAGGAGGAACAGGGCGATGGTGACCAGGGAGCCGTAGGTGATGTCCGTGTGGCCCAGCGGGAAGGTCTCCCCGAGGGCCGTCAGCGGGCCGGGCAGGCTGGTGACCGTCTGCTCCTCGGAGTAGATGTGGGTCAGCGCGAACGCCACGTTGAGCATGCCGAGGGTCACGATGAACGGCGGCAGCGGGATCTTCTGCACCAACAGCCCGTTGAGCAGCCCGAAGCCGCCGCAGACGGCCAGGCCCAGCGCGATCGCGACGAGCGGGGGGACGGAGCCCTCGGCCGCCATCTTGGCGATCACGATGCTGCCGAACGCCATCACCGCCCCGCACGACAGGTCGATCCCCGCCGTGAGGATGATCAGGGTCTGCCCGATGGCGAGGGTGCCCACGACCATGACCTGCTGCACGATCAGCGAGAAGTTCCCGCCGGTCAGGAACTGGTCGGTCGAGAAGGAGAAGAAGGCGCAGGCCAGGAGGAGGGCGGCCAGGGGGCCGGTGGTCGGCGCCGTCAGCAGTCTGCGGGCCGTGGTCGGCGCCTTGAGTTCCGAGTACGGCGTTGTCGTGGCTGTCATGCGAAGTCCTTGTCGGAAGACAGATGTCCTTGTCGCAGGGCGAGGGCCGAACCTTCGCCGTCGGAGGACGAGGGCTCAAGACCCCGCCGTCGGAGGACGAGGGCGCGAGCCCCGCCGCCGGGACAAGGGGAGGGCGGTCGTCCCTGGTCGGGGAGGTGGGCCGACCGCCCAGCCGAGGGGAGTGACGGTGTCGTGAGGTCCTGGGGGCTCAGCCCCAGCAGTTCTCCAGGCCGTAGGCGGTGTCCTTCGACGTGACCCCGTCCTGCGCCTTGTCGGTGATCAGCGTGACGCCGGTGTCGGTGTAACCGGACGCCTTCTTGCCGTCCTTGGCGTACGTCACGACGGCCTTCACGCCCTCGGCGGCCATCTTCAGCGGGTACTGCTGCGACGTCGCGGCGATCTTGCCGTCCTTGACCGCCTGGGTGCCGGTGCAGCCGCCGTCGACGGAGACGATCAGGACGTCCTTCTCGCGGCCCTTGGCCTTCAGCGCGGTGTACGCGCCCAGGGCCGCCGGTTCGTTGATGGTGTAGACGACGTTGATGTCGGGCGACTTCTGCAGGCAGTTCTCCATCGCGGTCTGGCCCTTGGCCTGGTCACCACCGGTGTCCTGGGCACACACGACGTCCTTGTCGGTGGCGCCGAAGCCCTTCAGGAAACCGTCGTGGCGCTGGACGCCCACGGAGACGCCCGGCGCCAGGTCGAGGGCGGCTATCTTCGCCGTCTTGCCCTTCATCGCCGCCTTGGCGTACTCGCCGATCAGCTGGCCGGCCTTGAGGTTGTCGGTGGCGAAGAGGGCGTCGACCGCGCTCTCCGGCTCGGTCGGGGTGTCCAGCGCGATGACCAGGACGCCCTTGGCACGGGCCTTCTCGATCGCGGGCACGATCGCCTTGGAGTCGCTCGGGGTGATCAGGATGCCCTTCACCCCGGCGGCGACCATGTTCTCGATGGCGGTGACCTGCCCGGCGTTGTCCCCGTCGAACTTGCCGGCCGCGGTGGACAGTTGGGCACCGTTCTCCTTGGCGGCCTTCTCCGCGCCCTCCTTCATCTTCACGAAGAACGGGTTGGTGTCGGTCTTGGTGATCAGACCGACCTTGACCTCGCCCGAGCCGGAACTCGACGATCCCGAACCGGAGCCGGAACCGCAGGCCGTCAGGGTGAGGGCCGCGACGCCCGTGACCGCGGCGGCTCTGAGGAGGGAGGAGGACAGGCGAGTGGTGCGAGACATGATCGACTCCTGAGGGATAGCGGGCGGCACGGGGTTGGGATCGGAGCGTGCCGCTCGGGGTGTCATCGTTGACTTATGTCATCGTTGACACTGCCTGGCCAGGATGATGGACTCCGGATCCCGGCAACGTCAATGCCTTCCACCCGTCACAAATCGGCAACGTCCGCAGCCGTCGCCTCCGAGCGGCCGGTCGGAGGCCGAGCCTCCGCGCCACCCCTGACCCGGTCCTTTCCGGTCCTTTCCGGTCCTTCCGAGCCCTTCCGAGCCCTTCCGAGAGAGAGCAGCCCATGAGCACGCGTCAGATCACCGTTCTGGGAGAGTGCGTCGCGGACGCCTTCGCGGAACCGGCGAACGCCTCGAACGAACTCGCGCTGCGAGTGCTGCCCGGCGGCGGACCCGCGAATACGGCGGTGGCCCTGGCCCGGCTCGGTACGCCGGCCCGCTTCCTCGCCCGCCTGTCCGGCGACGTGTTCGGCCGCCTGTTCCGGGCCCACCTGGAGGCGTCCGGAGTGGACCTGTCGTACGCCGTCGCCGCCGCCGAGCCCAGCACGCTGGCCGTGGCGGAACTGGACGCCACCGGGCAGGCCGCGTTCTCGTTCCACGCGCAGAACACGGCCGACTGGCAGTGGACTTCCGGCGAACTGGCCGGAGTGGATCTCTTCGGAACGGCCTGTGTACACACGGGGTCGCTGGCGTTGGTCCAGGAGCCCGGTGCGGCGGCGGTGGAGGAGTTCCTGGCGGCGGCGGCCCCGCGGGCCACGATCAGCATCGATCCCAACGTCCGGCCGCTGCTGGTGCGCCCCGAGGTCTACCGCGCCCGGCTGGCGCACTGGTGCGGTCTCGCCGACATCCTGCGCCTGAGCGAGGACGACCTGGAACTCCTCCTGCCGGGCACCCCGCCCGAGCAGGCGTGCGACATCTGGCACGCGGCCGGGGCGCGGCTCGTCGTGATCACGCTCGGCGCCGAAGGCGCCCTGGCCTCGCTCGACGGCGAACGGCTGCGGGTTCCCGCGGTGGCCACCCGGGTCGTCGACACGGTCGGCGCGGGGGACTCCTTCACCGCCGGCCTGCTGCACCACCTCGGCGCCCGCGGACTCCTCGGTGGACGGCTGGCCGGGCTCGGCCTCGACGAGGTCGCGGAGGCCTGCCGGTTCGGTGCTCGGGTCGCGGCCCTGACCTGCTCGGTCGCCGGTCCCAATCCGCCGTGGCAGGACCGGCTGACACAGCTTTCGGCCACCGGTGGCGCCTGACGGCCCGCCCGGGCCGCGCCGGCGAATCCGGTCGAGCCGTTGACGTGCCGGGCGGACTGCGCCCATCATCGGGCCACTCGATGTCATCGATGACATAAGTGCGCTCCGGGGCACGGTGGCGGTGCGCCGACCGCTCCCGGGCCGGGGCAGGGCGCCGACCTCTCGAGGCAGGTGGACAGGCCGTCGTTCGGCAGGCTGGACTCCGCCCGCACGAGTGACACCCGCAACGCCCTGACCTGCGCCCGCCACCGAGCCCGAACCTGTGCCCGCGACTGACACTGCGACCGAACGCCTGAACCTGTGCCCGCGACTGACATTGCGACCGAACGCCTGAATCTACGCCCGCGACTGACACCTGCGACCGACGCACGAACCTGCGCCCGCGACTGACATCCGCGACCGACGCACGAACCTGCGCCCGCGACTGACATCCGTAGCCGACGCCCACAACCCACTAGGACGCGTGACCGTGAAGAAGACCCTGCTCGCCGAGTTCACCGCCCGTGAGGGGGCTGAGGACGAGGTCGCCCGCCTGATCGGTGACTACGCCCTGAAGGTGCGCGAGGAGGAAGGCAGCATCGCCTTCGACGTCTACACCAAGGCGGCCGACCCGCGCGCCTTCTGGATCTTCGAGGTGTACCGGGACGAGGACGCCTTCCAGGCACACCTGAGCGCCCCGTACGGCGGGCCGTTCAACGCCGCCCTCGTCCCGCTGATCGAGGAGGACGCCTCCGTGCTGACGTTCCTGGACCCGCTGGCCACGGCTCTGTGACGGGCCGGAATCCGGGATGACCGGATGACCGGCTCGCGATCTGATGTGCCGTCATCGGCGGCCCGCTAGTGCTCTGACCGCGAAGGTTCGCCGGGTTGGCAGCTGGGGCGGTTGGATGGCGGTGACGTCCGTGGCGATCGCTGGAGGTGTGGTGGCCGAGCCTGTGCGGGTGCGCAGACTGACCGATCAGGAAGGGCAGAAGCTGCAGCAAATCGTGCGCCGGGGCAGTACCAGCTCGGTGCGCTACCGGCGGGCGATGATGCTGCTGGCGTCCGCCGGCGGAAACCGCGTCCCGGTGATTGCCCAGCTGGTCCAGGCCGACGAGGACACCGTGCGGGAGGTGATCCACCGGTTCAACGAGATCGGCCTGGCCTGTCTGGACCCTCAATGGGCGGGAGGCCGTCCCCGCCTGCTCGCCCCTGATGACGAGGACTTCGTCATCCAGACGGCCACCACCCGCCCCACCAAGCTCGGCCAGCCCTTCACCCGCTGGTCGATCCGCAAACTCGCCGCCTACCTGCGCCGCGTGCACGGACACGTCATACGCATCGGCCGTGAAGCCTTACGGTGCCTGCTCCTGCGCCGCGGCATCACCTTCCAGCGCACCAAGACGTGGAAGGAATCACCCGACCCTGACCGCGATGCCAAGCTCGACCGCATCGAACAGGTACTGGACAGCTTCCCGGACCGGGTCTTCGCCTTCGACGAGTTCGGGCCCCTGGGGATCCGCCCCACCGCAGGCTCCTGCTGGGCCCAACAAGGCAAGCCCAACCGCCTGCCGTTGACCTACCGCCGTACCCACGGCGTCACCTACTTCCACGGCTGCTACTCCGTCGGCGACGACACGCTATGGGGCGTCAACCGCCGCCGCAAAGGCACCGCCAACAGCCTGGCCGCTCTGAAGTCGATCCGCGCCGCCCGACCCGACGGCGCCCCGATCTACATCATTCTGGACAACCTCTCCACCCACACCGGCGCGGATATCCGCCGCTGGGCGAAAAAGAACAAGGTCGAGCTGTGCTTCACCCCGACCTACGCCTCCTGGGCCAACCCCATCGAGGCGCACTTCGGCCCACTGCGGCAGTTCACGCTGGCCAACTCCCACAATCGCAGCCACCCCGCGCAGACGCGGGCCCTGCACCGCTACCTGCGCTGGCGCAACGCCAATGCCCGCCATCCCGACGTACTCGCCGCCCAGCGCAAGGAACGCGCCCGCATCCGCAGCGAGAAGGGCGTCCGCTGGGGTGGTCGGCCGGCACTCCCTGTCGCGGCCTGACCAACGTCACCGCTCGGAGAGGACCATGACCATGGTGTCGGAGTCCGGTCCCGATTCGACGGTCGTGAATCCTTCGGTGACGTAGAGACGACGTGCGTGGTTCGCTCGCTCGACGCTCAGAGAGACTCGGGCGAAGCCGTGTTCCACCGCCCTCCGAGCCAGCTCGGTCAATAGGGCACGTCCCACTCCTTGGCCCCGCCACGGCGGGAGTACGCCTACAGAGAGTTCCGGAACGTCCTCCGCCACAAACCCCTCGCCGCGGCAGCCTGAGCGACCCGACGTAGCTGTGCGCTCCGAGCAGTGCCGCAGTGCCGCAGCGCAGCCGCGACAACGCAGCAGATCAGGCCGGGGCCAGTGAGCCAGGACCCCCCTGCCTCGCACCTACCCGTCCGACGCCCGCCGCCCGCCGCCCGCCGCCCGCCGCACGACGCACGACGCACGGCGTGCGGCGTGCGGCGTCAGCGCTTCGGCGGGAACGGCTCGGCGCAGGCTCACCCGGGTGCCAGGGGCGGATTGCGGTCGGCCGGCACATCGATGGGCGGGCCGCACGCGCCCGGCGCAGGCCGGGTGTTGAGGGCGTCGGCCGGGTGGCGGGGGTGGCGGGCGGGAACCAATCGGAACTTAACTGGTCAGTTTTATTGACGAGTCGTTGGCCGGATCCTATCTTCGAGCGCGGTTCGCAGTTCGCAATTCCGCACACTGTTCGACATCTCGGACTTAGCTGCGAGCAGCCAGAAAACAGCGGCACCGGTTACTTCCTCCAGTCCTTCAACCACCCGGCCGAGTACATCCGCCACCACCCCTGACCCGGTGCCGGAAACGACCGGAACCTCACCGGCACGGAGGCGTCAACGCAACCCGCACCGTCCGCACAGCCGGACACCAGGGGTTCGTCGACGCCCACCCTCAACCCATCCCTGAAGGAGTTCTTCATGATCAAGCCACCGTGGATACGAGGCGTCAGACGCGCGCTGCTCGCGGCCGGTGCCACGGCTGCGCTCGCCGCCGGCCTGCTCACCGCCACGGCCGCCCCCTCGCAGGCCGCCACCCAGGGGCCGTGTGACATCTACGCCGCGGGCGGCACCCCCTGCGTGGCCGCGCACAGCACCACCCGCGCCCTGTACGGGACGTACACCGGCCGGCTGTACCAGGTCAGGCGCGCCTCCGACAACACGACCAAGGACATCGTCCCGCTGACCGCCGGAGGCGTCGCCGACGCCGCCGCGCAGGACTCCTTCTGCGCGAACACCACCTGCGTCATCACCGTCATCTACGACCAGTCCCCCAAGGGCAACAACCTCACCCAGGCACCCGCGGGCGGAGCCGCCCCCGGGCCGGACAACCTGGCCAACGCCATCGAGGCGCCGGTCACCGTCGGTGGACGCAAGGCGTACGGCGTGTACATCGCCCCCGGCACCGGTTACCGCAACAACAACACGAACGGCATCGCCACCGGTGACCAGCCCGAGGGCATGTACGCCATCTTCAACGGCAAGCACTTCAACGGCGAATGCTGCTTCGACTACGGCAACGCCGAGACCAACAGCCTGGACACCGGCAACGGCCACATGGAGGCCCTGTACTTCGGCAACAGCAAGGGCTGGGGCTGGGGCAGCGGCAACGGCCCCTGGGTCATGGCCGACCTGGAGAACGGCCTGTTCTCCGGTGTCAACCGCGGCTTCAACGCGGGTGACCCGAGCGTCGACAACCGGTTCCTGACCGCCATGCTCAAGGGCGGCGCGAACCAGTGGGCCCTGCGCGGCGGCAACGCCCAGTCGGGCGGCCTGTCCACCTACTACAACGGAATACGTCCCACCGCCAGCGGCTACAACCCGATGAGCAAGGAAGGCGCGATCATCCTCGGCATCGGAGGTGACAACAGCAAGTGGGCCCAGGGCACCTTCTACGAAGGCGTCATGACCTCGGGCTACCCCTCGGACGCCACCGAGGACGCCGTCCAGGCCAACATCACCGCCGCCGGCTACGACAGCGGCTCGACCAGCACCGGCTCACTGACCCCGGGCTCCCGGATCTCCCTGAAGGCCACCACCTCGCCCTGCTGCACCTCGCACTACCTGCGCCACAACGACGCCGACACCAAGGTCGTCATCTCCAGCATCACCTCCGCCAGCTCGGCCACCGACAAGGCCGACGCCACCTGGATCGTCCGCGCCGGCCTGGCCAACCCCTCCTGCCTGGCCTTCGAGTCCGTCGACAAGCCCGGCCAGTTCCTGCGCCACTTCAACTACCAGCTCAACCTGAACTTCGACGACGGCGGCAGCGCGTTCGCTAAGGACGCCACCTTCTGCCCCACCGCGGGCAACAGCGGCGTCGGCACCTCCTTCCAGTCCGCCAACTTCCCGACGAAGTACCTCCGCCACTACAACTACACGGCCTACATCGCCAGCAACGGCGGCGCCAACGCCTGGGACTCCACGACGTCGTGGGCCCAGGACACCAGTTGGCTCACCGCATCCCCCTGGAACTGACGACCTGCCCAACCGTGGGCGCGTCCGGCCGGGCGGCTCACGGGTCCGGGAGCCGCCCACGGTCGTGGGGGGCTCCCGGACCGGTGAACCCTCCCGGTCAGGGCACTAGCGCAGCACCAGCGTGTCCCCGAAGCGCTGGAGCGCCACGACGAGGGCGGCCGCCGCGATCACCGCGAGGGCCGGCGCGGCGATGGCCACCGCCCGGTGTCTGCCGGTCCATGAGGGCAGGAGTCCCGCGGGGACGGCCGACGCGCAGAGGACGAGCGCGAGCCCGCCGAGGGAGCTTTCGACGAGCACGGTGACCAGCGCCCCGAAGGGATTCCGCCAGTCGCCGAAGCGGGCTGCCCACAGGATGGTCGACGTCAGCACGGTGGACACGGGTGCGGCGTACAGGGCATGGCCGAGGCCGCCGGACCCTCGCGCGGCGACGAGCGTGACGGCGCAGACGGTCCCGGCACACAGCGCGGTCAGCACGTCGAGCCGCCATGTGCCGGTCCAGTCGCCCGCTGCCGCGGCCGGCCGGTGGGCCAGCCGGGTCGCGGCCGAGGCGACGACGGCGGCGGCGGCCGTCAGCGCCGGGAGCCGACGCCCGCGCCGGTGCGTGTCGCGTGCGGCGGCCCACAGGGCCGGCACCCCGATCGCCAGCAGTGCGACGGTCTTGTAGGCGCTCGATGGCGAGTGGGGACCGTCGAGCAGGGCGGCGTTGAGCACCGGATCCGCGGGGAACACGGTCAGGAAGACGCTGAAGTCCATGGCGAGCCACAACCCGCCGCCGAAGAGCAGCGTGCTGACCGCGATCACCGTCAGTCGGTCCCGGCGTCTGATGCGGTCGGCCCCGCGCCGACGGCTCCACAACTGGGCGAACGCGGTACTCAGTGCGGCGGCTCCCACGACGGCCACGGGAAGAACGATCAGCAGCGGCCATCCGAGCATCGGCCCTTCCGCGGTGGTGCCCGTGCCCTGCAGCCGTACCAGCAGCCCGGCGGCCGTGCTGACCCCCAGGGCGAGATGGAGCCGACGCGCCGGGGCGGCGGTCCTGTCCTGCCGGGCGCGGATGGGATGCCACACCGAAACGCCCCAGCCGACGGCCAGCAGCAGCCCGGCGGCCAGTGCGCTGACGGGCGCCGCACTCCACGAGGTACCGGTGAGCAGCAGACCGGCCAGGCCGTTCACGGAGTCCAGGAGGACGGCGGCGAGCAGTCCGACGACCAGGGTGTCCACGACCGTCGGGCGCAGTTGCCGGCGCGGGTCGCGCAGCACGGCCATGCGGCGTTGGTGGGTGGGATGGTTGGCGCGCAGGTTGCCGAGCCAGGTGCGGGTGGCCGGCCGCGACGCGACGAGCAGGGACTCCCAGGGGGCGACCGACTGTCCGTGCGCGGCGGTCAGGTCCGCTTCGTGCTCACGCGACCGCATGATCATCTGCGCGACGAGTGCGGCGATCACCACCAGTACCAGGGCCCGTACGCCGTACTCGGCCCAGAACGCCTTGGACAGCATGCGCCAGACCGTCGTGTCGTGCGAGCGCCATCCCTGCACGGCTGCCACGAAGGGCGCGGTGAGCAGAACGGGCGGCAACGCCCACCACACACCGCGGGTGAGCCACACCAGGGTGACGTCGCCGGCGGCGATGTGGCCGATCTCGTGGCGCAGGATCGCGTCCGCCTCCTCGTCACGGAGCAGGCGGATCTCCCGCGGCAGGACGATCCGGCATGTGCGGCCCCTGCCGACCACGAACGCCTGCCGTACGTGACCCCCGCCCCACAGCACGCGCGGCGGGCGTCTGACGCCCATCTCCACGGCGACCCTCGCGGCGTGCTCCTGCCACACCGCCGGTGCGGGCTTCAACGGCCCGGCATCGCGCAGCAGGCGTCGCGGCAGGATCCACAGACCCGCCGTCCCGAGGAGCAGCACGGCCGCCGACCCTGCCAACGAGACCGCGGCCTGACGGCGTTGCAGCGGCCCGCTGCAACGGATCCAGTATGCGGCCTGCGTCTGGGTGGAGTCGGGGAACAGGCGCTGGCCCTCCTCCCAGCACCGCTGCGCGGCGGTGGCCCACGACGGTCCGAGCACCAGGCCGTGGACGACCTGGCCGGCGAAGGCGCCGGCCAGCACCAAGCTGACGATCAGCAGCACATAGCGTGCGCCGGTGGGCGACAGGGGACGCCCGGGCCGGTGCCCGGACGCCGCGGTGGCGGGTATGGCTCCCGAAGGGCCGCCGGGCTCCCGCGTCTCGCTGAGAGTCACCGGTCCCGCCCGCCGCCGCGCAGGACCTCGATGATCGCCTCGGCCACCTCGCGGGCCTGCGCGGTGTCCGCGCCGATGCTCTCGGCCCAGGACGCCAGTGCTGTCAGGGTCGCCTGCTCCTCGTCCGGGTCCAGGGGGACCGGCTCTGCCACCCCCTGCGCTTCTTCGCGCGCGGGTGCGGGGCGGCGTCGCCCGAGGAGACGGGCGATCTTCTCGCGGGTGGCTTCGCTCAGGGCGTCCATGGCCTGGACCGCGACGCGTTCGGCCGCCACCTTCAGCAGCCATGCCGTCACCGGAAGGAGGTAGGGGAGGGCCGAGGACACGGTGATGCCTGAGGCCACGGCAGGTGTGAGCGCGGGCCGCGCCACACTTTGCGGATCCTCGCGGAACTCCTCGAAGAGTTCCGCGTAGTCGGCGCGCGCATCGCCGCGCATCGCGGTGAAGACCTCGTGGCCGAGCGATTCCAGGACGGCCCAGCCGTCAACGCCGTCCGGCCCCTGGGCTGCGACCGGATCCGGAAGCGGCACCACGGGTCGCGGACTCCTCGCCCTGCGCGACAGGAACATAGATCCCCCATGAGGCATAACGCACTATTTGTCCCGAATGCGGGGCAAGCATCCAAACCCTAGTGACCGATCCGCCGTTCGTAGGAGGTGCTTCAGAAGTGATCGGAACGGCGGCGTGACGTGACGGAAGAGCTCTGAATGTGACGCTCATGGGTCCCCTTGCGAGGTCGCGATTTCGAATTCGCGCTCGGCTGCCGACAGTTCGATCCGACGGCCGACGGCCGACGGCGGACAGCGGACAGCGGACAGCCGACGGCGGACGGTCGATGGCTGTTGGCCGACGGCCCACAGTCGAAGTCGGCGGATCGGCGGATCGGCGGATCGGCGGATCGGCGGATCGGCGGATCGGTCTTGATAAGATCGCCGGACGAAATCGCCTTTCCTGTTGACCGCCGACGTGATGACCTCTCACCATCGACGTATGCATGTGACCGGTCACTCAAGCGGCGGCGACTCGGATTCCGGACAGGGACCCCGCAAGGCCGCCAGTATCCGGGACGTCGCCAAGGCCGCGGGCGTCTCGTACCAGACCGTTTCGAGGGTCATCAACAGCCATCCGAACGTCCGCGAGGAGACTCGCAAGCGGGTCGAAGGGGCGATCGAGGCACTCGGATTCCGGCGCAACGCCACCGCGTTCGCGCTGGCCAGTGGCGTGACCCGGGCGGTCACCGTACTGACCTCGAACACGACTCTCTACGGCTATGCGGCCACCCTCCAGGGCCTGGAGGAAGCGGCCCGCGCCGCCGGCTACTCGCTGGGCGTGAAGCTGCTGACGCCCGAGGACGACCTCGACCGCACCATCTCCTCGGCCGCGGCCGAGGGGGGCGGACTGATGGTCATCGGCTTCGACCGGCTCGCCGCTTCGGCTCTGGACCGGGTTCCGGAGAACGTGCCGTGCGCCGCGGTCGTCGAAGCGCCGTCCCACGGCCGGACTCCTCCCCGTCCGGCCGTGTGGGCGGACGACCGTGCAGCGGCCCGTGCCGCCACCGCGCACCTGCTGGACCTCGGCCACCGCACCGTTCACTACGTCGCGATCCCGACATCCGTGGGCGCCCGGCGCTCGGAAGGGCCGCGTGCGCAGGGCTGGCGAGGTGCCCTGGAGGCGGCCGGCGTCACCCCGCCCGAGCCTCACGGCGGCAAGGGCTGGGACGGGCAGGCCGGCTATGACCAGGGACGGGAACTCGCCCGCGACCCGGACGTCACGGCGATCCTGTGCGGCAACGACGACCTGGCGCTGGGCGTACTGCGCGCCCTGCACCACGCCGGGCGGTCGGTCCCGGGAGACGTCAGCGTCATCGGCTTCGACGACGCCCCGCACTCGGGGTTCGTCACCCCCTCCCTCACCACCGTCCGGATGGACTTCCAGGGACTGGGCCGCGACGCCTTCGAACTGCTGCGGGGCCAACTGGAGAACGACCACCGGCCCCCCGCCCCGACGTTCGCCGGCACCGACCTGATCATCCGCGAAAGCTCGGGCACCCCGAAGGCATGACACCGGGCGGGCGTCCCGAGACCGCTCCGACCGGCGCGCTCCGCAATGCCCCTTCGGCGCCGTCCCGGCCGGCGGTACCGCGCGACCGCGTCGCGGTGGCCCGACCCTGGGGGCGGCTGGGCGGGGCGCCCGTCGGTCTCAGTCCAGCGTCGCGTAGACGATGAGGTTGTTCACCGGGTGCCCCTCGGCGTCGAAGTCGCCGTCGCAGGTGATCAGCCGCAGGGCGCGGTCCCCCGTCGGGCCGTAGACCTTCTCGGTGGGGAAGGAGCTCTTTCGGACGCTCTCGGTACGCGTGACGGAGAAGTGCGCCGCGTTTCCCCGTCGGTCGGTGACGGTGATGTCCGCACCCTTGGCGACCTTGTGGAGGTCGTGGAAGACGGCCTTGCCGAACCGGGTGTCGTTGTGGCCGATGATGACCGCGGCCCCGGGCTCACCGGGGACGGCACCGCCGGTGTACCAGCCGGCGGTCATGCCCTTGTCGGCCGGCGGGACCTCGACGGTGCCGTCCGTGTGGAGACCCAGTTCCATCAGGGAACTGGTGACGCCGATCGAGGGGATGGACACCTCGGCGGGGGCCGGGAGCCGCTCGGCCGGCGGGGCGCCGCCGGATCCCGGGGCGCCTGCGGCGGAGGCCGGGGCGGTGGGGGAGACCTGGGTGGCCGCCGCGGCCGCGGTCTTCCCGGGGGTGGACGAGCAGCCGGTGAGCACGGCCAGCGCCACGGGTACGACGAGGGCGAGGCGGGCGGCGCGGAGGAGGCGGGTGGCATCCGGCGGGGTGGCGGCCGGTGGGGTGACGGGGCGCCGGACCGGACGGTGTGCAGGGGACACGAGGGACTCCAAGCAGGGATGGGCGCTTGCGCGGCGATACGCGTGCCGCAGGCGGGTGCGCGGCGGTGAGGCGCGGCGGTGAGGCGCGGTGGTCGGGTGCGGTGGTCAGGTGCGGCGGTGGCCGCGGTCGCGGCGGGAGGCGAAGCGCGGTGATACGCGATGGCGCCGCCCGGTGAGGGGCGGCGCCAGGTTGTGCCGGTCGGCTGCTGGGCGGGATCAGCCGTTGCGTCGGGCGGTGGTGCGGCGGCGTACCACGAAGGTGCCCGCGCCCGCGAGGAGCAGGGCGCCGGCGGCCGAGCCGGCGAGAGCGGCGGTGCCGGTGCCGCTGTTTCCGGCCTCGGTCACGGCCTCGCCCGCGGCGACGCCGCCCCGCGGCAGCTGGTTGTCGGCCCCGGCCTTCCTGGCCGCCTCCTTCGCTTCCTTCGCCTTGGCGGCCTTGTCGGCCTCGGCCTTCCTCTTGGCCACGGCCGAGTCCTCGGCCGTCGTCGCGCTCGCCGCCGGGGTGGGGTCGTCGGCGACGGCCGCGGTGGCCGGGGCGAGCAGTGCACCGCCCGCGAGGGCGGACAGTACGGCGAGACGCAGGGTGAGACGGCGGGACATGTATGACTCCAGTTCCAGCCGGGCCTCGGTGGCCACGGGCTTGACCGAAGACTTGCCGCCAGTTGTGAAGAAGCTGTCAGAGCGTCATGGTCATCGGGTCATCGGCTTGTCAGGTCATCGGGTCATCGGCTTGTCAGGTCGTCGGGTGGTCGGGTGGTCGGGTCGTCCGCTCGTCGGGATGTCGCATCAGGGTTGGGCGGTGGTTTCCTCGCCGCCCGTCCGCCGCCCGACGTCTCCGCCGGGCACGCCGGGCATGGCCGGCAGCCGCAGGGTGAAGACCGAGCCCTTTCCCTCGGTGCTCGTCACGCTCGCCGTGCCCCCGTGGGCCTCGGCGAGCCTGAGCACGATCGCCAGCCCGAGCCCGCTGCCGCCGGTGCTGCGGTTGCGGGACTTCTCCGCCCGCCAGAAACGGTCGAACACGTGCGGCAGGTCGTCCGCCGGGATGCCGCTGCCGGTGTCGGACACCTCGACGGCCACCTCGTCGCCGGCCTCCGTGAGGTACGAACGCAACGTCACCCTGCCGCCCGGCGGGGTGTGACGTACCGCGTTGGACAGCAGGTTGCTGACGGCCTGGCGCAGGCGGACCGGGTCGGCCTCGATCGGCGGCGGGAGTGGGACGCCGGGCTTCGTGGAGACCTCCAGGCTCACGCCCGCGGTCTCGGCCGGCCCCTGGTGCGCCGCGGCGACCTGGCCGAGCAGGTCGCCGACCGACACCGGCTCCAGGTGCAGCCGCAGCGCGCCCGCGTCGGCCGCCCCCAGGTCCTGGAGGTCGTTGATGAGGTGCTGGAGCTGCACCGCCTCCTCGAGCAGCGAGGAGACGAACGCCGGGTCCGGCACGGCCAGACCGTCGTGCGCGGCCTCCAGCCAGCCGCGGATGTTGCTCAGCGGGGCACGCAGCTCATGAGCGACGTCGCTGACCATCACCTTGCGCTGCTCCTCGAGCCGGGCCCGGTGTGCGGCCATGTCGTTGAAGGCCGCCGTCAGCCGTCCGATCTCGTTGTCCGGGCCGACCGGCACGGGCGCCGAGTCCAGGCCGTCCCGCATCCGCTGAGCGGCGCCGGTGAGCGCGTGCAACGGGCGTACGAGCCGGGTCCCGGCGATCACCGAGGCGCCGACGGTGAGAGCGAGGACGAGGGCCGTGACACCGGCGATGCGTGCGGTGTTGGCCGGCGAGAGGTCGAAGCCCGGCACGCTGACGGCGCCGGGGCCGTCGATGAACAGCAGGGCGGGCGCGGCGACATAGGCCGTGAGCTGCTCCCGTCGGGCGCTGCCGACGCAGGCGGCCACGGCCCGGTCGTACCCGCTGCCGCGGGCCCGCGGCGCGCCGTCGCCCGGAACGCCGGCCGCGGCCGCCTTCTCCTCGTCCATCCGCCGTTTGATCGCCTCTTCCTCGGTGAGGCCGGTCTCGGGCACGGGAACCGGCGCCGCCGAGCCGGCATCCGCGCCTCCCTGTCCGTATCCCCGGTCCCAGGACAGGTCCAGGTTCAGCTTCACGCCCGTCCGGCCCTGCCGCTTCAGACAGGCGTCGGCGAGCTGCTCGAGCGCACGCAGCGCCTTCTTCTCGGTCGCGGTGGTATCGGCTCCGCCGACGGCCAGGCACTTGAGCTCCTGGTCGCGGTCGGCGCCGTCGCCCACGAACCGGACCCAGGGCCGCCCGCTGGGGCTGTCGACGACGTCCGCGGCGATGCCCATCCGCGCGAGGCACTCCGTGCTCCGGGACGTGGCCCTGCGCAGGACCGCACGCTCCTTCGCGGGCAGCAGGAACGGCCCCACGGCCCGGGGATCGACGCGGTCCGTGCCGACCCGAACGGCGTCGGGCACCAGCACCGTGTCGACCGACAGAGGGTCGACGACCGCCGATGCCTGCCGTGGCAGCGAGGCGCCGGGCGAGGTGCCGGCGGCGGAGTCGAGGAGCGGCTGCCGGTCCTCGGTGGTCAGCACGATCCGGCGCCCGGACTCCCGGGCCAGGGTCCGTACGGTGCCGTCGACGCCCGCCCAGTCGGGATGGCCGGCCGCGTAACCCAGCAGGGTGTCGTAGATCCTCGCGTCGGCACTGAGGTTGCGTCCCTGCTCCTGGCGGATCGCGACGGAGGTCGTCTGCACGGCCAGCCAGGCGGTGGCCGCGACCGAGCACGACGCCACCAGCGCCGACACGGTCAACAGCCGGCCGAGCAGGCTCCTGCGGAGCGGCGGCCGCGTCGACTCAGGCTTTCTTGCCCGCTCAGCCCGCTCAGCCCGCTCAGCCCGCTCAGCCCGCTCGTCACTACGACGCACGGCGTGTCCCCTTCGCGGGGTCGGTCAGCTTGTAGCCGACGCCGAACACGGTGATCAGCCGGACCGGCCGTCGCGGGGCCCGCTCGATCTTCTTGCGCAGATGCATGACGTGTACGTCGACGGTGCGGCCGCTGATGTACTTGTCGAAGCCGTGCAGTTCAGCCAGGAGCCGCTGCCTGGTGAACACCCGGTCGGGTTCCGCCGCCATCGCCGCGAGGATGCGGAACTCACCGGGCGTGCACACGACCGGTGTACCGCCGACCGACACCTCGTGCCGCGCGGGATCGACCCTGAGCGCGCCGACCGTCAGCACCTCGTCGGCCTGGACGGGTGCGGGCGCGGGGCCAGGCGTGGGCGTGGGCGTGGGTGTGGGGGCGAGGTCGGTGGCGGTTGCGGTGGCGGCTCTGGCGCGCCGGTTGCGGCGCAGCAGCGTGCGTACCCGGGCCACCAGCTCCCGGGGGCTGAACGGCTTGGTCATGTAGTCGTCGGCGCCGAGATCCAGCCCGAGCAGGAGATCGTCCTCGGTGCTGCGGGCCGTCAGCATCAGTACCGGTATCTCCCGGTCCTCGGCGCGCAGGATCCGCACCACGTCGAGGCCGTCGGCCCGGGGCATCATCACATCCAGGACGAGCAGGTCGGGTTCCCGGTGCCGGACCTCCTCGAGAGCCGCACGGCCGTCCTCGACGACCGTGACCGCGTGTCCCTCGTGCTCGAGGTAGCGACGCACCAGTTCTGCCTGCTTCGCGTCGTCTTCGGCGACCATGATGTTTGCGCACACGCCGAGGATCGTAGCGAGCGCGGAATCTGGGACGGCGTCAAGTGGCCTGGTGCGGACCGGAGTTCGGTGTCGGCGTCCGGTCCGGCGGCTGTGGCTCATGTCATGGCCGCAGCCGCCGGAGCGGGGGTCAGCCGAGTTGGGTGACCTTCGGGACGTCGCCCATGGCCGCCGCGTCGGCCGGGGGCAGGGCGTTGGGATAGAGACGGACGTCACTGATGGCCGCGTTGGAGAACTCGCCATAGGCGCCGGAGGAGAGTTTGCGGCCGATCTGGACGGGCCCGGTGGCGTTCCAGGGAGTGTAGGTCCAGTCCCTGGTGCCGGTGAGCTTGCCGTCGACGTACAGGCGGAGTTCCTTGGCCGTGGCGTCGTAGACGCCCACCAGGTGGGTCCACCGGCCGGCGATGGCCTTGTTGCCGTAGGCGGCCCGCCAGACGGCGCCGGTCGTCGCGTCGGTGCTGTGCCTGCCGAAGGCCCAGACCCCGGCGCCGGAGGAGTAGTACAGCTGGAAGCCGTTGTTCACGGCGCCGTTCTGGGACAGGAAGGTGCTGTTGGCGGTGAGGGAGTTGAGCTTCACCCAGGCGGAGACGGTGAAGCTCTTGGACGTGTCGACGGCGGACGCGGTGGTGGCGCCGTACCCCGTAGTGCCGTTCAGGGTGACGGAGTTGCCCCGAACGGAGTCCGTGGTCCACGTGTAGCCGCCGGACAGGCCGGCGGTGAGTGAGCCCGTACTGTCGGCGGTGGTGGCGCCGACGCCTTCGGCGAGCTTCCACCAGTGCGTGGCGGTGTCCGAGACCGAGCCCAGGGAGACCGGGGCGGCGAAGCCGTACGTGGGCGGGGAGGTCAGCACCAGACTCTTGCGGTAGTTGTACTCGACGAGTTGGCCGAAGGCGTCCACCGTGTAGAGGTCGGGCAGGCCGTCGGGGCCGCCGGGGTTGGTCGCGCCCGGCTGGACCGGGCTGTTGAGGTCGCCGGGTGAGGCGATGCGCGGGTAGGCGGCCGGGGGCAGGGTGAGCCCCAGGGCGGTGTGCGTGGCGGGGTGCAGGAGGGCGGGGACGAGGGTCGTGGCGTCGACCGTGATCGGGTAGCTGTACAGGGCGCCCGTCGCGTTGTCACGGGACCACAGGACCGGGTTGCCGTTGAAGGTGCCCGCGGCGATCAGGGTCTGGCCGGTCCAGTCGCCGTCGCCCAGCAGGAGCGGGTTCTTCAGGTGCTGGCCGCCGTCGGACTGGTAGATCCACAGCTCTTTGTTCTCGACGGTGACGACCGCCGGGTAGCCGTTGGTGTTGCCGAAGACGTTGCCGGGCGTGATGAGCTGGCTGATGTTCCAGGTCTGGTCGTTGTAGTCGGTGCCGCGGCAGCGCGTCGCGTCCGCCACGAGGTCGGCCGGCGCGCAGGCGTCCTTGGAGATGACGTCGAACCGTCTGCCGATGAAGCCGCCGTACGTGGAGTACGGGGAGCGCGGGAAGGACGCGTCGTCGACCGGGTCCTGATCGTTCTTGATCACGTAGAGCCTGCCGCTCTTGTACGCGAAGAGGTCGTCGACGCCGATGCCGTGCAGGTTGCCCCGGTGGGCGATGAGGTAGCCGTCCCAGCCGGCGCCGTCGGGCGAGTCGGCCTTCGTGGCGACGGTGACCGGGCCGGTGACCGCCGGCGGGGCGCCGGTGACCGGGCCGCTCTGCACCGGGTCGGTGTCCTGGGCGGGGTCGAGGTTGCCCGGGATCAGGTCGAGGTCGCCGGTCTTGGTGGTGGCGAGCAGGTCGGGCACGCCGTCGCCGGAGATGTCACCGGGCTTGACGGGGGCGGCGGGGTCCCAGGGGACGGTGAAGGTGTAGCCGGAGGGGGCGGTGGAGATGTTGCCGGCCTTGTCGACGCCGGCCACGTACAGGGTGTGCACGCCCCAGTCGCTGATCGGGACCGGGATGGTCGCGGTGGACCTGCCCTGGCTGTCGGTGCCGGTGAGCGCGGCGCTCTGACCGTCGGCGGCGGTGGGCGGTGAGTCGAGCTGCCACAGGAAGGAGTCCATGCCGCTGGACTTGCAGGGGCCGGGGTCGCAACTGGTGTCGGCGGCCGGGCTGTCGGCGCCGGCCACGGTGAAGTCGGTGGTCCTGCCCGGGCCGGCGTAGACCGGCGGGGTGGCGGCGGGCCCGGATCCCACCGACGGGAAGAAGGCGTTGCCGGTCACCTCCGGCGTCGGCGGCGCGGTGAAGTCGGTGGAGAACCAGCAGTGGTCGGAGATCGCGGAGGTCAGGTCGGAGGACGAGTCGTCCTCGGCGTAGACGTCCCAGCCGTACTGGTGGCCGTCCTTCAGGGTCGCGCCGATCTTCACCGCCGCGTCGGTGCCGGAGTCGAGGAAGGCGCTGGCCGGGGTCGAGACGTTGGCTCCGCTGCCGTCGCCGTCCGGATCGACCGTGCGGTCCCAGACGTGGTAGTGCGCCTTGACGTTCTCGCCGGACATCTGGGTGGTGACGGTGGAGTGCAGGGTGATGTTGCTGCCGGCGTCCGAGTAGGTGGTGGCGCCGATCCAGCCCACGCCGCTGGTGGTGCAGGCGGCCGAGGCGCCGGTGGCGGCCGGAGTGATGTGCAGGCCGGTCGGCACGGCGGGCGGGATGTCGAACCGGGTGGTGAGGGTCAGGGTCGTCGACATCCGCAGGTAGTCGTCGTTGCCGGAGGTCTGCGACTCGTTGCCGTACAGGCCGATGGTCCAGGTGTTGGAGCCGTCGCCGAAGGTGCCGTCGGCGTCGTAGCCGTCGCCGTCCGCGTCGGCGATCTTCTGGGCCTGGTCGGTGACGTGGAAGGTGGCGGTGCTGTTGCTGCACGAACTCCCGGAGTTGGCGCCGCTGGGCACCGTGTCGGTGGCCGGCGGGAAGGCGCTGTCATGGGTCCCGGGCCTCGACAGCCAGTCGGTGCTGGAGGAGATCGCGTTCACGGTGTGCAGCGTCAACGGCTGGTCGTGGCTGCAGTCGTAGCTGGCCGCGTAGGTGGTGGAGATCTTCACGAAGGCGTCGTAGACGACGAACGCCGAGTGCAGCCCGCCGGTGTTGATGGCCCAGTACGACCGCTCCAGGCCGACCCCGCAGGAGCCGCCCCACTGCTGGTAGCCCACGCCCTGGCCGTTGGTCTGCGCCTTGTCGTACTGCGGGGAGTTGTCGCAGGCCGAGCTGGAGTAGACCTCGGTGTAGTGGCCGGCGGTGGAGGAGACCGGGTTGGTGTAGGGGTCGATGTACACCGGGTACGTGGTGTCCGGGTCGGTGAGCATGCCGGCGTCCGGAGTCAGTGTCAGGGCCTTGCCGGTCGCGCTCATGGCGACCGGTTCGGTGTCGGCTCCCGGGCCGGGGCCGTCCACGGAGGAGGCCGGTCCGGCGGCCGGGCCGGGCTCGGGTGCCGCGGGTGCGGTGCCGGAGTCCCACATCAGCGGCTGGGGGCTGGTGTAGGCCAGATCACCGTCGGTCGCGGTGGCGCTCATGCTGTCGGAATCGGTGGTGGCCAGAGTGAGGCCGCGGGTGGCCGTGGCCAGGGTGAGCTTCTTCAGCTCCGGGTCGGCGGCGGCCTCGGCGTCGTGGACGATCAGGACGTCGCTGAAGCCGCCCTGGTCGGTGACGGACACCGACAGGTCGACGCCGGGCAGCACTGAGGAGTACAGCGCGGTGTCGCCGTCGACGCTCGGCGCGGGCAGGGCGAACGGCAGGGTCAGGGCCATGCTCGGCCCGTCCGCGTGGGTGAGGGTGACCAGGGGACCGTTGCCGCCGCCGGAGAGCGTGACCCCGTTCGGGGTGGCCGTGGGTGTGTAACCGCCGTGGCCGTCGGAGACCAGGTCGGCGTCCACCGGGGTCCAGTCGCCGTCCTTGATGACCCGGGCCGGCAGCACACTGGTGGTGTTGCTGAAGGTGCCGTCCGGCAGCGCTTCGGTGGTGGAGACCTCCGTGGTCAGCGCGTCCACCGGGACGGACCTGCCGGTGGACAGGGCCTGCGCCTGCGCGGCCAGCAGCGGATCGGCCGGGGTGGGCGAGAAGTCGTCGGCGACGGCCGGCAGGACCGGCAGGGCCGTCAACAGGCCCAGGGTGACGGCGAACAGGCCGAGACGGTGCCCCGCGGCGACGCGTCTTTGGCCGGTTCGTATCGGTGGTCTGGGGGAACGGGGTTCTCTCAACACGCGGCGGACTTCCTCTGATTGCGGGCATCGGGGTGGGGGAAGCCCGGTAGTCACGGGACAATGATCAACTCGGTACAGAAACTACACACGCTCTGCCAAGTTGAAGCACGGTCTTTTCACGGAAATGGCAAAGGGTATTGAGTCGCGATCATGACCGTATTTAGCCTCCCGTCGATCACTCACATGCGTGGTCTGACGAAATGACGGCCCCTCAGGGTCGTATTCCTGGGGGTACGTGTGAGTGGCGGACGGCGCTGGTTCGCGGGCGTGTGGCACCGAAGATTTCTTGGCGGAATCGGCCTCTGGGCCATTCCGGTCGCTCTGTTCGCACTGCTCCTGCCGGTGGCCGTCGCCACCGGCATCGGCGCCCCCGGCTTCCTCGCGGGCCACTCCGACGATCCGGACTTCGGGCACCACGGCGGCTTCAGGTTCACCGGCACGGTCTGGGACCCGAAGAACCCCGAGGACCTCGACACCACCCGGGCCGTAGGAGCGCACGCCCTGCGGCAGAAGACCTCCACACACCCCAAGGGGTACCAGCCGCTGGGCACCTACCGGGCGGACACCCCTCAGTGGCCGAAGGCCGGCACGGCCACCGTCGACCTCACGACGGCCGGCGCGACCAAGCCCGTGAAGGCGGGCGGGCTTCCGGTCTGGGTGGCCTCCGCCGACGGCAGCGGCGCGGTCGGCCAGGTCCGCGTCCAAGCCGCCTCCCACGCCAAGACGCTGCGGAGCGGCGCCAACGGCATGCTGCTCGGCATCACCCCGTCCGGGGCGACCGCCGCGGGCGGCCGGGTGAAAGTGGTCGTCGACTACGCCGCGATAGCGAAGGCGTACGGCGGCGGCTACGGTTCACGGCTCCAGCTGGTCCAGCTGCCGGGCTGTGCGCTGACCACCCCGGAACGGGCCGAGTGCCAGAAGCGCACCCCGCTGAAGTTCACCAACCGCCCCTCCGCCGACCAGCTGACGGCGACCGTCACCGTGGGCTCCGCGCCCGCCTCCGCCCCCGCGCCGGAGCCGAAGGACGGCACGGGAGACGCGGGAGACGCGGGCGGGCCCACGACCATGTCGGTCCGCACCGAGCCCCTGGCGGCGACCACCACCGCGGGCACCACCGCGCTGGCCGTCACCTCCGGAAGCTCCGGCTCCCAGGGCGACTACGGCGCCACCACCCTCTCCGCCGCCGGCACCTGGCAGGCCTCCGCCACCGGCTCCTTCACCTACGCCTACCCGGTCTCCGTGCCCGCCGCGATCGGCGGCAACGCCCCTTCGGTCGGACTGAGTTACGACTCCCAGTCGGTGGACGGCGAGACCACCGCCCGCAACTCCCAGGCGTCCTGGGCCGGGGACGGCTGGAGCTACCAGGTCGGCTTCGTGGAGCGGGGCTACCGCGGCTGCGGCTCGCTCCTCGACTCCGACGGCAAGAAGATCCTCAAGGGCTCGGGCGACGAGTGCTGGGGCGGGGACAACGCCACCCTGTCCTTCGGTTCGCACTCCGGAGTGCTGGTGCCCGACGGGGTCGACTCCGGTGTGGCAGGCGAGATCAGGCAGTGGCGCCTCCAGGGCGACGACGGCACCCTCGTCCAGGAGCTGTCCGGCGCCGCGAACGGCCTCCACGACGGTGTCTACTACCGGGTCCTGACCAGCGACGGCACCGCGGCCTACTTCGGCGCCGACCACTCCCCGAACGGCGCCGGCACCGACGCCACCATGCCCGCCGACCCCGGTGACGACTCCACCCACTCCGCCTGGGGCGTGCCGGTGCTGCACCCGCGCTCCTCCGACCCCTGCTACGACAGCTCCAAGGGCAAGGCCTCCCAGTGCGACAAGCCGGAGGGCTGGCGCTGGAACCTCGACTTCGTGGTGTCGCCGACCGGTTTCGTGCAGCGCTACGACTACACCACCGAGTCCGACCACTACGACCTCGGCGGCGGCCAGGCCGGTCAGAGCGACGACCCCGACGACACCGGCACCCTGACCGCGTACACCCGAGGCGGCGCGCTGACGCTGATCTCGTACGGCTACCAGCTCGCCGACGAGCAGGCCGGGCGCACTCCGGCCGCCGAGGTGGACTTCGGACTGGCCCAGCGCTGCCAGACCACCTCCACGTTCACCGACTGCTCGGCCTCGAACCTCAAGGACTCCACCGCCACCCACTGGCCGGACGTGCCGTGGGACCTGCACTGCGACTCCACGGACAAGACCAAGCTGCCGGACGGCTCCACCAGCGTCCCCGACGACGTGTGCGTCACCTCGGGCCCCAGCTTCTGGACCACCACCCGGCTGGACTCCATCACCACCAAGGTCCACGTGAAGGCCACCGACCAGCTCACCGCGGTCGACTCCTACCAGCTGGGCCAGGTCTACTCCGACGCGGGCGGCACCGTCGACCCGGTCACCGGCACCACCGTCGACCCCGAGGACGCGGGCTCGCTGCAGGCCGTGATGTGGCTGCAGTCCGTCAGACACACGGGCGAGGACACCTACGGCAACGGCAACAGCGACATCGCTCTCAACCAGGTGTCGTTCACCGGTACCGAGATCGACAACCGGGTGGACGACGATTCACCGTCCGCCCCGCCGCTGTACCGGCCGCGCATATCGAGTATCCAGACCGAGACCGGCGAGTCGATCGCCGTCGAGTACAACGCGGCGCCCTGCGCGGGCAGAACGCTCACCATCGCCCAGGCGGACAGCAACACCAACTCCTGCTACCCCGTCTACTGGACCGTGCCAGGCGCCTCCAAGCCGATCGCGGACTGGTTCAACAAGGTCACCGTCAACAGCGTGGCCGTGTCCGACTTGACCATCGCAGGCCAGTACCAGCCGGACACCCAGCACGCCCCGGCGGGCTCGGAGACCCAGATCTCCCGCTACAGCTACGCGGGCCCGGCCTGGCACCGCGACGACTCGGCCCAGACCGACGACCAGTACCGCACCTGGGACCAGTTCCGCGGCTTCCGCACCGTCACCGTGCAGACCGGGCAGGCCCCCGAGCCCGTCACCCAGCAGACCACCACCTACCTGCAGGGCATGGACGGCGACTACAAGGCGGACGGCACCCGCCGTTCCGTCACCGTCGACGCCAAGGTCGGCGGCAGCACCGTGCTGAGCGTCACCGACGCCGACCAACTGGCCGGCACCACCCTCCAGGACGACACCTACACCGGGGCCGGCGGCACGGTCGACGCCGTCAGCGTCAACGGCCCGTTCACCTTCACCACCACCGCCTCCGCGGGCCAGAGCCCCTGGACCGCCTGGACGCAGGAGGACAACCCCGGCGACACCGAGCCCGCCCTGTCCACCCTGCCCGACCTCGCCGCGCACCGGATCAAGTCCAGCAGCTCCCGCGAGTACGAGCTGCTCGCAGGCGGGAGTTGGCGCCACACCACCACCGACACCGCGTACGACAGCCAGGGCCGCGTCTCCACCGTCAACGGGCACGGAGACGGCACCGACCCGAACCAGGAGAAGTGCGCCACCACGACCTACGCGACCCCGCCCGCGTCCAACACGATGATGCTGTCCTACGCGGACCGGGTCACCAGCGTCCTCGGCGCCTGCGGCACCGCGCTCGGCGCGAGCAGCCTGCTGACGGACCAGAAGATCTACTACGCCGGTGACGGCACCCTGTCCGGCCTCGGCGCCTTCGGCCCGGTCACCGCCGCAGGGCAGGTCACCGGCACCCAGACCGCCATCGGCTTCACCGGCACCACGGAGAACTGGCAGACGACGTCCGCCGTGTCCTACGACGGCGCCGGCCGCGTCACCGACGCCTACGACGCCACCGGGCAGAAGACCCACACCGACTTCACCCCGGCGTGGAGCGGTTCCGGCAACAACACCAACGCCACCGCCAAGTCCTCCGTCAACAGCCGGAACTGGCAGGTCGGTTCCACCCTCGACGCGCTGCGCGGACTGCCGCTCGAGAGCGTCGACGCCAACGGCCGCAAGACGGACATGACGTACGACGCGCTCGGCCGGCGCACCGCGGTCTGGCTGCCCGGCCGGGACAAGTCGGCCGGGCAGAGCGCCGACGAGACCTTCGCCTACGCGATCGACCCCGGCGCGGTGCCCGCCCCCGGCGGCACCGTCACCCAGCCGGGCGCGCCGACCACCGTCACCTCGAAGACGCTGCGCGAGGACGGCACGTACGCCACCTCGATCACCCTCTACGACGGCATGCTCCAGCCGAGACAGACCCAGTCCACCGCGATGGGCGACTCCGACGCGGGCCGCGTCATCTCGGACACGTTCTACGACTCGCACGGCTGGCAGACCACCTCCTACGCCGCCTACTCCGAGCCGAACAACCTCCCGTCGACCACGCTGTACGCGGCGAACGAGAACCAGATCCCCTCGGAGACCACCACCACGTACGACGGCCAGGGCCGGCCGCTGAGGGAAACCCTCTGGCACCAGGCCGTCGAACAGTGGCACAGCTCCACCAGTTACCCGGGCGCTGAGGAGGTCGACGCCACGGCACCGGCCGGCGGCCGTTCCACCGCCACCTTCAGCAACGCCGTCGGCCAGACCACCAGCACGGTGGTGAGGAACAGCGGCTCCACGGTCACCCTGACGGGCGGCTCGGTGATTCCCTCGGGCACCTCGCTGACCTCGGACAGCGTCCGCCTGACCATGCAGGCCGACGGCAACCTGGTGCTCTCCGCGCTGGCCACCGGCAAGACCGTCTGGTCCTCCGGCACCAGCGGCAACCCGGGCGCCTGGGCGAAGTTCGGCACCGACGGCAATCTGGTGGTCTACAGCACCGCCGTCGCCCAGCTGTGGACCACCGGCCTGACGTCCGTCACCGGCGCCACCTTCCAGGTGCGCAACGACTCCACAGCGGCCGTCGTCTCCTCCGCCGGTTCCGTGCTGTGGAAGCAGGGCACCGCGAACGCCGTCCCGGCCGCCGACGCCACCACCCGCTACACCTACACCGCCGCCGGCCAGATCGACTCGATCAAGGACAGCGCGGGCAACGCCTGGTCCTACACGTACAACCCGCTCGGCCAGAAGAAGTCCCAGACCGACCCGAACACCGGCACCACCACGTACGACAAGTACGACCTGGCCGGCAACCTCCTGCAGACCACCGACTCACGCGGCCAGGCGCTCTCCTTCACCTACGACTGGGACAACCGCCCCACGGCCGAGTACTCCGGCGCCTGGTCCGCCACCCCCGACTCGACCAAGCTGCTCGCGTCCCGCGTCTACGACACCCTGGAGAAGGGCTACCAGACCTCCGCGACCCGCTATGTCGGGGGCGCGGCGGGCAAGGCGTACACGCAGGCGGTCACCGGCTACAACACCGCCTACGAGCCGCTCGGCTCCACACTGACGATCCCGGCCGCCGAGGGCTTCGCCGCCGCCGGGCAGTCCAGCGCGCCCGCCTCCGGCACCGTCACCTACACCTCCACCTCCCGCTACACCCCGAACGTCGGCCTGCTGTCCACCCAGCACTACCAGGCCGACGGCAACCTGCCGGCCGAGGACATCGACTACGGCTACACCCAGCAGGGCAACCTCGACGGCATCGGCGGCTTCATCAGCTCCGCCAACACGCCCGCCTACGTCGACGCCACCGTCCACGACGCGTTCGGACGCGTGCTGCAGACCAACTACGGGCCCACCGGCAAGGAACTGGCGACCTTCGCCCAGTACGACGCCACCACCGGGCGCGTCACCCAGGCCAGCAGCATGCTGCAGACCTCCACGACCGCCCTGGACGTCGTCAGCCTGCGGTACAACCAGGCCGGCGAGCTCACCGCGATCGACGACCTGCAGAACAACACCACGCACGACACCCAGTGCTTCACCTACGACTCCTTCCAGCGGCTGACCGCGGCCTGGACGGACACCGCCGGCATCACCGACCCGGGCGCCGCCACGGTCGGCGCGGTCGGCGGCTGCACGACGGCCAGGGTGCAGACCACCACCACGTCCCCGGTCAGGACCACGACCGTCGGGGGGCCCGCCCCCTACTGGCAGACCTACAGCTACGACCAGCTCGGCGACCGCACCGGCATGGTCAACCACGACACCACCGGCAGCGCCCTCAACGACACCACGCAGGCCATCGCCTACGCCGGCACGGACGGTACGGCGGCCGCCACGCTCCCCGACCAGGCGGGCACGGCCACCCTCAGCAACCCCGGCACCGGCACCGCGAGCATCGCGTCCACGTACACCGACCCCTCCTACAGCAACGTGAACGCCGGCGACACCATGAGCCGGAAGGTCACCACGACCGGTCCGCTGTCCACCGGCTTCACGATCTCCGGCGGCGGCAAGAGGTGCGTCGAGGACGCGGGCGGCTCCACGACCGCGGGCGCCAAGGTGCAGATCAACACGTGCAGCGGGGCCACGAGCCAGAAGTGGACGATCGGCACCGACGGCACGGTGAAGGTCCTCGGCCTGTGTCTGGACACCACCGGCAACGCGACCACCTCGGGCACCCTCGTGGTGATCGACACCTGCAAGACCGACACCACCCAGAAGTGGAAGGTCACCACCACCGGCACCCTGGTCAACAACGCCAACAGCGCGGTCTGCCTGACCGACCCCGGCGCCTCCGCCACCAACGCCACCCAGCTGACCATCGCCACCTGCGGCGGCAGCGGCCAGACCTGGACCGGCGCCGCCACCGGCGCGATACCGGCCGGGCAGAGCCAGACCTTCACCTACGACGCCGAGGGCCGCACCGCCACCGTCGCCACGACCTCCGGCACCCACACCAACACGAGCAAGTACCTGTACGACGCCGAGGGCGATCTGCTCGAGCAGACCGCGGCCGTCGACGGCACGGACAAGACCCGCGTCCTCTACCTCTTCGGCGGCGCCGAGCAGATCACCCTCAACGTCTCCGCGAAGACCTGGAGCGGCCTGCGCGAGATCACCGGCCCGGACGGCACCACCGTCACCCGTTCCAGCAGCGGGTCGGTGACCTACCAGATCGCCAACGGCCAGGCCACCGCCGTCACGGCCATCGACGCCGCCGGCCTGACCGTCACCCGTCGCTCCTACGACCCCTGGGGCAACCCGCGAGGCACCAGGCCGAGCTCCTGGGTGGCGCCGGACGAGAACGCCGGCTTCCTCGGCCGACCCGCCGACGCCGTGACCGGCCTCAACCTCCTGGGCGCCCGTGACTACGACCCCGTCACCGGCCGCTTCCTCACCCCCGACCCCGTCTTCGAACCCGGCGACCCCGACCAGATGGGCGGCTACACCTACGCGGGCGACAACCCGGCGAGCTCGGCGGACCCGAGCGGGCTGATGCTGGCCATGATGGACGGCGGCGGTGGCTGCTCCTCCTCGTGCGTGGCCGCTTCCAGCAAGCCCGACACCAGCACCTCCAGCGGCAAGAAGAAGGAACATCACGGCGGCTGCCACGGGTTCTTCGGCTGCGCCGGGCACTACTTCAAGAAGGCCCTGCCCGTCGTCGCGACCGTCGTCACCGTCGTCGTCGTGGTGGTCGCCGTCGCGGTGGTCGTCTCCGCCTGCGCCGGAACCGTGATCGCCGCCCCCGCCTGTGTCCTCGGCGCGGCCGAGGGCGCCGGAATGGTCGGTGGCATGTTCGGCGGCGACTGCGCGGCGATGGGCTGCGCCGGTGGCGGCGGATTCACCGCGGAGGAAGGGGAGTCACCTCCCGCGGGAGGCGGCTCCGACGCCGCGCCCAAGGCCGCGGCGGAACCGGCCCCACACGACGGCTCCGGCAGCTCGGGCGGCTCCGGCGACGCGGCCGCCGACGCGAGCGCGGGCAAGGAGTCCGCGAAGGACGCGGCCGGTGAGAACGCGGCCAAGCCCAAGAAGTCCGACGTCCAGCACGACGCGGCGGCCTCGCGGAAGGCGGGGGCGTCCTCGGACGATCCCGGTGCCGGAAACTCGGGCACGGAGGAGGGCGGCCAGTGCAGCTTCTCGCCGGACACACCCGTCCTCATGGCCGACGGCGGGGCCAAGGCGATCGGCAAGATCAAAACCGGTGACAAGGTCGAGTCCGCCGACGCCAGGACCGGCAAGCACGTCGGTCCCCGCGAGGTCGTCGCGACGCTGGTCAACCACGACAAGGACCTCGTCGACGTCACGGTGCGCCTCGGCCAAGGCCACACGGCGACCCTGCACACGACCTCGAAGCACCCCTTCTGGGACGCGACCCTCCACACCTGGGTGCCCGCGGGCAAGCTCACCCCGGACCACGCGCTCACCACGGAGGACGGCCACCACGTCCTCGTCGCCGCGGTGCGGGCGACGTCGGGCGCGGCCCAGCGCTACAACCTGACGGTCCGCGAGCTGCACACGTACTACGTGGTGGCGGCCGGAGTGACGATCCTCGTTCACAATGTCTGCGGTTCCAAGATCGAGGACGGAGACCATCTCGTGCTGGGCGTGAACGGTCCGCACAAGATCGGGGACAACCTCGCCAAGTCTCTCAACGAGCAGGACGGCGGGAACCGATTCACCCTCAACGGCAAGAAGCCGTGGGGAGATGTGAGTGACGTCAACCAGAGGCCGAACTGGATGAACGCGGTCCCCGAGGCCGCGAACAATCCGAGGGTGCGCATCACGTTCGCCCTGGACGGGCTGCTCGACGAGGAGGGCAATGAGTTCGGGTCCGCGCAGGAGGCGTTCGACGCGACCGTGCCCCGCGGCCGGGGTCTCGCAGGCGGTGCGTGGCAGAAGGCACAGAAGGGTGGGAATCAGACGGCCTGGGAACTCGGAGTGGTGGCCCGATCGGTCATCCTGGGCCGCCGCGAATGGGGGACGATCGAGTGGTACTGGGGCGGGCAGCCTGCTGAGCTGCGGGACCCGGGCTGGGGAGAGGGAGAGGACTGAGAGGCGTGGCTGATTTCGTGCGCTCGGGCCGAGCGTTCCAGGTTTGGGACTACGACCCTTCGCATCGGCAATTGATCATCAGAAGTGATCCGTCTCGGCTGGACGGTACGACGACGCGTGTCGAAGTGTATTTCGGGCACGTCGAGTTCATGCTCGTTCAGCCGACGTATCACTCTCTCCGTGTTCGCCGAGCCCTTCCTTCCGAATTCCGCAGGATTTCGGAATTCGCCGGAGTCCCGGAGGCGGACATGGAGTCGACGTACCTGATCGATCCAGAGGGAATGAGCTTCGTGGTTTCCGGGCGGCCTTCCTGGCGGGAAGCCGTGCGACGCAGGAACGATCCCACGCTCTTCGACTTCTCGCAGGAATGGCCTCCGGGTTTCGAAGCACAGTGGGGACATGTGGAGGCCTGACACCATGCCGTATCTGATCCTGGGGATTGTCGGTCTGTTCGCCGGAGTGCGGGCGCTGGCGCTGCGCCGCAGGCAGCTGAGCGCGGCCGCCGGGCCGGCTCCTCAGCTGATCCTCCGGCCGGCCGTCCTCGCCGTCCTCGCCGGGATCGCCTTCGCGGGCGGCGTCTTCCTGCTGGCGGGCGGGATCCTCGTCCTGGTGCAGGGCTGAGCCGCTCACCGGAGGGTGGCGGCCCACTCCAGCTGGCGGACGATCTCGTCCTCGCGCCGGGGCGGGGCCTGGTTCGCGCCGGGCCGGGGCGGGGGTGCGTGGACGCCTCGGGAGATGTTGCCGCTGACGGTGGTGTTGTGTTCCACCCGAGGGCGGCGGAGCGCCTCGTAGCGGGAGAGCGCGGACTCGGTGTCCGGGGCGTCGCGCAGGCACTTGGCGAGGATCACCGCGTCCTCCAGGGCCATGGAGGCGCCCTGCCCGGTCGCGGGGGAGGCCGCGTGCGCCGCGTCCCCGACGAGCAGGGTCCGGCCGGAGCGCCAGGGCGTGCCGTTTGGCATCTCGGTCGCGTTGGTGACCAGGACGGGGGCCGGGGTGGCCGCGACGATGTCCGCGGCGGGCGTGGCGTCCTTACGCAACAACGGAACGAGCAGGTCACGCCATTGGGTGGGGGTCGCGAGCGCGATCTCGTCGGCGGTCAGCGGGGTGTCGGCGGTGACCCGGGCGAACCAGTACGTCTCCCCGTCCGGTGACGTCGTATGGCCGAAGGCGGCCGCGCTGCCCCGGATCATCGTGATGCACGCGGCCTCGTCCTCGCCGGCCGTCGGCGCCGAGGTGGTGCAGCCGTAGAAGACGCGCTGTCCCGCGTAACGGGGTTGTGCGGTGGGGGCGGTGGCCCGGCGGACCGCGGAGTTCAGGCCGTCGGCGCCGAGCAGCAGGTCGCCCGACGCGGTGCTGCCGTCGGTGAAGTGCGCGGTCACGCCGTCCGACCCGTTCTCGACGGAGGCGAGCCGGGCGCCGTGGACGATGTCGATGCCACGGCGGGCCGCCTCCGACTGCAGGGCCGCGTTGAGTTCGCCGCGGCGCAGGCACCGGTATCGCAGCGCGGGATCGTCCGCCTCACCGAGCGGGGCGCGGGCCACCTCACCGCCCTCGGCGTCGAGCAGCCGCATGACGGTGAGCGGGAAACCGATCGACGTGACCGCGGGCGTCGCGTCGAGCTGCGCGAGGGCCCGCAGGCCGTTGCTCGCGAGGGTGAGGAACGCGCCGATGTCCTCGGCGGAGTCGGGATGCGCCTCGAACACGGCGACCTCCTGGCCCGCCTTGTCCAGCGCCAGAGCCGCCGCCGTGCCGGCGATCCCGCCACCGATGACCAGTAGGCGCGCCATGCCTCACCCCGCTCTTCCGTCCACGGACGCACGGACCCCGTCGTCGTACGCCCCTTGTGGAACGCCCGGGCGGTGGCCCGGAGTTCCGGCCCGGCACCACATGGCCGGTCCGGGCCCCCCGTTCACCCGTTCAGCGGCCGAAAGCCGTCAGCACCGCTTCGAGCTGGCGCAGCGGCTCGGGGCCGACGATGCGCAGGACGACGGTGTCGGCGCCGGAGGCCCTCAGGGCCCGGATGTCGCCGACGGCCTGCGCGGGAGTGCCCGAGACGGTGAAGACCTCCTCCTGGGGACGACCGAGCCAGGCTCCGTGGCCCTCGGTGTGCGGATGCAGGATCCGCGCGACCTCCTCCGGGTCGTCACCCACGCACGCGAAGGACAGCACGGTCAGCGTGTGGTCGGGCCCGGCTCCGCCCTTGGCGGTGAGGGCCCGGGTGTTCTCCAGGTCCCGCGGACCGTGGCCCTCGGCGATCAGGGTGCCGTCCGCGACCCGGCCGGACAGTTCGAGGGAGCGGGGACGGACGACGCCCGCCACCACCGGCGGCACCTCGACCGGCGGATGCACCAGCTTCACGCCGTCCAGGCGCACTTCGCGGCCCTCCAGTTCGACCCGCTCACCGCGCAGCAGCGCGCGCACCGAGGTGATCGTCTCCTCCAGGAGGGCCAGCGGCGACCGGGGGGCGACGCCGACCGACTCCATCCACTCCCGCACCCCGTGCCCGATCCCGGCCACCAGCCGCCCGGGGAACACCCGGGCCAGCGTGGCCAGTTCCATCGCCAGCAGCGCCGGACTGCGCAACGGGGCCGGCGTGATCCCGATGCCCACCCGCAGCCGCTCGGTCGCCCCCAGCGCCACGGCGGCCGCCGACACCCCACCGTTCCAGCCGAGGTCCTCGACCACCCACAGGTCGTCCACCCCGAGCGCCTCGGCCCGGCGCGCGAACCCGGGCAACTCCTCGGGAGCCCAGTCGCGGTCGTACATGACACCGACCCGTACGTTCGTCGTGTTCGTCATGCCCCGGAATCTATGGGGTGGACGGCGAGTGGATCAACGGCGTATCGAGGCCGGGGCGGTCGCCCCGCAGAGTCGGGACGCCTCCTTCGTCCGGGGCATTGTCAGTGGTGGCAGGCAGGATGTGAGGCATGACAACCCCCGGTGCAGTGATTGTGGACGCCGTCGCCTACGCGCAGGCGATCGAGGACGCGGTGCGGGCCTCGGCCGCCTACTACGCGGGCGGCACATCGGTGCTGGACGACGACGACTACGACCGGCTGGTGCGCTCCATCGCGGCGTGGGAGGACGAGCACCCGGAGCAGGTGCTGTCCGACTCGCCGACCGGGAAGGTGGCCGGCGGAGCGGTGGAGGGCGACGTCCCGCACACGAGGGCGATGCTGAGCCTGGACAACGTGTTCTCCCCGGAGGAGTTCACCGCGTGGACCACCTCGCTCGCCCGGCGCGTCGGCCACGACGTCACCCGGTTCAGTGTCGAGCCCAAGCTGGACGGCCTGGCGATCGCGGCCCGCTACTACCGCGGCCGCCTGACGCGCCTGATCACGCGGGGCGACGGGACGGCCGGGGAGGACGTCTCGCACGCTGTCGGCACCGTCGAGGGCCTGCCCGCCGAGCTGACGGAGCCGGTCACGGTGGAGGTGCGCGGCGAAGTCCTCATGACGACCGCCCAGTTCGAGCACGCCAACGAGGTACGCACCGCGCACGGCGGTGCGCCGTTCGCCAATCCGCGCAACGCCGCGGCGGGCACCCTGCGCGCCAGGGAACGCGCCTACACCGTGCCCATGACCTTCTTCGCCTACGGCCTGCTGCCCCTGGACGACACCGAGCCGGCGACGGCCGCGCTGCTGGAGGAGAGCGCGCACAGCGACCTCATGATCCGGACCGGCGCCTACGGCGTGCACACCACGGCGGCCACGGCCGTGCCCGGCATCACCGCGAGCACGGTCGAGGAGGTCCTGGCCCGCGTGGCCGAGATCGCCGCGCTGCGCGCCTCGCTGCCGTTCGGGATCGACGGGATCGTCGTCAAGGCCGACCTCGCCGACGACCAGCGGGCCGCCGGATCGGGTTCGCGGGCCCCGCGCTGGGCGACCGCCTACAAACTGCCCGCCGTCGAGAAGATCACCCGCCTGCTGGAGGTGGAGTGGAACGTGGGCCGCACCGGCATCATCGCCCCCCGCGCGGTCCTGGAACCGGTGCGGATCGACGGCTCCACCATCACCTACGCCACCCTCCACAACCCGTCCGACATCACCCGCCGCGACCTGCGTCTGGGCGATCACGTCATGGTCCACCGGGCCGGAGACGTCATCCCCCGCATCGAAGCGCCCGTGGCCCACCTGCGCACCGGTGACGAACAGCCCATCGTCTTCCCCGAGGCGTGCCCGCGCTGCGGATCGGACATCGACACCGGCGAGCAGCGCTGGCGCTGCGTCAACGGCCGCAACTGCCACCTCGTCGCCTCACTCTCCTACGCCGCCGGACGCGATCAGCTCGACATCGAGGGCCTCGGCCACACCCGGGTCGTCCAACTCGTCGAAGCGGGCCTGGTCGCCGACCTCGCCGACCTGTTCGCCCTCACCCGTGAACAGCTCCTCGGCCTGGACCGGATGGGAGAGACCAGCACCGACAACCTCCTCGCCGCGCTCACCACGGCCAAGGACCAACCGCTGTCCCGCGTCCTGTGCGCCCTCGGCGTCCGTGGCACCGGCCGGTCCATGTCCCGCCGTATCGCACGCCACTTCGCGACCATGGACCTTCTTCGCGCCGCCGACGCCGAAGCGATCCAGCAGGTCGAGGGCATCGGCACCGAGAAGGCCCCGTCCATCGTCGCCGAACTCGCGGAACTCGCCCCGCTCATCGACAGACTCGTCGCCGCCGGGGTGAACATGACCGAGCCCGGCGCCACCCCGCCCGCCCCGACGACACCCGACGGGACCGACGCGTCCGACGGCGAGGGCGCGCAGGCCGCGGATGCCGGGCCGCTGGCCGGGATGACCGTGGTCGTCACCGGTGCGATGACCGGAGCACTGGAGAAGCTCAGCCGCAACCAGATGAACGAACTCATCGAACGCGCCGGCGGCCGCTCCTCCTCCAGCGTCTCCAAGAAGACCAGCATGGTCGTCGCCGGAGAGGGCGCCGGATCCAAGCGGACCAAGGCCGAGACCCTGGGCGTGCGTCTCGCCGCGCCCGACGAGTTCGCCGCGCTCGTCGCCGACTACGTCGACGCGGGTCCGGGCAGGGAGCCGACGATGTAGACGAGGTCGCCATCGCCATCGTCATCGCCTGCGCCGTCACCGCCGTCGTGACCGTCACCGGGCGACGGTCGGACCGCCAACGGTCGTTGTGCAGGACGGCACTGCACGCGAGCCGGTACCCGTCACGAGTGGCGTGGAACGCGTGCGGGCCCGCCGACCCTGAGGCCGGCGGGCCCGTGGCGGTGATCGGTCGGGGCGAGGCGCGATGGGGGCCGCTGCCTCGGTGCCGATCACGGGAGGAGGGTCACGCCCGGGTGCTTGACCACTCCGGTCTTGACTGCCGTGGCCGTCACCAGCCGGCCGTCGACTGCTTCAGCCGTCGACTGCTTCAGCCTCGGACCGGCTCAGCCTCGGACCGGCTCAGCCTCGGACCGACTTCCGACCGGTTCAGCCCTTGACGGGCTTGCCGCGGCCCCACGCCCAGGCGAGGCGGTCGGCGCCGGACTGGTTGGTGGTGGCCAGCCAGGGACGTGCGGTGGTGCCGGTGAGGGTCTGCACCGAGTACGTGTCGTCGGTGCGCAGACCCGGCCAGTACACGGAGCCCATCTTCAGCTCGCGGAAGGTGTCGGTGACGGCCTGGACGTAGTTGACGAAGTTGTTGTCCGGCGTCTTCACGTCGTAGTTCAGGCCGGTGGTCATCGGGGCGCCGAACTCGTCCGCGACGGTCCGGTTGGCGCAGTCGCCGATGCGCACCTTCAGGTCGGCCACCCACTGGTCGTAGGTCGCGTAGTCCTTCCAGAACCCGTAGTGGTGCAGGGAGAGGTACGTGCCCTTCAGGCGCGGGTCGGCGCAGACCGTGGTGACGTGGTCGTTGTAGCCGGCGCCGCTGACGAACACCCGGTTGCGCGGGACCTTCGAGTACGTCGACAGCCACTTCGCCGCGATGTCGGCCCACTCGGTGTCGGTGTAGCCGTGCGGCTCGTTCATCGGCTCGAAGTAGACGTGCTTGTCGTTCTTGTACGCCTTGACGACGGTGTTCCACATCGGCCAGTAGGTGGCCGTGTCGTCGATGTAGCCGTCCTTCTGGGCGCCCGTGCCCTCCCAGTAGGAGACGATGACCTTGAAGCCCTGGTCCGAGGCCGCGTCGATGACCCCGCGGTAGGACTTCCAGTAGGCGCCGTTGACCGTGTACGGGTTGATGGGCAGCCGCACGGTGTTGGCGCCGAGGTTCGCGCGGAACGCCGCGATGATCCGGCTCGCCTTCGCGTAGGTCTGCCGGTAGCTGTCCGTCGTCGACAGTCCGGAGAGCTGGAGCAGGTCGTCGGCGAAGTTGTCGCGCGGGTCGGCCCAGTTGACGCCCTTGAACTGGGTCGTGTCGGTGGCCGGCGCGGCGCCGGAGGAAGCGGAGGCCGGGCTGCCGGCCAGGGTCGCGCCGGTGACGGCGGCGAGGGCGACCGCGACGAGGGCGGCACGCAGGTGGGGGGTGCGAGAGGCTCTGGTGGGGGTCTTGCGCATGGACGTGCCCTTTCAGGAGAGGCGGCTCGGCGCAGGGGGACGCGCGGGCTGGGCGGCGACCGCCACGCGATGTTTGCGTAAACATGAAGTCCCGGGGTGGCTTGATGTTTACGTAAACATGGCGGCGCCGGAATCGTGGCACCCGGCATCCTGATCGTCAAGGTTTCGGGCGCGTAACGTCCGATGTGCGAGTGGTCGGCGAAGTATGTGCTGGAGCGGGGGAGGCCTGTTTCCGCGGGCGGAGTCTGCCCCGCCGGGCTGACTGGACGGCCGACCGGCCGGCTGACTGGACGGCCGGCCGGCCAACTGACCGGTGACCGACCGACAGGCGGAGCCACCGGTGGACGTCCCGGCAAGCCGACCGACCGACCGGCTGACTGGACGGCCGGCCGGCCAACTGACCGGTGACCGACCGACAGGCGGAGCCACTGGCGGACGTCCCGGCAAGCCGACCGGCCGACCGACCGGCAGACAGCCCGGAGTGGAGCCGGCCGCCGCGGTGCTGCGCAGGAGGGGCGGGAGGCCGGTCGAGGCGGTCGGTCGGGGACTTCAGGCGCCCAGCGGGTCCAGGGTCAGCGGTTCGATCTTGCCCTCCAGCATGGCGCCCAGGCCCTGGGCGGCGCAGATGTCGGGTCGTTCGGCGATGTGCACCGGCATGCCGGTGGCCTGACGCAGCATCTGGTCGAAGCCCGGCAGCAGCGCGGAGCCGCCCACCATCATGATCCCGCGGTCGGCGAGGTCGGCGACCAGGTCGGGCGGGCATTCGCGCAGCACCCTGCCGATGCCGTCGAGCACGGCGGTCAGCGGGGTCTCGATGGCGTCCCGTACGGCCGCGGTGTCGACCTGTACGGAGCGGGCGAGGCCGGTCGCGACGTCACGTCCGTGGATCTCGGTGGACGCCGGTCCCTGCGAGGTGAGGCCGTTGCCGGAGAGGGCGACCTGAAGGGGTCGGACGGACTGGCTCGGCAGCATCAACTCGTGCTCGTGGCGCAGGTGCTGGACGATCGCGTGGTCCACGGCCTCACCGCCCACGGGAATGCGCTCGGCCGTCACGATCGAGCCCAGGGAGAGGACGGCTACCTGGGTGGCGGCCGCCCCGCACACCATGATCATGGTGGCCTCGGGTTGTTCGACGGGCAGTCCGCAGCCGACGGCGGCGGCGATCAGGGTGTCGACGAGTTCCACCCGGCTGGCGCCGAGACCCACCAGCGTCTCGATCGCGGCGCGCTGGGCGAGCGGGTCGGCGTCGTGCGGGGTGCAGGCGGCGGCCCGCAGGAACGGCTTGCGGCGCAGTTGGCGGCGGATCTTGTCGCCGAGCAGATGGCGCAGCATGCGCTGGGCCATCTCGATGTCGACGACCGTGCCGCCGGAGACCGGGCGCACGACGCGGATGTAGTGCGGCGTGCGCCCGGTCATCTTCTCGGCGAACTCGCCGACCGCGATCAGCGCGCCGGTGCGGGTGTTCACGGCGGCGGCGGACGGCTGGTCGACGACGAGCCCGGCACCCTTCACGTACACCCGCGTCCGCGCCGCTCCCAGGTCGACGGCGAAGTGGCAGCGGCGCAGCTGCTCCAGACTGGCGGTCATGGCAGGTCCTCCCGAGAGCACAGACCGTGGAGGCTCGCCGGGTCGGCGGGCCTCTCGTGTGTGGGCCGCCGGGCGGTCGGCCTCCTTCGCATCGTGCGGGGGCGGGAAGAAGGCCGCCTTCTCAGGGGGGCCGGGCGGGGCGCCGCCGAATGGGGGTTTCATCCCACAGGGCTGAAGTGAGCAACAGACGTGGGTGCGTGCGCCGGTCCGCTCGCGTGGACCGGTTCACCCCGCTCGGCACGGAATACGCCGCTGCCGCTGCCGCTGCCGCTGCCGCCGCTGCCGCTGCCGCTGCTGCTGCCGCCGCTGCGCCGCTGCCGTCCGATCCGGTCCGTCGGCCGATCCCGTCCGTCTGTGCCGGTTCGTCGCCCCATCCGGTTCGTCGTCCCATCCGGTTCGTCGCCCCATCCGGTCCGTCGTCCGTGCCGGTTCGTCGGCCTGCCGGTCCGTCGTCCGTGCCGGTTCGTCGTCCGTGCCGGTCCGTCGCACCATCGGGTCCGTCGTCCCAACCGGTCCGTCGTCCCAACCGGTCCGTCGTCCGTGCCGGTCCGCCGCCCGCCTCGGCCGGCACTGCAGCGCGCGTGCGCGCCTGCCCGGCCCGGCCGGCCGTCCCTACAGTGCGCGTGCCGCCTCCAGCACCGGCGTGAGGGAGGGGACCACCGCGTCACAGCCCGCCCCCAGCAGGGCCTGCTTGACGGTGGGATTGCGCGCGAGGCCGATGAAGCGCAGGCCCGCGGCCCGGGCCGCGGCGAGCTCGGCGAGCGTGGAGCCGATCAGGACGGCGGTGGCGGCGGGCGCGCCCAGCGGCTCCAGAGCCCGCAGCAGCCGGTGCGGGCTAGGCGTGAGCGTGCCGAGGTCGTCCTCGCGGCCGTGGACACCGGCCGGAAGCGGAAGCCGGTACGACTCCAGACAGCGGTGGACGGCGGCTGCGCAGACGTCCGTGGCCACCCCGACCCGGCGACCGGTGTCGTGCAGGGTGCGGACGAGTACGACCGCGTGGTGCGTCCTGGGCGCGTCGGGTACGGCGCTCAGCTCCAGGTGGTCGAGACGGTCCCGCAGGAGCGGTGCCAGCCGGTCCTGGGCGAAGGCCCGCAGCACGTCCAGCGGGTGTACGAACAGCTCTCGGCCCGCGCCCGCGGCGCCCGGGTCGCCCAGCGGACGGCCGGCGAGGGCGTCCTCGGGGTCGCGGTGTTCGGCGACGACCCGGAGCAGGTCGAGGGCGGCCTCGCGGGCGGTCGTCGCCGTGAACAGACGGATCATCGGGCCGTCGAAGCCGAACAGGACGGTCTCGGCGTCGGCGAGCAGGTCCTGGAGCGGCCGGGCGGAGGGACCGGCCGGTTGGCGCACCTCGGGGGGCGGGGCGTAGTCGGGCGCGAGCGTGACCGCGCAGGTCACCGCGAGGCCGGGCACCGGCCACCTGCCGAGCTGGGTGTTGACGGCCCGCTGCGCGCCGGCCGCCCGGCGGACGGAGTGGTGGCGGGTGACACGGGACCCTGCCTCGCGCAGATGCGCCAGCAGCCGCTCGGACACGCCGGTGGCCTCCGCGCGCACGAACGCCACCGGGTCGTCGACCCGCCAGGTCAGCTCGGCGGCGGCGGTGAAGACGCCCTTGCCGGAACTCGGCAGGAAGATCCGGTCGACGGCGTGCTGGGGGGTGAGGTCGACCTCGTAGTACGTCGCCGGGCGTGGCGGGCGGCCGTCGTAGGGCAGGACGGGGTCGAGGAGGGTGAGGGGGCTGTCGGGGCGGGTGTGCACGATCGCGGTACGGCCTGGGGCGGGTATGCCCAGCTGGCGGAGGTCCCGGGTGAGGAAGGGACCGCGTACCAGGTCCCGGGCGTCGTCGCGGTCGTCCGCCCCGCCGGCTCCGCCCGCTCCGGCCTCGTCGGACCGCGGCAACGGGCAGTACCAGGCGAGCGGCGGGGCGTCCGGGGCGTCGCCGAACAGGGGCCGGAAGCGGTGCGGGCCGGCGGCGGCGGAGCTGTCGGCGAAGGACGCGTAGAGGGCCGGGGGGACGGTGAGGAGGACGGGGGCGGCGCTCCACGGGGGCGTGGGAGCCTCGGTGCCGTCCTGGAACGTCACCCGTAGGCGAGGCCGTTCGGCCAGCTCGGCGAGCGGACCGGGGAGCCCTCGCAGGGCGGCGGCGAGCACCGGGAGAAGGTACGCGTCGGGGTGGATCCGCACGACGTAGCCGTTCCCGCGGACCCGGACCTCGTACTGCTGGGGCGTCAGATCGCCCCGCGCCAGGACTTCGTGGACGGCGTACTCGAGGGTGATGCGGGTTTCGGGGCGGGCGCCGAGGTCGGTGGCGGTCTCGAAGAGCAGAGTGGGACGCACACCCAAGACGGCCCCCGGCCGTTCGGTCCCGGGTCCTTCGGTCCCGGGTCCTTCGGTCCCGGGTCCTTCGGTCCCGGGTCCTTCGGTCTCCGGCTGTCCGGCCCTCGGCTGTTCGGTCTTCGGTCCTTCGGCCCTCGGCTGTTCGGTTCCTGGCCCTTCGGTCTCCGGCTGCCCGGCCCCCGGCCGGTCGGCCCCCGGCCGGTCGGTCTCTGGTCCTTCGGCTTCCGGCCGGTCGCTCAGGGGGGTGTCGGGCGTCTCGCGGGGCTGTCGCGGAGGTTCCTCGATGTCCCCGCCGAGCCTTCGTACCGTTTCCTCGCTCACCGTCGCGAACGCCGGGGTCGTGCCGTCGGTCCCGCCCGGCCCGGCTGTCTCCGCGCGGAACTCGCCCGTCGTGAGGCCCGCCCGCTCGTCGATCAGCCCGCCGATACGGTCGAGGAGTTCGCGGGCACGGCCGCGTGTCGAGCGCGGCAGGGTGCGCAGCAGCAGGTCGCGTACGCCGGGGCGGAAGTCGTACGAGCCGGGCGGGCCGGGGGCGGTGGTCAGCAGGCCGCTGAGGATCACCTCCGCCAGGTGCTGGGGGCGTGGGTCGTGGTTCACGGCACGCTGGACGAGGCGCATCACCGGGACCGAGGGGACGGCCAGGGCCAGATGGCCGGCCAGCCGGAAGGCCTCCCGGGAGGCGGTGGCGCGAAAGCGCAGCACCAGATCCTGCGCGGGCAGGGCCGCCAGGTCGGGGGCCTCGGATCCGGCGGACGAGGGTGGTGCGGGCGCCGGTGGCAGCCAGGCCACCGCCCCCGGGGTGCGGGCGCCGCCCGGATCCGCCACCAGCGTCGCCCAGTTGGCCAGCCAGGGGGCGCCCGGTTCCAGGACGGGGAGCGGGACGGCCTCTGCGGGCCGGGGCGAGGCTTCGGGCTCGTACGGGGTGAAGGTGAGTGCGGAGAGCGGGGCCGCCCGGGTGACGGACGAGAGCAGACCCGGCTCGGCGGGGAGAGCCGTCGTGGGCCACAGATGCTCGGGGAGCGGCTGTACGACGGCCAGCGGCATCCGGGTCGCCCAGTGCCGCAGGATCCGGTACCAGCGGTCGCCCGCGCGGCCGGGGCGCCACTGGGGGCCCATGCAGTCGCTCACGATCAGGGTGACCGTCCGGCCGTCGGCAGGGTCGGGGACCTGCCGGGCCTCGCCGTCGGGCGTGGCGGGGTGCAGGGCGACCGTGCGGAAGACGCCCGACTGGGCCAGCACGGTGTGCAGTTCACGGACGAGGGGGCGCCAGACCGGCATCGTCGGGCCGGTGTCGTGGACGAGGTTGAGCCGTAGCCAGCGGTCGCGCGCGGGGCGCAGCACGGGCAGCCAGACGTCCGGGTGGGCGCCCAGCCGGGCGATGCGGTCGGCCGTCGCCCGCTCGTCGAGGAGGCGGGCGCGCGCCGAGGGCACTGTGCGCTTCAGCGGGCGCAGGGTCCGCTGGAGGGCGAGGGGGTGGGGGAGCATCGGTGGCGCGGGCGCGAGGACGGGACTGCTCCCGGCGGTGCCGCCACCGGAAGCGGACGCGGGCGCGGGCGTGGGCAGGCGGAGGGGGACCCGCTCGGCGGCGAGCGCCGATCCGGGCCCGGCACTCCCGGTCGTGCGGCCGGCCCTGCCGTCGGCCGAACTGTCAGGCGCGCTGCCGTCCGTGCCGTCCGTGCCGTCGGACGTACCGCCGGCGTCCTGTGCGGTGTGCTGCGCCTGTTCGGCCGCCGCGGTCACCGCGTTCGGCTCCTCCGGGCCGCTCGACAGTTTCGCCAGCCAGAGCAGTTCGGCCAGCTCGCGGGGTGTGGGCGGGGTGTCGGCCGCGGCCGTCAGCAGTGCGGTCAGCCGCTCCAGGGCGGACATGACACCCGTCGGTCCGCGCCTCTGTCCCGCTCTCGGCCTCTCCTCAGAACCCATCGCCGTCCGCCGTGGCGCTGAGGTACGGCATCAGTCGCTCCGCCAGCCCGTCGCGGGAGTCGGCGTCCAGGCCGGCGACTCCGGTCAGGTAGAGGGCGTTCAGCAACTGGTCGGTGGCGAGTTCGCCGTCGGCGGCGCGGGTCAGGAAACGGTCGATGAGGTGTTCCGCCTCGCCGGGCGGGGTGTCGAGGTGGGCCCGGACGATCTCGGTGAGCTGTTCGCGGCCGGGGCGGCGCAGCTTCAGCCGGACGCAGCGGCGCAGGAAGGCGGGCGGGAACTCACGCTCGCCGTTGCTGGTCAGGACGACGAACGGGAAGGCGCGGCAGCGGATCCGGCCACGGGTGACGTCGACGGGCGTGTCCGAGCCGTCGGCCAGCACCTCGGCGGTGACGTCCTCGGCGGAGTGCCGGGCCGCGCGCATGAGTTCGGGGACCTCGTACTGACCCTCCTCCAGGACGTTCAGCAGGTCGTTGGGCAGATCGAGGTCGCTCTTGTCGATCTCGTCGACGAGGAGCGCGCGGGGGCGTTCGTAGGGCAGCAGGGCGGTGCCGAGGGGGCCGAGGCGCAGATGGTCCTCGACCCCGCCCGCGGAGTCCCCGTCCCGCTCGCGCCAGGCCGCCTGCCGGGCCGCGTACAGCCGGGACAGCGGGTCGTACTGGTAGAGGCCGTCGGCCAGGGTCGAGCGGCTGGTGATGTTCCAGCGCAGCACCGGACCGAGGCCCAGCTCGCGGGCCACCGCGTACGCCAGGGAGGACTTGCCGGTGCCGGGCGGCCCGGTGACCAGCAGGGGGCGACGCAGCACGAGGGCCGCGTTGACGAGTTCGACGCTCTCCGGGGTGGCGACGTACGAGCGGGCGCGGTGGACCCGGTCGGGGGACACGGCCGCCTCGTCGTCGGCGTCCCGGGGCGGCGGCACGACGGGTTCACCGTCGAACGCCCGCCAGGGCGGCGGCGCGGGGAGCCGGGCGATGCCGTCGTGCGGCTCGCTGTTCCCGGTGTAGACGGACCAGTGCGGCATGGTTCTCCGAAACTCGGGGTGACTCGGTGTGGCTGATGCGGCTGAGGTGACTCGGTTGTGAGTGGTGGGGGTGGAGGCGGAGGGTCAGGTCACGGGTGAGTGGGGGTGGGTGGACGTGCCGTCCTGCGGGTCGGCGAAGAGGCGCGGGTCGTCCCACAGCAGCTGGATGTCGTGCGCCCAGTGGCCGTCCTCCGCATCGGCCTCCTCGCGCAACGCCAGTACCCGGCGCGGGAGTTCGGCGGGCGGTACGCCGGATACGCAGGTGTCGAGCTCGTCCAGGAACGTCTTGCCCGCACAGCCGTCCCCGCCGGCGCAGGATTCGTCCGGCCCGGTGTGACAGCCCTCGCGGGACCACACGACCATCGGGGCCGGCGCGTTGAGCGAGGTGTCGAAGTGCGGGCGGGTGTGGGTCGCGGCCGGAGCCGTCGCGAAGCCGGCGAGGCAGGCGTCGTCCTGGCGCAGCCGCATCCGGAGCCGGCGGGGTTCCTCGGGGCTGCCGCACTCCACCCGGTGCACCCGTGCGCCGGGCGCCGCGTCGAGCCGGTTCCACACCCGGGTCAGCTGGTGCCGGACACCCGCCCTGCGGCGCGCCTGGTCGGTGACGACGAGCGGGTACACGCAGCCCAGCGGGGTGTCGTCGTCGGGTGTGCTCGCCCATCGGTCGACGGGCAGGTCGATCCAGTCGCGGGGCAGCGCGAACGCGAGCAACTCGTCGCAGCCGGGCGTCAGATAGCGGAAGGCGGCCTCGATCCGGTCCTGCACATAGGCGCGCAGCCCGGCCTGCGGGACGGTGTCCGAACCGACCGGGTGCCGACGGCCCCCGCTGTACGCCGACACCTCGACGCGGACGTGTCCGTCGCCCGCGCCACTGTGCTGGAGGTCGACGAGGATGGGTGACCAGTCCGGTGCGGCGGCCGTCTCGACGGGGGCCTGGAACAGGGCCTCCACATGGGCGGTGAAGCGGGCGACGGTGGCCGCCGCGTCGGGGCCGTCTACCTCGCACAGCACGAACAGGGCCGCCGACCACAGCGAGTCGAAGCCCTCCTCGGGCGCGTCCGGGTCCAGCGGGCCCCTGGCGGACTCGTAGAGCCGTACGCGCCGCCCCGGATCGCCGTCCAGACCCGCGCGGACGGCTCGCTCGACGAGTTCGCGCAACCGGGCGCGGTCGGCGGTGCGGTGGTCGGAGGTGGGGACCAGGCCCTCCAGATCGGGCCAGTAGCGGGCCATGACCTCGGTGGGCATCATCCGCCCGTTGTGCACGCCCCGGTCGCCGGCGGCCGCGGTGACCATGCCGACGACCTCACCGGTGTCGACGAGAGTGACCGCCGCCCCGCTGAACCCGGGGGCGAGCGGCTGACCGCCGGGCTGCCAGGCCTCCAGCTGGATCCACTCGCGGTTGAGCAACTGCGTGGCGGTGATGCGGTATTCGGCGAGAGTGCCCTCGTCGAAGCCGACCGGGAAGCCGTAGACGACCAGCTTGCGGGGCCGGTCGGGCCGCCGGTCGTGGGCGGAGTCCACCGGGGCCAGCGCGGCCGGGGCGATCGGGACCTCGTGCGCCAGCTCCAGCACGGCCAGGTCGCCGAGGTCGGCGGCGCCACCGCCCCAGCCGCCGTCGGCGACCACCCGCGCCGGTACGGCGGGGGAGCCCGGGCGCTCGGTGAAGGTCACCGTCAGGGCGTCCGGGTCGGCCCCGTGCACGACGTGGGCGCAGGTCAGCACCCTGCGCGGGGTGACGAGGAAGCCCGCGCCCGCCACCTGGCCCGCGCTCTCGATCCGGGCGTGCCATTCGGCGCTGTTCATGAGGTGGGGGATGGCGACCAGGTCAGTCGCACGACGAGGTGGCCCTCGGCCGTGCCCTTGGCGATGATCGCGCCGGTCTCCGCCGACAGCTTCACCCCGAACTCGATCTCCACCCCGTCGGGTCGTAACGTCCCGTCCCGGAACACCCGCAGCGCGGACTCGGCGGCCGCGCGCACGCCCTCCAGGGCGCCCTCGAAGGTGCGGGCCGCCTGGACCGTCCCGTCACCCCGGGCCACCAGACGGGAACCCGGCCGCCCCTCCGTGACCGCCTCGACGGCGACCACGGCACCGTCGTCGGTCCTGAACTCCACCAGTCCGTCCACCGCGCCCCCGTAACCCCTTCCCGATACTCCCGCGCCTCCGCACTCCTGCGGCTCTGCGCGCATCCATTGTCACGGACGGTACTGGAGATTGTCCTGCGTTCAGCGTGCCTCCGTGATCCGGATCACCCCCAGCTCCACCAAGTCCTGGGGCCGAATGCGCAGTTGGTCCGCCGTCGCCTCCACCTCCCGTGCCGGCCGCTTGAGGATCGCCGCCGCCGACTCCGGCGCGATGACCGAGAAGTAGCTGTCCGGGGTGGCCCAGGTGCGGCCGGGCGCGGCCAGCGCCAGCGCGCCGCCGGAACCTCCCTCGCCGATGACCAGTGTGGTGAGCGGTGTACCGGCGGTGGCGACCACGCCGAACAACTCCGCGATCGCCGCGCCCGCCCCCTGCCGTTCCGCCTCGGCGTCGTTGGCCGCGCCCGGGGTGTCCACCAGGGTCAGCACCGGGATGCCCAGCCGGTCCGCGAGGCGGATCAGCCGGGCGGCCGTGCGGTACCCGGCAGGCCGGGTCGCCGCGCCGGTCTGGGCCGCGTAGGCGACGGTGCGGCCCTGGTGGACGCCGAACCCGCACAGCATCCCGTCGGGGTCCACCCCGCCGCACCGGTCTCCGGAGATCGCGAGCCGCTGAGTGAAGTAGGCGTCCAAGTAGGCCCGGGCACGCGGCCGTTCCACCGCCCGAGCCCGCCGGACCGCCTCCCACCCGGTACGAGGCAGATCCGTGACGCCGAGGGCGGCGGGGACGGGCGCGGGCCCGCGAAGCGACTCCGGCCGTGCCTCGGCCCCGGGCCCCTCCGCGCCCGGCACCGTACCGGCCTCGGCGGTGGGGTCCGTCGTGCCCGGCACCGTACCGGCCTCGGTGGTGGGGTCCGTCGTGCCCGGCACCGCACCGGCCTCGGTGGTGGGGTCCGTCGTGCCCGGCACCGCACCGGCCTCGGCGGTGGGGTCCGTCGTGCCCGGCACCACACCGGCCTCGGCGGTGGGTCCGTGAGTTTCGGCCGGCAGGGCTGCGGCCTCGCGAAGCGATTTCGGCCGGGCCTCGGTCCTGGGGTCCGTCTCGTCCGGTGCCGTACCGGTCTCGGGCCCGGGGGGCGTCGGGGGCCGGGCCGTGTCCGGCCCGGTGGCGCCCGGCTCGCCGGGGGTGCCGCGTATCTCCGCCGGATGATGTGCTTCCGGTGTGCCGTCGGTCAGTAGGCGCAGCCACAGGCCCAGTACCTCCCGTAGCTCCGCCGGAGGCACCACCGCGTCCGCCGCTCCCGCCGCGAACTGGGCCAGGGCCGTGTAGGCGGTCGGGTCGGCGTCCGGTGGGCGGACCCGGGAGCCCGCGAAGCCGACCTGGGCGTCCGGCAGCGCCAGTACGACGTCGGCGCCCGCGCCCAGGGTGGCCCAGCCGCCGCCGGTCGTCGGGTCCCGCAGAACCGCGACCTGCGGCAGCCCTGCCTGCCTGGTGAGCGCCGACTGCCTCGCCACCCGCTGGAGTTGGGTGAGGGCGAGCATGCCCTCCTGCATCCGGCTGCCGCCCGTGGCGATCAACGGCACGACCGGGAGCCGGTGTTCGCGGGCGTACGTGTACGCCGCCTCCAGGCGGTCGCCGGTGCGCTCGCCCAGCGAACCGCCCAGGAATCCGAACTCGAAGGCGATCAGCACGGCCCGGGTGCCCCCGACGCTCGCGGTGCCGCAGACGACGGACTCCGACTCGCCGGTGCGCCGGGCGGCGCGCTCGCGCGAGGCGTCGTAACCGGGCCAGCCCAGGGGCCCGTCGGGAGCGGACGGCCCGTTCCCGCCGACGCCGACCCCGACGCCCGGCGGGTCGGGGAGTTGGGTGAAGTCGTCGGTGACGAGGGCGATGGCCTCCCGCGCGCTCGCGCGCCCCGTCGTCATGACGGCAGCGCCCGCTTCATGATCTTCCCCATGTCGTTGCGGGGCAGCGCGTCGAGGTAGCGCACCACGCGGGGCCGCTTGTGCGGCGCGAGCCTACGGGCGACATGGTCGGCCAACTCGCCCTCGCCCGGCGGAGATCCGGGGTCCGCCGGAACGACCCACGCGACGACCCGCTCCCCGAGGTCCGCGTCCGGCTCCCCGGTCACCGCCGCCTCGCGCACCCCCGGGTGCTCCAGCAGCGCGTTCTCGATCTCACCGGCCCCGATCTTGTACCCGCCGCTCTTGATCAGATCGGTCGCCTTGCGCCCGACGATCCGGACATAGCCGTCGGGATCGCGCACGGCCACGTCCCCCGTCCGGAACCAGCCGTCGGAGGTGAAGGCGGCGGCTGTCGCCTCGGGCCGGTTGAGGTACTCCGTGAACAGGTTCGGCCCGCGCACCTGGATCTCGCCGACACTCTCCCCGTCGTACGCCTCGACGGCCGACCCGTCCTCGTCCACGAGCCGCAGCTCCACGCCCGGCAGGGGCACCCCGACGGTCCCCGCCCGGGCCTCCCCGTCCGCACGGACGCTGGTGTTCATCAGCGTCTCCGTCATCCCGTACCGCTCGATCACCCGGCGTCCGGTCGCGGCCGCGATCCGCTCGTGATCGTGCACGGGCAGCGCCGCCGAACCGGACACCAGCAGCCGCGCCCCGGCGAGCGCCTTGGCCAGCCCGGGGTCGGCGGGCAGCGCCTCGGCGATGCGGTGGTACATCGTCGGCACCCCGAAGAGCATGCTCGCGCCACCGGTCAGCTCCCGCGTCACGCCCTCGGTGTCGAACCGCCCGAGATGCCGTACGGACCCGCCCCGCCGCAACGGTCCGAGGATTCCCAGCACCAGCCCGTGCACGTGGAACAGGGGCAGCCCGTGCACGAGGACGTCCTCCCCGGTCCACTGCCAGGCGTCGGCGAGCGCGTCCAGGGTGGTGGCGATCGCGCGACGCGGGATGACCGCGCCCTTGGGCGGCCCGGTGGTGCCGGAGGTGTAGACGACGAGGGCGGGGTCCTCGTCGCCCACGGGAACACCGACGACCGGCACCCCGGCGCCACGCCCGCCACCGCCGACCTCGACCTCGACGTCGATCCGTGTCAACCGGTCCAGCGCGGAGGGCAGTTCGTCGCCCGGTGCCGCCAGCACGACGCCCGGCGCGCTGTCACCCAGGATGTGCCCGAGCTCCTTGTCGCCCGACTTCGGGTTCAGCGGCACGGCGGCCACCCCGGCGAGCAGCACGCCCACGACCCCGACGGCGGTCTCCAGCGACGGAGTCGCCCACACGGCGACCCGGCCCCGGTCCCGGCTTCGCTCGAGCGGGGGGACCCCCAGCGCCCCCCGTACCCGCTCACCGACGGCACCGGCCGCCGAGGCGAGCTCCGCGTAGGTCAGGGAGCGCTCACCGAATCGCAGAGCGGGGCGCCCCGACGGGTCGTCCGTCAGGGCCGGGAGGAGAGAGGACACGGGACGGGCTCCTTGAGTGGCTGCGGAACACAACAAACCCGTTCCTACCCCACTCGTCCGGCCGTCACCTCTCAGCCCGCCGCCTCCACCACGTCCGCGACGACGCAGCTGACGTTGTCCGGGCCGCCGGCGGCGTTCGCGGCGCCCACCAGCGAGTGCACGGCGGCGTCCGGGGCCGGGAACGTGGTGAGGAGGTCGCGGATGGCGTCGTCGGGGACGACGGCCGAGAGCCCGTCGGAGCACAGGAGGTAACGGTCGCCGGGGCGCGCTTCGTGCAGACGGAGATCGGGGGTGCCCGGGCTGCCGCCGGACAGCGCCTTCAGAAGCAGGGCCGGCTGGGGATGGCTGGTGGCCTCCTCGGGGGTCAGACGCCCCTCGTCCAGCAGCGACTGGACCACCGTGTGGTCGTGGGTGATGCGGAACAGGCCGCCGTCGCGCAGCAGGTAGGCGCGGGAGTCGCCGATGTGGACGAGGGCCAGGCGCGATCCCGTCCACAGCAGCGCGGTCAGCGTGGTGCCGGTCTCGTCCGAGCCGTCGGCCACGTCCCGCACGGCGTCGCTCGCGCCCCGCACCGCGTCCTCCAGGAGGTTGAGCACACCGCCCGCCGGCGCCACCTCGGTGTCGAGGAACTTCAGCGCCTCGACGGCGGCGCTGCTCGCGGGCCCGCCGGCCGTCCCGTACCCGTCGGCGACGGCGAGGAGGCGGCCGCCCGCGTAGGCGGTGTCCTGGTTGGCGGGCCGGATCAGGCCCTGGTCCGAGTGGGCGGAGTAACGGAGTTCCAGCATGGTGGTGTCCCTTCGCGAGGTGTCCGAGAGGTGGTCCACGAGGAACGCGGCGAGATCCCGGCGTACGGCCGTCTCCGCCTCGACCCGCGCCCAGTACGCGCGGATCTCCCGGGCGGCGGCCGCCGGGTCGTCGAGGGCGCGGATCTCACGGATCCGGGCCAGCGGCATGCCGAGCCGCCGCAGCCACGCCACCAGCCGGGCCTGCTCCAGTTGCTCCACCGCGTAGTGGCGGTAGCCGGTGTCGGGGTCGACCCGGGCAGGCCGCAGCAGGTCCAGTTCGTCGTACAGGCGCAGCGCCTTCGGCGAGAGCCGGCAGGCCCGCGCGAAGGCCCCGATCGTCAGCATCCGCATGCCCATCCCGGTCTCCAGGTCGCTTCCTCGTTCCCGCCACCGATGCTGGGGCTTCACCGAAGGTGAAGGTCAAACGGGTTGTCCCGACCATGGGGGCGGCGGATAACCTGCCGAGGTCCAGGACAGGCATACAACAGACGTACGACGTACAGACGTCCGGACGCTCGGGCGGCCGATGACCGACGGCCGATGGCCGATGGCCGACGAGCGCCCGGACGGACGACAGACGTCCGGACGGACGACAGTCGTACGAGAACGGAGTCCCGCCGTGCCCCGAGTCGCTCTCGTCACCTACGACCCCCGGCCGGAGCCGAGCAAGGACCGTGACCTTCCCGTGCTGCGGGCGGCGCTGGAGGCGGCCGGGGCCGAGGCGGACGCGGTGTGCTGGGACGACGCCGACGCCGACTGGGCCTCCTACGACCTCGCCGTCATCCGCTCGACCTGGGACTACAGCTGGCGCGCGGCCGAGTTCACGGCCTGGGCGGAGCAGTGCGGCAAGCTGACGCGACTGGCGAACCCGGCCGCCGTCGTGCGCTGGAACACCGACAAGCGGTACATCGGGGAACTCGCGGCGGCCGGGGTGCCCACGGTCCCCACGCACTACCTCGCCCCGGGCGATTCCGTCGGCCCCGCCGATCTGCCGGCCGACCACGAGTACGTCGTCAAGCCCACCTCCGGCGCCGGTGCCCGCTATGCCGCCCGCTATACGCCGGACCGGCGCGAGGCGGCCGTGCAGCACCTCGCGCGGATGCACGCCGAGGGGCTGACGGCGATGGTGCAGCCGTACATGCGGAGCATCGACACCGGCGGCGAGCGGGCCCTCCAGTTCTTCGGCGGGCGCCTGCTGCACGCCAGCCGCAAGCGGGCGGTACTGGCCCCCGGCACCGCCTTCGACGCGGACAAGGTCGCCCACCCCGGTCTGGAGCCGTGGACCCCGAGCCCGGCCGAGCTCGCCGTCGCCGAACGGGCCCTGGCCGCCGTACCGGACGCGCCGGAGCTGCTCTACGCCCGGGTCGACCTCGTGGACGGCGACGACGGGGAGCCGCGCGTGATGGAACTGGAACTGGTCGAGCCCAACCTCTTCCTGTTCCTGCACCCGGGGTCGGTGCCGGCCGTGGTGGCGGCGATCCTGGCGGCGGCAGTCAGCCTCTGACGACCGCCGCCCCCTTCCTTCCGCCGCCTCCCGGTCCGCTCCGGCTTCACCGCCGGCCGCCCCTACTCCCGGACCGTCGTCCGTTGCAGCAGCCCCCAGGTGAACTCGGCGACGACCTCCCGTCTCATGCCCAGGCCGTCGGGTGCGGTGAAGGCCAGTCCCCAGCGGGTGGGGGCGGTGCCCTCCAGGGGGCGGGCGGGGGCGAAGGCGTGGGCGACCTCGTCGACCGTGCAGGACCAGGGGACGAGGTCGTCGAGGGTCGTCAGGCGCGGGGGCGGGACTCCCGGGGCGCGGACCAGCCACTCGTTCCAGACGCCGCCGTTCGGGGCGACCAGCGCCTCGAAGCGCAGGTCGGGCCAGAGGGGCAGCGGCCAGAGCCAGGCCTCGCAGTCGAGATCTCCGACGCGGCGGGGCGTCCGGGACTCCGGCTCGCCGAGGACGGAGCGGTAACGGGCCAGCGAGCCGCGTGCGTGCGGGGAGTGGAGCATCGCCTGCCAGCGCTTGTTGGCCTCCCGCATCTGTGCGAGGGAGATGCCCAGTCCATGGCGGGCGTCCTCCACCAGATCCGGGTTGTGGTCGGCCATGCGGCGCAGCAGGACCTGTTGGAAATCGAGCGCCGTGAAGGAGCCGGCGAGGCGTTTCTGGGTCGGCATCTCTCCATCCTGGCGCACCGGGCGTACCGTCCTGGGCCACTGTGCGATTCCCGACCATTGCCCGGCGCAACGCCGTATGACAGCCTGTGTTCGTCATGCCGATCGCCTGTTGAAATCTCGAACGCAGGCACTGAGACGATCAACTAAGGGAGGGGCCGGTTGTGGGACGCCTCGTACCTGCTGTGACCCGAGCGCTCGACATCCTCGAGCTCTTCCTCGACGGGGACGGTTCGCTCTCCGCCCCCGACATAGTGCGCAAGCTCCAGCTTCCGCGCACCACCGTGCACGAATTGGTGACCACGCTCTCGGCGCGGTCGTACATCGTCGGCGTTCCGGGACAACCCGGACGGTACCGCCTCGGTGTACGCCCGTACCAGCTCGGCAGCCGCTATGCCGAGCAGCTCGACCTCGCCGCGGAGGGTCAGCAGGTCGCGCGCTCCGTCGCTGAGACGTGTGACGAGACGGTCCACGTGGCGATCCTCGAGGGCACCGATGTCATCTACATCGCCAAGGTCGACTCCACGCACGCGGTGCGGATGGTCTCGGCCGCCGGCCGTCGGCTTCCCGCCCACTGCACCTCCGTCGGCAAGATGCTGCTGGCCTCGCTCTCCGAGCCGGAGCTCAGCGCGCGCATCCCCGACGACGCCGACCTGATCCGGATGACCCCGAACAGCATCACCGAGCCCGGCGCCCTGCGCGAGGCCCTGGCGGAGATCCGGGAGCGGGGGGTCGCGGTCGAGAGGCGCGAGTCCAACCCGGACGTCAGCTGCGTGGCGGCTCCGGTGCGCGACCGCACGGGCCAGGTCGTCGCCGCCCTGTCCATCTCCGTGCCGATGATCCGCTGGAGCGACGAGCGCCGCGGCGAACTGGAGCAGCTCGCCGCGAAGGGCGCCGCCGAGCTGTCCGAGCTCCTGGGCTACCGGAACGTGGCATGACGGCGACCGGCGCGGCCTACGAGGTGGCGGTCCGGGCCGAGGCCGCCCTCGGCGAGGGCCCGACCTGGGACCCGGCAGACGGCCGCCTCCTCTGGCTCGACATCCTGGGCTCCCGCCTGCACGGCTATGACCCCTCGACCGGCCGCCGCACGGTCCGGGTGACCGACCAGCACGTGGGCGCGGCCAAACCCCGCGCCGGGGGCGGGCTGGTCCTCAACCTGCGGGACGGCGTGGGCCTGCTCGACCCGGACGGCAGTTTCCGCTGGCTGCACCACGAGCCCGTCCCCGGCCGCCGCGCCAACGACGCCGCCGTCGCCCCGGACGGCTCGCTCTGGGCCGGCACCATGCGCTACGACGAGGCCCCGGGCGGCGGGACCCTCTCCCGGCTCACCGGCGACGGCTCGACCGCGGTGATCCTCGACGACGTGGCGGTCAGCAACGGGACGGGCTGGAGCCCGGACGGCACGCGGATGTACTACATAGACTCGCCGACGCGCCGGGTCGACGTCTTCGAGTACTCGGCGGACGGGCGGGTGAGCGGCCGCCGCCCCTTCGTCACGATCGAGGACGGCGCGGGCTTCCCCGACGGCCTCACCGTCGACGCCGACGGCTGTGTGTGGGTGGCACTGTGGGACGGGGGAGCGGTACGCCGCTACACCCCGGCGGGCGAACTGGACCAGGTGATCGTCCTTCCGACCCCCAGGGTCACGGCCTGCGCGTTCGGCGGCGCCGATCTGACCGACCTCTACATCACCACCGCCCGGGTGGGCCTGGCCGCACCCCACCCACTGGCGGGCTCGCTGCTGGTGGTCCCGGGAGTGGGCAAGGGCCTGGCACAGCCGGCGTTCGCGGGCTGACCGCGGACCCGCCGCCGAGCGGACCCGCAGGGCCGAGCGGACCCGCCGCCGAGCAGGGGCGGACCGCTCGGCGCCCCGGCTACTCCAACCCCGCCCGCTTCAGCTCGTCCCCCGTCAGCGGCGGTCCGGCCAACGCCGGTCGCAACGGCCCCACCGCGGCTGCCAGCAGCACCGACGGAGTCAGCAGCACCGCGGGGCCCCGCTCCAGCGACGTCACGTCCGTCACCCGGCGGGCGATCCGCCCGTTGCCGGTGGCCGTGAGCATCAGGCGGCCCACATACGCGGCCACCATCCGGTCACGGAGCGTGGGCCCGTGCTCCGTCGCGCCCTCGCAGAACACGTCCTGGCCGACGGCGAGGTCCCACGCGGTGCTCACGGGCCGGGCCACCGCCTTCTGGGCCCGCCGGGACAGCCCCGCGGCGGCCCACCCCTGCCGGCGCACCACGTCCCGCAGGATCACCGCGCTCTGGGCGGCGACGGCGAGGCCGTGGCCGTAGAGCGGGTTGTACGCGGCGAGGGCGTCACCGACGACGACGAAGTTCTCCGGCCAGGCGGGCATCCGCTCGTAGAAGTGGCGACGGTTGACGGTGGCCCGGGTGTACGACACATCGGACACCGGCTCGGCCTGTTCGAGGAGCTCCCCGATGACCGGGTGGCGCAGTTCCTCTCGGGCGAAGCGGACGAAGTCGTCGGCGGCGGTGGAGGGCTCGCCGCCCCGGGTGCCGTTGAGGGTGACGATCCAGTGACCGTCCTCGATGGGCAGCAGAAACCCCGCCCGTCCCGGCACGTTCTCGCGCGGGTCGGGCTGCACGTTGACGACGGGATACCCGGAGCGGGCCTGCTCCGGCGCGCGGTAGAGACGGCTGGCGTACGCCAGCCCGGCGTCCACCTCCCGCCGCTCCACCGCGGGCAGCCCGAACTCCTTCAGCCACCGCCCGGCCCGCGACCCCCGCCCGGTCGCGTCGACCACCAACCCACCGGAAACCACCCACTCCGCGCCGGATGCCGCGCCCGCGCCTGAGTCCGGGCTCGGCCCGACGCCCGCGTCAACGCCGGGGGCCGCGCCCGCACCTGTCCCGGTGCCCGCGCTCGCCCCCGTGGCAGCACCCGTCCCCGTGCCCGCACTTGTCCGCGTGCCCGTACCTGTCCGCGCGCCCGAAGCCGCGCCCGAAGCCGCGCCCGCATTCGCGCCCGTGGCCGAGTCGGATTCCGGTGCCGGGCCCGGGCCTGGGCCCGGCACCGGGCCTGCGGTCGAGTTCGTCGCCGTTCGGGAGCCCCCGCTCGGCCCGGCGTTCAGAGCCGCCGCTGCCGTCGGCGTCAGCGCCTCCCGGGCCCTCACCCGGACCCCCGTGACCGCTCCCGCGTCGCCCTCCAGGCCCAGTACCTCGACGCCGGAGAGCAGTTCGATCCGGTCGTCCGCGAGGACCTGCGCGCGGATCGTCGCGTCCAGGAGGTCGCGGCCGGCCAGGATCACGTGGTGGGACTCGGGCCAACGGCGGAACCAGCCGCGTGCGCCCATGACGACCATGTCCGTCGTGACCGGCGTCCGGCGGGCCCCGGCGGCGCGGAGGGCGTCGGTGACGCCCGGCAGCAGTTCCTCCACCGCCCGTACCCCGCCCGACCACAGCATGTGCGCGTGCCGGGCCTGGGGCAGGCCCTTGCGGGGGGCGGGGCCGTCGGGCAGGACGTCCCGTTCGATGACGACGACCCGGTCGGCGAGGCCGGCCAGGGCGCGTGCCGCGAGCATGCCCGCATGGGATCCCCCCAGGACTACGGCGGTTCTGGCGGGATTGGAGGGTTCACTCATGCGTGGACATGCTCTCTGCCGGGGCGGCCGCGTGGGCGCGGACCGCCTGGATGTCGACGGGGTGGCGAAGGACGCGGGACACGGCCTGGATCTCCCGCAGGAGGTAGGTGGTGTCCGGGCGGGAGGAGCCGGCCGGGCCGGACGGGGAGGCGAGGACGGGGGAGGGGATGGTGGGGGAGGTGGGGCGCTCGGGCTCCGCGGACCCGGCGGGCTCCGGATGCCGCAGGGCCCGTTGGCGGGCCTCGACCGCGTCCAGGAGCGTCACGGCGGCGGCGAGCGCCTGTGCGCGGCCGCGCTCGAAGCCGAGGGCGACGCCGGACTCGTAGGACCGTGCGCGCAGGTCGTCGTCGAGGTGCCGGGCCAGCTGGAGCAGCGCGTCGCGGATGAACGTCTCGCGGCGGATCAGGCGCAGTTCCGGCGTGGCCCGCAGGTCGAAGGGCTCGCGGGTGCCGGTGACGCTGCGCATCAACCGGGACAGGGGCTTCAGGCTCCGGTGCCGGCGGCGGACCCGCCACCGCTCCTGGAGGTACTGGCCGGCGTGCGGGACGATGAAGCCGATCGCGACCAGGGTGGCGGCGATACAGGCGGCCGACGGGGCGATGTTGGTGTTCAGCCAGTCCAGGTCGTGCCCGGTCCAACGGGCCCCGACGGCTGTCAGCTTGGCCGCGCTGAACAGCAGGTTCGTGACATAGCCGGCCCCCAGGAACCGAAGTCCCCAGCGCAGCCAGGCGTCGAGGCCCTCGGTGCGGCTCCAGTTCCAGACGAGCCGGGCCGTGACCGAACAGGCCACCGTGTGTGCGAGCAGGTAGAGCAGGATCTCCTCGCGCATGAAGGGCGTGTTGGCGTAGTACGTGTCCAGGTCCTGGATCTGCTCCACGGGTACGTCGGCGAGTGCGAAGAGCACCCACAGCGCGACGACCACCCCCGCGTAGACGGAGACCACCCAGCGGGTCGCGCGCCGGGTCTGCGCCGAACGCTCGCTACGGCCGTTGCGCCAGGCGATGATCAGCAGCAGCCAGGACGCGGAGAGCGCGGTGAGCAGGGAGTACACCCAGGGCGCCGCGATGTTCGGCACGCCGGTGACCCGGTTGGTCCAGGCGATGGTCTTCGGGGCCGCGAAGACGAACACCGCGCAGGCGAAGACCAGCAGACCGCCGACGGCGCGCAGCAGCGGATCGCGCCAGAGCTTGAGGATGCTGGGCAGTTTGATGGCGAGGGCCGCGCCGAGGACCACGGTGGGCAGCCAGAAGGAGACGTACAGCCCATGGCTCACCGCGCCGTGCCCCTGCGCCCGCGATAGCCGAGGGTCCGCTGCACGGCGGCCGTCTCCCCGCCCGGGCCCGGGGCGGCCGGCCCGGAGTCGGAGAGGTAGCGCCGGAAGCGGGCCGCGAGCCGGTGGCCGAAGTCGTCGGCCTCGGCCTCGTCGTCCTCCCGGGAGCCGTTGCGGGCGGCGACGGTCAGTGCGAGGGAGTCCCAACTGGCCCAGCCGGCCCGGTCGGCCAGGACGCCCGCCGCCACCGTGCCGACGCCGTGGTGGTGGTGCCGGTGACCGGCGTGCAGATGCCACAACTCATGTCCGAGGATGACCAGTTGCTGTACGGCCTCGGCCCGCTCCTCGACGATGACCAGGTCGAAGTCCTGGAACTCCACCCACAGCCCGGTCACCTCGATCTCGTCGGGGAACCGCTCGAACCGCACCTCGACGGGCCGTCCGCCGCGCCGTGCGGACATCTCCTCGCACAGCGCCCGGCACACGTCCCGCACACCGCACGGACGGCCGGGGCGGGCCCGCAGCGCGGCGGAGAGATCGCCGGTCAGCTCGCGCATGGCCGGTCCGGTCCTCGCCCGCCGCAGCGCCGAGCCGATCCGGGCCGCCCGCCCGAGCGCGCCCGCGATGTCCATCGACTCCCCCTTCTCAACCGCCCCGCGGCAGCCTGTTCGAGCCTACGCGGCCGGTTGTGCTCACGTCACGGGGAAGTTTCGACGGGGGCGCCGATAGAAAGCGCTGTCAGAGATCGCGTCAAAACCATTGACGGGCGCGCACATCGATTTTACGGTCCCGTTCGAAGTTACGAGCGCAATTCGAAATGTCGAACCAAACGAACGACAGGGGCAAGGTATGGGACAACCTGGCCTGAATCGCAGGCAACTTCTCGCCGCCGCAGGCGGGTTGACGGTGGCGGGCAGCCTCGGCTTCGCCGCCCTCGGCACCGGAGCCGACGCACTCGCCGCCGGGACGCACACCCGGGTCCGCTACTGGAACCTCTTCCAGGGCGGCGACGGCGCCAACCAGGTCGCCATGGTGGACGCCTTCCGCGACGGACACCCGGACGTCGCCGTCAAGGACTCCACCCTCGCCTGGGGCGGCCCCTACTACACCAAGCTCGCCATGGCCGCCGCCGGCAACCGCGCCCCCGACCTCGGTGTCATGCACCAGGGCCGCATCCCCGGCTTCGCGCCCGGCAGGCTCCTGGACCCCTGGGACGTGGGCCTCCTCGCCAAGTACGGCGTACGCCAGTCCGACTTCAATCCGGTGCTCTGGCAACGCGGTGTCGTGGACGGCGAGTTGTACGCGCTGCCGCTGGACATCCACGTCCAGCTGAACTTCTACCGCAGGGACGTCTGCGAGAAGGCGGGCCTCCTCGACGCCGACGGCCGCCTCCCCGCCGCCGGCTCCGCCGACGAGTGGTTCGACATCCTGAAGGCGGCCAGGGGGCAGCTGAAGAAGGGGCAGCAGACGCTCGGCCTGCACGCCAACGAGCAGAACTTCTGCTGGTGGTTCTTCGTCGCCTTCTACCAGCAGCTCGGCGGCACCTACTTCGACGACGACCGCACGACCGTCACCTTCGACACCGACAAGGCCACCCAGGTCCTGGAGTTCCTCCGCAGACACGTCACCGAGGGTTACGTCACCGTCGGCGAGGCGGACGGCGAGGCGTTCCTCGCCGGTTCGCCGTTCACCTGGGAGGGCAACTGGTCGGTGCCGTACTTCAACGGCGAGAAGGTCGAGTACGGCGCTCAGCCGTTGCCCCCGGTCTTCGGCACCCCGGCCACCCACGCCGAGTCGCACTCCTTCGTCCTGCCCCACCAGGCCGACCGCGGCGGAGCCGCGAACGAGGGCGCCTACCAGCTCGCCGCCTACATGGTCACCCACGCCACCACCTGGGCCAACGGCGGTCACGTCCCCGCCTACCTGCCCACCTTCAAGGACCCGGCCTACCTGAAGCTCGCGCCGCAGAGCGAGTACTCGCGCCCCGCCATGGACCACCAGGCCAACGAACCCCACATCTGGTTCGCCGGCTCCACCGGCGTCCTCGCCCAGCGCGTCGGCCCGATCGTGGCCGCCTCCAACCTGGGCTCCGCCGCACCGGACGCGGCGGCCCGCCGGATGAGGTCCGCGCTGGCGCAGCTGCTGGCGATGAGGAACCCGATGGACGGCCGCACGGCAGCCCAGGAGCTGAAGGGAGCGAGCGCATGAGCGCGGTCGCGCACGCCGGGACGCTGACACCGCGCACCGCGGTCGCGTCCGAGTCCGCCCGCGCCCGCTGGGGCCGCCGCTTCCAGCACGGCGGCTGGTTCGTGGCCCCGTTCTTCGTCCTCTACGGCCTGTTCGTCATACTGCCGGTCGTCCGCGGCCTCTACCTCAGCTTCACCGACGCCAACATCTCCGGCGACCACACCGGCTTCGTCGGCCTCGACAACTACCGCGAGGCCCTCAAGGACGACCTGGTCTGGAACTCCCTGTGGCACAGTGTGCAGTTCACGCTCTACGTGGTCCCGGTGATCGTCGTCGTGGCCCTGCTGATGGCGCTGATCGCCCACCACACCGCGCACTTCAGGTGGTTGTGGCGGCTCTGCTTCTTCGCCCCCTTCCTGCTCCCCTCCGCGGTCATCGGCAACCTGTGGTGGTGGCTGTTCCAGCCCACCAACGGCATGGTCAACCACGTCCTGGGCTGGGACACTCCGTGGCTCACCCAGAAGTCCACGGCGATGCTCGCGGTCGTCGTCGCGACCCTGTGGTGGACGGTCGGCTTCTCCTTCCTCCTCTACCTGGCGGCCCTCCAGAACATCCCGCAACACCTCTACGAGGCAGCCGAGTTGGACGGTGCGAACGCCTTCCAGCGGATGCTGCACATCACGGTGCCCAATCTGCGCGACATCACCGGCCTGGTCCTCGCCCTGCAGATCCTCGCCTCGCTCCAGGTCTTCGACCAGGCGGTGGTGATGTACCAGTTCGGACCGGGACCGGAGGAATCGACCCGCACGTTCGTGCAGTACACCCTGGAACAGGGCTTCACCAGCTACCGCGTGGGATACGCCTCCGCGATCTCCTTCATCCTCTTCATCATCGTCGCGGCCGTCGCCCTCGGGCGGATGTGGCTGCTGCGCAACCGCGAGGAGGCCACGACCCGATGACCACGCAGCCGACGCCCACCACGCCCACCACCGCCTCGCTCCGCAGGTCGCGCGGCACCTGGACCCCGGCCCAGATCGCCCTCACCCTCGTGGCGGCGGCCCTCTCCCTCGTCTGGCTGGCCCCGCTCGCCTGGGCGCTGTCGACGTCCCTCAAGACCCCCACCGAGTCGGTGACGTCCCCGCACTGGATCCCGGAGGACTTCACCCTGGAGTCCTGGAAGGCGGTGATCGAGGCCGGCAACATCCCCAACTGGTTCGTGAACTCGGTGGTCGTGTCCGTCTGTGTCACCTTCGTCGTCCTGGCGGTCGCCTCCCTCGCCGGATACGGCTTCGCGCGCACGGAGTTCCGCGGCAGGTCGGCGCTGATGGCGCTGACGATGGCCGGCCTGATGTTCTCCCCGGCGATCCTCGGCGTTCCGCTCTTCACCACGGTCCAGTCGCTCGGCATGGTGGACACGTACTGGGGCATGATCCTTCCGCAGTGCGCGCCGGCGGCGATGGTCTACATCCTCTACAAGTTCTTCCAGTCACTGCCGAAGGAGCTGGAGGAGGCGGCCTTCATCGACGGCGCGGGCCGCTGGCGGATCTTCTTCACGATCGTCCTGCCGCTGTCGAAGCCCTCCCTCTCAGCGGTCGGCATCTTCACCTTCATCGCCTCCTGGAACAACTTCCTCTGGCCGTACATGGTGACCAACAACCCCGACCTGATGACCATGCCGAACGGCATCGCCACCGTCCAGAACGCGTTCGGCATCGTCTGGCCCCAGCTCATGGCCGGCGGTCTGCTGGCGGGCCTCCCGCTGATCGTCGTGTTCGTCTTCTTCCAGAGCCGGATCGTGCGGGGCGTGGCCCACACGGGTCTGGCGGGCCAGTGACTCCGAGCCAGTGACTCCGAGCCACTGACCCCGGGCCGGTGATTCCGGGCCGGTGATTCCGGGACAGACCCCCAGCCGCCAACGGACCGGCACCCCCTCCTCGAAAGGCGTACATGCACACCGCACGACTCACCCTCGACCCCGCCTTCACCATCGGCGAAGTCAACCCCCGTCTCTTCGGCAGCTTCGTGGAACACCTCGGCCGCTGCGTCTACACCGGCGTCTTCGAGCCCGGCCACCCGAGCGCGGACGAGGCGGGTCTGCGGACCGACGTCCTGGACCTGGTCCGCGAACTCGGCGTCACCGCCGTCCGCTACCCCGGCGGCAACTTCGTCTCGGGCTACAAGTGGGAGGACTCGGTCGGCCCGGCCGAGGACCGCCCGCGCCGTCTCGACCTGGCCTGGCGCTCGACGGAGACGAACCGCTTCGGTCTCTCCGAGTACATCGCCTTCCTGCGGAAGATCGGCCCGCAGGCCGAGCCGATGATGGCGGTCAACCTCGGCACCCGGGGCGTGGCCGAGGCCCTGGAACTCCAGGAGTACGCCAACCACCCGTCCGGCACGGCCCTCGCGGACCGGCGCATCGCGCACGGCGACAAGGCCCCCTTCGGCATCCGGCTCTGGTGCCTGGGAAACGAGATGGACGGCCCCTGGCAGACCGGCCACAAGACGGCCGAGGAGTACGGCCGCCTCGCCGCCGAGACGGCCCGCGCGATGCGCCAGATCGACCCGGCGGTCGAACTCGTCGCCTGCGGCAGTTCCAGCCAGTCGATGCCGACGTTCGCCGACTGGGAGGCGAAGGTCCTGACGGAGACCTACGACCTGGTCGACCACATCTCCCTGCACGCCTACTACGAGCCGCACGACGGCGACCTCGACTCCTTCCTCGCCTCGGCGGTGGACATGGAGTCGTTCATCGAGAACGTCGTCGCCACCTGCGACCACGTGGGCGCGAAGCTCAAGTCGAAGAAGAAGATCAACCTCTCCTTCGACGAGTGGAACGTCTGGTACCTCTCCAGGTGGGAGGAGCACGCCCGCACCGCCGACCCCGGCGACTGGCCGGAGGCACCCCGCCTGCTGGAGGACAACTACAGCGTCATGGACGCGGTCGTCTTCGGCTCGCTCCTCATCGCGCTGCTGAGGCACGCGGACCGGGTGACGGTCGCCTGTCTCGCCCAGCTCGTCAACGTCATCGCGCCGATCCTCACCGAGCCGGGCGGCCCGGCCTGGCGGCAGACCACGTTCTTCCCGTTCGCGCAGGCGTCGAAGCACGGCCGGGGCACGGTCCTCGACGTGCGCGTGGACTCACCGACGTACGAGACGGCCAGGTACGGCGAGGCGGACCTCCTGCACGCCACCGCCGTCCGCGCCGACGACGGCACGATCACCGTGTTCGCCGTCAACCGCGGCCGTACCGAGGCGCTGCCGCTCCACATCGCCCTGACCGGCCTCGATGTGACCTCGGTCGTCGAACACAGTGTGCTCGCGGACGCCGACCCGGACGCCCGCAACACCCTCGCCGACCCCGAGCGGGTCGCCCCGCACGCGGCCGAGGGCACGACGCTGACGGACGGCGGGCTGACGGCGACTCTGGAGCCGCTGTCGTGGAACGTGATCAGGCTGGCGTAAGCGGATGCGCCCGGCCGCGACCGGGCGGGTGAAGGGCGTATGAAGGGCGTACGAGGATGATCGCCGGCCGGTCGGGCGCGACCGGCCGGCGATCTTTTCCGATCACCTCGCGGGTTGCTCGGGATCGGTGTCCGGCCCGCCGGTGCCTTCCGAGGCCGTTTCCGCTCTCGTGTGGAGGACCTCGCGGGCCTGCTCCGCGGCGCGCAGGGTGCTCTCGCTGACGAAGTCGACGAAGCGGGCGATGTTCTCGAGGCGGGTACCGGCCGGGGTGTCGGGGCCGAGGATGCGGACGCCCTGCCGTGAGGTCTCGACGACCTGGGCGAGGGACCGGGCGCTGGCGACCGTCGCCTGGTACCAGACGTCGTCGTCGATGACGTAGCGCTCGCGGCGGCGGTCGTCGCGTTCCCGGCGGGCGAGGCCCTGGCTCTCCAGGAACGTGATGGCTTTGGAGATGGACGCCGGGCTGACCTGGAGGCGCTGGACGAGTTCGGACGCGGTGAGGCTGCCCGTGTCGGTGGTGTAGAGGCAGACCAGTACCCGGGCCATCATCTTGGGCAGGCCCGACTGTATGAAGACGGTGGTGAGCGTCTCCTCGTACTCGCGCACCGCCTCGGCGTCGCGTCCGTGGGCGAGCGGGGGCGCTTTCGTCCCCCGGGGCGCCGCCTGCCTGCGTTGGTGCGTGCGGCGCTCGGTGGCGCGGTGGGCCAGGTCGGCGCGGTAGGCGGTGGGGCCGCCGTTGCGCATCACCTCGCGTGTGACCGTCGAGGTGGGACGGTCGAGTCCTCGGGCGATCTCCGCGTAGGCGAGGCCGTCGGCCAGCCCCGACGCGATCTGCTGGCGTTCCTGCTGGGTGAGCCTGCCTCCCGGCATCGCGATCTCCTTCGTGGTCCTGGGTGCCCCAGCATAGCGTTCACTTCCGAACCATTGCAACGAACCGATGGCTGTTGTTGCGTTAAATTTTGAGCCGTTGCAACGATTTCATTGACTTGACCTGCATGTATGGCATCGCAACGCAACGAATATGTTGCCGTATCCATGAATGCAACGTAGCGTTTTCCTCATCAGAAACAACGAACCGAAGGAGCGCACGATGCAGAAGTTCGACACCCCCGCCACGGTCTCCGCCGTCCTCGACATCCCCGCCGGACGCATCCGGATCATCGCCGCCGAGCGGGCCGACACCACCGTCGAGGTCCTGCCCGCGGACGCCTCGAAGGGCCGCGACGTGAAGGCGGCCGAGCAGGTGACGGTCGCATACGGCGACGGCGTCCTGCGGGTCGAGGCGGCACCGGCGAAGAACCGGATCCTCGGCACCTCCGGGTCCGTCGAGGTGACCGTCCAGCTGCCCGCCGGCTCCCGGGTCGAGGCGAAGGCGGCCGCCGCCGAGTTCCGGGCCGTCGGACGGCTCGGCGAGGTCGCCTTCGAGGGCGGCTCCGGCTCGGTCAAGGTCGACGAGGCCGACAGCGCCCGTCTCACCGGCCTCGACGCCGACATCACGGTCGGCCGCCTGAACGGTCCCGGCGAGATCAGCACCCAGAAGGGCGACCTGAACATCACCGAGGCCGTGCGCGGCACGCTCGCGCTGAGCACCCGGATGGGCGACATCACCGTCGGCGCGGCCCGGGGCGTCTCGGCCTCCTTGGACGCCGGCACCGGCCACGGCCGGATCGACAACTCGCTGAAGAACGCCGACGGCGCCCCCGGCCTCGCGATCCGCGCGACCACCACCCAGGGCGACATCACCGCCCGCAGCCTCTAGTCCACCGCTCGCAGCCTCTGAAGGAGCCCCTCTCATGACCAGCTTGGCCATCGCGGCGAACGGGCTGCGCAAGTCCTACGGCGACCAGGTCGTGCTCGACGGCATCGACCTGGCGGTGCCGGCCGGCACCGTCTTCTCCCTGCTCGGCCCGAACGGCGCCGGCAAGACCACCGCGGTCAAGATCCTCTCCACCCTCATCACCGCCGACGCCGGTGACCTGCACGTCGGCGGCCACGACCTGACCGCCGATCCGCAGGCGGTGCGCGCCGCGATCGGCGTCACCGGCCAGTTCTCCGCCGTCGACGGCCTGATCACCGGCGAGGAGAACATGCTCCTCATGGCCGACCTCCACCACCTCTCCCGCAGCGAGGGACGACGGGTCGCCGCCGAACTCCTGGAGCGCTTCGACCTGGTGGAGGCCGCGAGGAAACCCGCCTCCACGTACTCCGGCGGCATGAAACGCCGCCTGGACATCGCCATGACCCTGGTCGGCAGCCCGCGAATCATCTTCCTCGACGAGCCCACCACCGGACTCGACCCCCGCTCCCGCCACAACATGTGGCAGATCATCCGCGAGCTCGTCTCCGACGGCGTCACCGTCTTCCTCACCACCCAGTACCTGGAAGAGGCCGACGAACTCGCCGACCGCATCGCGGTACTGGACGACGGCAGGATCGCCGCCGAAGGCACCGCCGAGGAACTCAAGCGCCTCATCCCCGGCGGCCACGTCCGGCTCCGCTTCACCGACCCGGCCGCCTACCGGTCCGCCGCCTCCGCCCTGCCTCAGGCCACCTGCGACGACGAGGCACTCGCGCTGCGCATCCCCGGCGACGGCAGCCAGCGCGAGCTGCGCTCCATCCTCGACCGACTGGACTCCGTCGGCATCGAGGCCGACGAGCTCACCGTGCACACCCCCGACCTCGACGACGTCTTCTTCGCCCTGACCGGCAACGCCGAGGTTCCCCACCGGTCGAGCGAGCCCGACCAGACCAAGGAGAACGTCCGATGAGCACTCTCGCCCTCGCCGTGCGCGACTCGTCCACGATGCTGCGCCGCAACCTCCTGCACGCCCGGCGCTACCCGTCCCTCACCCTGAACCTGCTGCTCACCCCGGTCATGCTTCTGCTGCTCTTCGTCTACATCTTCGGCGACGTGATGAGCGCGGGCATCGGCGGCGCCGACCGCTCCGACTACATCGCCTACATCGTCCCGGGCATCCTGATGATGACCATCGGCGGCACCGTCATCGGGACCGCGGTGTCCGTCTCCACCGACATGAACGAGGGGATCATCGCCCGCTTCCGCACCATGGCGATCCACCGCGGCTCGGTGCTCGTCGGGCACGTCGTCGGCAGCGTGCTGCAGTGCGTCGCCAGCGTGGTCCTCGTCGGCGCCGTCGCCGTGGCCATCGGCTTCCGGTCCGTCGGCGCGACGCCCCTGGAGTGGCTGGCCGCGTTCGGGCTGCTCGTCCTCTTCGGCCTGGCCCTCACCTGGATCGCGGTCGGCATGGGCCTGGCCAGCCCCAACGCCGAGGCGGCCGCCAACAGCGCACAGCCGCTGATCCTCCTCCCGCTCATCTCCAGCGCCTTCATCCCCGCCGACACGATGCCCGGCTGGTTCCGCCCCATCGCCGAGTACCAGCCCTTCACCCCGGCCATCGAGACCCTGCGCGGCCTGCTGCTCGGCACCGAGATCGGCGACAACGGGTGGATCGCGCTCGCCTGGTGCCTCGGTCTCGCGGTGCTCGGCTACCGCTGGTCGGTCTCGAAGTTCAACGGCGACCCGAAGTAGGCGCCATGACCGCGCGGGCCGCGACCCGCAACCCGTCGCCGCACCGGGCGGCGTACCCCGACACCGCGTCGGAGTGCGCCGCCCCTTTCGCGTGCCCGGCCGCGTCCTCGGCCGCCTGTCCCCGGACGTCACACTCCACGCCTGACGGCACAATGGGGCTCATGAGGATCTCGGCACGCGCGGACTACGCGGTACGGGCGGTACTGGAGCTCGCCGTGCGGCAGGGCGGCGACCCGGTGAAGGCCGAGTCGATCGCCGCCGTTCAGGACATCCCGCACAAGTTCCTGGAGGGGATCCTCGGCGACCTGCGGCGCGGCGGGATCGTCGACAGCCGGCGCGGCGGGGGCGGCGGCTACCGGCTGGCCCGCGACCCGGCGGCGATCACGGTCGCGGACGTCATCAGGGCCGTGGACGGCCCGATCGTCTCCGTGCGCGGCGAACGCCCGACCGGCCTGACCTACACGGGCTCGGCCCAGCCGCTGCTCCCGCTCTGGATCGCCCTGCGGGCGAACGTGCGGCGGATCCTGGAGGGCGTCACGATAGCGGACATCGCGGCGGACGCCCTGCCGGATCCGGTGCAGGCACTGGCGGCGGAACCCGCGGCCTGGGAGAACCCGTAGTGCTCCACGCGGTGACGGGCCGCCGTTCCCCCGCAGAGGAGCGGCGGCCCGTCACCGCGTGACGTGCCGGGCCGTGCGGGACCTGGGAGTGCGACGGCCAACGACCGCTGTTGCCAATCGAGTTCGGTGATCAGGCCTCAACGGCGGGCGGCCGGGCGGCTGGGCGGCGCGATCCGCACCCGCTTCTCGGCGGGCGCGTTCTCGAGGTCGTCGAGCTGCGCGACTATCGTGTCGCGCAGGTCGTCGTAGTCGTCGAAGCTGTGGTCGTTGAACAGCGTGTAGCCCGTCCACATCAGGTTGGCGCACACCCGGGCCGGCACCCGGCCCGTATGGGCGCCCATGCCGACCAGCGCCACCGACCCGATGCTGCCGGCCGCCTCCTGGTTCTGCCGGTGGATCGCCTGGAACGCGGCGGCGCAGGCCAGCGCCACGTTCAGGGTCTCGCTCACGTTCTGCGAGGACTCTTCCATCGTCGGCGTCGAGATCAGGAACCTCGGGTTGACCGCCCCGGACGGAACGCACACCGCGCTGCCCACCGGGAGCCTGCCCTCGAACCGGTCGCGGATCGCCCGCTGCACCCGCAGCTGGATCCCGGCTCCGAGGTGCCGCTTGACGACCGCGTCCACACCGCCGTTCATCAGGCCACGCGAGTTGGTCGGGCTCACCCAGGCGTCGACCTCCTCGTCGAGGATGGAGCCCTTGCGGATCTCGATCCCGGGGGTGTCGGCGAACGCCGCCCGCCAGGCCTCCACCACACGCGCGTTGATGTCGGTCAGCACGACCCTGAGCGGAGCCTGTTCGCGGTCCACGGCCATAGTGCACTCCCACGTGAGAAACGGTCTTTCCACTGCTCACGACGCTACCGTGCCCCACTGACAACGCAGTTGGGAGCGAACCGCGTTGTCGTACCCCGCTGCTAGCCTCCCGGCCATGATCGATGCCACCACCTCCGGCCAGCCCGACCCGAACGATCCGCTGGCTCTCGCCGAACTGTTCAAGGGCGGCGGTGAGCCGTGGCTTCCGTTGCTGAAGCCGGTCATCGAGGCGCAGCCCGACGCGGCCGCGTTCATCGGTCCGGGCCGCGGCCAGGACGTCGTCCCGGTCCGTGAACTGACCTTCCAGGCCCTCAAGCCCAACCCGCCGCACAAGTGGAAGGTCGTCGTCTTCGGCCAGAATCCCTACCCGCGGCCGGAGAGCGCCACCGGCATCGCCATGTTCGACAACACCTTCCACGACTGGAAGGACAGTCAGTTCGGCAGGGTCGTCAGCATCCGCTGCATCATCAAGGCGGCGGCGATGTGGAAGTACGGCATTCCCAAGAAGACGCCGATCGCCGACATCCGCGCGCTTCTGAAGAAGCAGGACACCGTCCAGCCGCCGGAATGGTTCCAGGCGATGCTCACCCAGGGCGTGCTGCTGCTGAACGCGGCCCTCACCGCCAGCAGCGACGGGCCGAGGGGCGCCGACCCGCACACCGCTTTCTGGCGTCCGGTCGCCGAGCGGATCGTCGAGGAGATACTCAAGGCGAAGCAGAACGCCGAGGACGACGAGGACCGTGCCGTCGTCTTCGCCTGGTGGGGCGCGCACGCCCGCAGTCTGAAGAAGGTCGTCCTCCAGCTCCAGAAGAAGTACCCGGACGTCGAGGTCCGGCACCTCGACCACCCCAACCCCGCGGCGCAGGGCGACATCTTCTGCGACGACGAGCATTTCGGGACAGTGAACGCGGCCCTCGCGTCGCTGGGCGTCGACGAGATCGACTGGCTCCCCAGCAAGGGCTGGGACAAGCACGCGGTGGACACCGGCGGGACGGACGGCGGCACCGCCGAGCGCATGGGCGCGTTCATCGCGTCCACCATGGAACTGCACCAGCTGTATCTGGAGCGGCTCTCCAGCGTCAAGGACGAGGGGCTCGTCCTCCCCGCGATCGACGGGGTGTTCGCCACCCCGCTCATGGACTTCCGCGACGCGGTCTCCCCGGTCGCCGCGCTGCTGTCGGGACTCGACCGGCACGTCCAGCGGTCGCACGAGTTCGGCAAGCGGCGGGCGGACGAAACGGCCGTCGACCCGTCCGCCGGTCCGGACGCCGACGCGATCGCCGCGCTCTACCTCTACACCTGTGAGTCCGCGTTCTACCGGGAGATCAACGCCATCCTGCGCTCCCCGGACCGCACCAAGGTCATCCCCTATCTCCCCTACCTGCGGCTGCTGTTCTCGGCCGTGTCGAAGCTGCCCGCCCGCACCGAGTCGCTGTGGCGCGGTGTCTCACTGGACCTGCGCGCCCAGTACCCACTCGGCCGGACCGTGACCTGGTGGGGCGTGTCGTCGTGCACGTCCAAGTTCAGCGTGGCCCGTGCGTTCCTCGGCAGCCGCGGGAAGCGGACCCTCTTCGAGGTGCAGCCCGTGCGCGCCGTGGGCATCCGCAGTTTCTCCGCGTTCACCGACGAGGAGGAGTTCATCCTGCTGCCGGGCACGCAGCTCGAGGTGGTCGACGTGAAGACCGAGCGCGGTGGGCTGTGCACGGTGAAGCTGGCCGAATCCGAGGAGCAGCCCCTCGTTTCCTGACGCGGAGCGACCGGGTGTGAACGGGCCGTGGTGAATGGCCGGAGTTCGGCCTGGGCGCGCCCCACCACTCTCCCTACGATGCGATCGCCCCGGTTCTTCACAGCAACTCCATGGATTCCTCACAGAGTTGCTCGTGCCGAGCCGGACGCGCGTCCACCCCCCACCGATCCGAATGAAGGGGAGAGACCATGGCAAGTGGGCTGCTCCTGGGCGGCGCTGTCGCCGCTCTCGTCACCGCCGCGGTACCCGCGCACAACCCGTCCTCCGGGTTCGTCGACCCGCCCCCGGACAAGATCGTCATCAACGTGGCCACGGTGAACGGCTCCGGCTGCCCCGCGGGCACGGCGGCGGTCGCCGTCTCCGAGGACAACACCGCCTTCACCGTGACCTACAGCGACTACCTCGCCCAGGTCGGCGGAGGCTCCAACCCCACGGCGTTCCGCAAGAACTGCCAGCTCAACCTGGTCGTCCACGTCCCTTCGGGCTTCACTTACGCCATCGCGCAGGCGGACTACCGCGGTTACGCCTCGCTCCAGTCCGGTGCGAACGCCGTGCAGCGGGCCTCGTACTACTTCCAGGGCTCGTCGCAGACGGTGTTCAAGAACCACAACTTCAGCGGCTCGTTCAACGACAACTGGCAGGCGACCGACACCACCGACTGGGCCAACCTGGTCTACGCGCCCTGCGGCGTCCAGCGCAACTTCAACATCAACACCGAGCTCCGGGTCAACGCGGGCACCTCGTCCCCGTCCAAGGTCAGCTTCATGACGATGGACTCGACGGACGGCGACATCAGCACCGTCTACCACATGGCCTGGAAGGAGTGCCCGGCCAAGTAGGGTGCCCCGACCTCGGGGTCACCTCGCCGCGTGGGCCACGAACTCGGCCCACGCGGCGGGGGAGAGGGCGAGCGCGGGCCCGTCCGCGCCATGCCGACTGGGCGCCACCGCACATCCGGTGACGCCCGGCCGGGGGAGGGGTCAGGTGGGGCGGGTCAGCGCTCGACCCCGAGGGTCAGCGTTCCCGCGTAACCGGACGAGGCCGAGTCGCCCAGGGCCGTCAGGGTCAGCAGGCCGGACGCGGCGCCTCCGCCGTCGTAGATGGAGTCCCGGGCGAGGGTGGTCCGGGTGACCCTGTTCGCCGAGTACGGGGAGAGCCTGCTGACGCGCGTCGTGATCGTCTCGCTGAAGTAGAGCTGGCCGGTGTGGAGTTCCTGACCGCCGGTGAAGGAGCCGTCGGGGGTCAGGGTGACGTTCGTGTGCACCTTGATGTGGACGTGGATGCAGCGCCCCACGTACCAGCCGGGGTAGATCGTGGTGATCGACGCGACGCCGCTGGAGTTGGTGAGGACTCCGCCGCGCAGGAAGGTGCCGTCGTCCGGCTCGGTGTGGCCGTTGTTGCCGACGAAGCCGGAGTACTCGCCGAGGTGGTCGGCGTGCCAGATCTCCACGAGGGCGTTGGAGAGCGGTGCGCAGGTGTCGTCGTCGACGACCGTGAGGGTCAGCTTCAGCGGAATGCCCGGCTTGCCCTCGGTGATGTCGGCGCGGACGTACTGTCCGTCGAGGTAGTAGGGGCCTTCGGTCATCTCCCGGGTGAGGGTGCAGACGGCCGCGGCGGCGACGGGGGCGGTGTCGGCCGTCTCGGTTGTGGGGGCCTCGTTCGTGGCCGCGGAGCCCACGGCCAGGGCCGCGGCGGTGGCGCCGGTGGCCGCGAGCACGGTGCGGCGCGCGAGGGGGGTGCGTGCGTCTGAGGTGTCTGTCATGGACACGACACCATAGTGGAGTTTCCCGTGAGTATCTGACGGGTCAGGAAATTTATCACGCGTCAAGTGCCTTGCAGGACAAGGGAGTCGGGCCTGCCGACCGGGCGCCACCAGTGTTCCGGTGGCACCCGGCCGGACAGGGGGCAGACGGTGCGGGTCATGCGATGGCGGTCATGCGGTGCGGATCGTGCGGTGCGGTAGGACCGCGCGTGCCGAGGTCAGCGCTCGACCCCGAGGGTCAGTGATCCCGCGTAACCGGAGGACGTGGAGCCGCCCAGGGCCGTCAGGGTCAGGAGGCCGGACGCGGCGCCTCCCTCGTCGTAGATGGAGTCCTGGGCGAGGGTGGTGCGGGTGACCGTGTTGGTCGAGTACGGGGAGACCTTCGCGACGGCCGTCGTGATCGTCTCGTTGAAGAAGAGCTGGCCGGTGTGGAGCTCCTGGCCGCCGGTGAAGGAGCCGTCCGAGGTCAGGGTGACGTTCGTGTGGACCTTGACGTGGATGTGGACGCAGCGGCCCCGGTACCAGCCGGGGTAGATCGTGGTGATCGACGCGACGCCGCTGGAGTTGGTGAGGACTCCGCCGCGCAGGAAGGTGCCGTCGTCCGGTTCGCTGTGGCCGTTGTTGCCGACGAAGCCGGAGTACTCGCCGAGGGCGTCGGAGTGCCAGATCTCCACGAGGGCGTTGGAGAGGGGCACGCAGGTGTCGTCGTCGACGACCGTGAGGGTCAGCTTCAGCGGAATGCCGGCCTTGCCCTCGGTCACGTCGGCGCGGACGTACTGTCCGTCGAGGTAGTAGGGGCCCTCGGTCATCTCCTTCGTGAGGGTGCAGACGGCCGCGGCGGCGACGGGAGCGGTGTCGGCGGTGGGGGCCTCGGGCGTGGTGGCGGCGCCTACGGCCAGGGCCGCTGCGGTCGCGCCCGAGGCGACGAGTACGGTGCGGCGCGCGAGGGGGGTGCGTGCGTCTGAGGTGTCTGTCATGAGCACAACACCGTAGAAACGGTCCCTGTCGACAGGCTGTCAGTTCGGCAAAGTGAGGCGCCGTCAAGTTGCTTGCAAGGCAAGTGTCGGTATGCGGGGCCTGGAGGGGGTGCGGGGCCCCGCGGTCGGCGCGCCCGTTTCTCGAAGACTTTCGGGTGAGCGCGCGGACCGTTGACGCGCAAGGGGTTCGATTCTACGGTCCCGCCCGACGACGCGACCGCCGTTCGGTATCACGAACGGCGAAACCCCCACTGAAGGAGCGTCCGCATGAGCCGCACCTCCTCTGTACCGCGCACCTCCCGCACCCCGCGTGCCTCCCGCTCGGGCGGTGCCCGCACGCCCCGCAGGGCCGCTCTGCTCTCCGTCCCGGCGGCGATCCTGCTCGCACTGATGCCGTCGGCCGCCTCCGCGTACCCCGATCCCGGAACGGTCACCGGCTCCACGGTCGTGCACGACCCCACGATGATCCGGACCTCCGCCGGCCGCTATCTCCTCTACGCCACCGGCGGCGGCCTCTCCTACCGCACCTCCACCGACCGCGTCGCGTTCAGTGCGGGCGGGAACGCCTTCTCCACCCGGCCGGGCTGGTGGTCGTCGTACGGCACCACCGAGGCCTGGGCTCCCGACATCTCGTACCAGGGCGGCAAGTACCTGATGTACTACGCCGTCTCCACCTTCGGATCCAACAAGTCCGCGATCGGACTGGCCGGTTCCAGCACCGGACTCCCCGGTTCCTGGACCGACTACGGCACCGTCTACACCTCGACCACCGCAAGCGACTACAACGCCATCGACCCGAACCTCTTCGTGGACGACGACGGCAAGTGGTGGCTGTCGTTCGGGAGTTGGTGGACGGGCCTCAAGATGATCCGGCTCGACCCGTCGACCGGCAAGCAGCTCGCGTCCGACACCGCCCGGCGTTCGATCGCCTCCCGTCCCACCGGGACCAAGGCCGTCGAGGCGCCCTACGTCGTCAAGCGCGGCGGCTACTACTACCTCTTCGCCTCCTACGACACCTGCTGCGCCGGCACCGGCTCCACCTACAAGGTCAAGGTCGGCCGCGCCACCGCCGTCACCGGGCCGTACTACGACAGGAGCGGTGTCGCGATGACGAACAACGGCGGCACACCGGTCCTGGAGTCCCACGGCAGAGTCATCGGCCCCGGCGGCCAGTCGATCCTGCACGACACCGACGGCGACCTGATCGTCTACCACTACTACGACGGCAACGACAACGGCACACCCAAGCTGGGCATCAACCTCCTGAACTGGAACAGCGGTTGGCCGGTCGCCTACTGACCCTGCCGTGCTCCGCCGACCGCGCCGCTTCTCGCCGTGGCGGTCGGTCGGCCCTCCCCGACCCCCGTGCCTCCAGCCGATCCGTGGAGGCACGGGGGTCCGGTTGCAGGCCGGGAAGCGCTGTAGCAGGGTGGGAAAAGAGGGCTGGGGCTGCGAACAGGCTGTGGAAAGCGTGGCAGCGACACCGGGCCCCGGTCACGGACGATCCCGTCATATCGAGCGCTCTCCGAGCCACACGCCCCCTCTTGCGGCGTCCGGGTCGATCCGAACAGAAACTCCCCCTACGCCCAAGAGCAGGTGGTCCCCATGTCCACACGTACGTTCCGAGGCTCCCGCACCATCGCAACCATGATCCCGGTCGCGACCGCGGTACTGGTCGGAGGCCTGTTGACGGCCACTCCGGCCGCGGCGGTAGATACCGGGCCGGTGAACTACTTCGGCACCGTGACCTGCGCCAAGAAGTTCCCCGCTCCCAGCACGTCCGTCCCCCAGAAGGTGAAGCTGGACACCGACGAGGACGACGCGACGGCCACGGTCACCGCCAAGGAAGGCCGCAGGGGCAGCTACAAGATCCCGGAACTCGAATCCCCGCTGGACTCGAAGTTCAACCTCGAGGTCACGGTGACGTGCAAGGCGCCGGGGAAGGCGGCGGTGACCTTCACCCGCACGATCCCGCTGACCGACCTCGTCGAGGACCAGGACGTCAAGCTGAACATCAAGTAGGCGCGAACGCCCCGTCCGGCCAACGGCCCGACGGGGCGTCCGCCTGAGCGGGTTCCTTACTTACCCCGCCTGACCCATCCCCGCCGCGTTCGGCCAGCTCTGGGCGTTCGGCCAGCCCGTCGCCGCGGCGGGGGTGAGGCCGTTGGTGCCCCGGACCTGGGCGGCCGTGAGGCCACCGCGGGCCGGGACGCCGGGCGGGGTCGGGCCCATCGGCGGGGCGGGGGCGGGGGCCGGTGCCATGGCGGGCGCCATCGCCGCGGGTGCCATGGGCGGTGCCATGGCCGCCGGAGCCATCGCCGGAGCCATGGCCGCCGGGGCCATTGCCGGGGCCATCGCCGCCGCCGGGGCCATCGGCGGAGCCGCGGCCGGGACGGGGGCGGGCACCGACTGGGGGAAGACCTGGGCGGGCGGCGGGGTCGGCACGGGCACCGACTGGGGGAAGACCTGGGCCGCGGCCGGCAGCGGCATCCCGGCGCCGTCGGACGGCGTGGCCTGTGCCATCGCCGGGGCCATCGCGGGGGCCTGCTGCATCGCCATCGGGGCGGCTGCCGGGGCGGCCGAGACCAGCCCCGGCATCGCCATGCCCATGGCCTGAGCGGCAAGGCCCGGCATGCCTGCCCCGTTGGTGACCAGCCGGTCCACCGCCGCCGTGCCCGAGCTGTAGCCGGCGCCGGCGCTCAGCTCGGGCACGGCGGCTCCCCTCCTGGTCCCGTAGAGCACCTGTTCCATGCCGGACACCAGGCGACGGACGTCCACCTGGGGGCGTACCACGAGCCTCAGGAAGCGGCTCGACGAACCGATCTTGTTGCCGCACTCGCGGACCAGGATGCGATGCTCGGCGAGCAGCCGGTCGCGGACCACGGTGCCCTCGGCGCCGACGGGAAGGCGCACGAAGAGGAAGTTCCCCTGGGAGGGGTAGACGGTCAGCCCGGGCAGCGCGCTGAGCTGGCTCGCCATGTCGAGACGGTCCCGGCGCACCTGCATCAGGCTCTGCGCGTACTCGGGGCCGTGCTCCTTCAGCATGAACACCACGTACTCGGCGAAGGCGTTGAGGTTCCACTTCGGGAGCATCGAGCGGACCCGGCCGGCGAGCGACGGGTTGGCGACCATGTAGCCGAAGCGGATGCCGTGCAGACCGAAGTTCTTGCCGAGGCTGCGCAGCACGATGACGTTCGGCCGGATCATCGCCTCCTGCACGACGCTCGGCTCCTGCTCCGCGTCCGCGAACTCCAGGAACGACTCGTCGATGATGATCAGGTCCAGGTCGGCCATCGCGTCCATGAACTGCACGAGCGCGTGCTTGTGCAGGAAGCCGCCGTCGGGGTTGTTCGGGTTGCAGATGACGGCGACCTTGGTGCCGCGGGTCCTGATGAACTCGGCGTACTGCGCGAGGTCCAGGGCGAAGCCGCTGGACTCCTGGAGCGGGAACATGTCGACCCGCTTGCCGGTCTCCATGGGCTGGTCGGTCCAGCGGCCGAAGGTGGGGACGGGGACGGCGAGGGACTCACGGACCAGCAGATGGTCGATCCAGGTGATCAGCTCGGTCGAACCGTTGCCCATCGCCACGGCCTGTGGCGGGAGTTGAAGCAGGTTGCACAGTTCGGCCGTGATCGTGTCGGCGCCGCTCGGGTAGAACGTGATGATGTCCCGCAGCCGGGCGGCCATGGTGTCCATCATGGCCGGGGTGGGGAAGTAGGGGTTGCAGGGTATGCAGAAGTCCACCGGGCCGACCCCCTCGCCGCCCTCCCGTGTCAGCGCCGCCATCGACGGGCTGTGCGCCGCGGTGTTGCGGAACAACGAGGAGACGTTGTCGGCCATGGAACCTCCGTATGGGGCGGGCCCGGCGGGGACGACCGGGCCCGTCGTCATTGGGTGGCCCGCGCGGGGGAGCGCGGACCGCTCTTACATACGGAGGTTCGGGTGACGCTGTTCAACCGCTGAGGAATCGGTAAGAAATTGTGGTTTAGCTGTGAAGGGAGGTCACCGGCCGCTGAAAGCGGGTCAGGAGCCGAACGAGTGGACCGTCGTCGTCCGGTAGGTCTGCCCAGGTCGCAGTACCGTCGAGGGGAACGTCGGCTGGTTCGGCGAATCCGGGAAGTGCTGGGTCTCCAGGCAGAGGGCGTCGCCCTGGCGGTAGGCGCGGCCGCCGGTGCCGACGAGGGTGCCGTCGAGGAAGTTCCCGGAGTAGAACTGGAGCCCCGGCTGGTCGGTGGCGATCTCCAGGGTGCGGCCGGAGCCCGGATCGCGCAGCGTGGCCACGTGCACCGGCTCGGCGGTGACGCCCTTGTCGAGGACCCAGTTGTGGTCGTAGCCCTGGGCCTGGACCTGCTGGACGTGGCCGGCCCGCAGGTCACGTCCGATCGTCCTGGTCTCGCGGAAGTCGAAGGGCGTGCCGGAGACCTCGGCGAGTTCGCCGGTGGGGATCAGGCCCGCGTCGGTGGGGGTGTAGCGGGCGGCGGCGATCGTGAGTTCGTGGTCCTCGACGGTGCCGCCGCTCTCGCCGGCGAGGTTCCAATAGACGTGGCTGGTGAGGTTGACGACGGTGGCCCGGTCGGTGGTGGCCTCGTAGTCGACGCGCCAGTCACCGCGCTCGGTGAGGGTGTACGTGACCTGCACGGCGAGCGTGCCCGGGTAGCCCATCTCCCCGTCGGCGCTCGTGCGGCGCAGACGCAGGCCGACGTCGGAGCCCTCGGTGAACGGCTCGACGTCCCACACCTGCCTGTCGAAGCCGGTGGCGCCGCCGTGCAGGCTGTTCACGCCGTCGTTGACGTCGACCTGGTGGGCCTCGCCGTCCAGGGTGAACCGCCCGTCGCCGATGCGGTTGCCGTAGCGGCCGATCAACGCGCCGAAGTACGGCGTCCTGGCGACGTAGTCCTCGATGTCGTCGAAGCCGAGACAGACGTTGGCGTGCCGGCCGTGTCGGTCGGGGATCTCCAGGGACTGGACGATGCCGCCCCAGGAGAGGACCTTCAGCCGGGTGCCGCCGTTCTCCAGCGCCCAGCTGTGGATCTCGGTGCCGTCGGCGAGCTTGCCGAAGAGCGTCTTCACCACGTCTTGCCTTCCCTTCCCGCCTACGACTGCCCGTCTTCGGCCTGCTGCCGCTCCGGAAACAGAACGGGCCCCGCCTTCCGGCGGGGCCCGTTCAGGTTCAGGAACCCGACTTGCGCTTGTTCCAGACGTCGAACCCGACCGCGATCAGCAGGGCGAGGCCCTTGATGACCTGCTGCCAGTCGCTGCCGACGCTGAGGAGGTTCATTCCGTTGTTCAGCACACCGAGGACGAGACCACCGATGATGGCGCCGAGGACGGTGCCGACACCGCCGCTCATGGAGGCGCCGCCGATGAACGACGAGGCGATCGCCTCGAGTTCGAAGCTCAGACCCGCCTTCGGCGAGGCCGCGTTCAGACGGGCGGCGACCACCAGACCCGCCAGGGCCGCGAGCACGCCCATGTTCAGGAAGACCAGGAAGGTGACCTTCTTGTCCCTGACGCCGGACAGCTTCGCCGCGGGCAGGTTGCCGCCGATGGCGTAGATGTGACGGCCGAACACGGCGTTGCGCATGACGTAGCCGTACCCGACGACCAGCGCGCCGAGGATGATCAGGATGATCGGCGCGCCCTTGTAGCTGGCGAGCAGCATGGTGACGGTGAGGACCGCGGCGGCGATGGCGACGAGCTTGAGCAGGAAGAGGTTCCTGGGCACGACCTCCAGCGAGAACTCCTGCTGGCGCTTGCGGTCGCGGATCTCCTGGAGGACCACGAAGGCCAGCAGGGCGAAGCCCAGCAGCAGCGTGAGGTTGTGGTAGTTGGTGTTCGGGCCGACCTCCGGCAGGAAGCCGTTGCCCATCTTCTGCAGACCGTCGGGGAACGGGCCGAGGGTCTGGCCCTCCAGGAGGATCTCTGTCAGACCGCGGAAGAGCAGCATGCCCGCGAGGGTGACGATGAAGGAGGGTATGCCGAGATAGGCGATCAGGAAGCCCTGCACCGAGCCGGCCACCGCGCCCACGATCAGGCACAGCACCAGCGCGACGGGCCACGCCACGTCGTGCTGCACCGTGAGGACGGCCGCGAAGGAGCCCACGAACGCTGTCACCGAACCGACCGAAAGGTCGATGTGACCCGCGATGATCACCAGCATCATGCCGATCGCGAGGATCAGGATGTAGCTGTTCTGCAGGACCAGGTTGGAGACGTTGCGCGGCAGCAGCAGGTCGCCGCCGGTCCACACCTGGAACAGGACCACGAGCAGGCCGAGCGCGATCAGCATGCCGTACTGCCGCATGTTGCGCCGCAGGCCGTCCACCACCAGTTGCAGCAGCCCGCCGCCGGAGGCGGAGCCCCCGCTCTTCCCGGGCGGCGCGGCCGCCGGGCTCTTGTCGGTCACGTCCGTGCTCATCGCGTTACCTCTTTGTCCTTCGTCATCTGACGCATCAGCACTTCCTGCGTGGCCTCGGCCCGCGGGAACTCGCCCGTGAGCCGTCCGGCGGCCATCGTGTAGATGCGGTCGCACATGCCGAGCAGTTCCGGCAGCTCGGAGGAGATGAAGACGACCGCCTTGCCCTGGGCGGCCAGCTGGTCGATGACCGTGTAGATCTCGAACTTGGCGCCGACGTCGATACCGCGCGTGGGCTCGTCCAGAATCAGCACGTCGGGACCCGCGAAGATCCACTTGCTGAGGACGACCTTCTGCTGGTTGCCGCCGGACAGCTTGCCCACCGGCTCGAAGACGGTCGGCGCCTTGATGTTCATGGACTTGCGGTAGCCCTCGGAGACCTGCCGCTCCTCCTGCTCGTCGACCACACCCCGCTTGGCGACCTTGCTCAGGGCCGTCAGCGAGATGTTGCGGTTGATCGTGTCGATGAGGTTGAGGCCGTAGTGCTTGCGGTCCTCGGTGACGTAGGCGATCCCGTGGCCGATCGCCTCGGCGACCGTCTTCGTGCGGATCTCCTTGCCGTCCTTGAGGACCGTGCCGCCCGCGTGCCGGCCGTAGCTGCGCCCGAAGACGCTCATCGCGAGCTCGGTGCGGCCGGCGCCCATGAGACCGGCGATGCCGACGATCTCCCCGCGGCGCACCTGGATCGACACGTCGTCGACCACCTTGCGCTGCTGGTCGATCGGGTGGTGCACGGTCCAGTCGCGGATCTCCAGGGCCGGCGCCGCGTTCTTCTCCGCCGCCTCGTGCGGGGTGCGCTCGGGGAAGCGGTGGTCGAGGTCGCGGCCGACCATGCCGCTGATGATCCGGTCCTCGGTCGTCTCCGCCGACTTCACGTCGAGCGTCTCGATGGAGTGCCCGTCGCGGATGATCGTCACCGAGTCCGCGACCTTGCGGATCTCGTTGAGCTTGTGGGAGATGATGATCGAGGTGATGCCCTGCTTCTTCAACTCCAGCATGAGATCCAGGAGTTTGCCGCTGTCCTCGTCGTTCAGCGCCGCCGTCGGCTCATCCAGGATGAGCAGCTTCACCTTCTTCGACAGCGCCTTCGCGATCTCCACGAGCTGCTGCTTGCCCACGCCGATGTCGGCGACGCGGGTCTCCGGATGGTCGTCGAGACCGACCCGGCGCAGCAGCTCCGAGGCGTGCCGCAGGGTTTCCCGCCAGTCGATGAACCCGCCCTTGGCGTGTTCGTTGCCGAGGAAGATGTTCTCCGCCAGGGAGAGGTACGGCGACAGCGCCAGCTCCTGGTGGATGATGACGATGCCGTGCTGCTCGCTCGCCCGGATGTCCTTGAACTGGACGACCTCTCCCTCGAAGAGGATGTCGCCCTCGTAGGTACCGTGTGGATGGACGCCGGAGAGCACCTTCATCAAGGTCGACTTTCCGGCGCCGTTCTCACCGCAGATGGCATGGACCTCGCCCTGACGGACAGTCAGTGTGACGTCCGACAGTGCCTTGACGCCGGGAAAGGTCTTGACGATCGAGCGCATTTCCAGGACGGGTCCCGCCATGGTCGTGCCTTCCAATCCGTAAGGTTCGACGCTTACTTGAGCTGGTCCGCCGTGTAGTAGCCGCCCTGGACGAGCTCCTTCTCGTAGTTCGTCTTGTCGACGCTCACCGGCTGGAGCAGGTAGGCCGGGACGACCTTGGTGCCGTTGTCGTACGACTTGGTGTCGTTGATCTCGGGCTTCTTGCCGTTGAGGGAGGCGTCGACCATGTCCGTGGCGACCTGGGCGAGCTTGCGGAGGTCCTTGTAGACGGTCATCGACTGCTGACCGGCGATGATCGACTTCACGGAGGCCAGCTCGGCGTCCTGGCCGCTGATGACCGGCAGGGGCTTGTTGGCGGCGCCGTAGCCGTCCGACTTCAGCGCGGCGATGATGCCGATGGAGATGCCGTCGTAGGGCGACAGCACCGCGTCGACCTTGCCGGACTTGTACGACGAGGTGAGGATGTCCTCCATGCGCTTCTGGGCGGTGGCGCCGTCCCAGCGCAGGGTGGTGACCTGGGTGATCTTGGTCTGGCCGGACTTGACCACCAGCTTCTTGCTGTCGATGTACGGCTGGAGCACGCTCATCGCACCGTTGAAGAAGTACTTGGTGTTGTTGTCGTCGTTGGAACCGGCGAACAGTTCGATGTTGAACGGACCCTTGCCGCTCGCCAGGCCCAGCTTGTCGACGATGTAGCCGGCCTGGAGCTTGCCGACCTTCTCGTTGTCGAAGGACGCGTAGTAGTCGACGTTCTTCGTGCCGAGGATCAGGCGGTCGTAGGAGATGACCGGGATCTTGGCGTCGGCGGCCTGCTGGAGGACGTTGTTCAGGGACTTGTTGTCGATGGCGGCCACGATCAGCGCCTTGACACCCTGGGTGATCAGGTTCTCGATCTGCGAGACCTGCTGGTCGGGGTCGTCCTCGCCGAAGACCAGCTTGGTCTTGTAGCCCTTGGCCTTGAGGTCCTTCTCGACGTTGGCGCCGTCGGTGATCCAACGCTCGGAGGACTTGGTCGGCATCGCGATGCCGATCGTCCCGCCCTTGGAGTCGCCCGAGTCTGCCTTGCTGCCGCCGTCACCGGACTGCCCGCAGGCGCTCAGGGTCAGGGCGAGGGAGGCGGCTCCGGCTATGGCGGCGAGGGCGGCTCTGCGGTTACGCATGTTCATCATCCTTGATGTGTGTGGCAGGGATCGGTCTCGCGGTGCGAGGGGCGCTCCCGGAAGTGACGCCGTGAAGACCGAGAGGAGATGTGTGGGATTCTGCGCGCCTGTGTCGTCTTCTGTGAAGCAGGGTTTCCGGAACGTTATGACTGAATGTCGAACCGGTTCAGATCACCCGGCAGGCGCGAGCCCAGAGGAGCCATGTCGCCGTCGGCTCCGTGGCGCGCGAGGAGGTCGAGGGCGAGCCGTCCGCGGCGCACCCGCTCCCGTGCCGTGGAGAGGGTCAGATCCCGCAGATGGTGGCCGTAGGGGTAGATCCCCGGGGTCTTCGACAGGCCGAATTTGAGGTAGAGCGGCGCGCCGCGCCGGATCAGTTCGGCGACCTCGTACATCCGGATGTAGCCGCCGAGATCGTCGGGAGCCTCGATGTACATGTCCATGGGAGCGCCCGACACCCGGCGGATCTCGGTGAGATGATCCAGCGTCAGATCGCTGGGCACGTTGACGGAGTCCGCGCCGAGCCGCTCGTACACCGCGTACGCCGCCGGGTTGACGGGGCCGATGAGCGCCGACACCTTCAGTGTCGTGTCGGCCGGGATGAGGCCGGCCAGCCGCGCCCGGTGCAGCGTCCACAGCACGCCCTCGTCGGCGACGAGCAGGCACTTGACGCCCAACTCCGTTGCCCGGACGGCGTCTTCGACGCATCCGGCCACGGCGTCGTGACCGCGGGCGCGCAGCCCGCCGCCTCTGGAGTCGGTACGGGTCGAGGCGCCGATGTCCCAGGTGCCGCGCGGCCCGGTGAACAGGCAGAGCTCGATGTCACGCTCGCCGGTGGCGTCGACCATCTCGGTGATCTCGGCGTCCGTCAGCATCCACACGCCGCTGCCCTGGCTGATCCGGTGGATCGGCACGTCGAGGCGCGAGGCCTCCTTGAGGATGACGGCCAGCGCTTCGGGACCCTCGCACGAAGGGACCTCGGTGCGCCAGCGGCCGCCGCCCGGGAAGGAGTGGGAGGAGGCGTCGGCGGGGTCGAGGGCGGGCGCGCCCAGACCGAGCGCGGTGAGCGCCTGCTCACCGGGTCGGCGGGCCGCCGTGGCGGAAGCGTCGGTGGTCACATCTCGTCCTTCGTGTTCGATATGTCGGTCAAGGTTCGCGGCTCAGGTCGTGCGGGGTTTGGGTGTACGCCGGTGCGGGGCGGTCAGGTCGCTCCGCACCGGCGTACGGCTTGTCGGGGCCGTGCCGTGTCCGCGAGGCAGCGCCGCCTGCCCGGAGGCCGGGCGGTGCTTCTCGGACACGGCCTATGGCTTGAGCAGCACCTTGCCCACCTTCGGGTCGCCGGATCCGACCAGCTCGATCGCCTCGGAGAACTCGGCGAGCGGCAGCTCGTGCGTCACCAGCGGCAGCGGATCCAGCAGCCCGGCGCCGAACACCCGGACGGTGTGCGACCAGGCGTCCGGCGGCGCGCCGAAGACGGTGTGCACCTCCAGCTGCCGTACGACGAGGTCCGTCGGGTCGAGCCCCTCGGCGCCGGCCGCCGGGATCCCCGTCAGCACCAGCCGTCCACCGCGCCTGAGCAGCGAGGCGGCGGTACGTGCGGCGGACGCCGATCCCGCGGTCTCGATGACGACGTCGAAGTCGTCCGGCAGCTCTTCGTCCCGGGTCCGGAAGTCGGAGGCGCCGAACTGCCTGGAGAGCCCCTCCCGGTCGCGGCGCGTGCCCACGACCAGCAGCTCGGCCGGGGAGCCCGCCTTGAGGAACTGGACTGCGAACATGCCCAGGGTGCCGGTGCCGACGACGGCCACCTTCTCACCGGGCAGCGCCCGCGCCTTGATCGCGGCGGCCGCGATGCAGGCGGCCGGTTCGAGCAGGGCCGCCGCCGTGAGGTCGGCGTCGTCGGCCAGGACGTGCAGCAGCCGGGCCGGGAGGGTGAGGGTGGCGGCCATGGCCCCCGGCTGGGTGAAGCCGGTCTCCTCGTACCCGTCCGTGCACAGCGTGGTCTCGCCCGCGTGGCAGCGGTCGCAGACCTGGCAGTTGCGGAAGCCCTCACCGACGACCTTGCGGCCGACGAGCGACGAGGGGACCCCGGCGCCGACCGCCTCGACCGTCCCGGACCACTCGTGGCCGGGGGTCAGGGGGTAGCGGACGTAGCCCTCGGGCCGGTTGCCCTGGTACACCTCGCGGTCGCTGCCGCAGATGCCGGTGGCGTGCACCCGGACCAGCGCCTCGCCGGGTTCCGGCCGCCGCGGCTCGTGCGGGACGAGCCGGTGCTCGCCCGGCGCCTCGACGACGACCGCCGTGCTCACTTGTCGCTGCCCTTCGGCTTGCGCTGCTCCCAGCCCTCGGCCCAGAGGTCGAAGCGGGCCTGCTGCTGCGGGAACTCGGCGGCGGCGTCGACGTCGAGCTCGACACCGAGACCGGGCTTGTCGGAGAGGTGGAAGTAGCCGTCGATCACCTCCGGCGCGCCCTTGACGACCTTCTTGATATCCGCGTCCGCGAAGTCGTTGAAGTGCTCGAGGATCTTGAAGTTCGGGGAGGTGAACCCGACCTGGAGGGAGGCGGCGGTGAGGACCGGGCCACCGACGTTGTGCGGGGCGACGAGCACGTAGTGCGCCTCGGCGGTGGCGGCCAGCTTCCGGGTCTCCCAGATGCCGCCGATGTGGCCGACGTCCGGCTGGATGATGTCCACGGCCTGGCTCTCGAAGAGCTCGCGGAACTCGATGCGGTCGTGGATGCGCTCACCGGTGGCGACCGGGATGTCGACCTTGGCGGCGACCTTCTCCAGGGCCTTCAGGTTTTCCGGCGGGCACGGCTCCTCCAGCCACGCGGGCTTGAAGGGCGCGAGCTCGTTCGCGAGCCGGATGGCCGTGGCGGGGGAGAAGCGGCCGTGCATCTCCAGCATCAGCTCGGAGTCCGGCCCGATGGCGTCGCGCACGGCCTCGATGAGGGAGACGGCGTACAGGGTCTGCTGGTGGTCCAGCTCGAAGTGCCCGGTGCCGAAGGGGTCGATCTTGAGCGCCTTGTAGCCGCGCTCCATGACTCCCTTGGCGGCCTTGTGGTAGGCCTCCGGGGTCCGCTCGGTGGTGTACCAGCCGTTTGCGTAGGCCTTGACCTTGTCGGTGACCTTGCCGCCGAGGAGCTGCCAGACGGGCACGCCCAGAGCCTTGCCCTTGATGTCCCAGCAGGCCATCTCGACCACGGCGATGCCCGACATCACGATCTCGCCGGCCCGCCCGTAGTCGCCGTACTTCATGCGGCGCACGAGGTCCTCGACAGCGAACGGGTCGGAGCCGAGAATGTGGTTGGCCTCGGCCTCCTTCAGGTAGCCGATCAGCGCGTCGGTGTGCCCCAGCATGCGGGTCTCTCCGACACCCGTGATGCCCTCGTCGGTGTGCACCAGGACGTAGGTCAGGTTGCGCCACGGCGTCCCGACCACGTGTGTGCTGATTCCGGTGATGCGCACGGAAGTTACCCTTCGGCTGTTCGAGATTTCGTCACATGTTCGAAATGCTGGGCAGACAGTAAAGACCGGGCGAGGGGAGTGTCAATGGGTCGAACAGGTAACGGTTTCGACGGTTTCGATGCTCCTTTCGAAACTTGGGCAGCGGCGGTGTGGGCCAGGTCACTTAAGTTACCGCGCCGGTATGGCCGGTTTCCCACACAACTTTCACAGGTGAACCCGGGTGTGTGACCGTCCTGGAACTTAGTCTTCCCGCGTCATGGACTACTGCCACCCGTGCCGACGGCACCTCAACGGCGCCCTCGCCTGCCCGGGGTGCGGCGCGCCTGCCCCGCAGCTACGCGCGTATCCGCCCGCGACGTACGAGCCGGAGGCGTACCCGCCGGAGCCGTACGAGCCGGAGCCGGAGCCGTACGCGTCGGCGCACGAGACGCCCGACAACGCGGGCCACGGCGGTGGCGATGAGCGCGACGATCGCGACGATTACGCCCATTACGGTGATTACGGCGACCGCGGCGCTCACGGCGATCAGGGCGGCCGCGGCGCTCACGATGATCACGGCGATGACGATGATCATGAGGGCCACGATGATCGCGAAGGCGGGAGCGTCGAGCCGCAGGGGCGGGCCGCACGCCGCCGAGAGCAGGGCCGGGGCGATCGGCGGGGTCCCAAGGGCGCGGCCTCCGCACCGGACGCGAGCCGTCGCGACCGCAAGGCCTCCGTCCACCGCAGGCGCCGCAAGCGTGTGGTGCTGATCTCCGTCGGCTTCGCCCTGGCGGCGGCCGGCCTGAGCCTGGCCGAACTCGGCGTGGACGCGCCGGGGTTCGGCTCCCCGCGCAACCCGGCGGCGGCCGGGGGAGAGTCGTCCGAGGTCGACGGGTCGGCAGCGGAGCCGAGCGCGTCCGCGCAGCCGCTGGACGACCGGACGGGCACGGGTGGGGACAAGGCCTCGTCCTCCCCGAGCCCCTCGGCCTCTCCGTCGGCGTCGCCGTCGGAGTCCCCGACGGACGGGACGGCCACGCCCGCCCCGGACAAGGAAGCCCAGTCGGCCCCCCTCCCCGGCTCCTCGGGGCCTGCCTCCGGATCGACCCCGTCGGGCTCGGGCTCCACGCCGACCGCCGACCCGACGCCGACGGGGGCATCCCCGGCCCCGTCTCCGTCGGAGACGTGCGAGCGCTTCCTGTGGTGGTGCTCGTAGCGCTCCGGGGAGGGCCCGCACGCACCGTCCGAGAGGCCGGGCGCGCGGACACCGGGTGAGCCGTCGGAAGGGCGCCGGCCCGGCTGGACGGTCCGTCCAGGGAGATGTGTCGAACGTCCCGCGATCGCGCATGCCGCCCGGCGCCGGCCCGGATTCGGCGTGCCCCCGCCGCGGAGGCCGTCGACGGGCCGCCGCGCGGTGAGGTGCCCCGGGCCCGCCTTCAAGCCCCTGACCAGGGGCGATGCGTCACCGTGACCAAGCGCGTAATGCAATCGTGACGAGCTTCCCGTGCAACCCTCTTGACCGCCATGAATTGTTAGCGCTCACAATGACCTCCGCATTCACCAGTCAGTGACCGACGTCAGCACGGGGGAGATTCGAGCGTCGTGCCCGTTGTGTCCCAATTAGCCCTTTCCGTCAGTGCCGTTGAGCCTGCCGGGATTCCGGAGTGAAGCCGGCGGCGAGAAGCCGACCGCCCACATCACACGACTTATCCGCAGACCAGCGCCAGGGAGGTGCGGACGTGACACACACTCAGCTCCGGCCGCCCACCATGGCCGACGTGGCCCGCCTGGCCGGCGTCTCGCACCAGACCGTGTCCCGCGTGCTGGGGGATCACCCCAACGTGCGGGACGCGACCCGGGCCAGGGTCCTGCGTGCGATCGAGGAGATGGGTTATCGCCGCAACTTCTCCGCACGGGCCCTGGCGACCCGGCGCACCCGGACACTGGGTGTCGTCGCCTCCGACACGACCCTCTACGGACCGGCCAGCACGCTGTTCGCGCTGGAGGAGGCGGCGCGTGCCGAGGGCTATCTCGTCTCGACGGTCAGCCTGCGCGAACTGACCATGGACAAGCTCTCCGAGGCCCTGGACCACCTCAGTGAGGGCGGGGTGGAGGGAGTGGTCGCCATCGCCCCGCAGCGCTCGGCGGTGGACGCTCTCGCCGAACTCCGCCATCCGTTCCCGGTGGTGGTCGCCGGCGGCGGGTCGGGCATGGACATCCCCGGTGTCGGTGTGGACCAGCACCTGGGGGCGCGGCTCGCGACCGGTCACCTGCTGGCCGCCGGCCACCGCAACGTCTGGCACCTCGCCGGGCCCGAGGACTGGCAGGAGGCGGCCGACCGGGCCGCCGGCTGGCGGGCGACCCTCGAGGCGGCGGGCGTCGAGCCGCCCATGCTGCTGCGCGGGGACTGGAGTCCGCTGTCGGGCTACCGTGCGGGCCAGGAACTGGCCGGCTGGGTGGGCCGGGGGCTGACCGCCGTCTTCGTCGCCAACGACCAGATGGCGCTGGGGGTGTTGCGGGCCCTGCGCGAGGCGGGCGTCCGGACTCCCCAGGACGTGGCGGTGGTCGGCTTCGACGACATCCCCGAGTCGGAGTTCTTCGCCCCGCCGCTCACCACCGTGCGGCAGGACTTCGCGACGGTGGGCAAGCGGGGCATCGCTCTGCTCCTGGAAATGATCGAGGGCCGGCCACCCGCCGCCCCGCCCCGGATCGCCGTCGAACCCCAACTCGTCGTACGCGCAAGTACTTTCCCCTCCGCCGCTCAACCGGAGGGCGTGCCCCTCTGACGGACCGGTCGGACGCCTTGACCGGCAGTGTGGCCGAAATGCCGAACAGTGATCGACAGGCTGGACGCAGCGCGGCCGGTCCCATCGAGTACCAGCAGGTCCATCCCCGGGCCGGCTCTTCAAAGGAGAAGAACATGCTCAGCAGAAGAAACTTCCTCACCGCGGCGGTCGGCGTGGCGGCGGCGGGCGGCCTGGCGGCCTGCGCCAAGGAGGACGACAACGCGGCCGGCAGCTCCTCCGGGGACGGCGGCAAGGCGCTCACGCTCGGCTTCTCCCAGGTCGGCTCGGAGAGCGGCTGGCGCAGCGCCAACACGGACTCGGTGAAGGCGGCCGCCAAGGAGGCGGGCTACACCCTCAAGTTCTCCGACGCCCAGCAGAAGCAGGAGAACCAGATCTCCGCGATCCGCAGCTACATCACCCAGGGAGTGGACGTCATCGCCTTCTCCCCGGTGGTCGTCACCGGCTGGGACGCGGTGCTGAAGGAGGCCAAGGCCAAGAAGATCCCGGTGGTCCTCACCGACCGCTCCGTCGAGACCTCCGACGAGTCCCTGTACGTCACGCTGGTCGGCTCCGACTTCACCGACGAGGGCCGCCGCGCGGCCGCCATCCTCGAGAAGGTCCTGGCGAAGGCCGGCCACAAGGGCGCGGTGAAGATCGCCCAGCTGGAGGGCACCACCGGCGCCGCCCCGGCGATCGAGCGCGCCAAGGGCTTCAAGGAGGTCATGGACGCCAAGCACGCGGCCGACTGGAAGGTCGTCGTCAGCCAGACCGGTGACTTCACCCGCGCCGGAGGCAAGCAGGTCATGGCGGCCTTCCTGCAGTCCAACCCGGACATCAACGTCCTCTTCGCGCACAACGACGACATGGCCATCGGCGCCATCCAGTCCATCGAGGCGGCGGGCAAGAAGCCCGGCAAGGACATCCTGATCGTCTCGATCGACGGCGTGAAGGACGGCTTCGTGGCCATGTCCGAGGGCAAGATCAACGCCATCGTCGAGTGCAACCCGCTGCTCGGCCCCCAGCTGATGGACGTCGTGAAGAAGGTCAAGAACGGCGAGACGGTCGAGCGCTGGATCAAGACCAAGGAGGGCGACTTCATGCAGGACCAGGCCGCGGCCGCGCTCCCGAGCCGCAAGTACTGACCGACGCACCCACCGGCAGGGAGCCTCCGGCCGACCGAGCCATCGGTCCCGGGGCTCCCTGCGGGCCTGAACGAATCTCAATGAGGAGCGCTGCCATGGCAGAGCCACGGCCCGTCCTGGAAATGACGGGCATAGTCAAGGAGTTTCCGGGGGTACGGGCTCTGTCGGATGTCGACTTCCGGCTCTTCCCCGGGGAGATCCACGCCCTGATGGGCGAGAACGGCGCGGGCAAGTCCACCCTCATCAAGGTGCTCACGGGGGTGCACACCCTGGACGGCGGCACGGTCACGCTGGACGGCGAATCCGTGCGCATCGCCAGCCCGTTGCAGGCACAGCAGGCCGGCATCAGCACCGTCTACCAGGAGGTCAACCTCTGCCCCAACCTGTCGGTGGCGGAGAACATCTTCATCGGGCGTGAACCGACCCGCATGGGCCGCATCCAGTGGAAGCAGCTGCGGCGGGAGGCGGCGGAGCTGGTGGACCGGCTCGGACTCGACATCGACGTCACCGCCCCCCTGTCCTCGTACCCACTGGCCGTGCAGCAACTGGTCGCGATCGTGCGGTCGTTGGGCACCGGCGGCAGCGAGGGCGAAGGACCGGCCGCCAAGGTGCTGATCCTCGACGAGCCGACCTCCAGCCTCGACCGGGACGAGGTCCTCCAACTCTTCGCCCTGATGCGGCGGTTGAAGGACGAGGGCGTCGCGATCTTGTTCGTCTCGCACTTCCTGGACCAGATCTACGAGGTCTGCGACCGGATGACCGTACTGCGCAACGGCGCCCTCGTCGGTGAGCACATGGTGAGCGACCTCGACCAGGTCGGCCTCGTCCAGCTCATGCTCGGCAAGGCCATGGGCCAGCTGGACGAGCTCCACGAGCACCAGCTGCACTCCGACGCGGGCGAGACGCTGCTCGAGGCGGACGGCCTCGGCAGGACCGGCGGCATCGCCCCGTTCGACCTCAAGATCAAGAAGGGCGAGGTGATCGGGCTCGCCGGCCTGCTCGGATCGGGCCGCACCGAACTCGCCCGGCTGCTCTTCGGCGCCGACCAGCCGGACACCGGCAAGGTGTCCATCGGCGGCAGGCAGGTCTCGATGAGCGCCCCGAACGACGCGATCGGCGCCGGTGTCGCCTTCTGCTCCGAGAACCGCAAGAGCGAGGGCCTGGTGCCCGATCTGACGGTGCGCGAGAACATCATCCTTGCCCTGCAGGCCTCGCGCGGCTGGACCCGGCCCATTCCGGCCGCCCAGCGCGACGAACTCGTCGCCAAGTACATCAAGGCGCTGGACATCCGCCCCGCGAACCCCGAGGCCAGGGTGGGCCAGCTCAGCGGCGGCAACCAGCAGAAGGTGCTGCTGGCCCGCTGGCTGATCACCCAGCCGAAGCTGCTGATCCTGGACGAGCCGACGCGCGGCATCGACATCGGCGCGAAGGCGGAGATCCAGAAACTCGTCGTCTCACTCTCCGAGGACGGCATGTCCGTGCTGTACATCGCGGCCGAGCTGGAGGAGGTACTCCGGCTCAGCCACACCATCGGAGTACTGCGCGACCGCCGGCTGGTGGCGCAGATCACCAACGGACCCGAGATCACCACGACCCGGATCCTGGAGACCATCGCGAGCGGAGAGCACCAGTGACCACCTCTTCCCGATGGCGAGCGCTGACCCACCACCACCTGTTCTGGCCGGTAGCGGTCCTGGTCCTCCTGCTGCTCGTCAACGTTCCCTTCACCCCCGACTTCTTCTCCATCCGGATGGCGGACGGCCACCTCTACGGCAGCCTCGTCTCGATCGTGCTGTTCGGATCGCCCCTCATCCTGGTGGCGGTCGGCATGACCCTGGTCATCGCGACCGGCGGCATCGACCTCTCCGTCGGCGCCGTGGTCGCCATCACCGGGGCGCTGGCCTGCTCGTACATCAGTGACCAGGCCGACCAGGGCGCCCTGTCCGGGGTGCTGCTCGCCATGGGCCTGGGCCTGGTCGCCGCGGTCGTCTGCGGCCTGTGGAACGGCTTCCTGGTCGCCAGGATGGGCATCCAGCCGATCATCGCCACCCTGATCATCATGGTCGCCGGACGCGGTGTCGCCCAGCTGATCACCGACGGCCAGATCATCACCATCAACAGCGAGCCGTACAAGCTGATCGGCGGCGGCTACTGGCTGACCCTGCCGTTCTCCATCTTCGTGGTGGCCGCGGTCGTGGCCGTCACGGTGGTGCTGACCCGCCGCACGGCTCTCGGCCTGCTGGTCGAGGCGGTCGGCGGCAACGCGGAGGCCAGCCGCCTGGTGGGCATCAGGTCCCGGCGCATCAAGATCATGGTCTACGCGTTCTGCGCGCTGTGCGCGGGCATCGCCGGCCTGATGATCAGCTCCAACACCTCGGCCGCGGACGGCAACAACGCGGGCCTGTGGATCGAACTCGACGCGATCCTCGCCGTGGTGATCGGCGGCACCTCGCTCCTGGGCGGACGGTTCTCCGTCGGCGGCACGGTGGTCGGCGCCCTCGTCATCCAGACCCTGACCACCACGATCTACACCATCGGCGTACCGACCCAGACCAACCTGGTCTTCAAGGCCGCCGTCGTCATCGTCGTCTGCCTGCTCCAGTCCCCGAAGTTCCGCGCCAAGGTGTTCGGTGCCAAATTCGCCGCCGGGTTCGCCGCGAAGGGAAGCGCCAAGCCGGGCGCGACCCCGGCCGACCCCGCCGCGGCGACCGAGGCCGCACCCAAGATGGAGGTGTCGTGATGAGCGCGACCACCCAGAGCCCCACGGCCTCCAAAAGCCGTACCCCGTCCAAGGCCGCGCGGCTGCTCGGCGACCGGCGGCTGCCCGTCGTGGTGACGGCCCTGCTCTTCCTCGTGATGTACCTCGTGGGTCTGAGCCGGTACCAGAACTACGGGTTCGGCGAACCGCAGGTCTTCCTGAACCTGTTCATCGACAACGGCTATCTGCTGGTCGCCGCCGTCGGTGTCACCTTCGTCATCCTGTCCGGCGGGATCGACCTGTCCGTCGGTTCGATGATCGGCTTCACGACGATGTTCACGGCCTGGCTGGTGGAGCGCCAGGGGCTGCCGATCCTGGTGGTGATCCCGATGGCGCTGGCCGTGGGCGCCTTCGGCGGCTTCCTGATGGGCTATGTGATCCACAACTTCGAGATCCAGCCCTTCATCGTGACTCTCGCCGGCCTGTTCCTCTTCCGCGGTCTGTGCCTGGTCATCAGCAAGGAGTCGATCTCCATCAGCGACTCCTCGGTGAGCAGCATGGCCCAGGCGCAGGTGTCGCTGGGGGCGGGTTTCCTGTCGATCGGCGCGATCGTCTCGCTGGTCGTCCTCGCCGTGGCGTTCTACGTCCTGCACTACACCCGCTTCGGACGCCGGGTGTACGCCATCGGCGGCAACGAGCAGTCGGCCATGCTGATGGGTCTCCCGCAGGGCGGCACGAAGATCGCCGTGTACACCGTGAGCGGGTTCTGCTCGGCGCTGGCCGGACTGCTCTTCACCCTGTACATCCAGTCCGGTGACCCGCTTCACGCGACCGGTATGGAACTCGACGCGATCGCCGCGGTCGTCATCGGCGGCACGCTGCTGACGGGTGGCTCCGGGTATGTGCTGGGCACGCTGTTCGGCGTGCTCGTGCTGGGCCTGATCAAGAGCATCATCCAGTTCGAGGGCACGCTCAGCTCCTGGTGGACGAAGATCGCCACGGGTGTGCTGCTGTGCACGTTCATCCTGGTCCAGCGCTTCATGACGACCCGCAAGAAGACCTGAGCCGCAGGCGACGCGCCCGGCCGGAGCCGGGTGGCGTCGGCAGGCCGTTCCCGGCGGGGCCGAGGCCGTTCCGGGATGCGCCGAGGCCGTTCCGGGACGCCGTCGTCAGGGCGTCCCGGGCGGGCAGTCCGTCTTGAAGACGGTCCAGACCGTCTTGCCGACGACGTGTTCCGTGATGCCGAAGTCGTCGGCCACGTGGCGCGCCAGATGGAGGCCCCGCCCCGAGCAGGCGTCGGGGGTCGAGGGGCCCGCTGGCACCGGACGGTCACCGGTGTCGCGCACGGCGAGGCGGAGCACGGGGCCGTCCAGGGTGAGGCTCACGCAGTACTGCCTGCCGGGGGGCACTCCGTGCAGCAGGGCGTTCGTGGCGAGTTCCGACACGCACAGCGCTATGTCGTCCAGCCGGTCCACGCAGCCCCAGTCGTTCAGCACCTGGCGGACGAAGACGCGGGCGGCCCGTACGGAGGCGCGCGAGCGGGGGAAACGACGTTGCCGTGACAAGGGCACGGGGGCCACCTCCGGTGGTTCTGGGGCGTCCTGCTGCGGAACCTTACTGTTATTCGCGAAAGGTAACAAGGCAGGGAAGGGTGGCTGAGGGTGGCTGAGGGTGGCGGTTGGCCGATGGGTCAAGTCGCCTACCGTGTAGGGCGGCAGGGTCGAAGGAACGGTCGGCCGTACAGGAGGAGTCGTGGGTGCGAGCGGATGGGTCAGCACATCGTTGCCGTATCTGACGCCACGGGGGACCGGGCAGGGCGACGCCTGGGCCGCCGAGGCCGCGGCACAGGGGCGGCGCGGCACCCAGCGCATCGTGCACGCCGGTGAGGTGCCCGCCCCCGCCGACGTGGCGGCGCTGCTCGGCGTCCCCGAAGGCGAGCCGGTCGTCGTGCGCCGGCGCCTGATCCTCCTCGACGACGAGCCCAGCGAGCTGACCGACACGTACTACCCGACCGCCATAGCCGGGGGCACCCGTCTCGCCGGGACCGCCAAGATCCCCGGCGGAGCCCTCACCCTGCTCGCCGAACTCGGCCACGTCGGCGTCCTCGTGCGCGAGGACGTGACGGCCGGGATGCCCGACGAGCAGGAGCGCCAGGCCCTGCGGACCGCCCCCGAGGAACCGGTCCTGCGGCTCGTCCGGCTCACGCTGGACCACGACGACCGGCCGATCCAGGTCGACCGTATGGTGATGCCTGCCCTACGGCAGAGGCTGCGCTACCAGATCAGGATCGGATGACCGTGCCCAAGGCAGACCCGGAAGCCGTCGACCGCCGCTCCCTCCATGAGCGCATCGCGGCCGATCTGCGCGACGACATCATGAGCGGAGAGCTCGCCCCCGGCGCCAACCTGCCCACCACCGCCCAGCTCAAGGACCGCTTCGAGGCGTCGAGCGCCACGGTCCAGAAGGCCCTGCGGCTGCTCAAGGACGAGTGTCTGGTGGTCGGCAGGGCAGGCGCCGCCGTCACGGTCCGCGAGCACCGCCAGCGCACCGTCCGGCCGGCCGCGCTGATGGTGCCGGGCAGCCCCGGATCGCCCTACCGGTGGCTCACCGAGGCGGCCAAACACGGCACGCACGCCCGTACCCGGCTGCTCGACGTGACGGAGAGCCGGCCGCCCGCCGACGTCCGTGCCGTCCTGGGTCTCCCGGCGGACGGCACTGCGCTGCTGCGCGCCCAGATCCTCCTCGTCGACGACGAACCCGCCGAACTGGTCGAGGCCTACTACCCGCTGGACATCGCCCGGGGCACGGCCCTGGCCGAGCGCCGCAGGATCAGGGGCGGGGCCGCCGCCCTGCTGACCGAACTGGGCCACCCGCCGCGCCGCAGCACGGACCGGGTCTCCGCCCGGGTCCCCACCCAGGCCCAGTATCAGGCCCTGCACCTCACCAGCGGCCTGCCGGTCCTGCGCACCCTGCGCGTGATCCACGGCGACGGCGGCCGTCCCGTCGAGGTGACCGTGATGGTGAAGGCGGGCCATCTCTACGAGCTGCAGTACGAGTTCGCGGGCGAAGAGGCGGGAGGAGCATGATCGTGCTCGCCCTGACGGGGCTCCTGGTGCTCGTCCTCGGCGGCTGTGCCTGTGTCTGGTGGGCGGCGCGAGGCGGCCCGCGCTGGGCACGCGCCGTGGCCGTCGTGACCCTCGCGGCGGGCGAACTGGTCCGGGCGGCGAACCGCACGGACCGCACGGGCGGCAAGTCCGGTTCGGACGACTGAGCCGCAGGGGCGCACGAGCAGCCCCGAGCGGGGCCGGGCGCGTCGGACTCGTGCCGGGCGGGGGCAGGCGTGGTCGGGCGGAGGCGGGCGTGGTCGGGCCCGGCGGGGTCAGGTTCCGAGTTCCCCCGTGCCCAGCATCCGCTGCAGCAGCCCCCGCAGCACCATCCGCTCCTCCTCCGCCAGCCCCGCCAGCGGCTCCCGCGCGAACCGCAGCGACTCGCGCAGCCCCTTGGCGATCCGCCGGCCCTCGACCGTGGCCGCCGCCAGCTTCACCCGTCGGTCGGCCGGGTCGGGACGCCGCTCGACCAGACCGCGGGACTCCAGTCGGTCGACGATGCCGGTCACGTTGGACGGCTCGCACTTCAGCTTCTGTGCCAGCTTCCGCATCGGCAGCGGCTCCAGCGAGAGCAGGCTCAGCAGCCGGGCCTGCGCGCCGGTGAGGGCGTGACCTGCGGCGGCTTCCTCGTAGTCCTCGTAGTAGCGGGCCACGACCTCGCCGATCAGACCGACGACCTCCAGGGTCAGGGCATCGGGGAGAGGAGCCGGATGTGAGGTGGGCATGGATGCAGGGTACCCCGTTACTTGACATCCTGAAATATTCAGGAGCATGGTTGTTTCAGGTAGTGAAGCATTTGCGAGCGTTGAAAGGCAGTCTCCCCATGACCGACTCGGCCCTCCCCACCACCAGCCGCGAATGGCGTCTGCTCAGCCGTCCCGTCGGCTGGCCGAAGCCCGAGGACTTCGAGCTGGCCGAGGCGGAGATCCGGCAGCCCGGCCCGGGTGAGGTGCTGGTGCGCAACGCGTATGTCTCCGTCGACCCCTACATGCGCGGCCGGATGAGCGCCGCCAAGTCGTACGTGGCCCCCTTCGAGCTGGGCAAGGCCATGCAGGGCGGGGCCGTCGGCGAGGTCGTCGCCTCCGGCGCCGAGGGCATCTCCGTCGGCGATCACGTCCTGCACTTCGGCGGCTGGCGCGAGTACGCCACCTTCGACGCCAAGCAGGCCGTCAAGGTCGACCCCGAGGCCGCGCCCCTCTCCACCTACCTCGGCGTCCTCGGGATGACCGGCCTGACCGCCTACGCCGGCCTGCTGCGCACCGGCTCCTTCAAGGAGGGCGACTCCGTCTTCGTGTCCGGCGCGGCCGGCGCCGTCGGCAGCCAGGTGGGCCAGATCGCCCGGCTCAAGGGCGCCTCCCGGGTCATCGGCTCGGCCGGCTCCGACGAGAAGGTCAAGCTCCTCGTCGAGGAGTACGGCTTCGACGCCGCCTTCAACTACAAGAACGGGCCCGTGGCCGCGCAGCTCCGCGAGGCCGCCCCCGACGGTGTCGACGTCTACTTCGACAACGTCGGCGGCGACCACCTCGAGGCGGCCATCGGCTCGCTCAACGAGAAGGGCCGCATCGTGATCTGCGGCATGATCTCCGTCTACAACAACACCGAGCCGGCCCCCGGCCCGAAGAACCTCGCCCGCCTCATCCAGACCCGCGGCCGCATCGAGGGCTTCCTGGTCGGCGACCACTACGACCTCCAGCAGGAGTTCGTCCAGGAGGTCGGCGCCTGGGTCCGCTCCGGCGAGCTGAAGTACCGCGAGACGGTCGTCGAGGGCATCGAGAACAACCTGGAGGCGTTCCTCGGGGTCCTGCGCGGCGACAACACCGGAAAGATGATCGTCAAGCTCTGACATCCGGTCCGTGACGCCGCCCTGAACAGGTCGCCGTCCACGACGAGGCCGCACCCCTGGACGCGGGGTGCGGCCTTCGCTGCCTCGTCGGCCGGCTCTTCGGCGGTCTCGTCAGCCGGCAGTCAGTGCCGCGCGGTGCACCGCGCCCGCCAGCCGGTCGTTCTCCGGCGCGGACCCGCCCGGGAAGGCGAACCGGCGCCGGGTGTAGCCGTAGGCGAGCCCGCTGCGCGGATCCGCGAACGCCTGGCAGCCGCTTGCTCCGCTGTGCCCGAACGCCCCGGCGCCCAGGAACGGGTGCCAGGTGTCCGCGGTCGCCTGGAAGCCCAGTCCGTACGACTTGTGCGAGCGGGCCACCACGTCGTACCCCACGGACTGCAGCTGTCCGAACTCCGCGGCCGTGTCCTCCTTCAGCAGCGGCGCCTTCCCGCCGACCTCGCTGATCGCCGCCGCGTACAGACCGGCCAGCCCGCGCGCCGAGGCCACCCCGCCCACCGAGGCCGGCCCCCTGGCGCGGATCAGCGGGTCGTTCGGCAGGAGTTCCAGGTCGGTCGGCTCGGTGGCGTGCCGGTTGAAGGCGACGGCGGCGAGCGTGTGCGGCCCGCTGGGCAGGGAGTCCAGCAGCGCCCGCTGCTCGGCGGTCGGCGCCATCGGCTGCGCGGTGCGGAAGCGCGGCTCGTGCGCCGCCGGCAGTCCCAGGAAGAAGTCCAGCCCGTACGGGACGCGCGCCCGTTCCTCGTACACCTCCTGCAGCGTACGGCCGGTGGCCCGCCGCACGACCTCGCCGGTGAGCGCCCCGATGACGAGCGCGTGGTAGCCGAAGGCGGTGCCGGGACGCCAGAACGGCCGCTGGTCGGCGAGGCGTTCGGCGATCTGCCGGTCGTCGGCCAGCTCCTGCGGTGAGAACCCGCTGTCCGTGCCGATCACCCCGGCCCGGTGCGCGAGCAGTTCGCGCAGGGTCAGCGCGCCCTTGCCCTCGGCCGCGAACTCCGGCCAGTAGTAGGTGACCTTGCGGTCCAGTTCCAGGGTGCCCTCCTGGACGAGGAGGGCGACCACCAGGTGGGCGGCGCCCTTGGTCGAGGAGTAGACGCCGTAGAGGGAGCCGGGTCCGGCGTCGTCGCCGGACACCCACAGGTCGACGACCCGCCGGCCGTGCACATGCGCACACAACTGGCCTTCGTAGTCGAACTCTTCCTCCGCCACGAACGCGGCGAACTCCTCACGAACCGCTTCGTATCCGTCGGCTACGGTGCCGTGGATCTCCCTCGTCATCCGAGTCAATCGAGTCATCCGCTCTCCTCAACCAGCCCACTGCTTGCGCGTGCCGACAAGTCCCTCACGCTCGGCCTCACCCCGTACCACGCCCTCACGCCGAAGCGCCTCCCCCGGGTCTGCCCGGATCGTTGCTTCCGTAGATCGGTACGGCGAGGTGTACCCGTTCGACTCAACTGCGGCGAGGAGGTGTTGGTGTCACCGATACCCCGGATGGCCTATGAGGGTCGTCGGAAGAGCTCCGCGGCGGGGTCCGCGGCCCCGGGCCGTGAAATGTGCACGACCGATAGAGTTCGGCCATGCGCGATCTTGGGCTGGGGTTCACGTACCTCCTGAAGGGCCAGCGGTGGGTGGCCCGGCACGGCAAGCAGTACGGGTTCGGGCTGGTTCCCGGCCTGATCACGCTCGTCCTCTACGCGGCGGCCCTGGTGGCGCTCGCCGTGTGGGGCGAGGACTTCGTGGGATGGTCGACGCCGTTCGCCGACCACTGGTCGGGCACCTGGCGCGGTCTGTTCCGGGGCTTCCTCGTCGCCGTGCTGTTCGCCCTCGGCCTGCTGCTCGCCGTCCTCACCTTCACCGCGGTCACCCTGCTCATCGGGCAGCCCTTCTACGAGAGCCTCTCCGAGAAGGTCGACCGGGACGTCTCGCCCGACGGCACGGCACCCGAGTCCGGACTGCCGCTCTGGCGCGAACTGTGGATCTCCGCCCGCGACAGCCTCCGTATCCTCTGCCGCGCGCTGCTGTGGGCCGTGCTGCTGTTCGCCCTCGGGTTCATCCCGGTCGTCGGGCAGACGGTGGTCCCGGTGATCGGGTTCTTCGTCACCGGCTTCTTCCTCACCGAGGAACTCGCCGCCGTCGCCCTCCAGCGCCGGGACGTCGACCTGCGTGCCCGCCTCGCCCTGTTCCGCTCCCGCAAGACCCTGATCTGGGGTTTCGGCACCCCCCTGGGTCTGGCCTTCCTGGTGCCCGTCGTCGCGGTGTTCCTGATGCCGGGCGCGGTCGCGGGCGCCACGATGCTCGCCCGTGACCTGCTCGGCGAGGAGATCTCCGAGGGCGACGAGGGCGACGACGGCGAGGGCGGAGACGAGGGAGACGGCCCCGGCGGGGCCCGCGCGCCCGAGGGACAGAACGCCACGCCCTGACCGGGCTGCCCACCCCCGCTCCTCCTCGCTCCGGCTCCCGTCTCCGCGCCCGCCTCCGCTCCTCCTCGCCCCCGCTCCTCCTCTTCACCGCCCGCGCGGGGCTACTTCCCCGCCGCCACACCCAGGATCGCGCGGACCTGGGCGACGATGTCCAGCCGGTTGCGCACGAACTCCGGATCGCTGACCGTGCCGGTGGCGGGATCGGTGTTGCCGGTCCCGAACTGGAGGACCGGCGTGTGCACATGCCCGCCCGGCAGGCTGTCGTGCAGACCCAGCCGGTCGCGCAGCAGGGTGGCCCGGTAGGCGATCTCGTTGGACAGGTAGTTCCCGCCGCCCCCGGCCCGTGCGGTCGACCCGGCCGTCGGCCCGTCCGGCCGTACGACGGGTTCGGTGCCTCCAGCCGGGATCTCGGTGACGCTCGTGTTGTCGTAGACCGGGAACCGGCCCGTGTCCGCCGCCACGATCGCGGCGTACGGCAGGGTCGTGGTCGTCCACTGCGGCTGCGAGGCGGGGTCGGCGACCGGGACCGTCTCCGTCCGGCCGATGTTCTCGTTGTCGGGGAAGCCGCCGCGCCAGGCCCCGTTGACGCGCTCCACGTCGAAGCGGCCGACACGGCCCTGGCTGACGGTGGTGAACAGGTCGACGTGCGGCAGATACGGCCGCAGGGCGCGTTCCACCGACCCGTCCGCGAAGTCCCGCCAGCGCACCGGGAACACGGCGGTCTCCACCCGTGCCGGGCCGTCCGCGGTCCGGATCACCGTGCCGTCGAGAGCGAGCGCGGTCGCCCCGGAGGGGTTGGAGATCCGGATGTCCCGGTCCAGGGTGAACGGGTCGAAGCCGGTGACCAGAACACGCTTGAGCCCCTTGTCGTGCCGCGGGTATCGAATGTCGGTCAGCCCGCGTGAGGTGCGCTCCAACTCGTCCAGCAGGGCTCCCCGTTGACTGTCGGTGACCGTGAAGGCGGGCTCCCAGGCGCGCACTTCGGCCGTCAAGCCGAGGCGTGCCCAGTACAGCGGCCGGTCGTCGTCCCGGCTGAGGTCCCCGCCGGCGGGCCCGCGCCCCTGGGCCCGGTCCACCGCCCGCCGCCACAGGGCCGCGCCCTCACGGGTGACGACCCGACGGGCCTGCGCGTAGGAGTGCGAGGCCTCCAGCAGCCGGGCGAGCCGCGGAGCCACCGCGTCGAACCCGGACCGGCCGAGGATCTCCTGAGGAACGGCCTGGGTCAGCCGCTGTTCCTCGACGGTCGGCGTGAGCGTGGGCGTGGGCACGGTCCCGGCCGCGGTGGCGGTGGCGGCCGTGGGGGAGGAGAGCCCGGCCAGCAGGGCCAGACCAAGGACGCCGACGCGAACTCGTATGGGATGCACGGGGGATGAGGTCCTTCCGTCGCTGTGGGGGAGAGCGTGGAGGTGGGACGGCGGAAGTATCCCGTGACGGAAGTGGTCCACGCCATGCCGCCGCCCACGGCCCGCCCGCAGGGCCGCGTGACGGAGAGGCCGCGCTTCAGGCCGACGGGCCGGGGTCGTCCTCGCCCAGCAGCCGCAGGAAGTCGCGGAACGCCCCGGGCATGTCCACCGAGTCGGGGTCCAGCAGCCACTGGTACTGCAGCCCGTCCATCACCGCCACCAGCAGCGGGGCCGCGCGCTCCGGGGTGAGGCCGTTCGGGAGGCGGTCGCCGTACTCGGTGCGCAGGACCGCCGTCATGCTCTCCCTCACCTGGGTGTACCGCTCGGTGAAGTACGCCCGCGCCGGATGCCCCTCCGTGACGCTCTCGCCGAGCAACGCCGAGAAGGTCTGGATGATGCCCGGCCGCATCGCGTTGTACTCGACGAGCGAGGCCAACAGATCCATCCGCCACCGGGTGTCCGGTACGGCGTCCCACTGGTCGCGCTCCTGGAGCACCGCCACCAGCAGCGCCTCCTTCGTCGGGAAGTGGTGCAACAGCCCCTGCTGGGTCAGCCCGACCCGCTCGGCGACCGCGGCCAGACTCGCGCCCCGGTAACCGCGTTCGGCGATCACCCCCAGCGCCGCCCGCACGATCTCGGCCCGCCGCTCCTCGCTCCTGGTTCTGGCGCTCATGCCGTCACGGTACGGCATTCGGACGCTTGAATATAACGGCCACATAACGAAACCTACCGCTCTACAGGTAAACCGTGCACGATGGAGGCGTTGCACCGGCACTCAACGAGGAGGCACCGCCATGGCGGGAACCGAGGCGGGAACGGAAGCGGCCGTCGAGACGGCCCTCGGCAAGCTCGACCTGGACGCCAAGACCCGGCTCCTGGCGGGCCAGGACATGTGGTCGCTGCCCGAACTCCCCGAGATCGGACTGAAGTCCCTTGTCATGTCCGACGGCCCCGTGGGTGTCCGGGGGGTGCGCTGGACCGCCGACGACCCGTCCGTCGCCCTGCCCTCCCCGACCGCCCTGGCGGCCGGCTGGGACCCGGAACTCGCCCACCGCGCAGGCGTCCTGCTCGCCCAGGAGGCCCGCCGCAAGGGCGTCCACGTCCTGCTCGCCCCCACGGTCAACCTGCACCGCTCCCCGCTCGGCGGCCGCCACTTCGAGGCCTACAGCGAGGACCCGTACCTGACGGGCGTGATCGGCGCGGGCTATGTGAACGGCGTCCAGTCCGGCGGCGTCGGCACCACCGTCAAGCACTTCGTCGCCAACGACGCCGAGACCGACCGCTTCACCGTGAACAACCTCGTCGGCGAACGCGCCCTGCGCGAGCTGTACCTGGCCCCCTTCGAGGCCATCGTCGAGAACGCCCACCCCTGGGGCGTCATGACCGCCTACAACACGGTCAACGGGGCCACGATGACCGAGCACCACCACCTGGTCAACGAGATCCTGCGCGGCGAATGGGGCTTCGACGGGTTCAACGTCTCCGACTGGATGGCCGCCCGCGACACCGTGGGCGCCCTGAGGGGCGGCCTCGACGTCGCCATGCCGGGGCCGCAGACCGTCTACGGCGAGGCCCTCGCCGAGGCGGTACGCGACGGCCGGCTCGACGAGTCCGAGGTCGACGAGGCCGTCCGCCGCGTCCTGCGCCTGGCCGCCCGTGTCGGCGCCCTCGCGGACGTCGAACCGGCCGTCACCGAGCCGCCCGCCCCGGTCGACGGCGAGGCCCTGGCCCGTGAACTGGCCCGCCGCTCGTTCGTCCTGGTCCGCAACGAGGACGGCGCGCTGCCGCTCAGGCCCGGCACCGTCGCCCTCATCGGCGCGGCCGCCCGTGACGCCCGCGTCCTCGGCGGCGGCTCCGCGACCGTCTTCCCGCTCCGCACGGTCTCCCCGCTCGAAGGTCTCACCGCCGCGCTCCCCGAGGGCGCCCTCGGTTACGCCGTCGGCGCCGACCCCACCACCGAACTCGCCGTCGCCGACAAGGGCTTCGAGCTGCGGGCGGTCTGCCGCGACGCCGCCGGAACCGTCATCGGCACCGGCTCCGCCCCGAACGGCCAGATCCAGTGGATGGGCTCGGACCTCCCCGAGGGCGTCACCCACGACACCCTCCACACGATCGAGCTGACCGGCACCTTCACCCCGCGCGAGAGCGGCCCGCACACCTTCGGCACCAAGGGCACGGGCGCCTTCACCCTCACCGTCGCCGGGACGACGTACTACGACGACGTCCAGCTCCCCGCCGACGACAGCGACCCCTTCGAGGCGTTCTTCGGCTCCCCGGAGCCTCGCGCGCAGGCCGAACTGACCGCCGGCGAGCCGGTCGAGGTCTCCCTCACCCATGTCTTCGCGCTCCCCGAGGACATCCCCTTCAAGGCCATCGCCTTCGCCCTGGCCCACCAGGAACCGCAGCGCGACCCCGACGACCTGATCGCCGAGGCGGTCGAGGCGGCGCGGGCCGCCGACACGGCCGTCGTCGTGGTCGCCACCACCGAACGCGTCGAGTCCGAGGGCTTCGACCGCAAGGATCTGCGCCTGCCCGGCCGACAGGACGACCTGGTCCGTGCCGTCGCCGCCGCCAACCCGAACACCGTCGTGGTCGTCAACACCGGCTCCCCGGTGGAGCTGCCGTGGCGCGAGGACGTCGCGGCCGTCCTGCTCAGCTGGTTCCCCGGCCAGGAGGGCGGGGCCGCGCTGGCGGACGTCCTGACGGGCGCCCACGAACCCGGCGGCCGGCTCCCCACCACCTGGGGCTCCCTCACCGACGCCCCGGTCACCGAGGTCACCCCCACCGAGGGCGAACTCCGCTACTCCGAGGGCGTCCTCATCGGCTACCGGGCCTGGGAGAAGGAGGGCCGCACCCCGGCCTTCCCCTTCGGCCACGGCCTCGGCTACACCGACTGGACGTACGAGTCGGCCGACATCACGGGCTCCACGATCACCGTGCGGATCCGCAACACCGGCGAGCGGCCGGGCCGCGAGGTCGTGCAGGTCTACCTCGCCCCCACCGGGACGGCCCCGGCGACCGGAAGCCCGGTACCCGAGCGCCCGGTCCGCTGGCTGGCCGGCTTCGCCGGCGTCGAGGCGGGCCCGGGGGAGAGCGCCGAGGTGACCGTGGAGATCCCCACCCGCGCCTTCGAGGTTTGGGACGAGGCGGAGCACCGGTGGTCCCTTGTGAAGGGTTCGTACGAAATCCAGGTGGGCCGTTCGATCGCGGACCGCAGGATCACCGCGACGATTAACGTGTGAACCGGCGTTCGTCGCCCCGCTGACAGCCCCGGTCCGGGACCTGACCCCTGGACCGGGGCAACATCTTTCTCCGGCTCCGTTCCGCGGGCCCTACCGGACCGAGAAGCCGTACACCGTCTCCGACCGGTACCGGGCCCCCGGCCGCAGCACCGTGCTCGGGAACTCCGGCCGGTTCGGCGAGTCCGGGAAGTGCTGGGTCTCCAGCGCGACGCCCTCGCCGGGCTCGAAGGGCTCGCCCAGATGGTCGGCGGTGTACAGCTGGAGACCCGGCTCGGTGGTGGCCACCGTCAGCACCCGCCCGGACGCCGGATCGTGCAGCTCGGCCACCTCGACCGGCGTGTCCGTGACGCCCTTGTCGAGCACGAAGTTCTGGTCGAGGCCGGAGCCGACCTTGCGGGCCGCACGGAAGTCGAAGCGGCTGTCCGCCACCTGCGCGAGCTCACCCGTCGGAATCCGGTGCGCGTCGACCGGCGTGTACCGGGAGGCGGCCAGCCGCAGTTCGTGGCCGACGGCGCTGCCGCTCCCGGGCCCGCCCAGGTTGAAGTAGCTGTGGTTGGTCAGGTTCACCACCGTCGGCGCGTCCGTGACCGCCTCGTACACGAACCGCAGCGCCCCCGCCGCGTCCAGCGTGTACGTCGCCGTGACCTCCAGGCGGCCCGGGAAGCCCTCCTCGCCGTGCGGGGAGACCCGGCTGAGCCGCAGCCCGTGCTCGACCGGCTCGGCGTCCCACACCCGCTTGTCGAAGCCGCGCTCGCCGCCGTGCAGGGAGCCCGGCTCGTCGTTCGGCGCGAGCGCGTAGGTCAGCCCGTCCAGCGGGAAGCGGGCGTGCCCGATCCGGTTGGCGTACCGCCCGACCAGCGCACCGAGATAGGGCTCCGGGTGCGCGACATAGCCCTCCAGACCGGCGAACCCCAACACCACGTTCGCCGCGTGCCCGTCACTGTCCGGCACCTCGACGGACTGCACGATCCCGCCGTACGAGAGGACCCGCACCCGTGTGCCCGCCCGCTCCAGGGTCCAGCGGTGCACCGCGGTGCCGTCGGAAAGTGTTCCGAAGTGTTCGCTCATGAGCGAAACCCTAAGTCACGAGGTCTTCGCGGTGACTCCTCGATAGGCCATCTCCGCGAGCCGCGCCTGTCCGTCCTTGCTCGGGTGGAACCAGTCCCAGTGACTCAACTGGTCGGTGCCGAACCTGAACTCGTACACCGCGCCGCCGTCGAACCGGCACCGCACGTCCTTCGCGCAGACTTCCGCCAGCACCGAGTTGTAGGCCTCCACCCGCTTCTGCACGGTGTCCCGGCGCAGCGTCGCCGCCGAGTCCAGGGCGTCCGCGTCGCCCAGCATCGACGGGCACAGGCCCAGCTTCCACACCTGCTTGCCCAGCGCGTTCGTCCGCCCCTGCGACCACAGCCGCTTCAGGTTCGGCACGCTCGTCACATACACCTGCGTCTTCGGCAGCGCCCGGCGCAGCGTGCTCAGCGCGTCCTGGAACTCCGCGCGGAAGTCGGCCACCGACGTCATCGCCGCCGTCGAGTCCCGGCAGGCGTCGTTCGCGCCCGCCATCACCGTCACCAACTGCGGTTTCTCGGCCGCCGCCTGGGTCATCTGGGCCGGCAGGTCCGCCATCCGCGCGCCGGTCGCCGCGTAGTTCCAGCTGTGCGTCACCGCCTTCGCCGGGCCCAGCAGCCGGACGGCGAGGCTGTTCACCTCGGCACTGCCGCCGGTCGCCCAGGACACCTCCGGGCAGTCCGCGAGCACCGTACACGCGTCGAAGCCGCGCGTGATCGAGTCGCCCACCGCCGCCACCGAGGAGGGACTGGAGTCCCACAACGGGGCCGGCGACGGCGACGGCTTCGCCTGCCGGGTCTGTGTGCCCGAGGACCCCTCGCCGTCGCCGCCCCCCAGCGAGTCACAGCCGGCCAGGCCCAGGACGGCCGCCGTCGTGCCCGCGAGCACGGCCCGCGCGTGCCGGTTCCGTTTCCGCATCCGCTGGTGTTCCCCTCGCTCCTCGAAACAACGCCCCCCTATGACAACGCGCGGGAGTTCCCGGCGAAGCACACCCACAAGATGGAACGCCGCACGCCCGCACAGGCGTCCTGCCGGGTGAATGGCGGAGGTTTCAGGGCACTGGGACCGACGGTACGTCACACTCCTTGCGCCGCCGCACGGTAGCCTCGCCATCAACACGGCTGCCTGCCACCGCCGCCATGCCAGCCTGCAAGACTGTCCCGCTCTGCCCGGAGGTCCCGGTGACGACACGTGGAGTTCTGTACGTGCACTCCGCGCCGCGCGCGCTGTGCCCGCACGTCGAGTGGGCCGTCGCCGGGGTGCTCGGCACGCGCGTCAACCTCGACTGGATCCGGCAGCCCGCCGCGCCCGGCACCTGGCGCTCGGAGTTCTCCTGGAAGGGCGAGGCCGGCACGGCGTCCAAGCTGGCCTCCGCACTGCGAGGCTGGCACCTGCTGCGCTTCGAGGTCACCGCCGAGCCCTGCGCCACCGCCGAGGGCGAGCGCTACAGCTGCACCCCCGACCTCGGCATCTTCCACGCCGTCACCGGCATCCACGGCGACATCCTCATCCCCGAGGACCGGCTGCGCGCGGCCCTGCTGCGCAGCCAGCGCGGCGAGACGGACCTGGAGGCCGAACTCTCCAAGCTCCTGGGGAAACCGTGGGACGACGAGCTGGAACCGTTCAGATACGCGGGCGAGGGAGCTCCGGTGCGCTGGCTGCACCAGGTGGTGTGAGATCACCGGAACGACGTGAAGGGCCCCACCTCCCGAGGTGGGGCCCTTCACGTGCTCTACAGGCGGCTGAGTACGGGTGCTTCTCAGACCGTCCGGAACGCCAGGACGACGTTGTGCCCACCGAACCCGAACGAGTCGTTCAGGGCGGCGATACGGCCCTCGACGGGCAGCTTGCGCGCCTCGCCCCGCACGATGTCCGCGTTGGCCTCGGCCTCGGGGTCGAGGTTCTCGACGTTGATGGTCGGCGGAGCGACCCGGTTGTACAGCGCCAGGATCGTCGCGACGGACTCCACGCCGCCCGCGCCGCCCAGCAGGTGACCGGTCATCGACTTGGTCGCGGAGACCGCGAAGTGGTCCGCGTCGTCGCCGAAGACCTTGCGCAGCGCCTTCAGTTCGGCCACGTCACCGGCCGGCGTCGAGGTGGCGTGCGCGTTGACGTGCACGATCTCGGCCGGGTTCAGGTCGGTGTTGTCCAGCAGGTTCTGCAGGGCGTGCGCGATGCCGCGGCCCTCGGGCTCCGGCTGCACGATGTCGTGGGCGTCGGAGGAGATGCCCTGGCCGACCGCCTCGGCGTACACCCGGGCGCCGCGCCGGGCGGCGTGCTCGGCGGACTCCAGGACGATCACGCCGGCCCCCTCGCCCATGACGAAACCGTCGCGGGCGACGTCGTAGGGACGCGAGGCGCCCTGCGGGTCGTCGTTGTTCTTGGACATCGCCATCATGTTGCCGAACGCGGCGATGGGCAGCGGGTGGATCGCCGCCTCCGTACCACCGGCGACGACGACGTCGGCACGGCCCGTGCGGATCATCTCGATGGCGTAGCCGATGGCCTCCGCGCCCGACGCGCACGCCGAGACCGGCGTGTGCACGCCCGCGCGGGCGCCCACGAGCAGACCCACGTTGGCGGAGGGGCTGTTGGGCATCAGCATCGGCACGGTGTGCGGGGAGACGCGGCGGACGCCCTTCTCCTTGAGCACGTCGTACTGGTCGAGCAGGGTGGTCACGCCGCCGATGCCGGAGGCGATGACCGCGCCGAGCCGGTCGGGGTCGACATGGCCCTGGCTGCCGTCCGACGCGCCGGCGTCCGACGGCGTGGTGCCGGCCTTGCCGGAGAAGCCGGCGTCCTTCCAGGCTTCCTGGGCCGCGATCAGCGCGAACTGCGCCGAGCGGTCCAGCTTGCGGGCCTGCGGCCGCGGGATGACCTCGAGGGGTTCCACCGCGACCGGGGCCGCGATACGGACGGCCTGGTCGGCCGCCCACTCCTGGTCCAGGACCTTGACACCGGACTTACCGGCGACCAGACCCTCCCAGGTAGAGGCTGCGTCGCCACCCAGCGGTGTGGTTGCGCCGATACCGGTGACGACCACGGTGCGATTGGTCGGGCTCACGGATTCTTTCTCCAACGTTACGAGGATTCAGCGGCGCCACCGCCGGGTGGCGGGGCAGTTCAGCCCAGGGACCGGTTGATCAGGCCTGGTTCTTGAGGATGTAGTTCGTCGCGTCGCCGACGGTCTTGAGGTTCTTGACGTCCTCGTCCGGGATCTTGACCTCGAAGCGCTCTTCGGCGGCGACGACGACCTCGACCATGGACAGCGAGTCGACGTCCAGGTCGTCGGTGAAGGACTTGTCCAGCTGGACGTCCTCAACCGGGATGCCGGCGATCTCGTTCACGATGTCGGCGAGACCGGCGACGATCTCTTCCTGAGTGGCGGCCATTTGGCGCTCCTTCTTTGATATTCCAGAGGGTGTGGCATGGGGTTTCTCCCGCACCGGACCGGATGATCCGGCACGGAGTGCCTAGGGGAGGGTAACGACAGTGGCGGCGTAGACGAGACCCGCCCCGAATCCGATGACGAGCGCGGTGTCGCCGCTCTTCGCCTCGCCGGTCGCCAGGAGCCGCTCCATCGCGAGCGGGATCGAGGCGGCCGAGGTGTTGCCGGTGGTGCGTACGTCACGGGCGACCGTGACGGACTCCGGCAGCTTGAGAGTCTTCACCATCGAGTCGATGATCCGCTCGTTGGCCTGGTGCGGGATGAAGACGTCGAGTTCGTCGGCGGTGATGCCGGCGGCGTCGAGCGCCTCCTTGGCGACCTTCGCCATCTCGAAGACGGCCCAGCGGAAGACCGCCTGGCCCTGCTGCGTGATCGCGGGGAACTTGACGTTGCCCTCGCTGTCGAGCGGGAGGTTGGTGACGTCGCCGATGTGATATTCGTGCCACGACACGGTCTGCTTGATCGTCTCGGACTTGTCGCCCTCCGAGCCCCACACCGTCGGGCCGATGTGCGGCTCGTCGGAGGGGCCGACCACGACCGCGCCCGCGCCGTCGCCGAACAGGAAGGCCGTCCCGCGGTCCTCCAGGTCGGTCAGGTCGGACAGCCGCTCGACGCCGATCACGAGCACGTACTCGGCGGAACCTTCCACCACCATGCCCTTGGCGAGGGTCAGGCCGTAGCCGAAGCCCGCGCAGCCGGCCGAGATGTCGAAGGCGGCGGCCTTGTTCGTGCCGAGCTTGTCGGCGATCTCGGTGGCGACGGCCGGCGTCTGCTTGAAGTGCGAGACGGTCGAGACGACCACCGCGCCGATCTGCCCGGCGCTGATCCCGGCGTCGGCGATGGCCTTGCCGGACGCCTCGACCGACATGGCGGCGACGGTCTCCTCGTCGTTCGCCCAGTGCCGGGTCTCGATGCCGGAACGCGAGCGGATCCACTCGTCGGACGAGTCGATTGTCTCGAGGATCACCTCGTTGGGGACGACCCGGACGGGCCGGTAGCCACCGACCCCCAGGATGCGCGCGTACGGGGAGCCCTTGCTGGGCTTGATCTTCGCCATCAGGGCTCCTCAGGCGACGCCGTGCTCGGCGATGAGCTCGCGAGCGGCGTCGAGATCGTCGGGGGTCTTCAGCGCCAGCGTCTTCACACCGGGCAGGGCACGCTTGGCGAGGCCGACCAGGGTGCCGCCGGGGGAGACCTCGACGAGCGCGGTCACGCCGAGCTCCTTGAAGGTCTCCATGCACAGGTCCCAGCGCACCGGGTTGGCGACCTGGCCGACCAGCCGCTCCAGGATCTCGGCGCCGGTGGCGACGGACTGCCCGTCGCGGTTGGAGACGTAACGGATCTTCGGGTCGGCCGGCGTGAGCTCCACGGCGGCCTTGGCGAGCGCCTCGACGGCGGGGGCCATGTGGCGCGTGTGGAAGGCGCCGGCGACCTTCAGCGGGACGACCTTGCGGACGCCCTCGGGCTTGTCCTCGTTCAGCGCGGCGAGCTGCTCCAGCGTGCCCGCGGCGACGATCTGGCCCGCGCCGTTGATGTTGGCCGGGGTCAGACCCAGCTTCTCCAGGTGCGCGACGGAGACCTCGGGGTCACCGCCGAGCAGCGCGGACATACCGGTCTCGGTGATCGCGGCGGCCTCGGCCATGGCCAGGCCGCGCCTGCGCACGAGGGTCAGCGCGGCGGTGTCGTCGAGGACGCCGGCGAAGGTGGCGGCGGTGATCTCGCCGACGCTGTGGCCGGCGACGGCGGCGGGGGCCACCTCGCCGAGTGCCGTCGCGGACAGGATTCCGGCGGCCACCAGCAGCGGCTGGGCCACCGCGGTGTCACGGATCTCGTCCGCGTCGGCCTGGGTGCCGTAGTGGGCGAGGTCCAGGCCGATGGCGTCCGACCACGCGGCGACGCGGGCTGCGGCACCGGGGAGTTCGAGCCAGGGGGTCAGGAAGCCGGGCGTCTGGGCGCCCTGGCCGGGAGCGACGAGTACGAGCACTCTCACACTCTCTCTTGTGGACGGCCGAAGCCGCCCGTGGGGACAGGGACGAAGAACGGCAGGGGGTTTTGTGGAGCCCCGACAAAAGCCTAGGTCTGGGGATCGCCGTCGACCAGACGCCCCAGGATCAGTGCGATCCGGAGCGTGAACGCGGAGCGTACATCCGAAGGCGACCAACCGGTGACGTCAGTCACACGTCGAAGCCGGTAGCGCACGGTGTTCGGATGAACGAAGAGCATCCGGGCGGCCCCTTCGAGACTGGACGCCTGTTCGAGGTAGACGGCGAGCGTCTCCAGGAGCGCGGAGCCGGCCTCCTCGAGCGGTCTGTAGATCTCCTCCACCAACTGCTCGCGCGCGCCGGGATCACCGGCGATCGCGCGCTCCGGCAGCAGATCGTCCGCCAGCACCGGCCGCGGTGCGTCCTGCCAGGCGGAACCTGCCTTGAGCCCGGCCGCGGCGGCCTGTGCCGACCGGGTCGCGGCGAGCAGGTCGGGCACGACGGGCCCGGCCACCACGGATCCCGCGGCGAACGGCCCGATCAGCGACCTGGCGACGGCGAGCGGGTTGTCGCTGCCACCTGCGATCACGACCAACCGGGAACCGAGCACCCCGGTGAGCACCTGGAGCTTGGCGTGCCGCGCGGCGCGCCGGATCGCCTCGACCGTCAGCTCGGAGTCCCCGTCGGGCGCGGTCCCGAGGACCACGCAGACATGCTCGGGCGCGTTCCACCCCAGGGCGGCGGCCCGGCTCACCGCTCCCTCGTCGGCCTCGCCGCTCAGCACGGCGTTCACGACGAGCGACTCCAGCCGGGCGTCCCAGGCGCCGCGTGCCTCGGCGGCCTGGGCGTAGACCTGGGCGGTGGCGAAGGCGATCTCCCGGGCGTACACCAGGAGCGCCTCGCGCAGCACGTTCTCGTCACCGGGGGCCGCGACCTCGTCGATCGCGGACTCCATGACCTCGATGGTGGTCCGCACCATCTCGACGGTCTGCCGCAGCGTGATGGCCCGGGTCAGCTCGCGCGGCGCGGTCCCGAACACATCCGTGGAGATGGCCTGCGGGGCGTCCGGATGCCGGAACCACTCGGTGAAGGCCGCGATGCCCGCCTGGGCGACCAGCCCGATCCAGGAACGGTTCTCCGGGGGCATCGCCCGGTACCACGACAGTGTCTCGTCCATCCGCGCGATGGCCTGGGCGGCGAGACTTCCGGAGGACTTCTCCAGCCGCTTCAGCGTCGCGGGGTGGGGGTGGACGGCGTGCGCCGCGGGATCGGGGTGAGTGGTTTCGGGTTCGGGCACGGGACAAGACTGCCTTATCGGGACGCGGGCGTGCGCCGCCGGGTCGCGGGCGACGGCGGCGCGCGGTCGTCACTCGGTCATCGCACGGAGGGCGGCGGGTCTACCGTGGACGAGTGATGGACGTACGGCGCACCGCTGAGCGCTACCGAGGCGGGGACCCGGCGGCCGGGATCGACACCTGGCACGCCTTCTCCTTCGGCCCGCACTACGACCCCGGCAACCTCCGCTTCGGTCCGCTGATCGCCTGCAACGAGGAGCGCCTCGCGCCCGGCGCCGGCTTCGACGAGCACCCCCACAGCCACACCGAGATCGTGACGTGGGTGATCGAGGGCGAGCTCACCCACCGTGACTCGGCCGGTCACGAGACGCTGGTGCGCCCCGGGGACGTACAGCGGCTCGGCTCGGCGGGCGGCGTACGGCACGTGGAACGCAACGACGCCGATGTGCCGCTGGCCTTCGTCCAGATGTGGCTGTCCCCGTTCGCCCCCGGCGGCGATCCGTCCTACGAGCTGGTCCGCGGTATCGCCGACTCGACCCCGTACGCCGTCCCGGAGGCGGGCGCGCTGCTGCACGTCCGGCGACTGGGCGCGGGGGAGCGGACGGCGGTGCCGGACGCGCCCCACGTCTACGTCCACGTCGTACGCGGCGAAGCCCGCCTGGACGGCGAGAAGCTGGCGGCCGGGGACGCGGCGCGCATCACGGACGCGGAGGACGTGGAGGCGGTGGGCGTGACGGACACGGAACTGCTGATGTGGGCCTTCAGCCCGGGGGGCGAGGAACTCGGCCCCGCACCTCGGCCAGCACCGCGTCCGTGAAAGCGGGCCACGCCTCGACCGCCCACGGCCCGAACGCCCGGTCCGTCAGGGCGACTCCGGCGACGCCCGCCCCGGGATCGACCCACAGGAACGTACCGGACTGCCCGAAGTGACCGAAGGTGCGCGGGGAGGAGGAACTCCCCGTCCAGTGCGGCGACTTGGAGTCGCGGATCTCGAAGCCGAGCCCCCAGTCGTTGGGGTTCTGGTGCCCGTACCCCGGCAGCACGCCCTTCGTCCCCGGGTACTGGACGCTCATCGCCGCCGCCACCGTCCGCGGATCCAGCAGCCGTGGCGCCTGCACCTCCGCCGCGAACCGCAGCAGGTCCTCGACCGTCGAGACGCCGTCCTTAGCCGGGGAGCCCTCCAGGGAGGTGCCGGTCATCCCCAGCGGCTCCAGCACCGCCTGCCGCAGATACTCCGCGAACGGGATCTCCGTCGCCTTCGCCAGGTGGTCGCCGAGCTGCTCGAACCCGGCGTTGGAGTACAGCCGCCGCTCTCCAGGAGGCGCCGTCACCCGGTGCTCGTCGAAGGCCAGCCCGGACGTGTGGGCGAGGAGATGGCGGACCGTGGCCCCGGGCGGCCCGGCCGGCTCGTCCAGCTCGATCGCCCCCTCCTCGTACGCGACGAGGGCGGCGTAGGCGGCCAGCGGCTTGGTGACCGAGGCCAGCGGGAAACGCCGGCCGACGGGGCCATGGGTTCCCAGGACCGTACCGTCGGCCCGTACGACACCCGCCGAGGCGGAGGGAACCGGCCAGTTCTCGATCGACGCGAGGCTCTTGAGCGACATGCGGTCGAGACTATGCCGCTCAGAGCAGCAGCTCCATCAAGGGGTCCGGCTTGGGCCTGAAACCCAGGGCGGCGTAGAGCGGTGCGGCGTCGGCGGACGCGGTGAGCTGTATCTGTACGGCGCCCCGGGCCCGGAACCAGTCCAGCAGCGCGTCCATGCACGCGCGCGCGTACCCGCGTCGGCGCGCGTCCGGGTCGGTGGCGACGCTGAAGACGAAACCGATGGTCCCCCGCGGGTTGCCGGCCCGCCCGATCCGGTACTCGATCGTCCCGACGACCAGCGCGGCCAGCGCGCCCGGCCGCTCCGGGTGGTCCACCACGAAGGCCGCGAAGTCCCCGTCGGGCCCGGACAGCCGCTCCCGCAGCGTGGGCAGCGACTCGGCGTGCCAGCCGGTGGAGGAGTCCACCGACGACATCGAGTCGATCATCACTTGGCGCAGCCGCAGCACTTCGGCGGCATCCTCGGGCAGGGCACGGCGTACAGGACTCATGCCCCGCACGCTAACCAGCGTGATCAAGCCGCGTCCCCCGGTTTTCTTACCGATTCCGCTTGCTTGGAGCGCACTCCAAGGCCATAGCGTGGAGGCCATGACGGTGTTGCAGACCACGCCCGTGACCATCGAGCAAACCCAGAACCCCTCGCAAGTCTGCGCCGCGCCACCCCCGCGGCACCCCCGTCCGGACGGGCAGGACAGTTACACGATCAGCGAGGTCGTCGCCTTCACCGGCCTCACGGCACACACCCTGCGCTGGTACGAGCGGATCGGGCTGATGCCCCACATCGACCGCTCGCACACCGGCCAGCGCCGCTACAACAACCGGGACCTGGACTGGCTCGACCTCGTCGGGAAGCTGCGGCTGACCGGGATGCCGGTCGCCGACATGGTGCGGTACGCCGAGCTGGTGCGGGAGGGCGAGAACACGTTCGGCGAGCGGTACGAACTCCTGGAGGCGACCCGGCGGGACGTCCGGGCCCGGATCGCCGAACTCCAGGGCACCCTGGCCGTACTCGACCGGAAGATCACGTTCTACGCGGACGCCACCGGCGTCCGGTACCAGGAAGCGGAAGGGACCGCCCGATGACCGACCACAGGATCCCGACGGCCCGACTCGGCGGGAACGGCCCCGAGACAGGCGTCCAGGGCCTCGGCTGTATGGGCATGAGCTTCGCGTACGGGCCCACGGACGCGGAGGGTTCCCGGGCCACCCTTGAGCGCGCCCTGGAGCTGGGCGTCACGATGTACGACACGGCGGACGCCTACGGCGCGGGGGAGAACGAGAAGTTCCTCTCCCCCTTCTTCAGGGCCCACCGCGACGAGGTCGTGATCGCGACCAAGTTCGCGCTGGCGATACCGCCGGACGACCCGACCCGGCGGATCATCCGCAACGACGCGCCGTACATCCGCCAGGCCGTCGAGGCGAGCCTGAAGCGGCTGGACGTCGACGTCATCGACCTCTACTACATGCACCGGCGCGATGTGAACGTGCCGATCGAGGACACCGTCGGGGTGATGGCCGAGCTGGTGCGCGAGGGCAAGGTCAAGCAGCTGGGCCTGAGCGAGGTGACGGCCGCCGAACTGCGCACGGCGCAGGACGTCCACCCCATCGCCGCGGTGCAGTCGGAGTGGTCGCTGTTCAGCCGCGACATCGAGGCCCAGGTGGTCCCGGCGGCCCGCGAACTGGGCGTGACCCTGGTCGCGTACTCGCCGCTCGGCCGGGGCTTCCTCACCGGCTCCTTCGCCGACGCCGACCAGGACCTCACCGCCGACGACTTCCGCCGTCAGCAGCCCCGCTTCACCGGTGACAACGCCGCCGTCAACGGGACCCTCCTGGACCCGATCCGCGCGATCGCCGAGGCACACTCGGCGACGCCCGGCCAGATCGCCCTGGCCTGGGTCCAGCAGCAGTCCCAGGTGCACGGCCTGTCGGTGGTCCCGATCCCGGGCACCCGCAAGCCGGGCCGGGTGGAGGAGAACACGGCGGCGACGGCCATCCGGCTGACGGAGGACGAACTCGCCCTGCTGGAACCGATAGCGGGCAAGGTGGCGGGCGACCGCTACGCCGACATGAGGTTCACTTCCGCGGGACGTGAGTGAAGGCCTCCGTCCTTCGGCCTACAGTTCGGCCAGCAACTCGGCCTTCTTCACGGAGAACTCCTCGTCGGTGACCAACCCGGCCCGATGCAGCTCCCCGAGATGCCGAATCCGCTCGGCGATGTCGGCGGGGTCCCGGCGCGGCGCGGTCGTGGCCGGGACCGCCGCCGCGGCTCCGCGCCCGCGGACCGCCGCGAGGACCGCCGCCGCGAACGGCAGCGACTCGTGCACCGGCCCGTACCCCAGGCCGAAGACGACGGACGCCGGGTCCTGGTCGGCCTGGGCCGGAGCGGCCTCGCCGTTCAGCAGCCGCAGATGCCCCTCGAACACCTCGGGCGACCGCCACTCGACGCCGCTCAGTTCGGACACGGCGAAACTCTGGTCGCCGGCCTTCCACTTCGCCGACGAAGCCCCTGTCCAGAACCACCGGAAGCGCACCGTGCGCCCGTCGAACGAGGCCTTGCCGTCGTACGCCTTGAACGACAGCGGCACTTCGGGAGCGTCCACCAGGAAACGTTCCGCCGGGCCGGACCCGGTCAACCGCGCCCGCAGCTCCTCGGCGTAGTACTCGGCGAGCGTCTCCTGTTCGGCGGGCAGCACCAGCCGGTAGGGGTCGCACGCTTCCTTGAGCTGTCCCTCGGCCGCCTCCATCAACGGATCGGCTCCCGGCCGCGGCTCCGCCCGGAGCACGACCGTCCCGCGTTTGCCCGCGGTCAGCGTCACCCGGCCGATGGCAGCCAGCGGAATCCGGCGCTCGCCCAGTGCCGACAGCAACTTGGGCGTGCGCAACCCCCGTTCGTAGCGGATGAGGACGGAATCGGACTCGAACTCCCAGGCGGCATGAAATCCGGCCAGTACGTCACCCATGCGGCTCATCGTATGCGGGACACCCATTCTTCGTCCCCTCCCCGCGCGCACCGCAATTCCTGCGTCTCTACGCGCGTCCGGCCTCTGTCGTATCGGACAAACCCGCCGTGCAGGCGGCATCGTCATGGGCGCACCGCACCGAGTGGTACGCGCCAGTGCCGATCTCGGCGAAGTTGCGCAGGCTGTCCGTGCCCGGTTGGAAGTAGCCTCCGTGGCCCTCGGCCTCCCGCGCGGACAGCACCCGTGCGCCGAACTCCTTCGCCATCGGGTCCTCGCCGTGCCCGAGGCCCCCGACCTCCAGGTGCGGCACGTCCTGTACCCAGTCGTCGGCGTCCCGCATGGCCCACACCCTGGCGTCGGTGCCCAGTTGGGCCGCCTTCTCCACCCGCATCCCGGGGCTGCCGGCCACCGCGATGTCGGCCACCCGGTCCGGCATCGCGTGCGCGGCGACCCCGCAGACCACGGAGCCGTAGCTGTGGCAGAACATCGAGACGGGCGCGCCCCCCGGCAGCGCGGTGAGCAGGGCGTTCAGCCGGACGGCGCCGTTCTCGGCGCGCATCGCGGTGGCCGAGTCGATGCCGAGGCCGTCGGGGGAGGTGTAATCGGCCCAGGCGATCACGGCCGTACGCGTCGAGGGGCTCGCCTCGCCCTCGGCCGCGTAGAGGGCCCGGGCCATGCCGTAGGGCGCCGAGTACTTGCGGTTCGTGCGCTGGAAGGTGAGCAGGTCGGTGTCGACGCCGGGGACGACGACGGAGATCCGCTCGGCCCTGTCCAGGCTGCCGAACACCTCGGCGACCCGGCCGGAACCCTCCGGGTCGAAAGCGAGGATCTGCCGGTCGGCGGTGCTCATCGACTCGTAGCGCTGCATGCGCCGACCGGCCAGCTGCTGCCCCGAGGGCGTGAGCCGTTTGTCGTGCGTACGCGTCCGCTCGAGCCGCACCTGCTGGTGCAGGGCGACCCGGTTGGCGCGGTAGCGCAGTTCGACGGGGGCGCCGTTCATGTTGCCCACCGCGAGCGCGTAGTCGTGCGCGAGCGCGGTGCGCTGCGGGGCGGTCAGCGAGGCGAAGAAGCGGGCGAGCCGGGCCGGGGCGGAGCCGGGGTCGGGCAGCCGGCGGCCGTCCAGCCGGCCGTGCTCCCACGCGGCGCGCGAGGTCTGCAGGGCGGTGGTCTCCCGCTGGTGGCGCAGGGCGGTCCAGCCGGTGGTCGTCAGCATCACGAACACCACGGCCAGGGCGGCCAGTGCGCGCCAGACGCTGAGTTGCGGGGAGGTGTCGAAGGAAGTCACTGAAAGGACACACTAGGAGAACGAGAGGGTCTCGGGTGACCCAAGTGACGGGGATCACGTTTCATCGAGCGTGGGAATGGTCATAAAGCCCTCTAGGCCTCTACGGCCGTCGCGGGCCGTCAGGCCTCGCGCCAGTTTCCCAGCAGCGCGGGTCCCACCCCGTCGAGGTACTGGGACGTCAGCGCGCGGATCCCCTCCAGGCTGAAGTCCGCGCCCGTGGACCACTGGCGTTCCGTCACCCGCATCACCCCGCTGAACACGGCCACCGCCAGCCGGGGCCGCGGATCGGCGTCCACGTCGAGCCCCTCACGCTCGGCGATCACCCGCGCGAGGTCCTCCTCCACCTCCACCGAGCGCCGCAGATGCGCGGCGAGCAGCACCGGGGTCGACTCGACCACCCGGTACATGCGCAGATACAGCTCCACGGGTACGACGGACTCCACGACCTCGTTGATCGAGTGCCAGCCGTCCAGCACCGCCTGGCGCAGCGCCTCCATCGGCGCCTCGTGCGGCGGGCGTTCGCGCACCGCCTCGACGAACCGCGCCACCGTCATCTCCACCAGGGCGAGCGCGGCCTCGTCCTTGCCGTCGAAGTAGCGGAAGAAGGTGCGCTGCGAGACGTCGACGGCGGCGGCGATCTCGTCGACGGTGGTCCGCTCGTACCCCCGCGAGGTGAACAGCTCCACGGCGGCGCGCAGCAGCGCGTCCCGGGTGCGCTGCTTCTTGCGCTCACGCAGAGTTTCCATGATGTGTCAGTTACCGACTTATGAACTCGTTTGTCAATTGTCAGCGGCTGTCACTAACCTCGAACGCATGACCAGTCAGACCACCATCGACACGACGGGGCCGGGCGGCAAGGCACCGGCAGGCCCGTCGGACGGACCGCCCGCCAAGGGGCTGCGCGGCCACCCGTGGTTCACCCTCATCACCGTCGCCGTCGGCGTCATGATGGTGGCCCTCGACGGCACCATCGTGGCCATCGCCAACCCGGCCATCGCCAGCGACCTGGGCGCCACCTTCGCCCAGGTCCAGTGGATCACCAACGCCTACTTCCTCGCCCTCGCGGTCTCCCTGATCACCGCGGGCAAACTCGGTGACCGCTTCGGCCACCGCCAGACGTTCCTGATAGGCGTCGTCGGCTTCGCCGCCGCCTCCGGCGCGATCGGTCTGTCCAGCAGCATCGGCGCCGTGGTCGCCTTCCGGGCGCTCCAGGGCCTGTTCGGCGCCCTGCTGATGCCGGCCGCGCTCGGGCTGCTGCGCGCGACCTTCCCGGCCGAGAAGCTCAACATGGCCATCGGCCTGTGGGGCATGGTCATCGGCGCGTCCACCGCCGGCGGCCCGATCCTCGGCGGTGTCCTCGTCGAGCACGTCAACTGGCAGTCGGTGTTCTTCATCAACGTGCCGGTCGGCGCCCTCGCCCTCGTCCTGGGCGTGGTGATCCTCCTGGACCACCGGGCCGAGAACGCCCCGCGCTCCTTCGACCTCCTCGGCATCGCCTTCCTCTCGGGCGCGATGTTCTGCCTGGTCTGGGCCCTGATCAAGGCTCCGACCTGGGGCTGGGCCGACAGCCTGACCTGGGCGTTCCTGATCGGCTCCGCCGTGCTCTTCGCGGCCTTCGCCTTCTGGGAGACGAAGGTCGAGGAGCCGCTCATCCCGCTGGCGCTGTTCCGGTCCGTCCCGCTGTCGGCGGGTGTGGTCCTCATGGTCCTGATGGCGATCGCCTTCATGGGTGGCCTGTTCTTCGTGACGTTCTACCTCCAGAACGTGCACGGCATGAGCCCGATCGACGCGGGCCTGCACCTCCTCCCGCTGACCGGCATGATGATCGTCGGCTCCCCGCTCGCGGGCGCCGCGATCACCAAGCTGGGCCCGCGCATCCCGCTGGCGGGCGGTATGGCCGCCACCGCGATCGCCATGTACGGCATGTCCACGCTGGAGACGGACACCGGCAGCGGTCTCATGTCGATCTGGTTCGCCCTGCTGGGCTTCGGCCTCGCGCCGGTCATGGTCGGCGCGACGGAGGTCATCGTCGGCAACGCCCCCATGGAGCTCTCGGGCGTGGCGGGCGGTCTTCAGCAGGCGGCCATGCAGATCGGCGGCAGCCTCGGCACGGCCGTACTGGGCGCCGTGATGGCCTCCAAGGTCGACGGCGACCTGCCCGCCAACTGGAAGGGCGCGGGCCTGCCCGAGCTCACCCCGGCTCAGCTGGACCAGGCCTCCGAGGCGGTCCAGGTCGGTGTGGCGCCGGTGGCGAAGGGCACTCCTCCGGAGGTCGCCGCGAAGATCGCGGACGTCGCCCATGACACGTTCATCTCCGGCATGAGCCTCGCCTCCCTGGTCGCCGCCGGGGTGGCGGTCGTCGCCGTCTTCGTCGCGCTGCTCACCAAGCGGGGCGAGAACGCGGAGGCGGGCGCGGGCGTCGGTCACATCTGACGGAACTTCAACAAGTTTCCCCTATCAGGGTGACAACGCTAAAGGTTCCTCGCCTCCGGAGCGCGCCGCAGGCCACAGTGGATCAACCGGGCGGGTGCCGACCCGGCTGGTGCTGATCGCGTAGGACTCGCTCGCCGAGCGGCCGAGCGGCGTGAGCCAGGAATCCCCCGGTTCGGCCGGGGGAGGGTTCGAAGTGGGTCAAGTCCTCCTGACGGGAGGGCGGTCGGGGCCGCGGCGCGCTGCCGGAGGGGGACAGCGCGCCGACTGCCCGGCAACTTCGGGGAATGTTCTGCGTGTCGCGGGTACCCGACCATCAACACATCCCCGGAATCCAGGGAGTTGTTCGATGGCCGGCTTCGGAAACGGCACGCGCAGGTACCCCCGCTCACGTGGCCGCATGGGGTCACGGACCGGGCCGGATCGCGCGACGCTCGGCATCGTCGGCCTCGTGTGCGCGGTCGCCGGATTCTTCGCATTGGGGATCATCCTCGGTCCCGCGGCGATCGTCTGCGGATGGCTGGCCATGGGCCGCAGTTGGGCGGGCTCCCGCCCGGTACCGGCCCTGGTCGCCGTCGCCCTCGGCGCGATCGACACCCTGCTGGCGATCATCTGGCTGGCGGGAGCGACGGGAACGGGCAACGGGCTGCTCTAGCGGCGGCCTTCGCCCTCCCGTCTACCGGGACCGGTGGTGGGTCGGCACGGGCGGGGCCCCGGGGCGCAGCGCCCCGTCCGGCCCGTCCCGCAGTGCCCCTTCGGACCTGTCCCGCAGGGCCGCCACCTCCGCCCGCAGCGCCCGCACCTCCTCCGTCAGCGCGCGGATCGCCTCCGTCTGGGCCCGCTCCTCGACGTCGTCCTTGTCGAACCGGGCGATGAACCAGGCCGCGATGTTCGCCGTCACGACACCCAGCAGCGCGATCCCGGACAGCATCAGCCCGACGGCGATGATGCGCCCCAGCCCGGTGGTCGGCGCGTGGTCCCCGTACCCCACCGTCGTCATCGTCGTGAACGACCACCACAGCGCGTCACCCAGCGTGCGGATGTTCCCGTCCGGCGACTCCCGCTCCACCGACAGCACGGCGAGCGATCCGAACATCAGCAGCCCGACGACCGCCCCCACCACATAGGTCGTCATCCGGATCTGCGAGGCCATCCGCGCCCGCCGCCCCACCAGCAGCAGCGTCGAGACCAGCCGCAGCAGCTTGAGCTGCTGCGCCAGCGGCAGCAGCACCGCGCACAGGTCCAGCCAGTGGGTGCGGACGAACCGCCGACGGTCGCGCGTCAGCGCCAGACGGACCACGTAGTCCACGGCGAAGGCCCCCCACACCACCCACTCGACCACGGTGCAGGCGGCGGTCAGGGCGTGGTCGGCCGAGGTGTCCACGATCGGGACGGCGTAGGCGACGGCGAACACCACGGCGAGGGCCAGCAACGGCCGTTGAGTCCACAACTCCCACCGGCCCTGCGCCGTCTGTTCTTGCATGCCCGCAATCGTAAAGAACGAGTAAGGGGTGGTGGAGCCACAGCTCCACCACCCCTGAATGCGCCCGGCGCTACGCGTCGCCGCCGGCCGCCCCCGGGTCGGCCGCCGACACGTCCAGCAGCTGGTACCGGTCGATGGCCTGCTTCAGCAGCGAGCGGTCGACCTTGCCCTCCTTCGCGAGCTCGGTCAGCACCCCCACGACGATCGACTGGGCGTCGATGTGGAAGAAGCGGCGAGCCGCTCCCCGGGTGTCCGCGAAGCCGAAGCCGTCCGCGCCCAGCGACTGGTACGTGCCCGGCACCCAGCGGGCGATCTGGTCCGGCACCGACCGCATCCAGTCCGAGACCGCCACGAACGGCCCCTCGGCCCCGGTCAGCTTCCGTGTCACGTACGGCACCCGCTGCTCCTCCTCCGGGTGCAGCAGGTTGTGCCGCTCGACCTCGACGGCTTCGCGCCGCAGCTCGTTCCAGGAGGTCGCCGACCAGACGTCGGCCTTGACGTTCCAGTCCTCGGCGAGGATCTTCTGCGCCTCGACCGCCCAGGGGACGGCCACACCGGACGCCAGGATCTGCGCCGGGATCGACCCCGAGACGCCCTCGCTGAAGCGGTAGACGCCCTTGAGGATGCCCTCGGCGTCCACGTCGTCCGGCTCGGCCGGGTGCTGGATCGGCTCGTTGTAGACGGTCAGGTAGTAGAAGACGTCCTCACCGTGCGGGTGCTCGGCGGAACTGCCGTACATCCTCCGCAGACCGTCCCGCACGATGTGCGCGATCTCGAAACCGAACGCCGGGTCGTAGGCGACACAGCCCGGGTTCGTCGAGGCGAGCAGCTGCGAGTGGCCGTCCGCGTGCTGGAGTCCCTCACCGGTGAGAGTCGTGCGCCCGGCGGTCGCGCCCAGTACGAAACCTCGCGCCAGCTGGTCCGACATCTGCCAGAACTGGTCGCCGGTGCGCTGGAAACCGAACATCGAGTAAAAGACGTAGACCGGGATCAGCGGCTCGCCGTGGGTGGCGTAGGCGGAACCCGCCGCGATCAGGGAGGCCGTACAGCCGGCCTCCGAGATGCCGTCGTGCAGCATCTGCCCGGTCGGCGACTCCTTGTAGGCGAGCAGCAGGTCCCGGTCCACCGCTTCGTACTGCTGACCCAACGGGTTATAGATCTTCGCACTCGGGAAGAAGGAGTCCATGCCGAACGTGCGGTACTCGTCCGGCGCGATCAGTACGAAGCGCTTGCCGAGCTCCTTGTCCCGCATGAGGTCCTTCAGGAGCCGCACAAAGGCCATGGTCGTCGCGATGGACTGCTGACCCGAGCCCTTCTTCACACTCGCGTACGTCTTCTCGTCGGGCAGTGCGAGCGGCTTCGACCGTACGACGCGGGTAGGGACATAACCCCCGAGGCCCTTGCGGCGGTCGTGCATGTACTGGATCTCCTCCGAGTTCCGGCCGGGGTGGAAGTACGGCGGGAGGCCGCCCTCCAGCTCCTTGTCGGAGATCGGCAGGTGCAGCCGGTCGCGGAAGCCCTTGAGGTCGGAGACCGTCAGCTTCTTCATCTGGTGCGTGGCGTTGCGGCCCTCGAAGTTCGGCCCCAGCGTCCAGCCCTTGACCGTCTTGGCGAGGATGACCGTCGGCTGGCCGGTGTGCTCCACGGCCGCCTTGAACGCCGCGTAGATCTTCCGGTGGTCGTGACCGCCGCGGCCCAGGTGCAGGATCTGGTCGTCGGTCATGCCCTCGACCATCGCGCGCAGCCGTTGGTCGTCGCCGAAGAAGTGGTCGCGGATGTACGAGCCGGACTCGGTGGCGTAGGTCTGGAACTGGCCGTCGGGCGTCGTGTTCATCCGGTTGACGAGGGTGCCGTCGCGGTCCTGGGCGAGCAGCGGGTCCCAGGAGCGGTCCCAGATCAGCTTGATCACGTTCCAGCCGGCGCCCCGGAAGACCGACTCCAGCTCCTGGATGACCTTGCCGTTGCCGCGCACCGGGCCGTCGAGGCGCTGGAGGTTGCAGTTGACGACGAAGGTCAGGTTGTCCAGGCCCTCACGGGCGGCGATGGTCAGCTGGCCGAGCGACTCCGGCTCGTCCATCTCGCCGTCGCCGAGGAACGCCCACACATGCGACTTCGACGTGTCGGCGATCCCGCGCGCGTGCATGTAGCGGTTCATCCGCGCCTGGTAGATCGCGCCGATCGGGCCGAGACCCATCGACACGGTCGGGAACTCCCAGAAGTCCGGCATCAGGCGCGGGTGCGGGTACGAGGACAGCCCGTCCGGCGCCTTCGACTTCTCCTGGCGGAACGCGTCCAGGTTCTGCTCGCTCAGCCGGTCGAGCAGGAACGCGCGCGCGTAGATGCCCGGGGAGGCGTGCCCCTGGAAGAAGACCTGGTCGCCGCCGTCGCCCTCGTCCTTGCCGCGGAAGAAGTGGTTGAAGCCGACGTCGTAGAGGGACGCGGAGGAGGCGAAGGTGGCGATGTGGCCCCCCACGCCGATGCCCGGCCGCTGCGCCCTGGAGACCATCACGGCCGCGTTCCAGCGGGTCGCGTTGAGGATCCGGCGCTCGATCTCCTCGTTGCCCGGGAAGAAGGGCTCGGCCCTGGTGGGGATGGTGTTGACGTAGTCCGTGCTGCGCATCTCGGGCACGGCCACGCGCTTCTCGCGGGCCCGTTCGATCAGCCGGAGCATCAGATAGCGGGCCCGCTCCCGGCCGCGCTCGTCGATCGCGGCGTCGAGGGAGTCGAGCCACTCCTGGGTTTCCTCGGGATCGAAGTCAGGAACCTGACTCGGAAGGCCGCCAATGATGATCGGGTTGCGATCGGATCCGGAAGCCACGCTGTTCCTTACCTGTCAGAGGGCTGTGTGGGACTGTTTTTCTCGTGCGCGCCTCGCGGGTGCCTCGCGGGGTTTCTCGCTGACTCTCCAGTGCCTGCACCGCCCCCATCGTGTACCTAGGGGCCGCAAACGTCATCTCTACCCCGAGGTAACCGGCACCCGTTCGAATCTCGTACCCTTGGATGGTTCTCAAATACGCAAACAGGGCAGATAGGTGTGGTGTACGTCACCATCCGTCCGAATCGCGTGCCTGGAGTTGCGTCGACACGGCCAGGATCGTCACCGTTTCGGCGGTCCGAACCGCCGGGTACTTGCGCGATCCGTCCCGCCCGTGTGGACTACGGCCAATGCTTCGCGCACGCGCGTGGCTGAGTTATTCCCGAATCATGATCAGGAGGCAACCCGTGAGCGCGACCGCGGACCACGCGGAGGAGCGGACCAGCCCTGCCGTCAGGCTGGGTTTCCAGCCCGAGCAGGTGGTCCAGGAGATCGGCTACGACGACGACGTCGACCAGGAGCTCCGCGAGTCCATTGAGGAAGTCATCGGCAGCGATCTGGTGGACGAGGACTACGACGACGTCGCCGACGCCGTGGTGCTCTGGTTCCGCGACGATGACGGAGACCTGACGGATGCGCTGGTGGACGCCACCACGTACATCGAAGAAGGCGGGTCGATCCTCCTCCTGACGCCGAAGACCGGCCGGACGGGATACGTGGAGCCGAGCGACATCTCCGAAGCCTCGACGACTGCGGGTCTGTCGGCCAGCAAGAGCGTCAGCGTCGGCAAGGACTGGAGTGGCAGCCGGCTGGTGACGCCCAAGGCCGCGAAGTCCAAGAAGTGACGTCCAGGGAGTGACGTCCGAGAAGTGATGTGAAGCTGTGACGCCGGACGGGCCGGCCCTCGTGGTCGGTCCGTCCGTCGGCCTTCGGCGAACGCTGCGTAGGGTGGTCTCACCCAGACAGCCCCACCGAAGGGACATCCACGCGATGGCGATCCAGGTCGGCGACAAGGCCCCCGACTTCGAGCTCAAGGACAACCACGGCCGGGCCGTGAAGCTCTCCGACTTCCGCGGGAGCAAGAACGTCGTCCTGCTCTTCTACCCCTTCGCCTTCACCGGCGTGTGCACCGGTGAGCTGTGCGAGGTGCGCGACAACCTGCCGAAGTTCGCCGACCGCGACACCCAGGTGCTCGCCGTCTCCAACGACTCCATCCACACCCTGCGCGTCTTCGCCGAGCAGGAGGGCCTGGAGTACCCGCTGCTGAGCGACTTCTGGCCGCACGGCGAGGTCAGCCGCGCCTACGGCGTCTTCGCCGAGGACAAGGGCTGCGCGGTGCGCGGCACCTTCGTCATCGACAAGGAGGGCCTGGTGCGCTGGACGGTCGTCAACGCGCTGCCGGACGCCCGTGACCTCGGTGAGTACGTCGCCGCGCTCGACACCCTGTGATTCTTCGGCTCCAGGGCCTGCGTGGGTCGGGAACCCGTCACTAGGATCGACTCGTTGATCCGATATCCAACGCACTAGGGGCTCCCCGCCCCGGGACACCAATGGAGGACTCGTGGGAGTCAGCCTCAGCAAGGGCGGCAACGTATCGCTGACCAAGGAGGCCCCGGGCCTGACCGCGGTCATCGTCGGTCTGGGGTGGGACGTCCGCACCACGACCGGCACCGACTTCGACCTTGACGCCAGCGCGCTGCTGCTGGACAGCTCCGGCAAGGTCGGCAGCGACGCGAACTTCGTCTTCTTCAACAACCTCAAGAGCCCCGACGGCTCCGTCGAGCACACCGGTGACAACACCACCGGTGAGGGCGAGGGCGACGACGAGGCGATCAAGGTCAACCTCGCCGCGGTCCCGGCCGACATCGAGAAGATCGTCTTCCCGGTGTCGATCTACGACGCGGAGAACCGGCAGCAGTCCTTCGGGCAGGTGCGCAACGCGTTCATCCGCGTCGTGAACCAGGCCGGCGGCGCCGAGATCGCCCGTTACGACCTGAGCGAGGACGCGTCGACCGAGACCGCGATGGTCTTCGGTGAGCTGTACCGGCACGGTGCGGAGTGGAAGTTCCGGGCCATCGGCCAGGGCTACGCGTCGGGCCTGCGCGGTATCGCGCAGGACTTCGGCGTCAACGTCTGAGTCACCCGCAGGGCCCGAGCCACCTGAACGTCTGACCGTCCGGCGCCGCACCGTTTACGGTCGGCGCCGGACGTGCAGGACAACCGAAGAGGCACCACCTGAGCACCACCTAGGGGAGGACCAGCAAACATGGGTGTCACGCTCGCCAAGGGAGGCAACGTCTCCCTGTCCAAGGCCGCGCCGAACCTCACTCAGGTGATGGTCGGACTCGGCTGGGACGCGCGCTCCACCACCGGAGCCCCCTTCGACCTGGACGCCAGCGCGCTGCTGTGCAACAGCGGACGCGTGATGGGGGACGAGTGGTTCGTCTTCTACAACCAGCTCAAGAGCCCGGACGGCTCGGTGGAGCACACCGGTGACAACCTCACCGGAGAGGGCGAGGGCGACGACGAATCGCTGCTGGTGGACCTCTCCAAGGTGCCGCTTCAGTGCGACAAGATCGTCTTTCCGGTCTCCATCCACATGGCCGACGAGCGGGGCCAGACCTTCGGCCAGGTCGCCAACGCCTTCATCCGCGTCGTCAACCAGGCCGACGGCCAGGAACTCGCCCGCTACGACCTGAGCGAGGACGCGAGCACGGAGACCGCGATGATCTTCGGCGAGCTCTACCGGTACCAGGGTGAATGGAAGTTCAGGGCCGTGGGGCAGGGGTACGCGTCGGGACTGCGGGGCATCGCTCTAGACTTCGGAGTCAACGTTTCGTAAAGCCGAGTACGGCGCGGGGGAAACCCGCCCCCAGACTCCGTCTGGGGGGACCCCCAATACACGATTGGGTAGCCAGTGCTTCTGAAAACCTTCGGCTGGTCGTTCGCGATCACCGCGCTCGGCCTGGTCGCAGCGGTCTTCTACGGGGGGTGGGAGGCTCTCGGCATCGTGGCGATCCTCTGCGTCCTGGAAATCTCGCTTTCGTTCGACAACGCGGTGGTCAACGCCGGAATCCTGAAGAAGATGAGTGCCTTCTGGCAGAAGATCTTCCTCACGGTGGGCGTGCTGATCGCCGTCTTCGGCATGCGGCTGGTGTTTCCCGTCGTCATCGTCGCCATCAGCGCGAAAATCGGTCCGATCGACGCGGTCGACCTCGCGCTCAACGACAAGGACAAGTACCAGCAGCTCGTCACCGACGCCCACCCGTCGATCGCCGCCTTCGGTGGCATGTTCCTGCTGATGATCTTCCTGGACTTCATCTTCGAGGACCGGGACATCCAGTGGCTGCGCTGGATCGAGCGCCCGCTCGCCAAGCTCGGCAAGGTCGACATGCTGTCGGTCTGCATCGCGCTGATCGTCCTGCTGATCACCTCCTTCACCTTCGCCACCCACGCCCACCAGCACGGCGGGGCGCACGTCGACAAGGCACAGACGGTCCTGATCTCCGGCATCGCCGGCCTGATCACGTACATGGTCGTCGGCGGCCTCTCCGGCTACTTCGAGGACAAGCTCGAGGAAGAGGAGGAGCGGGAGCACGAGGAGGAGGAAGAGGCCGCGCGCACCGGCAAGCAGCGCCCGGCGGTCGTCCTCGCCGGCCAGGCCGCGTTCTTCATGTTCCTCTACCTCGAGGTCCTGGACGCGTCCTTCTCCTTCGACGGCGTGATCGGCGCCTTCGCCATCACCAACGACATCGTCCTGATGGCCCTCGGCCTCGGCGTCGGCGCCATGTACGTCCGGTCGCTCACCGTGTACCTGGTCCGCCAGGGCACCCTCGACGACTACGTCTACCTCGAGCACGGCGCCCACTACGCGATCGGCGCCCTCGCCGTGCTCCTCATGGTCACCATCCAGTACCAGATCAACGAGGTCATCACCGGCCTCGTCGGCGTGGTCCTGATCGCCTGGTCGTTCTGGTCCTCCGTGCGCCGGAACCAGGCCCTGGCAGCGGCCGAGGGAAAAGCGGCGGCCTCGGACGAGAAGACTGAGGTCTCGTCCGGGGTGTGATCACCTTCCGAGCGAGGAACGCTCTGAGCGGGGCGGCCGGTGAGGACGAGTCCTCCACCGGCCGCCCCGCCGGTTTTCATCAGTGGACGTGGGGGCGGGAATGGGCATCTTCGACGGGCTCCTGGGGAGTCGGGCCGCCGACTTCGACTCGGGCAACGCGGCCACCAACGCGATCGAACTGACCAAGCGGCACCATCAGGTCTCCCTGACCAAGCAGGGCGCCGCGACCGGCAACCTGCGCGTCAACCTGACCTGGCGGATGCGGACGTCCGACATCGGCGGACCGCAGCGGGAGAGTCTGCTGCGGCATCCCTTCAAGGCGCTGCGGCCCCCGGAGGTCGTCGGACACAGCCAGAGCATGGTCAACGTCGACCTCGACCTCGGCTGCCTCTACGAGCTGGCGGACGGGACGAAGGGGGTCGTCCAGCCGCTGGGCGGCCTGCTGGGGGACGTGAACGGGGCGCCGTACGTGAAGCTGAGCGGGGACGACCGGTTCGGGTCGGCGTCCGGCGAGACGATGTACGTGAACCTCGACCACCGGGAGGAGATCAAGCGGCTGCTCGTCTTCGTCTACATCTACGACCAGACGCCGGCGTTCGACCGGACCCACGCGATCGTCACGCTGTACCCGAGCAACGGGCCGCGCATCGAGATAGGCCTCGACGAACGGCATCCGCAGGCCAGGTCCTGCGCGGTGGTGATGATCGAGAACGTGAAGGGCGAACTCATGGTGCGGCGTGAGGTGCGGTTCGTCTACGGGTTCCAGGCCGAGCTGGACCGCCTGTACGGGTGGGGGCTGCAGTGGGGCCGGGGCTACAAGACGAAGGTCGAGAAGTAGCGCCCGCGCCCCCGGCGGATCACCGCCCCACGAACTGCGGGCCCTGCGGCGGCAGCCGGAAGGAGCCGTCCGGGTAGCCGTGGCCGTAGGTCGGAAGGCTGGCCGGGTAGCCGTACGCCGGCTGCTGCGGGACGGTCGACGACGGCTGCTCGGGAGGCAGGGGCTGGGAGAGGCTGGGCGTCCGTGGGGCCTGCGCGGGGGTCGGCTCGGGGGCCGCCGTCTCCTCCGACTCGTCCACCGAGATACCGAAGTCGGTGGCCAGGCCCTTGAGACCGTTGGAGTAGCCCTCGCCCAGGGCGCGGAACTTCCAGCCGTCGCCGCGCCGGTACAGCTCGCCGCAGATCAGGGCCGTCTCCTCACCCGTCTCCGGGCGGATGTCGAAGGTGGCCAAGGGCTCACCGTCGGTCGTCGCGTCGTACAGCGCGATGGTGAGGGAACGTACGCGGTCGAACGTCACCCCGTCCGCCGAAGCGACCAGCAGAATCTGGCCGACGCCGGACTCGACACCGGCGAGATCTGTCTGGATGGTGTCCGTAAGGCCCTCGGCGACGCGCTTCTTGCCGAGCCGCCACACCTTCCCGGACGGATGCCGGGGCTGGTTGTAGAAGACGAAGTCCTCGTCGGAGCGCACACGGCCGTCGAGGCCCAGGAGCAGCGCCGAGGCATCGACGTCCGGGACCCCCTGCCCGGGGGTCCAGCGCAGCACGGCGCGCACCGTGGTGGCTTTCAGCGGGACGTTCGACCCCTTCAGCATCGCGTGCGTCATGCGGTCATCCTGCCTTCTCGGGCCTGCTCACGACAACGCGGGGTACTCGGGAACCCTCACCGGTGAGTTACCTGAAATTCATGCCGGGTGGGAACCTCTGACATGGATCCCTACGTACTATTACCGGCCACCTCATGCCGAATCCACAGACTTACCTTGCACCACGGGGGAGATTTATGCGTCATTTCGGGCACCTCGCCCCTGAGGTGCGGCAGCGCCTCTTCTACCGGGAGCCGTGCGTCTTCGACACGGACTCCCCGGCCAGGCTGCTCTCCGCGGCCCTGGGCGCCACGCTGTACAGCCCGGCCACGCGGCCCCGGCTGGCGGACGACATCGTCAAACAGAGCGGGCGCGGCGTGGTGTCGATGGTGCTGTGCCTGGAGGACTCCATCGGCGACGAGGACGTCGAGGCCGGTGAGGAGAACCTGGTCCGGCAGTTCGCCGACCTGGCGGGGCGCAGGGACGCGGGGGGACTGGAGCCACCGCTGCTCTTCATCCGGGTGCGCACTCCCGAGCAGATCCCCGACCTGGTCCGGCGTCTCGGGCCCACCGCGGAGCTGCTCAGCGGGTTCGTGTTCCCGAAGTTCACCGAGGAGCGGGGCATCCCCTTCCTGGAGGCGCTGGCGGGCGCCGAGACGGCGAGCGGACGGCGGCTGTTCGGCATGCCCGTCCTGGAGACGCCCGAGCTGATGTACCGCGAGTCGCGGGTGGACGCGCTGGAGGGCATCGCCCGCGCCGTCGAGAAGTACCGCAGCAGGGTCCTCGCACTGCGCCTCGGCGTGACCGATTTCTGTTCCTCGTACGGGCTGCGCAGAGCGCCCGACATGACCGCCTACGACGTCCAGATCGTCGCCTCCGTGATCGCCGACGTGGTGAACATGCTGGGCCGGGCCGACGGCACCGGGTTCACGGTGACGGGGCCGGTCTGGGAGTACTTCCGGGTGCCCGAGCGCATGTTCAAGCCGATGTTGCGGCACAGTCCCTTCCTGGAGGGGCAGGCCGTCGAGCTCCGCGAGAAACTGATCGAGCACGCGATGGACGGGCTGCTGCGCGAGATCTCCCTGGACCACGCCAACGGCCTGCTCGGCAAGACCTGTATCCACCCCTCCCACGTGCCGGCGGTTCACGCGCTGTCCGTCGTCAGTCACGAGGAGTACAGCGACGCGGCGGACATCCTGCGGCCGGAACGCGGCGGTGGGGGTGTGCTGCGGTCGCAGTACACGAACAAGATGAACGAGGTGAAGCCGCACCGCGCCTGGGCCGAGCGCACCACGCTCCGCGCCGAGGTCTTCGGCGTCGCGCACGAGGACGTCAGCTTCGTCGACCTGCTCGCCGCCGGCATACCCGGCTGAAGAACCACCTCACTCACAAGGGACGCATGAACAACGCAGTGAACAACGGGGACGACGGCATATGGTCCGGGACCTGGGTCGCCGAGCGGCTCGGCCTCGAGCTCGTGGGCGACGGCACGCTGACGGGCCTGCTGGGGCTGGCCCTGCGCCGCAACCCCAAGCGCGCGCATCTGCTGGTCTCCAACGTGCTGGGCAAGCACGTCCCGCAGTCTCCCTCCGTGGTGCACGGTCACGGGTTCGCCCTCGGTCGCCGGGTGCGTGAGCTCCTCGGCCCCGAGGAGGCGGCCGAGGCGGTCGTCCTCGGCTACGCGGAGACCGCCACCGGCCTCGGCCACTCGGTCGCCGACGGCATCGGCACCGTCCCCTATCTGCACTCCACCCGCCGCCCGGTCGCCGGGGTCGCGCAGGCGGGCGGCTTCGAGGAGTCCCACTCGCACGCGACCTCGCACCTGCTGCTGCCGGAGGACCCGGCGCTGCTGGTCGGGAGCGGGCCGCTGGTACTGGTCGACGACGAGTTCTCGACCGGCAACACGGTGCTGAACACCGTCCGGACCCTGCACGAGCGCTATCCGAGGCGGCGCTATGTCGTCGTCGCCCTCGTCGACATGCGCTCGGCGGCCGACGCGGGCCGCCTGGACGACTTCGCCCGCGAGATCGGCGCCCGCGTCGACCTGATCACCACCGCCTCCGGCACGGTACGGCTCCCCGAGGGGGTGCTGGAGAAGGGCCAGGAGCTGGTGGCGCGGTACGAGGCCGAGGGCGCCCCGAGCGGTGACCGGTCGTCCGCCGCGCCGTCGGGGCCGGCCGCGCGGTTCCCCGCGCCCCCAGAGCGGGACGGTGACGCCGAAGCCGGCCCGGGGGGCGAACCCACAGGGGCGCGGGGAACCGCGCGACAAGCGCCCCACGACCCGCACCCGGAGGACGACCGCACGCGGCAGACGCGGCCCCACGGCCACATGGCCCGCGTGGACCTGTTCTGGCCCCGAGGTCTCCCCGACGGCGGCCGGCACGGGTTCACGCCGAGACACCGGGACCGGCTGGAGGGCGCGCTGCCCGCCATGACGGCCCGCCTCGCGGAGGCGATACCCGCGGACGCGCGGAGCGTCCTCGTGCTCGGCTTCGAGGAGCTGATGTACGCCCCGCTCCGGCTCGCCCGTGAGCTGGAGCAGGTCGTCGCCGCCGAGGTGCGCTACTCGACCACCACCCGCTCGCCCGTCCTCGCGGTCGACGACCCCGGCTACGCGATACGCAGCCGAATCGTTTTCCCCGCGCACGACGACCCGGCGGACGGCCCGGGCGAGCGCTATGCCTATAACGTCGCGGGCGGTGGCTTCGACGCCGTCGTCGCCGTCGTGGACTCCGTGGCCGACACCCGGGAACTGCACGCCCCCGACGGCCTCCTGTCCCAGCTCGCCGCGCACACCCCGCACGTCGTCCTCGCGGTCGTGCCGTCGTACGTCCCCGAGCCGCTGTACGCAGCCGCCTTGTCGGAAGAGAGACCCTCCATGCTGCCCGAGCCCCTTCGCGGCCCCGCCTTCTCCTCGTATCCACCGGAAGAGGTCGGCTGGCTGCTCCAGGATCTCTCGGACGTGACGCTGGAGGCACCGACGGAGGAGCGCGAGGAGGCCATCCAGAGCGGTGGCGCGCACTACGCCGAGTCGCTGCCCGTCGAGTACCAGCCCAGCGAGCAGTACCAGGAACTGTTCCACGCGGCGCTCGAGACCTCCGCGGCCCGCCTGGCGCAGGCCGTGGGCGTCGTCACGGAGACCGTGATCGCCGAGCGCTCCCCGCGGCCCGTCCTCGTCTCGCTCGCCCGGGCCGGCACCCCCGTCGGTGTGCTGATGCGCCGCTGGGCGCAGTTCCGGCACGGCCTCGACCTGCCGCACTACGCCGTGTCGATCGTGCGCGGCCGGGGCATCGACGCCAACGCGCTGCGCTGGCTGGCCGCCCACCACGACCCGCGTGACGTCGTCTTCGTCGACGGCTGGACCGGCAAGGGCGCGATCACCAGGGAGCTGGCCGCGGCGATCGAGGAGTTCGAGGCGGGCGGCGGCGCGGCCGGCTTCGACGCGGAGATCGCGGTGCTGGCCGACCCGGGTTCGTGCGTGCGGACGTACGGCACCCGCGACGACTTCCTGATCCCGTCCGCCTGCCTGAACTCGACCGTCTCGGGGCTCATCTCGCGGACCGTGCTGCGGGCCGACCTGGTCGGGCCGGACGACTTCCACGGCGCCAAGTTCTACCGCGAGCTCGCCGGCACGGACGTCTCGGTGGCCTTCCTGGACGCCGTCGCCGCCCGCTTCCCCGAGGTCGCGGACGCCGTCGGCGGCGCGGTGAAGGAGCTGCTCGCCAGCGACCGTACGCCGAGCTGGGAGGGCTGGGCGGCCGTCGAGCGGATCAGCGAGGAGTACGGCATCCACGATGTGAACCTGGTCAAGCCCGGGGTCGGCGAGACCACCCGGGTGCTGCTGCGCCGGGTGCCGTGGAAGATCCTGGCGCGGGCCGGCGCCGGCGCCGACCTGGACCACGTACGGCTGCTCGCCGGGCAGCGAGGGGTGCCCGTCGAGGAGGTCGGCGACCTGCCGTACACCTGTGTGGGGCTGATCCACCCGCAGTTCACCCGGGGCGCGACCGGTGCCGACGGCAAGGCGGTGACGGTCTGATGCCGGTTCTGGTGGCGAGCGATCTCGACCGTACGCTCATCTACTCGGCGGCCGCCCTGGCGCTGACCATGCCGGACGCGCGGGCGCCGCGGCTGCTGTGCGTGGAGGTGCACGAGGCGAGGCCGCTGTCGTTCATGACGGAGACGTCGGCCCAGCTGCTGAGCGACCTCGGCGACCGGGCGGTGTTCGTGCCGACGACCACCCGGACCCGCAAGCAGTACCAGCGCATCAACCTGCCGGGCCCGGCGCCGAAGTACGCGATCTGCGCGAACGGCGGCCATCTGCTGGTCGACGGGGCGACCGACCAGGACTGGCACGCGAGCGTGCTGGCCCGGCTGGCCGACGAGTGCGCGCCGCTCGCGGAGGTGCAGGAGTACCTGGCGAAGACGGCGGACCCGTTCTGGCTGCGCAAGCAGCGGGTGGCCGAGGACCTGTTCGCCTACCTCGTCGTGGAGCGCGAGCTGCTGCCCGAGGAGTGGGTGAAGGAGCTCGCGGCCTGGGCGGAGAACCTTGGCTGGACCGTGTCGCTCCAGGGCCGCAAGATCTACGCCGTGCCGAAGCCGCTGACCAAGAGCGCGGCCGTGCGCGAGGTGGCCCGCCGCACCGGCGCCGAGCTGACGCTGGCGGCGGGCGACTCGCTGCTCGACGCGGACCTGCTGCTGGTCGCCGACCGGGGCTGGCGCCCCGGCCACGGTGAGCTGGCCGAGACCGCCTGGACGGCCCCGGAGATCACCGCGCTGCCCGAGCGGGGCGTGCTGGCCGGGGAGCGCATCCTGCGGGAGTTCCTGAAGAACTCCTGAGAAGTCGCCGTGGCGGCCGTCAGCCGCAGCAGCCGCCGCCGCAGCATCCGCCGCCCCCGCCGCCCGCCTTGGGCGCGGGGGCGGACTTCGTGCCGCCCACGGCCACGGTTGAGAGAAGCTTCACTGTGTCGTCGTGGCCTGCGGGGCAGTCGGCCGGGTCGGCGGACCGCGCCATCGGGCGGCTCAGTTCGAAGGTGTCGCCGCAGGTCCGGCAGCGGTACTCGTAGCGAGGCATGGCGCCAGAGTAAGCCCCTATGCTCGGGCATGGTGTCAGCAGTTTCGCCTCTGTTCGCTTCTGTCGATTTCTTATGTGGAGAATTTGCGAAGGGCGCTGGTAATTTGAGAGCGCCGTGTTGAACCCCAAGGTCGGGAGGGTTCAAGGTTTGCGGCCGCGTCAACGGCAACCATGTCAGGCCCTCGTAAGTCTGTACGTCTGCCTGCGAGCAATACGGAGTGCGGAGGGAGACGCGTCGTGACCCAGGCGGGGCAGGGGGAGGAGCCCCAGGAGCCGGATGCCACCATGCAGTTGAAGGTCCCTGCCTCTTTCCAGGCGGACGAGACCATGCAACTGCGGGTATCGGACATACCGGTGTTGCCGGATATGCCCGAGGATGAGGAAAAGGGTAGAGAAAGACCGCGTTCGTCGAAAAACCCGCGAAAAGCACCTACTCCTTCCCTTTTTGTCAAGATTTCTTCGGTTCTCGGCCCGCGGCTCGCCCCGGTCCTCGCCTCGCTGGCTCCATATGTGGCTCGTGTCACGCCCTACGCCCGCAAGCTGCGCCCGCAGTACCCGCGCCCGGGCCGTACCGACTGGCGGCGCTGGATACCCTCCTGGCGGCAGTGCCTCGGCGGTGTCCTCTCGTCCATAGGACTGAGCGGCATGCTCCTGGTCGTCGCGTACGCGGCCACCGACGTCCCGGACAACATCAACTCGTACGCCACCCAGCAGGACAACGTGTACTTCTGGGCCGACGGGACGCCGATGGCCCGCACCGGCTGGGTGCAGCGGCAGGCGATGCCGCTGAAGGACATCCCGGAGGACGTCCGCTGGGCGGTGCTGGCCGCCGAGAACGCGAGCTTCTACAGCGACCCCGGCATCTCCTTCAAGGGCATCAGCCGCGCCCTGTTCCGCACGATCGGCCAGGGAGACACCCAGGGCGGCTCCACGATCACCCAGCAGTACGTCAAGAACGTCTACCTGAACCAGAACCAGACGGTGAGCCGCAAGTTCACCGAGGCCATGATCTCCCTCAAGCTCGACAACCAGATGAGCAAGGACGACATCCTCGAGGGCTACCTCAACACCAGCTGGTTCGGCCGCGGCACCTACGGCATCCAGCGCGCCGCCCAGGCCTACTACGGCAAGGACGTCGGCGAGCTCAACGCCAGCGAGGCGGCCTTCCTCGCCTCCCTCCTCAAGGGCGCCGGCCTCTACGACCCGACCCTGAGCCAGGCCAACCGCGCCCGGGCCGTGGAGCGCTGGTCCTGGACCCTGGACCGGATGGTCGACATCGGCAAACTGTCCAAGGCCGAGCGCGCCGAGTACACGAAGTTCCCCGAGCCGCTCAAGTCCAACCCGCTGTACGACACCGGTGAGCAGAGCGACTACCTGGTGGAGCTCGCCTCCCAGTACGCCAAGAAGGCCGGGAACATCTCCGACAAGGACTTCGACCTGGGCGGCTACCAGATCTACACGACCTTCGACAAGAAGCGTGAGGCCCAGCTCACCGACGCCGTCACCAAGGCCCGCAAGAAGGCCCTGAAGGACGATCCGAAGGGCGCGAAGACCGCGCACTACGGCGCCTCCTCGGTGGCCTCCGACGGGCGGATCCTCGCCGTCTACGGCGGTCCCGACCACCGTACGCAGGGCTACAACGAGTCCAACGCCACCACCGTGCCCGCAGGCTCGGCCTTCCAGCCCTTCGTGTACGCGGCCGGCCTGGAGCACGGCATCCACAAGACCCGCGACGGGGACACCGAAACGGTCACCGGGGAGACGCTCTACGACGGCGACAACCTGGTGCCGGTGACGACCCCCGAGGGCCCGTACTGGGACCGCAGCGGCAACAAGGCGGCCGCCAAGAACGACGGAGGCAGGTCCTACGGGCAGATCTCCCTGCACCGGGCCCTGGAACTGTCGGTGAACACGCCGTTCATGCAGCTCGGGATGGACGCCGGACTGGACATGGTGCGCCTCACCGCCGAGAAGTCCGGGCTGCTGTCCTCCAGCTTCGGCGCGCAGGTGCCCGCGCTGTCCACGGGCAGCTCCACCCCCAGCGCGATCCGCATGGCGAGCGGCTACTCCACCTTCGCCGCGGGCGGCAAGCACACGGAGCCCTACTCGGTGCGCCTGATCACCAGGAACGGCACCAAGGTCGTCCTGGACACCCCGGACGCGAGCCGGGCCTTCGGCGCCGACGTGGCCGAGGAGGTCAACTCCGCGCTCGCGGACTCCTTCAGCACCGCCCACCCGGACGACGTACCCGCCTCGCAGCGGGAGGCCGCCCGGGCCGGATCGCTCGGCCGGGTGGCCGGGAAGGCCGGCACCACCCAGGACGACACCGCCGCCTGGTACGTCGGCACGGCCAAGGCCGTGTCCACGGCCGTCGTCGTCTACCGCATCGACCTCACCAAGAGCCTCGAACCGCTTCCCCTGAAGGGCATCGCCGGCACGACCGACGACAGCGTCCCGTACGGCATCTGGTCAGGTGCCATGCGCCCGCTCGGCTGACCACCGAAACCGGGCACCCGCCTCCCCAGAATCCGGAGAAAGATCCGCACATGAAGTCACCGTCGGGCCGCCGCCGCAAGGCCCCGGCAACAACGCGCCGCCCCGCCGCCACGCACCCGGGGTTCCTGACGCTCGCGGCGCTCCTCGTCGTCGCGTCCCTGGTGGCGGGCTACCTGGTGCTCAACCGCACCGCCAACACCCAGCCGACCGCTTCCTCGGGGGACAGCAAGAAGGCGTCGGCCACCAAGGAGCCGAAGTGGGACGGCAAGACCCACGTGCTGGGGGACGGCTCCACCTCGTACACCGGGCCGCAGACGGGGCAGTTGAAGCCGGTCCCGCTCAAGCCCGGCGAGAAGCCGCCCCAGTTCGTGGTCTTCTCCTGGGACGGCGCGCTGCAGGGCGACGACAGGCTCTTCGAGCACTACCGGGAGCTGGGCGAGAAGTACAACGCCAACATGACCTTCTTCCTCACGGGCATCTACCTGCTGCCCAAGAGCAAGAAGGACCTGTACTCCCCGCCGCAGCACCCCGTGGGGTCGGCGGCGATCAGCTTCCCCACCGACGAGCACATCCGCACCACGCTGGAGCAGCTCGGAGAGGCGTGGAAGGAGGGCAACGAGATCGGCACCCACTTCAACGGCCACTTCTGCGGAGCCAAGGGCGGCGGCTTCTGGAGCGTCGACGAGTGGAAGAGCGAGATAGACCAGTTCTACAAGTTCGTGGAGAACTGGAAGACCAACACCGGCTACAAGGACATCCCGGCGCTGCCCTTCGACTTCAAGAAGGAGGTCACCGGCGGCCGGGCGCCCTGCCTGGAGGGCCAGGCGAACCTGCTGAAGGCCGCCAAGAGCTACGGCTGGCGCTACGACGCCAGCTCCACCGGTGACTTCCAGATCTGGCCGGCGAAGAAGAACGGCCTGTGGGACTTCCCGCTCGAGCTGCTCCCGTACGACGGCGGCAAGTACCAGGGCCTGTCGATGGACTTCAACTTCCTGGCCAACCAGTCCGACGGCCAGGCCGACGGCGACCCCGCCAAGTACTCCGAGTGGCAGCAGGAGACCCTCGACGCCTACATGGCCGGCTTCAACCGCGTGTACTACGGCAGCCGGGCCCCCCTGTTCATCGGCAACCACTTCGAGGAGTGGAACGGCGGCATCTACATGAAGGCCGTCGACCAGGTCATCGCGAACGTGTGCACCAAGAAGGACGTCAAGTGCGTGTCCTTCAAGGAGCTGGCCGACTGGATGGACGTGCAGACGCCCGCGACGCTGAACCAGCTGCGCGCCCTGGACCCGGCACAGAATCCGGACTGGGCGACCGTCGTGAAGTAGTAACCAAACCTCAACCGTAACCCTCTTCACACGAGCTGCACATGACATGCAAAGATGCCTCTCCCGGCATCCCTCCGCCGGGGCAAGAGGGGAAACATCAGTGAAGTCAAGGAAATTGAGCGCGACGCGCCGCCGAGTCGCGATACTCGGGGCAGCCGCCACCTCGGTCGTCGCCGGAGTGGCTCTGCTGCCCAACTGGTCCGCCGGAGCCGCGGTCGTCGACGACCCCACGGTGGACTCAGGCACCAAGGCCACCTTCCAGCGGCTCGCGGACGCGGTCTTCACCGACCGCACCGACGCGCTGGTCACCGGCAAGCAGGGCGACCGGACGAAGCCGCTGACCGACGGCTTCTCCGGCGACGTCAAGCTGTCCTCCGGCACGGCCCGCACCGAGGACACCACCCTGTCCTCCCTGGGCGAGCGCAAGGACAAGCTGGCGAAGGCCGGCGAGAAGTACAGCAGGGCCACCACCACCGTCACCCTCAACGCCACGCGCGTGACGGGCCGCACCGCCAAGGCCGACGTCACCGAGACCACGACGCTGACCTACGCGCAGGCCCGCGGTGACGCGCCGAAGACCACCGGTTTCCAGGCCAAGCACGAGCTGACGTTCAAGGCCGACCGGCAGGGCAACTGGCAGCTCACCACGATCCAGGACACCGACCAGGGTGGCCTCGCGGTGAACACGCTCTCCAAGCCGACGCCGTCCGTGAAGGTGACCACCGCGGACGACACGATGCCGAACGCGCCGCGCGCCGCGACCACCCGCAACCCGGCCGCCGTCCCGAAGACCGGCACCGCCTACGACTACAAGGCGATGGCGACCTACGCCGAGAAGTACTGGAACGTCTACAACAAGGACTACCCGGACTACAACGGCCACGGGGCAGGCGGCGACTGCACCAACTTCGTCAGCCAGTCCCTGAAGGCCGGCGGCTGGAAGCACGTCCCGGGCTACGTGTACGACTACACCAAGTGGTTCGGCAACGCCGACATCCAGTCGGACTCGTTCGTCGGCGTCAACGAATGGTCCTGGTTCGCCCAGAACTCCAAGCGGACCACCCCGCTCGCCAACGTCTACCAGCTCGAGGTCGGCGACGTCCTCCAGATGGACTTCGACCGGGACGGGTCCAAGGACCACACGATGATCGTCACGGCCAAGAGCAACGGCGTGCCGTACGTGACGTACCACTCGAACAACACCCTGCGCCGGTCGGTGGCGAGCCTCGTCTCGTCGTACCCGACCGCGTACTTCTACGCCTACCGCACCTGACCGGTCCGGTGACTCAGGCCGGGAACTCCTCCCGCCGCCGCTCCACTTGACGGTCCCGCTCCTCCGCCAGTTCGGGGTGGCGGGCCCGCCAGTAGGGGTTGTCGTGCGGCAGGGCCGATCCGACCCTGCCGTACATCCCGAAGACGAGCAGCAGGATGCCGATCACGAAGCTGAGCATGCAGTTCTGGATCTCGAAGGCCAGGAAGTTGTAGTCGGTGTCCAGCAGGGCCATGTTCACGAAGCCGCTGAGGACGAAGAGGACACCGAGGGTCATGTTCAGCGTGGACGCGAAGTTCCCGCCGATCACCATGCCCACCAGAAGCAGCAGTCCGACGGCGACCGACAGCCAGCTGAGCGCGCCGTTGGTGTTGAGGCTCCACACCTCGTCCCCGCCGGTGTCGAAGAACCCGATCTTGTCGATGAGGCCGAAGATCCCGAAGATGATCAGACCCAGGCCCATCAGCCCGGCGCCGATCCGGTAGACCAGGTTCAGACGGTGATCGACCGGCAGATGCTCGTTGAACTTGATCCGCCGCCTGGACCGGCCGTGCAGTGCGTGTGTGGCCATCTCCGCTCCCTGGGGGTGGATGCGCCGCTGGAAGGCCGTACGTACCTTCAATATCCGCCCGCCGGGCCTCGGCGGCAATGTCGGGGCGGTGTCAGTGCCCCGTGCCGCGCTCCTCACGGATCCCGGCCACCACGGCCGCCACCGCCCGCCGGACCGCCTCCGTCTCGGTCAGGAAGTGCCAGTAGTCGGGGTGCCGGCCCTCCAGCGTGGCGATCGCCCGCTCCAGCCGGGCCACCGAGTCGTCCAGCGGGCGCGCGTGCCGGGGGTCCGGGGTGTTGCGCCCCGCCATGGCCAGCCGCTGGGCGTCCCGGATCGCGAACCGGGTCCGGTCGATCTCCGCCTGCGGATCCTTCTGCACTGCGTTCAGCCTGGTCAGCCGGTCACCGGCGGCCGAGACCGCCTCGTCCGTGGTGTTCAGCAGCGCGCGTGCCGTCGACAGCAGCGCGATGGCGTCCGGCCAGCGCTGCGCGTCCCGCGCGTTCTGCGCCTCCCTGAGCTTCGCCTCGGCCTGCCGGACATGCTCCCCGGCCTGGTCGGGAACGTGCTGGAGGTCCTGCCAGCAGGCCGCCGAGAACCGTCGCCGCAGCTCGCTCAGGATCGGCTCCACCTGCCCCGAGCGGGTCGTCAGCGCCTGTGCGCGGGTACGCAGCGAGACGAGCCGGTGGTCGATCTCGGCGGCCCGCTCGGGCAGCCGCCCGGCCTCCGCCCGGACCGCCTCCGCCTCCCGCGCCACCCGCTCCGCCCGCTCGAGCGTGTGCGGCACGCCGTGCTGTCCCGCGCCCTGGTTCAGCTTCGTCAGCTCGGGCGCGAGCGCCGCCAGCCGCGCCGCGAGGTCGTCCGCCCGCAGCCCGCTCTCCCGTACGGCGTCCAGCGCGTTCGACGCGGCCAGCAGCGCCTGCCGGGCCCGCTCCACGGCGGGCGCGAGGCGGGCCAGCTGGGTCTCGGCCTTGCCGAGCAGCGGACCCAGCCCGTCGGCGAACCGGTCCAGCTCCTGTTTGACGCGGCCCAGCTCGTCCTTGGCGCGGGTCAGCTCGGTGCGCGCCTGGGCGGCCGCCGAGGCCTCCAGGTCGTCCCGGTCCAGGTCGTGGGCGTCGACGGCGTCGATGTACTGGTGGCTGGCCTCGTCGATCCGCCGGCCGACGGCCTCGAAGTCGGAGACCGCGCGCCGGGCCGCCGGCGAGTCGTCCACGGCCGTGATCGTCTCGATCGAGATCCGCAGGTCGCGCTGGGCGGTGTCCAGTTCGTAGAACGCGGCCGCCGCCGCGTCCTTCGCGGCCTGGGCCTCGGCCCGCTGTCCCTCCGCCCGGCCGCCGAACCAGCGTCGTGTGCCACCGCCGGCGAACGCGGCGGGCAGCGCGAGGGCGGCCACGAGGGGCAGGGCGACGAGGGTGAGGGTGTCCTGCAGCGCACGCGACGGCGGAAGCACGCGGAGCGCCGGGAGTGGACGGAGCGGCCGGAGCGGTCCAAGTCGGGGGAACGCACGGCGGCGCGCGCGGCGCTGTGCGCGCGGCACCAACGGCGAATACGGCTGCGCTGGTGTCGCCGTCACATCCCTCTCCCGTGCTGTGATCCGCCCTGCCCGGTGTCATTCTCCCACCGGTTAAGGACGAACACACGGGTCGGTCAGTTCGCGTTCCTGACGGTGACTTTGCCGTCGGCGCTGCGGGCGTTCACGACATGCGCGCTGGACTCGTCGCGCGGCACGGACACGTCCACTCCGCCGTCGTCGGTCCTGGTGGTCACCCGGTAGGTCGCCTCGGGCAGCGCGATCGTCACGGACCCGTCGTCGCTGACCGACTCCACCCGGTCCGGTACGGCGCTCAGGGTGAGGTGCACCGAGCCGTCCTCGGTGTGCGCGTTCACCGTGCGCGAGGAGACCTCGGCGCGGACGGAACCGTCGTCGCTGCGCAGCTCCAGCGGTCCGCTGGAGTCGGTGACGTGCACGGAGCCGTCCTGGGTGCGCACGCTCAGCGCGTCCCGGAAGCCCTGCGCCCGGACGCTGCCGTCGTCGCTCTCGACCTTCACGGCGAGACCCCGGGGCACCTCGACGCGGTGCTTGGCGGCGCAGTCGGCGACCACGCCGGAACAGCGCATCCGCAGCGTCAGCCGGTCGTCCTTCATCGACCAGGTCACCTTCGGCTCCTTGCCGATGGTGACCGACCCCTGGAACCAGCGGGTGACGTCGACCGTGCCCGCCTTCGCCGTGTCCGACGCGACGATCTCGAGCGCCGAGTCGTCGGAGTCGATCGTGAGCGTGCGGCCCTGAACGGCGAAGGACCGGTGATCGGGATCCTCGTCGTCGGCGGCGGAGGCGCCGCAGCCGGTCGCGCCGGCGGCGAGGGCCACGACGACCCCGGTGACGAGGACCGCGCGGGTGGAACGAGTCGTACGGGCCATGGTGATCTCCCCCTGGGCTGCTTTGCGTTGCCCTGACGACACTAGGGAGCCATCGGCCAACGGACGATCCGGCCCGCTCCCGTATCGGGGTGGGGCTAACCCCCGATACGGGTTTGCGGGGCACGGCCCCGGGCAATGTAGGCTGTCGACTCGTCCTGGGTGCGTAGCTCAGGGGTAGAGCGCCTGCCTTACAAGCAGGATGTCGGCGGTTCGAAACCGTCCGCGCCCACCAGGAGAGCGAGAGGGCCCCCGGAGAGATCCGGGGGCCCTCTCGCGTGTCCGGGTGCGGACGCCCCGATGGGGGTCGGGGCCGGGGCGTCCCGATGGGCTGGGACGGGTGCTAGTCGCCGCCGACCCCCGGTGGGGTCTCGTGGGCGTGTTTCAGGCTCATGCGTGCCTCCACCCGGTCCGGGGCCGCGACCTCCGCCCAGTACCGGTGGCAGGTCACGAACACCGCGAGCTCGTGCTCCCGTCGGCGGAGCTTCTCCACCTCGGCCTGCTCGTCGGCCGTCCAGCCGGGGGACGCGGGGCGCTCGGTCTTGCGCCAGCCCGTGTTGTCACTGAAGCCGTCCAGGGGCTCGACCGACCAGGGCAGCCGCTTCAGCAGGGCCGACAACTCGGCCCTGACCTGATGCAGCTCCTCCTGACCGGCGCGCAGGTCGCTCGGAAAGTCATAGGTCGTAGCCACCCGGCAATGGTACGCCTGTTCGAATTTGAGAGGCGAGCTCCTTGGGGGTGTTCGTGTGAACGTCCGTTCGATTGCGTCTGGAGGGATCCGCCCTCTCCGCGCGTCCGGCAGCGGTTCGTGATCGAGCGATGAGTCGGGGCGGCGGATCGGGTCTGCCCTGACATGACTCGAATCATCGCTGACATCTCGGTCTCCCTCGACGGCTTCGTCACCGGACCCGACCCCGGCCCGGGCAACGGTCTGGGCACCGGCGGCGAGGCCCTGCACACGTGGGCGTTCTCCGACGACCCCGACGACCGCCGCCATCTGCGTGAGGGGACCGCCCGCTCGGGCGCCGTCGTCCTCGGCCGCCGGCTCTTCGACGTGGTGGACGGACCCGACGGATGGGACGACAGGACCGGCTACGGCGCCGCCGAGGTCGGCAGGCCCGCGTTCGTCGTCGTGACGAGCTCACCGCCGAAGTCGGTGCGGCTCAGCGGTCTCGACTGGACGTTCGTCACCACCGGCCTGGCCGACGCCGTCGCCGCCGCGCGCGAGCGGGCCGAGGCGGCGTCGGCGGACAGCGGCAAGGACCTCGACGTCGTCCTCATGGGCGGGGGCGCCACCATCGGCTCGGCGCTCGCCGCCGGGCTGGTCGACGCGCTGACGCTGCACCTCGCACCCGTCGTGCTGGGCGCCGGGACGCCACTGTTCACCGGCGCGGCACCGCGCACGCTCGTGCAGCGGAGCGTGACCTCGACGTCGACCGCGACGCACCTGACCTACGACATCCTCTGACGACGCCTTCGCGGGAACCCCATCGAGCAGTCGACGGCGCTCATGGGTGCCGTGGTGACCCGCGAGGGTCCTCACCCGGCGCGCGGTGGGATCGCGCACGTGGGGGTGGCGCCGGGCAGGCGGTGGCGGTTGCGCGACACCCAGCGGTAGACCGGGCGGGCCAGGGTGCGCACGCCGGGCAGCCGGAGGACGGCGGCGAGGGTGCGGTACGCGGCGGACGGCGAGGTGCCCAGCCAGCGGGCCAGCGCGTCGGCCCCGCCCGCGAGGACCGTGCCGCCGCGCAGCAACAGCACTTCCCGGTCCAGCCGTTCGAGATGCGGCGCGATCGACTCCCCGGGCAGGAACTGCCACGGAACCGCTTCCAGGGCCGGTGCGGCGAGGTCGCGGATACGGTCGACGGACGTCCGGCAGAAGCCGCAGTCCCCGTCGTAGGCGAGAACAGGGAGTGCGGAGGCCGGACTGTGCGGAGTGGTGCTGGGCACTGGTTTCCCTCCACTTCCCGCCCCCGGTGGGGGGCCGTAGGCACGGCCGGGCCCCCGGCCCCGCGCTGACTGTTCCTCCCTGCAGCGTCGCACGGCTGCCGCGAACCGCCGATGCCGGACACGGCCCAAGGGTCGTCCCGCAAGCCCTGGTGGGTCAGCGCGCGGCTTCACCATGCGGTGCGTCGCGAGGCGGAGGCATGTCCGCATACTGGATGTATTCGGGCGTTCCGACGACGCGGTGAGGTGCCGTGGCTGTCGTCGTGCGCCCGCCGGGGACGACGGGACAGTCCTTGGGGTGACGCGCATGGAGGAACGGGACGTGGAACAGGTGCGGCTGGTGCCCTGGGCGGAGGGCGACTTCTGGCTCCTGCAGCGGACCAACAGCCCCGCCATGACGGATCAGTTGGGTGGCCCGGAGAGCGAGGAGAGGCTCGCCCACCGGCATCGGCGCTATGTCGAGCCGTCCTCCGGGCGCATGTACCGGGTCACGCTCGCGGACACCGGCGAGACCGTCGGCTCGATCGGGTACTGGGAGCGCGAGTGGCGGGGTGAGCGGGTCTGGGAGACGGGCTGGGGGATCCTGCCCGAGTTCCAGGGCAGAGGGCTCGCCGCGACGGCGGCCCGGGCGCTCGTCGGCGTCGTACGGCAGCTGGCCGGCCAGGGCGGCCACCCCGCTCTGCACGCGTTCCCGAAGGTGGAGCACGCCGCGTCCAACCGGGTGTGCCGCAAGGCCGGATTCACACTGCTCGGGCAGGCCGATTTCGAGTACCCGAAGGGGAACCCGATCAGATCCAACGACTGGTACGTCGACCTGCGCACCGGCCTCGACGCCGTCGGCGGGTAGCGGCGCGGTCCTCGCCCACCGGGCGGCCGTCTCGTCCGGCGGGGCGAGACGGCCGGCGGCGCGAGACGGTCGGCGGGGTGCGGAGGACCTGCGGGCGGGGAGGGCCTGCGGGGCGCGGACGGACGGTCGGCCCCGCGGATGCGGTGGCCGGCTCGGAGGTGATCGTGGCACCGGGCCGGGGTGCCGAGGCAGACTGGAGGACATGTGCCGGAGTATCAAGACGCTGCGTCCCCCCGCCCTGCCCGAGGAGGCGACGGAGGACGAGGTGCGCGCCGCCGCCCTTCAGTACGTCCGTAAGGTGTCCGGTTTCCGGGCGCCGGCCGAGCACAACCGGGAGGTGTTCGAGCGAGCGGTCGAGGCCATCGCCGCGGCCACGGCGGAGTTGCTGGACGGGCTGGAGGTGCGCGGGGCCGGCCGGAGCACGGCGGCCTGAGCGCGCGCACAGGGCCCGGACCGGCGCTCAGGTCTCGGAGCGGGGGTCCGGTGCCGGCAGGCCCTCGGAGCAGGGCCCGGCGCCCCGTCGGCGCGCGGATCGGCTTGCCGGACCCGCGGCGCGGGCGTGCCCGTCGGAGAGGAGCCGGGCCCTGCCCAGGCCCGCCGGGCCCTGCCCAGGCCCGCCGTGCCCTTCGCCGCCCGCCGTGCCCTACGCCGCCGGCTGCCGTCGCATCACGTACGCCGCGGCCGCCCCCGCGCCCAACAGCGCGAGCACCGACACCCCCGTCGCCAGCCAGGTCGTACCCAGCCAGTGGGCGCCGAAGTAGCCGAGGGCGGCGCTGTAGCCCGCCCAGGACAGGCCCGCCAGCGCGGACCAGGGGAGGAACTCACGGGGGCGGCGATGGGCGGCGCCCGCGATGAGGGAGACGACGGAACGGCCGGCGGGGGCGAAGCGGGCCAGCACCACCAGGGCGCCGCCGCCCCGGGCCAGTGCGTCGCCGAGACGTTCCTGCGCGGTGGTCAGCCGGCGGGAGCGGGAGATCGCCCGGTCCAGGCGCTCACCGCCGCGCCACGCCAGCCGGTAGGCCACCAGGTCGCCCAGCACCGAGGCGGTCGTCGCGGAGAGGATCAGGACCATGATGTCCGGTACGTCGTGCGGGACCTGGCCGGTCGCCGCGCCCGAGCCCGCCGCCGCGGCCGTGGCCGCGGTGATCACGAGCACCCCGCTGGGCAGCACCGGCAGGAACACGTCGAGGAGGACCGACAGGCCCACCACCGCGTAGATCCATGGGCTGCCGAGCAAAGCCCCCACACTTTCGACCACCGCTGACTCCCCGTGTCTCCCCCGTGACGGCCGACCGTGCCGCTGTGTCGCGGGGGAGCGGCAGGTGCGGCCAATGAACAGCCATACAGCGTACGCCCGGGGTGTGACAGCAGATTCACGGGGGGCTCATGTGTTCGGTACAACACGTTCACCCGTGGCGGGCACCACGTGCTGATCCGCCGTCACCCGGGCACGGAGAGAGCCCGGGTGACCGCGGATCGCGGTGCCGTTCGGACCGTGGGTCAGGCGGAGACCGTGGCCTTGCGCGCCGCGGGCTCCCGCTCGGTGGCCGTGCGGCCGGCGAAGAGACGGTCCACGCCGAGGGCGCCGGAACCGGTGAACACCAGCAGCAGGAAGGCCCAGCAGAACATCGCTGAGGCCTCGCCGCCGTTCTGGATCGGCCAGAGGGCGCCCTGCTGGTGCACGTCGAAGTAGGCGTACGCCATGGAGCCCGAGGCCAGGAACGCGGCGGCCCGGGTGCCGAGGCCGAGCAGCACCAGGCTGCCGCAGACCAGCTGGATCACGGCCGCGTACCAGCCCGGCCAGGCGCCGGCGTCGAGCGTGCCGCCGTCGGTGCCGGCGGCGCCGCCGAGGACGCCGAAGAGGGAGGCCGCGCCGTGGCAGGCGAAGAGAAGGCCCACGACGATGCGGAAGAGGCCGACAGCGTACGGCTGTGCGGCGTTGAGGCGAGCGGACATGGTGGGGGGTGCTCCTTCGGTTTCGGTCGGGCCGGTCCCGGATGGGGGATGGACCGGTCGGTGGGGGCGGCGGTACCGAATGAGCGACACACGTTAAGCGGACCTGATCGATGCTTGCAAGTTCAACTTTTAGCCACGGGTGAGGTTCCCCCGGGGGTTCCGCTTGGGGTTCCGTAAGGGGTTCGACCTCCCTGATCGCCGTTTGGGGAGCGGCTCTCGCGGCCGCGTCCGCATCCGAAAGCGTGACCGAATCCACTCCTGGCCGGGGGCCCGCAGCGGTGACCCGGTGCACGTCTTCCGTGGGCACTTCGGAGGCGAACCGCCGTGCGTGCGACCGGTCTTGACTGCCCATCAGGTCGTGAGGCGCGGCGTCACGTCCGGTCCGCACGGTCACGTGTCCGTCCACCGTGTGGAGGCGGCACCGGCCGGTCCTGCGCAGCCGGGCCGGCAGTTCGTCGGTGGTGCGGCGGACGTCCGGTTCCGGGAGCCGCGCCTCGATGAGCGTCGTCACACGGACGGCCGAGCCCGGCACCCCCGGCGCGTGCGCCCGCCAGGCCCCGTCCTCCTCCCGCACCTCGAGCCGGCGGCCGAGCACCTCCACGGCCCCCGCCGCCACGGGAGCGGCCGGCTCCTCGGCGCGGCGGGCCGATGGACAGGAAGCCGTTGAGCGGGGTGTACCAGCCGTCCGGGCCGGGCTGTTCGCGCGAGTGGGCCGGGCCGACGCCCGCACCAGCGCCGTGCAGGAGACCGTCTCCACCTCCTTCGCCACCCACGGCCATGTCCCGGCCCTTCCTCAGGAGGTCAGGTCGGACTCCGCCACCTTCGTCAGCGCCCCGTCGCCGCCCGCCTTCTCCAGCCGCAGCCGGGCCGAACGCCCGCGCAGCGTGAGGAACATGAGCTGGTTGCCGAACCACGGTCCGCCCTTCTTCCGCCAGTGGACGGGCGGCCGGGGACAGCGGCCGTGCCGGCGGAGACCGCGGCCGAGTGCCCGGGCCACGGCGCTCCAACCGAAGCGGAAGCCCACCCGGATCGACACGGGAACGGAGTTGTGGACGGGGGAGCAGGTGAGCTGGAGCACCCGCGCGTCGGGGCCGGGGCCCTCGTGCCAGCGCGGCTCGGCCACGTACGCGTGGTGCACGTCCCCGGAGAGCACGAGCACGCTCGCCGGTGCCGACGCCCCCGTCCCCGTCTCGGCGATCAGCTCCGCCAGCGCGGAGAAGGACTCCGGGAAGGCCGCCCAGTGCTCCAGATCCGCCCCTCGCCGTATCTTCTCCCCGACGCGGGCCCAGCGCGCCCCGCGCTCGCCCCGGCACAGGGCCGCGTCCCACGCCTCGGCGTCGTGCACCAGATGCGGCAGCAGCCAGGGCAGCGAGGTGCCGATCAGGAGGTGGTCGTAGGAGCCGGGACCGTCCAGGACCTGTTCGCGCAGCCAGGCCCGCTCGCCGGGGTCGAGCATCGAGCGCCCGTCCTCGTCGAGGACCCGCGCCGCCCTGCTGTCGACCATCAGCAGCCGCACCCGCCCGAAGTCGCGCCGGTAGCTCCACCGCGCCGACGCCGCGTCCGCGTCGGCGCGGGCGGCGAAGGCGCGCAGTTCGTCGGTGCCGTCGGGGGCCTCGCGTACGGCGGCGTAGAGCGGGTCGGCGGCCAGCTCGGCCGGGGAGAGATTCCCGAGATGCTGGTGCACCCAGTACGACATCAGGCCGCTCAGCAGCCGCTCACGCCACCAGGGTGTGGCCCGCATGTCGGCCAGCCAGGCGGCGGAGGTGTTCCAGTCGTCGATGACGTCATGGTCGTCGAAGACCATGCAGCTGGGCACGGTGGACAGCAGCCAGCGCACCTCGGGGTCGAGCCAGGACTCGTAGTAGAGCCAGGTGTACTCCTCGAAGTCCGCGACCCCGGCGCCCGGCGGGTCGGCGAGGCCGCGGCGGGTGGCGATCCGTTTCCGGGTCGCGTCGGACACCTCGTCGGCGTACACCTGATCGCCCAGCAGGAGCAGTACGTCCGGCCGTTCGGCCGCCGGATCGGCGGCGAGGCGCGAGGCCAGGCTGTCCAGGGCGTCGGGGCCGACCGGGTCGTTTCCGCCGGCCGGTGGCGCCGCCCAGCGGCAGGAGCCGAACGCCACCCGGACCACTTCGCCGGCGTCGTCGTCGGCGCCGACCTCGGCGGGGGTGCGGATCTCGGAGGGCGGGAAGCGGGAGTCGGGCAGCGGCCACACGCGGGTGCCGTCGAGGAACACCTCGTACGCCGTGGCCGTGCCCGCCGTCAGGCCCGTCACCGGGACGAGGGCGTAGTGGTGGCCCGCCACCTGGAAGGTGCGGGCGGTGCCGTCGGCGCCGTCCGCGCAGCGCACCCGGGCGGTGCACGGGCGGCTCGCCTCGACCCAGACGGTCGCCGTCGAGCCGTCGGCGTATCTCAGCAGTGGCCCCAGCCGCAGTTCGGTCACGCGATCACCCTCCTCCGTCGCCCCGTACGGTACGGAACGACGGAGGGGAGTGGGGAGATCCCTGCGGGCGCGAGTCGATCAGCAGCTCGAGAGGTAGCTGGTGAGCGCGCTCTTCTCGGCGGAGTCGACGGACAGGTCGTAGTAGTACTTCACCTGCACCCAGGCGCGGACGTAGGTGCAGCGGTACGAGGTGAGCGACGGCATCCACTCTGCCGGGTCCTGGTCGCTCTTGGACTGGTTCACGTTGTCCGTGACGGCGATCAGCTGCGGGCGGGTGACGTCGTTGGCGAAGCCCTGACGCTGGGCGGTGGTCCAGGCACTGGCCCCGGAGTCCCAGGCCTCGGCGAGCGGGACCAGGTGGTCGATGTCGAGGTCGGAGGCGGCGGTCCAGGTGGCGCCGTCGTACGGGGAGTACCAGCTGCCGCTGGTGGCGGTGCAGGCGGAGTTGGTGACGATGTTCGTACCGTCCCGCTTGAGGATGTACTCACGTGTGTTGCACGTGCCGCTGATGGTGATCCAGGTGGGGAAGAGGTCCCGGTCGTAGCCGGTGCGGTTCTCGGTCTTCACGGTGAGCGAGGCGAGGTAGGTGCGGGCGGTGGCCGCGCTGACCGGGGTGGGGAGGGCGGCGGAGGCGGTCGGGGAGTTGAGGAGCCCGACCGAGGCTATGAGGCCGGTGAGGGCGGCGAGTATGCTCAGCCGTCCACGCGCGTAGAACTTCGACATGCGAACTCCAGGGGAGAAGCGGGGTGTTGGAGCGCGAGCGAGGGAATGCTCGCGGCCGCACGTTGCGGGGAGGTGTGCGCCCGGTTAGAAGTTAGTGACGGGTACATGACACGACAAGGTTTATGGCAGAACGATCTCGTACAATGGGGAACGCAGAAGGGGAGTAGCTCTTCGCCGGACCGTCGACATACTGCTCAGCTCGCCTGAGCCGGCGCCCGGAGGCAGACCCGTCACAGGGCCGGCCAGCGAGACCTTCGGCAAGCAGTGCACATCCGTGCCGCACGGCAGGGATGACATGTGTGCTGCCGTGCCGAGGTGTCTTCTTTCCCGAAGCGTCTTTCCTGAGGCTTCAGGACTCTCGGTGGGGCAGCCCCGACCGATCGAGGAACCTTGATCAGCATCACCGTGACGGCGCTCGTCTTCGGCGTCGTCTTCCTGGCCGAGCTGCCGGACAAGACCGCGCTCGCCGGCCTCGTCCTCGGCACCCGCTACCGCGCCTCGTACGTCTTCGCCGGGGTCGCCGCCGCCTTCGCGCTGCATGTCGCGCTGGCCGTCGCGGCGGGCAGTGTCCTGACCCTGCTCCCGCAGCAGCTCGTGCAGGCGCTGACCGGTGTCCTGTTCCTGGGCGGCGCGGCGGTGCTGCTGCTGAAGAAGGACGAAGGCGAGGAGGAGGTCCGGCGGCCGGAGAACCAGTCCTTCTGGAAGGTCGCGGGCACGGGCTTCATGCTCATCCTCGTCGCCGAGTTCGGCGATCTCACGCAGATCATGACGGCGAACCTCGCCGCCCGCTACGACGATCCGCTCTCTGTCGGGCTGGGTGCGGTGCTGGCGCTGTGGGCGGTGGCCGGACTCGGCATCGTCGGCGGAAAGGCGCTGATGAAGCGGGTGCCGCTGAAGCTGATCACGCGGATCGCGGCGCTGCTGATGCTGGCCCTCGGGGTGTGGAGCCTGTGGGAGGCGATCACCGGCTGAGCCGAACGGCGGGTGAACGCTCCCCGGCGACTTCCGGCCGGGGTGGCGGCGGACCCGCATTGTTTTGTACCGTGGAGAAACAAAGTGGCTCCCGCTCGTTTTCCCTGACCGGCGGGCGGGGCCGCCTTGTCTCTTCCTACCTGGAGCTGCTCATGCCGGTCCTGACCGCCCGCGCCCTCCTGCTCGACATGGACGGCACCCTCGTGAACTCCGACGCCGTCGTGGAGCGGATCTGGCGGCGCTGGGCCGACTCGCACGGGCTCGACGGGGACGAGGTCATGAAGGTCGTCCACGGACGGCAGGGGTACGCCTCCATGGCCGTACTGCTGCCCGGCCGGCCGATGCACCTGAATCACGCCGACAACGCGCGGATGCTGGCGGAGGAGACCGCCGACGTGGGCGGTGTCGTGCCGGTGCCCGGCGCCCCGGAGTTCCTCGCCTCCCTGCGGGGCGTCCCGCACGCCCTGGTCACCTCGGCGGACGTCCCGTTGTCGACCGCCCGGATGGCCGCGGCGGGACTGGCGCTCCCCGAGGTGCGCGTCACCGCGGAGTCGGTGGGCGCGAGCAAGCCGGACCCGGAGGGCTTCCTGAAGGGCGCGGCCGAGCTGGGGGTCGCCCCGGCCGATTGCGTGGTGTTCGAGGACTCGGGGGCGGGCATAGCGGCCGGCCGCGCCGCCGGAATGCGGGTCGTGGGCGTCGGCCCGCGGGCAGCCGCCCACGACCCCGACGTGGTGGTCCGGGATCTGCGTGAGGTGCGGGTGGAGACGACGGAGTCCGGGGCGCGGATCCACGTGGCGTGATTCGGCGACGCCTCTGCGGTTCGTGGTCTCACGGCCGGGAGGCGGTTCGGTTCGGGTGGGGCGGGTGGCGGGGTGCGCAGGCCGGGGTGCGGCTCCGCGTGGCGTGAGGCGCGGGGTCGGGGCTGTGGTCCCGGCCGGGCTCGCGTGGGGTGGCGGAGTGTGGGGGCTGGGAGCGGGGATCCGCGTGGCTTGCGGTGGCGCGGGGTCTACGGTTCCTTCGTCTCCGACTCCAGGCGGGTTCGGGTCAGTTGCCCGTACACGCCCAGACCGTCGTCCGTAGTCCCCCTGGAATACTGGTAGTTGCGCAGCGCGTCCTCGACCTCGCCGCTGAACGTGCCGCTGGCCTCGCCGTTGTAGAGGAACAACTGGCGCAGGCGCAGCTGGAGTTCGGTCACCTCGGCGCCCTTGTCGCCGCGTCGCAGGACGACCGGCTCGGTGGAGTCGTCCTGGTTGTCGGCACCGTTCCCGGGCGCCAGGGAGCCGGTCACCCGGGCGGTCGGCGTGGCCGTCCGCCCGGCCTCGGCCGACGGGGACGCCGAGGGCGAGGCGCTCGACTCCGACGCGGAGGGCGACGGGCTCTCGCTCTCGGACGGCGACGGCGAGGCCTCGGACGCCGACGGGGACGGGGAACGGCTCGCCGACGCGGACGTGGAGGGCGCGCTGGTCGAGGCGTCGGGCACGGCCGCCCGCACGTCCTCGGGGGCGGCCCCGTCGCGCGTCGGCTTCTCGTAGGAGAACAGCCCGGAGGCGAACCCGGCGGCCGCCACCACGGCCACGGCGGCGGCCGCCGCCGCCACCAGCAGCGTGCGGCGACGGCGCGGGCGGTGCGGTTCCTCGTCGCCGGGGTGCGCGGAGTCGACGTCCGCCGCCTCGAACAGGCTCAGGTCGGTGGTGCTGGGCTCGGAGGCGGACCGCGCCAGGGGAGTGGGCAGCGCCACCGTCATGTCCGGCGTCGGGCCGGCGGGGTCCACGGCACGCAGGGGCATGGTCGCGTCGGCAGGCACGAACGGCGCGGACGCCACGGACGGAGCGGCCGGAACGGTCGGCAGCGGCATGGTCACGTCGGCCGCACCGGCGGAGCCCTGTGCCTCGCCCCCGGGCGGGCCCGTGAACTCGCCCCCGGGCCGGCCGGTGAACTCACCGGCGGGCCCGCTCCCGGACTGGGAGGCGGGCCTGTTCCCCAATCCGTCCGCGGGTACGCCCCCGAACCCGTCCGCGGGCCTGTTCCCGAACCCGTCCGCGGGTACGCCCCCGAAGCCGTCCGCGGGCGCACTCTCGAACTCGCTTCCGGACTCGTTGCCGAACTCGACGTAGGGCCGTATCCGCAACGGATCGAAGTCCTCCGCGGCGGCCGCCTCCGTCGTGCGCGTGTCGCGCAGGTTCTCGGAGGCACGCCGGGCGCAGGCGCAGGACGGGGTGTTGTCGAGCGCGCGGAGCGCCCCGCACTCCGGGCACGGCAGTCCCTGCTGCCCCGAGCGCCCCTGGTGCCCCGTCGGATCGATCACGTGTTCGCCCCTCCCCATTCAAACTCCAGAGATTATGCAGATCCTCCACACACCCCGCCGTCCGGGACCCCCGGAATGTCGGATTCCGTCAGGTCGTAAGAGGACTCAAGAGGCCATAACCGGTCACACCGATCACGATGGAAAGGGTCACCAGAGCCTCAGGAGGCATCCATGGTCTTGGACGCGCAGAGCAGGGCGGCGGATCCGCGCGACGAACACGTGTCCGGAAACGTCCTCGTCTCGATCGGCGCCCTGCTGCTCGGCATGCTGCTCGCCGCCCTGGACCAGACGATCGTGTCGACCGCCCTGCCCACGATCGTCAGCGAGCTCGGTGGTATGGAGCACCTGTCGTGGGTGGTCACCGCATACCTGCTGGCGTCGACGGCCGCGACCCCGCTGTGGGGCAAACTCGGTGACCAGTACGGGCGCAAGAGGCTCTTCCAGACCGCGATCGTCATCTTCCTGATCGGTTCGGCGCTGTGCGGAATGGCGCAAAACATGCCACAGCTGATCGCCTTCCGAGCGGTCCAGGGACTGGGCGGCGGCGGGCTGATGGTGCTGTCGATGGCGATCGTCGGCGACATCGTCCCGCCCCGCGACCGCGGCCGCTACCAGGGCCTGTTCGGCGCGGTGTTCGGCGCCACGAGTGTCCTCGGCCCGCTGCTGGGCGGCCTGTTCACCGAGCACCTGAGCTGGCGCTGGGTCTTCTACGTCAACCTGCCCGTCGGCGTCGTCGCCCTCGCCGTCATCGCGACGGTCCTGCACATTCCGCGCAGGTCCATGAAGCACGTCATCGACTACCTCGGCACCGTCCTCATCGCCGCCGTCGCCACCTGTCTGGTCCTGGTGGCCTCCCTCGGCGGCACCACGTGGGGCTGGGGCTCGCCGCAGATCGTCGGCCTGGCGGTGCTCGGCGTGCTCCTGGCCGTGGCGTTCGTGGCCGTGGAGCGGCGGGCGGCCGAACCCGTGCTCCCCCTCAAGCTGTTCCGCATCCGCACCTTCACCCTCTCCGCCGTGATCAGCTTCATCGTCGGCTTCGCGATGTTCGGCGCGATGACGTACCTCCCGACCTTCCTCCAGGTGGTGCAGGGCGTCTCGCCGACCCTGTCCGGCGTGCACATGCTGCCGATGGTGGCGGGCCTGCTGCTGTCGTCCACCGTCTCCGGACAGATCGTCAGCCGGACCGGCCGCTGGAAGGTGTTCCCGATCGTCGGCACCGGCGTCACCACCCTCGGCCTGCTCCTCCTGCACCAGCTCGACGAGCACAGCTCCACGGGCGTGATGAGTGCCTGCTTCTTCGTCTTCGGCCTCGGTCTCGGCCTCGTCATGCAGGTGCTGGTGCTGATCGTGCAGAACGCCGTCGCGTACGAGGATCTCGGCGTCGCCACCTCCGGCGCGACCTTCTTCCGCTCGATCGGGGCCTCCTTCGGCGTCGCGATCTTCGGCACGGTCTTCTCGGGCCGCCTCGGCGACAAGCTGACGGACGCCTTCCGAGGCGTGAGCCTCCCGTCCGGGGTGTCGGTGGACGGTCTCGAGTCCGACCCGCGCGGCATCGCCGAGTTGTCGTCCACCCTGCGGCCACAGGCCCTGCACGCGTACGCGTCCGCCATCACCGACGTCTTCCTGTACGCGGCCCCCGTCGCCCTCGTCGGCTTCGTCCTGGCCTGGTTCCTCAAGGAGGACCCGCTGCGCGGCTCGGTCACCGCGCCCGATGTGACGGAGACCCTCGCCAGCAACCCGGTGGAACGGTCCTCGTACGACGAGGTGTGCCGGGCGCTGTCCGTCCTCGGTACCCGTGAGGGCCGCCGCGAGGTCTACCGGAAGATCACCGCCCGGGCCGGCCAGGATCTCCTTCCGGCGTCGAGCTGGCTGCTGCTGCGGATCAAGCGCTGCGGCAGTGTCGAGCCGGCGATGCTGGCCGAGCGCAGCACCGTCCCGCTGCCGGCGGTCATCGAGGCCGTCCGCCAGGTCGAGGGACGCGGGCTCGCCGCGCGCGAGGGCCTCGACATGGTGCTGACCGACCAGGGCCGCGAGGTCGTCGAACGGCTCGCCGAGGTACGCGAGGAGTCGCTGGCCGAGCTGCTCGGCGACTGGTGGGGCCCGGACCGGCCCACCGACCTGATCCAGCTCGTCAAGGAGCTGAACAGCGAGCTGTGCGGCTCGGACCGGGAGCAGCCGCACAGCGGGCGCGTGGTGCCCGACCACCGGCTCAGCTGAGGTCCTGGCCGTCGAGCGACCTGCCGAACCAGTGGTCGGCGTACGGGTCGTCGTTGTGCGGTTCGGTCTCCGTGTAGCCCAGCCCGGCGTACAGGGCGCGGGCCTCGACCAGGTCGCCGCGGGTGTCGAGGACCATCCGGGTGGCGCCGAGCGCGCGGGCGGCGTCCTCGGCACCCCGGACGAGCAGCGCGGCGCCCCCCTTGCCGCGCAGCCCCTCCCGGACGAACACCCGGGTCAGCTCGGCCGTCGTGGCGTCCAACAGCCGGACACCGGCGGTGCCGGCCGGCGCGCCCCCGTACCGCCCGACGAGCAACTGCCCGAGAGGCGGGGCGAGTTCGGCGCCGGAGTGGGCTGCGATCTGCCGCTCCAGCTCGACCGGGTCGGTCCGGCGTCCCTCGTGCAGCAGGTAGTAGCGGTCGCTGACCTCGGTGTAGTACGCCCGCCAGAGCGCGCGAGCGTCCGGGGCGTCGAAGGGTTCGGCGGTGATGGTCCAGATCGGCGACGTCGTCATGGGCGGCATTCTCCGAAGGCGGCCCGGCGGGCGCGCAACCGAATAAGGGTGGACAATACCGCGGGCCGTTTGGACGGGGCCGTCCGGGCAACCCGCATCGGGAACCGGCCCGTGGGGCCGACACACCGGAAGGCAAGGCATGTCCACAGGAGTGATCATCGCTCTGATCGTGGTCGTGGCGGCCGTCATCGCCGTCGCGGCCGTCCTGGCCGTGCGGGCCCGCGGCCCGCACGGAGGACACGGTCTGAAGCGCCGCTTCGGGCCCGAGTACGACCGTGCCGTCGCCCGCCACGACGGGGACGTCAAGGCTGCCGAGCGGGAGCTCGACACCCTCGTGGAGCGGCACGGCGGGCTGCGCGAGCGCCCGCTGGAGCCCGCCGAGCGCGAGCGGTTCGAGGCCCGCTGGACGGCAGCCCAGGAGCGGTTCGTCGACTCGCCCCGGGAAGCGGTCGTCGAGGCGGACCAGCTGCTCGCCGAGGTGGCGGGCGCCCGGGGCTTCCCGGACGGCGGCCAGTACGAGGAGCAGCTCGGCGCCCTCTCCGTCCACCACCCGAACCAGGTCCACGGCTACCGCCGCATCCACCGCGTCGCACGCGTCCGCGCCACCGGCGACGGTACGCGGGACACGGGCACGGCCGTGTCCGGCACGGGCGACGGCCGCGCCCCCGGCACGGAGGACATGCGCTCCGCCATGGTCGAGGCCCGCGCCCTCTTCGACGACCTCCTCGGCCACGCCGACCACGAGCCCGGCCGCCGACACGCGCAGGAGCGCGGGCAGAGCGTGAGCCAGGACGGTTCGCGCTCCGGCCACCACCTGCCGCGGGGCTTCCACCGGCACCAGGCGAAGGAGGGCTGACCGCCATGCGTGACGTGACACCGAACACGACACCCGACGTGACACCGCCGGCGACACCGCACACGGGCGCCGACCCGGAGAACCGCCGGCCGGACGACGACCGTGCCCGCGCCGCGAAGCGCGCCGAGACCGTGTCCGCCGCAGAGGCCGCACGGTCCCGCGAGGCCGACCGGCACGGTGAGACCGACGTCCGTGGCGAGGCCGTACCCACCCGTGGAGCCGGACGGTCCGACGCCGCCGGGCTCCGTGGCGCGGGTGGCTCGACCGATCGGGCCGCACGGTCCGGCGACGGGGTGTCGCCGGACGGAGCCGCCCCCTCCGGTGAGGCCGTCCTCCCGGGCGAGAAGGGCCGGACGTCGTCGACGGAGCCTCGCGGTACGACAGCCCTGGGTGGGCCGACGCGGTCCGGAGCGGGTACGGATGCGGGCTTCGACCGGGCAACGCGCGGTTCCGGGGCCGGTTCCGAACGGAGTGCCGGGGACGGGCTCCCCGCTTCCGGCGAGGTCGGGACGCCGCTCCGGCACCGGGACCCGGTGCCCGCCGACACCGACACCGTCGCGGGCCGGGTACCGACGACAGCCGCCGCCGAGCCCGGCGGACACGGCACGTCCCTTCTGCCGGTCGACGAGTGCGACCGCATCGCCTCACGCATGCGGCACGCGGTCGTCGGGTTCGTCGACGGTCCGCGGGACGCCGTGGCGGAGGCCGACCAAGTGCTGGAGGAACTCGCCGCACGCTTCACGGACGCGGTGGACCGGCGGCGCCGCACCCTGCGCGGGTCCTGGCATTCGTCGGAGGGCGCGAGGGACGGCAAGGACGGCAAGGACCGGGCGACGACGGCCGCGACGACCGTCGACACCGAGCAACTCCGCCTGGCCCTGCGGGACTACCGCGAACTGACGGAGCGGCTGCTACACCTCTGACGTCCCGGCTCCCTCGGACCCGTCGGTCACCTCTCCTCGGGAGCCCTCGGCCCGGAAGGGCGCGCCCTGCAGCGCGGCGCGCCCGGCCGGGGCGACCGCTGACCCATCGGTCACCTCAAGACCCACCGGCGGTCACCTCCGACCACCGGTCTCCTCGGACCCACCGGCGGTCACCTCCGACCACCGGTCTCCTCGGACCCACCGGCGGTCACCTCCGACCACCGGTCTCCTCGGACCCACCGGTCCCTTTGGGTCCATCGGGCTTTCCAGCCGTCGCCCGGCGCTCCCGCCACTCCCGTACGACCGCTTCGACGTCGTACGGCTTCATGCCCAGCGGGGGGCCGGGCGGCGGCTTGAACATCATGTCGCGCAGTTTGACGTTGACGTCCGTGACGATCTTCCGGACAAGGCGTTCCGAAGGCGCCGCGTACGCCGCCGCGAGCGCGTCCTCCGCCTCCTTGCGCAGCGCGAGCGCCGGTGGCAGCACGGAGAGGCCCTCACGGGCCATCTTCCGTTTGATCCACCACAGTTCGTCGTACGCGGTGTCCGTGATCTCCGGCAACGGCCTTCCCTTGCCCGGGAGTTGCGCGAACTCCCCGCGCTGCTCCGCGTCACGGATCTGCTTGTCGACCCAGGACTCGAACGGGACACCCGGTGGCTTTCGCTCGGTCATGCGTCCATTGTGCCGGACGCGGTGGGGCCGGGCGATTTATCATGCGGCCGCTGTACAAGCACACTTAGGACCCAGGACGCCGACAGGCATGTCAAAGACACCTCAAGGGGAGCGCACGTGCTCGAACTCACCATGGCCACCGTCTCGGGGACGGAAGAGGGCGCCACGGCCGGCATGCTGATGGCCGACTCGCCCAGCGACCCGGGTGCCGTGCTTCGGGTGGGCCGTGACAAGTCCGTGTGTCGCCTCGCGACCCCCGACGACTGGCTGTTCGTCTCCCGGGTGCACCTGGAGTTCCTGTGCGGCCCCGAGGGCACCTGGCAGGTCTCCTGGCTGCGCGGCTCGCAGGACGAGCCGTCCTCCGAGGTGCGGGTGGTCTCCGGCGCGTACACGGAGCCGCTCGCGTACGGCGGGACCATGCCGCTGGCGCGCGGCGGCTCCGGCGAGATCATCGTCCTCGATCGCACCGGGCCGCGCAGCGTCAACGTGGGCTTCTACCACGAGGCGTGACAGCCTCCCGGGCCTCCGGGGGAGTGCAACGTCGCCCCCGGGGGGCGGGGGAGGGCTGTGCGGCTATGCCAGCACGCGCGCCAGCGCGAAGCCGTCGTAGCCCTTCGCCCCCACGGTCTGGATGGCCGTGCCGCTCAGCCGTGGGTGCGAGCCGATCAGTTCGATCGCGGCGCGGGTGCCGAGCACGTCCCCCGTGTCGCTGTCCGAGTCCACGACATGGCCGCCCCGCACGACGTTGTCGACGACGATCAGACTGCCCACGCTCGTGAGTTTCAGCGCCCACTCCAGGTAGCCGGCGTTGTTGACCTTGTCGGCGTCGATGAAGACGAGGTCGAACGGGGGCGGGTTCTCGTCGGCGAGCAGCGGCAGGGACTCCAGGGCCGGCCCGATCCGCACCTCGACCAGCTTGTCCAGGCCCGCGCGGGCGATGTTGCGGTTGGCGACCTCCGCGTACCGGGGGTCGTACTCCAGCGAGATGAGCCGGCCGTCGGCCGGGAGGGCGCGGGCCAGCCAGATCGTGCTGTATCCGCCGAGCGTGCCGATCTCCAGGATCGTCCGGGCCCCCTGGATCTCGGCGAGCAGCTGGAGCAGCTTGCCCTGGTTCGCCGTGACGTTGATGTGTGGCAGCCCGGCGGCCTCGCTGTCGCGCAGCGCGGCCGTCGTCACCTCGTCGTCCGGGGCGAGATGGTCGGTGAAGTAGGCGTCGACGGCGTCCCAGGCCTGCGACTCGCTCATGCGCTCTGCCTCTCGTGAACCTGACATTTCCGGCGGCTTGTCTGGTTAGGAATGCTAAGTCGAGCCGCACGGGTCTTTGGCCGAGGCTTTCAGCCGTTCGGCGCAGAGGGCCCGGCGGGAGGCGCCAACGGTGCGGAAGGCGCGGTGCGGGGCGTAGGGGAAACGGCGGGCGTGGGGGGAGTGGGGCGTGCGGAAGGCATGGGCGGCGTCCGGGGCGGCCCGGGCGGCTTCGGCGGAACGGAGGACACGGAAGACCCGGGAGGAGCAGCGGCGGAGGCGGGCGGTCGCCCGGGCCGGGGCGGAACGCGCCCCACGAACGGCGGCCGTGTCGGCACGGGAGGCGCGCCGAGCGTGTCGGGCACGGCGGGCACAGCGGGTGCAGAGGGCACAGCGGGCACACCAGGCACAGGAGGCACGGGAGGCGCAGGTGATGCCGGGGCCCCGGGGGCCGCAGCCGGCGCTTTCGGCGGGTTCGGCGGGCTCAGCGGGCTCGGCGGAGCCCAAGTCCCCGCCTCCGCCCAAGTCCCCGCCTCCGCCCAAGTCCCCGCCCAAGTCCCCGCCTCCGCCCTCACTCCCGTTCCCGTGGCGGTCGCAGGCTGGAATCCCGATGCGTGGCGAGGTCTCGGCAGGCTCGCGCGGCGGGCGCGGCCCCAGCGCACGCCCAGGACGACCGCGACCGTGTTCAGGACGGCCAGTCCGCCGACGATCGTCAGCAGCCACACCGGGATCCCGGCCAGCGCGAGCAGCCGGTCCTCGTAGATCACCTGCCGGTAGGCGGTGTCCGCCGCCGCCCGGCGCAGTTCGTGGTCCCCGGAGATCTCCGGAGGTCGCGGGAACTCCTGTGCGACGGCCGTCAGGAACGGTGTGCCCTCCGCCAGCGCGGCCAGCGGCCCCGTCGCCCTGCCGACCGGCCCCGCGAACGTCACCCGGGGCCGCTCGCCGCCGATCCGCGAGACCGGTTCCATGCGGTGGGCGGCCAGGACGTACAGACCGAGCGACTGCGGTGTGGCCGCCAGCCGGGACAGCCGCATCGGGTAGACGAGGGAGTCGGCGGCAAAGCTGAGGTGCAGCGGTTCCAGCTCGCCGCGCAGCGCCGTACCGGTGTTCTCGGGGGCCAGCCGGACCGCCACGTACTCCCAGCGCCGGTCGACGTACGGCTGGAGCGCGGTCTCGAGGCGGGCGGGAAGGGCGAAGTCGTTGGTGCGCAGCCAGTCGTCCAGAGCGGACGGGTCGGTGGCGGTGAGCCGGGCCACCTCGAACGGGCCGAGCCGCTCGCGTCCGATCACGCCGACGCCGAGCCCCGCCCCGGGAGGCGGCGGGCCCGCCGCCTCGCCGCCCGTGGTCAGCGGCCAGTCCCCGTCCTGCGGCCAGAAGTGGTGGCGGGTGCGGTGGACGGGGGCCGTGGCCGTGGCCAGCTGGTCGAAGAGCTCGGGATCGCCGAGCTCCACCGTCGCCCGGTGCGGCACGGGCATGATCCAGGCGGCCCGCTCGGCGTCCCCGGCGACCGTCAGACGCATCACGATCTGTTCCCGCGCGCCGTCCCAGCGCACGACGGAGACCTCCCGGCCGACCGCGACCTGCCGCAGGTCGCCCGGCAGCAGCGCACCGCAGCCGCAGGCGTAGGCCGGCGCGACGAGCGAGCCGAGCTGGATCGCCAGCAGAGCGAGCAGCACCGCCGTGACCCGCCCGCGTAACCGCGTCCGCCGCGCCTGCCGTCCCCGCAGGAAACCGACCATGCCTCGCATCCCCTCCAGCACTCTCCGTACCCGCCAGCGCGCATTGTGGTGGCTACGACGGTACGGCTGGAGGCCTCGTTCCGTTCGAGACCTGATCCAAATCCCGCCCCTCGGGCTCGTGGAGCGCCCGGTGTCCGGCGCCGCGGCCCGCCCGGAGTGCCGCGCCGTGGAAACGTCCGGGCCGTGGGACGACTATCGTCTTCCGGACAAAAGGGAGAGCGGACGTCAGGTGCAGCGGGTGGCCTGCGTCTGTGTCCTGGGGCTGTCCGCGCTTCATGGAGTGCGAGCGGGAGACCTTGCGCCGGACACGCGGGACCGACGGACCAACAGGGTTGGAGGCCGACGAGGCGTGGCGAATGCGGAGCACAGCGGGCCCCCCGCGGAGGCTTTCGGGCCGACGCCGGCCGACACGGCGAGGGCGCGTCTGCGCGCTGCCCGCCTCGGCCTCTGGCTGGTGGCGGCGGTCCTCGCCGTCCGCCAGCTGGCCGTCGTCCTGGGTACCCCGCGCGGAGAACGGCTGACGGACCTGGAGACCTGGGTCGGACCGAACGGCGTGCTGCACGTCAACGGTTCGCTCTACGACTCGACGCGCTTCACGGGCACGCCCTTCACCGGGCTCGTCCTCAAGCCCTTCACCCGGGCGGCCGAACAGGCCCTCGGCTGGGGCTGGACCTTCGGCACCCTGATACTGGTCGCCGCCCTGGGTCTCGTCCTGGCCCGCGCCCTGCCCCAGCCGGTGAACAGACGGACGGCCCTGCTGGCCTCGCCGGTCGCGAGCAGTCTGCTGATGCTGTCGCTGCCCATACGCAACGCCCTCTGGCTCGGCCAGACCAGCATCATCCCGGTGCTGCTGGTCATGCTCGGCTGCTTCGTCGTACGGGACTGGCGGGCCGCCGGCGTCCTGATCGGCCTGGCGGCCGCCCTCCAGCCCACGGTCCTGCTCTTCGCCGCGCTGCTCTGGTTCGCCGGCCGCCGGCGCGCCGCGGCCGCCGCGGGCGCATCGTTCGCCGCGGGCACCGCGCTCGCCTGGCTGGCGATGCCGCACGACTCGTACACCTACTGGGTGCACCACATGGCGGGCGTCGGTCTCGGCGGCGAGGCCGACGTGCTCGCCAACCAGTCCCTGCACGGCGCCCTGCTCCGCTTCGGCCTCTCCGGCCCGCTGGAGATCGGCCTGTCCCTGACGCTGGGCGCCGCCGTGGCCGCCCTGGGCGTCCGCAGGGCCGTCCGCTACGCCCGCGACGACCAGCTGCTCCTGGCGGTCGCCGTCACGGGCTGCGCGGCGATCGTCGTCTCGCCCACGACCTGGCAGCACCAGCTGCTGTGGGTCCTGCCCGCGATGGTGGGGCGGGTCGGCAGACGCGCGTCCAACCGCTATGTGTGGCCGGTGGCGGTGGTCCTGGTGATGACCCTCCCGGCGCAGATGATGCTGCCGCACAGGGCGGTCCTGTACCCCCTGCGGGACAACGCGGTGCTGCTGTTGGCCGTCGCCGCGGCCACGGCCCTCCCCTTCCTGCCGCGTACGTCCCCGTACTACCGCACGCCCGTCCCGGCCCAGTACGCGCAGCCGGCACCGACCCGCTGGAAGCGTGTACCGCTGCTCCCGTTCCTGAAGCGGGTCCCGACCCGGCCGAACCTCCTCCTCGAGCTGCTGCTGATCCGCGTGACGTACGCGGCGTACCAGCAGGTCAGGCTGGCGGCGACCGGCGGTACCAACTCCGGCGGACGCCCCCGGGCGGAGGAGCACGGCCAACAGATCCTGGACATCGAGCGGTTCCTGCACATCGACATCGAGCACTGGACCAACCACGCGGTGGTCAAGGTCGAGTGGCTACGGAACTTCTTCGACTTCTATTACGAGTCCCTCCACTTCGTGGTCCCGCTGTCGGTGCTGGCCCTCCTCTACTGGCGCCGCCCGGTCGACTACCGCTGGGCCCGCTCGTCCCTGGGCTTCGCGACCCTGCTGGCCCTGGTCGGTTTCTGGCTCTACCCGCTGGCCCCGCCCCGCCTGATGCCGAACCTGGGCGTCCTGGACACCGTGCACGGCGTCCAGGACTTCTCCAAGCCGGACTACGGCACGCTCACCTCGTTGACCAACCAGTACGCGGCGATGCCGTCCCTGCACTTCGGCTGGTCGCTGTGGTGCGGGCTGGTCATCGCGATCGTCGCCCCGAAGTGGTGGATGAAGGCCCTGGGCCTGCTGCACCCCCTCTTCACGGTCTCGGCGATCGTGGCGACCGGCAACCACTGGGTGCTGGACGCGGTCGGCGGCGCGGCGGTGGTGGGCGGCGGCTTCGGCCTGTCGTACCTGTTCATGGGACCGCGGGCACGGTTCACGACGGCGACGGCGACGGCGACGGCGGTGACGGTGGCCGAGCCGGGGTCGGCGCAGGGATCGAAGTCGGCGTCGGGATCGAAGTCGGGGTCGGGGTCGGGGCCGGGGTGGGCCGAGAAGGATTCGACACGGAGCGGTTGACCACCGTTCTCCTTCGGTCGTACCTCTCGGCCGATCATTCGTTTCTGGTCAGTCGCTCCTGCAGCCGGGCGTGTCGGAACTGGTAGACGGGACCCGTCGCCCGCAGCAGGTTGCGGCGGCGGGCGTCCTCCAGGAAGTGCATGAGCCGTACGGGGGTGCCCTCCTCGTAGTGGAGCTGTACGGCGGTGAGGGCGGTGGCGACGGCGAGGTTGCCGGCCAGGACCGAGGCGGCGCCGGTCCACAGCACAGCCGTGACGGCGAACATCGCGCCCAGCAGCGGGGACTGCGTCCAGGCCAGGATGGGCCCGATGTACAGGCCGAGGGCGACGCCGGTCAGCAGGCCCAGGAAGAGACGCAGCCCCAGGTGGTGCCGCCACACCTCACGTGGACTCACCGACCGGGTGTCCACCACCGGAGGCCGGGCCCACCCCTCACGCACCTTGTCGTAGCGCCCCGAGCCCACCGAGAGGAAGGGAGCGCGGGAGACGATCTCGTAGCCCCGCCCCGTGACCAGCACCTCGCTGAAGCCGAGCGGCAGCGTGACCAGGTACCAGAGCCAGAACGGCGGGGCTTCGCCGTTCAGCAGGGGGACCATCCAGCAGAGCAGGGGGATCAAACAGCAGAGCCCGGTGCCCACGAAAAGCCACTGCCCGATGCCCGACAGAACCGTCTCCCGGGTGAATATGTCGCGTCGGCCCGCGCTCGACAGCGGCTGCGGCACGCTGATCTCCGCGACCCGGCGGGCGATCCCGTAGCCGCCCGCGATCGCCGCGAGGGGACTGCTCACCGCTGTCAGGAGGGTCGGGCTCAGGCTCCAGGCCATGATCACGCCGGGTGATCCGCACACCACCGCGGAGACGATGCACACGGCGATCATCCGGGGACGGTGGCCCGTCCAGCCGGGAACGTGCCACCAACGCAGATCGCGCGTGCCCTCCCGGGACAGCCGGGAGGCGATGTACCTAAGCGTGCGTTCGGCCGTTCTGACGGAATAGCGCGGGCGGGGGTGTCCGGGGCGCCGGGTGTAGGCGGCGACGACCGCGTGATCGAGGAGATGGTTCTCGACCGCGGAGGGAGTGGGAAAGCGGGTGGGGTCGAGGAGTTCGTCGACGGGGTCGTCGTCGCCGTAGACGTCACGGAGCAGGGCGATGGCGAGCGGGCCGGCCAGGGCGGCGGCGAGCGGGCCGGTCTCCGTGAGGAGCCGCCCGGTCAGTTCCCGCCAGGCGGGGGACGGAGTGGAGGGCAGCCGGTTCAGCAGATATCCGGCCGCGTCGGCGGGGCGGACCGGCTGGATCTCCACGGCGAGAGCGCCGCCCAGCCGCGCCTTCTTCGCGGTGAGCACGGCTTCCCTGGCCCGGGACACCAGCACCAGCCGGAAGGGCGCCGTCTCCAGGGCGCTGACCATGGCCCCGCGCAGTTTGCCGGTGACCTCGTCGAGGCCGTCGAGGAAGAGGGAGAGACGTCCCTGTTCGAGCAACCGCCGGGCACGGGCGCGTCCGTTGCTCCCATGGAAGAGGGTGTACTCGCGGGTGAGCCGGTCGGCGGCCCAGTCGGTGGCGGTCTCCTCGGCGGGATTCCACCCGTCGAGGGAGAGCAGTACGGGGACGGGCACGCGGGCCCGGTCGGCGGGCAGGGCCTGCGCGGCCCGGTGGGCGAGCGCGTCGAGGAGCAGCAGCACGGCGGCGGCGGTCTTGCCCGCCGCCGGCGGCCCGACGACCAGCAGCCGCCCGGAGGCCAACCCGCCATAGACAGCGTGCAGTTCGGGCAGCCCGCCACCGTCGCGGAGCTGGGCCCGGCCGACCGGTCCGAGACCCGGCAAGGGCCCGAACCGCGCCCGGGCCGCCCCCTCCGCCGTGGCCCCGCCGACCCGCCCCGCCACCTTCCGCTCACTCATCCGCCACCGCACCGGCAGCGGCGCGGGCTCGAGCAGCCGCCGCAGCCCGGCCTCCTCCTGCCACTGCGCGCCGACGACCCGGGCGAGCTCGTCGGCGGTGGCGTCGAGGGGGTCTTCGGTGGCGGGGGCGGTGTGAGTGATGTGGTGATGGACGTTCAGGAGGTTGTGATTCCCGGCCTGGAAGGCGGTGGGCCCGTGAAAGGAGTTCCCCGAGACGGAGTTCCCGGAGACCGGGTTCCCCGAGACGGAGTTCCCGGAGGCGGAGTCCCTCTCGCCACGGTCGGACTCTGCGCTGCCGGGATCGGTCATCTACCGGACCCGGACCCGGACCCGGACCCGGACCCGAAGTGGTTCTCCTGCCGGTTGTGATCGCCGGTCTGGACGGCGGTGGGCCCGTGGAAGGTGTTGCCGCTGACGGCGCCCCCGCGAGGCTGACCGTCACCGCTGCCGAACTCCCTCGTCAGCTCGACGAGTTGCTCGACTAGCCGCTCCCGCTCCGGGCCCCCGAGGGACTCGAAGACGGACGCGAACTCCCCCTGCCACAAGACCGCGTGCACGGCCCGCACCCGTTCCCGGTCACCCTCGTCGACGGCGTCCAGCACGGCGGCGGTCCGATCGAGCCGCGCGAGCGCCTCACGCTCGGCTTCGGCGTCCCCCCGCCCGACGAGACGGGCACACCGCACCCGGAACCAGGCCCAACTGTCCGCCCCGGCCGCCTGCACGACGGCCATCCCCCCACCGGCCGCAGCCGCGGTCAACGCCTCGCTCAGCATGTTCCGTCCCCTCCCCGGCCCGCTGAGTGCGCGCACGGAACAAAACGCATGGTACAGAGGGCAGTTGGGGGTTATGGAGCGTTCTGATCACCGGGAGGGGAGAATCACGGGATGGTCGGGAACACGAGGGTGAGGAACGCGAGGGTGTGGTTGGTGCGGCGAACGCCGCTGTTCTGGCTGATGCTCTCGGGGCTGTCGTATGTGGGGCTGTTCATCACGTGGTTCTGGGGAGTGTGGTCCGGCGGCCTGGACGTGGCGGAGACCTGCACGCTTCTGAGGGGTCAGAAGTACGACTACGCCTACCGCGCGGAGCACTGGCGCGAGCCGACGCGGGCGTTCCCGCTGCACAACAAGTGCAACGCCTCGTACGACCTCGTCCCGGCCTGGATCAACCCCGCACTCGTCCTCTTCGCCGCCATAGCCGTGGGCAGCCTGCTCGCAGCCGTCTGCACGACGGTCGTCTGGGTCCGGAGGTTCTGGCGGAGGCGGAGGGACCGACAGTTGACCGCGAACGGCGTCGCGGGGCATGACGGCACCTCTGTAGTGGTCAGAGGGAAGAGGAGGGGCGGTCATGGGGGGATGGCTGGGAAGGTGCTGCTGACGGTTGATCGTCGACGGGTTCGTCATCTGTCGGACTCTGCGCGTCCATGAAGGATGACGGTTCCGCACTCGAACCACACCGTCTTCCCGTCCCCAGGTGCCGGCGACACGCCCCACTTGTCGACCAGCGCGTCCAGCAGGAACAGGCCCCGGCGGCCTTCCGACTCCGGCTGCAACTCCGCCGGGGTCGGGAGGAGTTCGCCGTAGGCGTCGGTCACCTCCGCTCTGACCCCCGTCGGCTGCTTCAGCAGCAGCAGCGTGCAGCGGCTGTCCGGGACGTGGCGGACCACGTTGGCGATCAGTTCCGTCAGGGCCAGCTCTACCGAGTCCGTCAGGTGTCGCAGCTCCCAGTTCTCCAGGTGCATGCGGGCGATTCGGCGGATGTGGCGGGCCGAGTGTTCGCCGACCCTGAGGGTCATGCGGTACTGCGTGGGGACGGGGGAGGCGTAGATCGAGGGGAAGTATCCGTTCACGGTACGAGGGTGACCTGCGTCAACTACTCTGGGCTACCCGGTGGATACAACCAGTTGTTCCGTGGGAGGTCCTGCGTGACCCATATCAACGTCCTGGATCCCGGCGCCTCGCCGCTCGACTACTACGGGTTCGAGCTGCGGCGGTTGCGGGAGGCGGCTGACCTCACGCAGCGGCAGCTCGGGGACATCCTCAATTACACGGGCTCGCTGGTTGGGCAGGTCGAGACCGCCCGGAAGGTGCCCACCCCGGAGTTCAGTGAGCGGGTGGATGCCGCTCTCGGGACCGGTGGTCTCTTTTCACGGCTTGTGGAGCTCGTGCTTCGTTCTCAACTTCCGTCCTGGTTTCAGCAGGTGGGGGAGTTGGAGGCGCGCGCCGTCGAGATCTGCTCTTTCCAGACTCATATGATCCTCGGCCTTCTCCAGACCGGCGCGTATGCGCGTGCGGTGCTAGGCGCGCTGGACCGGAGCAACCTCGATGACCGCACCGCAGTGCGCATGGCCCGCCAGCGCATCTTCGAGAAGAAGGAACCGCCGGTCTTCTGGGCCGTCCTCAGCGAGGGCGCGCTTCATCAGGAGATCGGTGGCCGGGACACCATGCGCGGCCAACTGGCGCACCTGTTGGCTTTCGAGGACGACGCCCGCGTCAACATCCAGATCCTGCCGTTCACGGCCGGAGTGCACGTAGGACTTCAAGGCTCGTTCAACATCTACCGCTTCGTCGGCGACCCGACCATTGTCTACACCGAGGGGTACGGCAGTGGGCATCCCAGCGCCAACCCGGACACGGTCAAAGACTGCTCGCTCCGTTACGATCACCTTCGGGCCGCTGCCCTCTCCCTCAGGGACTCGGCGGATCTGATCCGGCGCGTAATGGAGGAACGTTATGGAGTACCACTGGCGTAAGTCCAGCTACAGCGGTGACCAGGGCGGTCAGTGCGTCGAGATTGCCGACACCCCCACCGCAACCATCGCCATCCGTGACTCCAAGACCCCGGCGGGCCCGATCCTCACCGTCGAACCCGCCGCGTTCTCGACGTTCCTCGCCTGGACCGGCGGTGGCGTTACAGCCGCTGAATGATCGTCCCCGTCGCCAGTGCGCCGCCCGCGCACATGGTGATCAGGGCGAACTCCTTGTCGGTGCGCTCCAGTTCGTGCAGCGCCGTGGTGATGAGGCGGGCTCCCGTCGCGCCGACCGGGTGGCCGAGGGCGATCGCGCCTCCGTTGACGTTGACCTTGGACAGGTCCGCCTCGAAGACCTTCGCCCAGCTCAACACCACCGACGCGAAGGCCTCGTTGATCTCGACGAGGTCGATGTCCTTCAGGGACATGCCCGCCTTGCCGAGGACGGCGCGGGTTGCGTCGATCGGGCCGTCGAGGTGGAAGTGCGGGTCCGCGCCCACCAGCGCCTGGGCGACGATGCGCGCCCTCGGCTTCAGCTTCAGGGCGCGGGCCATCCGCTTCGACGCCCACATGATCGCCGCCGCGCCGTCCGATATCTGCGACGAGTTGCCGGCCGTGTGGATCGCCGTCGGCATGACCGGCTTCAGGCGGGACAGGGCCTCCGGGGAGGTGTCCCGCAGGCCCTCGTCGCGGTCGACCAGGCGCCACATGCCCTGGCCGGTTGCCTGTTCCTCCTCCGTCGTCGGGACCTGGACGGCGAACGTCTCGCGCTTGAAGCGTTCCTCGGACCAGGCTGTCGCGGCTCTTTCCTGGGACAGCAGGCCGAGCCCGTCCACTTGCTCCCTCGTCAGGCCCCGGTGGCGCGCGATGCGTTCCGCCGCCTCGAACTGGTTCGGGAGGTCAACGTTCCACTCCTCCGGGAACGGCTTCCCGGGGCCGTGCTTGGAGCCCGAGCCGAGGGGGACGCGGGACATCGCCTCCACTCCGCAGCTGATGCCGACGTCGATCACGCCCGCCGCGATCATGTTCGCCGCCATGTGGCTCGCCTGCTGCGAGGAGCCGCACTGGCAGTCGACCGTCGTCGCCGCGGTCTCGTACGGGAGGCCCATCGTCAGCCATGCTGTTCTCGCCGGGTTCATGGACTGTTCGCCGGCGTGGGTCACCGTGCCGCCGACTATCTGTTCCACGGCGTCGGCGGGGATGCCGGTGCGGCCGAGTAGTTCGCGGTAGGTCTCGCCCAGGAGGTAGGCGGGGTGCAAGTTGGCCAGCGCGCCGCCGCGCTTGCCGATGGGGGTGCGGACTGCTTCCACGATCACGGGTTCGGCGGCCATGGGTGCGGATCCCTTCGGAACTAGTACGTGTTCTAGTTCTGCTGTGTGCAGTCTGCTTACGTGATGTGCGTCACCGCAAGGGTCTTGCAGCCTCGAGGGTCCTGAACTACCTTCTCGGCAATCTGTTTCTGATGAACCGTCAGATAGCATCGTCAGATGGCTGGAGCCGCCGATGCCCTGCCCAGCGCTTCCCGACGGGTTCGACTTCACCGATCCCGACCTGCTGCAACACCATGTGCCACTGCCGGAGTTCGCCGAGTTGCGGGTAGCCGAACCGGTCCGCTGGATCCCTCAGTCGGGCAATGTCGCCGGCTTCCAGGACGAGGGGTACTGGGCGGTGACCCGCCACGCGGACGTGAAGTACGTTTCCACCCACCCCGAGATCTTCTCCTCCTACCTCAACACCGCGATCATCCGGTTCAACGAGCGCATCGAACGGGCTTCGATCGACGCCCAGCGGTTCATCCTGCTGAACATGGATCCGCCCGAGCACACGCGCGTGCGGCAGATCGTGCAGCGCGGGTTCACGCCCCGGGCCATCCGGGCGCTGGAGGAGCGGCTGCGCAACCGGGCCACGGCGATCGTCGACGGCGCCCTCGCGCAGGACGGTTCCTTCGACTTCGTCACTTCCATAGCGTCGGAGCTTCCCCTGCAGGCCATCGCCGAGCTGATCGGCGTGCCCCAGGAGGACCGTTCCAAGATCTTCGACTGGTCCAACAAGATGATCGCGTACGACGATCCCGAGTTCGCCGTCACCGCGGAGGTCGGGCAGCAGTCCGCCGCCGAGATCCTCGCGTACGCCATGAACATGGCCGCCGAGCGGAAGCAGTGCCCCGCTCACGACATCGTCTCGACGCTCGTGGCCGCCGAGGACGAGGGCAACCTCAACTCCGACGAGTTCGGGTTCTTCGTGCTGATGCTCGCCGTGGCCGGGAACGAGACGACCCGGAACGCCACGACGCACGGGATGCACGCCTTCCTCACCCACCCCGAGCAGTGGGAGCTGTACAAGCGGGAGAGGCCTGCCACCGCCGCCGAGGAGATCGTGCGGTGGGCCACGCCCGTCATCGCCTTCCAGCGGACCGCCACCCAGGACACCGAGCTCGGCGGGAAGCTGATCAGGAAGGGGGACCGGGTCGGGATCTTCTACGCCTCCGCCAACCGTGACCCCGAGGTGTTCGAGCGGCCCGACGAGTTCGACGTCACCCGGGATCCCAACCCGCACCTCGGCTTCGGCGGCGGTGGGCCGCACTTCTGCCTCGGCAAGTCACTCGCCGTGCTGGAGATCAACCTCATCTTCAACGCCATCGCCGATGCCCTGCCCGACCTGAGGCTCGTGGGGGATCCCCGTCGGTTGCGGTCCGCCTGGATCAACGGGGTGAAGGAGTTGAGAGTCAGCGCGGGGTGACGTACGGCCGGGAGCCGTCTCACTCCCGGCCGGACGCCGTCATCGCCAGTGCTCCCACGACCACCGCCCCCACCAGCAGCGGGACGGCGATGCCGTAGCGGAGCACCAGCCAGGCGCCGAGTGCCGCGCCGACGACCATGGCGATCACCGATGCCGTGCGCCGTGGGGAGTGGGGGCCCGCGCCGCCGGCCGCCCGGGAGTCGGAGGCCAGGCCGGTGAGGGTCATCGTCAGGACGGTGGTCGTGAGGTCGGCCACGCCGAGTTTGCGTACGGTGGCGTTGCGCAGGCCCATCGCGAAGGCGGTCAGGGCGATCACCGAGTAGATCGTGACGGGGGCGTCGTCCGGGGCGGCGAAGGCCACCGCGGCCGAGACGCCCACCAGAACCGCCTCTGCCGCGAGCGTCGTCCTTGTCCATCTGCGGCGTGAGCCGGCCCCGAGGCCGAGGGACACACGTCCGCCGACGACCGCGCCCACCAGGAAGCAGCCCAGCGAGGTGGCTGTGTGGGGGATCGAGAACCCGGGAGCGCCGGCCGCCGCGAAGCCCAGTACGACGACGTTGCCGGTCATGTTGGCCGTGAAGACGTGGCCGAGACCCAGATAGCTGACCGCGTCGATCAGACCGCTCACCACGGTCAGGGTGAGGAGGACGGGAACCAGGGGGACGCCCCGCGCCTCGGCGTCCTTCGTGGGCTCGGTGGTCATCGGGTCAGTGGATCACGCGACGGTGAGAAACGTCGACGGTGAGAAACGTCGACGGTGAGAAGCGCCGAGGGTGAGAAGCGCCGAAGGCGGCGGCCCCGGGGATCGGGGGCCGCCGCCTTCGGCGGTACGGGGCGCGCTTGTGGAGCGCGGTGGCGTGGCTCAGTACCAGCCGTTGGCCTGCCAGAAGTTCCAGGCGCCGACCGGGCTGCCGTAGCGGGAGTTCATGTAGTCCAGACCCCATTTGATCTGGGTCTTGGCGTTGCTCTTCCAGTCGGAACCGGCCGAGGCCATCTTGGAGCCGGGCAGGGCCTGGACGAGGCCGTAGGCGCCGGAGGAGGCGTTGGTGGCCTTCATGTTCCAGCCGCTCTCGTGCTTCACGATGTTGGAGAAGGCCTTGTACTGCGCCGCGTTCGGGATCATCTTGTGCGCGATCGCCTGGGCCTGGGAGGCGGAGGAGGTCGCCGCGTGGGCGGGGGCTGCGGACAGCGCCATGCCTGCGGTGGCGGCGGCCACGGCGATGCCGGTGAGGGCCTTCTTCGGGGAAGCGATGCGACGGATGACGGAGACGGACACGAGGAACCTTTTCCTTCGGGGACGATTGCGGTCGCTTGCATGCCGGAGTCACGCGGTGCGTGGCCGCACCGTGTGGTTGCGGTGGGTGGCTGCATGCCGTGGTGCCGAGGCCCGTGGGCTCGTCGGCACCCTGCGACGTCATCCAGAGAAACAGGATCGAGCGCCGTCCGCAAAGACCCCTTTTGCTAGTTGTGGTCGTATTTGGCGAGTCGGCGCCCCGTGTGAGCTGGCTCTCAATGCCCAGGTCAGAGGCCGTTATGGCATGGGCATGGCGTCCGTTTTGCCCGACTAGGTCAGATAGTAGGTGATGTGGGTCATGTGGGGTGGTTCACCGATCAACGGCCCTTCGGAGCCTGCTGCGGGCCCTCGAATGTGACCGCGGTCTCGAAGGCCGCGCGCCGGGTGGCTCTGCGTAGCGCCTTGAGCACCGCCGGGCCGAGGGTGAGGGTCAGCAGGACCGTGACCACCGCCCTGCCCAGGTCCCAGCCCAGCGAGGTCGCCACGCAGTACGCGGCGAAGCGGGCCAGGTTCGCGGGCACCGTCCCGTCCGGGTCGAAGGCGACCCCCGAGGCCAGCGCGCCCATGAAGGGCCACCCGGCCATGTTCATCGCCGTGCCGTAGGCGAAGGCCGCCACGAAGCCGTAGGCGGCGAGCACGGCCAGTTCGGTACGGCCACGGAGCCGGTCGGCGCCGGGCAGCAGGCCCGCGCCCATCGTGAACCAGCCCATCGCCAGCATCTGGAACGGCATCCACGGACCCACCCCGCCCGTGAGCAGCGCGGACGCGAACATCGTGACCGAGCCGAGGACGAAGCCGAAGCCAGGGCCGAGGACCCGGCCGCTCAACACCATCAGGAAGAACATCGGCTCGATGCCCGCCGTGCCCGCGCCGATCGGACGCAGGGCCGCGCCCGTCGCCGCCAGCACGCCCAGCATCGCCACCGCCTTCGCGCCGAGCCCCGACTCCGAGATCGTCGCCGTCACGACCGCGACCAGCAGCACCAGCAGGCCCGCGAAGAGCCAGGGGGCGTCCTGGGCGTGCGCGTTCAGGGCGGAGGCCGGCGGGGCCAGGAAGGGCCAGCCGAACGCGATCACGCCGACCGTGCTGACCAGCGCCAACGCGGCGAGGGAACGGGGGCCCAGGTGAACCGGGCGCCGCCGGGGCATCGTCATCGCAGCGCCTCCCGCAACGCCTCGCGCACCTGCGCGACCGTGAGCCACTCCTGCGGGGCCAGGATCTTCGTCACCTGCGGGGCGAAGGACGGGGAGGAGACCACGACCTCCGCCGTCGGGCCGTCGGCGATCACCTCGCCCTCGGCGAGCAGCACCACCCGGTGGGCCAGTTCCGCGGCCAGTTCCACATCGTGGGTGGCCAGGACGATCGCGTGCCCGGCCGCGGCCAGCCCGCGCAGGACGGCGACCAGACGTGCCTTCGCCGCGTAGTCCAGGCCCCGGGTCGGCTCGTCCAGGAGGAGGAGCGGTGGGCGGGCGGTGAGGACGACCGCCAGCGCGAGGGTCAGCCGCTGGCCCTCGGAGAGGTCGCGGGGGTGGATGTCGTCCGTGATGCCGGGGAGGAGGTCCGAGACCAGGGCGCGGCAGGTGCCGGCGGCGGCTCCCGCGTCCCGGTCGGCGGCCGCGCACTCGGCGGCGACCGTGTCGGCGTACAGCAGGTCGCGCGGTTCCTGCGGGACCAGACCGACGCGGCGGACCAGGTCCCCGGGCGGGGTGCGATGCGGCACCAGACCGCTCACGCGGACCGTTCCCGCCGACGGCTCGACGAGCCCTACGAAGGTGTTGAGGAGCGTCGACTTCCCGGCGCCGTTGCGGCCCATGAGGGCGATGGTCTCGCCGGGCCCGACGGTGAGGTCCACATCGCGCAGTGCCTGGACGCGGGCCCGGCGGACGGAGAGGGAGCGGGCCTCGGCGGGGGAGGGCGGGGTCGCGCCGGTCGCGGGTGCGGACGGGCGTCGGTGCCTGCGCCGGCCGGCGAAGCGCTGTCGGGGCGGCTCGGGAGCCGGTGGAAGGAGGCGATCCGAGTGGTCCGGCGCCGGCCCGGCGGGATGGTGCCGGGCGCCCGGCACGGGCAGGGACGCCGGGGCTGCCTCGCGGGTGGCCGGGGCGTCGGGCGCGGCCGCGTCCCGCGGTCGGGCGTCCTGTCCGGGCAGGGGTGCGACGGGCGCCGGAAGCCCGGGGCCGCCCGCTCTCCCCGCGACCCGTGCGGCCAGCTGTTCCCGCAGGTCACCGGCGCGGCGGCGGGCGTCGCGCACGGTCAGCGGCAGGGGCGACCAGCCCGCCAGCCGGCCCAGGTCCACCACCGGTGGGAAGACCGGGGAGACGGTCATGACGTCCGCCGGGGTGCCCAGCAGCGGGGCCGCTCCCGGGGAGGGCAGCAGCGCGATCCGGTCGGCGTACTGCAGGACCCGTTCCAGGCGGTGTTCCGCCAGCAGCACCGTCGTGCCGAGGTCGTGGACGAGACGCAGGAGGACGGCGAGGACCTCCTCGGCGGCCGCCGGGTCGAGCGCGGAGGTCGGCTCGTCCAGGACGAGGACACGCGGGTGCGGGGTGAGGACCGAGCCGATCGCCACCCGCTGCTGCTGGCCGCCGGACAGGGTGGCGATGGGGCGGTCGCGGAGGGCGGCCAGGCCGAGCAGGTCGAGGGTCTCCTCGACGCGGCGCCGCATCACCTCCGGCGGCAGGCCCAACGACTCCATGCCGTAGGCGAGTTCCTCCTCGACCGTGTCCGTCACGAAGTGCGAGAGCGGATCCTGCCCCACCGTGCCCACCACGTCGGCCAGTTCACGCGGCTTGTGGGTGCGGGTGTCGCGGCCGGCCACCGTGACGCGGCCGCGCAGGGTGCCGCCGGTGAAGTGCGGAACGAGGCCGGACACCGTGCCCAGAAGCGTCGACTTGCCGACGCCGGACGGGCCCGCGAGCAGCACGAGTTCGCCCTCCGGGATGGTCAAGTCGACGCCCCGGATGGTGGGTTCGGCGGCGCCGTCGTACGTCACGGAGACGTTCTCGAAGCGGATCACGACGGCTCCTCGGGAGAGGCGGGGCTTTCGGGGACGAGGAAGGCGGGCAGCAGGCCGAGGAGTACGGCCGCCGCCGGCCAGAGCGGGAGGGCCGGGGCGGTCAGTGGGACCACACCGGGGTGCAGGGCCGCCGGGTCGGCGGAGGCGGCGACGGTGAGGAGGGCCGCGACCGCGATGCCGGAGGCGGCGACCAGACAGGCCCGCGGGCTCCAGCGGTCCGGGCGGTAGCGGGTGCGCGGAGAGCGGCGGCCGCCCAGCCGCAGACCGGCGAGGGCCGCGACGACCCCGGCGAACAGCACCGGGATGCCGTACGTCCCGCCCGCCGCGGTGAGCAGACCGTACGTTCCCGCACAGACGCCCAGCAGACCGCCGAGCGTGAGGGCGGCGGTCGTCCGGCGGACCGGCGCGGGGACGGCGGCGGTACGGCCGTAGCCGCGGGCGTCCATCGCGGCGGCGAGGGCGACGGAGCGTTCCAGGGCGCCCTCCAGGACCGGCAGGCCCACCTGGAGGAGACCGCGCAGGCCGGTGTCGGGGCGGCCCCGGAGGCGGCGGGCGGCGCGCAGACGGTGGACGTCCGCGATCAGGTTCGGGGCGAAGGTGAGGGCCACGACCACCGCCACGCCGGTCTCGTACAGGGCGCCCGGGAGCGTCTTGAGGAGGCGGGACGGGCTGGCCAGGGCGTTGGCGGCGCCCACGCAGACCAGCAGGGTGGCCAGTTTCAGGCCGTCGTAGAAGGCGAAGAGCAGGCCCTCGGCCGTGACCGCGCCGCCGAGCCGGATGCCCTGCGCCCAGTGGGGCAGCGGGACTTCGGGGAGTGTGACGAGCACGTGCGTGCCGGGGATCGGGGAACCCAGGGCCACGACGAAGAGGAGGCGCACGAGGAGGACGGCGAGGGCGAGCTTGAGGAACGCGGAGTAGGAGCGGGACCAGGGGGTGTCGGGGCGGCACGTGGTGACGACGTAGGCGGAGACGGTGAGGAAGAGCCCGAGGAGGAGCGGGTTGGTGGTACGGGTGGCGGCGGTGCCGAGGCCGAGGGCCCACAGCCACCAGGCGGCGGGGTGGAGCGGGTCGCGCCGGGTTCGGGGGCGGCCGTCAGCCATCCCTGCGGGATCCTCGCCGTCGGGCCTGCCGGACCGCCGCCGCGCCCAGCACCGCCACGGCGCCCGCGCCGGCGTACAGGCCCACGGACGGCCCGCCGTCCTTCTCCGGCTGCTCGGCGGACGTCGGCTTCCGAGTGCCCGACGCCGGCCCGGACGCGGGCTCGGACGCCTGTCCGGAGACCTGCTCACCGCAGCCCCTCGCCGGGTATCCCGCGATCGCGCACAACAGGGCGTTCGCGTCGTAGCGCAGGGGTTTGGCGACCGCGGCCAGGGCCTCGGCCGTCGTCGCGTCGGGGGAGACCCGGGCGCAGGCCGTGCGCGGCGTGGGCGACGGCGGGGCTTCGCCGCCCGGGGCGTCCGCCGCCGTGCCGAAGTCGATGACCAGGGCCACCCGCTTGGTGCCGTCCCGCGCGGGCGTCTTCGCGCAGATCGCGGCGAAGGAGGCCGCGCCGCGCGGCCGCGCCGCGTCCTGGGAGTCCGCGCTCACCGCGAACCGGAAGCCCTGGACGTCGCCGTCGACCGGGCGGGCGGTCGAGGGGCCCTGGGTGGCGTACGTCCAGCCGTCGCCGGTGCGGTCCCAGAAGGACCAGTACCGGTACCCGGCGGCCTGGGCCGACTGGACCGCGCCGGTCAGCGACAGCAGCAGCGCTGCGAGGACGAGGGCGGCGCACCGGCGCGTCACGGCTGCCGCTTCCTGCCACGGCCGCTGATCAGGAAGCCGATGCCGATACCGGCGACGAGGAAGACGCCGACGATCCACCAGACGCCGTAACCGGAATCCGAGTCCTCCTTCTTGTCGGCCTCGGCGGCCTGATCGGTGGCCTTCGTCGTGGCCTGCGGGGCCGGTCCCGTCGCGTTGAGCTGCGCGACGAGGTCGGCGCCGCCGAAATGGCGGGGGTCGGCGCCCATGGCGTGCGCGGCGAAGACGAGTTGGGCGTAGGCGGCGGGGCCGCTCTGCTTCGCCCAGCCCGCGGAGTTCTGCTCGAGCCAGCCGAGGGGCTTCTTCGCCTGCTCGATCGCACCCTGCGCCGCGAGGGCGACGACGGCGTCGGCGGTGTTGCCGTAGTCGGGCTGGTCCTCGGCGCCGGGGAGGGCGGAGTCCAGATGGCCGTCCTCGCCGATGGCGTCGGCGAGGTAGACCGCGCCGTTGCGGGCGAGTTCGTCCGGGGTGAGCGGGGAGGCGGAGCCGGCACAGGTGAAGACCTCCTCCCGTACCTTGCCCGCCGTCGTCACGAACCCCTTGCCGAGGACGCCGAGCACCCCCGCCGCCGTCGCGTCCGCGTTGGCCGCGAGGCCGCCCTTCTTGTCCGGCTGGTACGCGAACGCGCCGTCGCCCGCCCGGTCGCAGGCGATGGAGAGCTTGACGAGCGCGTCGTACGACGACTTGCCGCCCTTCTTCACCTCCGAGGGCCTTTCCCCGGCCGCCGCCATCGCCCCCGCCACCACGGACGTCGAGTTGGCGTCGCTGGCACCGCCGGGCGTGTATCCCCAGCCGCCGTCGGCGTTCTGAACGGACTTCAGCCAGCCGACCGCCTTCCGCGTCGCGGCCTCGTGGCCGCCCAGCGCGGCCAGCGCCTGGACGGCCGCGGCCGTGCTGTTGGTGTCCACCATCAGTTTGGCGTCGCACGCCTTGGCGGTGTCCGCGCGGAAGGCTGCGAAGGCGCCGGTCGCGCACTGCTGCCCGGTCAGCCAGGCCACGGCCCGGTCTGCGGGGGTGACGTCCGTGGCGTGCTGCGCGAGCAGGGCCAGCGACTGGCGCCAGACGCCGTCGTACGTCGGGTCGGCGGTGCCGTACAGCCCGTCGGGTATCGCCACCGACGGGGTGGGGGACGGGGTGGCCGCGACGGCGGGGACGGCGGCACCCAGCACGACGGTGGCGGCGGCCAGGGTCGCGGCGCTGCGGCGGATGTTCATGATCGGCGGGTGCCTCTCCCGGTCGGTGAGGTCACGCGGCCGGGCAGCACGGGACATCCCGGCGGCTCGGCTCCGTATACCTCGACGGTGCCATGCGACGGCGGGCCTGCCGACGCACGTGAGCCGGTCACGGTCCCGTACCGGGCGATCCGGCTCTCACGGTTGCGGGTCAGCGCCGGAATTGCACCGGCTTCCCCCTGTACGGGCGTGATGACGACGCGGCCACTCTACCGGCAGGTAGCCGGGCGTCCGAGGGGCGGCTGTGAAAGCGCCCCGGACAGGGCGTGAGCCCCCGATATGTTGTGACCATGACCCATATGGGGAGGGCGCCGGGCGGGCTGCCGGGCGGGCTGCGGGGCGGGCTGCCGGGCCGACTGCTCGGCTCGGGGCGCACGGCCGACGTGTACGAGATCGACGAGGCGTGGGTGCTGCGCCGCGACCGGGAGGGCTGGGACGACTCGGCCGCCCTCGGGGCGGTGATGGCGCACGTACGCGAACACGGCTACCCCGCGCCCGCCGTACGGCCCTCCGGCTCACGCACCGACCTGGTGATGGAGCGGCTGGACGGGCCGACGATGCTCCACGCGTTCGCGGCGGGCACGCTGGACGCCGAGGAGGCGGGGGCCGTCCTCGCCCGGCTGCTGCGCGAGCTGCACGCCGTTCCGGGACGGGTCTCGGCCGGCGCCCGGATCCTGCACCTCGACCTCCACCCGGACAACGTGATCCTCACGCCCGACGGCCCCCGGGTCATCGACTGGGCCGACGCGGAGGAGGGCGACCCCGGGCTCGACTGGGGCATGTCCGCGGTGATCCTCGCCCAGGTGGCCGTCTCTCCCCAGCAAATCGCCGCTCCGGCCCGGGCGATGCTGACCGCGCTGCTCGCCGACCCCCGCGACCTCACCGAGGAGGGCCTGGCGGAGGCCCTGCGGAGGCGGGCGGCCAACCCGACGATGAGCCGCGAGGAGACGGAACTCCTCGTGCCGGCCGCTGAGTTGATCAGGCGGGCGGCGGCGGACTGCTGACCAGGGCTGCGACTAGGCCGCCCGCCAGACCGTCATGTCCGCGGTCAGGAAGGCGATGTCCGGCAGCGCGGTCGACTTCACCTGGACCACGAGCAGCGCGATGTCCCCGGAGGGGTGCTTGACGCATATCTCGCTGCCGGCCGCAGCCGCGGCGAGGGGAAGCCGGTGGCTCTTGGCGCCGGTGAGGACGATGCGGCACGAGTCGAGAGAGCCACCGGGATCGCCGAACAGCATGTTGAACACGCTGGTGTCGCTCTCCAGCGCGCAGCCGGTCTGCTCGCAGGTGAAGCGGATGTCACCCTTGCTGTCCTCGCGCCGGACCGGCTCCTTGACGTCCAGTGAGGTCTTCGCGTCCAGCCACTGGAGGGGATACGCGGTGGCTTGCGGTGTCTCGGGCACGGCCGAGGAGGGTCCCGCACCCCCCGATGTCCGGTCACCGGCAACCGAGTCCGGCGCGGCTGTCGACGAGGACGCCGACGAGGACGCCGGCGACCGTGCGGACCCGGACGGGCCGGGCGTCGAGGACGCCCCGGCCGTGTCCCGGTGGCGGAGCCGGTCCGCCGCCTCCATGACCGTCCACGTAAGGCCGGTCAGCACCAGCACGCCCGCGGTCACGGCGGCGGCCGTGACCAACGCGGTGCGCCGACGGCGGGCCGGCCGCTCGTCCGGCCGCGTGAGCTGCGACTGCACCGGCGCGATCAAGGGCATCGCGGGGTGAGGCATCCCCTTCGAGGCCATCGCGTTCGAGGCCATAGTGTTCGTGGGCACAGCGTGCTGGAGCGTCTCGTGCTGTGGCGTCTCGTGCGAGGGCTGCGGGATCGAGGGCAGCGTGTGCACCGGGGTGGGATCGGGCACCGGAGACGGAACCGTCACCTCGGGCCCGGTGACCTCCCGCCAGACGGCCGGCCCGGCGCCGTTGTCCGCGTCTCCGTCCAGACGTCGCCTGCACCACTCGACGATCTCCGCCGGGGTGACCCGCTCCGCCGGATCGGCGGCCAGGCAGCGGGCGATCAGCGGACGGAGCGGTTCGGGCAGCAGGGACAGGTCGGGTTCCGAGTGCACGATCCGGTACAGGACGCTGACCGAAGGGCCGTCCCCGTACAGCGGCTCGCCCAGGGCCGCGAACGCCGCCGTCTGGCCGAGCGCGAACACGTCGGTCGCCGCGGTGACCTCACTCGCGGTCGCCTGCTCGGGAGCCATGTACTGCGGTGTGCCGACGGCGAGACCGGTGGCGGTGTTCGAGGTGATGTCGGAGGCCAGCGAGATGCCGAAGTCGATCACGCGCGGACCGTCGGCGGCCAGCAGCACGTTCGACGGCTTCAGGTCCCGGTGCACGATTCCCGCACCGTGGATGGCCTGGAGCGCCTCCGCCACCCCCGCCATCAGCCACAGCACCGCGGGCACCGGCAGCGGCCCGCGCCGGGCGACGGCCTCCGCCAGCGAGGGCCCGGGCACGTACAGCGTGGCCAGCCACGGGGGTACGCCGTCCGCGTCGGCGTCGATCAGTTCGGCGGTGTACGCGCCGCGGACCCGCCGGGCGGCTTTGATCTCCCGGCGGAACCGCCGCCGGAAGGCGGGGTCGTCGGCCAGCTCCGGACGTACCACCTTGATCGCCAGCGGCCGGCCACCCTGCGTGTGCGACAGGTAGACCCGTCCCATGCCGCCCGCCCCGAGCCGCGCGGCGAGACGGTAACCGGCCACCAGGGGCGGATCGTCCGCCTGGAGTGGCTGGAACACCTCAGTCGCGTGATTCATCGGCCCTCATCCCCCTAATGACCCCGGCCCCTGATGACCCTGGCCCCCCGGCCCCCGGCCCCCGGTCCCCGTGGTCCGACGATCCAACGATCCGATCAAGTCAGCAGCCTACGCGGGGTGTCGGCCCGCCGAAGGGGAGGAACAGCACCCGGGCCTCCAGCAGCCACACCCCGTCGACCTGGCGGAACGCGTCCTGATAGTGCCCGACCTGGACGGGTGGTCCGGCGGGGACGACGCCGCCCTCGTAGCCGTCGACCCGGTACGTCGAGAAGTACGAGGCGGCCAGCGCGGTGTCCGGTGCGGTCACGGTGACCAGGATGTTCGACATGAGGCGGCGCGAAAGGCGGTTGGCGGGGCGCGAACCGAAGTACTCCCGCAGCGCCGACCGCCCCTTGACCAGCCGCCCGCCCTCCGGCCACTCCCAGGTGCCGTCCTCGCTGAACAGCTCGGCCACCGAGCCGGGTTCGCCGAGATCCAGCCGGTGGACGAAGTCGACGACGAGGCGCTCGCAGGCGCGTTCGGCGAGCAGCCGCTGCAGGGGGTCCATGAGGGCGTTGGTATCAAGGAGCCCTCGTCCGCCGCGAGCGATTTACACCGCCACGTACGTCACCGGCTCGCTGCCGGTCACCGCCTCCGCCCGGCCCTGCTTCACCAGTCGCCGTAGATGGGCCTCGGCCTCCGAGACCGCGATGTTCCTTGAGCCGAGGGCGATCTGCTCCCACGGCCGGTTCCACTCCATGCGTTCCGCGAGTTGCCAGGGGGTGAGCGGGGCGGCGATGAGGGCGAGGAGGCCGGTGAGACGGTCCTCGTGGTGGGTGAGCAACTCCCGCACCCGGGACGGCGCGTCGGTGAAGGCGTGCTGGTGGGCCGGGAGGATCTCGGCGGGGGCGAGCCTGCCGACGCGTTCGAGGGAGTCGAGGTAGTCGCCGAGCGGGTCGGTGACGGTGGCGTCGTCGGGATCCTCGTACAGGCCGATGTGCGGGGTGATCTCCGGCAGCAGGTGGTCTCCTGAGAACAGGCGTCCGTGGCCCGGGAGTTGCGAGGGATGCTCCTCCTCCAGGTGAAGGCAGACGTGGCCGGGAGTGTGTCCCGGGGTCCAGATCGCGCGCAGGCGGCGGCCCGGGAGGTCGAGGAACTCGCCGGGGACGATCTCGCGGTCGGGGCGGGCGGGCGCAAGGCCGGGGAGGGGGCGCCGGTGGACGGGGGGCCTGCGGAGCGGTGCGATGTGCTCCTCCGGGGCGCCGGCCGCCGTGAGCTTGGCCGCCATGTAAGTGAACCAGCGTTCGGGGCGCGTCTCACGGGTCCGCCGCACGATCGAGGCGTCCGCCGCGTGCATCGCCACCCACGCCCCGGAGGCCTCCCGCACCTGGCCGGACAGACCGTGGTGGTCGGGGTGGTGGTGGGTGATCACGACTCCGTGCAGTTCCGTGACCGACGTGCCGCACGCGGCCAGCCCGGCGGTCAGGGCTTCCCAGGACTCCGGGTCGTCCCAGCCGGTGTCGATCAGGACCGGCCCGCTGTCGGTGTCGACGACGTACACCAGGGTGTGGCCCAGCGGGTTGTCCGGGATGGGCACCCGCAGGGAGCGCACACCGCCGCCGTGGTCGTACGTGGTGGGTTCGGTCGGACTGCTCTTCATCTGCCCTCCGTCACGCGGCCATTGCCCACTATAACTAGAACTGGTTCCAATGGGTGCCCAAGTCGACTGATGCGCTGGGGAGTTCGGCTGACCTGCGCCGATGTGCGCGCCACCTGTCGCCGCCTGTCGACGTTGGTCACTGCCGGACGGCCCGGAGACGGCCCAGCGCTCGCTCGGCTGCTGGTGGGTCCCCTCGAAGGCACCCGCGTGCCCTCAGCCGACGACACCAGCCACGACGCCGGGCCGGCCAACCGACCAGGCGCACCTATGCGTCGCCGCACTCCCACCGGCCTCAGACACGCTGCCTCTTGTGCGAGCGTCATCTACCTCGAAGATCTCGCCACCCTGGAAGCCCGCGGCCACCGGCGGGGCAACGCCCGCCTGTCCGGGCAGGTGCGCGGCACTCTCGCCGAGGCGATGCGGCACCTGGGAGCGAAGGCCGGGATCGCGGTGCTCACCGTCCCGGCCCGGGGCACTTCCAGACTGTGTCCCGGCTGTCTGGGCGCGCTCACCCACCACCCCGCCCCCGACCGGCTGCACGAGCGGGGCTGGAAATGGGCCCATTGCAGCGGGTGCGGGCTGTCCATGGACCGTGATCACGCCGCTGCCCGCCGCATCCTCTCCCGCGGCCTGCTCGCCCAGACCCACACCACCACCGACCGCGCCACCCACACCCGGACCATCCGCACCACCATCGAGGGCACCGTGGCCCTGGCCCGGCGTCCGAAGAAGACCACCCGCCGCCTGCGCCGCGAACGCCACGCGCAGACGGCCCCGCCCCGCCCGGCCGGCCCGAAGACCACCAAAGGCAAAGGGCACCCCACCTCTGCCAGGCCCATCGGCCCCCGGCGTACCGCCGCAGGCCCCGGCCCTGGCCCCACGACTTCCCGCCGTATGCCCGATGTGCGTACGGTCCCCGCCACCACCCCTACCCCGGGGGCAGTCCAGCGTCCGGCGGGGCATGACACCACGACACCAGCCCCCGTATCCGGGCCGGTGCCAGGTCATGGAGTACCTGCCCCCCACCGGATCGAGGAAGACCTTCCCCGATCCGGCCGGGTGCGGCTCTCACGCAGAACCTGTCGACGACGCACCCACGCCGCCGAGCGGACCGGCTTCCACCACCTGCACGCCACCGACGTCCACTCCCTCACCCCGAGGTTCGGACCACCGGACAGCGACCGCACACGGCCACGCCGCGCCCGAAAAGCCTGGAAACCACAGGCACACACAGAGTTCTAGAGACGCTTGTTGTCACTTCGCGTCGGAGCCTGGCTGTGCCAGGGGCACGGTTCCGGCAACGCCGGTGCAGGCCAGTCACCTCGTACCGCACGATGTGTCGGGAGCTGATGGCAGACCGGACGCTGTCCCCGAAATCCAGCACGGTGTCCCGGCGTGCACCGCCGTCGGTCACAGGGTGGTGGCGGCGCGGACCAGCCCCGCGACCGCCGTTGAGCGGCTGTGTGGGGGCCAGGCGATGACCGTGGTGACGTGGGGTGCGTCGGGGACCGGTACGGCGGTGAGGTCCTCGCGCAGGCCGGTGCGGCCCGACTCCGGCACGACCGCGCAGGCGCGGCCGAGGGCGATGAGCTGGGTGAGTTGCGTGTGGTCGCGCACCTGCGGTCCGGGGCCGTCCGGGAAGGTGCCGTCAGGGCGAGGCCAGCGGGGCAGGGGCAGATCGGGAAGGTCGGTGACCTCGGCGAGCCGCACGTGGGGGCGGGCGCTGAGAGAGTGGCCCGCCGGGAGGATCGCGACCTGACCCTCGGAGTGCAGGACCTCGGTGTCGAAGCCGGCCGTGTCGTCGAATGGCCGATGCAGCAGGGCTACGTCGGCCCGGCCGTCGTGCAGCAACCGTGTCTGCTCGCCCGGCCCGCACAGCACGACGTCCACGGCGACGGCGCCGGGCTCGGCGGCGTAGGCGTCGAGGAGTTTCGCCAGCAGTTCACCGGAGGCGCCCGCCTTCGCGGCCAGGACCACGGCGGGGCGGCCGGTCGCCGCGAGGGCGGCCCGGCGGGTGCGCCGTTCGGCGGCCTCGACGGCGTCCAGCGCCGCCCGCGCCTCCCGCAGCAGCACCGCCCCTGCCCCGGTCAGGGCGACACCCCGGCTGCGGCGCTCCAGCAGGAGGGTGCCCAGGCGCCGTTCGAGCCCGCCGATCGCCCGCGACAGCGGGGGTTGGGCGATCCCGAGCCGCTGCGCGGCCCGGCCGAAGTGCAGCTCTTCGGCGACCGCGACGAAGTACCGCAGCTCACGTGTCTCCACCCCGCCAGCCTAACCGGGACGGCCAGGAGCGATACCCGGGCGGTATCGCCGTCCACCGAGTCGGTCTTGGACGCCCTGCCCGGCGGGGGAGAAGTATCGATGTCATGAGTGAGACGAACACCGTGAACCACCACAAGGTCGCGCTGGTGACCGGGGCCAACAAGGGCATCGGGTACGAGATCGCCGCCGGGCTCGGCGCCCTCGGCTGGTCCGTCGGAATCGGCGCGCGGAACGAGGAGCGGCGCGAGGCCGCTGTGGATGAGCTGCGCGCGGCGGGAGCCGACGCGTTCGGCGTGCCGCTGGATGTGACCGACGACGCCAGCGTGACAGCGGCGGCCCGGCTGATGGAGGAACGGGCCGGGCGGCTCGACGCGCTCGTCAACAATGCGGGGATCACCGGCGGCGGACCGCAGGAGCCCACCACGGTCGACGTGAACCGGGTACGGGCGGCCGTGGAGACCAACGTGATCGGCGTCATCCGCGTCACCAACGCCCTGCTGCCTCTGCTGCGCCGCTCGCCGTCGCCGCGGATTGTGAACGTCTCCAGCAGCGTCGGCTCCCTCACACTCCAGACCACGCCCGGCGCCGAGACGGGCCCCATCGCCATCGCCTACGCTCCGTCGAAGACGTTCCTCAACGCCGTCACCGTGCAGTACGCCAAGGAACTGGCCGACACCCACATCCTGATCAACGCCGTCTGCCCCGGCTACACGGCGACCGACCTCAACGGCTTCCGGGGAGTGCGCACCCCCCAGCAGGGCGCAGCCGCCGCGATCCGGCTGGCCACCGTATCGGCCGACGGGCCGACAGGCCGCTTCTTCGACGACGAGGGAGAGGTGCCCTGGTGACGAAGCCTCGTTGCCGGCTGGACCATACCGAGGAGATCAGCCGATGTACGGGGCTGTTCGATCAGCTACTACTCCAGCCGTAGATCGCTGGCGCGACGTCCGACCGACCGCGCCTACGGGTGCGTGTCCGTGATCGCGATGACCTCGTCGAGGCGTTCCAGGGCAACCTGCAAGTCGTCGATCTTGTCCTGGATGCGGTCCCGCTCGGCGCGCAGCATGGCTCGTTGCTCGGCGTCGGTGTGCCCGGCGTCCCAGCACGGAAGGAGTTCCGTGATCCTTCGGCTGGTCAGGCCGGCGGCGAACATCTGCTGGAAGAAACGGACCATGGGGACGGCGTCCTGCCGGTAGAGGCGCTGGCCGGATGGGCTGCGCTCCGCGATGAGCAGCCCCTGCTGCTCGTAGTAGCGCACGGCGCGTACCGAGACGCCGGCACCCCGCGCCACCTCGCCGATGCGGATCAGCCGCTCGGCCGCGGCCTCTGTGACGGTCATGGTGATTCCTCTCCCCCGGCCCTGATGACCAGCACTTGCCTCTGACGTTAACGTCAGGTTTTAGCGTACCGGGCATGGACATCAACAACTCAGTTGCCCTTGTCACCGGAGCCAACCGCGGCCTGGGCCGCGCCTTCGCCCAGCGCCTGCTCGAACGGGGTGCCCGCAAGGTCTACGCGACGGCTCGCCGGCCCGAGACCGTGGACCTGCCCGGGGTCGACGTGCTGCCCCTCGACATCGCCGATCCCGCATCCGTGAGGGCCGCAGCCGAGGCCGCCCCGGACGTCTCGCTGCTCATCAACAACGCGGGGATCCAGACGGGGACCGACCTGGTGAACGGTTCGCTGGACGCGGTACGGCACGAGCTGGAGACCAACGTGTTCGGCCACTTGGGAATGATCCGGGAGTTCGCGCCGGCGCTCGCCAGGAACGGCGGGGGCGCGATCGTCAACGTCCTCTCCGCCATGTCATGGTTCGGGGGCAAGGGCGCCAATGCCTACCACCTGACCAAGGCCGCCGCCTGGGCCATGACCAACGGCGTCCGCCTGGAACTCGCCGAGCAGGGCACGCTCGTGACAGCGGTGCACCTCGGCCTGGCCGACACCGACATGGCCGCGGGCTGGCCCGTGGCCAAGATCGCGCCGTCGGACCTGGCCGACGCGGCGCTCGACGGTGTCGAGGCGGGCTCCGCCGAGGTCCTCGCCGACCAGTGGAGTCGGGACGTCAAGTCCCGGCTGCCGCTGACGCCGGAAGAATTCAACGACGCGATGGACCGCGCCCTGGCGGCGCTGACGGCGGCATGAGGGGCCCCTCCGGCCGCACTGACTTCGGTCGGTTGCTTCTGAGCGCAGACGACGCCGGTCACCTCTACGTCGAACTCGGTCTCCTCCGACGCCGGGTTCACGCTTCGCACCTGTACCCGTCTCATGCCGAGCAGCGAGGCGCGTGCGCGGAACGCCGTTGAACGCGATGTACCGCACGGCCCACCGGGCCCCGACGGCCCCCTGACGGCCCACGGGTTTCGCCCTCGCCCCTGATCATCGGGAAACCGCTGGTCAGGGGCATTCTCGTCCCGTCCGTGGACTACTTTGACCAGAACTGGTATCAGTTCCTGAAACACCGTCAGAAACGTAGACGACGACGAAGGCAGTGGCCATGGCCGAGCTCGTGGAACACGGACAGCTGTTCATCGGCGGGGAATTGACCGACCCGCTGGGCAAGGACGTCATCGAAGTGGTCTCGCCGCACACCGAGGAGGTCATCGGGCGGGTGCCGCACGCGTCGACGGCCGACGTGGACCGGGCGGTCGCCGTGGCGCGGCGGGCCTTCGACGAGGGGCCCTGGCCCCGGCTGTCGCTCGACGAGCGGATCGCCGTCGTGACCCGGATCAAGGACGGCATCGCGCTGCGCCACGAGGAGATCGCCCGGGTGATCTCGTCCGAGAACGGCTCCCCGTACTCCTGGAGCGTCCTCGCGCAGGCCCTCGGCGCGATGATGGTGTGGGACGCGGCGATCACCGTCGCGCGCGGCTTCACCTACGAGGAGCGGCGGGACGGCGTGCTCGGGAAGATCCTCGTGCGGCGCGAGCCCGTGGGGGTGGTCGCGGCCGTCGCCCCGTGGAACGTCCCGCAGTTCGTCGCCGCCGCCAAGCTCGCGCCCGCGCTGCTCACCGGCTGCACGGTGGTGCTGAAGCCGTCGCCGGAGTCGCCGCTGGACGCGTATCTGCTGGCCGAGATCGCGCGGGAGGCCGGGCTGCCGGAGGGCGTGCTGTCGGTCCTTCCGGCGGACCGCGAGGTCAGCGAGTACCTGGTCGGGCACCCGGGCGTCGACAAGGTCTCGTTCACCGGCTCGGTCGCGGCCGGCAAGCGGGTCATGGAGGTGGCGTCGAGGAACCTGACGCGGGTGACCCTGGAGCTCGGCGGCAAGTCGGCGGCGGTCGTCCTGCCGGACGCGGACATCACCACGGCCGTCCCCGGGATCGTCGCGGCCGCCTTCATGAACAACGGGCAGGCCTGCGTGGCCCAGACCCGCATCCTCCTTCCGCGCTCGCGCTACGACGAGTTCGCGGACGCCTTCGCCGCCGCGGCGGCCGCGCTGATCGTCGGCGACCCGCTGGACCCGGCGACCCAGGTCGGCCCGCTGGTGGCGCGGCGGCAGCAGCGCAGGAACCTCGACTACATCCGGATCGGGCAGGAGGAGGGCGCGAAGATCCTCACGGGCGGCGCGCGCCCGGCGGGTCTGGAGCGCGGCTGGTACGTGGAGCCGACCCTGTTCGGAGACGTCGACAACTCGATGCGGATCGCCCGCGAGGAGATCTTCGGTCCGGTGATCTGCCTCCTGCCCTACGGCGACGAGTCCGAGGCGCTGAAGATCGCGAACGACTCCGACTTCGGGCTCAGCGGCAGCGTGTGGACGGCCGACGTCGAGCACGGCATCGAGGTCGCGCGGCAGGTCCGCACCGGGACGTACTCGGTGAACACCTTCAGCCTGGACATGCTCGGTCCGTTCGGCGGCTACAAGAACTCCGGGCTGGGGCGGGAGTTCGGGCCCGAGGGCTTCGGCGAGTACCTGGAGCACAAGATGATCCACCTGCCGGCGGGATGGGAGGGGTGAGCAGGGTGGATGTACCTCCGGCCCAGGCCCAGGTGCAGGCCCAAGCGCAGGTGAGCGCGGGGGCCGGGGCGGGCGCGGGGGACCGGTGGCACGTCGAGGTCGACCGGTCCCTGTGCATCGGCTCCGCCCAGTGCATCCATCACGCGCCCGACGGCTTCCGGCTGGACACCGCGCGCCAGTCCCATCCGGTCGACCCGGACACGGACGCGAACGAGCGGGTGCTGACGGCGGCGGAGAGCTGCCCGGTGGAGGCGATCATGATCACGCTGGCGGGCACCGGAGAGGTGGTGTTCCCGCCGGAGGAATGAAAAGTTTTCCCTCCAGGGTATTGCGTCAGGTTTGCGGCGTTTTATCCTGGTAGTGGCCTACGAGGCGAAGAGGGAGTCCGACCGGAGTAGCCGACTTCTGCGAGACGCGAAGGCATCCGCTGAGGCCGACGTCGACGGACGGACTGAGTGACCTGAGGATCGCGGGACAGGATCCGAAGGTGAGCCCCCGTCGTCTCGTAGGTCCCGTTCGTGTGTCGGGGCCCTGTTCGTGCGTCCGGGGTCCCGTTCGTGTGTCCGGGGCCCTGTTCGTGCGTCCGGGGTCCTACTCGTGTGTCCGGGGCGTCCGGGTGGGCGCGGGGGCGTGGGGGTCCGTGACGTCGATCAGGCGGCACACCGTCTCGATGTCTATCCGCACCTGGGCGATGGACGCGCGGCCCGACAGCCAGGTGATGAGCGCCGAGTGCCAGGTGTGCTCGATGACGCGGACCGCGGAGAGCTGCTCGGGGGTGGGGTCGGTCAGACCCATCGAGTCGAGGATGATCGCCGTCGTCTGACGGGAGACCTGATCGACCTCCGGCGAGACGCTGCGGTCGGCGAAGGTCAGGGCGCGGACCATCGCGTCCGCCAGGTGCGGCTCGCGCTGGAGTGCGCGGAACGCGCGCATCAGGGTCTCCGCGACGCGCTCCGCCGCCCGCTCGCCCGTCGGCGGCTTCTTCCTCAGCGTGCCGTGCATGTGCTCCAGCTGGTCCTGCATCGTGGCGACCAGCAGGTGCACCTTGGAGGGGAAGTAGCGGTAGAGCGTGCCCAGGGCGACCTGCGAGGACTCCGCGACCTCTCGCATCTGCACCGCGTCGAAACCGCCCCGGCTGGCCAACTGGGCGCTCGCGTGCAGGATGCGGCGGCGGCGCGCCTCCTGCCGCTCGGTGAGCGGGGACGTGGGTGGTCCCCCCGGTCGAGCGGAGCCGAGGTGGGGGGAGGGGCGCTGGGAGCTGGCTTCCGCAGACATGGGTCCCGTTCCGTGACAGTCGGTGAGGCTCAGTGGGCACACAGCTCGACGGGGCGGTCGGCCGTGGCGTGAATCACCTGATCCACTGCTCACAGCTCACCTACCTGCCGGTAGATTCAGAGCCTCCCGAACGATCAAGTCTGAAACTTGTTCTAGATTAGCGTCCCGTCGTAGTCTCGCGGGACAATGCAGGCAGAAGGGGGCCCGGAGTGACCGCTGAGGCCAGTCAGGCAGGGCCCCGGCACGACCTCGCCGCCGACGGCGGGCGACCGCTCAGCATCGCGCTCCTCACCTATAAGGGGAACCCGTTCTGCGGGGGCCAGGGTGTCTACGTACGGCACCTCTCGCGTGAGCTGGTCCGCCTCGGTCACCGCGTCGAGGTGATCGGCTCCCAGCCCTATCCGGTACTCGATCCGGGCCACGGCGACCGCCTCTCCCTCACCGAGCTGCCCAGCCTCGACCTCTACCGCCAGCCGGATCCCTTCCGCACCCCCGGGCGCGGCGAGTACCGCGACTGGATCGACGCCCTCGAAGTGGCCACGATGTGGACCGGCGGCTTTCCCGAGCCGCTGACGTTCTCGCTGCGTGCCCGCCACCATCTCCGCGCCCGGAGCGGCGAGTTCGACGTCGTGCACGACAACCAGACCCTGGGGTACGGGCTGTTGGGGGACGTCGGTGCGCCCCTCGTCACCACCATCCACCACCCCATCACGGTGGACCGGCAGTTGGAGCTGGACGCTGCCGACGGATGGCGGCGCCGGTACTCCGTGCGCCGCTGGTACGCGTTCACCCGGATGCAGAAGCGGGTCGCGCGCCGCCTGCCGTCCGTGCTCACCGTCTCCGGCACCTCCCGCCAGGAGATCGTCGACCACCTCGGCGTCCGCGACGACCGCGTCCACGTCGTCCACATCGGCGCCGACACCGACCTGTTCTCGCCGGATCCGGCCGTGGCCGTCGTACCGGGCCGGATCGTGACGACGTCCAGCGCGGACGTCCCGCTCAAGGGCCTGGTCTTCCTCGTCGAGGCGCTGGCCAAGGTGCGCACCGAGCACCCCCACGCCCACCTCGTCGTCGTCGGCAAGCGCCCGCAGGAGGGGCCGGTCGCCCGGGCGATCGAGCGGTACGGCCTCGAAGGCGCCGTCGAGTTCGTCAAGGGCATATCCGACGCCGAACTGGTCGACCTGGTGCGCTCCGCGGAGGTCGCCTGCGTGCCGTCGCTCTACGAGGGCTTCTCCCTGCCGGCCGCCGAGGCCATGGCCACGGGCACCCCGCTGCTCGCCACGACCGGCGGGGCGATCCCCGAGGTGGCGGGACGCGACGGGGAGACCTGCCTGGCGGTTCCTCCGGGCGACTCCGGTGCGCTGGCCACGGGTCTGGGACGGCTGCTGGGCGACCCCGAGCTGCGCGCCCGGCTCGGCACTGCCGGACGGCAACGGGTGCTCGAGCGGTTCACCTGGGCACGGGCCGCCGAGGGGACCGTGGCCCGGTACCGCGAGGCGATAGCCGACGGCGGTCGCCCACGCGTCGCCGAGGCTCCCGCGGTTTCCGCCGCCCCCGAAGCCGTCGAGTCCTTCGGTGCCGGGGCCGGCGCCGGCACGGACGCCGTATCCGAAGCAAACGATCGCGATCGCGAAAGCAGGGCCACGTGCTGACCGTCGACTTCTCCCGGTTCCCGCTCGCCCCGGGCGACCGGGTCCTGGACCTCGGCTGCGGTGCCGGCCGGCACGCCTTCGAGTGCTATCGGCGAGGCGCGCAGGTCGTGGCCCTCGACCAGAACGCCGAGGAGATCCGAGAGGTCGCCAAGTGGTTCGCGGCGATGAAGGAGGCCGGCGAGGCCCCCGAGGGCGCCACCGCGACCGCCATGGAGGGCGACGCCCTCGCCCTGCCCTTCCCCGACGAGTCCTTCGACGTCGTCATCATCTCCGAGGTCATGGAGCACATCCCGGACGACAAGGGCGTCCTCGCGGAGATGGTGCGGGTGCTCAAGCCGGGCGGGCGCATCGCCATCACCGTCCCGCGCTACGGCCCCGAGAAGGTCTGCTGGACCCTCTCCGACGCCTACCACGAGGTCGAGGGCGGCCACATCCGCATCTACAAGGCGGACGAACTGCTCGCGAAGATCCGCGAGGCCGGCCTGAAGCCGTACGGCACCCACCACGCCCACGCGCTGCACTCGCCGTACTGGTGGCTGAAGTGCGCGTTCGGCGTCGACAACGACAAGGCGCTGCCGGTGCGGGCGTACCACAAGCTTCTGGTCTGGGACATCATGAAGAAGCCCCTGGCCACCCGGCTCGCCGAGCAGACGCTGAACCCGGTCATCGGCAAGAGCTTCGTGGCGTACGCCACCAAGCCGCACCTCCCCCGTCTCTCCGAGGCGGCCGGCCGGTGACCACTCCCCGGACAGAACACCTCGTCCTGCCCGGGGTCCTCACCGCCGAGCAGGCCGCCGAGACCGTCGCCGGCATCCTCGCCGCGCAGCGGGAGGACGGCGCGATCCCCTGGTTCCGCGGTCACCACCTCGACCCGTGGGACCACACCGAGGCCGCGATGGCGCTGGACGCGGCGGGCGAACACGAGGCCGCCGAGCGGGCGTACACCTGGCTGGCCCGGCACCAGAACGACGACGGCTCCTGGTACGCGGCGTACGCGGACGGCGCGTTCGACGACGTCACCGACCGCGGGCGGGAGACGAACTTCGTCGCCTACATAGCCGTGGGCGTCTGGCACCACTACCTGTCCACCGGCGACGACACCTTCCTGGACCGCATGTGGCCGGCCGTCTACGCGGCGGTCGAGTACGTGCTGCGGCTCCAGCAGCCCGGTGGTCAGATCGGCTGGCGGCGGGACGACGACGGCACGCCCACCGCCGACGCGCTGCTCACCGGCTCCTCCTCCATCCACCAGGCGCTGCGCTGTGCGCTGGCCATCGCCGAGCAGCGCGAAGAGGCCCAGCCCGACTGGGAGTTGGCGGCGGGCACGCTGCGGCACGCGATTCGACGTCACCCCGAACGGTTCCTCGACAAGGACCGCTATTCGATGGACTGGTACTACCCGGTGCTGGGCGGCGCGTTGACCGGCACGGAGGCCAAGTCCCGTATCGAGGCCGACTGGGAGCGGTTCGTGGTGCCGGGGCTGGGAGTACGGTGCGTCGTCCCCAACCCGTGGGTGACCGGCGGCGAGTCGGCCGAACTCGCCCTCGCGCTGTGGGCGATGGGCGAGTCCGACCGGGCGTTGGAGATCCTTCAGTCGATCCAGCATCTGCGTGACCCGGAGTCGGGTCTGTACTGGACCGGGTTCGTGTTCGAGGACGAGGCGATCTGGCCCCGTGAGCTGACGACGTGGACCGCGGGGTCGCTGCTGCTCGCCGTCGCGGCCCTCGGTGGTCATGACGCCACCTGCGAGGTGTTCGGCGGGGAGCAGCTGCCGTCCGGGCTCGAAGTGGACTGCTGCGCCTGACCGTTCCCGGGGCGGGGTCAATGAACCGGGGCGAGGTCCATGAGCCGTCCCGGGCCCCGCCCCGGGGCTCGGTCTAGTGGCGGTGGACCCGGTTGGCGATCGCGTGACCGATGAACAGGTAGACGACCGCTGCCAGGCCGTACCCGGCGACCACCCGCGCCCACGCCTCGTCGAACGTGAACAGGTCACGGGACCAGCCGGCCAGCCAGTTGGCCGCGTCATGGACGAACTGGACGAGGTCGTTGCCCCGGTTGGCGTCCAGCAGGTACATGAGGATCCACAGCCCGAGGATGACGGCCATGACGTCCGCGACGACCGCTATGACCGTTCCGGCGGAGTTGGAACCACTGCGATATCGAGACATGTTCTCCGTCTGGCCCCGGATCCCCGGTTGAAACGTGGGGTGTTCGCACCCCGGCCGCCCGCGGCCGTGACCGGCGGCTGGGGGCGCATGGCCGTTACCGGCGGCCGTTACCCGCGGCCGTGACCGGCGGCCGTTGGCCCCGGCCATGACCGGCGGCCGTTGGCCCCGGCCGTGACCGGCGGCCGTTGGCCCCGGCCATGACCGCGGCCATGAGCTGGGGCCATGACCCGCCGCCATGAGCTGGGGACCGGGGCTATGGGTGTGGTGGCGCCTGGCTACGCGTTGAGTTCCGCCAGCACCCGCAGGGTCGTCCGGTCCGGGGCGACGACCAGCAGGTCCGTCACCGGCCCCTTGCGCCAGGACTCCAGCCGCTCGGCGACGCGTTCACGCGGACCGACGAGGGAGATCTCGTCGGCGAAGGCGTCGGGCACGGCCAGCACCGCCTCCTCGCGCCGCCCGGCCAGGAACAGTTCCTGGATGTGCCGGGCCTCCTCCTCGTAGCCCATGCGCGCCATCAGATCGGCGTGGAAGTTGCGGGTGGCGTGGCCCATGCCGCCGATGTAGAAGCCGAGCATGGTCTTCACGGGCAGCAGACCCTCGGCGACGTCGTCACAGATCCGGGCCTGGGCGAGGGGCGCGACCCGGAACCCCTCGGGCAGCTCCGCCACCGCCGGGCCGTACGCCTCCGGCCGGTTCGGGGACCAGTACAGCGGCAGCCAGCCGTCGGCGATGCGGATCGTCTGGGCGACGTTCCGCGGCCCCTCCGCGCCCAGCAACACCGGCAGATCCGGGCGCAGGGGGTGGGTGATGGACCTGAGCGGTCTGCCGAGACCCGTCGCGTCCGGGGCCCGGTAGGGGTGGGAGTGGAAGCGGCCGTCCAGTTCCACCGGCGCCTCCCGGCGCAGCACCTGCCGTACGACGTCCACGTACTCCCGGGTCGCGGTCAGAGGTGACTTCGGGAACGGCCGGCCGTACCAGCCCTCCACCACCTGGGGGCCCGACAGGCCGAGCCCGAGCATCATCCGGCCGCCGGAGAGATGGTCCAGGGTGAGGGCGTGCATGGCGGTCGTGGTGGGGGAGCGGGCCGCCATCTGCGCGACCGCGGTGCCCAGTCTGATCGTCGACGTCTGCGCCGCGATCCAGGTGAGGGGGGTGAAGGCGTCCGAGCCCCAGGACTCCGCCGTCCACACGGAGTCGTAGCCGAGCCGTTCCGCCTCGCGCGCCAGCTCCACATGGTCGGGGGAGGGGCCGCGGCCCCAGTAGCCGAGCGCCAGACCGAGCCGCATGGCCGCCTCCTGACGGTGTGTCAGACAATGGAAGGCTGCGACTGTACGACAACGGCCCCCCGCCCGGAAGGGCGAGGGGCCGCGCGTGACGCTGTGCGGGCGGGGACTCAGCCGCGCTGGATGCCGGAGGCGTCCCGCAGGACGCCGCGGCGTCCGTCCTGGGTCTGGGCGACCAGACCCTGGGAGCCCTGCTCCACCGCCAGGTACCAGGTGCCGGGCGCCAGTTCGGCGATCGGCATCGGCGCGCCGTCCTCCGCGTACAGCGGACGAGGCACCGGCACGGCGAACCAGAACGGCGAGAAGTCCCCGGCGGCCGGCTGCGCCGGACCCGGCTGACCACCGAACGGCGGCTGGCCCGGCTGACCCTGCTGCGGACCGCCGAACGCGGACTGCTGCGGCGCGCCCGGGTAGCCGTAGCCGGCGGGCGGCTGCGCGCCGTACGGCTGCGGGGCCGCCGGCTTGGGTGCCGGGATGAGAGCGGCCTGGAGAGCGGGGACCAGCGGGGTGGCGACGGCGCCCGCGGCCAGCAGCAGCGCGGCGATCAGGCCCAGGATGAGACCGGAGCCGGTGTCGATCTCCGTGCTGCCGAAGGTGTCGCTGAACGCGCCGAGCGGGTCGACGATCGTCCAGAACGCCGTCCACGCGGCGAAGACCGTCAGCGCGACACCGAACTGCCCCAGTTCGATGCCGGCCACCTTGCGCGGCTGCGGAAGCGCGTGGGCGACGATGATCAGGGCGGCACCGATGATTCCGCCGAGGTACATGCTCATTACGAGGCCGAGGTTGTCCCAGGCGTTCGGGACGTCACTGCCGGAGCCGTCGAACGTGTCCAGGAACGACGCGATGAACAGCAATACCGCTGCTCCGATCACCACGCCGTCGCCTCGAGTGAGGGAGCGGATATTCACTTCAGGTCCTTCGTCAGTCGTCTCGTCATCGGTACACGCATACACGTATCGGTAGAGGCGTCGCTGTCACCATGTCGCCGTCAGGCCCCGGTGTGAAGCGCGGGGGTGGCCCCTCAATCGTAGGGACGACACTATCGTCACCTTGATTGCGCTGTCCGCCCGGATCTGTGCCCTGATCACTACCCGCGCAGGAAACTCACGATTCCCTCAGAGATTCCCTCCGCCGCGTTCTGCCGCCAGGCGCCACTGGTCAGCAGCGCCGCGTCCTTCGTATCGCGCATGTTGCCGCACTCGATGAACACCTTGGGAACCGTTGACAGATTGAGACCGCCCAGGTCCTCACGCGTGACGAGACCGGTACCGTCGCCGACGTAGTTGGAGGGCGAAGTGCCCGTCGTGCGGGCGAAGTCGCCCGCGATCAGCTTCCCGAGGTCCTTCGACGGGGCGACGATGGCACGGTTGTCGGCGGCGCCGTCGTGCACCGAGCCCGGCAGGATCACATGGAAGCCGCGCTGCCCGGCCCCGGCGCCGTCGGCGTGGATCGAGACGACCGCGTCGGCGTGCGCCGCGTTCCCGATCCGGGCGCGCTCGTCGACGCACGGGCCGAACGGCCGGTCCCCGTCCTGCGTCAGCCGCACCGTGGCGCCCTGCTTCTGCAGCAGCGTGCGCAGCCGGTGCGCCACGTCCAGCGTGAACTTCGCCTCGCTGTAACCGGAGTTCGTGGACGTCCCCGTCGTGTCGCACTCCTTCCAGTTGGTACCGATGTCCACCTTGCGGTTGATGTCGGCGGTGTGCTGGAAGTTGGTGAGGTTGTGGCCGGGGTCGATGACGACGACCTTGCCCTTGAGGGATGCCGCGCCGGAACCGGCCGACGCGGAGGCGGTGGCCGTGCCGACGCCCGCCTTGCCGTCACCGACCGTGCCGCCCGTGCCGCCCGCGGGGGAGCTCAGGACACTCGGCGCCGCTCCCGTTCTCGAGCCGGGCCCGTCCGTCCCGCCGCTGCCGGCCCCGCCCACCGCCTCGTACGCCAGCCAGCCCAGCAGCGCCCCGGGCACGAGCGCGGCGAGCGCCACGGTCAGCGGGCGGCGCAGCGGAGAGCGGCGCGGCCGCGGGGGACCGAAGGGGTCGGAGGGGTCGGGGTTCGAGCCTGCGTACGACACGCCTGCCACCCTAACGGCCACCCCGGCGCGACCTCAGCGGCACGGCGTCCGGACGGATGACGGGCGGGAGGACGGGCGGGGTGGGGGCGGAAGACCGGGAGGACTACGGGCGGGGTGGGGGCGGCAGGCCCCGGTGGGTCACCCTCGGCCCCGGCCGGACAGGGGATCCGGGCGGAGGGCGGACCGTTGCGGCCATTCACTGTCGCTCGTCCCGTCCCGCTGCTTCCGTCCCGGCCGTTCACCCCCGCTGATCCCGTCGCGCTGATCCCGTCGCGCTGGGTCCGTCCCGCTGGTCCGTCCCGCTGGTCCTGCTGGTCCTGCTGGTCGTGCTGGTCCCGCTGGTCCCGTCCCGGTCGTCCTCTTCCGGCTCTCAGCGGGCGGGCTTTCGCGGGAGCCACACCAGCATCAGTACCGCCCCCGCCAGCAGTACGCCCGCGCCGGTGCGGAACGCCAGCGCGTACCCCTCTGTCAGGGCCTCCGGTGTGCCGCGCCCCGCCGTGCGTGCGGCGGCGATGGTCGACAGCACCGCCAGACCCAGCGCGCCGCCCATCGTGCGGGAGGTGTTGACCAGCCCGGACACCAGACCCGCCTCGCCCGGCGCCGCGCCCGAGGTGGCCAGCGAGGCCAGCGGGGGCGAGGCCAGGCCCGCGCCGAGCATCATCAGGATGCCCGGCAGCATGATCCCGGTGACGTATCCGCCGTCCGCGGTCATCGTCGACTGCCAGGCGCACCCGGCCGTCGCCATCACCGTGCCCAGTGTGGCCACGGTGCGTGCGCCGGACGTGCGCATGAAGCGCGGTGCGAGCTTCGCGGCGAGGACGATGGCCAGCGAGCTCGGCATCAGCGCCAGGCCCGCCTCCAACGGGGTGTAGCCCAGGACGTTCTGCGAGTACAGCGTCAAGAAGAACCACATGGAGAACAGGGCCGAGCCGTTCACGAACATCGCGGCGTTCGCCGACGACACCGCCCGCAGCCGGAACAGTCCGAGCGGCATCAGCGGGGCCGCCGTCCGGGCCTCGACGGTGAGGAACAGCCCGGTCAACGCGAGCCCGGCGGCCAGCGGGACGAGGGTGGCCGACGCCGTCCAGCCCTCGGCCTCCGTCTGGGAGATGCCGTACGCGAGCGTGGCGAGGCCGGACGTGACCAGCAGTGCGCCGGGCAGGTCCAGGCGGCGGCCGTCCCCGGCCCGGCTCTCGGCCAGCCACCACAGCGAGCCGGTCAGCACCAGCACGCCGACGGGGACGTTGATCAGCAGGACCCAGCGCCAGGACATGAGGTCCACGAGCGCCCCGCCGACGAGCCCTCCCGCGGCACCGCCGCCCGCGCCGACCGCCGTCCACGTGGCGATGGCCCGCGCCCGCGCGGCGCCCTCCGGCACGGCGGAGGTGACGATCGTCAGCGTCGAGGGAGCCAGGACCGCCGCGCCCAGCCCCTGTACGGCCCGGGCGAGCAGCAGTTGCCAGCCTTCCTGCGCCAGGCCGCCGGCCAGCGAGGCGAGCGTGAACAGGGCGAGGCCGGTGAGGAACATCCGCTTACGGCCGTACAGGTCGCCCGCCCGGCCGCCGAGCAGCATGAACCCGGCGAAGGCGATCGAGTAGGCGTTTACCACCCATTGCAGTCCCGAGGCGCTCATCTCGAGATCCGCGCGCATCGACGGCAGCGCCACGTTCACCACGGACACGTCGAGCACGACGAGGAACTGGCCCGCGCAGGCGAGTGCCACGAGCAGCCAGGCGGGGGCGGCGGTACGGCGGGATGTCCGGGCGCGGGTGGTGTCGGCGGTTTCCAGCATGGGCGTCATGCTCTCAACCGGGTTGCACCCCTTGCATCGGGATTTGGACCTAGGCCTCTCGTTCGGATCAGGCAGGGCTCGCGAGCCCGACACCGCACCTCGCCGCGTTGTCGTCGGTCGCCAGGGCTCCGCCCCGACTCCCTCCTCCGCCTCGCGACGCACGGCACCGGACCCCGCTTCCTGATCCGCCCTGATCCAGGCGAAAGACCCCAGGGCTCGAGGTCTCCTCGGTCCGCCGGCGGATCAGGGAGCGGTGAAGTCGGCGGTGTGGTCGGTGGCCCAGGTGGTGAAGGGACGGGCGGGGTGGCCGGTGAGTTCCTCGACGGTGCGGGTGAGGGCGACGGGCCTGCCGTCCGTGGACTCCCACCAGGCGAGGAGGGCGTCGGCGTACACCGGGGGAAGGTACTCGGCCATCTCCTCCTTCCACTCCTCGGCGGTGACGTGCTTGACCGTGACGGCGCGGCCGATGACGGCGGCGAGCCGGTCGATCTGTTCGGCGAACGTCAGCGACTCGGGTCCGGTGAGGGTGAACCGGCCGCCGCGGTGCCGGGGGTCGGTGAGGACGGCGTGGGCGGCCTCGGCCAGGTCCTTCTCGTGGAGGGGGTCGGTGTGGGCGCCGGGGAAGGGCAGGCTGACGGGCAGTCCGGCCTTGACCGACCAGGCCCAGGACGAGGCGTTGGAGGCGAAGGAACCCGGTCGCAGGATGGTGGTGGCGATCGGCGAGGCGAGCAGCGCCCGCTCCACGACCAGGTGGGATCCGGCGAGGGCGTCTTCCTTCGGCTCGGGACCGAGCAGGCCCAGGACGCCGGAGCTGGACAGCACCACCACATGGGTGACGCCTGCCCGGTGGGCGTGGTCGACGAATTCGGTGATGTGGTCGGGCGTCGCGTAGAGGAAGACGGAGGTGATGCCGGCCAGAGCGGCCGGGAAGGTCGCCGGGTCGGTGAGGTCGAGGGCGACCGTCTCGACGCCGGGTGGTGGGGCGAGGCCGGCGGGACTGGTGGAGCCGACCCGCACGGGCGTGCCGTCGGCGTGCAGAAGGGCGAGCAGGTGGGTGGCGACCGCGCCGCGGCCTCCGGTGATCAGGATCATGGCGGTTCCTTTGGTCTGTGGCCTGTGGTCTGTGGTGTGCGTGCGGTCTGTGGTCTGTGGTCTGCGGTCTGCGGTCTGCGGTCTGTGGTCTGCGGTCTGCAACGCGTGGCGAACGATGTTCGTGGCGAACGGCGTTCGTTGACCCGGAGCCTGACCGTAGAGAACGAACGCTGTTCGTGTCAAACAACGTTCGCTGCGATCGATGTTCGTGCCGACCGGTGTTCGTGCCCGCTACGCTCAACCCGTGACCTCCGCGATTCCCGTGCCCCCCGAGCCGATCAGCCGCCGCGCGCGGCCCGCCAAGGCCCCCCTCAGTCGCGAGGCGATCGTGCGCACCGGGTTGGCCATCCTCGACCGCGACGGTCTCGACGCCCTGACGATGCGCCGCGTCGCCAAGGAGCTCGATACCGGGCCGGCCTCGCTCTACGTCTATGTCGCCAACCGTGACGACCTGATGGCCGCGATGCTGGACGAGGCGCTCGCCCGGGTCCCGCTCGCGGCGGAGGGCACCTGGCGGGAGCGGCTGCACGCCCTGGCCGCCGCGACCGTCGAGGCCATGAGTCGTCACGAGGGGCTGGCCGCCGTCGCCCTGGGCGCGATTCCCACCGGCGCCAACGCCCTGCTCGTCCTCGACCGCATGCTCGCACTGCTCAAGGAGGGCGGGCTCGACGACATCACCGCCGCCTGGGCCGTGGACCTGCTCCACCTGTACATCGTCGCGGCCGCCGCCGAGCAGAGCGCCTACAACACCAAGGGGGGTGACGAAGAGGGCGTCGTGGCGGACGCCGACCGCCGTTACGCGGCCCTGCCCGCCGACCGCTATCCGATGATCACCGCGCTGCGGCCGGCCCTGTTCTCGCCCGGCGACCGCGACACCTGGGCTCTGGACGTGCTTCTCAGCGGCATCCTCCGGACTCCCGCCCGCTGAGACACGGCCGCCCTCCGGCCGTCGCTTCCGCGCTTCCGCGCTTCCGCGCTTCCGCGGGAGAACCTCCAGGGGTCGGGGGAACCGTCAAGAGAAGATAAAGAAATCGTTAGTACGCCGAAGCATCGGAATAGTTGCCCATGCATACAGGTTCGGTCTCCATGTATCCCTGACGCACCGCCCCCGGAGGCCCCACCTCATGACGCACACGACGACCGACCGGCCCACCCGCGAAGCGAGCGGAGCCGTCGTCCCGGTCCTCGCCTTCGCGGGCATCGTGGTCGCGGTGATGCAGACCCTGCTCGTCCCGGTGATCAAGGATCTGCCCCAGCTGCTGGGCACCGAGCCCAGCAACGCCACCTGGGTCCTGACCTCGACGCTGCTGTCGGGTGCCGTGGCCACTCCGATCATGGGCCGCCTCGGCGACTTGTACGGCAAGCGGCGCATGCTGATAGCCAGCCTCGCGGTGATGGTCGTCGGCGCACTGGTCAGCGCGCTCACCAGTGACCTGATCACGATGATCGCCGGCCGCACCCTCCAGGGCTTCGCCATGGGCGCGATCCCGCTGGGCATCGGCCTCATGCGGGACATGCTGCCGCGCGAGAAGCTCGGCTCGGCGATGGCCCTGATGAGCTCCTCGATCGGTGTCGGCGGCGGCCTCGCCCTGCCGCTCGCGGCCCTGATCGCCCAGCACGCCGACTGGCACGCCCTCTTCTACGGCGCCGCCGGCCTCGGCGCCCTCGCCATCGCGCTCACCCTCCTCGTCGTCCCCGAGACCCCGGCGCGCGCCGAGGGCACCTTCGACGTGCTGGGCGCGATCGGCCTGTCCACCGGCCTGGTGCTCTTCCTGCTGCCGATCACCAAGGGCAGCGACTGGGGCTGGACCTCCGGCACCACCCTCGGCCTCTTCGCCGCCGCCGCCGTGGTCCTCGGCCTGTGGGGTGTGATGGAACTGCGGCTCAAGGCCCCGCTCGTCGACCTGCGCACCACGGCCCGCCCCGCCGTCCTCTTCACCAACCTCGCCTCGATCATGGTCGGAGTCTCCTTCTACGTCGTCTCCCTGGTCCTGCCGCAGCTGCTCCAGCTGCCGAAGGCCACCGGCTACGGCCTCGGCCAGTCGATGGTCACCGCGGGTCTGCTCGTCGCGCCGCTCGGCCTGACGATGATGTTCACCGCGCCCGTCTACGCCAAGCTGTCCGCCAAGTACGGCCCCAAGTTCACCCTGATCCTCGGCATGCTGATCATCGCGATCGGCTACGGCGCCGGCCTCGGACTGATGAGCGCCGCCTGGCAGAGCCTCGTCATCGCCGTCGTCCTGGGCGCGGGCATCGGCCTCGCGTACTCCTCGCTGCCCGCGCTGATCGTCGGCGCCGTCCCGGCCTCGGAGACCGGCGCCGCCAACGGCCTCAACACCCTGATGCGGTCCATCGGCACGTCGGTGTCGAGCGCAGTCATCGGCATGGTGCTGGCCAACACCGCGAACAACGTCGGCGGCGTCGCCGTGCCGACCATGCACGGCTTCCGCGTCTCCTTCCTGATCGCCACGGCCGCCGTCGCGATCGGCCTGGTCCTCGCCCTCTTCCTGCCCAGGCAGCAGCGCCCGTCGGCCGTGCCGCAGCTGCGCGCCAGCAGCGAGGAGGACGCCAACCTGATGCGCGCCGAGGAGGCCCTGCGGGGCTTCCGCGGCCGGGTCCTGGACGCCGACGGCATCCCGGTCGCCCGCGCCAAGGTCACGCTCATCGACCGCCGCGGCCGCCAGGCGGGCGCCACCCTGTCCCAGGAGGACGGCAGCTACGCGCTCCCCGTCCCGGCCCGGGGCGCCTACGTCCTCGCCGCCAAGGCCACCGGCCACGGTCCGCTGGCCAGCTCCGCGACCCACACGGGCGACGAACGCCCGGTGGACCTCGACCTGTCCCTGCCGAGCGAGACGGTCAACGCCTGACCCAGTCGGCGCCCGGAACCTGTGGCGCCCCTCGCCATCCCTTCCCGCACCCCCTGTCGCCTCGGTGACAGGGGGTGCGGCAGCATGGGCGGCCACACGCACCGGGTGCTCACCGGCACCTCGCTCACCCGCACGTATCACCGGAGGACCCCCATGCCCGCGGCACCCAAGCCCGAGATCCTGGCCGCGTTCGAGGCGGCGAAGGGGTTCATGCCGGTCGACGAGGGACTCGCGCTGTACGCGGCCGCCGTCGAGGCGGGTGCGCTCGGGCTGCCGCTGCTCGAGGTCGGCACCTACTGCGGGCGCTCCACGATCCTGCTCGCGGACGCGGCCCGCCGGGCCGGGGTCAGCGCGCTCACGCTCGACCACCACCGGGGCAGCGAGGAGCAGCAGCCGGGCTGGGAGTACCACGACCCGGAGACCGTCGACCCCGAGGTCGGCCTGATGGACACCCTGCCCACCTTCCGCCGGACCCTGCACCGGGCCGGCCTGGAGGAGCACGTGGTCGCGCTGGTCGGGCGCTCGCCGCGGATCGCCGCGTTCTGGAACTCACCCCTCGGCCTCGTCTTCGTCGACGGTGGCCACACCGACGAGCACGCCACCTCCGACTACGAGGGCTGGGCGCCGCACGTCGCCGAGGGCGGGCTCCTCGTCATCCACGACGTGTTCCCCGACCCGGTCGACGAGTTCACCGGCCAGGCCCCCTACCGCGTCTACCTGCGCGCCCTGGGCTCCGGCGCCTTCACGGAGGTCTCCGACACCGGCTCGCTGCGGGTGCTGCGGCGGACGGGCACGGGCGTCTAGGACACGGCGCGGGGATCCGGGACGGCTTCAGGACCCGTCCGAGACGGCTTCACGACGGCTTCACGACGGCTTCGAGAGGGCTTCAGGCCGCTTCACGACGGCTTCAGGACGGTGTCGCCTTCCGGCGGCGACGGAGGTACACCGCTGCCAGGAGTACGACGACCAGGGCGCCCGCGCCCCACACCCAGGGGTGCTGGAAGGGCCGGTAGAGCGGGGCGGGCGAGGCGTCGAGCGGGATGACGGCGACGTCGTTGGCCGGGGTGCGGTCGAACGGGTTGTACGCGCGGATGGTGCCCTTCGCCCCCGGGACCTGCCGGTCGATGCGGATGTGGAAGTCGATCGCGGTCGTGCCCCCTTCGTGCCGCACCTCGTAGAACCGGTCGTAGCCGATCTCGCAGACGAACGCCCCGCCGGGCTCCTCCGGCCGCTCGCAGGCCCACTTCCCGCCGTCCTCCTCGAAACGGTAGGGGATGGACGTGACCGTGGTGCCCTCCGGTGGGACCACCTCGAAGCGGCCCATCTCCTCGTCGCCCTGCATCCGGCCGGGGCCGAGGTCCTCCAGGCCGAGCCGCACCTTGACCGTGTCGCCGACCCGCCCTCGCACGGTCGCGGTGACCGGGCGGTAGTCGTCCTGCACGGTGGTGGTGATCGCGAGCCTGCCGTGACTGTCGCCGAACTCCTGGGCCGCCGTCGGGACCAGGGTGAGCGGCGAGCCGGTGCCGCGCACGGTGTGGCCGGCCGGGCGGGCCGGGGGCGACGACGACCAGGTGTAGGTCACCTCGCCGGTCAGCTTCCCGGGCGGCGTGACCGTGTAGACCAGCGGCGCGCCGGTGCGGTAGGCGGCGCCCGCCGCGGCCCTGGTGGGGAAGGTGCACCAGGCGGAGGTGGGCGCGGGGCCCGCGTAGAAGCAGTTGCTGTGCAGGGCGGTCAGTGTCACCCCTTCCGACACGTTGACCTGGAGGGTGACGCCCTGCTTAGCGGGGAAGCGGGTGTTGTTGGCCAACCGTGCGGTCACGCCCGCCGACTTCCCCGGCGCCAGCCCGCTCACGCCCTTCTCCTGCCCGGGCGCGGACAGCGTCGGACCGCCGACGGTCATCCGGGTGGTGCCGGTGACGGTGGGCGCGTTGTCGGCGGTCGCGGTGTACGTCACCGTCCCGCTGTCACCCGGTTCGACGCCGTCCACGCCGAGGAGGGAGAGGGGCGTGTAGCTCTCGCCGTCGCCGTTCTGCAAGTCGCCGTAGACGCACGTGTAGACCGGGCCCTCGTTGTCGCACGTTTCCGTGTCACCGAGCCGGGCGACGCCTTCCAGGCCCGACGCGTCCACGACCACCCGGACGTTGAGGGCCGGTTCCCCGCCCTTGCTCGGCTCGACGAAGACGGGGACGACGAAGTCGTCGTTCGCCGCCTTGGCCCCCTCGTCGGCGTTGTACATGACGTAGGTCTCCGCGGTCTCGAACCGCATCACGACCTGCCCGGAGCCGTCGGCCGCGGCAGGGGACACCACCGTGGCGAACAGTGCCGCGACACTCGCCGCCAGCGCGGCCGGACGCCTCAGGATCCGTATCGGTAAGGACATGCGGGCACTATGCCAGCGGCGGTCCGGACGTCTACAGCCAGCCCTGCTGCCGGGCCTCCCGCATCGCCTCCATGCGGTTGCGGGTGCCCGTCTTGCCGATCGCGGAGGACAGGTAGTTGCGGACCGTGGACTCCGAGAGGTGCAGCCTGGCGGAGATGTCGGCGACCGTCGCGCCGTCGACGGAGGCCTTCAGGACATCGCACTCGCGGGCGGTGAGCGGGTTCGGGCCGGCGCTCAGCGCTGCCGTGGCCAGCGCGGGGTCGACGACGGTCTCGCCGGCCAGCACCCGGCGGATCGCCGCCGCCAGCTCCTCCACGGGGCCGTCCTTGACCAGGAACCCCGAGGCACCGGCCTCCATGGCCCGGCGCAGATAGCCGGGCCGGCCGAACGTGGTCAGGATCAGCACGCGGCAACCGGGCGCCTGCTCGCGCAGCTCGACGGCGGCGTCCAGCCCGCTGATGCCGGGGAGTTCGATGTCGAGGAGCGCGACGTCCGGACGGTGGAGGAGCGCCGCGTCCACGATCGCGTCCCCGGTGCCCACCTGCGCGACGACCTCGATGTCGGCCTCCAGCCCCAGCAGCAGGGCCAGCGCCCCGCGCATCATGCCCTGGTCCTCCGCGAGCAGCACCCTGACGGACTTGGCGGGGCGGTGGTCACGGGGCATCTCGTTCACTGGCCAACCCGGCATCTCGGTCACGGGCCCAGATTAGGGCCGGTGGTCACGGACGGCGCGGTGTCCGCGGACGCGGACCGTGCTGCCGAGGGCTGCGATGCCGCGGGGGACCCTGCACGTCCAGGTCCAGGTCCGGTGCCGGTGCCGGTGCCGGTGCCTGGGCCGCTACCGGTGCGGGTGTCAGCGCCGGTTGGGGACTCGGTCCGGGTGCCGGTGCCGGTGTCAGCGCCGGTTCGGGTCTCGGTCCGGGTGCCGGTGGTGGTTGCCTCGGTGCCGGACCGGGTGCGGGTGCCCGTGGTGGCCTCGATACCGGCGTCGGCCCCGGCGCCGGGGCCTGCTGCGTACGGCATCGGGAGTTCCGCCGGCAGTTCCGCCGTGACCGTGAACCCGCCGCGCGGTCCCGGGCCCGCGGTCAAGGTGCCGCCCGCCGCCGCGAGGCGCTCGCGCAGACCGGTCAGTCCGGTGCCGCCGCCCGGCGCGCAGCAGGCGTCGGCGCCCGTGCCACCGCAGCCGCAGCCGCTGTCGGCGCTGCCGCCGTCGTCCGTCACCGTCAGCCGGACCCGTTCCGGTGCGCCGGACACCGTTATCCCGCAGTGGCTCGCGGCGCTGTGCCGGACGACGTTGGTGACCGCCTCACGCACCACCCAGCCCAGCAGGGCCGAGGTCTTCGGGTCCGGCGGAGGACCCGACCGGCTCACCGACGGTGCGATGCCCGCCGCCGTCAGGGCCGAGCGGGCCCGGTCCAGTTCGCCGGCCAGGCTGCCCTCGCGGTAGCCGGTGACCGCCTCGCGGATCTCGGTCAGCGCTTGACGGCCCACCGCCTCGATGTCGGTGACCTGGGAGAGGGCCGCGTCCATGTCGCGCGGTGCCAGCCGCCGGGCCGCCTCCGACTTCACCACGATCACCGACAGGGTGTGGCCGAGCAGGTCGTGCAGATCGCGGGAGAAGCGCAGCCGCTCCTCCTCCACCGCACGGCGGGCGAGTTCCTCGCGGGCGGCGCGCAGATCCCGCACGGCTTCGGAGAGGGAGAGGATGGCGGCCGTCACCATCGTCGAGATCCAGGTGGCGTAGGCGATGGTGAGGCCGCCCCAGCCGTCGCGGGCACAGGAGACCGCGCCCGCCAGAACGGCGACGGCGGTACCGAGGGAGCGCAGCTGGGGGCCGCGCACGACCGCGCCCGTCGCGAGGCCGAGCAGCGGGAAGAAGAGCAGCCAGCTGCCGCCGTAGCCGAGGGCGAGCCCGCAGGTCACAAGGCCCATCAGCACCAGTGCCACCCGCGTGGAGGTCGCCTCGCGGGCCTCCCTCACGAAGGCGCGGAAGGCGACGTAGATGTAGAGCGAGTTGAACGTCAGCAGGCCCAGGCCGCCGATCCACGGGTTCGCCGCCTCGCCCTGGAAGAGGTTGGAGAACGCGCCCATCCCCATCAGCAGCCACGGCAGCAGGGAGAAGCCGTTGGCCGGCGGGCCCGGGTCCTCGGGAACCTGCCCGGCCCTGCAAGCGCCCCGGGGCTCGGCCTTGAGACGGTTCTTGTTCTCTTTCCAGTGCCGCTGGTTGTCCCGTGCCTCGTGGAACGCCGAGCGCCAGGCGTTCCGACGGCAGGCCGCCGATCGCCGCCACCTCGCGAGTGACCCGGTGGTGTGTCCGGTCATGTGTCTGTCCCCCGTCTCCGCTTCTGCCTGTCTTCGACGCTACGTTCCGGCGCCCGCTCGCGGCAGTGCCGGATGTATGCGGTCGGGCAGTACAAATGTCACCGACACCCGTTTCTGACATGCCGTCAGGTGTCTTCACAACTTCCGGGGCCTGGGCTATACAGGGGGTCGCCGCACTGGAACGCGTTCTAGATCCGTTCTGGGTCGGGCGGGTTCCGCGGCCCCGTGACGGCCTCGGTGCGGCCGATCGGTGCGGACGGCCGTGCCGAGGTCTCTGAACGATGCGATCGATCCGATCGATCCGAGCGATCAGGAGCTCCATGCCCATCGACGCAGCCAAGGCGCTCGCCGCCGAGCCCCGGACCGGTGAGATCACCTGGGACCGCCGGGACGTCCAGCTGTACCACCTCGGCGTCGGGGCGGGTGTCCCGGCCACCGACCCCGACGAACTGCGCTACACCCTGGAGTCCCGGCTGCACGTCCTGCCGAGCTTCGCCACCGTCGCCGGCTCCGGCTCGCCCGGCGTGATCAGCGGGCTCTCCATGCCCGGCGTCGAGGTCGACCTCGCCCGCGTCCTGCACGGCGGCCAGCACCTGGAGATCCACCGCCCCATCCCGGTGACCGGCCGGGCGACCGCCACCGGACGCATCGCCGCCGTGTACGACAAGGGCAAGGCGGCCGTCCTCGTCATGCGCACCGAGGTCGCCGACGAGGACGGGCCGCTGTGGACCAACGACGCCCAGATCTTCGTCCGGGGGGAAGGCGGCTGGGGCGGCGACCGGGGCCCCTCCGCCCGGCTCGACCCGCCCGTCGGCGAGCCCGACAAGGTGGTCGAGCGGGCCGTCCGCGAGGACCAGGCCCTCCTCTACCGCCTCTCCGGTGACTACAACCCGCTGCACGCCGACCCGGAGTTCGCGAAGCTCGCCGGGTTCGACCGGCCCATCCTGCACGGCCTGTGCACCTACGGCATCACGCTCAAGGCGGTCGTCGACACGTTGCTCGACGGGGACGTGAGCCGGGTGCGCGGCTACGCCACGCGGTTCGCCGGGGTGGTGTTCCCGGGCGAGACCCTGCGCATCCGTATGTGGCGCGGCGAAGGGACGGTGCGGGTGGCCGTGAGCGCCGTACAGAGGGACGACGCGCCCGTCCTCGCCGACACGCTCGTCGAACACTCCTGAACCGCCTGCGCCACTTCCCAGGGCACGTGAACCGTCCCCCGAACCGCCCGCATCACTCCTGGACCACGTGCACCACGTCCTGAACCGCCTGCACCACCTACCAACCCACGTGCATCACCTTCCGAATCGCCTGCACCACCTCCAGAACCACCCAGCATCCGAGGGGACCCGAGGGGAGCCGCACCATGCGCGCAGCCGTACTGCACGAGATCGGCCAGGACAAGCTGGAGGTGCTCGACGACGTCGACGCGGTGGGTTTCGGCCCCGGTCGGGTCAGGATCCGGGTACGGGCCACGGGCCTGTGCCACTCGGACCTGTCCGCGATGGCCGGTGTGCTGCCGCAGCCCGCTCCGTTCGTGCCCGGTCACGAGGGAGCGGGCGAGATCCTGGAGGTGGGGGAGGGCGTCACCCGGGTGAAGCCCGGTGACCGGGTCGTCGTCTGCTGGCTGCCGGCCTGCGGGGCGTGTCCCGCCTGCAAGCGCGGCCAGACCGAACTCTGCCTGGCCGGGTTCATGAACGCGGGCACGCCCAACTTCCGCCGCCCCGGCGGCGATGTCTTCGGCTTCGCCGGCACCGGAACCTTCGCCGAGGAGGTCGTCGTCGACGCGGGCTGCGCGGTCCCGATCCCCGACGACGTCCCCTTCGACATCGCCGCGCTCATCGGGTGCGGAGTGACCACGGGCCTGGGCGCCGCGCTCAACACGGCCGACGTGGAGGCCGGTTCGTCGGTCGCCGTCATCGGCTGCGGTGGCGTCGGCATCTCCGCGATCCAGGGTGCGCGGCTCAAGGGCGCCGCCGAGATCGTCGCCGTCGACCCGGTCGCCTCACGCCGGGAAGCCGCCCTCAAGTTCGGTGCCACGAAAGCCGTTTCGCCCGAGGAGCTGCCTGGGACAAAACAACTGGTCACCGGTGGTGAGGGGTTCGACTACGTCTTCGAGGTCGTCGGCCGCTCCGCCACCGCCCGGACCGCCTACGAGAACACCCGGCGCGGCGGCACCCTCGTCGTCGTCGGCGCGGGCGCCCTGGACGACTATCTCCAGCTCAACATGTTCGAGCTGTTCTTCGACGAGAAGCGGATCCTGCCCTCGATGTACGGCGGCGGGGATGTCCTGCGCTCCTACGAGCGGACGATCGCCCTGTGGCGGGCCGGCCGGATCGACCTCTCGGGCCTGATCACCCACCGCGTGCCGCTCACCGAGATCAACGAGGCGCTGGACCAGATGCGTACCGGGGCGGCACTCCGTACGTGCATCGAGATCTGAGGGGGCCATGCGGATGGCACTGCCACTTGAGGGGCTGGCCGCGATCGTCACCGGGGCGGGGCGCGGACTCGGCCGGGTCGAGGCGCTGGAACTGGCCAGGCTCGGCGCGGCCGTCGTCGTCAACGACTACGGTCAGTCCGGCCGCGACGGTTCGGGCGAGGCGTCGGCCGGCCCCGCCGAGGACGTGGCTCGGCAGATCCGGTCGGCCGGCGGCACCGCGCTCGCCCACACCGGGGACGTCGCCGACTTCCAACAAGCCCGCACACTCGTCGAGTTGGCGATCCGGGAGTTCGGCAAACTGGACATCCTCGTCAACAACGCGGGCATCCTGCGCGACCGCATGGTCTTCTCGATGGCCGAGGACGAGTGGGACGCGGTCGTCCGGGTCCATCTCAAGGGACACTTCAACACGACCCGATTCGCCGCCGCCCACTGGCGTGAGCGGTCCAAGGCGGCCGGCGCTCCGGTGTACGGGCGGATCGTGAACACCTCCTCGGAGGCGTTCCTCGCGGGCTCGGCCGGGCAGCCCAACTACGCGGCGGCCAAGGGCGGAATCGTCGGTCTGACGACGTCCACGGCGCTCGCGCTCGCCAAGTACGGGGTGACGGCCAACGCCATCTGCCCGCGCGCCCGCACCCGGATGACGGAGGACGTCTTCGCCGGGTTCGCGCAGCCGGACGAGGGTGGCCTCGACGCTCTCGCGCCCGAACATGTCGCCCCGCTGGTCGGCTACTTGGCCTCACCGGCCGCCGCGCGGATCAACGGACAGCTGCTCGTCGCCCACGGCGGCATGGTCGCCGTCGTCGAACGGCCCAGGGTGCGGGCGAAGTTCGACAGCAAGGAGGACGTCTTCAGCTACGAGGAGCTGGACGACGTCCTCGGCGCGCACTTCACGGACCGGCCCCAGGGCGAGACGTTCGCGGCGGCGGAGGTGCTGGGGCTGCGACGGGGCCAGGAGTAGAAGCGGAAGCAGGGACAGGGACAGGGACAGGGACAGGGACAGGAGCTGAGGCAGAGCAGGGGCAGCGATAGGGGCCGGAACAGGTGTTGAGGCAGAGCAGGGACACGGGCACGGACACGGACACGGACACGGACAGGAGCTGACGCAGAGCGGGGCAGGGGTGGAGTGGCGACAGGTGCCGGGCCCGCGCCCGTGCCCTGTTCCCGGCCTCAAGGCATGCGAAGGGGCTCCGGTCGTCCACGGACGGCCGGAGCCCCTTCGGTGTACGGCGTGCCGTCAGGCAGTCGCCTCGGCCATGTCCTCGACCCGGTAGTCGGCCCTGTGGTCGGCCCGGTCGTCGGTCCTGTTCTCGGCCGGCTTGCGGTGCCGGCCGTGTGGGGCCGAGTCACCGTCCTGGGACGAGACCGGGCCCCGGTGGCGGCCGGGTCCGGCCGCCTCCTGGGAGTCGGCGGACAGCGGATGCCAGGTGCTTGCGTCGCTCATCGGAAGATTTCACCCCGTCAACATGATCTTTCTTTACAGCCGGGTGATTTTATCCAGCACACCGAGGGGATGATCCAGGCGGCCACGCCAACCGCAGCTACTTCGTTACAAGTCGCCCGAGTGGGGCTTGTTGGAGGGGGACCGGGCGGGCGGCGGCCGGCACCGGCTTCGGCGATCCTTCGGGCGGCGCGGCCCCTCCGGACGGCGACGACGAGGGGGACCGCGAGGGCAGCAGCGTGGGTGGGGTGGCGATCGGTGCTGTCAGTGGCGCCACCCCACAGGGCTCCGCCTCCGTGGCGTACGGCAGACGCAGCACGCCCTCCGGCGTCCACAGTCCGCTGCCCGCCAACCACCCCTCGGGCGGGACGAGTTGGTGCAACTGACGGTCGGCCGGACGCCATACGCCCACCCAGGTGCCGAAGGCGCCGTCGATACGGAGCGCCACGGCGCAGGCTTCCGGGAGGAGCGCCTGTCCCGGCTGGCTCGCGAAGGGGGTGAGCGTGAGGTCCGGCGGGTGCAGGGACTCCGGGAAGCGGACCGGCAGCGTGCTGCCGAGGACCCCCCAGCCCAGGCGCGCCTCACCGGGTGAGGGCGCGTCCGAGCTGATGAGCAGCAGACCGCTGTCGGGGTCGGCGAGCAGCAGGCGGTCGTCGCTGCCGGCGGCGATCTGCAACAGGGGCGACATCTCGCCGCCGCGCTCCAGGTCCACCACGACCGCCTTGGTGCGGCCGCCGACCTCCTGGTCCAGCGCGAGCATGCGGCCCGTACGGTCCAGCCAGACCCCGCCCGAGCAGCGGCCGGGGATCTCGGCGAGGTGTTCGGGGCCGAAGGTGCCGCCCGCGACCAGCCACACGGCCGTCGTGTGGCGCCCGACGGCGAGGGCGTACGCGCGTTCGCCGCAAGGGGCCGGTGGGAGCAGGTGCAGCCGGGTGCCCTCGTCCGGGCACTCGACGGCGCCCAGTGGCAGCTCGCCCGTGTCGGGGCCGGTCGGGTACAGCAGCGAGAAGGCGTGCCGTCCGCCGATCGGCCGCCGGATCAGGACCCGGCCGTCGGCCATCGGCTGGACCTCCGTGCCGGGCTCCTCCGGTTGGTTGCCCGGCAGCGGTACGGCGTACGGCTCGGGACCGTCCAGGGTCCAGCGCTCGGGAAACCAGCAGTCCCCGTCCCGAGCGAGGCGAGCGGCGTACGCACCCCCGGCCGCGATCACGCAGCCGGCCTTGCTCCTGAGGTCCGCCGCGACCACGCGGCCCGCCGCGATCGCCGGGTCCACGGTGAACCGGCGGGTCGGCGTGACCCCGTAGCGCGCGGCGACCACGTGGTCCGCAGCGCGTACGAAACCCGTCGCGTTCGCGCGGTCCGCCGGGGACACGTGATCCGGCGTGATCGTGTGGTCCGCGTCGTCCCCCGGGTCCGCGTGCTCAGCCGCCTGCGGCGTGGGCTCGGCGGCGCCGCCCTCGGGGGCCGCGGGGCCCTCCCCGTCCGCCGCGGTGGGCTCGATCGCACAGGCCGGCATCGTCATCGTTCGGTCACCTCCGGCGACGAAGCTAGTTTTCGTATGCACGGACGTGGGACCGCCGGGCGGCCTTCTTCCCTCATAAGAGTGGTGCAGAAGCGATTCGCCTGAGGGTGGCGGGAGGGCTGTGCATCGATCTCACATCGATCCCGGGCGGTGGCCCTGCCGGCTCCGGCGGCATCGACGGCACCGGTAGGTGCTCGTGAGACGGCCAGGTAGCCTTTCCCCGTGCCCCGTCTGTCTGAAGTCATCGCCGCGCTGGAGAACCTGTGGCCCGCCGAGCGTGCCGAGTCCTGGGACGCGGTCGGCACGGTCGTGGGCGACCCCGAGCAGGAGGTCTCCCGGGTACTGTTCGCCATCGATCCCGTCCAGGAGATCGTCGAGGAAGCCGTGCGGCTCGGCGCCGATCTGCTCGTCACCCACCATCCGCTGTATCTGCGCGGGACGACGACCGTCGCGGCCTCCACCTTCAAGGGCCGTGTCGTGCACACCCTGATCAAGAACGACATCGCCCTGCACGTCGCTCACACCAACGCCGACACCGCCGATCCGGGCGTGAGCGACGCCCTCGCCGGTGCGCTCGACCTGCGGGTCGTACGGCCTCTCGTGCCGGATCCGAGCGACCCCGAGGGGCGGCGCGGCCTCGGCCGTGTCTGCGAGCTCGACCACCCGCTCACCGTCCGCGAGTTCGCCGCCCGCGCCGCCGAGCGGCTGCCCGCCACCGCGCAGGGCATCCGGGCGGCGGGGGACCCGGAGGCGCTCGTGCGGACCGTCGCCGTCAGCGGCGGCTCCGGTGACAGCCTCTTCGACCACGTTCGTGCGGCCGGCGTCGACGCCTTCCTCACCGCGGACCTGCGTCACCACCCGGCGTCGGAGTTCATCGCGGACCGCGCCCACGGCGCTCACCCACCTCTCGCGCTGCTCGACGCGGCGCACTGGGCCACCGAGTGGCCCTGGTGCGAGCTGGCGGCCGCCCAGCTCGACGAGATCTCCGACCGGCAGGGATGGGACCTCAGGGTCCATGTCTCCGGTACGGTCACCGACCCCTGGACGGCCCACGCGGCGTCCAACACCACCTCTAGCTCAATGGGAGCCCCCAACTGAACGCCGCGCCCGCCGACCAGATCCGACTCCTCGACGTCCAATCCCTCGACGCCCGTCTCCAGCAGCTCGCGCACAAGCGGCGTTCCCTGCCCGAGCACGCCGAGATCGAGTCGCTGAACAAGGACCTCACGCAGCTGCGCGACCTCCTCGTCGCGGCGCAGACCGAGGAGAGCGACACCGCCCGCGAGCAGACCAAGGCCGAGCAGGACGTCGACCAGGTCCGTCAGCGCGCCGCCCGCGACCAGCAGCGGCTCGACTCCGGGGCCGTCACCTCCCCGAAGGACCTGGAGAACCTCCAGCGGGAGATCGTCTCCCTCGCCAAGCGCCAGGGCGACCTCGAGGACATCGTCCTGGAGGTCATGGAGCGCCGCGAGAGCGCGCAGGAGCGGGCCGCCGAGCTGACCGAGCGGGTCGGCTCCGTCCAGGGGAAGATCGACGACGCCGTCGCCCGCCGGGACGCGGCCCTGGAGGGGTTCGACAGCGAGGCCGCGACCGTCACCAAGGAGCGCGAGGTCATCGCGGCCTCCGTGCCCGCCGATCTGCTCAAGCTCTACGAGAAGCTGCGCGAGCAGCAGGGTGGCGTCGGCGCGGCCAAGCTCTACCAGCGCACCTGCCAGGGCTGCCGCCAGGAGCTCGCCATCACCGAGCTGGCCGAGATCCGCAAGGCGCCGTCCGACACGGTCGTACGGTGCGAGAACTGCCGTCGCATCCTCGTGCGCACGTCCGAGTCCGGTCTGTAGTCGGTAGCCGGTCGCCGGTAGCCGCGATTCGGCACTCGGTGGCCGGCACTCGGTGGCCGGTAGCCGGCACTCGTTAGTCCGTCAGTCGGTCGGTAATCCGTAAGGGGCGTACGTCGTGCGGGAGTTCATCGTCGAGGCCGACGGCGGGTCGCGGGGCAACCCGGGGCCCGCGGGCTACGGCAGCGTGGTGATCGACGCGGCGACGGGGGAGACGCTCGTCGAGCGCGCCGAGTACATCGGCGTCGCCACCAACAACGTGGCCGAGTACCGGGGGCTGGTGGCCGGCCTGCGCGCCGCCCACGAACTCGACCCGTCGGCCACGGTGCGGGTGCGCATGGACTCCAAGCTGGTCGTGGAGCAGATGTCGGGCCGCTGGAAGATCAAGCACCCCGACATGAAGCCGCTGGCCGCCGAGGCGGCCCGGATCCTCCCGCCCGGGCAGGTCACCTACGAGTGGATGCCGCGGGAGCGGAACAAGCACGCCGACCGCCTGGCGAACGAGGCGATGGACGCGGGCAAGCGGGGCGAGCGGTGGGACGCCGGGGCGTCGCGGGCCGAACTCGGCGCCCGTGCCTCCGTGGCCTCGACCGCTCCCGACCCCTCCGGATCGCCCGGCGACGCCACGGCGGGTGCGGCAAAGGCCCGCGAGGCGCTGACCCGGTCCCGCCCGTCCCCGTCCACCACCCCGACCGCGGACACCGCCGAAACGAAGGCGACGAACACCGGCGCCGAGGGGAAGGCGACCAAGACGGGCGCCGAGGGGAAGGCGACCAAGACCGACGCCGAGGGGGAGGCGACCAAGACGGGCGCCGACCTGCGCGCCTCCCGCGCCGTCGCCACCCCGGCCCCGGCCCCTGTCTCAGCCTCTGCCGCCGCCGTCACGCCCGCCGTCACCCCCTCCGTCGGCTGGGGGACGGCTCCCGATCTCGGGGCGCCGGCCACCTTCGTACTACTGCGGCACGGCGAGACGCCGCTCACGCCGCAGAAGCGGTTCTCCGGCAGTGGCGGAACCGATCCCTCACTCTCCGACGTCGGCAGGGAGCAGGCCGAGCGGGCCGCCGCCGCGTTCGTCCGGCGCGGGACCATCCAGCACATCCTCGCCTCCCCGCTCGCCCGCACCCGTCAGACCGCCGGTGCCGTCGCCGCGCGCCTCGGTCTGGAGGTCATCGTCGATGACGGGTTGATCGAGACCGACTTCGGCGCCTGGGAAGGGCTCACCTTCGGCGAGGTCCGTGAGCGCCACCCCGACGATCTGAACGCCTGGCTGGCCGACCCGGAGGCCGAGCCGACCGGTGGCGGCGAGAGCTTCGCGGCGACCGCCACCCGCATCGCGGCCACCCGGGACCGACTGGTCGCGGCCTACGCGGGCCGCACGGTCCTGCTGGTCACCCACGTGACCCCGATCAAGACGTTCGTACGGCTCGCCCTCGGCGCCCCGCCCGAGTCGCTGTTCCGCATGGAGCTGTCGGCGGCCTCGGTGTCCGTGGTGGCCTACTACGCGGACGGCAACGCCAGCGTCCGCCTGCTCAACGACACGTCCCACCTGCGGCCCTGAGACTCGAGGCGGCCCGCGCGAGCCCCTCGATCCGCTGCCAGTCCCGCGCCGCGACCGCGTCCGCCGGGATCATCCAACTCCCGCCCACGCAGCCGACGTTGGGCAGGGACAAATAGTCCGGCGCGTTGTCCGGGCCGATCCCGCCGGTCGGGCAGAACCGGGCCTGGGGAAGTGGCCCGGCCAGTGACCTGAGGTAGGCCGTACCGCCCGCGGCCTGCGCCGGGAAGAACTTCATCTCCCGCACCCCCCGCTCCAGCAGCGCCACGACCTCCGACGTGGTCGACACCCCGGGCAGGAAGGGCAGCCCGGACGCCCGCATCGCCGTCAGCAGGACGTCCGTCCAGCCCGGGCTCACCAGGAACCGCGCCCCGGCCTCTCCGCACGCCGTCACCTGCTCCGGCGTGATCACCGTCCCGGCCCCGACGACCGCCTCCGGCACCGACCCGGAGATCTCCCGGATCGCGTCGAGCGCGGCCGGCGTCCGCAGGGTCACCTCGATCACGGGCAGCCCTCCCGCCACCAGCGCCCGTGCCAGCGGTACGGCGTCGGCGGCGTCCTCGATGACCACTACGGGCATGACCGGGGCCAGATCCAGTACCGAGGCAGCCGAAGGGGAGGGCAGGGGTGAGGTCATGCGCCTCATCCTGCCCCCGGTGTGCAGCACGCGCAAAGGTCATTGCGCATGTTGCAATGGCATGCGAGCTGCGGTTCAGTGCCTGACCGCTTCAGTGCCGTGAGCACGGGCAGCGCGCACTGCGCCGTGCGTGCGGTAAGCGCCCCTCGGCGCCGCAAGTATTGCCAGCGCCGCCAGCGCCGTCAGCGCTCCGATGCCCCCCGCCCTCCGATGCCCCCGCGCCCTCCGATGCCCCCGCGCCCCTCGATCCCCCCGCGCCCTCAGTGCACCTCGTCCACGAGCACGTCCAGAGTCCAGGGCGCCGCCCCGGCCTTCGCCCTCGCCGGCGCCTGCTCCTCCACCGTGTATCCGAGGTCCCGCAGCGCCTCCACCAGCTCGGCGGGCCCCGCGGGAGCGATCCCCGCCGTCAGCAGGCTCCGCACGATCCGCCCCTTCGTCGCCTTGTTGAAGTGGCTGACGACCTTCCGCGTCGGCGCGTGCAACACCCGCACGCTCGCCGTCCGCCCCGCGACCTCGCCCGTGGGTCTCCACGCGGCCGCGTACGCCGCCGACCGCAGGTCCAGCACCAGCCCGTGTCCGGCCGCCTCGGGCAGCACGGACGCCATCGGCGTACGCCAGTACGCGCCCAGCGCCCCGAGGCCGGGCAGCCTCACGCCCATCGAACAGCGGTATGACGGGATCCGGTCCGTCACCCGGACGGCACCCCACAGCCCCGAGAAGACGAGAAGCGACCTGGCCGCGCGCCTCTTCGCGGCCGCGTCGAGGGAGGCCAGGCCGAGAGCGTCGTACAAGACGCCCGTGTAGATCTCCCCGGCGGGACGGGCCGGCGCCGTGCGCAGCTCCGTGTTCTTCGCGATCTCTCCGCGCAGCCCCTCGCTCAGTCCGAGCACCTCGCGCGCCTTGTCCTCGTCGGCCGCGCACAGCTCGACCAGCTCGTCGAGGACGGCCTCGCGGGCGGCGCCGAGCCCCGGCAGGGAGAGGGCCTCCGACTTGAGCGGGGCGCCACGTCCGAAGGACGCCTTGCCTTCGGAGGGAGGCAGCAGGACAAGCACGGGACATCTCCTTCGATCGAGCTCTGCTGCGACAGCGTACGGCGTGCAACGAGACGGCCCGGCCGAGGTCCGTGAGCGTCCGGCCGCCTGTCGGCTCCCGTCCGGCGGCATGAACCGGGGCATGAAGGCGTTGCACTCCTGGAAGCAGACATGGGGGTGGCGAGTGAGCCGTGAACAGGCGTTGTGGACCAGAGCCAGGCTGGGGCGCTGCGGCCCGCCGCTGGACCTCCTCACCGCGCGCTTCGACCGGCACGTCTACGCCCCGCACGCCCATGAGGAGTTCACCGTCGGTGTCTGTGTGGGCGGCTCGGAGATCATCGCCTACCGCGGCGGCCACATCCGCACCGGTCCGGGGTCCATCGTCGTCCTGGCCCCCGGCGAGACGCACACCGGCGGGCCGGGCAACGACACCGACGGCTACGCCTACCGCGCCCTGTACGCCGGCCCCGCCCTCCTCACCGAGGGCATCCTCGGCGGCGTGCCGCACTTCCGCGAACCCCTCCTCGACGACCCCGAACTGGCCACCGCCCTGCGCCGGGCGCACACCGAACTGGCCGCCTGCCCCGATCCACTGGAGGCCGAGTCCCGCTTCCCCTGGCTGCTGACGGCCCTCGCCCGACGCCACTCCACGGCCCGTCCGGTGTGCGACACGGTCCCCGGCGCCGAGCACCTCACGCACGCCGTCCGCACCCGCCTCGCCGACGAACTCCTCGACCCGCCCTCGCTGGCCGACCTCGCGGCGGACCTGGGCCTGTCCCGCTACCAGCTCCTGCGCGCCTTCCGTACGACGACCGGCATGCCGCCCTATGCCTGGCTGGCCCAGTACCGGGTGGCCCGGGCCCGTGGCCTGCTGGAGTCCGGGCTGCGTCCCGCCGAGGTGGCCGGCCTGGTGGGCTTCGCGGACCAGGCCCACCTCACCCGCTGGTTCCGCCGGGTCCTGGGCGTGACTCCGGCGGCGTACCGCAACAGCGTTCAAGACACCTGACCGCGGCGGGGCCCACACTCCCCGTATGACTGCACGCGGCTGGTTCCTGTTCTCCCTGATGGGAGTGATCTGGGGCATCCCCTATCTGTTGATCAAGATCGCGGTGGAGGACCTCTCCCCGTCCATGGTGGTGTTCGTGCGCTGTGCGCTCGGCGCCCTCCTCCTGCTCCCCTTCGCCCTCCGCCAGGGCGGTCTGATCCGCGCCGTGCGGGCGCACTGGGCGCCCATGCTGGCCTTCGCGTGCATCGAGATCATCGGCCCGTGGTTCACCCTGACGGATGCCGAGCGCCACCTGTCGAGCTCCACCGCCGGCCTGCTGATCGCGGGCGTCCCGATCGTCGGCGTCCTGGCCGCCCGCTTCCTCGGCGACGCGGAGGTGCTGGGCGTACGCCGTGTCGCGGGCCTCGCCCTGGGCCTGGCCGGAGTAGGGGTCCTCACCGTCCCGCACCTGACGGGAGGAGACGCCCGCTCACTCGGCGAGGTCCTGCTGACGGTGCTGGGCTACGCCACGGCCCCCCTGATCGCGGCCCGGCGTCTGAAGGACGTCCCCACGCTCCAGCTGATCGTCCCCTGCCTGACCCTGGCGGCGCTGGTCTACGCCCCGGCCGCGGCCGCCACCTGGCCGGCGGAACTCCCGTCCACGTCCGTCCTGGCGGCGCTCGCGGGCCTGGGCGTCCTCTGCACGGCCGTGGCCTTCGTCGCCTTCCTGGAACTGATCAGGGAGATAGGCCCCACCCGCTCGACGGTCATCACCTACGTGAACCCGGCGGTCGCGGTGGCAGCAGGCGCCCTGTTCCTGGACGAATCCCTGACGGCCGGCATCCTGGCGGCCTTCACCCTGATCCTGGCGGGCTCCGTCCTGGCCACGGCCACGGGCCCGAAGCGCGTCTCGACAGTGGGCCAGAAGATCGAGGCGGTCTCGGGCCCGAAGCGCGAGGAGGTCTCTGGCCCGAAGCGTGACGCGGCCACGAGTCCGAAGCGCGAGGCGGCCACGCCAGAAGCGTGACGCGGCCTCGGGCCCGAAGCGTGACGCGCGCCCGGTACCATGGTCGACACGGCAGACGAGCCGGGCGGACGGCCGCGTGGAGTCCCTTACGGGGCTTCCCGAGGAACGTCCGGGCTCCACAGGGCAAGGTGGTGGCTAACGGCCACCCGGGGTGACCCGCGGGACAGTGCCACAGAAAACAGACCGCCCGGCGCTTCGGCACCGGGTAAGGGTGAAACGGTGGTGTAAGAGACCACCAGTGCCCAGGGTGACCTGGGCAGCTAGGTAAACCCCACCTGGAGCAAGGTCAAAAGGAGCGCCGTAAAAAGCGCTCTGCGCGGACGATCGAGGGCTGCCCGCCCGAGTCCGCGGGTAGACCGCACGAGGCCGGCGGCAACGCCGGCCCTAGATGGATGGCCGTCTCCCCGGCCGCCGCGAGGCGACCGGGCGACAGAACCCGGCGTACAGCCCGACTCGTCTGCCTTTTTGTTTTTATGCAGGTCATGGTGCATTAGCGAGAATTAGCATATTTTGTCCGGGTCGATCTTGCTGGTGCCTGGTTTCACCGACGCCATCACCGTCGAATCATCGCCATTCACACGAGCAACACCGGCGTTCGTTCATGGGGCACATGCTCGCCGCGAGGTTTGGTGCTGGTGAGTCGGGTGAAGCCGATGAGGGCCGGGCCCCCGCGTCGCTGCTCCCGCTGGCCGCTTCTGGGAGAAGGCGGAGGATCGTGGCACGTCGGGCGAGGTTGCCCGTCCTCGGCCGGTACCGATTCCCCCTCACCGATGCTGACGAACGCATGAGTCACCCATGCGCTACGGGCAGCGGACACGAGCTGGACTCTAGCCAGCCGCTGGCCAAAACCGGTCTAGAACAATCGGATCAGGTGCATATGCTGACGCTGGGCTGGGGCACGTTGTACGTCGCTTCGATAGTCTGAACAGTTCTGTCGAGAGCGGTCGCGGGGAGCACGGATGGGCAAGGGCGCGCAGGACATGCCTCTTGAGGTTCAGCACATCAAGAGGGCACTGCTGCGGGAGTTCCAGGACCGGATCTCCATGGACGACTTCGAGAAGAAGGACCCCAAGGAGCGAGAGACAGCCCTGCTGTCGAGGGCCGTGTCCGCGAAAGCCGCCCGCATCCTCGCGGACTGCACCTCGGACGAGGCGGCGGCGTGGGTGATCGACGGCCGGGACGACTTCGGCATCGACTGCGTCGCGTTCTCCGCCTCGGGATCAGAACTCTGGCTTATCCAGGCCAAGTGGAAGGACAAGGGGACGGCCGGCTTCGACACGGAGGCGGCACTCAAGCTGGTACATGGGCTGAAGAAACTCGACAACCGGGATCTCGACCACTTCAACGAGCGGTTGCAGCTGCTCGCGGATCGTGTGCACGGCGTCCTTCGGCTGCCCACGTGCAAGGTGAACCTGGTCGTCGCGCTCATGGGGGACGGCCGTCTCTCTCCCGAGACCCGCAACATCCTGGACGAGGCGGCCAACGAGTTCGGTGGACGCGGAAGGAGCGTGGAGTACCGGGTCTTGGACCAGAGGGACTTCCACCGGGCGATCCGGGAGGATCTGGAGCCGCAGCCGATCACTCTCAAGGCGACCATGGACCGGGAGTGGTACAGCCGCGAGACCCCGTACAAGGCTGTGATCGGTGAGGTCAGCGCCGATCAACTGGCCCGTTGGTACGGCGGCAAGAGCGATGACGAGGGCCACGACAAGGGGCACGGCGAGCGTCTCTACGACCGCAACGTCCGCAAGTCGCTCGGACTCACCGGGGTCAACCAGACCATGGTGGAGTCGATGCTGGGGGATCCGGAGGGTTTCCTCTACCGCCACAACGGCATCACCGTGCAGTGCGACAGGATCGAGCAGGAGTACCACGCCAAGAGAGCGGTCGGCCAGCCCACCACCCTCACCCTGCACAACGCCAGCGTGGTCAACGGCGCACAGACGGTGTCCTCCTCCTTCCGGGCATACGAGAGAAACCCGGAGGTCGTCGCGGAGGCCTATGTCCTGGTGCGGATCATCTCCCTGGAAGGGGCGCCGCAGGGCTTCGGACACTCCATCACGAAGGCCACCAACACGCAGAACCACATGGAGCGCCGGGACTTCATCGCCATCGATACCGTCCAGAGTGAGATCCAGAAGGACTTCAGTCTCTCGCTCGACAAGGAGTACGTCTTCCGGCGGGGCGAACTGGACCCGGCCCCCGAGTCGGGCTGCTCGGTCACGGAAGCGGCCACGGCCCTGGCCTGTATGCACCGGGACTCGTCGCTCGCCGTGCGAGTCAAGGGTTCCACGAACGCGCTGTGGGAGGAGGGCCCGGGAGGTGCCTACACCAAGTTGTTCGGTCAGCAGCCGACCGCCCAGCAGATCTGGCGCGCGGTACAGGTGTTCAGGCTGGTGCGGGACCAGCTGACCGAACTGCGAGCCAAGTTCACCGGACGACCGGCCGCGGTGGTGGACAGCGGGGCTCTGCTGGTGGTCCATCTGGTGTTCCAGCGCATCGGCAGGGACCGGTTCGACGATTCGGACGACGAGTGGGCCGCGATGCTCACCGACGTGTCGGGGCAGGTCAGCGCCGTGCTCCTCTGCCTCATCACCATGGTCGACACCCTTTTCACGAAGAAGAGTTACGTCACGAGCACCTTCGCCAACGAGGAGCGCTGCGCGCGACTGGTTGCCGCGGTCCTGGGGGTGCTCGAACGCGGCACCGGTCCGGACTCGCCCATGAACCTCAAGGCCCTCATGGAGAACACCGCGGAGAAGCGGCAGCGGCGGCCCCAGACGGTTCGCCTGCTCGTCGACCACGACGCCATCAGCGACGGCACGCCTCTCGTCTACGCCCCCAGCACCGTGGAGGAACTGGCCATCGGGGCCTGGCTCGACGAGGACCCTCGGCGCCGCAGGGCGACTTGGGTGAACGATCGGAAGGCCCCCATCCTCTGGGAGGCCGACGGCAAGCGGTACTCCCCGACCGGACTGGTCTCCCAGATGTGGAACGCGGCCGACTGGAAGGAGCAGTGGAGCGCGGTCCAGGGCCCGAAGCAGTGGAAGATTCCGGGTGACGGGACGCTGGTGGAGATCGCCGAGCGGCTCTGGCGGGAGATCGCGGACGAGGGTGAGCCGGGGGAGGAGAGCCCGGCGTAGCGTCCGGGACGGTCTGCCCGCCATGAGCTGCGGCCAGGGCACCGCGTCGGCCGCCTGCCACCCCCGACGGTCTGGTGGCCGCGCTCTGTGCCGACGTCCGAGACCGCCGGAGCGGCGCCCCCGAACATGGGGAGCCCGGCGCTCAGCTCAGTAGGCGGCTGTGGGTGGGGCGAGAGGAGCGATCTCCCTGTCGAAGAAGCTGTGGAAGTCTTCCCCGCGCTCGTACAGCGCATCGAATCCGGCCAACGTTTCCCAGATCAGTGCTCGGTCGGCGAAGCGGTTGGCTCCCGCTGCGTTTCCGTCATCGTCGTAGCACACCTCGTACATGACGACGTCTCCGAGGATCACCACCTCCGGAACAGGGCGGTCCATCTCGATGTCCGCGATCTTGCGGGCATCGAGCACCTTGATGTTGTCGCCCAGCTCCACGCGCAAGCGTAGAACGAACATCTCCCATTGGACGTATGGGGTGACAGGGAACTCCACCACGCGAAGGCGGCGTTCCAGGATGTTCAGCCGTGCCGCCTCGCGAAACTGGCGTGTGTAGACATCCCGCTTCTCCTCGACGAGAGACAGTGCTCTTTCCCAATCTCCGGCGGCGAAGGCCTCCCAGCTGGCAAACCCTCGTTCCTTGAAGTTCTGCCCCCGTTCGAGCTTGTTCAGGCAGCGAACGCCACTGCCGTGAATTCGACGGAAATCCGCGTGATATGTGGAGCGATCCATGCGTTCGGAAGTGCCGCTTGGGAAGGAATCAAACACTGGGGATATCCGGTTTCGCCGCAACCAACATGTTCCTTGGGATGACAACGAGTCGCTCGTCGGACCCTACTGAGACGCCCGTCGGCAGTTTCCCGCCGAGTGACTCCGTGAGGTCTCGGCCGATGACGGCGATGTCTCCGTTCTCGAGCTCCCAGATGTCGGGGCAGTCGGGGTTGTCGGTTGTGTTTCCCAGTTCCTGGGGTGACTTTCCCAGGCGCCGCTTGAATGTTGTGGTCGGATCGGCTTCCCAAGGTCTACTCATGGCCATCGTCCCCTCGATTGGGCCAAAGTTTCATTAACTTAGCACTCGACGAATCGGCTTGACCATGCCCAAACCGGACTCGCTGATGATGGCGCGGGCGGCCCCATGCTGTTCCATCCGGCCCGAGAGTGCGACGATAAGTGGTCACGAAACGGCAAGGTATCAAAGTAAGGCAGATGCTGAAGATTCGAATAATTGACATATAGTCGTAAGATTTGGAATTTTTACTCAGGGGGAACTGTGGACCCGGAGACAGCCTTACTCGCGCAGAGCGCGGGAGTCACGCTGGTCACCTTGATGACAACTGACGCCTGGCATCGCATCCGGGAAGGGATCACGCAACTGTGGCGTCGAACGCAGCCGCACCGCGCGGAGGCTGTCGTCGCGGAGCTGGAAGCCACCCGCGAGGACGCCCTGGCGGCCGGCGAGGCCGACGACCAGGAGACTCTCGGCGAGCTGCACCTGGAGTGGCAGGGACGGCTCCGGCGGCTCCTCGCCGTCCAGCCCGGCGCTGCAGTGGAACTGCGCGCGCTCCTCGACGAACTCGAGCCGAGGGGCTCGACCGGCGCTGCGGTCACCCAGCACGCCAGCGCGTCCGGCCGGGCCCGGATCTATCAGGCGGGACGAGACCAGCACAACGCGCAGCGATGACAGGTGCGATGGACGGCCATGCCGAGGATCGTGGCCGTGTCTACCAGGCGTCGGGCGACCAGCACATCAGCGAACACCACCACTACGGCGATGAAGCGGCCACGCCAGCTGGCCCCGACTCGGTTCGCCGTCCGGCAGTCGGTCGGCCTCCGGTCGTGCTGCGGGATCGCGCCGAAGTGCTGGAACGTCTGCGAGCAGGCGTGCGTGCGGGGCGTGGCGGTGAAGCCTATGTGCTGTACGGCATGGGTGGCTGCGGCAAGACCGCGGTCGCCTACACGTTCTTCCAGCTGGCCATCAACGAGTGCGGCAGGGTTGGCTTGTGGGTCAGCGCATCCGACCGCGCGAGCCTGCGCGCCGGCATGCTCGCGGTCGCAGCCGACCGAGGTGCGGGCGACGGCGAACTGCTGGCTGCCCGCAACGGACTCCGTGCCGCCGCCGATCTCGTCTGGCACTATCTCGACCGCTCTGCCGAGCCCTGGCTGCTGGTACTCGACAACGCCGACCAGCCCGAGATCCTCCGTGACGGCAGCTGGCTGCGCACCAGTCCCCGCGGCACGGTCCTGGTGACCACACGCCGGTCGGCCGCCCGCTGGTGGCCCGGGGCAGAGCTGCAGCACATCGGGGTACTACCGCGTGAGGACGCCGCGTGGGTACTGCGCGACCTCGCCCCGCACAGCGGCACGCAGGAGGAGGCGGCGCAGATCGCGGAACGACTCGGCCGGTTGCCGCTCGCCCTCACACTGGCAGGCGGCTTCCTCTCCCAACAAGTGCTCGATCCCTGGACGATGGAGACCTACGGGCGCCATCTCGACGAAGGGCAACGAGTCGCGCTCATCGACCAAGGAGCCGATGTCTTGTCCCAAGAGGACCCACGGCACATGGTGGGGCTGACGTGGCAACTGACACTTGACGCGTTCGAGGCACGAGGGCTGCCCGAAGCGACCGCGCTGCTGAGGCTGCTGGCTCGCTTCGCTCCCGAACCGTTGCCGCTGTCTCTGCTCAACCGACCCGAGATCGACGCTGTTCTTCCTCGCGCGAGCTGCGAAACCGCGCTGAGAGCGCTGCTCGACCAGTCGTTGACGGAACTGGTCGATGTCGGCGCGCGGTGCGCGCAGAGCCACGGGGTGCTGCTCGACAGCGTCGCGGCGGCGACTCCGGCGGAGACGGTTCCGGTTCTCGACACGACGGCCGTCCGACTGCTTGACGCGGCCGTTCCCGGTCTCCCCGACGCGGGTCCGCACGATCCGCTGCTCCGGCTGCTCGTTCCTCATGCGCTCGCCTTGCTGCGACGCATCGACGACCTGGCGACGTCGGCGGATGCTCTGGCCGTGGTGACCCGGTTGGCCGTCGCTCTGCACCGCACCGGAGACTACGTCTCCGCCTGGGAGACCGCCCGAGCCGCAGCGAACTTCGGAGAGCGGCAACTCGGCGCGGAGCACCGGTCCGTACTGGCCGCCCGCTCCAGGGCAGGCCGCGCGCTGTTCCGGCTGGGTAGGTACGCCGAGGCCGAGTCGCTGCTCGAGCGCGTCCGCACCGCTCAGGACCGTCTGTTCGAGGCCAACGATCCCGACACCCTGGACACCGGCCATGGCCTTCAGCTCGTGCTGGGAAATCTCGGCAGAAGGGACGAGGCCCTCTCGCTCCTCCGGTCCACGGTCGCCGGCCGGCGCATGGCGCTGGGCCCCGCGCACCCTTTGACCTTGCGCTCGCGCTCAAGCCTGCTGGTCCTGCTGTCCGCCTCCGAGGTCGTCACTGAAGAAGACGGCGCGCTTCTTCACCTGCCCTCGGAATGCGACCGGCTTCTCGGCCCGGACCACACGGTGGCCTTGGGAGCCCACCACAACCGCGCTTGGGCGCTCTACTCGTTGGGCCGCTTCGAGGAGGCCGACCAGGAGATACGGCTGGTCACCGAGGCCTACCGGCGACGCTTCGGCCCCGACTACTCGATCGCGCTCTCGGCCCAGCAGCTTCTCTCCCGCACCCAGGCCGCGCTCGGTCATGTGGACGCGGCGACAGAGCTGATGACAGATGTCGTGGCCAGACGGGAACATAGCCTGGGTTCCGACCACCCGTTCACGGTGGCCGGCCGGGAGCTGTTGAGCGCTTTCGCTTCGGGGCAGTGGAGCCCACCCGCGGCGGAGGCGTGATGGGCGTGCGTCCGCGCGCGGTGGGCGCGGCATGGGTGGGGGTGGGCGCGACCCACGGGTGGGCCCCAACCTTCACCTTCACCGCATGAGGCTCTGCTCAGCGCAGGTGATCGACAAAGGCGGTCCATGCGTTGAGGGAGAAGGCGAGGGCGGGGCCGGTGGGGCGCTTGCTGTCGCGGACGGGGATGTGGGTGGAGAGGTTGTCGGCGACCTCGACGCAGTCGCCCTGACCACCGCTGTAGCTGCTGGTCCGCCACACGGCTTCCGGCGTGCTCGGCGATATACCGGGCTCATGGCTCATGACTGATACTCCTTGGCGGCACGTTGGATCAGCGTGAGCGATTCCGCTGGTGGCAGTGACCCCGTCCGTGCGTCGTCGAAGAGCGCGCGGTAGCGAGCGACTTCAGGCTCCTGCTCCATCCACATGTTGCCGGTCGGCGTCTCCGTCAGAACCAGGTCGAGCGATGCCATTTGCGGAAAGCTCAGCAGCAGGTACGGGCCGAACATACCTGAGTGCGCTCCGCGAGAGAACGGCAGTACCTGAACGGTGATATTGGGCTGCTCGGCCATGCGTGCCAGGTGGTCGAGCTGGTCGCGCATCACACCTGGCCCTCCGACCCGCTGATGCAGAACACCCTCGGCGAGCACTGCCCACAGCTCCAAGGGGTCCTCGCCCGTGAGCCGTTCCTGTCGGGCAAGCCGTACTCGAACGAATTGGTCGATCTCCTCGGGTGTCTGCCAGGCTCTTGAGGCGACCGTCACCGCGCGTCCGTACTCTGCGGTCTGCAAGAGCCCGGGAATCAGCTGGACTTGGTACGTCCGAATGCTGTCGCAGATGGACTCCATCTCGATCTGGTCGCGATAGGCCTCACCGAGCACGGAGCCGTATTGGTGCCACCAGCCTTGGCGGCGTCGGCGGTTGGCCGCTCGGGTGAGAACGGTGAGGCGTTCGTGTGTTTCGAGGTCGTCAATTCCGTATGCGCGAAGTAGTGCCACTACGTCTGGTGTGCGCACCAGGACGCGGCCGTTCTCCATTCGGCTGATCTTGCCCTTGGTGCAGTCGAGCGCGCCGGCGGCCTCGGTGGTGGACATGCCTGCGGCTTCTCGGTGCCTGCGCAACTCGTCGCCAAGCTGGCGCCCTAGAACGGTGGAAGGCCGGTCGGTCGTACCGCGCATGTTCATGAGCTCCCTTTTAGCAGAGACGGGTCCTCTTACTCCGTACTCCCACTCGGAAGGATGAAAAAAGACTCGGAAGACTCTGTCAACGTTGCGAGTTGCGTCTTCGGTTGGTCAGTCTGATGAGGCACACAGCTCCAACCAGGACTGCAATGCGGGGACTTCGCCAATGTCGCCGAACCCTTGGGGGCCGCTATGACCAAGCAGGCCAGCACATCCACCCACGAGATCACTTGCCGACTCCCTCGGAGTCGCGCCAGCGTCCCTCGGGCGCGCGCCATGCTGCAGGCCGTGCTCGGTGAATGGGGCGTGAGTCAAGACGCCCTGGAGGCAGCGGAGTTGGTGCTCTCCGAGCTGGTGACCAATGCGCTGCGCGTGCGCGTACCGAGCGACCGGCAGGTGGGTGTCAGGATCGCACGATCGCCGGCGGACGGGCTGCTGCGGTTGGAGGTCAGCGACGCGGGCCCGGGCAGGCCCGAAGTGCGGGCGCCCAGTGACGAGGAGACCGGCGGGCGTGGGCTGCTGCTGGTGGAGGCGTTGGCTCACCGCTGGGGCGTCGAGCAGCGCGCGGGCGGGATCGGGAAGACGGTGTGGGCCGAGCTGAAGGCACCGGACATCGTGGGCGAGCCCGTCGGGAGGGAGGTCGCGGCCGCCGTCGTGCGGCCTGGGCAGCACGTGAGGGTGTGGGGGGAGTGGCACGGCGTCCGCGCGGTGCGCACTGAGCCCTACGCGGCTGGCGGTCTCGCCGTCGTGCTCGGACTGGACGACGGCCCGGAGCTACGGGTGCCCGTGGCGGAGCCACTGGTTGTACGGGACGGTGGGGATGCTGTGATCACCGGGTGCGGCCACCCTGAGCGGTGAGGCGCAGGATCGGCGGCGGCCCGGTACTTCTGTGAGCCGTCCGTCGATCTCTGGAAACGCTGTCCTCATTCCCTTCCGTACAGTGAAAACCATGTCGCGCGAGTGTTGAGACGCTCCCTGCGGGAGCTCCAGCCAGGCGAGGAGAGAGGTGGCACCGTGAGCACCCCGGCTCATCACCCCATTCCCGTCCGTCGTGGGCACCTGCGCGAAGCCGCGGAGAGCATTGAGCAGGCCACAGGCATGAGTGTTGAGATCATCGGAGGAACACTCGTGCTGTCCCCAGGCCCGAGCGGCAGGCACGCCGGAATCATCATCGACCTGCGCGATGCCATTCGCCCTGGGCTTTCGTCTCCGTACGAGGCGTTCGAGAACGTGTCCGTCCCGATGCCTGATGACCCGGACGACTACGCGACCCCGGATCTGACCATCGGCCCACGTGCGTTCAAGGATGACGACGGCTGGCTCCTGGACGCTGACGCGGTCGAACTGGCCGTGGAGGTCATCTCTCCGACCGAGCGGCTCAAGGGCATCAACGAGAAGACCGCTTGGTACGGCGCCGCAGGCGTGACTCGTCTTCTGCAGGTCGACCCGCGGACGGGCACATGGTCGCTGTTCGGCCGGCCCAGGGAAGGCGAGTACAGGAGCGTCGTCCATGGCAAATACGGAGAAGAGGTGCCGTTGCCCGCTGAAATCGGTGGCGATCTGTCCACGGCCGGCCTCGGCCTGTACGGCACGCGACCGGGCCGCTGACCGCAGCGTGCCCTCCGTGCGGAAGGCGCGGAGGGCACGCCGGAGTGATCAGCCCTTTGCCGGTTCACTGCCCCGGCAGCGCCTCCGCGACCTGGCGGAAGTGGGCCGCCGCCTCGTCGAGCCGGTCCGCCACTTCGAAGGCGATCTCCTTGGGGGAGCCGAAGTCGCCCAGTTCCGGGGCCAGATGGGCCTTGAGGTCCAGACTCGTCTTGGGGCGGGCCAGCAGTTCCGCCACCGGGTAACGACGGAAACGTTTCGACGTCGACTCCGCCCGTGCGGTGAAGCCTCCTTCAGGGAGGCAGGAGGCGACGAAGTCGTCGAAGTCGGCCTCGTCGACCGGGTTGCCGGTGTCGGTGTGGTGGTTGCCCGTTCGGGCGTCGTACACCCACAGGTCCTGGGTGGCGGGCTCACCGCTCGGCTTGGGCGAGGACTTTGTGAAGAAGAGGATGTTCGACTTCACGCCCTTGCGGTGGAACAGCCCGGTGGGCAGCCGCAGCAGCGTGTGCACGTCGCAGTTCCTCAGCAGGTTCTGACGTACGGTGGCCGCCGCGCCGCCGCCGAAGAGGACTCCGTCCGGGACGAACACGGCTGCCCGCGCGCCCTGGGGCAGCGTGATCGCCAGGTGCTGGAGGAAGTTCGTAGGGAAGTCCCCATATGCCCAGAAGTCGTCGCGCATGGTGGCGTCGGGCTGGACGCCGTTGCTCTTGAACGGCGGGTTGCAGATCGCCACGGTGGGCACGACACCGGACACGGCGCGGACCACCGGGCTCTTGCGCTTGAGCGTGTCCGCGAGCTGGACGGGAGCGGGGTCGGCGAACGGGCGGCCGGTGTGCAGCAGGATGTTCAGCATGGCCAGCCGGCACATCTGTGCGTCGAGGTCGGCGCCCGCGAGGGCGGACGGGGCCAGTTGACGGTTCGCGGAGAGCATCGCGTTGTAGGCGGCGATGAGCGTCGTGCCCGTACCGCACGCCGGATCGATCACGATGTCTTCGGGGCCGACGTCGAGCACCTTGGTGATGGCGTTCAGGATAGGCAGGGGCGTGAGGGTCTGACCGGTCTCGATCTTGAGGTCGATGTCGTCGCGGCAGTCGCGCAGCATCCGTGAGAAGGCGCGGCCCAACTCGGCCTGGCGAACCGCCAGCCACTGGTAGGGGTCGATCTGCTCGACGATCAGCTTGTTGAGCTCGGCCATGCGGTCGAGGTCCCAGGGCTGGGCGTCACGGAAGACGACGCTCGCGGTCTGGCGGTCGGGACGTCCGGCGAGGTCCTGGTCGCCGAGAGCGTCCATGAGCTTGGTCAGTCCGGTGTGCAGGGCGTCACCGCTGAGCAGGACCAGGTCCCGCCAGGCGTCGACCGGCGCGACGGGTCGGTGCGCGAACCGTGTCGAGCGCTGGGCGCGCTCGTGGTCCAGTTTGAGGAACAGCAGGTAGCCGACGTGCTCCACGAACTGGAGGCGGGTGATGGCGCGGGTGCTCGTTTCCTCGCCCCAGAACTTCCAGAAACGGTCCGCTATCGCGTCGCCGTTCCAGAACTTCTCAGGTCGTATGCTTGCCGCCGCCGCGCCGTTGCGTCGGCCGAGCCCATTGGACATGCTGTCTGTCACCCAGTCCCTGTTCAGTCCCTGGCAGGCCGCCTGTGTCCGTACTGTGTGTACGGACACAGGGACGACCCGCCGTCCCGTTCCCGGAGCGGGGTCCGGCGGGCCCTCGGGACCTCCGGAGCCCATGCGGGGCCTGGCGGGGAGGGAGGGGGGAGACCGGGCTACCGCTCCTGGGTTGTGCCGTCGTGCGTGTTGTCGTCCTCGGAAGTATCGGTCCTGCCAGTCGAGCCGTCGGCCGCCCTGGTGCCCGCGGTCTTCTTCAACGCCTGTGCTACGGCGGTGAATTCGGCCAGTGCTGTTTCCAGGTCCTCCACGATCTCCTGCGCGATCACGTCCGGAGGCGCGAGCAAGGCGGAGGAGGCGGAGGCAGACTGAAGCACCGTCAAGTCGAGGTTGACCTTGTCGCGTGCGATCAGTTCATCGTACTCGTATGCACGGAAGCACTCACTTGGCTTTCGGGCGGAGTGGTCACTGCCGCCGGAGTGGAACGCGGCGACGAACTCGTCGAGGTGTTCGCGGCGCAGGGCGCGCTGCTTGAGCGTGAAGCGCTGGTCAGTGCGGAAGTCGTAGACCCAGAGCTGCTTGGTCGCGGGCTTGCCGCCGGGGCGGGGCGGGCGCTTGTCGAAGAACAGGACGTTCGCCTTGACGCCGTTGGCGTAGAAGATGCCAGTGGGCAGGCGCAGCAGGGTGTGGACATCGGTGAGGTCCAGCAGGCGGCGGCGGATCTCGGCGCCCGCGCCGCCCTCGAACAGCACGTTGTCGGGCAGCACCAGGGCAGCCCGGCCGTTCGTCTTCAGCAGGGTGTAGATGTGTTGGACGAAGTTGAGCTGCTTGTTCGTGGTCTGCGTCCAGAAGTCCTTGCGGGAGGTGTACGCCTCACCGGTGACCGAGCCCACACCGAAGGGCGGGTTGGCGAGCACGATGTCGTAGAACTTGTGCGGCGACTTCGCCAGGGAGTCCTGGATGGTGATCAGCGGACGGGCCTCGGACGTGCCGATGCCGTGCAACAGCATGTTCATCAGGGCCAGACGGGCTGTCTCCCGGACCAGTTCGTAGCCGGTGATCGCGCCCGTCTGGAGCTTGCGCGCCTCGTCGCCGTACAGCTGTTCCTCGTAGCGCTCGACGATGTGGGCGTGTGCGGCGATGAGGAAGCCGCCCGTGCCGCAGGCGGGGTCGGTGATCGACTCGCCGGGGCGTGGCTGCAGGCAGTCGACCATGGCGTCGATGAGCGGGCGGGGTGTGAAGTACTGGCCCGCACCCGTCTTGCGGTCCTCGGCGCCGCGCTGAAGCAGGCCTTCGTAGGCGTCGCCCTTGAGGTCCTGGTTCTCGCGGGTCCAGGTGTAGGGGTCGATCAGGTCCTTGATGAGGCGTTCCAGGACGGCGGGCTCGTGGATCTTGTTCTGTGCCTTCGTGAACACCTCGCCGAGCATCGTGCCGCCGTTGCGGCCCAGCTGGCGCAGGACGTGCTCGTAGTGGTCCAGGAGATCCTCGGCCGACCGGCTGGTGAGGCTCTGCCAGTCCAGGCCGGGCGGGACGAGCGGCTCCTCCGGCAGGTTCTTGCGGAACTTCGCCGGCCGGTTGGCGCGCTCGTCGGCCATCTTCAGGAAGAGGAGATACGTCAGCTGCTCGACGTAGTCGAGGGTCGAGACGCCGGAGTGGCGCAGCAGCTCGCAGTACGACCAGAGCCGGTTGACGAGCGTCGAGGTCGTCTCCCCGGCGGAGCGGCGGGGGCCTGGGGTGGTGGCACTGTTCATGAGGGCGGGGGTGGTGCTCATTGGGGCAGCTCTTCCTGACCGGGCGGGGCGAAGCGTGGCTTGCGGGGGGCCCGCTTGCGGGGCGCCTTCTTGGCGGTCGCGCGTTCGGCACGGATCCGGTCGAGCAGGACCGAGGCGGGCTCGTCGGCGGGGTCCTGGGACACGAGGGCGCCGGTGAAGGCGGCGTGCAGAAGGGCGGCGCGGAGGTCAGCTGACCCTGCAGTCACACTTCGCAGCTCGGCTTCCATCCGGTCGGCCTCTTCCAACTGTCGGCGGACTTCCTTGACGATCACCTCTTGCTTGTCGACGGGAGGAAACGGAAACTCGACAGTCTTCAAGCGGGCGGCTGAGAGATGTGCAATATTGGTCGTAATGCGTGATTCTTTCGCGAATCGTCCCGTGTGCATGTGTCGACGAAAAACGAGTAGCGCCCACTCGGAAGTTATCCGAGGATTCGGCCGGAATCGTAGAAGAGTGTTCTGGAAAGCTGCGCCCTCGGGGACGCCACGGTAGATCGCAGGGCGCCCCAGGAGGTGCGGGCTCTGTCCTTCGTTGAGGAGTACGTCGCCGTCCTTCAGGTTGTATCTGTCTCCCGTGCCGGAGAAATCCATCTCTTTGACATCGGAGATGTCGATGTGATCTTCGAAGACATTGGCAACGCGCAGGTAAGGTCGCATCTCTGGTCCAGAATGCCAAGATGGGTGTCGCTGGCGGCCTAGATCGATCTTCCCCGCTTCCTCGACGGTTACTTCATACCAGTCATCGGGGAGGGGGTTCGGAATTGCTGAACAGATGACTGACTTGCGGAACTCGTCAATCTTCTGGAGCCCGACCTTCAGTGTCTCTTCACCAGCCTCGATATGGCTGATCTGCTGCTCAATCTCGGCAACGATGCGCCGCTGTTCCGTGAGCGGCGGCACAGGAATCTCAAGAGATTCCAGATAGGGCCGCGGCACGCGTCGCTGGCCGACTGCGCCAGACATGTTCTGTTCTGCATTGATGCGCACGTCGCGCTGCAGCAAATAGTGCATCAAGTATTCAGAGAGTATGGCCCCGTAGCTGCGAAACACGTGGAACTCGGTGCTACCAAGGGCGCGACCGCCCAGCAGCCCTCGGGCTACCGCGATCTTGCCATTCTCCATACAAGGTGTGATCTTTGCGAAGAGAACGTCGTTCTCCTGGAAGCGCGTAAGGGACTTGTTCTTCAAGTCGCCGTATCGCACACGGGTGGACGCATCGATACGCCCAGATTCGGCCTCGACGAAAGCCATAGGAACCTGGGAGATGTCCTCGTCGTCTTCGGGCTCGTTATCGAAGGTGCGGGGGTTAACCTCGCACAGTTCTTGCAGCGTCGCCCGGGCCCACCCCCGGGGCAGCTCCCCGCCAGCCCCGCCCGGAAGCCCATCCCGAACGCCCCCGGAATCCCCCCCCAGCCCCAGAGTCACGCGCCCAGCTCCCTGTCCAGTTCGTCGAGGATCTCTTCCGCCCTCGCCTCGCCGAATTCGGCGAGAAATCCGTCCGTGCCGTTCATCTTAGTGAACGGGGCGTAATCGAGGTCGGCGGTGTCGAAGCGTACACGCTCGATCGTGGCACCGGCGATGTGGTCGAGCCACCAGCGTTCGGTGTCGGTGAAGGTCACGCCTGCCTGTTCCTGGCTGGTCAGCCAGGCCGCGTACCGCTCCTGTACCGCCTCTGCGTGCGGGCGGGGCGGTGTGACGCCCTCCTCCGCGCCGCCTGCCAGTTCGTACCGCATCAGGGCCAGCAGGTCGGCCGCCGTACGGGCGGCGGAACGGTTCGTTGCCACAGCCTCGCCCACCTGCTCGTATGACCGCCACAGCTTCTCCGCTGTCCAGGCGCGCGGTGGGCGGGCCACGGCCCGTGCCAGGTCCTTGAGGCGTCGCAGGGCATCGCGGGGCGGTACCGGCGAATCGGCCGAGAAGGCAAGAGCGAGCGCCGCGATCTCGTCCCGGTGCTCCTTGACGTACGCCTGCCAGTCGCGGACGGTCTCGCGTGCCGTCGACTCGTCCTCCGGGACGGCGCCGGCCGACACGAGGGCGTCGCGGCTCGTCTCGTCGTACAGGATGTCCTTCGCGCGGCGCATCTCCAGCAGCCGGGTGCGCAACTCGGGGTTGGAGGCCAACGGGCGTAGGGCCCGTTCGGTCACGTCCTTGAGCGCTCGGTCAGGGTCGAGGCCGAGGCGTTCGGCGGCCTCGCGGGTCTTGCCCTGCTCGTCGATCGAGACGGCGTCGACCATCTTGTGCACGATGTGCTTCAGCGGGACGCCGCCGGTGAGGCCCTCGATCTCGGCGCGCTCGTCGTCGGTCATCTGGATGTCGAGCTTGGCCAGACGTGAGGCGAGGGTGGAGATGTGGGTGTCCTCCGCGACGCCACGGGCAGTGAGGCGGAGGAGCCTCTCAAGGTTGAGGTCCTTCTCCGTGTGCTGCTCCAGCGGACCGGCGTCCACCTTCGGCTTCCGGGTCACCCCCACCGCGTCGACGATCACGAAGTGGGTCTTGGGGCCGACGCCGGGGGTGACCCGCTCGAACTCGGTAAGCGACAGGGTGCGGGCGCCGCGGCCCTTCATCTGCTCGAAGTAGGCCCAGCTCTTGACGTCCCGCAGGAAGAGGAGGCATTCGAGGGGCTTGACGTCGGTGCCGGTCGCGATCATGTCCACCGTGACCGCGATACGCAGTTGCGGCAGGTTGCGGAAGTCGGAAAGCCGTTCCGCCGGTTTCTTCGCCGCGTGCGTGATCTTCGCGCAGAAGTCGTTGCCCTTGCCAAAGACGTCGCGGATGACCTCGACGATCTCCTCGGCGTGGTTGTCGTTCTTGGCGAAGACGAGGGTCTTGGGGACGTACATCTCGTCCCACAGCAGTTCGCCGGTCTCTTTGTCGCGCTTGGCGCGCTCGGGGAAGATCTCGGTGAACAGTCGGTTGCGGAAGGTGTGGACGACCGTGCGCAGCTGGTCCTTGCTGATCACGCCGACGCCGACTTCCGTTGCGCCGTAGGAGACTTCCTCGTCGAAGTCCTCGTAGCGCTGGCGTCGGGTGCGGCGGTCGCGGACCGGGATGACGCCCCGCGCGATGACTCCGCCCTCGCCCGTTATACGTGTCACGATCTCGTACACCTGGAAGTCGACGTTGACGCCGTCGGCGACCGCCTCCGGGTAGGTGTACTCGCTGACCAGGTTGCCGTTGAAGTAGCCGAAGGTCTGGGCGACGGGTGTCGCGGTGAGGCCCACGACGGGTGCGTCGAAGTACTCCAGCACGGAACGCCACTTGCCGTAGATGGAGCGGTGGCACTCGTCGACCACGATCAGGTCGAAGGACTCGGGCGGGATGCCGGGGTTGTAGCCGACGGAGATGTCGCCCGGTGTGTCGTACGAGTACTCCTCCTCGCCGTCCGCGCCCTGCGTGGCGGGGACGGTCGCGCCCGTCAGTTCCATGTACAGGCGCTGCACCGTGGAGACGACGACCTTCGCGGAGGGGTTCATGCCCTCGGAACCCAGGCGCTGCACGTTGAACAGGTCGGCGAAGGTGCGGTTGGTGTCAGGCGTTGTGAAGTTCTCGAACTCGTTCTGCGCCTGGGCGCCCAGGTTGTTGCGGTCCACCAGGAACAGGACGCGCTCGGCCTGGGCGTACTTGAGCATCCGGTACGAGAACGTCACCGCCGTGTACGTCTTGCCGGCGCCGGTCGCCATCTGGACGAGGGAGCGGGACTGGCCCGTGCCCTGCTGGCCCTTGCCCAGTGCCACCGAGTTCTCCACGCCCTGCACCGCCGTGATCTGGGCGGGGCGAAGGGGCTGCTCGTCCAGCTCGGGCATGCGCAGGCGCAGCCGGGCACGGTAGGAGGGTGCCTGTGGGTCCTGCTCGGCCTGGCGGATCCAGCGGGACAAGGTGCGGGGCTGGTGGAAGGAGAAGATCCGCCTACTGCGCGAGTCGGGGTCCAAGGTGTTGCGGAACCGGGTCTCGCCGCCGTCCGACACATAGCGGAACGGCAGCGGGGTACGCCAGGCGATCAGGCGCTGCTGTGCCTCGGTGGGGTGGTCGGCGTACCGGTCGGCCTGCGCCTCGGCGGCCGTCAGGTCGGCGCCCTCGCGTTTGGCCTCGATCACGCCCACGAGCTTGCGCTCTACATACAGGGCGTAGTCGGCGCGGCCCGTGGCGGTGGTCGTCTCGCGGACGGCGACACCGCTGCCGCGCCGGTCGCCCTGAACGTACAGGTTGAGGCTGCCGCCTGCGTCCTGGACGCTCCAGCCCGCCTCGGCGAGCATTTGGTCGAGGCGGGTACGCACCTGAGCCTCGGTGAGGGGCTCGCGGGCCGCCTGCTCGGCGTTCTCCAGGAGACGGGCGCGCTCGGCCACGGCCTCGGACGCGGCGGCGGGGCTCGTGACCTGGTAGCGCAGCAGCCGGGCATCGGCGGCGGACTGGGCCTGTTGCAGCGTCGCGAGCTGGTCCTGCATGGCGGCCACCTGGCGGGCCAGTTCCTCGCGCTCGGCCGCGGCGTCGGCGAGCTCCTGTTCCGCCGCGAGGCGAGCGGCCTGCTCCGCCTGTGCCTGGGATGCCTTGCCCTCGTAAGTGAGACGGGCCCCCTGCAGCGCCCGCCGAGTCTCTTCCACCTGCGCGCGCAGGGCCAAGTTCTGGGCGGCAGGGGTCCGGGCCGGGTCCGGCGGAACGAAGGTCCGCTGTTCCCGGGAGCCGGTGATCAGACGGTGGTACCAGACGCCGAGCCGGTGACAGGTCCGCAGGGCCCGGAAGGCTTCGTCCGGGTCGTCGTAGTCGTCGTGGTTGGCCTTGTTGCCGAGCACGCGGACCTCGTGGAAGGCCGGCCCCACGTTGCCGTGCAGATAGCCCTCCCGGTCGAGTGCGGCCAGGCGCTCGATCTGCTTGCTCCCAGTGAACTGGACGCGACCCCGGCGCACCAGATCGGAAGCGAGGGCCTCACCGAACTGCCGGGACTTGATGAGTGACGTGTTCGGGTCGGTGAAGACGTTGGCCTCGGCGCCCGAGCCGTAGGCGACAAGCAGCGGAAGATGGTCGTACAGGAAACCGAAGTTGCGTGATGTGCGGGCGAGTTCGGCGAGTCTGGGGTCCGGCGTCTGTGCCGCGCCACCTGCGCTCATCAGAGGGGTACCGCTCTTCCTGGGCTGCTGTACGACGTGGGGTACACGGGCTGTACGTGCACTGAAGGGATCATTGAGCCTAGCGCCGGGGGGTGTTCGGGCGCCAGGAGTTTCGCCGTCGCGGGTGACTGACCGGAGAGCCCGGACCTTGTCGCAGCAAGGCCTCGCCTCTGCCGTGGCCAGGCTGGTTCCAGATGCCGCTCCGTCTACTGGTAGCTCGGCTTCGCCGAGTTTGCCGGGAAGATTGTCTACCGGCTGGAGACCGGGACCCGGCGTGGTCAGGGAACCGGCGCACTCCATTTCGGCCTGGCACGCGCCAGGCGCCGCGCCTGCCGGTCGGGAGACGGAGGCGTCACCCCGTGGTGGTGATGAGCTCGTCGAGTACCCACTCCAACAGGCTGTTGTCGCCGTAGAAGCTCTTCACCGAGGCGTCCTCGTTGCGTTGAGGGTCTATGCCCGACCAGTTCAGGGTGTAGCCCGCGTCGGCGCTCAGCTGGGCCAGGAACGCCCGCTGGGCGCGGCCGTTTGCCCTCACGGAACGGGTGGAGGACGTTCAGGTCGCCGTACAACGTGGCCAGTTGGATGACGAATTCCTGCCGAGGGAGACTCTGCAGCCGGCCGGATGAGGCGAGACGGCCGAATACCTCTCCGGCGTAGGGCAGCAGGTTTCTCGCCGGACAGAACGGTGTGCGCTTGGCGATGTTCACGGTGCGTAACTCGCCTGCCCACGGATAGATGTCACCGAAGATCGCGGCATGGAACGCTTGGAGATGGCCGAGGTCGTACGCGCCGGGTAGGGGGCGTTCGGCGAGCATGACGAGGCGCGCCCGGGTGATGTCCGCCTCCGCTGCCGCGAGCAGCTGATGGTCGGTGATACCGAGCTTGTTGCGCAGCACGCCGTTGGGCATGGCGTACGGATCGTTCACCCTGCCCGCCGCTCCGAAGTCTGTCGGTGGCGGGCGATCGCGCGGGCGACAAGGGTGTCCACGTCGAGGTCGCCCTTCACGTATGCCTCGGTGTCGCGGTCTGAGGCATTGGAGGCCTGGAGCCCCTCGGCCTCGATGGAGCCGGTGGCCGAGGCGACGGCTGCACGTCGTGCCGCTCGGCCGCTCAGCGCCTCGAAGGCCTCGACGGACAGGAGGACGCCCTGGGGCTTGCGGTGGGCGCCGATCAGGACCGGGTCGGCATCCGCGCCGGACTCAGACAGGTCAGCCAGGATCCGCGACAGTCCCGCGCGCGCGTCGCTGACGGTCACGACCTCAGGGATCTCCATGCTGTCACCGTACCCATATAGAGGCTTGATTCTGTACAGATTCTAGTACGGATTCCGGTGAGTGTCCCGTCCCGGGCGGGTTCGCCGTCCTGGAAGCGGAGCTGGACAACGGGCCGGTGGCGCCACAGGGGGGCGGGCAGGTGCGAACCGAGCCGAGACCGCGAGGTTCTCGCCGATCACCGGCACATCGCGCCGGTTGAGTTCGGTGATCCCCATGCCGGAGGTGATGTCGTCCGCCTCGGTGACCACCAGAACCGGCCTCTCCGAGAACGACGAAGCCCCCGTCTGGACCGCTCCGGCGCGGGCGCCTCCTTACGTAGCCATCAAGGTAGCCACGGAAACGCCCTCCCTGCACGTTTGTGCAGGTCATAGCGTTGCAGTGATTCTCCCCGGCGTACAGCCCGACTCGTCTGCCCCCCATCCGTAGCCTTGCTGCCCCAGGGCACGCCTCTGACCTGCGCCGATTCAGTCCCGCGCCCGTTCCTGCCAGTACCGGAAGGTCCTGGCGGCATCGGGGACGAGGTCCCAGGGGTGGGGGGTCATGTGGCGGCCGATGCGGTGGAACACCGAGGTCGCGTCCTTGGTGCGTTTCATGCGGGTCAGGGCGAACGCGAGCAGGTTGAGGTCGACGAGGGCCTCGGCGTGCGGCGGGGTATCCGCGTGGAACCACCTGGTCAGCGCCGTGTCCGCATCGACAGCCGCCTGTGGTTCGTACCAGTGGCCGTCGGCCGCGAAGGAGCCGGTGGAGTCGTTGGCCGTCCGGTGGGCGACGAGTTCGACCCGGGCTGCGAGGGACAGCAGGGCCACGGGTGATCCGTGGGGCGCCTGGCTCGTGCACCGCTCCGCGAAGTCGAGCATCTGCATGAGCGTTCCGTGGCCGCGTGGGGACAGGTGGCGCAGCATCTGGTGATGGGCGGCCCGGTTCCACGGGTCGCGGGTGACCGCCTCGGTCCACACCGGGACGGCCGCGTGCGCCGGGGATCCGCAGGCGTACATCAGCCACAGCATGGCCAGCCAGGGGGTGGGATCCTCCGGGACGGCCTCCGCCGCTCGTCCGCAGTCGCCCCACGCGTCCCACGCGTCGTTCGACCAGCCGGTCCTCCCCTGCACCTGGGCGACCCGTGTGCAGGCCCTGAGGAGCAGGGCATCGGGGTCCCGGGGACGGTCCTTCATCCATCGGTCCGTGACGACCGGTGGCAGGGTGCGTGCCAGTACGGAGATCCGGTGCACCCGTCGGTCCCAGTCGCGGCCCGTCGCGTGCAGCAGTTCGGCCGCCGGCATCCACAGCGGGCGGGTCGCCCCGGCCCCGAGGCCGTGCAGCTGCTGCGAGGGGCGCAGCTCGGTGAGGGTTCGGCGTAGTTGGCGGTCGTCGAGCTCAGGGCCTGTGAGTACGGGGGTTCGGCGTCGCAGCATGGCAGTTCCGGGGGAAGGGGGCAGAGCTCCGTCTGCGCAAGAGTTGCCCGTGCACGCCGTGTGGTTGACAGCGGATTTCCTGGCGGGCTTACCGCAGTTTTCACGCGGGACGGCCCGGACCGTCGTCGGTCCGGGCCGTCCCGCCCGAAATCGTCAGGGCAGGGGAACCGTGTCCTGCGCCCTGTTCCTGCCGGACAGCCGCTGGCGGAGCACCGCGAAGGCCACCACGGCGGCGGCGACCAGGGTGGACAGGATCACCTGGTCGCGGCCTCCGCCGTCGGCCGTGTCGGTCAGCATGTAGCCCAGGACGAAGGTGATGAGGGCGATGGTCGCCCAGGTCAGGTAGGGGTAGAGCCACATCCGGACGACCAGCTTCTCCGGCGACTCCCGCTGGATGATCTTGCGCATACGCAGCTGGGAGAAGCAGATCACCAGCCAGACGAACAGGGCGATCGCGCCGGAGGCGTTGAGCAGGAACTGGAAGACCGTGTCGGGCCAGAGGTAGTTGAAGGCGACCGCGACGAAGCCGAAGACGACCGAGGCCAGGATGGCCGCGCGCGGTACGCCGCTGCCCGTCGTCCGGCCGAAGGCGGCCGGGGCGTCGCTGCGCCGGCCGAGCGAGAAGGCCATGCGCGAGGCGGTGTACAGGCCGGAGTTGAGGCAGGACAGCACCGAGGTCAGCACGATGGCGTTCATGATCTGCGCGGCGTGCGGGATGCCGATGGAGCTCAGGGCGGCGACGTACGAGCCGTCCTTCAGGATCGCCGGGTCGTCCCAGCGCAGCAGCGACACCACGACCAGGATCGAGCCCAGGTAGAACACCGCGATCCGCCAGATCACGCTGTTGGTGGCCTTCGTGACGGCGGCCCGCGGGTCGGCGGTCTCGCCCGCCGCCAGGGTGACGATCTCGCTGCCCATGAAGGAGAAGACGACCATCAGGACGCCGGTGAGGATCGCGCCTGGTCCGTTCGGCAGGAAGCCGCCGTGAGCGGTGAGGTTGGAGAAGCCGCTCGCCGGGTGGTCGGAGCCGGGCAGCAGCCCGAAGAGCGCGAGGCCGCCGAGCACGATGAACGCGGCGATGGCGACGACCTTGATGCCGGCGAACCAGAACTCGAACTCGCCGTAGGAGCTGACCGAGACCAGGTTGGTGGCGGTGAGGACGATCATGACGATCAGGGCCCAGCCCCACTGGGGCACCGCGGGGATCCAGCCGGCCAGGATCTTGGCCCCGGCGGTCGCCTCGACGGCGAGCACCACGACCCAGAAGAACCAGTACAGCCAGCCGATGGTGAAGCCGGCCCAGCGGCCGAGCGCGCGGTCCGCGTAGGCCGAGAACGAACCGGAGGTGGGGTTGGCCGCGGCCATCTCGCCGAGCATGCGCATCACGAGGACGACGAGGACGCCGACGAGCGCGTACGAGACGAGGATGCCGGGGCCGGCGGCGGCGATGCCGGAGCCGGAGCCGACGAACAGGCCGGCGCCGATGACACCGCCGATCGCGATCATCGACAGATGACGGCTCTTCAGTCCGGCCTGCAGGCCGCCGGACTCTTCCGTGGGCGGGCTTTCGGGGAGGGTTGTGGTCATCTCGACATCCAGGGGGAGTGCGGACAGGGAGTACGGACCAGGGGGGCGTCTGGAAATTAGTTCAGTACGATCCAAAAGAACAAGACTTGTTTAACTGTTCACCTTGCTCTATTTTTCGTGCAGCGCGGAACCCTCTCTTCCGGGAGCCCCCTGTGGACCACACCGTGACCCCGCTCGCCAGGCCGTTAAGGTGGCGCCGTGGTGAATGCACCGGGCAAGTTCGGCCCCTACAGCGGCTGGGACACGCGCGTCCTGGCCGGCCGGGGCCCCACGGGAGCGGAGCTCGTCCGCTCCCGGATCGCCCTGCGGGTGCGTCTGCGGTCCGTGTCGCCCGGAGACCGGCTGCCGGACGCGGGGGTCCTTGCCGAGGAGCTCGGGATCAGTGAGATCACCGTGCGCCGCGCGCTGGAGGCCATGTGCCAGGACGGCCTGCTCGACCGCCGTCGGGGCCGGGCGGGCGGGACCTTCGTCGCGGCGGACTGGGGCGCGGTCGTCGCCGTGATGTACGACGCCGACGAGGCGGCCGCGCTGGAGTCCTTCCATCTGCTGCTCGAGTGCGGGCTCGTGGCGCACACCGCGGGCGAGCTGCCGGACGGCCGGCTCGACGGGCTGCGGGCGCTGGTCGAGGAGATGGACTCGGCCGACGACCCGGCACGGCTGCTCGAACTGGAGACCCGCTTCCACCTCGACCTCGCGGAGACCCTCGGCGGCGCCGGGATCAGGGAGTTCGCCGCCGACCTGCTCGGCAAGCAGTGCCTGCTGCGGCCCGCGCCGGACCCCGCGGTCGTACAGGCCCGCAACCGCTGCCACGCCGATCTGCTCGACGAACTCGGCCGTGGCGCGATGGACCGGGCGGTACGAGCGGTGAAGGCACACCGGCACGCCGAACCGAACTGACCTCTCAGAAGGGAGTTGTCGCCATGGCTGAGTCCGGACCCGTCGGACCGTCGTCGACGTCGGGCCCCGCCGACGGCACCCCCCAGCGGCTGCGCGGCGGCGCCCTCGGCATGGCGGACATCGCCGCCGCCACGATGGCCAACGTCGGCCCGGCCATGAGCTTCTTCTTCGGCTTCGCCTTCCTGGCCACCACCGCCGGCGTCGCGTCCCCGCTGACCATCGTGGCGGCCGGGGTGGCGGTCGCGCTGTTCGGCAACACGCTGGCCGAGTTCTCCCGGGCGCACCCCTCGGCGGGCAGCTTCACGACCTTCGTGGGCAAGACCTTCGGGCCGGTCAGCGCGGTGACCACGGCTCTGCTCGCCGGACTCGGCTACATCATCGCGATGGCCTCCGTCATCGCGATCTCCGGCGGGTTCATGCAGATCACCCTGCACCACTACACCGGCGTCGACCTGCCGTGGATCGTCTGGACGCTGCTGCTGACCGGGCTGTCGGTGGTGCTGATGCTGCGCGGGATCGTGGTGTCCACCAAGTGGGCCGGCTACTTCTTCGGCGTGGAGATGCTCGTACTGGTCGTGGTCTCGGTCGCGGCGATCGTCGAGCACCGCGGTGACCTCTCGGTCGCTCCGTTCCTGCCCTCCCACCTCACCCACGGCATCAAGGGCCTCGCGGCGGGCTTCCCGCTGGCGGTGTACCTGTTCATCGGCTGGGAGAACTCGGCGGCACTGGCCGAGGAGACGGAGAACCCACGGCGCAACGTCGGCCGCGCCGTGTTCTCGTCCGTCGCGATCATGACGGTGAGCTACATCCTCTTCTCCTACGCCACGGTGACCGGCTTCGGCTACGACGTGCAGCGGCTCGGCGACTCCCGGATCCCCTTCGTCGACGTCGCCCAGCACACCCTGGGGGCGCTGGCGATCCTCGCCTACGTCGGCGGCCTGACCTCCACCCTCGGGGTGCTGATCGCGGGCATCAACTCCCAGGCGAGGCTGGTGTTCAACGCCGGACGCGAGGGGCTGCTGCCGTCCTTCTTCGGCTACGTGCACCCCACGCGCCGTACGCCGAACAACGCGATCGTCACCTTCACCGCCACCGCGCTGCTGATCATCGCGGGCTGGGGCCTGGGGCATGTGCTCGGGGACGGCGGTCAGATGAACCCGGTGGTCTTCTTCGCCGAGTCCTCCAGTCTGGGCGCGATCCTGATCCTGCTGGTCTATCTCGCGTCCAACATCGCGCTGCCGCTGTACTACCGCAGGTACCGTCCGCAGGAGTTCCGGCTCCTGCGGCACCTGGTGCTGCCGGCGGTCGGGGCCCTCGCCGTCCTGATCCCGCTGTACTACCTCGCCAAGCCAGGGCAGCCCGCTCCGTACAGCTGGTTCCCGTACGCGGCTCTGGCCACCCTCCTCGCGGCCGTCTGCTACGCGGCGCTCCTGGTCCGACGCGACCCGGGCCTGGCCGACCGGGTCGGTTCGGTCGTCGCCGACGCGGAGTGAACGCGGCGGTGACGGCCGCGGCTCGTCCCGCCCAGCGGGGGGTGAGGGTCGCCGGTTCACGACACCGCCGCCTCCATGTACTGGCCGAGGTAGTGGAACGCGCCGTCGGTGACCTCGTAGAGGAACATCGCGTCGTCGTTGTAGCCGTGCGACGGGCGGTACGCGACGGTACGGGTGATCCCGGTGTGCTTGACCTCTTGCAGCCGGTGGGCGATCGCGACACGCTCCCGCAAGGCCGTGCCGTCCTGCGCGCAGACCGCCGCCAGGAACATCACGGCGTCGTAGGCCTCGGCCGCGTACCAGCCGGGGGCGGAGCCGAACCGGGTGCGGTAAGCGGCGGAGAAGGCGCGGGCGGACGGGCGGACCGTCGGGTCGGTGAACGAGGTCGCGAAGACCCAGCCGGTCGCGGCGGCCCCTGCGGCGGTGAGGAATCCGGCGCCGAAGGCCTGTTCCGTGGCCATGCAGGTGCCGGTGAATCCGGCGGCCTTGAGGGCGGATGCCAGACCGGCGGTCCGTGCCCCGTCCCCCGTGCACACGACCGCGTCCGCGCCCGCGGACAGCACCGACGCGGCCAGCGCCTTGTAGTCGATCCTCCCGGCGGGGACGCTGGTCAGCGTCGCCTGTCGGCCTGCACTCCGCAGTCCCTTCTGGGCCAGGTCGCACAGCTTCCAGGCGGTGTCGCCCTGCGCCCGGTCGTCCACCAGGAACACCTTGCGCGCATCGACGTGGTTGCTGAGGTAGCGGACGCACGGAGCGGCGAGAAGCGTCCTCTCGACGTGCAGCGCCGCGTGGGAGCGGAACTGGTCGTAGCCGAACGACCTGCCGTCGAGACTGACGTCCACCGAGACGGTGACCTCCGGCATCGTCGCCTTGGTGTACGCGGCCTCGGTGCTCAGGAAGCACGCGTCGCCGGTGGGCCCCAGCACCGCGAGGACGCCGGCGTCCTTCACCAGCCGCCCGGCCAGGCTCGCGGCCCGGGCCGGGTCGCCGCCGTCGTCGTACGGGACCAGCTTCAGGCGAAGGGGACGGCCGCTCTGGGCGTTGACCTGTTCGACGGCCAGCCGGGCCCCGTTGAGCTGGGCGTTGCCGCTGTCCTTCGCGGGCCCGGTCAGGTCACCCTGGAACGCGACGACCAGTTGGGGACGCGCGCTCACCACGGGCGGGGTCGTCGTCGGCGTACCGCGGCGGGTGCTCCACCACCAGGCTCCGCCGCCACCGGCCGCCAGGACCCCGGCCGTCGATCCGAGGCGCAGGAAGCTGCGACGGCGGATTCCGGGTGCGACGGGTGGCGTGGCCGTGACGGCTGTCATCGTCGCGGCGTCCGGGGACACCGTGCTCGCCGGCGTGGACACCTGGGTCGGCTCGACGGCGTCGAGGGCGAGCACGGCCGCGGACCGGTCGCTGATCAGGCGGGTGACCGGCTCCGGAAGCCAACCCGCCGTGCCGCCCGGGCCGGGGCCGACGCTCGTCTCGAGCTCCGCTCGCAGGCGGGCGAGGGTGGGGCGGGCGGCCGGGTCCTTGTGCAGGCAGGATGTCAGCAGGGGCGCCAGGGCGTCGGGGAACGCGGCCGGGTCCGGCTCCTCGTAGACCGTGCGCAGCAGCACGCCCGCCGCCCCGCCGGCGCCGAAGGGCCGTACCCCGGTCGCGGCGAACGCGAGCACGCACGCCAGCGAGAACACGTCGCTGGGCGGGCCGATCTCCCCGCCGCGCGCCCGCGCCTGCTCGGGCGAGAGGAAGCCGGGCGAGCCCACGATGACGCCGCTGGAGGTGAGCGCCGTGGCCTCCGGGGCGCGGGCGATGCCGAAGTCGATGAGCCGTGGCCCGTCCGGGGCCAGCAGCACATTGCCCGGCTTCACGTCGCGGTGCACCAGCCCCGCCGCGTGGACCGCTTCAAGGGCTTCCGCGAGCCGGATTCCGAGCACCCGCACGGAGGTGACCGACAGCGGCCCGAAAAGCTCCACCGTCTCGGAGAGCGACGGGCCCGGCACGTACGACGTCGCCAGCCACGGCGTCTCCGCGTCGGCGTCGGCGTCCAGCAGCGGCACCACCCAGGGGCTCTGCACCTGCCGGGCGGCCTGCGCCTCGCGGCGGAACCGGGCCCGGAAACCCGGTTCCTCCGCGTACGCGGCACGGACCGTCTTGACCGCGGCGATCGCCCCGCCCGGCGCACGGGCCAGGAAGACGACGCCCATCCCGCCGGCGCCCAGCCGTCGCAGCAGACGGTAGCGACCGAGCCGGGACGGATCGCCGGCGCGCAGCGGCTCCATCAGACGGTGAGCGGCGCGGGGCCGCCGTACACGAAGGCGCCCTTCTCGACCCGCCAGAGGAAGCCGCCGGTGCCGTCGATGGCCATCAGACCGGACCTGGCCATCTGGGTGGTCAGATCGAAGGCGAACTGCTTGGTGATGCCCTCGTACCTCCCCGTCAGCACGGCTGCATGGAGGTTTTCCCGGGTGCGGCTCTTCGCCGGCAACCCGGACAGGGCCTTCAGCAGCATCCCGCTCACGTCGTAGGACTCCGCCGCGTACCGGGGCGGCGCCTCCTTGAAGCGCTCGCGGTACGCGGCCGCGAACTTCTTGGCCTCGGGCTTGCGGGTCGCGTCGATGACCGGAGCCACCATCGCCCAGCCCTCGGCGGACTGCTGAGCAGCGGTCAGGAAGCGGGAATCGAGCAGTGCCGGTCCTGACACCCGCGCACCCTGGAAGGACCGTTGCCCCAAGGCCGCGGCGATCAGAGCGCCACGGTCGGGCAGTCCGGCGAAGAACACGGAGTCGGCGCCCGCCGAGAGCACCGCGTCCACCACGTTGCCGAAGTCGTCGCGCATCGCGCTGACCACCTCCGGCACGGCGGGCTGCCGCGCGTTGGTGAGCTGCGTGCTGAGGGAGGTGGCGAGGTCCGTCCCGTAGTTGCCGGCCGGACGGTCGACGACGAGGCCGACCTTGCGCGAACGACCGGTGCTGCGGAGGTAGTTGCTGATGTATATGGCGAGCACCGAGTCGGGCAGCCGACCGAGCAGGAACGAGCTGAAACCCTGGATGAGGAGGCTCATGCTGCCGGGGGACACGGCGACGGCAGGCAGCCCCCGGGCGGCGTACTTCCCGAGCGCCGCCTGCGCCGTGGCGTCGGTGGTCGGGCCGACCACGGCGAGGACCGCCGGGTCGCCCGCGAGTTCCGCGGCGAGCCGGGCCGAGGCCGCCGGATCGCTCTTGTCGTCGACCGCTCTGACCTTCACGGTGAACGGGGCGTCGCCGCGCGCGTTGAACTCCGCGACGGCCAGCTGCAGTCCGCGCTCCTGCGCACGGCCCGTCTCCCGCTGCGGGCCGCTGAGGTCGCCGTGCAGCGCGAGGGTGTGCACGGGCCGCCGTGCGGCGGCGGGCGTGGCGCCCTTCGCGCCATCGTCCCGGGTCGACGCCCACCAGGCCGTGCCGCCCACACCCGCCGCGACGGCCACGGCCCCGCCGGCGAGCAGCAGGAAGCTGCGCCGGCCGGCCGGGCGGGCGTCCTGGGGCTCGGCCGGCTCGGCCGCCTGCGCGTCGGAGACCTGGTCGGGGTGTGTGTCCCGCACGTCGGAAGCGGCGTCCGGCGGGCTTTCCGATCCCGAGCCGGACCGTTCCGGGGAGGCGGCCGTGACCTGGGTGTGCTCGATGTCCGGCAGCGCGAGAGCGGCGGCGGACCGCTCGGCAATCAGCCGGGTGACCGGCTCGGGCAGCCATCCCGACGCCCGCTCGTCCTGCGGCTCGGCCTTCTGCTCTCCCTGCGGCGCCCTCTGCAGTGTGATCCGCGGGTCGCTCCGGGGTCCGTCCTGCGGGTCGCTGTCGGATTCGTCCCGCGGGTCGCCCAGCGGCCCGGCCTGCGGCCCGGCCTGCGGCCCGCCCTCGGCCGTCAACCGCCGCACCAGCTCCGCGGCGTCCGGACGCCGGGCCGGGTCCTTCTCCAGGCAGGCTTCCACCACTTCGCGCAGCGCCGCCGGGATCCCGTCCAGGTCCGCCGGATCGTGCGCCGCCCGGTACAGCAGGGCGTCGACCGCTCCGCCGCCGAACGGTGCACGGCCGGTCGCCGCGAACGCCAGGACGCAGCCGAGGGAGAACACGTCGCTCGCCGGCCCGATGTCGTCGCCACCGGGTCCCGTGGCCTGCTCGGGCGAGAGATAGCCGGGGGTGCCGACCACCATGCCGGTAGCGGTGAGCGCCGTGTCCTCCGGCGCCCGGGCGATGCCGAAGTCGATGAGCCGCGGACCGTCGTGGGCGATCAGCACATTGCCCGGCTTCAGGTCCCGGTGGACCAGCCCGGCCCGGTGCACCTCGCCCAGCGCCTCGGCCAGCCGGGCCCCGAGCAGCCGCACCCCGGGCTCCGGCAGCGGCCCGTACCCGGCCACCGCCTCGCCCAGCGACGGGCCGGGCACGTACGCCGTCGCCAGCCAGGGCGCCTCGGCGTCCGCGTCGGCGTCCACCAGCGGCACCGCCCACGGGCTGTGGACCTGCCGGGCCACCTCGACCTCGCGGCGGAACCGCTCCTTGAAGCCCGGCTCCTCGGCGTACTCGGCCAGCAGCACCTTCAGCGCCACCAGGGCGCCGTTCGGGGTGCGCGCCAGGTAGACGACGCCCATGCCGCCGGCCCCGAGCCGGCCGAGCAGACGGTGGTCCGCGATGTGCGCGGGGTCGGAAGAACGCAGCGGTTCCATCAGCTCTTCCCTCCGAGCTCGGACTCGATGCGGCTGAGCATCGTCGTGATGCCCTGCGACGCGAACGGCACCAGATCGTTGGGCTTGTAGCCCTCGGCGCCCATCACCGACACCGCCACGGTCACCGTGCCGAGCCGAGCGACGAACCAGCGGTACGCCTGCGCGCTCGTCCCCGTGAGGTAGGAACCTATTTCGACCACCGTGTCGTCGGCGTAGGTGTTGCCGCCCTGGCCGTAGGGACTGGCGGTCGACATGAGCCCGGCTATCTGCTCGTCGGTGCGGACCTGCTGCAGCTGGCAGCGCAGCGGCTCTTCCAGGGTGGTGGACAACTGCTGGTCCGCGTCGCGGACCGTGGCGTGCACGGTGACCGCCGCGGTCACCTTCAGCGTTCCCTTACCGCCGGCGCCCGGCAGCTCGCTGTAACGGGACAGCGAGGCCAGGACGGTTCTCGGAAGGGGCCGGCGCTGCCAGCGGCACTGCGCGTCGAGCACGGCGACGGTGCCGGGGGCACTCGCGGCGGGCTGCTGGGCCCGGAAGCGCGAGCCCCAGGCCTGTGGCTGCAACGCGACCGCCTGCGCCAGTCGCTCGGCCTGACGCCCCGTCCGGGGCACCTCGGCGGGGTCCGCCTCGAACGGCGAAAGCGACGCGGTGCCCCCGCCCGGCGAGGAGGCGGACGAGGAGGCCGCGCCGGACGCGGACGGCGCCGCGGACCGTGCGGACGCCGAAGGGCTCGGCTCTGCCGCCTTGTCGTCCCCGGCGCCGCAGCCGCCCAGCAGCACGGCTGCCGCGGCCGCCGACGTCGCGGCCCTCAAGGGCCACGTCGTTCTCAAGGGCCAAGTCGTCCTGCGTCTGCCTGTGTTGTCGCCCATGCCCGCCCCTCCGCCTCGGCGCCCCCGCTTCGCGTGCGGTGATCGTACAGAGGTACGCGAGAAGTGGACGGACGGTTCCGTGAACGGAGTTCGGTCTTCAGTGCGGCCCGGACCCGGCGGACCCGGCGGACCATGGCCATGCGCCGTGCCGCGTCTCGCGACCGGCTCCGCCGAGAGGAACGACGATGCCGTCCTCGCGGCCGCGGCGGGGCTCTCGTCTGACCGGCTTTCTGACGGTCAGGGCGCTGGTGCCTGCGCCGGCGGATCGCCCGCGCCCTCCAGGGACCGCTCCGCCACCCGTGCCAGATGCCCCGCGAAGACCGCCTCCGCCTCCGGGGTGAGCGTCCGCAGCGCCACCAGTGCCGTGATGACCACGTCACACAGCTCGCTCTGCACGTCGTCCCAGGTGTGGCTGACGCCCTTGCGGGGGTTCTGGCCGGTCACCCCGATCACGGCCTGCGCGACCTCACCGACCTCCTCCGACAGCTTCAGCACCCGCAGCAGCAGGCCCTCCCTGCCGCCGTGCGCCTGGTCGGCGTCGAGCCACCTCGACAGGGCGTCGACGGTGGCCCAGAGACCGGCGGGTCCCACAGGGGCGTCGGATCCGGTGGGCACGGACTGCGAGGGCTGCGGCTGGATGCTCATGGCCGAAGCGTGTCAGGCCTGCTGGCCCGCAGATCCCGAGTCCGGGGGTCACGGGCCCCGAGTCCGGGGGTCACGGGCCCCGAGTCAGGGGGTCACGGGCCCCGCCGTCCGGGGGGCACAGCCCCGAGTCCGGGGGGCGCGGGCCGGGCCACAGCCCCGCGTCCGGGGACCGCTGTCCCGCTCCGCAGGCCGCAGTCCCCTCTCCAGGCCGCGCAGTTCCGCTTCCCGGGCCGGGCCGGGCCGAAGGCCGAAGGACGAACTGCTGCATCCGGGGGCCACGGCCCCCGGGTCCGAGGCAGCGCGGACCGGGCCACGGCCCCGCGTCCCGGGCAGCGCGGGGCGGGTCGGAGTCCCGCGTGTCGGCTGCGTGGGCCGGGTGGGGCTGCCGGCCGGCCTGGGCTGCGCGGGTCCGGTTACTCCTCGAACAGCACCTCCTGTTCCCCCTGCTCCCGCCTGCGCAGCCGCTTGGCGCGCATGCCGATGACCGCCGCCGTGGCCGCCGCCGTCGCGCCCAGCGCCGCCGGGACCATCCAGCCGCGGTCGACCAGGTGGCCGAGGGCGTGGTCGAGGGAGAGGCGGCCCGGGCCCGTGACGGCGAGGCCCGCGGCGGCCAGGCCCAGGGAGGCCGCGTGCTCGTAGCCGCCGCTCTGTGCGAAGAAGCCGTTGGGGAGGTGGACCGCGGAGGCGCCCGCCATCGCGCCGGCCGCGGCCGCGCCCGCCGCCGGGGTGGCCAGGCCGAGCGCCAGCAGCGTGCCGCCGCCCGCCTCCGCCAGGCCGGCCGCCGTCGCGCTGGCCTTGCCGGGCGCGTAGCCGACGGACTCCATGAACTGGCCGGTTCCTTCCAGACCGTGCCCGCCGAACCAGCCGAACAGCTTTTGCGCGCCGTGCGCCGCCAGCACTCCGCCGGTGCCCAGCCGGAGCAGCAGCAGTCCCAGATCACGACGGTCGTAACAGGTCACGGTGACTCCCTGAGCAGAAAGGCGCGGACGTAGAGGAACGGGAACAGAACAGAAACAGACAGGAACAACCCCCTCCGCGTTTCCACCGTCGCACCACTCACACCCGTCCGGCCCGTCCTGGACGCCGTTCGGGTGGCGGGGCCCGGACAGCGGTGTGAGGGTGACCCGTATGGCGATCCAGATCGACAGACTCAGCGACCCGGCCGTCCGCGCCTTCGTCGCCGCCGTCAACTCCCATGACGAGGAGGCGTTCCGCAGCCTGCTCACCCCCGACGCGACCATGGCGGACGACGGCTCCGACCGTGACCTCTCCCAGTGGATCGACCGGGAGATCTTCTCCTCCCACGGTCACATGGACGTCACCAAGGAGTCGGACGGCGGGCGCGCCCTCATCGCCGACTACCGCAACGACACCTGGGGCGAGATGCGCACCAGGTGGAGCTTCGTCGTCGAGGACGACGGCCGGATCTCCCGCTTCGAGACCGGGCAGGCCTAACGCCGCCTGACCGAACGCCCCCTGACCGAACGCCCCCTGACCGAACGCCCCCTGACCGAACGGCCCCTGACCGAACGGCCCGCGGCGGGTCGGCCCCTGACCGAACGCCCCCTGACCGAACGGCCCCTGACCGAACGGCCCCTGACCGAACGGCCCGCGGCGGGACGGCCCCTGACCGAACGGCCCCGGGCGGGACGGCCCCTGACCGAACTGCCTCGGGCGGGACGGCTCCGGGCGGGACGGCCCCGCCGCCTCCCGTGTCGGCGAGGAGAGGTGTCGGCGAGGACGGCCGCAGGGGCCGTCCTCCGCCCTTCGAGGCGGTGAACGGCCCCTGCGGGCCGGGCCGGGCCGGTCGGCCCGTGGAGGTCGCTTACCCGGAGCGGACGGCCGCCTGTTCCGTCAGTGTGAGCAGGCCTGCCTTGATGGTGGCCAGGCGGGGGGCCCGGCGGGCGATCGACGAGTCGTGGGTGACCATGACGAACGTCAGCCCGTACTCGTGCCACAGCCCTTCGAGGACCTCCATGATCTCGTCGCGCATGCCCTCGTCGAGGTTGCCGGTGGGCTCGTCGGCGAGCAGCACCTTCGGCTTCTTGACGAGCGCGCGGGCGATCGCGACGCGCTGCTGCTGACCGCCGGAGAGTTCCGCCGGGGCGTGCGTGCGCCGCTCGCCCAGGCCGACCGAGCGCAGGGCCTCCGCCGCGCGCTCGCGCCGCTCCGCGGGCTTCACCCCGAGCGGGACGAGCGCCGTCTCGACGTTCTCCTGCGCGGTCAGCGTCGGGATGAGGTTGAACGACTGGAAGATGATGCCGATCTTCTCGGCGCGCAGCCGGGTCAGCTTCGCCTCGCTGACGCGCGCGAGGTCGACGCCGTCCAGCTCGACGCTGCCCTCGGTCGGGCGGTCGAGGCCGCCGATCATCTGGAGCAGCGTCGACTTCCCGCCGCCCGTGGGGCCCTGGATGACGAGCTGGTCGCCGTCCGCGATCGTGAGGTCGATGCCGCTCAGCGCCTCGACCGTCTCCTTGGCGCGCGTGTAGCGCTTGGTGACGCCGGTGAGGTTGTACATGGGGTCTCCGGGTTCTCCGTGTTCTCCGTCCTCCGCGAGGGAGGTGACGGGGGGATGTGACGGCTGGTCGGGGCGCGGGTCAGGAGACGCTGCGCAGGGCGTCCGCCGGGCGCATCCGGGAGGCGCGCCAGCCGCCCATCGCGCCGGCGATCAGGCCGCCGGCGATCGCGAGGCCCACCGCGAGCGCGATCGTCGTGACGGAGACCGGGGCCGAGAGGGCGATCTCCATCGTGTTCGACGCCGACTGCTGACCGGGACCGCCGCCGCCCGGGCCGCCGCCCATGCCGCCACCGCCGCCGGTGTTGCCGAGCTCGGCGGTCAGTTTCGGGCTGATCGCGGTCACCGTGTACGCGGCGGCCAGGCCCAGGGCGATGCCGAGGGCGCCGCCGAGGAGGCCGTTGACCATGGACTCGCCGACGACCTGCCGGGTCACCCGGCGGCTCGGCCAGCCGAGCGCCTTGAGGGTGCCGAACTCGCGCACCCGGCGGGACACGGCGGAGGAGGTGAGCAGCGCGGCCACCAGGAACGCGGCGACGAGGACGGCGATCGACAGCCACTTGCCGACGCTGGTCGCCAGGTCGGAAGCGGTGGAGAGGGAGCCGGAGACCGTCTCGGCCAGGTCGGCGGAGGTGGTGACCGTCGTACCGGAGATGTTCTTCTGGATCGTCGCCTTGACGGTGTCGATCTGCTTGGAGTCGGTCGCCTTGACGTAGATCGTGGTGACCTGGTTCGCCGCGTCGGCGAGGGTCTGCGCCTGCTTGAGCGGCAGGTAGACGTCCGTGGTGGAGTCGCTGCTGTCGGGCGTGGCAATGCCGATGATCTTGTACTTGGTGCCGGAGATCTTCAGCGTCGATCCGACCTTGTACGAGTTCTCCTTGGCGTACGACTTGCTGACGACGGCGACCTTGGCGTTGGTCTGCGCCGACGTGAACGTCACGCCCGAGGAGATCTTGGAGGTCGCCAGCGGGCCGAGGTCCTGGTCGGTGACGTCGACACCGGCCACGGAGTACGAGTTGACGTCGAAGGAGGCGCCGCCGCCCTGGACCTGCGGGGCCGCGGTGGACCCGCCGTTGCCGCCGCCGGGGCCGCCCTGGCCGCCGTTGCCGCTGGTTCCACCGGTGGAGCTCTGTGCCTTGCCCTGGGTGAAGGAGCCGTCGACCTTGGTGACGTTCAGGGTGAGCGCGCCGACCGCGGCCGCCACGCCCTTCTGGTCGGCGACCTGCTTGACGAGCGCGGCCTTCAGGGCCTGGCCCCCCTGCGTCATCACCCGGTCGGAGCTCTGCTCGGCGTCGTCGTCGTCCTCGGACGAGGCGTCGAACTCGAATCTGGGGCCCCCGGAACTGTTGCCCGTGGGAGCCGTGCGGGCTTTGGTGACGGTCATGTCGGTGCCGAGGCCGTACAGCGACTGCAGGACCTTGTCCTGTGCCTGCGTCATGCCGGCCGACACCGAGTTGACGGTGATGACCAGCGCGATTCCGAGCGCCAGACCCAGGGCGATGACCAGGGCGGCCTTCTTGCGCCGGCCCAGTTCACGCTTGAGATAGATGCCAAACATCCCGTTCCTCTGAGGTTCTTGGCGCCCGCTGTGGGCGCGGCCACAACCTAGGGAGAAACCATTGAGTCGTCCTGAGTAAAAGATGTGTAAGGACTGAGAATGCGGGCGGCCGGATCAGAATTCCTTGAGACAGCTGATTCCTAGGCTGTGGAGGGGCTTTTCCCAGGTGACAGGGGTTGGGTGGGGATTTCCTTTTTCCTCGAAACCCCTTGTACGGTCCCGCAGTGCACGCATTCCGCAGCCCGTCCTCGGGCCCGTCGCCGCGCCTCTCCCGGCGCTCCCTGCTGGCCCTCGCGGCCGCCGCGCCACTGACCGCCGCACCGCTCGCCGCGGGCCCGGCGGCCGCCGCGTCCGACGTGGTGGTCGGCGGCGCGCGGCTCGTCGCCGACGGCGTCCAGGTGAACGGGGGCACCGCCCCGCCGAAGAGGCTGACCGCCCGGGCCTGGCTGCTCGCCGACCACGACAGTGGCGAGGTGCTCGCCTCCTACCGCGCGCATCTGCGGCTCGCGCCCGCCTCCACGCTGAAGATGCTGTTCGCGGACACCCTGCTGGACCGGTTCGAGCGCACCGAGCGCTACTCGGTGACCGACGCGGACCTGGCCGGCATTCCGTCCGGCTCCAGCCTCGTCGGCGTGAAGGCCGGGATCACGTACACCGTCGAGCAGTTGTGGCAGGGCGTGTTCCTGCGCTCGGGCAACGACGCCGTGCAGGTGCTCGCCCGGATGAACGGCGGGGTCGCCAAGACGGTCGCCGAGATGCAGGCGAGGGCGGTCGACCTCCAGGCGCTCGACACCCACGTCGTCAGCCCCGACGGTTACGACCGCAAGGGCCAGCTGTCCTCCGCCTACGACCTCGCCCTCTTCGCCCGGCACGGCCTGCGCGACGCCGACTTCCGCGCCTACTGCGGCACCAGGGCCGTCAGCTTTCCGGCCGGGGGCGGGAAGACCTTCCGGATCGAGAACACCGACCGGCTGCTGTCGGGCACGTACGGGGTGACTCCGTACCCGGGCCTGATCGGCGTGAAGAACGGCTTCACCAGCAACGCCGGCAACACCTTCACCGGCGCCGCGACCCGCGCCGGGCGCACCCTCGTCGTGACCGTGCTGCATCCGAAGAGCGGTCACAACGCCGTCTACGAGGAGACGGCGGCGCTGCTCGACTGGGGCTTCGCGCAAAGTGGTTCGATGCGGGCGGTGGGAACGCTGGTCGAGGCGTTGAGCGAGGGCGGGACCAGGGCGAGCGCCTCGGGAGGGTCGAGCGGGTCGTCCGCCGGGACGGTGCCGCGTGCCGGGGCGGAGGCCTCGTCCGTGGGTGGCGGTCCGGACGGCTGGGGCGTGCTCGGCGGGGCCGCGGGTGCGGTGGCGCTGGTTGCGGGCGGGGTGTACGCGCTGCGGCGCAGGCACCGATCCGGTGCGGTGCCGCCGGCGACCGGTGAGGCGCCGCCCTCCACAGGTGGAGCGCCGTCCGCCGGTTGATGGTGGGGCAGCCGTCCCACGGCGCCGGTGCGTACCTCGCGGTCCCGGCGAGGTCCACCCCCACCCGGCGCCCTGGGACGGCTGCCCCTCCCCCCGTCGGTGTGGCTCGTGGCAGTCCCGTGCGGAACTGTCGTGGTTCAAGTGTGAAGTTCTTGTGTGGAAGAGTTGAGCATAGGTCCGCCATCGGCCGCAATGGTGCGGATGATTAAACTCCGCTTGTGCAGGTTGAGGAGTTGACTGTCTGTCGGCCGCCGGTGCGCCGCCCGCGGCTTCCGCCTCAGCCCCGCCCCACGTACGGCATCGCCGTCGCCAGCACCGTCGCGAACTGCACGTTCGCCTCCAGGGGCAGCTCCGCCATTTGCCGCACCGTGCGCGCCACGTCGGCGACGTCCATCACCGGCTCCGGTGCGGTCTCCCCGTTGGCCTGCAGTGCGCCCGTCTGCATCCGCGCCGTCATGTCGGTGGCCGCGTTGCCGACGTCGATCTGTCCGACCGCGATGCCGTGGGCCCGGCCGTCCAGCGAAAGGGACTTGGTCAGGCCGGTGAGGGCGTGCTTGGTCGCGGTGTAGGGCGCCGAGAGCGGGCGGGGCGTGTGCGCCGAGACGGACCCGTTGTTGATGATCCGGCCGCCCCGGGGATCCTGCTCCTTCATCTGGCGGTACGCCCCCTGAGCGCACAGGAACGCCCCGTTGAGGTTGGTGTCCACCACGTGCCGCCAGGCGTCGTAGGGGAGTTCCTCGAACGGCACGCCACCCGGCCCGAACGTGCCCGCGTTGTTGAACAGCAGGTCCAGCCGCCCGAAGCGCTCGCGCACGGCGTCGAAGAGGGCCGTCACGTCCTCCGGGCGTGAGACGTCCGTCCGTACGGCGAGACTCGGGGTCCCGGGCGCCAGCGCGGCCGTCGCCTCGAGGGTCTCGGTGCGCCGCCCCGCCAGCGCCACCGACCAGCCCGCGCGCAGCAGTTCCACGGACACCGCGCGCCCGATCCCGGAACCGGCGCCGGTGACGATCGCGATCTTCGTGCGGCCGGCGGTCCGGCCGGCGTTCTCGGTCTTGTCGGTCTTCTCGGTGTGCTCCGCATTCATGGGCCCGCAGCGTACGTGGGCACGGATCCTTCGCGTCCGGCATGCGGAACGCGCGCGTCCGCCACCCGACTGTTGTGCACGTGCCAAGTCGTTGACTCCCCTGGGTCGTCCGCGACCACTCCAATGCCTGGTGCACCCATTTCCCAGGGGAGGACCGGAATGACACCCGCAGCACGCCCGTCCCCGCACACCCCCGAACTCCGAGCCATCGCACGCCACTTGGGGCGACGTCGGTTCCTGACCGGCACCGCGGCCGCCGCCGCGCTCGCCTTCGCGGTGAACCTGCCCGCCGCCGGCACCGCGGCCGCCGCCGAACTCGACCCGGCACGGCTCACCGACGACCCCTTCACCCTCGGCGTCGCCTCCGGCGACCCCCAGCCCGGCTCGGTCCTCCTCTGGACCCGCCTCGCGCCCGCCCCGTACCAGGCGGACGGCGGACTGCCCGCCGAGCGCGTCACCGTCCGCTGGGAGCTGGCCCGCGACGAGAGGTTCCGCCGGCCCGTCAGACGCGGCACCACGCTCGCGCACCCGGAGTTCGGCCACAGCGTGCACGTGCAGGTCGACGGCCTCGAGAACGACCGCGAGTACTACTACCGCTTCAGGGCGGGCACCTGGATCAGCCGCACCGGCCGCACCCGCACCGCCCCCGGCCACGGCGCCGCCCCGGCCGCCCTCACCCTCGGCGTGGTCTCCTGCCAGCGCTACGACCAGGGCTACTTCACCGCGTACAAGCACCTCGCCGAGGACGACGTGGACGTCGTCCTGCACCTCGGCGACTACCTCTACGAGTACGCCGTCAGCGGCGTCGGCGGCGCCCGCGCCTACCCGGCAGGGACCGTGCCCGCCGTCTTCAACCACGAGATGGTGAGCCTGGACGACTACCGGCTCAAGTACGCGCTGTACAAGTCCGACCCCGACCTGCTGGCCGCGCACGCCGCCCACCCGTTCGTCGTCACCTGGGACGATCACGAGACCGAGAACAACTACGCGGGCGCCGTCTCCGAGAACGACGACCCCGCCGAGGAGTTCCTCATCCGCCGGGCCGCCGCCTACCGCGCCTACTGGGAGAACCAGCCGCTGCGCCGCCCGCAGCTCCCCGACGGTCCCGACCTCCGCCTCTACCGGCGGCTGCACTGGGGCCGGCTCGCCCAGCTCGACGTCCTCGACACCCGTCAGTACCGGTCCGACCAGGCGTACGGCGACGGCTGGCAGTTCCCCGGTCCCGACTCCGAGGACCCGGCCCGCACCCTCACCGGCGCCGCCCAGGAGCGGTGGCTGATCGACGGCTGGCACCGCTCGCGCGCCCGGTGGAACGTCGTCCCGCAGCAGGTCACCTTCGCCCGGCGGTACAACTCCACCGCCGTGCCCTCCCAGGTCTCCATGGACTCCTGGGACGGCTACCCGGCCTCCCGAGAGCGGATCCTGGCGGGCGCGCAGGCCGCCCGCGTCGAGAACCTGATGGTCCTCACCGGCGACGTCCACGTGCACTACGGCTTCGACATCAAGCGCGACTTCGCGGACCAGGCGTCCAGGACGCTCGGCACGGAGATCGTCACCTCGTCGGTCTCCAGCGGCGGCAACGGCTCGCAGAAGCCCGCCAACTGGGCCACCTTCATGGCCGCCAACCCGCACCTGAAGTTCTACAACGGCCTGCGCGGCTACACGACCGTCTCCCTCGGCCGTGACCTCGCCCGTGCCGACTTCAAGACCGTCCCCTACGTCAACAAGCAGGGCGCGCCTCTCACCACGGCCGCCTCCTTCGTCACGGAGGTCGGCGACCAGGGGCTCAAGCCCGCCTAGGACGCGCCCGGGGCCACGAGGCTCACGGGGCCGGCGGCCAGAGGTCGCCCCAGTCCGCGTCCCGCGCCGCCCTGTACAGGTCGCCGTGGCGCTTCGTCACCGTCGTACGGCTCAGCCGCTCCTCGGCCTCGCACAGGTCGAGGAGCACCTGGCCCTTGCGGATCTGCGGCCGGCGGACCACCCGGGAGGAGGCGGGCGAGACGGGGAAGCGGGCGGCCGCGACATAGCTGAACTTCTCGTCCTCGTACGGCAGCGAACCGCCCTTGACCTGCCGGTGCAGCGAGGAACGGCTGACCCGCGCCGAGAAGTGGCACCAGTCGGTGCCGGGCACGATCGGACAGGCCGCGCTGTGCGGACAGGGCGCGGCGACCCGGAAACCGGCGGCGATCAGCCGGTCGCGGGCCTCGATCACCCGGGCGTATCCGTCGGGGGTGCCCGGCTCGACGATCACCACGGCCTGCGCGGCGGAAGCGGCGGCGTCCACGAGGGCGGCCCGGTCGGGCGCGGCGAGCTCGTTGAGGACGTAGGAGACGGTGACGAGGTCGGCGGCCTCCAGCGTGAGCGCCGAGCCGATGCGGGCGCGCTGCCAGCGGGCGTCCACCAGTGCCGGGTTCGCGGCGGCGATCTCACGGCCGAGGGCGAGGGCGGGCTCCGCCCAGTCGAGCACGGTCACCGGGCGGGTCCCGGCCCAGGTGGAAGTCACCGCCCAGGTCGCCGCGCCCGTCCCGCCGCCCACGTCCACGTGGCCGCCCGGCGTCCACTCCGGGGCCGCCTCCGCGAGCGCCTCCAGCGCCGAGCACACCGCCTCGAAGGTCGCCGGCATCCGGTACGCGGCGTAGGCGGCCACGTCCGCGCGGTCGCGCAGGATGGGCGCGTCCGTAGGGGTGGTGCCCCGGTAGTTGGCGATGAGCCGCTCGACGGCCTGCGCGGCCTGCTTGGGCGGCAGCCCGTCGAGGAGCTCTCCGAGGGCGGTACGGAGGGTCTCGGCGGCGGATACGGAGAGGTTCACCCCGCGATTTTCTCAGGTCCCGGACCCGGACCGTGCCCGGACCCGGACCTCAGCGCACCGCCATCGCCATCCGCGTCCCCAGCAGAGCCCGGGGCCCGCTGTCCGGCACGCGTCTTCTCGGGTGCACCGTGTTCGCCAGCAGTACCACGAACGTGTCCGTCGCCGGATCGAGCACCAGTGAGGTCCCGGTGAACCCCGTGTGCCCCGCCGCGCCCTCGCCCGCCAGCTCGCCCATGAACCACGACTGGTCCACCGCGAAGCCCAGCCCCGGCGGGGTCAGCAGCAGTTCCACGAAGTCGGGGCCGAGGATGCGGGCGGGACCGTACGAGCCGCCCGCCAGCAGGGTGCGGCAGAACACCGCGAGGTCGCGGCCCGTGGAGAACAGGCCCGCGTGACCGGCCACCCCGCCCAGCGCCCAGGCGTTCTCGTCGTGCACGACCCCCCGCAGCATGCCCCGGTCCGCCCTCGCCCACGGCCGCCGCTGGTCCTCGGTCGCCGCCGCGCCGGGGCACGGCCCGAAGTCGGTCGAGGTCATGCCCAGCGGACGGGTGATCCCCTCCCGCACCAGGACGTCCAGCGCGCGCCCGCTCAACCGCTCCAGGAGCCGCTGGAGCAGCAGCAGGTTCAGGTCCGAGTACACGTACGTGCCCGGTGCGCCCACCGGCGCCTCCGCCCGCAGCAGGTCCCACCGCTGGGTGTCGTCCGCGCAGTCGTACAGGGGCAGCTCGGGGCGCAGCCCGGAAGTGTGGGTGAGGAGCTGGCGGACCGTGATGTCGTGGGCGGCGGCCGCGTGGAAGTCGGGCAGATAGGCGCCCACCCGCGCGTCGATGCCGAGAGTGCCGCGCTCGATCTGCTGCACCGCCGCGACCGACGTGAACAGCTTGGTGAGGGACGCCAGGTCGAAGGGGGTGTCGACGGTCATCGGGATCCGCGCCCCCGCCGGGAGCTCCACCCCCGCGTCGGCCGCCGGGTCGTACGCCGAGTACCGCACCGCCCAGCCCGCCGCCTCCAGTACGGCGATCACCGGGCCGCGCCCGGCGACCACGACGGCGCCCGCCGCCCAGGGCCGGTCGCCGGTGGTGAGGTCCACGACGTCGCGGACGAGGAGCCGCGTCTCCTCGGGGTCGAGCCCGGCCCGTTCCGGTGTGTCGACGCGCAGTCTCGGTGCGCTCAGCTCTCTTCCCCCGCTCTCGTCTGCGCTCGAGCTGGGGGACCCCCAATCTCCGCGCCCGCTTTCGTCCAGGGACGGCACATTCCCATGAAGCAGGCCAGTGCCACCAGTGCGGCAGCCAACTGGACGACGGCCATCGGGACGGCGGTGTGCTCGCCGGCGATCCCGACGAGCGGCGAGGCGATCGCGCCGATGAGGAAGGAGGACGTCCCGAGGAGCGCGGAGGCGGAACCGGCGGAGTGCCGGACCCGCATCAGGGCGAGCGTCTGCGCGTTGGGCAGGGTGACGCCCATCGCGGACATCAGGACGAACAGCGCGGCGGCCACCGGAGCGAGCCCGACCTCGCCGAACACGCCCGTCGTCATGAGCAGCAGGGCGGTCGCGGCCAGCACGACCACCGCGAGACCGACGGCCAGGACCCGGTCCAGCCGGACGCGGCCCACCAGCACCCTGCCGTTGACCTGGCCGATCAGCACCAGCCCGATCGAGTTGGCGCCGAACAGCAGACCGAACGTCTGCGGGGAGGCGCCGTAGATCTCCTGCACCACGAACGGCGAGGCGCTGATGTACGCGAACAGCGCGGCGAACGCGAATCCGCCCGTGAGCATGTAGCCGGTGAAGGGCGGATCGGCCAGCAGCCGGCGCATCGAGCGCAGCGCCTCGCCCACCCCGCCCGCGTGGCGCTCGGCGGCGGGCAGCGTCTCCGGGAGCCTCGTCCACACCACCACGGCCAGCAGCAGCCCCACCCCCGTGAGGAGCAGGAACACGCCCCGCCAGTCCGTCGCCCGCAGGATCTGCGCGCCGATCAGCGGTGCCACGACCGGAGCGACCCCGGAGATCAGCATCAGGGTGGAGAAGAACCGGGCCATCGCCACGCCGTCGTACAGATCCCGTACGACGGCCCGCGCGATCACGATCCCGGCCGCGCCCGCGAGCCCCTGCACCAGCCGGCAGGCGACCAGCAGCTCGACGGTGGGCGCGAGGGCGCACAGGGCGGTCGCCGCGACGTAGACGACGAGTCCGGCGAGCAGCGGCCGCCTGCGCCCCCACCGGTCGCTCATCGGGCCGACCATCAACTGCCCCAGCGCCATACCCGCCAGGCACGCGGTCAGCGTGAGCTGCACGGTCGCGGCGGGCGCGTGCAGCGAGCGGGTCACCTCCGGCAGCGCGGGGAGGTACATGTCCATCGACAGCGGGGGAGTGGCGGTCAGGCCGCCCAGAACGAGGGTGACGAGCAGTCCCGCCCGGCGCCGGGCGGGCAGACCGGGGCCCGCTCCGCCGCCCGTGCTCGTGTCCTGATCCGTCACGGCCCGCCGCGCCGCGTCAGGTATGGCCCCGCCCTCCGGCATCCGGCCGCCCCTCCCTCTCCGACATCTGTGCGACCTATGCTCTCAGCTCGAACACACTGCTGGGACGGCACGAGGGCGGGACAGGGTATGACGACGGACACGGTGCGGTGGGGGATCCTGGCGACCGGCGGGATCGCCGCGACGTTCACGGCGGATCTGATCGACCTGCCCGACGCGGAGGTCGTGGCGGTCGCCTCGCGTTCCGAGGCCCCGGCGAAGGCGTTCGCCGACCGGTTCGGCATACCCCGGGCCTACGGCGACTGGGCCGCGCTCGCCGCCGACGAGGACATCGATGTCGTCTACGTCGCCACCCCGCACGCAGCCCACCGCGCCGCCGCCGGACTCTGTCTGGAGGCCGGGCGGAACGTGTTGTGCGAGAAGGCGTTCACGCTGAACCTGCGCGAGGCCGAGGAACTGGTCGCACTGGCCCGGGACCACGACCGCTTCCTCATGGAGGCCATGTGGATGTACTGCAACCCGGTCGTACGCCGCCTCAAGGCCCTCGTCGACGACGGCGCGATCGGCGAGGTCCGCACCGTGCAGGCCGACTTCGGCCTCGAAGGACCCTTCCCGCCCTCGCACCGGCTGCGCGACCCCGCCCAGGGCGGCGGCGCCCTCCTCGACCTCGGCGTCTACCCGGTCTCCTTCGCCCACCTGCTGCTCGGCGAGCCCTCGGGCATCGCCGCGCAGGCCGTCCTCTCCGCCGAGGGCGTCGACCTCCAGACGGCGCTGGCGCTGTCCTGGGACTCCGGCGCGCTCGCCACCCTGCACTGCTCCGTCGTCGGCGGTACGGGCACCACCGCCTCCATCACCGGCTCGCGCGGCCGGATCGACATCCCGTCCGCCTTCTTCCACCCCGACCGCCTCGTCCTGCACCGCGCCGGCCGTGACCCGGAGGAGTTCGCCGCCGACCCGGCCGACGGACCCCGTACGACGATGCGGCACGAGGCCCGCGAGGTCATGCGCGCGCTGCGGGCCGGCGAGACCGAGTCCCCGCTGGTCCCGCTCGACGGCACCCTCGCGGTCATGCGGACCCTCGACGGGGTCCGGGAGCGGATCGGGGTGCGCTACCCCGGCGAGGACGCGTAACCGTTCGCGAGACGTCCCGTCTCACCCGCTTGGTACCGTCGACCCATGGTCACCCAGTCCGGAAAGCCGGCCCCCGACACCACCCGCCGCAGCGAGCGGTCCCGGCGCGCCATCTACGACGCCGCCCTCGCCCTCGTCGTGGAGGCCGGCTACCCGAAGACCACGATCGAGGGCATCGCCGCCCGCGCGGGCGTCGGCAAGCAGACCATCTACCGGTGGTGGGGGTCGAAGGCCGACGTCCTGCTCGAGGCGTTCCTGGACCTGAGCGAGCAGGCGGCGCGGGACGCGGGGGCGTCCGACGAGGAGCCGTACGCCATCCCCGACACCGGCGACCTGGCCGCCGACATCAAGGCCGTCCTGCGGGCCACCGTCGACCAGCTCACCGACCCCCGGTTCGAGGCGCCCTCCCGGGCGCTGGCCGCCGAGGGCGTGGTCGACGAACAGGTCGGCCGCGAGTTCACCGCCAAACTGATGGAACCGTCCATCCAGCTGTACGTCGACCGGCTGCGCTCCGCCCAGGAGGCCGGCCAGGTCCGCGCCGACCTCGACCCGCGCATCGCCCTCGAGTTCTTCATCTCGCCGCTCGCCCAGCGCTGGCTCCAGCACACGGGCCCGATCTCCTACGAGTACACCGACACCCTCGTCGACTACGCCCTGCACGGTCTCGCACCAAGGTGAACGCGCCACACATGGGTCACTCTGGCCCCACTCATCCCACCCGTCCCACCTGCCCCGATTCACGGCTACGGCCCCCCGATGCGCAGGATGGTGGGACCATGAGGCATGCTGTCCGCACCACAGCGAGGCGAGGGGACAGATGAGCGCGGAGTTCGGCGGCCGGACCGGCCTGTGGGGCAAACTCTCGGAGTGGCTGCGCGCGAGCGGCCCGACGGAAGCCGCCGACGAAGGCGGCCGTGAGGCCCTGCTGCTGGCCGCCGCCGGAGCGGGACTCCCGCTCGCGCCCGCCGCGCACCCGGCCCCGGGCTACGGCTGCTCCTGCGACCGGGTCGGCTGTCCGACCCCCGCCCGGCACCCGGTGTCCTTCGCCTGGCAGACGCAGTCCACCACCGACCGCGCGCAGATCGAACGCTGGGCCCGCCACCAGCCGCAGGCCAACTTCATCACCGCCACCGGCATGACGCACGACGTCCTCGACGTGCCGCTGGAGGCCGGCCGGCAGGCCCTGGAGCGGCTGCTCGACGCCGGCGTCGAGGTCGGCCCGGTCGCCGAGAGCGACGAGGGCCGCATGCTCTTCTTCACCCTCACCCGCGGCACCCCCGAGGTCGAGGACGAGTGGTGGCCGTGCGAGCTGGACTGCCACCCGGAGACCATGGACGAGCACCCCGGCCTGCGCTGGCACTGCCGTGGCTCCTACGTCCTGGTGCCGCCCGCCCGGCTGCCCGGCGACGACGGCCGTGCCGTGCACTGGCTGCGCGGACCCGAGCACCCGCTGCCGGACCCGCTGACCCTCCTGGAAACGCTCACGGACGCCTGCGCCCGCCACGCCGGCCAGGAGTCCGACCACGCGAGCACGGCCTGGCCCTCGCGCCACTAGGCCGCGTCCGGCCGTTCCCGCCGGGCGGGCGACGCCCGGTACGCGAACGCGGACCGCGAGGGGCGCCGGGGAATTGCGCGGCCGACCCCACCGGCCCGCCGCACGAGAACGGGCCGTGGAAGAACGGCACACCCAGCGGAGCGCTACGCGCCCTTCGCCGTCGTCAGGCCCTCCAGCCGGCTGAGCATCGACACCTTGCCGCTTCCCGTGCCCTTCGGCGGGGCGAGGGCCAGCTCGTTGGCGACGAACTCCATCGTCAGGGACTGCTTGATCTCACCGGTCGTCAGCGCGGCCACGTTCTTGTTCGGGGTGGGCACGGAGGCGCCCGCCGCGGCCGTCTGCTTCATGTAGTGGTGGGTGGTGAAGAACACCAGCGCCCCGCCGTCCGCGGTGCGCAACGCCAGCGGCGCGTAGTCGCCGCCGGTCAGCGGCTCGTCGATGTACTGCGTGGCCAGGCCCGGCTTCGTGGCGTTCTTCGTCCGGGTGGAGCGCAGTGTGTTGGTGTACGCGCCGTCCGCGAAGGCACCCTGGCCGCTCCGCAGGTACGCCGCGTAGTCCTTGCTCAAGTCCTTGGGAGCGATGGCCAGTTCGGCGGAGTCGGCCGGCACGGCCTCGACCAGGCCCTCCTCGCCCCCCTGCTCGAACTCCGGCACCGAGCCCGGCGCCACCAGCGTCAGATACGTCGCCTGCCACGGCTCCGACGGCCCGCCCCGGGTGAAGGCCATCAACCAGCGCGAGTCGCCGCCCTTGTTGCCCTTCGCGTCGGCGACGAACCAGCGGGGCCAGCCCGCCTTCTCGACGATCGTGTACTTCACGTCCGACAACACCAGCGGTGTGTGATCCGGGTTGCCGTCCGGGTTGTTGACGCGGCCCGCCTTCAGCCGCGCCTCGTCGATGATCCCGAGTGCGCCGGTGGTGCGGTCGGCGTCCAGGGAACTGTCGTACGCGGCGTCGGCCTTGTTGTACGCGGACGTGAACTGCTCGACCGCCTTCACCGCTTCCGCCTTCGTGGCCGCCGGGAGCACCTCGAGCTCGCCGTGGACCACCATGCAGCCGCTCGCCGTGAGCGAGACGGCGGTGAGCGACGCCGCTACGAGTGTGTACCGGTCACGCCCGCGGAGCCTTCGACTGCGCGGAACTCCGGTCGTCAGGCTGCGTTCGCGTTCCCTGCTCATCAGGTGACTTCACCTTCCCCTTCCCGGAGGCGAACCCTACCGGGGCGAGGAACAGCGCGATCGTCGGGACCAGGTACAGCAGCCACACCGTGACCTGGAGGACCGTCGGATCGGGTTGGAAGTTGAACACGCCCTTCAGCAGCGTGCCGTACCAGCTGTCCGGCGGGATCGTGCCGCTGATGTCGAAGGCCAGGCTGTTCAGACCCGGGATCAGATCGGCCTCCTGGAGGTCGTGGACGCCGTACGCGAGCACGCCCGCGGCCACCACGACGAGCATGCCGCCCGTCCAGGTGAAGAACTTCGCCAGGTTGATTTTCAGCGCCCCGCGGTAGAACAGCCAGCCCAGCAGGACGGCCGTGGCCAGGCCCAGGGCCACGCCGACCAGCGGGCGCGGGGTGCCGTCGCCGGCCGCGTGCACCGACGCCCACACGAACAGGGCCGTCTCCAGGCCTTCCCGGCCGACGGCGAGGAACGCCGTGGCCACCAGCGCGCCGGTGCCCATCGCGAGCGCCGCGTCCAGTTTGCCGTGCAGTTCCGACTTCAGGTGCCGGGCGGTGCGCCGCATCCAGAACACCATCCAGGTCACCAGACCGACCGCGAGGATCGACAGGGAGCCGCCGAGCGCCTCCTGCGCCTGGAACGTCAGTTCCTGGGAGCCGAATTCGAGGACACAGCCGAAACCCATCGCGATGAGCACCGCGATGGCGATACCGGCCCACACCGGCTTCAGCGCGTCCCTGCGGTCCGTCTTCACGAGGTAGGCGATGAGGATGCAGACGACGAGGCTGGCCTCCAGGCCCTCGCGCAGTCCGATCAGGTAGTTGGAGAACACGGGCTACGCCTCCTTGGAGAACAGTGTCCGGCCCCACCAGTCGTCCTTGTCGCGGACGCCCGGCGGGACGGCGAAGACGGCCGAACCCACGTGCTGGATGTACTCGTTGAGTGCGTCGGTCGCGAGATTGCGCTGCACGCGGATGAACCCCTCGCGCACGTCACGCTGGTAGGCGAGGAAGAACAGCCCCGCCTCCAGCCGTCCCAGGCCGTCGGTGCCGTCGGTGAAGGAGTAGCCGCGGCGCAGGATCGTCGACCCGTGGTTGGAGTCCGGGTGCGCGAGCCGTACGTGCGCGTCGGGCTTCATCGCCTTCAGGAACGGCTCGTCGCGCTCCTTCGCCTTGCCCACCGGAGCGCCCTCGCCCTTGTCGCGGCCGAAGATGTCCTCCTGCTCCTGGAGCGAGGTGCGGTCCCAGGTCTCGATGTGCATACGGATCCGGCGGGCGACGAGGTAGGAGCCGCCCACCATCCAGGCCGCGTCGGCGTCGACGTCCTTCTCGCCGACCCACACGAACTTCTTGAGCCGGTCGGTCTCGGTGCCCGCGATGTTGCGGGTGCCGTCCTTGAAGCCCATCAGGTTGCGCGGGGTCTGCGCGTCGGGCGTCGTGGACGAGGTCTTGCCGAAGCCGAGCTGCGACCAGCGGATGACGACCTTGCCCATGCCGATCCGGGCCAGGTTGCGGATCGCGTGCACGGCGACCTGCGGATCGTCCGCGCAGGCCTGGACGCACAGGTCGCCGTTGCTGCGGGCCGCGTCGAGCGCGTCCCCGGCGAAGGCGGGCAGGTCGACGAGCGCGTCGGGCCGTCGGTCGGCGAGGTCGAACTTCTTGAACAGGGACGGCCCGAAGCCGACCGTCAGGGTCAGCCGGGAGGGCTTGAGCCCCAGTGCCTCGCCGGTGTCGTCCGGCGGCGCCTCGGCGAGACCGCCGAACGCGCCTTCGCCGACCGCCTTCCCGGCCGTCATCCGCCGGGCCGCCTCCGTCCAGTCCTTGAGCAGCCGGACGAACTCCGCGCGGTCCGTGGTCGTCACGTCGAACGCGGCGAAGTGCAGCCGGTCCTGCACGGGCGTGGCGATGCCCGCCTGGTGGGCGCCGTGGAAGCCGACCGCGGCGCCCGCGTCGGCGGCCGCCGGTTCGACGTCCTCGCCGGCCCGGGTCATCGCCACCGCGCCACCGGCCGCGGCGGCGCCGAGCGCGAGGCCGGCACCGCCCCAGCCGATCAGCGACCGCCGGGACGGCACACTGCCCTGGGTCTCCGTCATGTCCTGGTCCTCCGGTTACTTCGCCACGGCGGCGGCGAGCTTGGACAGCGGCTCGGCGAGCGCGTTGACCGCGTCGGACAGTTCCTTGCGCTGGGCGGCGCCGACCTTCTCGTACGAGGTGAACACGTACGACGTCGTGTTCGGGCGGTACTTGTCCAGGAGCGTGTTCAGCGCGGCGAACTGCTTGTCCAGCTCGGTGACCAGGGCCGCGTCGTTCTCACTCGCGACCGGCTTGAGCAGCTCGTAGGACTTCTGGGCGCCCTCGACGTTGGCCTTGAAGTCGACGAGGTCGGTGTGCGAGTAGCGCTCCTCCTCGCCGGTGACCTTGCCGGTGGCGACCTCGTCGAGGAGCTCCTTGGCGCCGTTGGCCATGGAGGTCGGGGTGATCTCGGCCTTGCCGACCCGCTTCTGCCAGTCGGTCAGGTCGGTGGTGAGCTGGTCGGCGAGGGTCTTCTCGGCGGCGGTGATCTTCTTGTCCTGCCAGAGGGCCTTCTCCAGCCGGTGCCAGCCGGTCCAGGTCTGCCCGGCCTCCAGGCCGTCCGCGCGGACGTCGACCTTCGGGTCGATGTCGCCGAAGGACTCCGCGACCGGCTCGGTGCGCTCCCAGCCGATGCGGGAGGGCGCGTAGGCCGCCTTGGCCGCCTCGAGGTCGCCCGCCTTGACGGCCTTCACGAAGGTCGCGACGAGCGGCAGCGTGGCGTCGGCCTGCTCCTGCGCGTACTCGCGGTAGGCGGCGACGGCCTTGTCCAGGCGCGGGTCACGCTTGGCGACCGAGCCGCCGGTGACCTTGAGGTCCTGGCGGATGCCGGTGCCCTTCATGCCGGGCTTGCAGGCGATCCGGTAGTCGCCGGCCTTCACCTCGGCGGTCACCCGCTGCTTGGTGCCGGGGCCGATGTTCTCCCGCTCGCTGACGATCCGGTCGTCCGGGAAGAGGATGTAGACCTCGGTGACCTTCGAGCCCTTGTTCTCGATGGCGAGCTCGACGTGTCCGGCGGAGATCTCCTTCTTGGAGGTCTCGCACTTGGCGTCGGTGGCGGTCACGCTGATGACACGGTCGCCGTCCTTCGCGTCGCTCTTCGAGGTGCAGCCGGTGACGGCGGTCAGTGCGGTCACGGCGGTGACGGCGGTGACGACGGACAGTCTGGCGGCTCGCATTCGGGCTCCCAGCGATGGCTGAATATTGGCGTGACCCGGCTCACAGGGTTGGTGAGCCTCGCCTAACTTATCCAAGGCTTACCTGCGTAATACCCGCCCGTGCAGTGATTCACCTCTCATGGACGCCGTAAGAGCACGAGACGATCACGGTGACTCAAACCGGACCCCAAGGGATGGTCAAAGGAGATTCAAAGATTCCGCTTCGGGGTCACCAGGACGGCTCCGCTCAGGGTGCGGAAGCACCTCGGCCGGCTGGTCGTGGACGGCCGAGGGCGGCCGCTCGGTGAACGCCCCACCCGGCGGACCGCCCGCCGCGACCCGCCCGGCGCACAGGATCGCGACCCGGTGCGCGGACGACCCGGTGCGCGTGGACGGCGTCGAGCCCCGGATCGTGCGGGACGACGCCCACCGCGTTCTCCTCGGGCGCCCCTTCCCGCCGCGCCCGCGACACCGGCTCCTGGCGTTTCGGGTCGGACGACCTCCGCCACGGTGAACGGGAAGGAGAGCACCGCCGCCCGAGGAAGGACTGGCCTGGCCTCCGACGGTGCTTCAATTCCCCGGTGACTGAATACGACGTGCTCCGCGTCTTCTGCGCGCCGAACGGCGGCTACGGCAACGAACTGGGCGTGGTCCGCGAAGGCTCGGTGCTGCCGGACCGAGAGGACCGGCAGGACCTCGCGGCCAAACTCGGCTTCGGCGAGACGGTGTTCGTCGACGACCCCGAGCGCGGGATCATCGACGTCTACACGCCCACCGTGCGCCTGCCGTTCGCGGACCACTCGTGCGTGGGCGTCGCCTGGCTGCTCGACGTGCCCGAGCTCGTCACACCGGCAGGCGCCGTGGGCACCCGTCTGGACGGGGAGTTCACCTGGATCGAGGCACGCGCGGAGTGGGCCCCGCCGTGCACGTTCCGCCAGTACGCCACCGCCGCCGAGGTGGACGACCTGCCCGTGCCGCCGCCCGGCGGGGGAGGCGTGGCGGGCGTCCCGACGGACGAGGCCCGGGGGACCGTCTACGCCTGGGCCTGGGAGGACGAGCCGGCCGGCCGGATCCGCGCCCGCGGCTTCCCCGCCCGCGGCGACGGTCTCGACGAGGACGAGGCGACGGGCGCGGCGGCGCTCCTGCTCACCGAGCGGCTCGGCCGCGCCCTGAACATCACCCAGGGCGCGGGCTCCCAGATCCTCACCGCCCCGCAGCCGTACGGGTGGGTGGAGATCGGTGGCCGGGTGTTCCTGGAGCGCTGAACCCTACGGCCGATCGCGGGCGTTCGCGGACTTCTGCGCGGCCGTACGGGTGGTCTGGCGTGTGCGGGATGAGGTGAGCGGGGACCTCTGGGCGTGACCACTGAGCCCCGTGAGAGGAACGCCATGCGTATCCGTTCAGTTCTGGCCGCGACCGTCCTGGGTATCGCCCTCGCGGCCACCGGCGCGACGACCGCCACCGCCGACGAAGGTCCCCGCCAGCACCACGAGGGTTCTGGCGAGCACCACTTCGGCGGGGACGAGGGTGTCTGCAGCCCGTACATCGGCGCGATCGACACGGTCTCCGCCGACATCTTCTGGGCCGGCAAGCACTGCGACCGGTTCTGATCCGGCGCCGGGCCCCCTCGCGGTGAAGCGAGGGGGCCCGGTCCGTCCGCCCGCGAGACGGGCTCACGCCGAGAGCGGGAACTCCGCGCCCAGCGCCCGGAAGACGGCCGTGTTCAGCGCGAAGGCGCGCTTGCACTCGCTCACGATCCGCTGCTTCTCCAGGTCGTCCGCGCGCACCCCGTCCAGCAGTTCCCGGTAACCCCGCTTGAACGCCGCCGGGTTGCCGATCTCCTCGAAGACGTAGAAGCGGACACCGTCGCCCTTGCGCGCGAAGCCCCAGGTCCGCTCCGCCCTGTCGCGGATGATCTGCCCGCCGGAGAGATCGCCCAGGTAACGCGTGTAGTGGTGGGCGATGTACCCGGCCGGCCACCGCTCGGCACACTCCCGCACCCGCGCCGCGTACGCCTCGGTCGCCGGCAGGGCCGACACCCCCGACCGCCATCCGGGGCCGCGGAGATGGGTCAGGTCCCGCTCCAGCGCCGGCAGCCGGAACAGCTCGGGCCGGATGAAGGGCCCGGCCGCCGGATCCGAGGCCAGCCGCTCGGCACCGGCCTCCAGTGCCTCGTACACGAACCACAGCTGCTCGGTGTAGCGCGCGTACGCCTCGACTCCGAGCCTGCCGCCGAGAAGGTCACTCATGAACGTCGAGGTCTCGGCCTCCATGTGCTGCTCGTGGGACGCCGTGCGGATGAGTGTCGAGAACGAGTCCATGCCCGCATCCTCCAAGGTAAGGCTTACCTAAGTCAATGGGTTTGCCGACGCCTTGTCGGTAAAAGCGTACAAGAAAAGACCCGTCCCCAGCAGGGAACGGGCCTTCGTCGCGGTTACGGCAGCGTGAGGATCTCCGTCCCCGTCTCGGTCACCACCAGCGTGTGCTCGAACTGGGCCGTCCGCTTTCGGTCCTTGGTCAGCACCGTCCAGCCGTCGTCCCACATGTCGTACTCGTGCGTGCCGAGCGTCAGCATCGGCTCGATCGTGAACGTCATCCCGGGCTGGATGACGGTCGTCGCGTGCGGACTGTCGTAGTGCGGGATGATCAGCCCCGAGTGGAACGACGAGTTGATCCCGTGGCCCGTGAAGTCCCGGACCACCCCGTACCCGAACCGCTTCGCGTACGACTCGATGACCCGCCCGATGATGTTGATCTGCCGGCCGGGCCTGACCGCCTTGATCGCCCGGTCGAGGGACTCCCGGGTCCGCTCGACCAGCAGCCGCGACTCCTCGTCGACGTCCCCGACCAGATACGTGGCGTTGTTGTCGCCGTGCACCCCGCCGATGTACGCCGTGACGTCGAGGTTGACGATGTCGCCGTCGCGCAGGACGGTCGAGTCCGGGATGCCGTGGCAGATGACCTCGTTGACGCTCGTGCACAGGGACTTCGGGAAGCCCCGGTAGCCCAGCGTCGACGGGTAGGCGCCGTGGTCGCACATGTACTCGTGCGCCACCTTGTCCAGTTCGTCGGTGGTGACCCCCGGCGAGATCAGCTTCGCGGCCTCCGCCATCGCCTGTGCGGCGATCCGGCCGGCCCGGCGCATCGCCTCGATCGTCTCGGGCGTCTGCACCTCCGGCCCGGTGTACGGCGTCGGCGCGGGCTTGCCGACGTACTCGGGGCGGCGGATGTTTCCGGGCACCGAACGGATGGGGGAGAGCTCCCCTGGGACGAGCAGCGACTGGCCAGACATGCCAGTGAGTCTAACGAGCGGCCATGGGGGAACATGTCGATGGCGAGAGGAGCCGTCATGCCCCTGTTCAAGAAGCGGACCGTCGGCAAAGCCGGTGAGTGGTACTACTGCCTGGAGCACAAGAAGGTCGAGGAGGGGCCGGAGTGCCCGGCCAAGGACCGCTTCGGTCCGTACACCACCCGCGCGGAGGCCGAGCACGCCATGCAGACCGCCCGCGAGCGCAACCTGCAGTGGGAGAACGACCCCAAGTGGCACGACGCCCCGGCGGGCAGCGCCACGGACGACGACTGATCACCGGCCCGACCACAGGCCCGAGGGCCGCCCACAGGGCCGACCGCAGGACCGACCGCAGGACCGACCAGGTGGTCTGATCACACGTCCACGACCGGCGCGGCTGCCGACCGCTGTGCGCGCAGCCGCGCCGCGTGCTCGTTGGTGCGCACGTCGTACGTCATCAGTCCCGGCAGGCACAGCGCCAGCAGACCCACCGCGCCCACGCACAGCACCCCGCCCGACCAGACGGACGTCCGCACCCCCAGCCAGGCCGCCAGGCCGCCGCTGCGCACCTGGCCGACCGTCGGCCCCACGGAGTAGGACAGCAACTCGATCCCGGCGAGCCGTCCGCGCAGCTCGTCCGGGATCGTCTGATTCCACATCACCCCGCGGAAGATGCCGCTGACCATGTCGAAGGCGCCCGCGAGGGCGAGGCAGAGCAGCACCAGCCAGACGTTCCCGGCCAGGCCGGCGGCGGCTATCGCCCCGCCCCAGAGCGCGGCCGACAGCACCACCATCCGCCCGTGCCGGTGCACCCGTGAGGTCCAGCCGCTGGTCAGGCTCACCACCAGCGCCCCGGCCGGCACGGCCGCGTACATCAGACCCAGCGACCACTCGGCGTCGAGTTCGTCGGCCAGGAACGGCAGCACGGCCAACGGCATCGCGAGGAACATCGCGGCCAGGTCGACCGCGTACGTACCGAGCAGCTCCTTGCGGCCCCAGGCGTACCGGGCGCCCTCGGCGATGGCCTTGAGGGACGGCTTCGCCGCCTCGTACGCGGCGGGGGAGGCGGCGATGCGGACGACGAGGACGACCGACACGACGAAGGTGAGGAGGTCGGCCGCGTAGGCCCAGCCGAGGCCCGCGTACGCGACGACGAGACCGGCGACGGCCGGCCCCGCGACCCCGCCCACGGTCCACCGCAGGGCGTTCAGAGCGCTCGCCGCCGGCAGGTGCTCGTGGGCGACGATCCGTGGCCACAGCGAGTCCAGCGCGGGCCGCTGAACGGAGACCAGGGCGGACGAAAGAGCGGCGACGAGATACAGCGGCCAGACCGCCGGTTCCGGCAGCAGGGCGTTGACCAGCAGCACCGCGCTGAGCAGCCCCTGCCCGGCCTCCGTCCACACGATGAGCCCGCGCTTGTCCCACGCGTCCGCGAGCGCCCCGCCGTACAGCCCGAACACCACGAGCGGCACCAGCTCCACGGCCCCGATCGCCCCCACCGCCGCCGCCGACCCGGTCAGCTCCTTCAGCTGCACCGGCAGCGCCACGAAGGTCAGGAAACTGCCGAAGTTCGACACCGTCCCCGAGACCCAGAGCCGCCGGAAGTCCCGCGAGGCCCGCCAGGGCGCGAGATCGGGTAGCAGGGCACGCAGCCCGGAGGGGGCGGGAGAGGCGGTGGCGGGGACATCCTTGTCGGTCACGAGGGGTCATGCTCGGACGGTCACGGAGCGCGGGGCAACCGTTTTTCGGAGGGTCACCACGGGGGTGGGGGCGGTGCGGTGAGCCGTTCCGCGAGGTGAGCCAGGCGGTCGCCGAAGCGCCGGCGCCGTCGCGTCGGCGGCAGCGTCTCGCCGGCCGCCGCGCTCACCAGGTGCTGCACGGTGTCCAGGTCCAGCTCGGAGCCGTCCGGCACGGCCAGCGTCTCGTGGGCCAGGGCCGTCAGCTCCCCCTCACCGGGACCGAGGGACAGGATCAGGACCCCGGCCCGCCGGGCGTCCGACACGCGCTCGAGGAGCGGCGCGTCCTGCGACGGCGACGCCACCAGCAGCGTCTCGCCCCGCCGGGCCGCCTCGATCCGGCCCAGGCCGACCGCCAGATGCGCCGGGTCGCCAGGACGCGCGTCATGCCGGACGAGGGTCGGCGCCAGCTCCGGCGTACCCGACCAGGCGGCCTCGTCCACCAGATGCGCCGCGAGATGCCAGGGCTCGTAGGCGGCCGTGCCCACCAGCAGCAGCCCGCCCCCGTGCGACACGACCGACCCCCGCAGCAGCCCGGCGAACCTTCGCGTGGCCCCCAGCCACTCGGTCCCGGCGAGCACCTCACGCAACAGCGCGACCCGTACGGCGTCCATGCGGCCGCATCGTGCCGCAACCGGACACCACCCGTCCTGGGTTCGGCCCGCGTTCACCCGACATGACGAAGGACCGCTGCGCACGCCCACGTAAAGTCGGCCCATGACCTCTACCGACAGTGCACAGAACGCTCCCTCGGCCGCCCCGGCGAAGGCCCCCGCCAAGGACCCGTGGGACCTCCCCGACGTCTCCGGACTGGTCGTCGGCGTGCTCGGCGGGACCGGCCCGCAGGGCAAGGGTCTCGCCTACCGGCTCGCCCAGGCCGGCCAGAAGGTGATCATCGGCTCGCGTGCCGCCGACCGCGCCCAGGCCGCCGCCGACGAGCTCGGACACGGTGTCGAGGGCGCCGACAACGCCGAGACCGCGCGCCGCAGCGACATCGTGATCGTCGCCGTGCCGTGGGACGGCCACGGCAAGACCCTGGAGTCCCTGCGCGAGGAACTGGCCGGCAAGCTGGTCGTCGACTGCGTGAACCCGCTCGGCTTCGACAAGAAGGGCGCCTACGCGCTGAAGCCGGAGGAGGGCAGCGCCGCCGAGCAGGCCGCCGCCCTGCTGCCGGACTCGCGCGTCGCCGCCGCCTTCCACCACCTCTCGGCGGTCCTCCTCCAGGACCCGGAGATCGACGAGATCGACACCGACGTGATGGTGCTGGGCGAGGAGCGGGCGGACGTCGAGATCGTGCAGGCCCTGGCCGGCCGTATCCCCGGCATGCGCGGAGTCTTCGCCGGACGGCTGCGCAACGCCCACCAGGTGGAGTCCCTGGTCGCCAACCTGATCTCCGTCAACCGCCGCTACAAGGCCCACGCCGGGCTGCGCGTCACGGACGTATGAGCGCATGGGGGACACTGGTCGGAGCCAGCCCAGCAGTGTCCCCCCGACAGGAGAACCGGACCCATGTCCCCCCTGCCCCCGCCCAGCCCGACCCGGCGGCTCGCCCTCTACACCCTCGTCGTCTGCGTCCTCGCCGTGGCCGCGGCGGTCGTCTCCTTCGTCCAGGGCAGCCTCCTGGGCGTCGTGTGGGTGCTGCTCGCGGGCCTGTCGTCCAACATGACCTGGTACTACCTGAAGCGGGAGAAGCTGCGCAGGGCCGCCGGGGCCGACGTCACCGGCTGACCGCGCAGTACTCGTTCGCGCCCTCCCAGAAGCGGTACAGCGTCTGACCGCAGTAGGTCTCGAGGTCGCCGATCCCGAGGCCGCGCAGCACCGCGTCGACCATGTCGAAGAACACGCCGTTGACCGACGGCACCCACAGCAGCGCGAACACGAACAGCAGCCCGAACGGCGCGAACGGCTCCACCTGCCGCTTGACGCCGTACGACAGCCAGGGCTCGATGACCCCGTAGCCGTCCAGGCCGGGCACCGGAAGGAAGTTCAGGATCGCCGCCGTGACCTGGAGCAGGGCGAGGAAGGCGAGCGCGAACCGGAAGTCGGCCGGCACGCCGTCCAGCGCGTCCAGCCAGAACGGCGCCGTGCACACCACCGCGAACAGCACGTTCGTCAGCGGACCGGCCGCCGAGATCAGACTGTGCCGCCACCGGCCCCTGATCCGCCCGCGCTCGATGAACACGGCACCGCCCGGCAGACCGATCCCGCCCATGATCACGAACAGCACCGGCAGAATGATGCTCAGCAGGGCGTGCGTGTAGGCGAGAGGATTAAGGCTCAAGTAGCCCTTGGCTCCAACGGTGATGTCCCCTGAGTGCAGCGCGGTACGGGCGTGTGCGTACTCATGGAGACACAGAGACACGATCCAGGCGGCCGTCACGAACAGGAACACCGCCACGCCCGGCTGCTCGGCGAAGCCCGTCCAGGTGGCCCAGCCGGTGACCGCCGTGACGGCCAGGATGCCGAGGAAGACGGGACTGATCCTCCGTTCGGCACTACGGGTGGTGGCGGTGGTCATGGGGCCCCCTGAGTTCGTACGCGCGTGTGGAACTGCCCGACCGTACCCGGCCCGGGCGTACCGGGAAAACGTCTCGCGGCCGTCCCACGGTTCCTATGAAGGCGGGGTTTGCCGGAAAGGACGGGCTTTCCCACGAAAACGGGACGGGAGGCAAGCCGGGGACGGGCGGGGGACGAGGGAATCGGGCTCGCGCCACCCCGCCGGAACCCCGTGACCGTCCGCGACCCCACCGGAGAGAATGACCCCGTGCGCTATCGCATCCTCGGCACCACCCAGGCGATCCGTCCGGACGGCATCCCCGTCGCCGTCGGCGGAGCGCGGCTGCGTGCCCTGCTGGCCGTGCTCGCGTTGCGGGCCGGCCGGAGCGTTCCCGCGGGGCTGCTGGTGGAGGAGGTGTGGGCCGGGGACCCGCCCGCCGACGCGCAGGGCGCGCTCCAGGCGCTCGTCGGCCGGCTGCGCCGGGCCCTCGGAGCCGACGCGATCGACTCCGCCGAGGGCGGCTACCGGCTGGCCGCCGTACCGGACGACGTCGACCTGCACCGGTTCGAACGGCTGACCGCCGACGGCATCCGCGCCCTCACCGACGGCGACCCCGCCAAGGCGGCCGTCGTCCTCGACGACGCCCTCGCCCTGTGGCAGGGCCCGGCCCTCGCCGACCTGCCCGACCGCGCCGCCGAGGCGGCCCGCCGGGAAGCCCGCCGCCTCGACGCCGTGCGCGCCCGGCACACCGCGGCGATCGCCCTCGGCCAGGCCGAGCGGTCGCTGCCCGAACTCACCGCCCTGTGCGACGCGCACCCACTGGACGAGCCCCTTCAGGCCCTGCGCCTGCGCGCCCTGCGGGAGGCGGGCCGCACCGCTCAGGCGCTGGCCGCGTACGACGAGGTCCGCCGGCTGCTGTCGGACCGCCTCGGCACCGACCCCGGCCCCGAACTGCGCGCCCTGCACGCCGAGTTCCTCGGCCACGGCGATCCGGGGAGCTCCTGGGCGCCGTCCCCTCGCGTCGGGCCCATGGGCCCAGGCCGGGCGTCCTCCCCGGCCTTCCCCGCCCCACCGCCCCCGCTCCTCGGCAACCTCCGGGCCCGCCTCACCTCCTTCGTAGGCCGGGAGAACGAGATCGCGGCCATCCGGGGGGACCTCGCGAACGCGCGACTCGTCACGCTGCTCGGCCCGGGCGGAGCCGGCAAGACCCGCCTTTCCCAGGAGGCCGCCGAAGCCGTGCGCGACGCCTCGCGCGACGGTGCCGGGGGCGGGGTGCGCGACCGTGTCGGGAGTACCGCGCGCGAGGGTGCCGGGGGCGGGGTGCGCGACGGTGCCGGGAGCACCGAACCCCGCGGCGCGCGGGGTACCGCGGGCGATGGCGGCCGGGATGCCGCGCACGATGGCGGCCGGGGCGCGGTGCGAGGCGGCGGCCGGGACGCCGCACGCGATGGTGTCCGGGATGCCGCGCGTGACGGTGTCTGGCTGGCCGAGCTCGCGCCCGTCGCCGACCCGGACGCCGTGCCGCAGGCCGTCCTCACCGCCGTGGGAGCCCGCGAGACGGTGCTGTACGGCGCCGGCGCCGAGGAGATGCGGGTCGCCGCCGAGCGCCACGGCGACCCCATGGAGCGTTTGATCGAGCACTGCGCCCGACGCCGCATGCTGATCGTTCTCGACAACTGCGAGCATGTGGTCGAGGCAGCCGCCCGACTCGTCGAGGAACTGCTCGCGCGCTGCCCGGAGGTGACCGTGCTGGCCACCAGCCGTGAGCCCCTCGGTGTGCCCGGAGAGGTGCTGCGCCCGCTGGATCCGCTGCCGGAGCCGGTCGCGCTGCGGCTGCTCGCCGACCGGGGCGCGGCCGCCCGTCCCGGCTTCCGGACCGACGCCGACGACGAGACGGCGGCGGCCTGCGCGGAGATCTGCCGTCGTCTCGACGGCCTGCCGCTCGCCATCGAGCTGGCCGCCGCCAGGCTACGGATGTTGACGCCTCGTCAGATCGTCGACCGGCTCGACGACCGGTTCCGGCTCCTGACCTCCGGCAGCCGAACGGTCCTGCCCCGCCAGCAGACCCTGCGGGCCGTCGTCGACTGGTCCTGGGACCTGCTCGACGAGGACGAACGCGACGTCCTGGCCCGGCTGTCGGTCTTCGCCCGCGGCTGCGACCTCGCCGCCGTCGAAGCGGTGTGCGGCCCGGCCACCCCTGGTTCCCGCGCGGGCCGCGACTCCCTCACTTCGCTCGACCTGCTCGCCTCGCTCGTCGACAAGTCGCTCGTCGTCGCCGCCCCGGACCACCGTGGTGACATGCGCTACCGGCTCCTGGAGACCGTCGCCGAGTACGCGGGCGAGCGGCTGGACGAGTCGGGGCGGCGGGCGGCCGCCGAGCGCGCGCACCTGACGTACTACCGCGAACTCGCCCGCACCACCGAGCCGTTGCTGCGCGGCCCCGGGCAGCGGGACGCCATCGACCACTTCCAGCTGGAGTACGAGAACCTGCGCACCGCGCTCGGCCGCGCCGTCGCGGCGCGTGACGAGCAGGAGGCGCTCTGCCTGACCCTGTCCCTCGCCTGGTACTGGCAGATGCGCGACCTGCGCATCGAGGCCCGTACCTGGTGCGTGGAGGTCATGGCCCTGGGCCCCGACCCGTTCGCCGAACCCCTGCGCCCGGCCGCGCCGGTGTGGAAGTCCTGCATCGACGCCCCGCCGCCGATGACCGGCGAGATCCTCGCGGAGGCCCGGCGCGGTGTCCACCTGGCCCATCTGGCCTGTATGGACACCGAGATGGAGGCCTGGCAGGCCGCGACCTCGCAGGCCAAGCTGCGCCTGATCGCCGCGGCCTACGAGCCCGGCCTGCCGCAGACCTGCCGCGCACCCGGCCTGTTCTGGTTCTTCGCCGTGATGATGACCGGTGACCCGCACCGCATGCGCGCCATCATCGACGCCAACGTCGACACCTGCCGTCGTACGCCCGGCTACGAGTGGGAGCTGGCCTCCTGCCTGCAGATGCGCGCCAACATCCTCGCCAACCGCGCCGACTGGGCCGAGAGCGCGTTCCGTGACGCGGCCGAGGCCCTGGAGATCTTCCGGCGGCTGGGCGACGCCTGGGGCACCGCCGAGGCCCTCTCCGCCCGCGCCGAGGCCCATGAACGCCTGGGCGCCTACCGCGAGGCCGCCGCCGACTACGAGGACGCCATCGAACACGCCGAACGGCTCGGCGCCCGCTCCCAGTCGGCGGTCCTCGCCGCCCGGCTGGGCAGCGCGCTGCTGGAGGGAGGCGACGAGGAGCGGGGCGAGCGCGTGCTGCGCGAGGTGATCGCCGGCGAGGAGCGCGCGGTCAACGAGGCCATGCACATCGCCCGGCTCTTCCTGGCCGGCTGGCTCGGCGCCACCGGGCGCCGCACCGAGGCCCGCGAGCAACTACGCCTGCTGCGCGAGCAGTTCGACTTGGGCCACTTCGCGGTCTTCGACTCCTTCATTCTGGGCGCCGAGGCCTGGCTGGACGCGTTCGACGGCCGGTACGCGCAGGCCCTGACCGGCATCCGGACCGCCCTGGAACGGGCCACGGATCCGCTGTCCGTGGCCATCGCCCCGCAGATGCGCTCCTTCTATCTCTTCATCGCCGCCACCGCCCTGTCCGGCGTGGACGGCGGCGGCCGCGCCGCTGACGCCGCCCGCTGTCTGGGCGCCGCCGACACCCTGCTGCCGCCGTGCCACGTACCCCCACGGGTGGAGCGGGAGGCCCGTGACCTGGCCATGACCGCGACGCGCGCCGCCCTCGGCGACGCGGAGTTCGCGAGCGCGTACGCCGAGGGCGGTGGCCTCTCCTACGAGGAGGCCACCGCCCTGGTGTGACTCGTCCGGCCGTGACGCGGCCGGCGCTCCGGCTCAGGTCTTCGTGCGGAACTTGTGGATCGCGACCGGCGCCATCACCGCGGTGAGCCCTATCGACCAGGCCAGCGTCACCCACAGCCCGTGCGCGACCGGTCCGCCCACCATCAGTCCGCGCGCCGCGTCGGCGAGCGAGGACAGCGGGTTGTACTCGGTGAAGTTCTGGAGCCAGCCCGGCATCGACCGGGTCGGTGCGAAGATCGACGAGCCGAACTGAAGAGGCATCAGCACCAGGAAGCCCATCGCCTGCACGGACTGCGCGCTCTTCATCATCACGCCGAGGGTGAGGAACACCCACATCAGCGCCGAGCCGAACACCGTGGCCAGTCCCACGGCGGCGAAGAGACCGGGCCAGTGGGTGATGTCGAAGCCCACCAGCACGGCCACCACCATGAGGATCACGCAGGCGACCAGCATGCGCATCAGCTCCACGGCGATCTTGGCGAAGAGCACCGAGCCCCGTCCGATGGGCAGCGACCGGAAGCGGTCCATGACCCCGGAGTTGAAGTCCGTGTTGAAGCCGGTGCCCACGCCCTGCGCCATGTTCATCCCCATCATGGCCAGCAGCCCGGGAATGACGTACTGCACGTACGCCTCCTGCCCGCCGCCCAGCGACTGCCCGATCGAGCCGCCGAAGACGTACACGAACAGCAGGGTGAAGATCACCGGGAAGAGGACCGCGTCGAACATCGACTCCGGGTCCTGCCGAATCCACAGCAGGTTGCGGCGGATCAGCGCGCCGGTGTGGCGCAGATGACCGCGCAACGGGATGCGCGCGTCGGTTGTCGTATCGATGTCGATCGTGGCCGCGCTCATACGGCGACCTCCTCGCGGGTCTCGGTGGGCCGGGCGTCCTGCGGGGCACTCGCGCGGTGGCCGGTGAGGGACAGGAACACCTCGTCCAGGCTGGGCAGTTCGGTGGTGATGGAGGTCAGCGTGATGCCACGCGCGGTGACCGCGCCGACCACGGCGGTCAGCTGCTCGTCGCTGAGGACCGGCACCAGGACGGAGCCGCGCTCGGCGTCCACGGTCGTGGTGGCGAGCCCGGTGATGCCCAGCTCGTCGATCCAGCCGGCGAGCGACAGCAGGTGTGCCGGATCGGCCGGTCGGACCCGCAGCGCACGGCCGCCGACCTTCGCCTTCAGCTCCTCGATGGCGCCGTTCGCGATGACCTTGCCCCGGTCCACGACGGTCAGCTCGGAGGCGAGCTGCTCGGCCTCCTCCATGTACTGGGTGGTCAGCAGCACGGTGACCCCGTCCCCGACCATCGCCTTGACCTCGGCCCACACCTCGTTGCGGGTGCGCGGGTCGAGGCCGGTGGTCGGCTCGTCGAGGAACAGCACGTGCGGACGGCCGATCATCGACGCGGCCAGGTCGAGCCGCCGCCGCATACCGCCGGAGTAGGTGCTCGCCGGCCGCTTGGCGGCGTCGGTCAGCGAGAACCGCTCCAGCAGTTCGTCGGCCCGGGTCCGCGCGTCCTTGCGGGACAGGTCGAGCAGCCGCCCGATGAGGTAGAGGTTCTCCCACCCGGGGAGCTTCTCGTCCACCGAGGCGTACTGCCCGGTCAGCCCGATCACCCGGCGCAGCTGCCGGGGCTGGCGTACGACGTCGTAGCCGACGACGGTGGCGTGCCCGCTGTCGGGTGCGAGCAGGGTGGAGAGGATCCGTACGAGGGTGGTCTTCCCGGCGCCGTTCGGCCCGAGCACCCCCATGACGGTGCCCTCCCGCACATCCAGGTCGACTCCGTCCAGTGCCTTGGTCTCGCCGTAGTGCTTGACCAACCCCCGAACGGTCACAGCGCTCTCCGCGCCACTGGGGTTCTTGTCGATTCGCGTCATGCCAGAAGAGTGGCAACCCCCACCGACAAACCACCGACATGCCGCCGACAGACCATCGGCGGCGCCCACGGCCCACCGACAGCCCGGCGGCAGCACCCAAATCCGCCCCTCCGCGGCCCGCCCCTCCGCAGCCCACCCCCTCCGCGGCCCGCACGCGCGGCAGCCCGCCGACGGGGGAAGGCCGGCGGGCTGCTCCGTGCGGTGTCGGCTCGGTGCGGAGGGGTTCTAGTGGACGGAGTGCTCGTCCAGGGGGAACGTTCCGCCTACGACGTCCTCGGCGAACGCCTTCGCCGCGTTGCCCATGACCTCACGCAGGTTCGCGTACTGCTTGACGAACTTCGGCACCCGGCCCCCGGTCAGCCCGAGCATGTCGGTCCACACCAGTACCTGGGCGTCCGTCTCCGGCCCGGCGCCGATGCCGACGGTCGGGATGTGCAGCACCCGGGTGACCTCGGCCGCCAGCTCCGCCGGGACCAACTCCAGCACCACCGCGAACGCGCCCGCGTCCTGCACGGCCTTCGCGTCCCGCAGCAGCTGCTGGGCAGCCTCCTCGCCGCGCCCCTGCACGCGGTAACCCATCGCGTTCACGGACTGCGGGGTCAGGCCGATGTGGGCCATCACCGGGATACCGGACTCCACCAGGAGCTCGATCTGCCGGTGCGAGCGCTCGCCGCCCTCCAGCTTCACGGCCCCGACCCCGGCCTCCTTCACCAGACGGGTCGCCGAGCGCAGCGCCTGCACCGGCCCCTCCTGGTAGGAGCCGAAGGGGAGGTCGCCGACGATCAGCGCACGGCTGGTGCCCCGAACGACCGCCGCCGACAGCATGGTCATCTCGTCGAGGGTGACGGGTACGGTCGTCTCGTACCCCAGATGGCAGTTGCCCGCCGAGTCGCCCACCAGCATGACCGGGATACCGGCCTCGTCGAAGACGGACGCGGTCATCGCGTCGTAGGCGGTGAGCATGGGCCACTTCTCGCCGCGCTCCTTGGCGAGGGCGAGGTCGCGGACGGTGATGCGGCGTGTGCCCTTGCCTCCGTACAGCGCTTTGCTGCCGTCGGAGGTCTTCGAGTGGGCAGCCGAAAGCTGCGTCATTGCAACGGCTCCTTACGTCATCTCGAGGCGCCCTCACGGCGTCCCCGGACCACCACCCATGGTGGCACCTCGTGCCAACGAGAGCCAGAGCACCCCCTGTGGGCAAAGCCTCAGTCGGCCCTGCGGGCCGGAGCCTCAGCCGGCGCCTGGCGCAGGGCCCCGTCGGCACCAGGGGGGAGGCCGGTCGAGCCCTCGGGGCAAGGCCTTCGTCCTGCCCGGCACCCTCGTGGCCCCGGGTAAAGGCTCAGTAAGAAAAGAGGCAGAGGAATCGATACGAGACGGTCTCGTATCGAAAATGTCCTAGGCTCGTCGCCATGACTACTCCTGCCGTCCCCGCCGCTCCGCGTATACCGGAAGCGGTGCACCGGCGTCGTTGGGCGATCCTCGGTGTCCTGATGCTGAGCCTGCTGATCGTGGTGCTCGACAACTCGATCCTGAACGTCGCGATCAAGACGATCTCGACGCCCGCCCCCACCGGCCTCGGTGCCACCCAGAGCGAGCTGGAGTGGGCGATCAACTCCTACACGCTCGTCTTCGCGGGACTGCTGTTCTCCGCCGGTCTCCTCGGTGACCGGCTCGGCCGCAAGAAGGTCCTGCTCGGCGGGCTCGCCGTCTTCGGCATCGGCTCCGCGCTCGCCGCGGAATCCGGCTCGCCCGCGCAGCTCATCGCCTTCCGCGCGCTGATGGCCCTCGGCGCCGCCTTCGTGATGCCCGCGACCCTGGCCGTCCTGATGAACGTCTTCGAGCGCGAGGAGCAGCCCAAGGCGATCGGCATCTGGGCGGGCGGCGTCGGACTCGCCATCGCGATCGGACCCATCACCGGCGGTCTGCTCCTCGACCACTTCTGGTGGGGCTCGGTCTTCCTCATCAACGTGCCGATCGTGCTGCTCGCGTTCGGGCTGATGCTGTGGCTGGTGCCCGAGTCGCGCGACCCGAACCCCGGCCGCATCGACCTCGTCGGCGTCGCCCTGTCGGTCGTCGGCCTGGTCCTGCTGGTCTACGGCATCATCAAGGGCGGTGAACTGGCCGACTTCACGGACCCGACCGTGCTGGCGACCATAGCGGCCGGCCTGGTCGTCCTCGTCGCGTTCGTGGTGTTCGAGAAGCGCAGCGACCATCCGTCCGTCGACATGGACTACTTCAAGAACAGGGTGTTCTCGGCCGCGATGGCCGTCATCACGCTGGTCTTCTTCGCGCTGATGGGCGTCACCTTCTTCTCGGTCTTCTACACGCAGAGCGTGCGCGGCTACTCCCCGCTGCAGTCCGGTCTGCTCCTGCTGCCGCTGGCCGCCGCCCAGCTGATCTTCGCGCCGCGCGCCCGGCTGGTCGTCGACCGCTTCGGGGTCCGGGCCACGACCACCGCGGCGATGGTCGTCCTCGCGGCGACCCTGGTCGCCTTCGCCACGCTGGACGCCGACACCCCGATCTGGCTCCTGGAGATCGTCTTCTTCTTCATGGGCACCGGAATGGCCCATGTCATGACCCCCACCAGCGTGGTCATCATGCAGGCTCTGCCCCGCGAGAAGGCCGGCTCCGCCTCCGCGCTCAGCAACACCTTCCGCCAGCTCGGCGGCGCGCTCGGCATCGCCGTGCTCGGCTCGGTGCTGTCGGCGTCGTACCGCAACGGCATCGAGGGCCACCTCGGCACGCTGCCGGTGGCCCTGCGAGACACGGCGGGCGAGTCCATCGAGGCGACGCTCGGGGTCGCCGCGAAACTCGGCGACCGGGGCAAGGTGCTGGTGACCCCCGCCAACGACGCCTTCCTGCACGCCATGCACGTCACCGCCCTGTGCGGAGCCGGGGTGGCGGTCGTGGGCGCGATCGTGGTGGCCGTGTTCCTGCCGGGCCGGCCGAAGCCCGTACCGGAGGACGTGACGGAGGAGGAGTTGGCGCGGGCGAAGCCGTAGCGGACGGTGGCCGCGGCGGTCGCCGGCCGCGGCGGGGGGTGGGCGGGGGTGGCCGGGAGTTGCCGCCTCCGCCCACCCGCCGGGCCGTCGCAGGACTCCGTCGGGCGACAATGCCCCCAGCGCGACGAAAGGACCGATGAACGTGAGCCTCGCCGACAGGGGGACCGCCGACGGGCGGGCCACCGGCAGCGGAACCGCCGGCGGCGGGACCGCCGTGGAGCCGCCCGTGCGGGGGCGGCCCCGGAGCGAGGCCGTGGAACGCGCCATCATCGAGGGCACGATGAAGCTGTTGGAGGACGGCGTCCCGCTCGCCGAGATCTCCATCGAGCGCATCGCCCGTACCGCCGGCGTCGGCAAGGCCGCCATCTACCGCCGGTGGAGCGGCAAGGAGGAACTCTTCGTCGACGTGCTGCGCGCCGCCGATCCCCAGGACCCCGAACTCCCCGGCACATCCATGCGCGACGACCTGATCGTGCTGCTGGAGGCGCTGCGGCGGCGGGGCCTCGCCAACCGTTCCTCGGCGATCCTGCACAACGTCCACGCCCAGATGAAGAGCAGCCCGAAGATCTGGGCGGCGTACCACAACACGGCGATAGAGCCCCGGCGCCGGATGGGCGTCGAGGTCCTGCGCCGAGGGCAGGAGAACGGTGAACTGCGCGCCGATCTGGATCTGGAACTGGTGAACGACATGTTCGTCGGACCCATGCTCGTGCGCGCGATCCTGCGCCCCGAAGCCGACCTCTCCGAAGAACTTCCGGAGCGCATCGTCGACGCGCTGCTGGCCGGGCTACGCCCCGTCAGTTCCCCCACCACGTAGCGCGAATGTGCGCGTTTCGTCACAGACCGGGCCACCCGCCCCAGGTCCGGAACCCCTGAGACGGCCCCGGTCGTCCTGGTGCCCGTACGGCCGTCACGGGACGGCGAGATCAAAGCCGATCATCCCCTAGGGTCGTACCCGGGGGACGGACGGTATGCAAGGCAGGCAGTGAGGCGACGGTATGGCGCAGCAGGCGTACATGACGGAGACGGACGACAACGGAGGCTCGGGTCCCGAGCCTCGGGGAGTCCGGCTCCGGCGCCTGATCGGCACCCTGTTCGGCCGGATCGGCGCGGGCTGGCGAGGTGATCCGCGCATCTGGCGGCGGGGTCTGGTCCTCACCGGGTTCGCGCTGGCTTTCTCCCTGGTGATGGGGCTGCATTCCCGTATCCCCAACCGCTACGGCAACCTCGGCAGTCTCACGGAGACGTTCCTGCCCTGGATCGGTCTGTTCGTGCCGGTGCTGCTGGTGCTGGCGCTGGTGCGCAAGTCGGCGACCGCGCTGATCGCCGTCGTTCTTCCGGCCGTGGTCTGGCTGAACCTCTTCGGCGGACTTCTCGTCGACCGGACCGGCAGCGGCGGCGACCTGACCGTCGCCACCCACAACGTCAACGCCGACAACCCGGACCCCGCGGGCACCGCCCGTGACGTGGCCGCGTCCGAGGCCGATGTGCTGGCCCTGGAGGAACTGACCGCCACGGCGGTGCCGGTGTACGAGAAGGCGCTGGCGGCGACGTACAAGTACCACTCGGTGCAGGGCACGGTCGGCCTGTGGAGCCGGTACCCGCTGAGCGGTGTGAGGCCCGTCGACATCAAGCTGGGCTGGATCCGCGCGATGCGGGCCACGGTCGCGACGCCCGAGGGGCAGGTCGCCGTCTACGTCGCGCATCTGCCCTCGGTGCGGGTGAAGCTCCAGGCCGGGTTCACCGCCCGGCAGCGGGACAAGAGCGCGGACGCGCTGGGTGAGGCGATCGCCGACGAGAGGCTGACCCGGGTGGTCCTGCTCGGCGACCTCAACGGCACCATGAACGACCGCTCGCTCAACGCCGTGACCTCCCAGATGCGTTCGACGCAGGGCGCGGCCGGCAGCGGCTTCGGCTTCAGCTGGCCCGCGTCGTTCCCGATGGCCCGGATCGACCAGATCATGGTGAAGGGCGTGGAGCCGGTCACCTCCTGGACGCTGCCGCAGACGAGCAGCGACCATCTGCCGGTGGCGGCGCGTGTGAAGGTCACCACACCTTGACCAAGGGGTCACCCGCTGGAATAGCGGGCCGGAGAGACTTTGTTCCGTACTTGAACATACGAAACGTATGATGGACGGAACCCACTCTCCCTGAAAGGCAAGATCTCCATGCCCCTGGCCCTGCTCGCCCTGGCCGTGGGTGCCTTCGGAATCGGCACCACGGAGTTCGTGATGATGGGCCTGCTGCCCGATGTCGCGGACGACCTGCATGTCTCGATCCCGACGGCCGGACACCTGGTCTCGTCGTACGCGCTCGGCGTCGTCATCGGCGCGCCGCTGCTGGCCGCGGTCACGGCGCGGATGTCCCGCCGGACCGTCCTGATCTCCCTGATGGGCCTGTTCGTCGTGGGCAACACCCTGTCGGCCTTCGCCCCCGGCTACGACTCCCTGCTGGCCGCCCGCTTCCTCAGCGGTCTCCCGCACGGCGCCTTCTTCGGCGTCGGCGCGGTGGTGGCCACCAACATGGTGGCCCCGGAGCGCAAGGCCCGCTCGGTGTCGCTCATGTTCCTCGGTCTGACCGTCGCCAACATCGCGGGCGTCCCCGTCGCCACCCTGATGGGCCAGCACCTCGGCTGGCGGGCGACCTTCCTCGGCGTCGGCGTGATCGGCCTGGCGGCGATAGCCTCCCTGGCCCTGCTCATCCCGCGCGACCACGGCCAGGCGCCCGCCGTCGGCCTGCGCCGTGAGCTGGCGGCCCTGCGCTCGCTGCCGGTGTGGCTGGCGCTCGGCACGACGGTGGCCGGCTTCGGCGCCCTGTTCTCCGCGTACAGCTACATCACCCCGATGCTGACGGACTCCGCCGGCTACGCCGACTCCAGCGTCACGCTGCTGCTCGCGCTGTTCGGCGTCGGCGCGACGATCGGCAACCTGCTCGGCGGCCGGCTCGCCGACCACGCCATGCGCCCGACCCTGTTCGCCGGCCTGACGTCACTGGCCGTGGTGCTGGCCCTGTTCCCGCTGCTGATGACGACGGCGTGGGGCGGCGCGCTGGCCGTGGTCCTGCTGGGTGTGGCGGCGTTCGTGGCGGGTTCGCCGCTGAACCTGATGGTGATGGAGAAGGCGACCGCGGGCCCCTCCCTGGCCTCCTCCGCCAACCAGGCGGCGTTCAATATGGCCAACGCCGGCGGCGCCTGGATCGGCGGCCTGGCCCTCGCGGCCGGCTTCGGCGCCACCTCGCCCGCGCTGGCGGGCGCGGTCCTGGCGGTCCTGGGCCTGATCGTGGCCGGCGTGGCCTACGCCGTCGACGCCCGCAGGGCCCCGCAGGCGGGCGGCCGTGACCGCGTCGTCGCGACCCACCTGCCGCGCACCGCCGCGGAGGCGGGAGCCCGTCACTGACGTGGCTCCATCGGCCGGATGCCGAGGTCACCCCTGCCGGAAGGCCTTCCCCTCCAGCAGGGGTCGGGTGTCCTTCGGGATCGAGAGCGGCGGCATGCATGCCACCGGCCGCCGATCGGCTCTCGACCGGGAACGGCGCACCCTGGAGACTGGCGATTCGTCACCGTGTCCGAGGAGTTGAGATGCACGTAGCCGTGGTCACCTTCGACGGGTTCAACGAACTCGACAGCTTCATCGCCTCCGCACTGATCAACCGGTGCCGCAAGGACGGCCTGGAGGCGTTCGTCACGACGCCGACGCCCGTGGTCACGTCGATGAACGGCGTCGAGGTGACCGGTCAGCGCCCGATGGAGTTCGTGACCGAGGCCGACGTCGTGCTGATCGGCAGCGGGGTGCGGACGCGCGACGTGGTCGCCGACGACCGGCTGATCTCCAGGCTGCCGCTCGACCCTTCGCGGCAGCTGGTCGGCGCGCAGTGCTCCGGCGCGCTGGTGCTCGCCCGGCTCGGCCTGCTGGACTCCATGCCCGCCTGCACGGACGCCAAGAGCCGGCCCTTCGTCGAAGCCGTTGGCGTGACCGTGCTGGACGTGCCGTTCCACGCCGAGGGGAACATCGCCACGGCGGGCGGCTGCCTGGCGTCGCAGTATCTCGCCACGTGGGTGATCACCCGAACGCTCGGTGAGGACGCGGCGCGCGACGTGCTCGACTACGTGGCCCCGGTCGGCGAGAACGAGGAGACCGTCCAGCGCGCCCTGCGGGCCGTCCGGGCGGGCGAGGCCGCCCTGCGCTGACGCCCCGCCGCCCCGCGACCGGTCCTGAGGGTGCGTGAGCTCCCGTGCCGACCGGTCTGCCCGGGCTGACCGGGCTACGGTCAGTTAACTGTAAAGAACCTTGACAGTTAAGTGGTCTAGTCCAAGCATGGTCACTGCTCGCCCCCGCGGTTCAGTCCTTCCGCTGATCCCGCATGCCCTTTTCCCATGGGAGCGTCAGTGAGACGACCTCGTCACCTTCGCGCACTGCTGTCCTGTCTGAGCGCCGGCGCTCTGTCCACCGGGCTCCTCGCCCTCGGGGGAGGAAGCGCGCTCGCCGCGCCGCACCCGCCGCAGACCCCCGGCAAGCCCATGCCGAGCCACGTGGCGGCTCCCTACTTCGAGGCGTGGACCGGCGAGAGCCCGGCCGCGCTCGCCGCCGCCTCCGGCAACAAGTACCTCACCCTGGCCTTCCTCCAGACAGCCACGGCGGGCTCGTGCACCGCGTACTGGAACGGCGAGGCCGACCAGCCGGTCTCCCGGGCGACCTTCGGCCGCGACATCGCCACGATCCAGGCACGCGGCGGCAACGTCGTTGCGTCCTTCGGCGGCTGGTCCGCGGACACCACCGGCACCGAACTGGCGGACAGCTGCACCAGCGTCGACGCCATCGCCAAGGTGTACGAAAGCCTCGTCACCACGTACGGCATCACCCGGATCGACCTCGACGTCGAAGGCGACTCCATCGACAACGCCGCCGGGATCGACCGCCGCAACAAGGCGATCGCCCAGGTCCAGCGCTGGGCCCGACGCACCGGCCGCGAGGTGCAGTTCTCCTACACCCTGCCGACCTCCACCACCGGCCTCGAAGCCAACGGGCTGGCCCTGCTGAAGAACGCCGTCGCCAACGGCGCGCGGGTGGACGTCGTCAACCTCATGACCTTCGACTACTACGACGGCGCCGCCCACGACATGGCGGCGGACACCGAGACGGCCGCGCAGGGACTGCACGACCAACTGGCCGCGCTGCACCCGATGAAGAGCGCCGCGAAGCTGTGGAGCATGATCGGCGTCATCGAGATGCCCGGCATCGACGACTACGGCCCCGAGGAGACCTTCACCACGAAGGACGCGGTCACCGTGGCGAAGTGGGCCGAGGCCAAGGAGATCAACACACTCTCCTTCTGGGCGCTCCAGCGCGACAACGGCGGCTGCCCGGGCACCGGCGGCTCCGACTCGTGCTCCGGGATCGCCCAGGACACCTGGGCCTTCAGCCACGCCTTCGAACCGTTCACGAACGGCGGCCACCGGTAGGACACGCCCGCGGACACGCAGGCCCGGTCGCACCACGCGACCGGGCCCGACCGCGGTACGGGGTACGGGGACCGAGCCGTCAGACGGACTCGCGCCAGCCGTTCGTGATGGGCAGACGACGGTCCTTTCCGAAGCCCTTCGCCGAGATCTTCGTGCCCGGCGGGTACTGGCGCCGCTTGTACTCGGCGGTGTCCACCATGCGCAGGGTCTTGACGACCAGCTCACGGTCGTAGCCCGCCGCGACGATCGCGTCCGCGCCCTGGTCCCGGTCCACGTACAGCTCGAGGATCGCGTCCAGGACCGGGTAGTCCGGGAGCGAGTCGGTGTCCACCTGGCCCGGGCGCAGTTCCGCGCTCGGCGGCTTGGTGATCGAGTTCTCCGGGATCGGCGGGGTCTGGCCACGCTCCGCCGCGGCGCGGTTGCGCCACTCCGCGAGCCGGAAGATCCACGTCTTGTAGACGTCCTTGATGGGTCCGTACGCGCCGACCGAGTCGCCGTACAGCGTCGAGTACCCCACCGCCAGTTCCGACTTGTTGCCGGGAGCGAGGACGATGTGGCCCTCCTGGTTGGAGACGGCCATCAACAGGGTTCCGCGCAAGCGGGACTGGAGGTTCTCCTCCGCCAGACCCGTCAGACCCAGCGAGCCCATGTACGCGTCGAACATCGGCTCGATCGGCACCGTGCGGAGGTTCAGGCCCGTCCGGCGCGCCAGCTCCGCCGCGTCGCCCTTCGAGTGCTCGGAGGAGTACTTCGACGGCATCGACACGCCGTACACGTTCTGCGCGCCCAGCGCGTCGCACGCGATCGCCGCGACGAGCGCCGAGTCGATACCGCCCGACAGCCCGATGAGCACCGACCGGAAACCGTTCTTCGCCACGTATGCGCGCAGGCCCACGACCAGCGCCGAGTAGATCTCCTCGGCGTCGTCCAGCCGCTCCGCGTAGCCGCCGCTCAGCTCGGGCTCGTAGGAGGGGAGCGGCTCCTCGGACAGCACCACCCGGTCGATGCGCAGACCGTCGTCCACGACACCCGTCGGCGCGTCGGCCGAGGCGGCGGGCAGGTCGAGGTCCAGGACCACGCACCCTTCCGAGAACTGCGGCGCCCGCGCCACGACCTCGCCGTCGCGGTCGACGACGATCGAGTCGCCGTCGAAGACCAGCTCGTCCTGCCCGCCGATCATCGCGAGGTAGGCGGTGGTGCAGCCGGCTTCCTGGGCCCGCTTGCGGACCAGCTCCAGACGGGTGTCGTCCTTGTCCCGCTCGTAGGGGGAGGCGTTGATGGAGAGCAGCAGCCCGGCCTCGGCGGAGCGCGCCGCGGGCACCCGGCCGCCGTCCTGCCAGAGGTCCTCGCAGATGGCGAGGGCCACGTCGACGCCGTGCACCCGCAGCACCGGCATGGTGTCGCCGGGCACGAAGTAGCGGAACTCGTCGAAGACGCCGTAGTTGGGCAGGTGGTGCTTGGCGAAGGAGAGGACCACCTCACCGCCGTACAGCACCGCCGCCGCGTTGCGCGGCGAGCCGGCCGGGCGGCCGAACTTCGGGCGGCCGGCCTCGGACCGGTCGAGGTAGCCCACGACCACCGGCAGTTCGCCGAAGCCCTCGTCGGCGAGGCGGGCGGCGAGCGCGCGCAGGGCCGTGCGGGAGGCCTCGACGAACGAGGAGCGCAGGGCGAGGTCCTCGACGGGATACCCGGTCAGCGCCATCTCCGGGAACGCCACGAGATGGGCTCCCTGCTCGGCGGAGTGCCGGGTCCAGCGGAGGATCGTTTCGGTGTTGCCGACGAGGTCGCCGACGCGCGAGTCGATCTGGTTCAGGGCGAGACGAAGTTGAGGCACGCGTACCAGTGTAATCGTCAATGCGACGCGATGGGGGGCGCGGGGTGTCGGACACCTCACGCCCCCACGCCCGCTCCGCGCACGACGTACGCACGACACGCGTACGACGTGCGCGGACACGGGTCCGACGGCTCAGCGCCGGCGGTACGACTCCACGTAGCCGTTCGTGGGCGAGCCCACGCCGGTGACGTCGTCGTAGCCCTTCACGGCGGACAGCGAGCTGTCCTTGCCGAGGCTGCGGACGGAGGTCAGCAGCCCGTCCGTCGCGTCGTAGCTGTTGGCGAAGTCGACGCGCGCGACCGCGAGCCCGGACCCGGTCGGGTTGTCCGTGACGTCGTGGTAGACCCGCGAGCCGTACTTGGAGTAGATCGACGGGTTGGCGAAGCCGATCGCGCCGCCGCCGCGCGCCTCCTGGGCCAGGGCCTGCACGGCCGCGATGACCGGAGCGGCCAGTGAGGTGCCGCCGATGCGGTACTCGCTGTACTGCTCGGTCCCGTCCGGGAAGGTCTGGGTCTGGCCGACCTTGAAGCCGGTGTTCGGGTCGGCGATCGCCGAGATGTCCGGGACGACGCGGTTGCCCGCGGCGCTGTTGGCCGTGGCGAGCGACTTCGGGACGACACCCTTCTGGTAGTACGGCTCGGCGACGGTCCTGCTCGTGCCGCCGCCCGCACCCGAGGTGTAGGCGCCCGGGAAGTCCGTCCAGCTCTTGCCGTCGGCCGACAGCGAGGCCTTGTCGGTGCCCCAGCCGGTCTCCCACAGGTACTTGTCGCCCTTGCCGACCGCCAGCGAGGTACCGCCGACCGCCGTCACCCACGCGGAGTTGGCCGGGGTGTCGACCTGCTTGGTGCCGGTGTTGGCGACCTCGTCACCGTTGTCGCCGGAGGAGAAGTAGAAACCGATGCCCTCGACCGCGCCGAACTGGAAGACCTGGTCGTAGGCGGCCGCGAGGTCCGGCGTCTGGTTGGCCTCGATGTCGCCCCAGGAGTTGGAGACGATGTCGGCCAGGTGGTTGTCGACGACCTTGCTGAGCGAGTCGAGCAGGTCGTCGTCGTAGCAGGACGCGGCGCCCACGTAGGTGACGTCCGCGGCCGGCGCGACCGCGTGCACGGCCTCCACGTCGAGGGTCTCCTCGCCGTACCAGCCGGCCGCCCCGCACTCCTCGGTCTTGGTGTAGTCCGAGGGCAGCACCTGGGTCAGCTGACCCGTCTTCCAGAACTTGTCGCCGTGCGCCTTCGCGTAGGTGGCCGCGTCGAGGGCGATCGTCGGCGAGGCGTACGCGTCGGTGATGGCGATGCGGACATGCTTGCCGGTGTACCTCCCGGCCCCGTACGCGGCACGCAGCTGCTTGCCGGTGTACCCCTGCACGGCGTACGGGATCTTCTTGCCGTACGCCGACGGGAGGGCGCTCGCGGTGTTGGAGCCGTAGTACGAGGAGAACGGCCCGGAGTTCTTGAACACCGCGTCCGGAGGCGGGAGCTGATCCTTGGAGGCGGCCTTGTGCGGCGCGTTGTCCAGGCCGGTGACGGTCAGGACGGCGCCATCCAGGTCGGCCGGGGCCGAGGCCGTCTTCGACGGCGCCCGGTAAGTCCTGCTGCCCTTGGTGTAGTTGTGCAGCTGCGTGCCGAACGCCTTCTCGACGGCGGCGACTTCACCGCTGACCGACACGTAGTGCCGGGTCGTGCCCGTGACCTTCAGACCGGCCGCCGTCAGCCACGACCTGACCGCGGCCACCTGGGCCTTGGTCGCGCCGAAGCGGGCGTCGGCCTGCTGGGCGGAGAGGTACTTGCCGTAGGCGGGCGAGGCGGGGTCGGACACGGCCTTCGCGTACGCGGCGAGGCCGGCGGCGTCACGCCCGGCGAGGTAGACCCGGGCGGTGACCTGGGCGCTGTCCGCGGTCGAGCCCTTGTCCGCCTTGGTCGTGGCCCACGCGGGCTTGGTCCCGGCCAGCGTGTCACGGGCCGGGCCGTCCGCGGCGTGCGCGGCGGGTATACCGAGCGCCAGCGCGCCGGCGATCATGGGCAGTGTCGCTGCCATGCTCGCTCCGGCGCGCAGCGCGGCGCGGTTGGATCTCATAGGACCCCCTGTATGTGGTTCGACGCGAGTAGATCACTCGACGTGCGGGCCACTCTTGCGACGAACGCTTCATGCCAGGGGAATGCGAAAACCAAGAAGCGCCCAAGTCACCGCTTGCTGGGCTGATTTGACGGAAACGTCCGTGAAATCGAGGGAAAACCCTATGGGGCGCCGACAGGTGCGCCAGGGACCGCGCTCGAGGCCGCCGTCACGGCTTGGCCCCTCGCGCCTCGAGCATGTCCGTCATCAGGTCGATCTCCGACCGCTGCGCCTCGACCATGCCCCGGGCGAGCCGCTTCTCCACCCCGACCGTGCACTTGGCGACACACCCCTCGGCCATGTGGATGCCGCCCTTGTGATGATCCGTCATGAGCTGGAGGAAGAGGACCTCGGCCTGTCTGCCGTTCAGCGTGCCCAGCTTCCTCAGCTCGGTGTCGGTGGCCATGCCCGGCATGAGCGCGCCGTCCTCGCCGTCGCTCATCCCGCCCATGCCCATCCACGACATGGGCGCGTCGGACGACACCTTGGGCAGCCCCCAGAGGTCCAGCCAGCCGATCAGCATGCCGCGCTGGTTGGCCTGCGTCTGCGCGATGTCGTAGGCGAGCCGCCGTACGTCCTCGTCGGCCGTCCGGTCCCGCACGATGTACGACATCTCGACGGCCTGCTGGTGATGCACCGCCATGTCCCGGGCGAACCCGGCGTCGGCCGAGTCCGCGGCGGGCGCTGTGCCCTTCGCCCCGCCGTCCTCGGCGACGGAGTAGGTGATGGCCCCGGCGGCGACGAGCACTCCGGCCACGGCGACCGCCACTCCCGCGTACCTCACTTCGGCAGACCGCCCGAGCAGGCCGCGCCGGGCTCGGGCGTCTGCTCGCCCTGCACGAACTTCTCGAAGAACTTGTCCAGGTTCGGGTCGCTCGCACTCGTCACCGTGCGCTGGTTCGCCCACGCGGTGAGCATGATCGGGTCGGGCTGGGCGTCGTCCGGGCTCATGAGCGTGTAGGGCGTCTTCTTGACCTTGGCGGCGAGCGCCTCGACGTCCGCCTTGCTCGCCTTGCTGTTGTACGTCACCCAGACCGCGCCGTGCTCGAGCGAGTGCACGGCGTTCATGTTGTTGAGCGCCTTGGTGTAGACGTCTCCGTTGCAGTTCATCCAGACCTGGTTGTGGTCCCCTCCGACGGGGGGCTCGGTCGGGTACTTCACGGTCTTGGCGACGTGGGTGCGCCCGAGCGTCCCCTTCCACGTCCTGACCCCGTCCGAACCGGTGACGAAGTGCCCCGAGGCCGCCTTGCCGTCGGCGGCAGTGTCCTTGTCGTCGCCCGACTGCGACTTCACGACGAACACCCCACCGGCGACCAGCGCGACCACGGCGACGACGCTGCCCCCGATCGCGAGCACCCGGTTGCGGCGCTCACGAGCCTGATCGGCCCGCCGCATCTCCTCTATACGCGCCTTGCGCGCCGGACTGCTGGTCTTGTCGGCGGAACCCATGAGGCCTGTCCTTCTGGGGAAAAGGGGCGGGACGGGGTGTGCGAGTCCGCTGATCGTAATGGGGCAGTGGGGGAAAGTCGTAGACAGGTCACAGCCAAGAGGCGGGTGACAGCGGGCGGAGGCCTGCGAAGGGCGCTGAAGGAGGGCGTCGGGGGGGGGCGGGGGTGGGATGCGGGGCGGCCGGGCGCACGGGCGGCCGGGCCGGTTAATTTGAACGGGAGATGCGCATTATCTACGCTTCCTTCCATGCGGCTGTTGCGATCCACCGACCTGGCACTGCGCGTCCTCATGAGGCTGGCTGTGGCGGGCGACACCCCCGAGGCCACCCCCACGACCCGTGACGTGGCGGCCGCGATGGAGGTTCCCTACACCCACGCGGCCAAGGTCGTGGCCGAGCTCCAGCACATGGGCCTGTTGGAGGCCCGTCGAGGCAGGGGCGGCGGCCTGGCCCTCACCGGCCGGGGCCGCACGGCGTCCGTCGGGACGGTCGTCCGCGCCTTCGAGGGCGACGGCGACGTCGTCGACTGCGAGGGCCCCACTCCCTGCCCGCTGAAGTCGGCCTGCCGCCTGCGCGGCGCCCTGCGCCGGGCCCAGGAGGCGTTCTTCGCCTCCCTCGACCCGATCACGGTCGCGGACATCGTGGCGGAACCGACGGGGCCGCTGCTGCTGGGGATCTCGAGTTCCGCCCGGCCCGGCCGACGCCCGACCGAATGAAGACGTGCAACGGACTGCGGATCGCCCACGTGATGCGGACCACCCACGTGATGCGGACCGCCGACGCGGAACGGGCCGGTGGCGGGGCAGGGAGAGCCGATTTCACGATTCCCCCCTCCCCATGCGGTTGAAGGCGCGTCGCCGGGCCGGATTGGATGGCCCGATGGAACGCATCGAAGCAGAGCTGTTCACCGCCGGCGGCAACAACGCCGTAGTCCGCCTGCCCGGCCGACGGTTCCCCGGGGTCCTGGTTCAGGGCGACTCCCTGCACATCCTCCGCACCGACGTGGCCGAGCTGATGGAGGCCTGCGAGCGCGGTGACCTGAGCGACGCCCGCGACGCCGCCGGGCTCCTCCTGTCCGGCCTCGACACCCTGCTGGAGCGCTACACGACCGCGCTGGACGAGCACGAGATCCCGCGGCCGTACTGAGCGCGGCCGCCCGTGCCGCGCCCCCGCATGGCGCTCCCGCACGTGGCCCCGGCCCTGCCCCGGCCCTTTTCCGCTCGACGCGTCCTGGACGCGCGGTCGGCACGGCGCGGGCGCGGCGGATGGCGTACGTGCGCCTTCGGGCACCGCTTCGTGCACCGGGGTTCTGCCCGTGCGTACCTGGCGGGGGCGAGGACGGACGCGTATGCAGGGAGTGTCGAGACCGCCGTCGCCCTGGGAGCTCCCGTATGCACGCCCGAGACACCGTCGGTGCACAGTCCGAGCACACCGGGGCCCGTCGGCCGCCGGCGGTCCTCCCCGCGCGGCGGGCCTCCGCCGCGACCGCCGGCCCGGGCGCGCTGCTCGCGCTGCAGCGCCTGGCCGGCAACTCCGCGGTGGTGCAGCTGCTCCGCGAGGCCGACCACACCGGGCACCGGCACGATACGGCGGGCGGTAGCTGCGCCGACGAGGTGGCGGCCGTCCAGCGCTCGGCCGTGCACGGTGTCCTGGGCGGAGCCGGACGGCCGCTCGCGGAGCCGGTCCGGACGGAGATGGAGGCGCGTCTGGGCGCGGACTTCTCCGACGTCCGGATCCACGACGACGCGGCCGCCCGTGCCTCCGCCGTCGGCATCGGGGCCCGTGCCTACACCTCCGGCAGCCACGTCGTGATCGGTCCCGACGGCGGCGACAGGCACACGCTCGCCCATGAGCTGACGCACGTCATCCAGCAGCGGCAGGGGCCGGTCGCGGGCACCGCCACCGCGGACGGGCTGAGCGTCAGTGACCCCTCCGACCGCTTCGAGCGGGCCGCGGAGGAGAACGCCCACCGGGTGCTCGCCGGCCCGGCACCGGACACCGGGGCGCGGGAGCAGGACCGGTGAGGCCGCTCACGGGTCCGCGGCACCGGCGCGCGGGAGCAGGACCGGTGAGGCCGCTGCCGGGCCGGCGCTTCGGGGCGCGGGCGCGGCATCAGGAACGTCGAGAGGACCGTCGAGGCCGCTGCCGGGACGGCCGGTCGGTCGGCCGGCTCAGGCCCGCGCCAGCCACAGGTCCGGGCCGAACACCTCGTAGTGCACGTCCGCCGGAGCGACCCCCTTCTCGATCAGCTGCGCCCGGACCGCCCGCATGAACGGCAGCGGACCGCACAGGTACGCGCGCGTGCCGGGCGCGACGGGTACGTCCGTGAGGTCGGCCAGGCCCGTCCGGGCGTGCGCCGGGGCCTCCCGCTCGTACCAGAGGTGAACGGACGCGTCCGGCAGCTTCGCCGCGTACGCCTCGTGGTCCGCGCGCAGGGCGTGGTCGGCGGGGGAGCGGTCGGCGTGGACGACCGTCACCGGCGTGCCGTGGCCGGCGGCCGCGAGGTGGGCCAGCATCGCGACGATCGGGGTGACGCCGATGCCGGCCGAGGCGAGGAGCAGAGGGGCGCCCCCGGCGCCGTCGAGGACCAGGTCGCCGTACGGCTCGGAGAGCTCCAGCACGGCGCCCTCCTCCACGCGCGCGTGGAGGTGGTTGGAGACCTCGCCCTCCGGTGTCACCGCGTCGCCCGTCACGCGCTTGACGCTGATCCGGCGTACGTCCGACCCGGGTGCGCCGGAGAGGCTGTACTGCCGTATCTGGCGGGCGCCGTCGGGCAGTCGCGTGCGGACGGACACGTACTGGCCCGCGCGGAAGTCCCGTACCTGGGCGCCGTCGCGCGGACGCAGCGAGAAGGTGACGACGTCCGCGGTCTCCGGGACGCGTTCCACGACCTCCCACTCCCGCCAGGAGCCGGGAGCCCTCCCGCTCTCCTCGTACAGGCGGCGCTCGATCGCGATCAGCGCGTTCGCCATCAGCCAGTAGACCTCGTCCCAGGCCGCGGCGACCTCGGGCGTGACCGCCTCGCCCAGAACGTCGGCGATGGCGGCGAACAGGTGCTCGTGGACGACTTCGTACTGCTCGGGCGCGATGCCGAGTGAGGCGTGTTTGTGGGCGATGCGGGTGAGCATCGCGTCGGGGCGGTCCTGGGGACGGTCCTGAAGGCCGTTCCCCGGGTGCTCCGGCGTGTGCGCGACGAGGCGCGTGGCGAAGGCGGCTATGGATCCGGCCAGAGCCTGGCGCTGGGTGCCCGCCGCCTGGTTGCCGCGGTTGAACAGGTCCCGGAGGAGGGCCGGATGCGCCGCGAAGAGGCCGGCGTAGAAGCGCTCGGTGATCTCGCCGATGGCCGCGCCCACGGCGGGGAGGGTGGCGCGGACGGTGGCTGCGGACTGTTCGGACAGCATCGGGGCTCCTCAAGGATCACTCGGCGATCTGCTGTCCGGCACGCTAGTTAAACTTGCATCTGAGATGCAAATTAAGCGGGGGAGGGGAGATGGAGGAGGTCGGGCATTACGGATGTCGGTCCGAGCAGGCAAGATGGGCGGCAGAGCAGTACACCTGCCGGACGTGAGGTAATACATCTGCCGGACGGAAGGCGTTCAGGCCCGGGTCGCTCAGGCGATCATGGTCGGCAACGCGCATGAAATGGTGTTGTGGTGTGATGCTCGGGTGCCCGACCGCCTCTCAGTGGGACGGGAAACAGGCGGCCTGACCAGCAAGGATGGGGAAGCGCAAGATGGACAAGCAGCAGGAGTTCGTGCTCCGGACGTTGGAGGAGCGCGACATCCGGTTCGTACGGCTGTGGTTCACGGACGTGCTGGGCTTCCTCAAGTCCGTCGCCGTGGCCCCGGCCGAGCTCGAACAGGCATTCGACGAGGGCATCGGCTTCGACGGCTCCGCGATCGAGGGCTTCGCCCGGGTCTACGAGTCCGACATGATCGCCAAGCCGGATCCGTCCACCTTCCAGGTTCTGCCCTGGCGGGCGGAGGCCCCCGGTACCGCCCGCATGTTCTGCGACATCCTCATGCCGGACGGCTCCCCGTCCTTCGCCGACCCGAGGTACGTGCTGAAGCGCGCCCTGGCCCGCGCCTCCGACCTGGGCTTCACCTTCTACACCCACCCCGAGATCGAGTTCTTCCTGCTGAAGAACAAGCCGACCGACGGCTCCCGTCCGACCCCGGCCGACAACTCCGGCTACTTCGACCACACCCCGCAGAACGTGGGCATGGACTTCCGCCGCCAGGCGATCACCATGCTCGAGTCGATGGGCATCTCGGTCGAGTTCTCCCACCACGAGGGCGCCCCCGGCCAGCAGGAGATCGACCTGCGCTACGCCGACGCCCTCTCCACGGCCGACAACATCATGACGTTCCGCCTGGTCATGAAGCAGGTCGCCCTGGAGCAGGGGGTCCAGGCGACCTTCATGCCGAAGCCGTTCTCCGAGCACCCCGGCAGCGGCATGCACACGCACCTCTCCCTCTTCGAGGGCGACCGCAACGCGTTCTACGAGTCGGGCGCGGAGTACCAGCTCTCCAAGGTCGGCCGGTCCTTCATCGCCGGCCTGCTGAAGCACGCCGCCGAGATCGCCGCCGTCACCAACCAGTGGGTGAACTCCTACAAGCGCATCTGGGGCGGCTCCGAGCGCACGGCCGGTGCGGGCGGCGAGGCGCCGTCGTACATCTGCTGGGGCCACAACAACCGCTCCGCGCTGGTCCGCGTGCCGATGTACAAGCCCGGCAAGACGGGCTCCGCGCGCATCGAGGTCCGCTCCCTCGACTCCGGCACCAACCCGTACCTGGCGTACGCCATGCTGCTCGCCGCCGGCCTCAAGGGCGTCGAGGAGGGCTACGAGCTCCCGCCGGGCGCCGAGGACGACGTCTGGGCGCTGTCCGACGCCGAGCGCCGGGCCATGGGCATCGAGCCGCTCCCGCAGAACCTCGGCGAGGCGCTGAGCCTGATGGAGCGCAGCGACCTCGTCGCCGAAACCCTCGGCGAGCACGTCTTCGACTTCTTCCTGCGCAACAAGCGCCAGGAGTGGGAGGAGTACCGCTCCGAGGTCACGGCCTTCGAGCTGCGGAAGAACCTGCCGGTGCTGTAGGGCAGGTCGGGGCGGGTTTCCCGCTACGACGACACGAGGGGCCGACGGTCGTGGACCGTCGGCCCCTCGCGTTCCCGATCCCGCCCCGCGGCCGTGCCGGCGCCCTACTGGGCAGACAGTTTCGCCAGTACCTGGTGGAGGGGCTCCGTCTCCCGGCGGCGGTACTCCTGGATCGCCCAGCCGTTGCCGTCCGGGTCCTTGAAGTACATGAACGTCGCTCCGTCCTGCGGTGCGAACTGCTGGGGTTCGGTGACGTCCAGGCCGCGGGCGGTCAGTTCCTCGTACGCGGCCTTCGCGTCCGTCACACAGAGCTGCATACCGTGGTACGTGCCCGGCTGCGGGGTCCCCGTGGGTACCTGGAGGCCGTCCACCAGGGCGATCGAGCAGCCCGAGCCGGGTGGGGTGAGCTGGACGATGCGCACGCCCTCCATGACCTCGCCGTCGAGGTCGACGTGGAAGCCGACCTTGTCGCGGTAGAACTCCTTGGCCCGGTCCACGTCGGACACCGGCAACAGGATCACTTCTAGGGTCATGTCCATGGCTTGACTCCCTCGTCGCGGCCGTCGCTGTGCACAGAACCCGAAGTCTCACAGAGCCCCCGGTCCCACAGCGGTCGAAGTTCCACAGAACCGGAAACCGGTCCGGGGCGCCACCGTGAGGTGCGGGTTACGCTCAGGGGCGTACGACCTTGATCCGAGGGAGGGCCAGGGATGATGGTGCCGGGGCGCAGGAGCAGCACCTTCACACGGCTGTTGCGGCACGGCTTCACCGACCCCTCCGCCGCCGAACGGCTGCTGGACGGGCCCGAGCTGTCCCCGGTGCGCAACGACCCCTTCCTGCTCGAGGCCCTCGGCGGCACCGCCGATCCCGATCTCGCCCTGCACGGTCTCGTCCGGCTGCTGGAGGCGCAGCCCGGGCACACCGCCCGTCGGGAGCTGCTCGACACGCTGATAGCGGCCAAGCCGCTGCGCGACCGGCTGCTGGGGGTGCTGGGGGCGTCCGCCGCCCTCGCCGACCACCTCGCCCGGCATCCGCGGGACTGGGAGGCGCTGGTCACCTACGAGCCGCGGGACCTGCATCCCGGGGTGGAGGAGTTCGAGCGGGGACTGGCCGGGGCCACGGATCCCGTGTCGCTGCGCGTCGCCTACCGGCGGTGCCTGCTGTCCATCGCGGCACGGGATGTGTGCGGGACGACCGATGTCGCCGAGACCGCCGCCGAGCTCGCCGATCTCGCCACCGCCACGCTGCGGGCCGCCCTGGGCCTCGCCCGGGCCGCCGCGCCCGACGACGCCGCGTTGTGCCGGCTCGCCGTCATCGCGATGGGCAAGTGCGGCGGACACGAGCTGAACTACGTCTCCGACGTCGACGTGATCTTCGTGGGGGAGGCCGCCGACGGGGCCGACGAGGGCAAGGCGCTGCGGGCCGCCACCAAGCTGGCCTCGCACCTGATGCGGATCTGTTCCGAGACCACCGTGGAGGGGTCCATCTGGCCCGTCGACGCCAACCTGCGGCCCGAGGGGCGCAACGGGCCGCTGGTGCGGACGCTGTCCAGTCATCTCGCCTACTACCAGCGGTGGGCCAAGACCTGGGAGTTCCAGGCCCTGTTGAAGGCGAGGCCGGTGGCCGGCGATCTCGCGCTCGGGGCCGAGTACGTCGCCGCCGTCGAGCCCATGGTGTGGCAGGCCGCCGAGCGGGAGAACTTCGTCGTCGACGTGCAGAGGATGCGGCGACGGGTCGTCGAGAACATCCCGGTCGCCGAGGTGGAGCGTGAACTGAAGCTCGGGCCCGGGGGGTTGCGGGACGTCGAGTTCGCCGTACAGCTGTTGCAGCTGGTGCACGGGCGGGCCGACGCGTCCTTGCGCAGCGGCACCACGCTCGACGCCCTCCAGGCCCTCGCCGCGGGGGGCTACGTCGGGCGCGCCGACGCCGAGCAGCTGGACCTCGCGTACCGGTTCCTGCGGTCCATGGAACACCGGATCCAGCTCTACCGGCTGCGGCGGACCCATCTCGTGCCCGAGGCCGAGGAAGACCTTCGCCGGCTGGGCCGCTCACTGGGACTGCGGACCGACCCGGTCGTCGGGCTGAGCCAGGAGTGGAAGCGGCACGCCGCCGTGGTGCGACGGCTGCACGAGAAGCTGTTCTACCGCCCGCTGCTCGACGCCGTCGCCCAACTCGCGCCCGGGGAGACCCGGTTGAGTCCGAAGGCGGCCCGGGAGCGGCTGGTCGCGCTGGGCTACGCCGACCCCGCGTCCGCGTTGCGTCACCTGGAGGCGCTGGCCTCCGGTGTCTCGCGCAAGGCTGCCATCCAACGCACCCTGCTGCCCGTGCTGTTGGGCTGGTTCGCGGACTCCGCCGACCCGGACGCGGGCCTGCTCAACTTCCGCAAGGTGTCGGACGCGCTCGGCAAGACGCCCTGGTACCTGCGGCTGCTGCGGGACGAGGGCGCCGCGGCGGAGAACCTCGCCCGTGTGCTGTCCGCCGGGCGGCTCGCCCCTGACCTGCTGCTGCGGGCGCCGGAGGCGGTGGCGTTGCTCGGCGACGGGGACGGCGGGGGTCTCGAGCCGCGCGGGCGGGCGCAGTTGGAGCAGGAGATACTCGCCGCGGTGCGCCGGGCCGACGGGGTGGTGCAGGCCGTCACCGCGGCTCGCGGGGTCCGTCGGCGTGAGCTGTTCCGTACGTCCGCCGCGGACATCGTCGCCTCCTACGGGACCGAGGCGCAGCCGGTCGAGGCCGATCGGGGCGCCCTCGTGGACCTGGTGGGCGGGGCGGTGTCCGACCTCACGGCCGCCACGCTGGCCGGCACGTTGTGCGCGGTCGTGCGGGACGGCTGGGGCGACTCGCTTCCCACCCGTTTCGCCGTCATCGGCATGGGCCGCTTCGGAGGTCATGAACTGGGCTACGGATCCGACGCCGACGTCCTGTTCGTGCACGAACCCCGGGACGGCGTCGACGAGCGCGAGGCCGCGGAGGCCGCGAACAAGATCGTCTCCGAGATGCGCCGACTGCTCCAGATCCCCAGCGCGGATCCGCCGCTGCTCATCGACGCCGACCTGCGTCCGGAGGGCAAGTCCGGTCCTCTGGTACGCACGTTGAAGTCGTACGAGGCCTACTACCGGCGCTGGTCGCTGGGTTGGGAGTCGCAGGCACTGCTGCGGGCCGAAGTCGTCGCCGGAGACGAGGAATTGGGGCAGCGGTTCATCGAGCTGATCAACCCGCTGCGCTATCCGGCGGACGGGCTCGGCGAGGAGGCCGTACGGGAGATCCGGCGGCTCAAGGCCCGTATGGAGTCGGAGCGGTTGCCCCGGGGCGCCGATCCGAAGCTGCACACCAAGCTCGGGCCGGGAGGGCTGTCGGACGTCGAGTGGACCGTGCAGCTGATCCAGATGCGCCATGGTTCGACGCATCCGGGGCTGCGGACCACGCGCACCCGTGAGGCTCTCGCCGCAGCGCGCGACGCCGGGCTCCTCCCGGGCGAGGACACGGCGACGCTGGACGAGGCGTGGGTGCTGGCGACTCGTGTACGCAACGCGGTGATGCTGGTGCGCGGGCGCGCCGGGGACACCTTCCCCTCCGACGCGCGCGAACTGGTCGCGGTGGGGCGGTACTTGGGGTACGGCCCCGGCCGGGTGGGCGACATGCTCGACGACTACCGGCGCACCGCACGCCGCGCTCGGGGCGTGGTGGACGAGCTGTTCTACGGCGGGTAGACGGGTAGACGGGTGAACGGTCGGACGGGAGGCGGGTGGGCCGTCCGGCCATGGCGCCGGTTCGGCGCCGAGGGCTGTGAGAGCTTCGGGCCGCGGGGCCGCGGGGCCGCGGGGCTGTGAGGCCGTGGGGCTGCGGGGCTGTGGGGCTGTGCGGTCGCGAGGTTGTGGGGTCGCGAGGCCGCGAGGCCGTGGGGCCGCGAGGGCTGCGGGACTGTGAGCCCGCGAGGTTGTGAGGCTGCGGGGCCCGGGCCGTGAGGCCGTGGGGCCGCGAGGGCCGCCGGACTGTGAGCCCGCGAGGTTGTGAGGCTGCGGGGCCGTGGTGCTGTGGGGGCCGTGAGCGCTGTGGGGTGTGTGAAGGAGCTAGGCGACGCGTTGCGTCGCATCCTTGACGTCGCCCCGCGTACCCGCCGACCCGAGGCCGCGTTCCGCCGTCTTCCTCCGGGTCAGCCCCACGCCCAGCAGTACCACCGCCATGCCGGCGAGCACGCGTGCGCCGATGTGCTCGTCCAGGATCACCGCGCCCAGCGCGACCGACACGACCGGGAGCAGATAGCCGACCGTCGCCGCTGTGGTGGGGCCCTCGTCCGCTATCAGCCGGTAGTTGAGGTAGAACGTCACACCCGTGCCGAGGACGCCCAGCGCGGTGACGGCGAGCAGCGCGGTGACGTCCGGGTGGAGGGGGCCGGCCGCGGGGAGGGCGAGGGTGCTCCAGGCCGTGGCGGTGAGGAGCTGGGCCGCCGACATCGCCATGGGGGTGTCCGAGGCCGTCAGATGCCGGGCCATGTAGGCGAAGGCCACCGCGTAGCTCGCCGCCGCGCCCAGGAGGTACAGGGCGGGCCGGCTGAGGAGACCCTCCTGGTGCCAGGGGGCGAAGATCAGGACGGTGCCGGCGAAGCCCAGGACGAGGCCGCTCAGGCGCACCGGGCGCAGGGTCCGGTCCGTACCCAGGCCGATGCCGATGAGGAGGGACCAGAGCGGGGTCGTGGCGTTGAGGACGCCCGCTATACCGGAGTCGACGTGCTGCTCGCCCAGGGCGAAGAGGGCGAAGGGCAGCGCGTTGCAGAACAGTGCGGCCACGGCGAGGTGACGCCAGGTGGTCCGGGACCGGGGGAGGCGCTGGCCCGCCCGGCGGGCCAGGAGCAGCAGGACGGCCGTGCCGAGGGCGCACCGGGCGATGGTGATCTGCGCGGGGGTCAGGCCGTGGGTCAGGGCCAGTTTGATCCAGAGGAAGCCGGAGCCCCAGAAGAGGGCGAGCGCGGCCATGCGGAGAGTGGAGGCGAGGGGCATGCTCCCTACGGTCGTCCGCCCGACCTGTGAGGACAAGTGAAATGTTCTGGATGGTTCGTTAAGGTGGGCTGCATGATTGATGTGCGGCGGATGCAGGTGTTGCGGGCGGTCGTGGGGAGCGGGTCGGTGACCGGTGCCGCGGCCGTGCTGGGGTACACGCCGTCCGCCATCAGTCAGCAGATCGCCGCGCTGGAGAAGGAGGCGGGGGCCGCCCTGCTGGAGCGGGTCGGGCGGGGCGTGCGGCCCACGGCTGCCGGCCTGCTGCTCACCGAGTACGCGGATGCCATCGGACGGCAGGTCGCCGAGGCCGAGACGGCACTCGCCGACCTGCTCGCCGGACGGACGGGGCAGCTGGCGGTGCGGTACTTCGCCACCGCGGGGGCCGGGCTGGTGGCGCCGGCCGTGGCGCGGTTGCGTGCGGCGCATCCCGGCGTCCGGATCGATCTGAAGCTGACGGTCGATCCCGTGGACCCGGTGGCTGAGGTACGGGAGGGACGGGCCGATCTGGCGTTGCTGGTGTGGAGCGAGGGGCGGCAGAGCGGTGGCGTACGGCTGATGCACCTGCTCGACGATCCCTACCTCGTCGTCCTGCCGCGCGGGCACCGGCTGGCCGGGCGGCGGAGTGTGCGGCTGGAGGAGCTGACGGACGAGGCGTTCGTCGGGAGCGAGTGGCCGGGCCCCTGTCTCGACGCCCAGCTCGACGCGTGTGCGGCGGTCGGGTTCCGGCCCCGGTTCGCGGTGCAGAGCGAGGACTACGTGACCGCCCAGGGGTTCGTGGCCGCCGGGCTGGGCGTGAGTCTGGTGCCCCGGCTGGGGCTCGGCAGCCGGCATCCGGGCGTCGTCGTACGGGAGGTACGCGATCCGGTGCCGGTGCGCGCCATTCAGGCGGTGGTCCGGGAGACGGCGCCGGCGCAGCCCGCGCTGGACGCGTTCATCGACGCGCTGAAGGGGGCCGCCGCGGGAGCGGGGTAAGCGGCTGCGCCGCCGCTCCGGCCGGTCCGAACCCGCCGGGCCGAACGGGCCTCCGTGGCCGGACGGGCGGACGGTTCCGCGCGCCCCACCTACGCGCCGTCGCGTTCCTCCTCGATCGGGAAGGTCACGCCTTGACCGGGCACGTCATGCCTTGACGGGCGGCGCCCTACCTCGATCGGGCGCGCCATGCCCTGGCGGGGAGCGTCATGCCCGGGTGGGCAGCAGGGGGGCCGCCCTGTCCCTTCGCCGGCACCCGTCTCGGCAGGGTGTACGGCAGGGTCCCGTACCAGACGCGGGCCACGGTGAAGCCGAAGGCCAGGCAGAGCATGCCGCCCACGGCGTCCAGCCAGAAGTGGTTGGCCGTCGCGACGATGACCACCAGGGTCGCCACCGGGTAGAGCAGGCCCAGGATGCGGACCCAGGGCAGCCTGGCCAGCGCGAAGATCGTCAGGCCGCACCACAGGGACCAGCCGATGTGCATGGACGGCATCGCCGCGTACTGGTTCGACATGTGTTTGAGGTCGCCGGACGCCATCGAGCCCCAGGTCTGGTGGACCATCACCGTGTCGACGAAATCGCCGCCCGGCACGAGCCGCGGGGGCGCGAGGGGATACAGGTAGTAGCCGACCAGGGCCACGGCCGTGGTGGCGAAGAGCACCAGACGCGTCGCCGCGTACCGGCCCGGGTGGCTGCGGTAGAGCCAGACCAGGACGGCCAGCGTGATGACGAAGTGCAGGGTCGCGTAGTAGTAGTTCATGCCCACGATGAGCCAGGTCACCGAGTTGATCGCGTGGTTGACCGACTCCTCCACGGCGATGCCGAGACCGTGCTCCGCGCGCCAGATCCAGTCCGTGTTGCGCAGTGCCTCGGCCCGCTGTTCCGGGACCGCGTTGCGCACCAGGGAGTAGGTCCAGTAACTCACCGCGATGAGGAGGATCTCGAACCAGAAGCGGGGGTGACGGGGGGTGCGCAGCCGGTCGAGGCGGCGCTGTCGGGGTGCGGCCGTGACGGGGTTCGGAAGAGCCTGGTCACGGCCTTCCAGTGGCGTCACAGTCGATTCACCCATGGACATAAAGTCTGCCAGAAAAGACCTCTTGGCCCGATCATCCCCCGGTCGGGTTCGGCCCGCACTTTCTACGGCGGGAGGACCCCTTCGTCTACGGCCGGCGCACCGGAAGAACCCGGACGTCTCCGCCTTACGGACGATTCCGGTCCCCGGGTGCCGAAGCGGTCGAACCGCGCACCACCAGCTCCGGCATGAACACGAACTCGCTGTGCGGTGCCGGAGTCCCGCCGATCTCCTCCAGGAGCGTGCGGACGGCGGCCTGGCCCATCGCGGGGACCGGCTTGCGGACGGTCGTGAGCGGCGGGTCCGTGAAGGCGATCAGGGGGGAGTCGTCGAAGCCGACCACCGAGACGTCCTGGGGAACCGCCAGACCGCGCTGCCGGGCCGCCCGTATCGCGCCCAGCGCCATCATGTCGCTGGCGCAGACGATCGCCGTGCAGCCACGGTCGATCAGGGCGTTGGTCGCCGCCTGGCCGCCCTCCAGGGTGTAGAGGGAGTGCTGGACCAGGTCGGTCTCGATCGTCTCGGGGCTGAGACGCAGTTGTTCCTGGACCGCCCGGACGAAGCCCTCGATCTTGCGCTGGACCGGCACGAAGCGCTTGGGACCCAGGGCCAGGCCCACCCGGGTGTGGCCGAGCGAGACGAGATGGGTGACCGCCAGGGTCATGGCCGCCCGGTCGTCGGGGGAGATGAACGGCGCCTGCACCTTCGGCGAGAACCCGTCCACCAGTACGAAGGGGACGCCCTGCGCGCGCAGCTGCTCGTAGCGCTGCATGTCGGCCGTGGTGTCCGCGTGCAGCCCCGAGACGTAGATGATGCCGGCGACGCCGCGGTCGACCAGCATCTCGGTGAGTTCGTCCTCCGTGGAGCCGCCCGGGGTCTGGGTGGCGAGGACCGGGGTGTAGCCCTGGCGGGTCAGCGCCTGACCGATGACCTGGGCCAGGGCCGGGAATATCGGGTTCTCCAGCTCCGGTGTGATGAGGCCGACCAGACCCGCGCTGCGCTGGCGCAACCGGACCGGGCGCTCGTAGCCCAGGACGTCCAGAGCGGCGAGCACGGACTGACGGGTGGTGGCGGCGACACCGGGCTTGCCGTTGAGAACGCGGCTGACGGTCGCTTCGCTCACCCCCGCCTGCGCAGCGATGTCGGCAAGCCGTGTGGTCACAGGGGTGGACTGTACCGGTCGAGTGCTGACTTGCACACCGACCGAACGCCGTGGGCGACCTGTTGAACGGCCCGCGGGCTGCTGCGTCATCGCGCTCCCTCGTGAAAGTGATGGCAAGAGCTTGCAGAGTCTTGCACAGCGGCCCCGTGTCCCGCTATGAGGGCTCTCAACCGCGACAACTACGGTCTCCCGTCGGTCGAGCGGAGATCACGCAGGGGTCACGTGCGAATAACTTCGGAGATGTCTTGCACTTTTTTGCTGCAAGGTCTTTCGTGCCGCTTACAACGCTGTTACGTTCACGTCGCCCGACGGCAGCAACGGCGCGGTCGGAGTCGGCAGGACAGCGGACGGGACCGCTTCCTGTAGCTAAACGGGCTCTCACCCTCAAGGAGAAACTCATGCGGCGTGGCATAGCGGCCACCGCGCTGGTGGCGTCCTTCGCCCTCGCGGCGACGGCCTGCGGCGGAGACGACAGCGGCAGCGACAACTCGTCCGGGCCGGTCACCATCACCTGGTGGGACACCTCCAACGCCACCAATGAGGCGCCGACGTACCAGGCCCTGGTCAAGCAGTTCGAGGCCGCCAACAAGGACGTCAAGGTCAAGTACGTCAACGTGCCCTTCGACCAGGCGCAGAACAAGTTCGACACGGCCGCCGGCGCCTCCGGTGCCCCGGACGTGCTGCGCTCCGAGGTCGGCTGGACCCCGGCATTCGCCAAGAAGGGCTTCTTCCTGCCGCTGGACGGCACCGAGGCCCTCAAGGACCAGGCCAAGTTCAAGTCGAACCTGATCGAGCAGGCCAAGTACGAGGGCAAGACGTACGGCGTGCCGATCGTCACCGACACCCTCGCGCTGGTCTACAACAAGCAGCTCTTCGCGAAGGCCGGCATCACCGAGGCCCCCAAGACCTGGGACGACCTGAAGACCGCCGCCGCCACCGTCAAGGCCAAGACCGGCGTCGACGGCTACTGGGGCTCCACCCAGGCCTACTACGCCCAGTCCTTCCTCTACGGCGAGGGCACCGACACCGTCGACGCGGACGCCAAGAAGATCACGGTCGACTCGGCGGCCGCGAAGAAGGCGTACGGCACCTGGCTGGGCCTCTTCGACGGCAAGGGCCTGCACAAGGCCGACACCACCGCCGACGCCTACGCCCACATCCAGGACGCGTTCGTCAACGGCAAGGTCGCCGCGATCGTCCAGGGGCCGTGGGAGATCACGAACTTCTACAAGGGCAGCGCCTTCACGGACAAGGCCAACCTCGGCATCGCCACCGTCCCGGCCGGTTCCACCGGCAAGGCGGGCGCCCCGACCGGCGGCCACAACCTCTCGGTCTACGCCGGCTCGGACAAGGCCCACCAGGCCGCCGCGCTGAAGTTCGTCAACTTCATGACCTCCGCGACCTCCCAGGCCACGGTGGCCCAGAAGAACTCCACGCTTCCGACGCGTGACGACGCCTACACCGCCGCGGTCAAGGCCGACCCGGGCATCGCCGGCTACCAGACGGTCCTGTCCGCCGCCCAGCCGCGCCCGGCGCTGCCGGAGTACAGCTCGCTCTGGGGTCCGCTCGACACCGAACTGCCCAAGATCGCGGGCGGCAAGGAAACCCTCGACAAGGGCCTGAGCAACGCTGAACTCGCCATCGCCAAGCTGGTGCCGGACTTCAGCAAGTGAGCCCGAGTGGCCGTCGGATCTTCCACACATGGGGGGAGAGATCCGGCGGCCACCGGCCTGTGAGCCGTGAGCAGTACCCCCCGTCGACGATCCAGCGTGAAGATCCAGAAGGTGTCGAACCATGACAGTCGCCATCGACCGCGCGACCGGCAAGCGCCGCGGTGACCGTGAGCCGAGGCCAGGGCCGGCAGGGCGCCTGAGGCGCGGCTACCAGAAGCACTGGTACGCGTACGTGATGATCGCCCCGGTGGCGGTCGTCCTCGGCGTGCTCGTGCTGTATCCCCTGGTGTACGGCCTGTACCTGACGCTGACCGACGCCAACAGCCTGAACACGGCCCGCACGATCGGCGTCAACCACATCGACGCCACCTACAAGTTCATCGGCCTCGACAACTACGCCGACATCCTGTGGGGCCCGACGGCCTACGACCGCTTCTGGTCGCACTTCATCTGGACGATCGTGTGGACGGCGACCTGTGTCGCCCTGCACTACGGCATCGGACTCGGCCTCGCCCTGCTCCTCAACCAGAAGCTGCGCGGGCGGACCCTGTACCGGTTGATCCTGGTGCTGCCGTGGGCGGTGCCCACCTTCGTCACCGTCTTCGGCTGGCGGTTCATGCTCGCCGACGGCGGCGTCATCAACTCGGCGCTGGACTTCCTGCACCTGCCCTCGCCGCTGTGGCTCGAGGACACCTTCTGGCAGCGGTTCGCCGCGATCATGGTCAACACCTGGTGCGGTGTGCCGTTCATGATGATCTCGCTGCTCGGTGGCCTCCAGGCCATCGACGCCTCCCTCTACGAGGCCGCCGAGATGGACGGCGCGAGCGCCTGGCAGCGTTTCCGCTTCGTCACCCTGCCGGGGCTGCGGTCCGTCAGCTCCACCGTCGTCCTGCTGGGCATCATCTGGACCTTCAACCAGTTCGCCGTGATCTTCCTGCTGTTCGGCAACACCGCACCCGACGCGCAGATCCTCGTCACCTGGGCGTACTACCTCGGCTTCGGACAGCAGCCGCGTGACTTCGCCCAGTCCGCCGCCTACGGCATCCTGCTGCTGGCCATCCTGATCGTCTTCACCTCGTTCTACCGCCGCTGGCTGAACCGCAACGAGCAGCAGCTCGCGATCTGAGGCAGGAGTTCCCATGAGTAGCACCACAGCCGAGACCTCCGCCCGCGTGAGCGAGCAGCACCCCGCGAAGACCCCCCGCCGGGTCCGCCGCCGCGGCGAGAACGGCCTCGCCGGCTCCCTCGTCTCCCACGGCGTCCTGATCGTCGCGAGCGTCATCGCGCTCTTCCCGATCGCGTGGCTGGTCTATCTGTCCCTCGGCCCGGACACGGACGACTATCTGCACCCGGGCGGCATCTGGGACAAGATGACGTTCGACAACTACACGTTCGTCCTCCAGCACACCCAGTTCTTCGACTGGCTGAAGAGCTCGCTCATCGTCACGCTGGGCACCACGGCGATCGGCGTGCTCATCGCCGCCACCACCGGCTACGCCGTCTCCCGCATGCGCTTCCCCGGCTACAAGAAGTTCATGTGGGTGCTGCTGGTCACCCAGATGTTCCCGGTCGCGGTGCTGATGGTGCCGATGTACCAGATCCTCTCGGACCTCCAGCTCATCGACAACTACCTCGGCCTGATCCTCGTCTACTGCACGACGGTCATCCCGTACAGCGCCTGGCTGCTCAAGGGGTACTTCGACACCATCCCCTTCGAGATCGACGAGGCGGGACGCGTGGACGGGCTCACCCCGTTCGGCACCTTCTTCCGGCTGATCCTGCCGCTCGCCAAGCCCGGTCTCGCGGTGGCCGCCTTCTACAACTTCCTGACCGCCTTCAGCGAGGTCGCCTTCGCGTCGACGTTCATGCTCAGCGACGACAAGTACACCCTTGCCGTGGGCCTTCAGTCCTTCGTCAGCGAGCACGACGCCCAGCGCAACCTGATGGCCGCCACGGCGGTGCTGATCGCGATACCCGCCGCCGTGTTCTTCTATCTCGTGCAGAAGAACCTGGTGACCGGCCTCACCGCGGGCGGCACCAAGGGCTGAGCCCCTACGAGACTCCCGCGCGCCGAAAGACGCGCGGGTGGCGGCCGCGGTGTCCTCCCCCAGCCTCCGGCCGGGGGGGACCACCAGACCCCGCCGGCACCGCGGCCGCCTCATCCACCCGCCTCATCCACCCGCCTCATCCACCCGCCTCATCCACCCGTCTCGAGACCACTCGCCCTCGACTGCGAAGCCGAGCCCCAACTCTCCATGCAACAGCCCCTCCCCCGCTCTCGAACGCGCTCGAGCGGGGGGACCCCCATCGCCCCAAGGACGCCATGAGCCAGCAGCCCGCAGCCCCGGCCCCCACCCCCACCTCGGCTGTCGCCATCGTCGCCAAGCGCCGTGACTGGTGGCGGGACGCGGTGATCTACCAGGTGTACCCGCGCAGTTTCGCCGACAGCAACGGCGACGGCATGGGCGACCTGGAAGGCGTACGCTCCCGCCTCCCGTATCTGCGCGACCTCGGCGTGGACGCCGTGTGGCTCAGCCCCTTCTACGCCTCCCCGCAGGCCGACGCCGGTTACGACGTCGCCGACTACCGCGCGGTCGACCCCATGTTCGGCAACCTCCTGGACGCCGACGCGCTCATCCGGGACGCGGGTGAACTGGGCCTGAGGATCATCGTCGACCTGGTCCCGAACCACTCCTCCGACCAGCACGAGTGGTTCAAGCGGGCGTTGCGGGAAGGCCCCGGCTCGGCCCTGCGGGACCGCTACCACTTCCGGTCCGGCAAGGGTGCCGGCGGCGAACTCCCGCCCAACGACTGGGAGTCCATCTTCGGCGGCCCGGCCTGGACGCGGGTCACGGAGCCGGACGGCACCCCCGGCGAGTGGTACCTCCACCTCTTCGCGCCCGAGCAGCCCGACTTCAACTGGGAACACCCGGCGGTGGGCGACGAGTTCCGTTCCGTCCTGCGCTTCTGGCTGGACATGGGCGTCGACGGCTTCCGCATCGACGTGGCCCACGGTCTGGTCAAGGCGGCGGGTCTGCCGGACCTCGGCGCGCACGACCAACTCAAGCTGCTGGGCAACGATGTCATGCCGTTCTTCGACCAGGACGGCGTCCACGAGATCTACCGCCAGTGGCGGCTGATCCTCGACGAGTACTCGGGGAGGAAGGGGCCCGAAGGGCCTTCGTCGGAAGGGCGGGGGAGGGAGACGGGTGAGCGGATCTTCGTCGCCGAGGCCTGGACCCCGACCGTCGAGCGCACCGCGAACTACGTACGCCCCGACGAACTCCACCAGGCCTTCAACTTCCAGTACCTGGCCACCGAGTGGGACGCGGAACAGCTGCGTGAGGTCGTCGACCGCACCCTGGAGGCGATGCGCCCGGTCGGCGCCCCCTCCACCTGGGTGCTGTCCAACCACGACGTGACGCGGCACGCCACCCGGTTCGCCAACCCGCCCGGCCTCGGCACCCAGATCCGTACGGCGGGCGATCGTGAGGTCGGCCTGCGGCGGGCGAGGGCGGCCACGCTGCTGATGCTGGCGCTCCCCGGCTCGGCCTACGTCTACCAGGGCGAGGAACTCGGCCTCCCGGACGTGGTCGACCTGCCGGACGAGGTCCGCCAGGACCCGGCCTACTTCCGCGGCGCGGGCCAGGACGGCTTCCGCGACGGCTGCCGCGTCCCGATCCCGTGGACGCGCGAGGGCTCGTCGTACGGCTTCGGCGACGGCGGCAGCTGGCTGCCCCAGCCGTCCGGCTGGGGCGAGTTGAGCGTGCAGGCCCAGGAAGGGGTGGCCGGTTCGACGCTGGAGCTGTACCGCTCGGCCCTCGGCATCCGCCGCTCGCGGCCCGACCTGGGCGCGGGCGACTCGGTGGAGTGGCTGAAGGCCCCGGCCGGCGTACTGGCCTTCCGACGCGGCGAGTTCGTGTGCGTGGCGAACACGACGGGGGAGTCGGTGACGACCCCCGCTTACGGGCGGGTGCTGCTCGCGAGCGGTGAGGTGAGCGAGACGGACGGCGGCGAGACGAAGCTGCCGGCGGACACCACGGCCTGGTTCACGACGGCCTGACGGCCTCCCGGGGAGTCTGGAAGTTCTTGCATCAACTTCACACGGCCCGCTGCCTTTTCAGGCAGCGGGCCTTTAACATCTCCGTCACCGCAAGATTGCTGAAATATTTCAGCAAGCGCCTTCAACGGAGAAGGACATCCCCACATGGCAAGCAGCAGACCGCTTTCGGGCGCCCTCGCCCTGGCCGCCGCGGCCGCCGTCATGGCCCCCACCGCCGCGTCCGCCACCCCGCCCGGCACCAAGGACGTCACCGCCGTCCTCTTCGAGTGGAACTTCGCCTCGGTCGCCAGGGAGTGCACCAACGCCCTCGGCCCCGCCGGCTACGGCTACGTGCAGGTCTCCCCGCCCGCCGAGCACATACAGGGCTCGCAGTGGTGGACGTCGTACCAGCCGGTGAGCTACAAGATCGCGGGCCGCCTGGGCGACCGCACGGCCTTCCGGGACATGGTGAACACCTGCCACGCGGCGGGCGTGAAGGTCGTCGTGGACAGCGTCGTCAACCACATGTCCGCCGGCAGCGGCACCGGCACCGGCGGATCGTCGTACACGAAGTACAACTACCCGGGCCTGTACTCCTCCTACGACTTCGACGACTGCACCTCGCAGATCACCAACTACGGCGACCGCTGGAACGTGCAGCACTGCGAGCTCGTGGGCCTCGCGGACCTGGACACCGGCGAGGAGTACGTCCGCAAGACCGTCGCCGGGTACCTGAACGACCTGCTCACCCTCGGAGTCGACGGCTTCCGCATCGACGCGGCCAAGCACATCGACACCGCCGACCTGGCCAACATCAAGTCACGGCTGACGAACCCGGGCGTGTACTGGAAGCAGGAGGTCATCTACGGCAGCGGAGAGGCCGTCCAGCCGACCGAGTACACCGGCAACGGGGATGTCCAGGAGTTCCGTTACGCCTACGACCTCAAGCGGGTCTTCAACAACGAGAACCTCGCCTACCTGAAGAACTACGGCGAGGGCTGGGGATACCTGAGCAGCTCGGTCGCGGGCGTCTTCGTCGACAACCACGACACCGAGCGCAACGGATCCACCCTCACCTACAAGGACGGCGCGAACTACACGCTCGCCAACGTCTTCATGCTCGCGTACCCGTACGGCGCTCCGGACGTCGACTCCGGTTACGAGTGGTCGGACGCGGACGCCGGGCCGCCCGACGGCGGTGCGGTGGGCGCCTGCTGGCAGAACGGCTGGAAGTGCCAGCACGCCTGGCCGGAGATCATGCGCATGGTCGCCTTCCGCAACGCCACGCGGGGCGAGTCGGTCGGCAACTGGTGGGACAACGGCGGTGACGCGATCGCCTTCGGGCGCGGCGCGAAGGGATACGTGGCCATCAACCACGAGAGCGGCTCCCTGAGCCGGACCTTCCAGACCGGGTTGGCCGCGGGCGCCTACTGCAACGTGCAGAACAACACGACCGTCACGGTGAACTCCTCGGGACAGTTCACGGCGACGCTGGGGGCCAACACGGCCTTCGCGATCTACGTGGGCAAGTCCAGCTGCTGAGCCGGTCGGTGGCAAGGGTCGTGAAAGTTCTTTCTCATTCTTTCACGACCCTTGCTGTAAAGCTTGCATCGGCGATAGCGTCGCGCGGGCGCCCGGCGACGAAGCCCTCCCGCGGCGTCGGGTCGGACCCAAGAGAGCCGTAATCGCAAGGAGTTCCCGCCTGTGATACCGAGATGGCCGGCGCCCCCGACGCGCCGCACCGCGCCACCAGCCCGACGGGTCGCGGCCGTCGCCGTGGCCGCGCTGGCCGCAGCCCTCGTGCAGCCCCTCGCGGCCCACGCGGACAGCCCGCCGCCACCGCCGTCCGACGCGAAGCTGGCCGCCGCGCCCGCCCGCCACGACGACACCCGTGAGCAGTTCTACTTCGTCATGCCCGACCGTTTCGCCAACGGCAGCACCGCCAACGACCAGGGCGGACTGACCGGCTCACGCCTCACCACCGGTTACGACCCCGCCGACAAGGGCTTCTACCAGGGCGGCGACCTCAAGGGCCTGACCCGGCGGCTCGACTACATCAAGGGTCTCGGCACCACCTCCATCTGGATGGCGCCGATCTTCAAGAACCAGCCCGTGCAGGGGACCGGCAGCAACGCGTCGGCCGGCTACCACGGCTACTGGATCACCGACTTCACACAGGTCGACCCGCACTTCGGCACCAACAAGGACCTGGAGACCCTCATCTCCAAGGCGCACGCCAAGGGCATGAAGGTCTTCTTCGACGTCATCACCAACCACACCGCCGACGTGGTCGACTATGCGGAGAAGTCCTACGGCTACCTGTCCAAGGGCGCGTTCCCGTACCTGACGAAGGACGGCGAGCCCTTCGACGACGCCGATTACGCGGACGGCGACTCGAAGTTCCCCGCCGTCGACGCCGACTCCTTCCCGCGCACGCCGACGGTCACCGCCGCGCAGAAGTCCGCCAAGGTCCCGTCCTGGCTCAACGACCCCACGATGTACCACAACCGCGGCGACTCGACGTACGCCGGTGAGTCGACCACGTACGGAGACTTCTCCGGTCTCGACGACCTGTGGACCGAGCGTCCCGAGGTCGTCAGCGGGATGGAGCGGATCTACCAGCGCTGGGTGCGGGACTTCGACATCGACGGCTTCCGGATCGACACCGTGAAGCACGTGAACATGGAGTTCTGGACCCAGTGGGCGACGGCCCTCGACGCCTACGCGGCCAAGCAGGGGCGTGACGACTTCTTCATGTTCGGCGAGGTCTACTCCGCCGACACGTCGATCACGTCCCCCTACGTCACCCAGGGCCGCCTCGACGCCACGCTCGACTTCCCCTTCCAGGAGGCGGCCCGCCAGTACGCCTCCCAGGGCGGCAGCGCGCGAAAGCTCGCCTCGGTCTTCGCCGACGACTACAAGTACACGACCGACAAGGCCAACGCCTACGAGCAGGTCACCTTCCTCGGCAACCACGACATGGGCCGCATCGGGTACTTCCTGAACCAGGACAACCCGGAGGCCGGCGACGCCGAACTCCTCGCCAAGGACAGGCTCGCGAACGAGCTGATGTTCCTCAGCCGCGGCAACCCGGTCGTCTACTACGGCGACGAGCAGGGCTTCACCGGCGCCGGCGGCGACAAGGACGCCCGCCAGACCATGTTCGCCTCGAAGACCGCCGACTACCTCGACGACGACGAGATCGGCACCGACCGCACCCACGCGAGCGACGCGTACGACACGAGCGCCCCGCTGTACCGGCGGATCTCCGCTCTCGCCAAGCTCCGCGAGGCCAACCCCGCCCTCACCGACGGCGTCCAGACCGAGCGCTACGCGGCCGACGGCGCCGGCGTCTACGCCTTCTCCCGCAACGGCACCGGCAAGGACACGACCGAGTACGTGGTCGCCTTCAACAACGCGGACGAAGCACGGTCGGCGACCTTCGCCACCGGTACCGCGAACACCGGGTTCCGCGGGATCTACGGCACCGCGAAGACGGTTGCCGTCGGCGCCGACAGGAAGATCACCCTGACCGTTCCGGCGGGCTCGGCCGTCGTCCTCAAGGCCACCCGCAGGCCGCCCGTCCCGGACACCGGGCCGACCCTCGCCCTGCACGCCCCGGCCGCCGGCGCCACCGGCACCGTCGAGCTGAGCGCCGACGTGGACGGCGGTCAGCTCAACCGGGTCGTCTTCGCCGCCCAGACCGGCAACGGCAAGTGGCGGACCCTCGGCTCCGCCGACCACGCCCCCTACCGGGTCACCCAGACCATCGGCGCGGACGTACCCGCGGGAACGGCCCTGCGCTACAAGGCGGTCGTCGTCGACTCGGCCGGGCGCACGGCGAGTGCCACCGCGGCCTCCGTCACCGGCGCCCCGCCCGCCGAGGAGCCCCCCACCGCCTCCTCCCGTGACTACGCGATCGTCCACTACAAGCGCACCGACGGCGACTACGCCGACTGGGGCCTGTACGCCTGGGGCGACCTCGCCGACGGCGAGTCGACCACCTGGCCGGACAGCCACCCGTTCGTCGGCCGCGACGCCTACGGCGCCTTCGCCTACGTCAAGCTCGAGCCCGGCGCCTCGTCCGTGGGCTTCCTCGTCATCGACAAGGACGGCGACAAGGACGTCTCCGCCGACCGCACGATCGACGTCACGAAGACCGGCGAGGTCTGGATCGAGCAGGGCAAGGACGGCGTCGTCGCACAGAAGCCCGACGGCCCCGCGCAGGACACCGCCAAGGCCGTGCTGCACTACCACCGCGCCGACGGGAACTACGACGGCTGGGGTGTGCACACCTGGACGGGCGCGGCGTCCCCCACCGAGTGGTCGAACCCGCTGAAGCCGAGCCGGACCGACGCGTACGGCGCGGTCTACGAAGTGCCGCTCACCGCCGGCGCCACCAGCCTGAGTTACATCCTCCACAAGGGGGACGAGAAGGACCTCCCGTCCGACCAGTCGCTGGACCTCACCGCGAACGGCCATGAGGTGTGGCTGCTGAACGGGCAGGAGAAGTACCTGCTCCCGCAGCCGGCCGGGACCGCGGCGGCCCTCGACCCGACCACCTCCAAGGCGGTCTGGATCGACCGGAACACCGTCGCCTGGAACGGCTCCGAGGCCGCTGCCTCGACCCAGTTGCTGTACAGCCGGGACGGCTCGATCGCCGTCGGGAACGGCACGCTCACCGGGGCGGCCAAGTGGCTGCGGCTGACGAAGACCACCCTCACCGACGCGCAGAAGGCCGCGTACCCGCACCTCAAGGCCTACACCGCCTGGTCCGTCGACCCGCGCGACCGGGACCGGGTGCGTGAGGCACTGAGCGGTCAGGTCGTCGCCTCCCAACGGGCCGTCGGGGGCACCTCCCAGGCTTTCGGCTCTGGGGGAGGGGCGGTGCTGGCGGCGACGGGCGTACAGATCGCGGGCGTGCTGGACGACCTGTACACCGGCGCGACCAAGGCGCGGCTCGGGCCGACCTTCCGCGACGGCCGGCCCACCCTGTCCGTCTGGGCCCCGACGGCACAGCAGGTGTCGCTCGAACTCGACGGCTCCACCGTACGGATGAAGCGGAACGACACCACCGGCGTCTGGTCCGTGACCGGGCCCAGGTCCTGGAGGAACAAGCCCTACCGGTACGTCGTGAAGGTGTGGGCGCCCAGCGTCGGCAAGGTCGTCACCAACAAGGTCACCGACCCCTACTCGGTGGCCCTCACCACCGACTCCGGGCGCAGTCTCGTCGTCGACCTCGACGACAAGGCCCTCGCCCCCGGCGGCTGGTCCTCGCTCACCAAGCCGAAGGCCGTCCCGCTCAAGGACGCCCAGATCCAGGAGCTGCACGTCCGGGACTTCTCCGTCGCGGACACGACCGTCCCCGCCCAGGACCGGGGCACCTACCTGGCGTTCACGGACCGGGACAGCGACGGCTCGAAGCATCTGCGGGAGCTGGCGGCGGCGGGCACGTCGTACGTCCATCTGCTGCCCGTCTTCGACATCGCGACCATCGCCGAGGACAAGGCCGCACAGTCGACCCCCGACTGCGACCTGGCCTCCTATCCGGCCGACTCCGACAAGCAGCAGGAGTGCGTGGCCGCGACCGCCGCGAAGGACGCCTACAACTGGGGGTACGACCCCTACCACTACACGGTCCCCGAGGGTTCCTACGCGGGCGACCCGGACGGGACCGCCCGTACCGTCGAGTTCCGCCGGATGGTGAAGTCGCTGAACCAGGAGGGCCTCAGGGTCGTCATGGACGTGGTCTACAACCACACGGCGGCGAGCGGCCAGGCGGCGACCAGCGTCCTCGACCGGATCGTCCCCGGCTACTACCAGCGGCTGCTCGCCGACGGCTCGGTCGCCGACAGCACCTGCTGTGCGAACACCGCGACCGAGAACGCGATGATGGGCAAGCTGGTCGTCGACTCGATCGTCACCTGGGCCAAGCAGTACAAGGTCGACGGGTTCCGCTTCGACCTCATGGGGCACCACCCGAAGGCCAACATCCTGGCGGTGCGCGAGGCGCTGGACGCGCTGACCCCCGCCAGGGACGGCGTCGACGGCAAGAAGATCATCCTCTACGGCGAGGGCTGGAACTTCGGCGAGGTCGCCGACGACGCCCGGTTCGTGCAGGCCACCCAGAAGAACATGGCGGGCACGGGCGTCGCGACCTTCTCCGACCGGGCGCGCGACGCCGTGCGCGGCGGCGGGCCGTTCGACGGGGACCCCGGCGTCCAGGGCTTCGCGTCCGGGCTCTACACCGACCCCAACTCATCCACCGGCAACGGTACTTCGGCCGAACAGAAGGCCCGCCTGCTGCACTACCAGGACCTCATCAAGGTCGGTCTGTCCGGCAACCTCGCCGCCTACCGCTTCACCGACACCGACGGCAAGGAGGTCACCGGCGCGCAGGTCGACTACAACGGCGCCCCGGCCGGCTACGCGGACGCGCCCGGCGACGCCCTCGCCTATGTCGACGCGCACGACAACGAGTCGCTGTTCGACGCGCTGACGTACAAACTGCCGGGGGACACCTCGGCGGCCGACCGCTCCCGCATGCAGGTCCTCGCCATGGCCACCGCCGCGCTCTCCCAGGGCCCGGCCCTGTCCCAGGCCGGCACCGACCTGCTGCGCTCCAAGTCGCTGGACCGCAACTCCTACGACAGCGGCGACTGGTTCAACGCGATCCACTGGAACTGCGCCGCCGGCAACGGCTTCGGGCGGGGCCTGCCGCCGGCCGCCGACAACGCCTCCAAGTGGCCCTACGCGAGGCCCCTGTTGAGCACGGTCGGGGTGGGCTGCCCGCAGATCACCGCGACCTCCGCCGCCTACCGGGATCTGCTGAGCATCCGGACCACGGAGAAGGCGTTCTCCCTCGGCACGGCCACGCGGGTGCAGTCGGCGCTCTCCTTCCCGCTGTCCGGGAAGGACGAGACACCCGGGGTGATCACCATGGAACTCGGTGACCTGGTCGTCGTGTTCAACGCGACGCCGACCCCGGCGAAGCAGACGGTCGACGCGCTCGCCGGGACGGGATACCGCCTGCACCCGGTGCAGGCGGCGGGAGACGACCCCACCGTCAAGGCCGCGTCCTACGTGACGGGATCCGGCACGTTCACCGTCCCGGGCCGCACCGTCGCGGTGTTCTCCCGGACGACGCCCTAGGCACCGCGCCGGACAGCCGCTCTGGACGCCCTGGACAGGGGCATTACCTTGGTGGAGCAGGCCTTGAATTCGGTCTGCTCCACCGGGGAGTCCGAGGGTTGACAGATGAGCGTCAACGGCAGGCGGACAGACACGACCGTGCTGGTCGTGGACCGTACGGCGGCCGGCCGGTTCGCCCTGGGGGTCGTGCTGCGCCGCGCCGGCCACCAGGTCGTCGCGGTCGGCACCGGCCACGAGGCCCTCGCCGAACTGGACGTACGGCTGCGCAAGGGCGCCCTGCCGGACGTGGCCCTCGTCGACGTCGAGCTGCCGGACATGAGCGGCTTCGAGCTGTGCCGTCGGCTCAAGGCCCGGCCGCACATGGCCGGGCTTCCCGTCGTGCACTTCTCGGCCGGTGAGGTGGCCCCCGGCGACCGCGGGCAGGGACTGGAAGCGGGCGCCGAGGCCCACCTGGCGATGCCCGCCGAGCCCGAGGAGATCGACGCGGTCGTCCGGGCCGCGGTGCGGGCCGCACGGCTGCGGGCCGACGACCAGGCGGCGGCACGGCGGCTGTCGCAGCTGTCGGAGGCGATCGTCGGCATCCAGGCGGCACGCTCCCCGCAGGAGCTCGCCGACGCCGCCGCCGAAGGCACCGCGCGGCTCACCGGCTCTCCCGCCGCCGTCTTCGTCCTCGGCCCGGACGACGCGCTGCACCGCGGCACCTCCAGGAACCGCACCTCGCTCGCACTGCCGGACCAGGACGCCCACAGGGCCGTCGTCGCCCTGCTGCGGCGGCTCGCGCACGGCCAGGCAGGGGTGCGGATCACCTCGGTGCCCGCGCCGCTGTGGCCCGCCGGGTTCTTCCGGCCCGGTGTGTCGCACGACGCCCGGCTGGTGTTGATCCCCACCCAGGACGGCAGGTCCTCGGTGTGTCTGGCCACCCCGACCCGCGAGGTCCGCCGGGTGGACCCCGAGACCGAGTCCCTGCTGGCCCGGCTCGCCCAGGCCACCGTGCTCGCCGCCGAGCCGCTGCTGATGTACCAGGTCGAGCGGCACGTCGCGCTCACCCTCCAGCACAGTTTCCTGCCCCGGCCGCACCGGCTGCCCGAGCTGCCGGGCGTCGACGTCGCGGTCCGCTATGTGCCCGCCTCCCGGGAGACGGAGATCGGCGGCGACTTCTACGCCGCCCTGCGCACCGGGGAAGGGGTGCTGGCCGCGGTCGGCGACGTCGTCGGGCACTCGCTCGAGGCGGCCACCGTCATGGTCGAGATCCGGCACGCCCTGCGCGCCTACTGCGTCGACGAGAGCGACCCGGCCGTGCTGGTCGAGCGCCTCGACCGGATGCTCCGGCTCTACCACCCCGGGGTCACGGCGACCGTCTGCCTGGCCCTGATAGACCCCGGCACCGGGCGCACCCGCATCGCCAACGCGGGCCACATCCCGCCGCTGATCGTCCGGGACACCCGCAGCGCCGACTACGCCAAGGCGGCCGGCCCGCTGCTCGGCCCGGGCCTGCCCCATCCGCCGCCCACCGAGCTGTTCCTCGAACCCACCGACCGGCTCCTCATGGTCACCGACGGTCTGATCGAGACCCGGGGCACCGACCTCGCCGTCTCCATGGAGCACCTTCGCGCGGCGGCCATCGGCGCCATGCCGGGCCTGGACGCCCTGTGCGACACCCTCCTCACCAGCTTCGGCCACGACCGGGAGGACGACATCGCGATGCTGGCCCTGGGGCTGACGAACTAGGCTGAGCCTTGTTTGCCGTAGAACGGGAGTGCCCATGCCGCAGATCACCGTCGAACGCTCCTCGGGGTTCGATCACGTCGACTGGAACGCGTTCGCGCTCGCGCTGCACCCGCTGGTCGTCGAGATAGCGGCCGCGCGGCTCGAGGCGTGCAAGACGCGGGTCGTCCGGACCGAGGAAGACGTGGTGGGAGACGCGGTGGGAGGGACGGAGCCGAGCGGGCCGGCCATCGTGCACGTCACGCTCGCCCTGCTCGCCGGCCGCTCCGACGAGACCAAGGCCAAGCTCACCGAAGCCGTACTGGAACTGCTGCGCAAGCACATCGAGCCGACCGACGGGGTCTCGGCGGTGCACGCCTCCGCCGAGGTGCGCGATCTCGACCCGTCGTACCGCAAGTACGAGGGATAGGACGGATCCCGGGCGGCTTCGGAACTCAGGAGACCAGGGCGATGAGCCGGGTGACCAGGTCGCCGAAGGGGCCGTCGGCCGGCTCGCCGCCGAGCACGGGGCGCAGCAGCGTGCGCAACTCGTCGTCGTAGGCCGCGCTGACCGCGGTGAGCGCGGCGAAGTCGTGCACGAGCTGGACCTCCAGCTCCTCGCGCGGGATGCGCCGCCCGTCCAGCCAGATCAGCGCGGTCGACTCGGCGAGCGAGATCCAGGAGCGGACGGTCAGTTCCAGGCGAGGAGGCGCGTCGGTGATCCCCAGATGCGACAGGATCTGCTCGTAGGCGTTCTGGCGTACGGAGTCGATCAGGGCGTTCGTGGTCGACGAGCCGACCGCCGGGCCGCCGCGCATGAGGGCGGAGAACCCCGGGCCGTGCGCGTCGACGAAGTCGAAGTAGCGGCGCATCACGCGCAGCAGCCGGGCGCCCAACGGCCCTTCGTGCGGCTCGGCGAACCGGCCCGCGAGATCCTCCGAGGCCCGCTTCAACGCGGCTTCGTACAGGCTGAGTTTGCCGGGGAAGTAGTGGTAGACGAGGGGGCGCGAGATGCCCGCGGCCGCGGCTATCTCGTCGATGGAGACCTCGTCGGGCGAACGCTGGGCGAACAGTTCGAGGGCGACGCCGATCAACTGCTGCCGACGCTCCTCGACTCCCATTCTGCGACGAACCCCGGTAGTCATGCGAACACCTTACCGATCGGATCCGGCCCCGAACGGACCGGACCGACGCAGACGTTCACCCGGTCCATCACTTATCCGGCCACTTGTCCGGTCACATGTCAGTCACCCTTCGAGCCGGCCGCCGAACCGAACACCGAGGCCAACTCGTCAGCGCAGCCCGCTGATCGACCGCCCGTCCTCGAGCGTGCCCTCCAGGCCGGCCTGTGCGCCCTGCTTCGTCGGCACCGCCAGCAGGTTGCCCCGCCCGGACCCGGTCACCCCGCCGGTCGCCCGGACTGACGCCGTCGCACGGTCGCCGGCCGCGAGGAGGTACCAGCCGCCGCCCTTCGACTTCCACAGCACCCCGGCCAGCACATGCGGATCGCGCGGCCCGCACGCCGGTACGTCGCCGGCCTTCGCCACGGCCGCCCCGAACAGCCCGCCCGGCGTGTGGAACTGGGCCAGCACGCGGCTCCCGTCGCCCCGCCAGGTCTCGGCCCGGGTACACGCCCAGGCCGCCGTTCCGCTCGCGTCGGGCAGCTGCTGCCGGGTGTAGCCCCAGGCGTTGACCGTCCGTACGCCCTGCCCGCGCGCGTCTTCCAGCGAGCAGGCGAACGGCGCCCAGGTCCGCAGCGCCCGCGCACCGCTCACCTCCTTGGGAGCGGTGGGGCGCCCCGCGGTGAGCCGGGCGGGGACGAGCTCGCCGAGGTCGCTGAGGAGGTGGGTGCCCGAGGCGTCGGTCAGCTGGAGGACGTTCCACGTCGTGCACGTGCCGGTGTGGGTGGCCGGGCTGGAAAGCGGCGAGGTGATCCCGTCGGTCAGTGACAGATCCATCAGCCCGGCACCCGGCTTCGACAGGTCGCGCTCGCCGGCCTTCGTCACCCAGGGGGCCGTCAGATAGCGGACGTTGCCGTCGGCCCGGCCCAGCACCAGCGCGCTCGCCTCGGTGCCGGTCGCGCCGTCGACCCGCGCGAAGTCGAGGGCCGCCCCGGCCGTGCCGTCCTTCGGCTCGGCGTAGCGGGCGATGCGCAGACCGTCGTGGAGGATCACCACGCGCGCGTTGTCGACCTCACCCGCGTAGAGGAGCTGCGGCGGTCCGGCGGGGCCCCCGAAGGGGGTCTCCGGGGTGGCGGAGACGTGCACGCTCTCGCCGGGGCGGGCCCAGACGGCGAGGGCGCGGCGCAGGAGCGCGGTGTCGCCGGTGAGGGGGCCGCGCGCCGGCCAGACGGAGAAGTCCGTGCGCGCGGAGGTCTTCCAGGCGGCGGGGGTCACCTTCACCAGCCGCCCGGGGTCGAGGGCGGCCTCGGCGGCCGGGTTCTGCGCGTACAGCGGGGCGGCCGCGCCGTCCGGGCCCCAGCCACCGCCGGGCAGCGCGACCAGGGCGCCGCACACGGCGAGCGCGGCCGCGGCGGCGAGCGCGGCCCTGGTGTGCTGGCGGCGGCGCCTCAGATCGGTGGGGCGGGCCTGGAGCGAGCAGGCGTCGAACTCGGGGGAGTCGAGGAGCGCGTACTGCGCGGCGGGGACCTTGGCGGCCTCGCGCAGCGCCGCCGTCACGTCCACGTCCCGTACGCCGCACCCGGTGAGCACCTCGCGGATGTCGCCGTCGGAGAGTTCCTCCAGGCCACGCAGTACGCAGGCGGCCCGGGCGGGGCCCGTCAGCGTGGCCAGGCGCTGTTCCAGGGCGAGCTCGTCGGCGCCGCCGGAGCGGGGGAAGAGGCGCAGGCCCCACACCTGGGGGAGCAGCGCCGGGAGGTGTCCGCGGCTGGGCCGGCGGGCTCGGAGCCGTAGCGGCAGCCCCGCCGCCAGGGCCGTACGCACCACCTGAAGGCGGATGTACGCGTACCCGGGATCGCCGTCGCTGCCGTCCCCCCCTCTCGCATGGCCTCGAGCGGAAGCGCCCCCGTTCTGGGCCGGGATGACGGGCGCCGAGGCGCGGCCGCGGGGCAGGGCGCGCTGGGCGAGGGCGTGGGCGGTCAGGACCCGCCGACCACGGCCGAGGCCGGGAGGCAGCACCAGATAGGCGAGCCGGACGAGCCGCGGGTAGTGCTCGACGAGCGCGGCCTCGGCCTGCTCGACATCGACGATCCGGTCGGCGGCGGATCCGGGTGCTGGGCGCGGGGCGACATCCTGTGACTGCACGTCCAGCAGAACGAGCGAAACGGGGGATGGTCACCCCGGGTGGCCCAGTCCCGACGGAGCGCCTTCGCGCACTGGGCCACGACCGCTGGTAGTGCGGCACGCGGGCGCTGCCCCCGCCGGACACCGGTATTTTGAGCGCACCGCGCGCGAGAGCCGTATCCAGGACGAGGCTCTTGCAGGGAGGAACAGATGAAGGTGACCCGACCGATGCTCGCGGCGGCCGCCGCCGCGGCGGCGCTGGTGCTGACGGGATGCGGATCCGGAGGCTCCGGGAAGGCCGAGGTGACGATCCCGGTGACGGCGACCGGCAGCCTGGAGCACCTGGCCGCCGAGGTGAAGTGCACGCCCGACATGCAGACCGACGCCGACGAACTCCGCCAGGCGCTCTGCAAGAACGCCGACGGCAAGTTCATCCTCCTGACCTTCGCCACCGACCGCGGTCAGCGCGAGTGGATCAACGGGGCCAAGGACTACGGCGGTCACTACCTGGTCGGCCGCAAGTGGGTGGCCGTGGGTGAGGAGACCAGCACCGTGACGGCGCTGCGCAAGACACTCGGCGGTGACATCGAGGAGGGCACCGACCACTCCGCGCACGTGTCGGGCGAGCCCTCCGGCAGCGCGTCGCACTCCGGTCACTGACCGGGGCCCCGGTTCACCGGCCGGGGCCCCGATCACACGGGCCGGGCCCGGCACACAAGAAGGCCGGCGGTGAGGAGTCCTCACCGCCGGCCTTCTCAGTCGGCTTTCAGGTGGTCCCGCTCAGCGGGTCACTTGCACTTCTTGCCGGTGTTGATGCAGTTGACCATCTTGTTCATCAGGTTCGTCGAGAAGAAGTTGATGAAGTCGTTGTGGTCGGTGATCGGCTTGTGCAGGTTCTCCGGGAAGCTGTCCACCGCGTACGGCTGCACGACCGTCCCGTTCTGGAGCTTGGGGGCCGGGACGTTGTAGACCAGCCGGACCTGGAGCTGCGGGATCGCCTTGAAACCGTTGGCGCAGGTGCCGTCGGCCTGGGCGAACGCCACGTGCGTGCGGTGGTTGGCGCTGTCGATGTTCTTGCCGTCCCAGCAGCTCTGGAAGTTGGTCGTCCGCACCACCTGGCTGCCCTGCGGGCAGATCGGGTACTGGGCTTCCAGCTGCACCTTGTTCTCGAAGCCGGTGCAGCTCCAGTTCACGTTGGCGTTGGCGTTGCCGTTGACGAAGGCCTTGGCGTCACCGGTGATGATGCGCAGGGCCGTCGGCATCGCGACGACCTTGCCCTTCTTGTTGCCGACGAACTTGATCTGCGCCTGGGCGGGCTGCAGGATCTTGCCGACGTTGCCTTCCTTGCCACCGCCGTCGTTGTTCTGGTCGAAGTCCTGGCTGCCGTCCTGGACACGCAGCACCGGCCAGAAGTACGAGGACTTGTCGCCCTGGTTCTGGCAGCTGGTGCCGGCGCCGGCCAGCTCCTGGTCGCTCGCGAAGGCGTCGTTGTTCTGGTTGCCGACGTAGTCGTGCAGGTGGTGGGCGCCGTTGGCGACACCGGGGGCCACGATCACGTTGTCCGTGTTGTGGTTGTCGTTCCCGTTGGTGCCGCAGTTCGAGGTGAAGGTGCCCCGCGAACCGCTGTTGCCGTTCGCCGGGAGACCGTTCGCGCCCACGCCCAGCTGCGCGTTCGCCTGGACCTTGGTGATGTCCACGAAGTCCGCGGCGGCCGGGCCGTTGCCGCCCTGGCCGTTCTGCGCCTGGCCGGCGTTGCCGCCGTTCTGCTGCTGGCCGCCGTTGTTGTTCTGGCCGCCGTTCTGCTGCTGGCCGCCGTTGTTGTTCTGCTGGCCACCGTTCTGCTGCTGGCCGCCGTTCTGCTGCTGGCCGCCGCCCGCCTGGCCGGCGTTGGTGTTGTTCGTCGCCTGCGTGGTGCAGGCCGCCAGCTGGCTCAGCGAGCTGTTGAACTGGCCACCGGAACGCTGGATGTTGATGCGGATCCGGTCGATCGTGGCGGCCCGCTTCTCCTTGAGGGGACCGGTGATCGCGTTCTGGACGAAGCTGGCGTCGCCCGCCTGGGCCTGACGCGTGGAGGCGAGCCGGGCGTAGGCCTCGGTGATCTGCTTGTCCAGGTTGGCCAGCTCGGTCGCGACGCCCTGTTTCGCCCCACTGGGCACGTTCGTCAGCTTCTGCCCCACATCCGGGCAGGAGATGGTGGCGACCTGCGCGGCCGCGGTGTCGGCCTTGGTCTGGTTCTGGCCCGAGTTCGATTCGTGCGCCGAAGCGTAGAAGTTCGCCCAGATCAGCCCGCCCCCGCCGAGCGCTAGGGCCGCCGATGCTGCCACGGCCTTCGTGGCCATCGACGAACGGCGTTTACGTATGTTGCGTCCCATGGAACTCCTCTGACTTCCTTGCGGGGCAGCATCGAGGCGCCCGACAGGAGTGAAGCTGAAGCTGCCCCCTCCTTTACGCACCACGCCTCACAGGTGTTCAGCCCGCTCAGAAATTGATGAGAGTTCCGTACGACCAAACAATCCCAAAACCCTCACATGACGCAGCAGTTGGCGCCTCAGCGATCCCGGTCCAGATAGGCCAGAACCGCCAGCACCCTGCGGTTGTCGTCGTCCGAGACCTCCAAGCCCAGCTTCACGAAAATGTTCGCGGTGTGTTTGGCGACGGCCCGCTCGGTGACGACCAGTTTGGCCGCGATCGCCGCGTTCGAGCGGCCCTGCGCCATCAGCTCCATCACTTCCCGCTCGCGCGGGGTGAGCCGGTCCACGGGCTCCCGGCCGTCACCCGAGCGCCGGGCCAGCAGCTGCTGGATCACCTGCGGGTCCATCGCCGTACCGCCGGCCGCGACCCGCCGTACGGCGTCCACGAACTGCTCCGCGTCGAACACCCGGTCCTTCAGCAGATAGCCGATCCCGCCGGTGCCGTCGGCGAGCAACTCGCGCGCGTACAGCTGCTCGACGTGCTGCGACAGGACGAGCACCGGAAGCCCGGGCCTCCTGGCGCGGGCCCGGAGCGCGCACTGCAGACCCTCGTCCGTGTGCGTGGGCGGGAGCCGCACGTCGACCACGGCGACGTCCGGCTCCAGTTCGGCGAGCGCCCGCTCCAGTTCGGGCCCGCTCTCGACGGCGGCGGCGATCTCGAAGTCGTAGGCCTCCAGCAGCCGGACGAGACCGTCCCGCAGCAGGAAGAGGTCCTCGGCTAGGACAACACGCAAGGGATCTCCATGGTCACCATGGTGGGACCGCCGGCGGGAGAGCTGACGGCCAGGACGCCGTCGAATGTACCCAGCCGCCGCTCGACACCGACCAGACCCGAGCCGGCCCCCGTGGCCGCGCCGCCCCCGCCGTTGTCGGTGACCGAGATCCGCAGCTGACCCGCCCCGTGGTGGAGGTCCACCCAGATCCGGTCGGCGCCGGAGTGCTTGACCGCGTTGGTGAGCAGCTCGCTCACCGCGAAGTAGGCCGCCGACTCCACGGGCGCGTCCGCGCGGCCGCCGCCGAGATCGACGTTCACCTCGGTGGCGACCGGCAGCCGCAGCGCCAACGCCCGTACGGCGTCGCCGAGTCCGCGCTCGGCCAGCACCGGCGGATGGATGCCGCGCACCAGGTCGCGCAGCTCGGAGAGCGCCTCGGCGGACGACTGACGGGCCTGCGCCAGCAGCTCCTTCGCCTTCTCCGGGTTCTTGTCGACGAGCATCTCGACGGTGCCGAGGTCCATGCCCATCGCCACCAGCCGCGCCTGGGCGCCGTCGTGCAGGTCCCGCTCGATGCGCCGCAGCTCGGCGGCGGAGGTGTCCACGGCGTCCCGTCGGGTCTCCGTCAACACCCTCACCCGCTCGGCCAGTTCGGCCTGGCTGGGGGAGAGCATGGCCTCGGTGAGTCGGAAGTGGACCTGGAACGCGCTGACGGCGTACCGGTGGGCGACCACGAGGAGGACGGCCCCCAGGGCGGCGGCGCCGAACGCGGTCGCCTGATCGCTGACCGGTACGAAGCCGTACCAGTACGGTCCGTACGCGCCGTAGGGCCCTCCGGTCATGGTCCGCCACAGCCCGGCCGCCAGCGCGAACCCCTCCAGCGGATAGAGGACCAGGACGGCCGGCAGCAGGGCGGTCAGGAAGCCCGCCGTCATGTCCACCGGGAGCCACCGCAGGTCCCGCCAGGTCGCCGGGTCGCGCAGCAGCGCGTAGGTGCGCCTGAAGGGGTTGGCGGTCTCCGGGACCGGCCGGTACGCCGACGGGACGCGCACCCCGCCCCACCGCTCGGCGAGCGCCCGCCGCCGGTCGGCGTAGGCACGCACCCCCCGCACCACATAGGGCGTGGTGAGGGCCCCGACCCCGATCGGTATCAGGGCCATGGACACGAGGGAGAGACAGAGTCCCAGGACGGCCGCCGGCAGCGCTACGACCGCCAGCGCGAGCCCCCGACCGGCGGCGAGCACCATCCCCCGTGCCCTGGAACCGCCGTCGCCGCTCTTCGTGTTGGTGTTCATGCCGTCAGTCTCGCCGAGCCGCGGACCGGCGGTCACGGGGCCGACGCCCCCGGTCAGGGGGTGGTGTCAGGTACACCCCCGGGCTCCGTTCCACCGGTGGCCGCCGCGAGCACCTTCGCCTCCACCTCCGGGTCCAGGCCCTTGCGGGTGCGGTCCGGACGCTGGGGTGCCGTACCGCCGATCGACGTCAGCCAGCCCCAGGTGTCGGCGACGGTCTCCTCGACCGGACGGCAGGACAGCCCCGTCGCCACCGCCCGTGAGACGTCGGCCGCGTGCAGGGCGTCGTGCATGTCGCTGCCCGGCGGTACCCACACGGGCAGCTCGGTCCACGGCTCGATGCCCGCGTCGAGAACGATCTCCGGTGCGGTCCACCGCAGTTCGGCGTCCGAGCCGGTGGCCCGCACGCACGCCTCCAGCAGCTCGCCCATCGTCGCGTGGCCCTGCGGGCTCATCAGGTTGTACGGCCCGCTCAGCTCCCGCTCGACCGCGCCGAGGATCCACTCGGCGAGATCGCGGACGTCCACGTACTGCAGGGGCAGATCGCGCGGGCCGGGGGCCAGGACCGGGCCGCCGCGGGCGATCCGGGTCAGCCACCAGGGCAGCCGCCCGACGTTCTCGTACGGGCCGAGTATCAGCCCGGCCCGTACGAGGACGGCACCCTCCTCGCCGAAGGCGTCGAGCGCGGCCAGCTCGCCGCCGCGCTTGTCCCGGGCGTAGTCGGTCTGCCCGGCCTCGGGTCCGGCGCCCTCGACGACGGGCGCGTCCTCGGCGTACCCGGCGGGCGGGGCCCAGGTGTACACCGAGCAACTCGACACGTACACGTACCGGCGGGCGCGGCCCCGCAGCAGCCGCGCCGCCTCGTGCACCGCGCGGGGCGCCGCCGACCAGGTGTCCACGACGGCGTCCCAGTCGCCCTCGGCCAAGGCGTCGAGTCCCCCGGGCGCGGTGCGGTCACCGGTCAGCGACCGGGTGCCGGGGGCGGGTGTGTGCCGCCCCCGGTTGAGAACCGTCACGTCCCAGCCGCGCCCGAGGGCCGCCTCGACGACGGCCCGTCCCGCGAACTCCGTACCACCCAGCACCAGAAGTCTCATACCGGTGACTGTGCCCCGTCCGGACGCGGCAGGGAACCGCGCTCTGCCGTCGGCAGACGAGGCGGGCGGGTGGAGCGGGCCGGTGGAGCGGGTCAGTGGCCCGTCGGCGGGATGTACTTGTAGCCGACCCGGCGCACCGTCTGGATCGACTGGCGGTGCTGTGCGCCCAGCTTGCGGCGCAGCCGGGCGATGTGGACGTCGACCGTGCGGCCGTCGCCCACGTGGCCGTAGCCCCACACCGTGGTGACGAGTTGGTCGCGGGTGTGCACCCGGTTCGGGAACGCGACGAGGTGCGCGAGCAGCTCGAACTCGAGGTAGGTGAGGTCGAGTGCCTGTCCGTCCACCGCGGCGGTGCGCTGCACGGGGTCGATCCGCACGAGCGGGCGCCCGGCGCCCTCCGCCTCGGCGGCCTCGTCGGCCGCTGGCCGGTCCGGGACCGCCACCGGCAGGAACGGCGGCTGCTGGTCGGCCGGGACGAGCACCAGGTAGCCGATCATCGGCGGCTGGCCCGGCAGGGTGGGCAGGGTGTGCGGGGGAGCGGGCAGCCAGGTCGCGCCCGGCGGCAGGAAGTCCGCGACGTCGACCACCTCGTCCCGGTCCACGGCGCGCAGACGGTGCCGGGCCGGGGCGGACGAGGGGCTGAGGCTGGGAGCGGAGGAGAGGGAACGAGTGGTCGCCATGAGAGGTCAGCTCTTTCGCGCGAGGAGTTCGTCGGGGAGGACGACGGCCGCGATTCGTGGTCGGGCTCGTCGAGGACGTACGTCGTGCGCGCTGGCCGAAGGCCGGGGTGTACGGCTTTAGAGGGCCGGCGCGTTCATCGCGCGGCAACACACCCGGTCGAAGTCATGGTGCTGACGGGAAGGCCAGAAGGGCTCGAGGTCGTGGCGACCCGTCGCGGTGCACTTCTGGAAACTGGCCATGGCCCCATTGAAGCAGACACCCGCCCGTTACAGGAGCCTCCTCTCACTGCTTGGACGCTTCCTGACGCGAAGTCGACGTCGGTCCACGGCCCGGGTGGTCGCTTTCCAGGCAGCGCGGATGCGGAAGGGGCGCCCGCCGAGTCGGCGGGCGCCCCTTCCGGGAAGAACCGGGGGATCAGATCTGGCCGGCCTTCTCCAGGGCCGAGCAGCAGGTGTCGACGATCAGACGCGTCACCAGGTACGGGTCGACGTTGGCGTTCGGACGGCGGTCCTCGATGTAGCCCTTGCCGTCCTTCTCGACCTGCCACGGGATACGGACAGAGGCGCCACGGTTGGAGACACCGTAGGAGTACTCGTTCCACGGGGCGGTCTCGTGCAGACCCGTCAGACGGTCGTCGATGCCGGCGCCGTAGTGCTTGACGTGGTCGAGCGGCTTGGAGCCCTCGCCGAGCGACTCGCACGCGGTGATGATGGCGTCGTAGCCCTCGCGCATCGCCTTCGTGGAGAAGTTGGTGTGCGCGCCGGCGCCGTTCCAGTCGCCCTTGACCGGCTTCGGGTCGAGGGTGGCGGCGATGCCGAAGTCCTCGGCGGTGCGGTAGAGCAGCCAGCGGGCCACCCACAGGTGGTCGGAGACCTCCAGCGGGGAGACCGGTCCGACCTGGAACTCCCACTGGCCGGGCATGACCTCGGCGTTGATGCCGGAGATCGCGAGACCGGCGGCCAGACAGTTGTCCAGGTGCGCCTCGACGACCTCACGGCCGAAGATCTCGTCCGCGCCGACACCGCAGTAGTAGCCGCCCTGCGGGGCCGGGAAGCCACCCTTGGGGAAGCCGAGCGGGTAACCGTCCTGGAAGAACGTGTACTCCTGCTCGATGCCGAAGATCGGCTCCTGGGAGGCGAACTCGGCCTCGACCTCGACCAGCGCGGCACGGGTGTTGGACTCGTGCGGCGTCATGTCGATGTTGAGGACCTCGCACAGGACGAGGATGTCGTCGCCGCCGCGGATCGGGTCGGGGCAGGTGAAGACCGGCTTGAGGACACGGTCCGAGGAGTGCCCCTCGGCCTGGTTCGTGGACGACCCGTCGAAGCCCCAGATCCCCAGCGACTCGAGACCGGCGGGCTCGCCCGCGATGATCTTCGTCTTGGAACGGAGCTTCGCCGTCGGCTGGGTGCCGTCGATCCAGATGTACTCAGCCTTGAAGGTCACGGGCCACTTCCTTCGGGGTGTGTCTGACGCACTTGCGGGTGCTGCGGCGCTGCGGCACTGGGGCGCCGCCTGTTTGCCCGGCAGCTTGTCAACAGGCGATTTCCCGGTCATTGCTCGAATGTGAACCCCGTGTTACCTGGTGGTTCTGTGGTGCGGCTCACGGTGTGAGGGCGTCGGCCCGGCCCGGAAGTCGCCGTTCCCGGGCGCGCACGGAGGTGCGGACCGGGGCGAGCGGCGGCTCGTATGCGATGGGGTTCCGCGGAACCTGAACGCGTCGGTCCTGCTGCTCGTGGCCGCGAACAGCAGGACCGATGACTCGTACGGGGTGCTCCGCGGGGCCGCCCGCTCAGCGAGGAGCTCGGCGGCCGGGACTCACCCCACCTTCTCGATCAGGGCCCGGCGGATCAGGAACTTGCCGGGCTCACGGACCAGTTCGAAGGCCGCGTTGTTGAGCAGGGCGCAACTGCCGGAGACGGAGGTCACCTCGACGGTCGTGGACTTGTTGTTGTCCAGGTTGGTGACCTTCAGCTTGGTCCCCGCCGGGAACTGGTTACTCGACGCGGCCGGGGCACCGCCCTCGCCGGAGAGCGTGACCGTGGAACCGTTGCAGACCTGCCGGCCGGAGGCGGCACCACCGCCGTTTCCCGCGTTACCCGTGTTGCCGGCCGGAGCGGAAGCGGCCGGGGCGGAAGCGGCGGGCGCGGAGGCCGCCGGAGCGGAAGCGGCCTGCGAGGGCTGTGTCGCCTGGGAGTCCTGAGCCGACTCCCCAACGACGCACCCGGACGCCTGCTGCTGGACCTTGATCTGCGCGATGACCGCCTCACGGTTGGCGATCCGGGCCGTGGACTGCGCGTCCGGGTTCGCCTTCTGGCCCTCGATGAACTTCTGGTTGTTGCCGAGGGCCGTGGCCAGCCCCCCGCAGACGGTCGAGTCGCCGGCGGACAGCGTCCTGGCGTTCTGCGGGCTCTGCGAGGCGTTCGAGGTGGACGCCAGCGCGAAGGCCCCGGCGCCCGCCACCGCCGCGGCGCTGACGAGCAGCGCGATCTTCTTCTTCGTGCCGAGAGTTCTCCTGCGCGACATGCGCGCCTCCTGAGGGGTAGGGGAGCGTACGCCGCTATGTACGAGATACCGAACGAAGCTGCTCATCGGTTGCCGGAGCCAATCGAAGTGGCGTGCGTCACAGCGGAGTCGGCGGCGGGCGGCGGCCGAGTCAGCTCTTCCCGTCCTCGTACGCCACCACGGTGTCGTTGACGCGCTGGAGCAACCCCTCTGTCTGGGCGGTGAGTTCGGCCTCTCCCGTTTCCGCGCCGTCACCCCACTGCCCGTTCGCGAACACCACCGACCGGACGGTCATCGTCCGCCGGAAGACTCCGGCCGAACCGGGCGGCACCGTCGGCAGGCCGGCCTGAGGGGGTGGATCCAGCGAGACCACCTGATACGTGACGGGGTCCATCGAGCTCATCATGAACACGCGCGAGGCGTCCTCGACCCGCTCGAAGCTCAGCACGGTGACCGTCACCTGCGAGCGCCGCTCGGCGTCCGTGAACAGGGCGGCCGTCAACCGGGAGCAGTCCTCGCCCTGTTCGATCAACTGGGCGAGTTCGGGCGACATGCCGCCGGCGCAGTCGGTGGTGGTGGCCAGGTCGACGCGGGCGTACCGGGAGCCGTTCTTCAGGCGGACGTTCGTCGAGGGGAACGCCTGCTCCGGCCGGATGACGGGGCGGGCGAGCAACGAGGGGAGCGCGCCGGGGGCGTCGGAGGGGAGTCTCGCGTCCACGGACGGGACGGCCGCGAGGCCCGAGGCGGTCGTGGCCGCCGTGCCCCGGGGAGCGGATGCCGGCCGGTCTGCGTCGTCGCCGTCCGCGATCATGGTGCCGACGGCGATGGCGGCGACGAGGGCCGCACCGCTCCCCACGGTCACCGTGCGCCGGGTCCGCCGACGCCGTCGTATGTGCTCCTGCTCGGAAGGGAACCCGAGTCCTTGATCACCGAAGGTCATGGCGGCGGAGGGTAGCAGCGTGTGGCGCCCCGACTCCCGCCGCCGGACGAATCGTTGGCTCCCCGGCTAACGGGACAAAGCGTCCCGTACGGCCTCGTCCGTGCGGGCCACCAGCGCGGTTCCGTCGTCCGCCGTGATGATGGGGCGCTGGATGAGCCGGGGGTGCGTGGCGAGCGCGGTGATCCAGCGGTCACGTGTGCTCGCGTCCCGCGCCCACTCCTTGAGGCCGAGCTCCCCGGCCGCCGCCTCCTGGGTGCGGGTGATGTCCCAGGGTTCCAGGCCGAGACGTTCGAGTACGGTCCTGATCTCGTCCTCATCGGGCGCGTCCTCCAGGTAGCGGCGGACGGTGTAGTCGGCACCCTCGGCGTCGAGGAGCGTGAGGGCGCTGCGGCACTTGGAACAGGCGGGGTTGATCCAGATCTCCATGCCGCACACGGTAGCGGCCGGAGGCGCCGAAAGCCCCTGTGATCAGGGGCGTTTGTCAGTGGTGGGCGGTAGAATAGAAGCAGTGTTCGAGGGTTCGCCGGAGGTTCCGGACCGGGCCCTGACCGCGACAGGAGGATGCCTGTGCCCGCTGCCGCACTGAAGCCGAAGCCGTTGCCGACCCAGTCCACAGCGAAGCGTTCCGTCCAGCTCGATCTGCCCTATGTACCCGTCGAGAAGCGGCCGTTGCCGCCCGGACGGCCGCGAGACTGGTACGTCATGCACAACCGTCGCCTCAAGGCCATGCGCCTGGCGATCGCCCTGCTCGACCTGGGCGTGTATATGCCGAACCAGGCCCGCAACGAGAAGATCCGCAGCACGGCGGAGCTGATCGGCGTTCACGCGCCGTCGGACACGACGTGCCACATGGTGCGGGCGCTGCTGCGGTACTCACGGTGAACCGGGCGCCGGGCGCCGTCACAGGTGACGGTGTCCGGCGCTGACGTCCGGTGTCGATGTCCGGTGTCGATGACCGGCGCCTTGTCCGGTGCCTGGGGCCTGGTTCCCGGCGCCTGGCGCCGGCGTTCGGTGGCCGGTGGCCGGCGGCCGGCGCCCACGTCTGGCGGCCGGTCCGGGGAGTCACCTCGCCTCGGCTCACCGGACCTCGGCCCACCGCACCGGACCTCGGCCCACCGCACCGGACCTCGGCCCACCAACGGACCTTGGCTCACCGCACCTCGCCTCGGCTCACTTCACCAGTTCCTTCTCCACCGGCGTCCGGAACCTGGGGGTCACCCGGGTCGCCCCCAGCCACGCCCCCAGCCGCTCCGCCTCCGTCTCGATCGCCGCCTCCGCCTCGCCGCCCACACCCTCGTCGTCCAGGATCCGCCACACGATCTCGCCGTCGGCCCGCTGGGCCCAACCCCCAACCACCCGCCCGTTCCACCACACCGTCGGGCCCACGTTCCCGCTGTAGTCGAACAGGCCCGGGCGCAGCTCCGGGGCCAGATACCAGTCCCGGCCCTGCCAGCCCATCGCCGTCGGGTCGAGGCCGGGCAGCAGGGCGGCCCACGGCTCCGCGGGGGCCGGCACGGCGTCCACGTCGTCCTCGACGACGTACCCCGTCCCCTCGTCCAGCGTCACCGCCCGCGCCCCGATCGCCGTCAGCGCCCGGCGGACGTCCGTCACCCGCCAGCCCGTCCACCACTTCAGGTCGGCCTCCGTGGCCGGCCCGCACGCCGCCAGCCAGTGCCGAAGAAGGTCCGACTGGGCCTGCGCCACCGGCAGTTCGGCGTGCTCGGGGGCGAGGGCCCAGCGGAACTGGCTCGACGTCCACGAGCCCAGGGGGCGTCCTCTGACCACCTTGCCCTCCACCCCCAGCACCCTCAACAGCCGTGTCACGACGGTGTGGACGCCCTCGTAGGGCTTCCCCGCCGCGTACACGAACTGCTCCCGCAGACGCGGTTCCTCACGGGCCAGCTCGGCCGCGGTCGCCTGGCCGAGCCGGGCCAGCGCGGTCAGCGCCGACTCCTCGACCTCCTTCAGCCAGGCCGCGTCCGGTGCGCCGGCCTTCGCCATGTCCTTCAGCAGGGTGGCCCGCTCCCGCGCGGCGACCGCGAGACCGGTCGAGGCGTGGACGACCGCCGTGGACTCCGTCGGGAACACGAACACGGTGTGCCGCATACCGTGCATCCGCACGAGGGAGCGGTCCGCGTACAACGCCCGGTCGGTCTCCGGCACCGTCGCCGCCGGGTCGGCGAGGCGGGCGCCGACCGCCAGGTACACCGTCGCCGGGTCCGAGCCGTGCAGGGCGAGCAGCGCGTCGGCCACCGCCTCGGGGGTCGCGACCCGCGCCCGTGGAGCCAGCCGGTGCCGCAGGGCCAGCCGCGCCCGCCGCTCCGCCACACCGATGTACCGCAGCCCGTCACCCATTACCGGCCTCCACCCGTCGTCGCCCTGCCGCCGTCCGGCAACCGTCCCTGTCCGCATCCTCCCCGACACCACTGACAACCGGACCCGCCTCCCGTGACACCCGATGACGCCCGCATCCACCCAGGGCGGTCGAAGCCTCCTGGTATCACCCGTTCGGCGTACCTGGCATGCGGTCGCCCCCTTCCCGACCTTCACTGCGAACAAGGCCGGTAAGCGCCGCGGAAGTGCCGAGAGCCGGGAGGCGATGTGGTGCGGAGACGACGCCCATGACCACCCCCGAGGAGCGTGCCCGACGCGGCAGGACCGCCCGTAAGCGCGTCCCCCGTTCCGCCCACGCCGTCTGGGTCCCGTCCGTCGACCGGCCCGATCCCGTCGCCGTGCTGGAGCGGCAGGGCCGGGACCGGCTCCCCGAGCTGCTGCCGATCAGGTACGGGCGGATGGCCGCCTCACCCTTCGCGTTCCTGCGCGGCTCGGCCGCCGTCATGGCCGCCGATCTGGCGTCGCAGCCGCACACCGGGCTGACCGTGCAGCTGTGCGGCGACGCCCACCTGCTCAACTTCGGCCTGTACGCCTCCCCGGAGCGGGCGCTGCTCTTCGACCTCAACGACTTCGACGAGACGTTCCCAGGCCCCTTCGAGTGGGACGTAAAACGGCTCGCCGCGTCCGTCGCCGTGGCCGCCCGAGAGAACGGCCACCCCGAGCCGAGGGTGCGCCGCGCCGCCCTGGAGGCCGTGGCCGCCTACCGCACCGCCGTGCGACGGCTGTCCCGGCTCGACGAGCTCGCCGTCTGGTACGAGCGCATCGACGCCGAGCGGCTGCTGCCCCTGCTGCGTTCCGCCCGGCATCGCGGACGTGCCGAGGCCAGCCTCACCCGGGCCCGCCGCCGCACCGGCCTGCAGGCCCTCCACAAACTCACGGAGGTCGTCGACGGGCGCCGCCGCATCATCCACGACCCACCGCTGATCGAACCCGCGGGCGCCTCCGACGGCGCCGCCCTGCGCAAGATCTTCTGCGACTACCGCTCCACCCTCACCGGGGAGCCCCGCCTGCTCCTGGACCGCTACCGCTTCGTCGACGCCGCCCGCAAGGTCGTCGGCGTCGGCAGCGTCGGCACCCGCTGCTTCATCGTTCTGCTCGCCGGGCGCGACACCGACGATCCGCTGTTCCTCCAGATCAAGGAGGCCCGCGCGTCCGTCCTGGAGGAGCACCTGCCGAACGGCCCGTACGTCCACCCCGGTCACCGGGTCGTCGCCGGGCAGCGGCTGCTCCAGGCCGCCGGTGACGTCTTCCTCGGCTGGATGACCGGGCCGCAGGGCCGCGCCTTCTACTGGCGTCAGTTGCGCGATCTGAAGGGGACCGGCGGCGTCGCCGGGATGTCCCCGGCCGAGCTCACGGCGTACGCCCGGCTGTGCGGCACCGCCCTGGCCCGCGCCCATGCCCGTTCCGGCGACCGTATCGCCATCGCCGCCTACCTCGGTGGCGCCGACACCTTCGAACGCGCCGTCGCCGACTTCGCCCTCGCCTACGCCGACCGGACCACCGCGGACCACGCGGCCCTGGGCGCGGCGGTCGCGGCAGGCGTGGTCCGCGCGACGCCGGGCGTCTGACCACCGGCGGCCGCCCGGCCGGTCGGGAGTGCGTCGCTGTCCGCCGACGCTCGCGCCCGGCGGTCGGGAGTGCGTCGTCGTCCGCCGACGCTCGCGCCGCGGCCGGTCAGGAGTGCGTCGCCGTCCGCCCACGCTCGCCCCGGCCGGTCAGCACGGCGGTGACGAACTCACGCCGGTCGTCCGCGTGGTCGCGGAACCACAGGCCCAACTGGTGCCCCGCGTCGAGCAGTTCGAGCCTCGTGTACCGGGCGCGGGTGGCGAGCGCGTCCTGTACCGCCTCGGTCACCTGCGGCGGGATCACCGTGTCGGTGCCCGGCACGGCGAGCACCGCACGGCCCTCGTAGCCCCGCAGCACGTCGAGTGCGGGCGCCTCCCGCCAGCTCCCTGGGCTACGGATGATCGCGCTGAACTCCCCGTCCCCCTCCCCGAACGGAACATCCCACGCCCGGGCCGCGTACACCGCGGGGGCGCACAGTCCCAGGGCCGTGACGCGGTCGCGGTAGAACGCGGCCAGGTCGGCCACCGTCTGCCCGCTCATGCTGAACCCGACGAGCGCCAGCGGCCCGTCCGCCGGTACATGGGCGTCGATCACGGAGACCGCCTGCTCGAAGCGTCGGCGCAGGCTCAACTCCCGCAGTGCGCCGCTGCTTTCGCCGTGTCCGGAGAAGTCCAGGGCCAGGGCGCGGCAGCCGTGGGCGGTGAACTCCCGGGCCAGCGGCAGCAGTCGCTCCTTGCTGCCGTTGCCGGCTCCGTGCAGCACGACGGCGGTGACCGTTCCGGGACCGCCGCCGCCGTGCACCCCGCTGAGCCGTTCACCGTCGAACTCGTGCGTGAAAGGAGACAGATCGCTCATGCGCTCCATTCACTCACGGAGCCCGATCCGCCCGGCTCCGGGCCCGCGGAAAAGGAGATGCACGGTGAGTGACGGATTCCGTACCCTGAAGACGCCGACCCACCCCCAACACAACGCACAGTAGTCGTCCCTGCCCAGGAAAGGAGGCACACCATGGGTACCGTCGTTCTCTCCGGGGCCGTCGTCCTGGTGGTCCTGGGATTCGGAAACCCGCTCTACTGGCTCGCCGCGGCCGGCGTGCTGTTCCTGTACGTGCGGTACGGACTCGACTCGTCCGCGCCGTCCGCCGGGTCCACGCCCGGCCCCGCCCCGAGCGCGGGAGCCGCGCCGACGTCGTACAGGGCGTACCGCGACCGCCGTGACAAGCAGGCCAAGTGGGAGCGCCGCTACCGTCGCGAGCGCCCTCTGGAGTCCCGCCGTCAGGAGCGCGAGCGCACCAAGTAGGGCGCCCGGCCGATCCGCCTACAGGCCGGGGGCTCCCCACACCGGGAACCAGCGGCTCAGGTCCTGCTCGATCCGCAGGTCGCTCGCGAGGGCGGCCCGCACCTGCAACTCCAGTGCGCTGTCGCGCCGCTGCCCCGGACCGGGCAGCGGCGCGAACGGGTAGTACGAACCCCGTTTGTACAGGTACACGAGCGCCAGCCGCCGCCCGCCCGCCGCCTCCGTCGCCGCCCGCTGTTCCTCGAATCCGGCGAGCGAGCACAGCAGTTGGGGACCGAAACCGTTGACCTCCATCGCGCTGTTCACCGCGTGCAGATCATTGACCAGCAGCGGCAGTTGGTCGGGAGCGCGCTCCGAGACCAGCCAGGAGTAGCCGTAGTCGTCCCGCACGAGCCGCACCGGGGGACCGGTCCGCTCGGTGTCCGCGTCGAGGAGCGCCTGAACCTCGCGGTGCGTCTGCTCGAAGGCCGAACCCTCGACGGTCGCGAAACACACGGCACCCTGCCCGGTCGGGGTGAGCCCGGCCGCCGCCTCCAGCGTCACCGCCGCCGAAGGCAGCGCGAACAGCTGGTCCAGGTCGGGCACGACCGGCTTGGTGCGGCCGAGCAGGATGTCCAGCAGCCCCATGATCAGCCCGCCTCCCCCGGAGTGGCGGCCTCGCCCAGCTCGGCGGAGATCCGCCCCAGCTGCTCGAGCCGCTGCTCCAGGCTCGGGTGGGTCGAGAACAGCCCCGCCACGCCGGGCTCGGCGCCCAGCGCCGGAGTGAAGTAGAAGGCGTTGAAGGCCTGGACCGTCCGCAGGTCCTTCGTCGGGATACGGGCCAGGTCGCCGGAGACCTTCGTCAGCGCGGAGGCCAGCGCCGAGGGCCGGCCGGTCAGCTGCGCCGCCGCCCGGTCCGCCGCCAGCTCCCGGTACCGGGACAGTGCCCGGATGAGGAGGAAACTGATCGCGTACACGGCAGCCGAGACGCCCATCACGGCGGCGAACACGACGGCGGCGTTCTGGTCCCGGCGCGCGCCGCCGAACACCTGCGAGTAGAACGCGAACCGCACGATCAGCCCCGCGATCACGCCCAGGAACGACGCGACGGTGATCACCGCCACGTCCTTGTGCGCCACGTGCGACAGCTCGTGCGCGAGCACACCCTCCAGCTCGGCCGGCTCCAGCCGCCTCAGCAGCCCCGTCGTCACACACACCACCGCGTGATCGGGGTTCCGGCCCGTCGCGAACGCGTTCGGCATGCCCATCTCCGAGACGGCGACCACCGGTTTCGGCATGTCCGCGATCGCGCACAGCCGGTCGATCACGGCATGCAGCTCGGGATACTCCTCCCGCTCCACGACCCGCCCGCGCATCGCGAACAGCGCGACCCGGTCGGAGAACCAGTACTGCGCGCCCAGCATGGCCGCCGCGACGACCGCGACCAGCACCCACGACTTCAGCAACACGACCAACGCGGCGACGAAGGCCACGTACAACAGTCCGAGCAGGAACAACGTGACCGTCATCCGCACGGTCAACCGCCGGTCGCTCCGGAAACGGCTCTGCATCTGCATCACCCCGCAGTCAGGCACTCGCCCCACTGCCAGTGTGCACCGCCCCACCCCCATGAACGGTCCCCGAACGGTCCTGGGTGGAGCAAAGGCTCCCCGGGTGCGACCGGCACGAGCACCGGCGGGACCGGGGGCGGCAGCCCGCCCCCGGTCCCGCGCCCTCCCTAGTACGGCGCCCGGAACCGCGCGTACCCCAGCAGGAGGATCACCGCGGCCACGCAGCCCAGCACGAGCGCCGTCGACAGCCATGAGGACCGGGGCGATGCCACCCGGTCCGGGTCGCCGCGGAACGGGACCGGCTCGGGTGGGTTCTCCTTCCACCGGGCGGCCAGCATCCTGGCCCGCGCCGACGGTTCCTTGTGCGCCGCGCCGTCCGCCCACTTGAGGTCGAACTCCCGCTCCGCGTCGTCCTGTTCGGGCATCCCCGTGTCTCCCCCGTCACCTCTGTCGAGGCTCCTCGTCGAACAGCAGTGCCAGAAACCATACGACGACGCCCCCGCCCTGAGAAACAGGAACGGGGGCGTCGGCACGGCCCGGAGGGCCGATGGCTCAGGGGCCTGCCGGCCCGGGGCCGATCACACGTCGAAGAAGTGAAGGATCGATGCGAACTACGGGCGGGGAGGCCACTGAGGTCTGCTGTGCCGGCCAACCGGTCCACGAGAGGCATGAATGTGCGGCTCAGGTCGGTGGCGTTGCTGTACTTCGCTGCTGTACTGCGATGCCGTCACCACTCCGAGTCCTGAAAGCTCACTCGACCTGGAAGTTGACCCTAAACGCCAGATCGTTTGGCCAATCAATGTTCAGCCAGAAATCGACCTGCCCGCCGAAAGCTCGAGGTACGACGTTGCTTATTTGCATTCGAGCAAGTCCCGGGTGGGGGAATGCTCCCGAACCGTCGAACCCGAGCTCAGTGATCGATGCGACAACGACGCTGTTACGGTTGATCGCTGGGTGCGTGACTGGGAACCAGAATTGCCCATGCCCTGTTCCGCCCACCACCAGTGCTATGCGCGCCAGGCTTTCCTCCGATGCGACCCGTTCTTCTGCTTGTACGGCCTCGGTCGGCGCGTACATCGCCTGTGCCGCAACATCTTCGTATGTCTTGCTCATGGGAATCTCCTGTCCATTACGGTGCAACTGCCTTATTGCCTCGGGCAATATCGTGCCGTGTGAGTACGGAGATAGAAGGACGCATGGGCGTGCTCGGAACGATTTCCCTAAACCCCGTCGGGTCCGGATTCGACGGGGGTGGCTCCTAATGACCCGCACTCCCACATCCGCATCCCCCTCCCTTCAAGACTAGCGATCGGCCGGGTAGTACGCCATTCGAGCTATGCGCAATCGAAATCCACTTCAATGCGGCCTAGTTGGCGCAAGCATTGTCGTCTGGAGTGGCCGACCATTTTTCAACCCACCACTCACCCAGCTCCCATCCCGTCTGCCGTCGACCCACGCACCGTGGAGCGGGCGTGGTTCAGGGCGTCAAGGTGGAGGGCGCCACTGTACGAACGACCTTGACGGCCTGGGAGCACCCCGCGTACACCACTACTCCGCCGGCACTCGCGTACGGTCCCCTGGCCATCTCGGAGTCTGAGCGCCCCCGCCGGAGGCACTGCCTGCTCTGCGGTGATCACCCCATGGCCACGGTCCTACCCGCTGTGGGCGCGCGTTGGCGCAGTGCGGGCGGAGCGGGCCGAAGGCAGGAGCGGCGCCCGCAGCGGAGCCGGGAGCGCGCCCGGCGGAGCGGAGCGCAGCCGGGGCTTGATGAGGCAAAGGTCTGGCCGAGGTAGACAGGCTTCCGTACTCGCTTTCGAGGTCTGTTCGGGCTGGTCAGAGCATGATCCGCAGCCGTTCGACCTCGTTCATGCCCGTACATCCGCCCGGAGCGTGACTACCAGTGCCGACCAGACCCTATTCGCACTGGCAGAAGGCGACGGAAGCGTCATCGCCTGACTTGTAGCGTGGCCACCGTTGGCCCTTGGGATCCGTGGCCTCCACTCTCCGAACGGTGTCGATCAACTCTCGCGGCCCCCCGGCCCGAAGGGTCGCGAAGACTTCGGGCCAGGACGACATGGCGTAGTCCGTCACGAGACAGGCCGCGCCGTCGGACAGCAGGGCGGCGGCGCGTACGTCATCGGTGGGAACGCTGCCGGTCAGTGCGTGTTCCGCGGCTTCGGGGCCAGCGGCCGCGACCCAATATCCAGTGGCCGTGTTGCGGGTCTCCCTCTGTGCGAACACCAAGTTCCGCAGCGCTTCTTTGTGCCCTGCCGTATGGGTCTCGTGCCGAGCGACTTCGGCTTTCAACTCGGGAAGGATCTGGCCCACTCGCAGGTCAGTGATCACGGAATAGCCTTGATGGCAATCGAGCACGATGGGGGAGTCCGCCAAGACCAGGTGGTCTAGCTGCCCCTCTCGCTGCCGCAAGATCGCAACCGTCGCCGAGGGTGTTCCGGGATTGCTGAGGTCGCATTCAGGGTGCAGAGCTGCCACCCCTTCGAGGGCCTGCGCCAGGCCGGCCGTGAGCGAGGTTTCCGAGTCGGCAAGGATGCGCTTGCCGCGCACATCACCCGCCGGCCCTCAATCGACGTCACTCTGCCACGCGTCGGTCCTGCTGGACTCGGGAGAGAACATCAAGGCCCTGGCCGAGTACCTCGGTCACTCAGACCCAGGGTTCACGCTGCGGACGTACACGCACCTGATGCCGAACAGCAGGGACCGGGCGCGCCGGGCCATCGACTCAGTGTTCGGCAAGGGAGTGTCTCCCGGACCTTGAGCGCAAAAGGCCGCCGGCCGTGCCCGTCCCAGAGTGGGAAGAGCACGGCCGACGGCCCACAGACGGCCCAGGGGAACGGATAGCCGCTCTGACCTGGGGCGATATCACACGTCGAAGTACAGCTCGAACTCGTGCGGGTGCGGACGCAGCTGGAGCGGGGCGATCTCGTTGGTGCGCTTGTAGTCGATCCACGTCTCGATCAGGTCGGACGTGAAGACGTCGCCGGCGAGCAGGAACTCGTGGTCCGCCTCGAGGCGGTCCAGGACGGCCGGGAGCGAGGTCGGGACCTGCGCGACGCCCGCGTGCTCCTCGGGGGCCAGCTCGTAGAGGTCCTTGTCGATCGGCTCGGCCGGCTCGATCTTGTTCTTGATGCCGTCCAGGCCCGCGAGCAGCAGGGCGGAGAACGCCAGGTACGGGTTGCCGGAGGAGTCGGGCGCGCGGAACTCGACGCGCTTGGCCTTCGGGTTCGAGCCCGTGATCGGGATACGCATCGCGGCGGAGCGGTTGCGCTGCGAGTACACCAGGTTGACCGGGGCCTCGAAGCCGGGGACCAGACGGTGGTAGGAGTTCACCGTCGGGTTGGTGAAGGCCAGCAGCGACGGGGCGTGCTTGAGGATGCCGCCGATGTAGTAGCGCGCCATGTCGGACAGGCCCGCGTAACCGGCCTCGTCGTAGAACAGCGGGGAGCCGCCGGTCCACAGGGACTGGTGGACGTGCATGCCCGAGCCGTTGTCGCCGAAGATCGGCTTCGGCATGAAGGTCGCGGTCTTGCCGTTGCGCCAGGCGACGTTCTTCACGATGTACTTGAAGAGCTGGAGGTCGTCGGCCGCGGCGAGCAGCGTGTTGAACTTGTAGTTGATCTCGGCCTGGCCGGCGGTGCCCACCTCGTGGTGCTGGCGCTCGACCTGGAGGCCGGACGCGGCCAGCTCCAGGGAGATCTCCGCACGCAGGTCGGCGAAGTGGTCGACCGGCGGGGTCGGGAAGTAGCCGCCCTTGTAGCGGACCTTGTAACCGCGGTTGTCCTCGAGCGCACCGGTGTTCCAGGCGCCGGCCTCGGAGTCGATGTGGTAGAAGGACTCGTTCGCCGAGGTCTGGAAGCGCACGCTGTCGAAGACGTAGAACTCGGCCTCGGGGCCGAAGTACGCGGTGTCGGCGATACCGGTCGACGCCAGGTACGCCTCCGCCTTCTTCGCCACGTTGCGCGGGTCACGGGAGTACTGCTCGCCCGTGATCGGGTCGTGGATGAAGAAGTTGATGTTCAGCGTCTTGTCGCGGCGGAACGGGTCCACGCGCGAGGTCGACAGGTCGGCGCGCAGTGCCATGTCGGACTCGTGGATGGCCTGGAAACCGCGGATCGACGAGCCGTCGAAGGCCAGCTCCTCGTCCGGGTCGAACGCCTCGACCGGCAGCGTGAAGTGCTGCATGACGCCCGGCAGGTCGCAGAAGCGGACGTCGACGAACTTGACGTCCTCGTCCGCGATGAACTTCTTGGCCTCGTCGGCGTTCTGGAACATCCAGCTCCTCCTACTCCCGGCCGTCGAGCCGGGGTGGTAGTTCGTTCGTGCGGCCAGTGCGGTGGCACACGCTGTCGTCGACCCTAGGGACGGGTGATTTCTCGGGCGTGACCCATTTGTTTCGCACAAGTTAACCGGACCCTGCCCGGTGTACCCCACCTGTCCGTATCGCGAAACGGGCGCAGTACCGTGGACGGGTGGACAACAGGGATGCAATCGGCTCGTGGCTCTCGGGCCCCCGCGCGGCCGCTGAGGAAGCCGGTGTCGACTTCGGACACCGGGGCGAGCAGCTCGGTCTGCCGGAGGAGGGACCGGGCTCGATCGCCCGCCCCGGCAGGCGGCTCGGCGCCCTGGCGGTGGACTGGGGCCTCGGCGTCCTGATCGCATACAGCTTGATCACCGACGGCTACCGGCCCGCCACCAGCAACTGGGCCCTGCTGGTCTTCCTCGTGATGAGTCTCCTGACGGTCGGCACGGTCGGCTTCACCCCGGGCAAGCGCCTCTTCGGCCTGCGCGTGGTCTCCGTCGAGACCGGCACCGTCAGCCCCCTGCGCTCCGCGGTGCGCACGGTCCTGCTCTGCCTGGCCGTCCCGGCCCTGGTCTGGGACCGCGACGGCCGCGGCCTGCACGACCGGCTGGCCCGGACGGTGGAAGTGCGGATCTGAGACCCGGCACACGCGAGTCGGCCGCACGCCCGCCGCGGTCATACGCGAGTCGGCCGCACGCCCGCCGCGGTCATACGTGCGTCGGCCGCACGCCCGCCGCGGCCATACGTGCGTCGGCCGCACGCCCGCCGTGGTCACACGCGCCGACGGTACGCGCCGGCGGTACGACGAAGGGGCGCCCGGAGTGATCCGGGCGCCCCTTCGTGACGGTGGGGTGAAGAGCGGCTCAGCGGGCCTTGCCGCCGCCCTTCGGCAGGCGCATGCCCTTCGGCATCGGCCCCTTCGGCAGCGGCATGTTGCTCATCAGGTCGCCCATGGCGCGCAGCCGGTCGTTCGTGGCGGTCACCTGCGGGCCGGCCAGGACCCGCGGGTACTTCAGCAGGGTGGTGCGCAGCTTCTTCAGCGCGACCTGGCCCTCGCCCGTGCCGACGATCACGTCGTGCACCGGCACGTCCGCCACGACGCGGTTCATCTTCTTCTTCTCGGCGGCCAGCAGGCTCTTCACCCGGTTCGGGTTGCCCTCGGCGACCAGGACGATGCCGGCCTTGCCGACGGCCCGGTGCACCACGTCCTGGCTGCGGTTCATCGCCACGGCGGGGGTGGTCGTCCAGCCCCGGCCGATGTTGTCCAGGACGGCCGCGGCCGCGCCCGGCTGGCCCTCCATCTGACCGAAGGCGGCCCGCTCCGCCCGGCGTCCGAACACGATCGCCGTCGCGAGGAAGGCGAGCAGGAAGCCCAGGATCCCCAGGTAGACCGGGTGGTCGATCAGGAAACCGATCGCGAGAAAGACGCCGAACGTGATGAGGAAGACACCCGCGAGGACGAAACCGATCGTCTTGTCGGCCTTGTGGGTCATCTTGAACGTCAGGGCGATCTGCTTCAGTCGCCCGGGGTTAGCGGCGTCCGCCGCGCTGTCACTTCTCGCCATGCCACGAAGTCTACGTGGCCCCGGGAGCGCCTACGACGGCAGGAGGGGAGGTGTGGGGAGGGGGTGGGGTCAGGGGCGGACGGAGGTGACCGCCTCGAGGACGCGCTGCGCCTCGACCCGGTCCTTGGCGCGACGGCGGTCCTCCAGCACGGAGGTCCAGGCGTTGCGACGGGCGGTGCGCTGGCCGCTGCTCATGAGCAGCGACTCGACGGCGCGCAGTGCGGTGCTGAAGGTCGGGATCGCGGTGGCGCGAACGGGCGCGGCCTGCATGACGGGTGTCCCCCTCGGACGGCTTCGGGTACGGGGCTGGGTTCTACGTGACGTGATACCAGCGTCACTGTTTGGTGTTACCAGGGCGTGACCGAGCGGTCAAACACGAATGAATCCTTGATGCGCAGGGCCGAAACGCTGACGCGGCCCCGGCGTACGCCCTCATCTGCGAGGACGGCCGGAGCCGCGTCGAATCGGTCACTACTGGCGAGTAGCAGCTTGTGCGTGAATTCACACACTCGGCCTGCGTCCGTACGGCGCAAGGAAGCTGACGTCGCGTCAGACGGCCTGCGAGGCGATGAACGCCCCACGCTTCTCGACGGCCATCTGGTACAGGCGCCCGGCACGGTAGGAGGACCGTACCAGCGGGCCCGACATCACGCCGGAGAAGCCGATCTGCTCGGCCTCCTCCTTGAGCTCCACGAACTCGTGCGGCTTGACCCATCGCTCCACCGGGTGGTGGCGCACGGAGGGCCGCAGGTACTGCGTGATGGTCACCAGCTCGCAGCCGGCGTCGTGCAGCTGCCGAAGCGCCTCGCCGACCTCCTCGCGGGTCTCGCCCATGCCGAGGATCAGGTTCGACTTGGTGACGAGCCCGTAGTCGCGGGCCGCCGTGATGACGGCCAGCGAACGCTCGTAACGGAAGCCGGGCCGGATCCGCTTGAAGATCCGCGGAACCGTCTCGACGTTGTGCGCGAACACCTCGGGCCGCGAGGAGAAGACCTCTTCGAGCTGCTCCGGGACGGCGTTGAAGTCGGGGGCGAGCAGCTCCACCTTCGTGCGCCCGGCCTCCCGCTCGGCGGTCTGCGCGTGGATCTGCCGGACGGTCTCGGCGTAGAGCCACGCCCCGCCGTCCGCCAGGTCGTCGCGGGCGACGCCGGTGATGGTGGCGTAGTTCAGGTCCATCGTGACGACGGACTCGCCGACGCGCCGCGGCTCGTCCCGGTCCAGTGCCTCGGGCTTGCCGGTGTCGATCTGGCAGAAGTCACAGCGCCGGGTGCACTGGTCGCCGCCGATCAGGAAGGTGGCCTCGCGGTCTTCCCAGCACTCGTAGATGTTGGGACAGCCCGCTTCCTGGCACACGGTGTGCAATCCCTCGCTCTTCACGAGGTTCTGCATCTTGGTGTACTCGGGACCCATTTTCGCCCGGGTCTTGATCCACTCGGGCTTGCGCTCGATGGGGGTCTGGCTGTTGCGGACCTCCAGGCGCAGCATCTTGCGTCCGTCGGGTGCGACTGCGGACACGTCGGCTCCCTGCCTGTCTGCTTAGACTTTCGATTCTTCGGCGTACACCAGGGTACGCCCGTGTTTACCGAGCCCTGCTGTGAGGCCAACCTCAGAGCCGAGGGGACCATTCCCCCTCAGACGGCCGCCTTCTCGATCTCCCGCGGCTTGGGTTCCGCGTTCTCGAGGACGTCGTTCAGATGCCGCTCCACCACCGGCAGCACCTCGTCGATCGTGACGTCCCGGCCCAGCTCGTTCGCCAGCGAGGCGACGCCCGCGTCCCGGATCCCGCACGGGATGATCCGGTCGAACCACTTGTTGTCCGGGTTCACGTTGAGCGCGAAGCCGTGCATCGTGACGCCCTTGGCGACCCTGATCCCGATCGCCGCGATCTTGCGGTCCTCGCGCCGTTGACCCGCGTTGGACGGGGCGTACTCCGGGCCGTTCAGCCGCGGATCGAACTCCTCGTCGGTGAGCCTGGGGTCGAAGTCCAGCGACAGTCCGCCGAGCGAGGGGCGCCGCTCCACCGGATCGCCGAGCACCCACACCCCGCTCCGGCCCTCGACCCGGGACGTCTCGAGGCCGAACTCCGCGCACACCCGGATCAGCGCGTCCTCGAGGCGCCGCACGTGAGCGACGACGTCCACCGGCCGCGGCAGCTTCAGGATCGGGTAGCCCACCAGCTGCCCCGGCCCGTGCCAGGTGATCTTGCCGCCGCGGTCCACGTCCACGACCGGGGTGCCGTCCAGGGGGCGCTCGTCGTCGGCGGTGCGCCGGCCCGCCGTGTACACCGGGGGGTGCTCCAGGAGCAGCACGGTGTCCGGCGCCTCGTCGGTGAACCGCGCCGCGTGCACGCGGCGTTGTTCGTCCCACGCCTCCTGGTACTCGACGGCGTCCCCGCCGAACCCCATCCGGACGAACCGCAGCTCGCTCACGGCAAGCGCCTCCCTGGAAAGTCGTCAGGCACGTAACGCGCCCAAGCCACTGTACGTCCGCGCGCTCCGCGTCAGCCCCGGGGGCAATCCTCACACGATCGGATGAATGAACGTCGAGATCTGCGACCACCTGCTCACGCTCAGCTACATTCGCGCCGTTCACGAGGCCAAACGGGCTGCTCACAGCAGCAGGGCACTTCATCCGGGCACGTCAAAGGCCCGGCAGGCAGGAGACCGCACCGCAGATGACGGAACGACCCGCGCAGCGCACTCCCAACCGCCAGCTCGCCGCGCTCATCGCAGAAGCGGGCTTCTCCAACGCGGGACTGGCCCGTCGCGTCGATCAGCTCGGCCTCGAACACGGGCTGGACCTCAGATACGACAAGACGTCCGTCACCCGGTGGCTGCGTGGGCAGCAGCCCCGGGGCACCACCCCCGCGCTCATCGCCGAGGTCTTCACCCGGCGCCTGGGCCGTCGCCTCACCGCCCAGGACCTCGGGCTGGACGCCTGCGCCCCCGTCTACGCGGGCCTGGAGTTCGCCGGCACGCCCGAGGAGGCCATCGACATCGTCGGCGGGCTCTGGCGCAAGGACTCCGGCAGCCACGCCGAGCTCCGCAAGATCGCCTTCACGCCCGCCGGACTCGTCGTGCCGAGCCGTGACTGGCTGATCGGGCGGGCCGACGAGAAGGTCGGCCGCAGCGAGCCGGCCGCCCGGGTGCCCGTCCAGGGCCGCCCGGTCCTGCGGCCCACCGCTCCCGCGCAGCCCCCGTCCGCGCATCCCGGGCCCGCGCCCGCCCCGGTGACGCCCGGTCCCTCGGCCGTGCCCCGGCAGCGTGGCCAGGGCAGCGAACGGGGCCTCGGGCAGCGGGTCACCGGCGGCGACATCTCCGCGCTCCGCTCGGTCGGAGAGCTCTTCCGCACCCTCGACGACCGGTACGGCGGCGGGCACGCCCGCCAGGCCCTCGTGCGCTATCTGGAGCACGAGTGCGAGCCGATGCTGCGCGGCGCCTACGGCGAGCAGACCGGCCGCCGTCTGTTCGGCGCGGCCGCCGACCTGACCCGGCTCGCGGGCTGGACCTCCTTCGACATCGCCGCGCACGGGCTGGCCCAGCGCTACTTCGTCCAGGCCCTGCGCCTCTCCCAGGCGGCCGGGGACCGGGCGTACGGCTCCTTCGTCCTCGTCACCATGAGCCGCCAGGCCGTCTACCTCGGCCACGGGCGCGAGGCCGTGCAGCTCGCGCGGGTGGCCCAGCAGGGGGTCGGCACGGGCGCCCCGCCCATCGTGCAGGCGCTGCTGCACTCGGCGGAGGCGCGCGGGCACGGCGTGCTCGGCGAGGTGCGTGCCTCCACCGCCGCCCTCGTCCGCGCCGAACGGGCGCTGGAGGCGGCCAAGTCCGGCGACGAGGTGCCGCACTGGGCGCGCTTCTTCGACGAGGCGCAGCTGGCCGACGAGTTCGGGCACTGCCACCGGGACCTCCAGCAGTTCCGGGCGGCCGCCCAGCACGCCGAACGCTCGCTCCAGCTGCGGCCCGCCGCGCACGCCCGCAGCCGGGTGTTCTGCCGCGTCGTCCTCGCCTCCGCCCGTCTCGGCCTCGGCGAGCTCGACCAGGCCTGCCAGCTGGCCGCCGAGGCCGCGGGGCAGGCGGCGGAGATGCGGTCCGTGCGCGCGCTGGAGTACGTGCGGGACTTCGAGCGCAGACTGGAGCCGTACAAGGACGCGACCCCGGCCCGCAACTACCGCGACAAGGTGTCGGCGCTGGGGTGACCGACCCACCGCCCCCGGGGAACGCCGTTCCCGGACACCCGCTTCGGCCCTGAACGGGCCTCGTCCTCAGTCGCCGGACGGGCCGACAGAGGCTGACCTGGCCCTTCAACTGACCGAGAGGGTGGCGGGTGGGCATGGGCCGGGGGTCTGGGGACGGCCCCCGGGACGGCCCCCCAGGACGGCCCCCCCCGGGACGGGGACAGGGAGTAGGGGCGGTCAGGCCGCTGCCTGCTCCTGACGGGCCGTCGGCAAGGGTTCGGCGCCGTGCAGTGAACCGGCGGCGCGCAGATCGGAGACGATCGCCGAGGCGGCCCGGTGCGCCGAGTGCAGCGCGCCCTGCACGGTGCTGGTGTCCCGGTGGTCGCCGCACACGTACAGGCCCGCCAGCAACCGCACCGGCCGCCGCAGATCGTGCGGCGCCCGCATCGCCGGCACGGCCTCGGAGGTGTGATGGACGGCCAGGGTCTCCCAGCGCGCGGTCGAGGTGCCGTACAGCCGGGACAGATGCATGCGTACGGCGGTGTCGACGCCCGGCGGCGGAGTACCGAGGACCGTGGACGAGATCAGCGCGCGTCCCGCCGGCGCGCGGCTCGGATCGACCCGGCTGACCACCGACGTGTGCGCGACCGGCCCGCCCCGGTCGGCGTCGAGAAGCAGCGACGCGCCGGTCGCGGGCGGTTCGTCCGTCGTGTGGTGGACGACCGTCACCGGGTGGAAGTCGGGCACCCGCAGTCCGGGCAGCAGCTCCGCCGCGGTGCGCGCGTCGGTGGCCACCAGTACGGCGCGGCACCGGAACTCACCGTGTTCGGCGGTCGTCACCGAGGTCGTGGAGACCGAGGTGACCCGCACGCCGGTGTGCACGGTGCCCGGCGGCAGCGTCCGCGCGAGCAGTTCGGGCAGCACCTCCGCCCCGCCCTCCGGCAACGACAGCCGGCCCGCCGCGAAGGCGCGCAGCGCGAGGTCCGCGCAGCGGCTCGAGGTGGTGAGGTCGGGGTCGCAGAGCAGCGCGGCGAGCAGCGGACGCAGGAAGCCCTCGATCGTGCGGGCGGGCAGTCCACGGGCCGCGAGCGCCCGGGCGGCGGGCAGTTCCGGTCGACGCATCAGCCGGTCGGCGGGGGTGACCGCGATCCGGGTGAGCGCGGCGCCCAGCCGGGCCTGGTCCACGGCGCTGCCCAGGGGTGCCCCCGCCCGGCTCCTCGGCGGGGCCGTCGGCCGAACCTGTGTGGACAGGGAGCCGCCGGCGCGGGGCCTGGGCAACACACCCGGCCGGGGAGCGCTCGCCAGGGCGCGTACGGCGTGCAGTGCGCCCCTTGCGCTCCCCGCGCCCGTCTGTGCGCCCGCGCGGTGATGGCGCCCGTCGCTGTGCAGCAGCACCCCCGGCGCGAACGGACGCAGGACGAGCGCGTCCAGCCCCGGTGTCCGGTCCAGTTCGGGATACGCCGTGGACAGCAGCTGTCCGATGCGGTCGAGCCGGAACCCGTCGACCTTCTCCGTCGACATGCGGCCGCCCACCCAGGGAGCGGCCTCCAGGACTGCGGTCGTTACTCCTGCGCTGGCCAGCCGGTGCGCGGCGGAGAGTCCGGCGACTCCGGCTCCCACCACGACGACATCTGCCTGGTACGCGGGCTCAAGCACGTGCCCCTCCTCGAGGTTGCGCGGCCGGTGGAGACGTCATGCCCCCAACAGCCGTCCCGGATACCCGAGTTCGGATCGAGGTTAGGGCCGTGATCGGTCAGGAACAGTCGCGCATGAACAGGGCACGGTCGCACGGCGGTCGCATACGGTCACATGGAGGATCAGGCTGCTCGGATGGCGTCCTCGATCCCCGGGAACGCGAAGGTGAACCCGGACTCCAGCAGTCGCTTCGGCACCACCCGCGCGCTGCCCAGCACATCCCCGGCCATCTCGCCCAGCACCGTCCGAAGCACCGGCGCCGGCACCGCGAAGAGCGTCGGCCGGCGCAGCACCCGCCCCATCGACTCGGTGATCTCACGGTTCGTCAGCGGCTCGGGCGCGGTCAGGTTGAACGGCCCGGACAGGTCACCCCGGTCGAGCAGATGCCGGATCGCCGCCACCTCGTCGTGCAGCGCGATGTACGACCAGTACTGCCGGCCGTCGCCCATCCGCCCCCCGAGCCCGGCCGTGAAGAGAGGGAACAGCTTGGCCCAGGCCCCGCCGCCCCGCGCCACGACCAGCCCGGTCCGGGTGAAGACCGTACGGACGCCCGCTTCCTGGGCGGGACCCGCGGCCGCCTCCCACTCCACGCACAGCTCCGGCAGGAAGCCGCTCCCGGCGGGCGAGCTCTCGTCCACGACCCGCTCGCCCGTCTCGCCGTACAGACCCATCGCGCTGCCGTTCACGAACACGCGGGGCCGTTCGTCGAGCGAGGCGACGGCCTTCGCCAGCGCCGCCGTACCGTGCACCCGGCTGTCGTGGATCCGCCTCTTGTACGCCTCGCTCCAGCGCCGGTCGCCGACCCCGGCCCCGGCCAGATTGACCACGGCGTCGCACCCGGCGAGCCCCGCCGTGTCCACCTGCCCCCGCTCGGGATCCCAGCGCACCTCGTCCGAGCCCCTGGGCGCATGGCGCACGAGACGTACCACCTCGTGTCCGTCCGCGGTCAGTGACCGCACCAGGGCGCTGCCGATCAGTCCGGACGCGCCGGCCACCGCGATTCGCTCACGTTCCATGCGGCCATCCTGCCCGGTCACCGGATAAAACCCCGGTCGGGTCGCCGCCGCCCCGCCATAGGGTGAGGGTCATGCCCGAACCTTCCGCACCCCGCATCCGCACCGCACGGTCCGCCGACGCCGAGGCGCTGGCCCTCGTCGACCGTCTGACCTGGTCCCACGTGCACGCGGTCACGCCCGAACCGGAGCCGCCCTACAACCCCTTCTTCGACGAGCGCCACATCCCCGAGGACCACCTGGTCGCCGAACTGGACGGCCGGGTCATCGGCTATGTCCGCCTGGGGCTGCCCACGCCGCTCGCCTGCAACGCGCACGTCCGACAGATACAGGGCCTCGCCGTCCTCGACGAGGGGCGCGGCCGGGGCGTCGGACGGGCGCTGATCCGGGCGGCCCTCGACGAGGCCCGCAGGCAGGGCGCCCGCCGCATCACCCTGCGCGTCCTCGGCCACAACGCCCCCGCCCGCAAGCTCTACGAGTCCGAGGGGTTCGTGGTGGAGGGCGTGCTGCCGGAGGAGTTCCTGCTGGGCGGGGAGTATGTGGACGACGTGTTCATGGGGCGCCCGCTGTAGTCCTGACGCGCCTCACAAGGTCGTCAGCCTGCCCGTGTCGACCGGCCGTGTGGCCCTCGCCGCCCGCTCGGCGTCGTCGGAGACCTCGGCCGCCGTCAACACGTACCCCGTCTCGTCGTCCGAGGTGGAGCGGGCGAAGACGACGCCGAAGACCCGGCCGGCGGTGGTCAGCAGCGGGCCGCCGGAGTTGCCGGGGCGGACGGTGGAGCGGATCGAGTAGATCTCGCGGGTGACGATCTCGTCGTTGTAGATGTTCCGGCCGGTCGCCTTCACCCGGTTCGCCACCGTCGCCGCCTGGAGATTCAGGTCGCCGTCCTGCGGATAGCCGGCGACGACCGCCGAGTCCCCGCGCGAGGCGTCGTCGTCGAAACCGAGCACCGGGGCCTTCAGGTCCGGCACGTACAGCACCGCCACGTCCTTGTCCGGGTCGAAGAGCACCACGCGCGCGTCGTACGACCGGCCCACGCCGCCGATCCGTACGGTCGGGTCGTCGATGCCCGCCACCACGTGCGCGTTGGTCATCACGTGCTCGCTCGCGTACACGAAGCCGCTGCCCTCACGGCCCTGGTTGCCCGAGACACCCTCGATCTTCACGGTGCTCCGCTTGGCCGCTTCGGTCGCGCTCGGCGTGACGCTGTCCCCGGTGGGTCTGGCCACCGCGGCCGTCGACTCGTTCTCGAAGGGGTTGAAGACCTGCGGGAAGCCCGCCTGGGCCAGCGCCGACGTGGCCCGCGAGAACCAGGTGGGCGTGGTGTCCGGCATGGCGTCCTGCACCGCCCCCAGCAGCCGCGAGTCCCTTATGGACGAGGTGACCACCGGCGACGAGGAAGCGCCCAGCACGCTCGCCGCCACCCATGCCACGATCAGCACCGCTACCGCGTTCGCCGCCGCCCCGCCGACCCCGTCGGCCACCCTGAGCGGCCCGCTGTCCAGCTCCCGCCGCAACCGCAGCGCCAGGCGCCCCGCCAGCTCGTGCCCGACCACCGCGGGGACGAGAACCGTGAACACCGCCGTCACCGTCGCCTCCGTGGTCCCCGGTGTCACCAGGTCCATCAGCCACGGCAGGACCCACACGCCGATCACCGCGCCGCCCACGAACCCGGCCAGCGAGACACAGCCGGCCACCAGCCCGCGCCGGTAGCCGGAGCCGGCGTAGGCCAGGATCACCAGCACCAGCAGGATGTCGAGCAGGTCCACACGGCCGCCTTTCTCTTGGAACCCCTAGTCGGTGAGTACGTGCGGAAAGGGTCCAGTGATCAGCTACCCATCGATCACGCGCGCGTGACGTCGCGAACCGGCCACGCACGCGTGTACCCCGAAAAACGTCGTGGACCGGGAGGATGGTTCCACCAGGTGGCACAGCACACATCGCGGGCGGAGCGGAACAGGCCGACAGTGGGTCCATGTGTGCCCTCCGACCGGCCGCCCGCGGCGCCCGGGGAACGCGAGGCGGGCGCCCGGCGCGGATACCGGGCCCGCTCCTCGTGCTCCTCGGCTGCCTGCCCGGGCTCGCAGCCGTCGCCGCCCTGGGGCTGTGCGCGGGCGACGTCGACCACGCCGCCACGGCCGCGCTGGGCGCGGGCCGTCCGCCCGCCGCCCGGCCGGCCGCCGCCCACCGAGCGGCCCGGCCGCCCGTCGTGCCCCGCGCCGTCTGGCTGGACGACCTCGCCCGGCACGCGCAGCCGCCCCCGCGCTACGACGACAAGGTCGTCGCCGTCTTCGTGCACCACACCGACTCGCCCAACGGCTACGCCTGCGCCGACGCGCCCCGCATCATCCGCTACCTGTACGCGGGCCAGACCGGCGCCCGGGACTGGGACGACATCGGCTACAACTTCCTCGTCGACCGCTGCGGCACCATCTACGAGGGCCGCGCGGGCGGGGTCGACCGGCCCGTCACAGGTGCCCACACCCAGGGCTTCAACCACCGCACGGCCGGCATCGCGGCACTCGGCACCTTCACGGCCGGGGTACCGGTGCCGCAGGCGATGGTCGACTCGATCGCCGCCCTGACCGCGTGGAAACTCGGGCTGTCCGGCGTGGATCCGCGTGCGGACGTCCGGCTCACCTCCAGCAACAGCCGCAGCCGGTACGCGTCCGGCACCACCGCCACCCTCCCCGCCCTGGCCGGTCACAGGGACGGCTACATGACCAGCTGCCCCGGCGCCGCCCTCATCGCCCGCCTCCCGGAGATCCGCGAGACGGCGGCCCGGCTCCAGGGCAGACAGGGCGGACAAGGCGGACAGGGCAGACAGGGCAGACAGGGCGGACAGGGCGGACAGGGGGGACAGGGCGGCAAGGGCGGAACGGCCGCGGGGACTCTCACAGGAAGGCCTTAGGCGGCGTTCAGGGTTCTCCCATTCCCGCGTCCTACGGTCATGCACAAGACGAACCGACTGGAGGTGGGGATCATGAACAGCAGTCGTATCCGACCCACGGGAACCCCGGAGAACGCGGGTAACGCGGGAAGCACGGGGAGCAGGGGCAACGCGGGCGACTCGGCGACCACCGAGCGCAGCCCGGTTTGGGGCAGGGCCGCGCGCAGCCCCTGGACCGTGCTCTGCGCCGTCGCCGCGGTCGTTCTGGGCCCGGCCGCGACGACCGCGTCCGCCCTGGAGCAGGCCAACAAGGCGCCGATGCACCACGCGGTGCGGGTCGACGGGGCGCAGGCGTACATCCCGACGGACAGCACCCGCCGCAGGCTCGCGGCGTGACCCCGGACGAGGCTCACCCGGGCGAGGGTCACTCCTTGAAGCGCTGCCAGAGCCGGGGATACCGCTCGGCGAGCGCCCCCTCGTTCTCGAAGTCGACGGGCGTGCCCTCGGGTTCGGCGGGCGCGGGCGGAATGCCCAGGTCCGGGGCGACGGTCCCGGTGAGCTGCTCGTAGGCCTCGTCGGCCGCGTAGCCGAGTTCCTCGCCGTCCCCGTCGATCTCCTCGTCGAAGTCCTCCAGCAGGTCGGCGAGCGAGTCCGGGTCGTTGTGCAGGGCGCCCTCGAAGACCTCGCGGCCCTGCCCGATCAGCCAGCACCTGAAGAAGTCGAAGGCGTCGTCGCTGGCCCCGTCCAGCAGCAGCCAGGCGGCACCCCACAGATCCCAGCGATAGGCGCGGTTGAAGCGGGACTCGAAGTGCCGGGCGAAGTCGAGGACGGACTCCGGATCCAGCCGGACCAGCCGCTCGACGAGCAGGTCGGCCTGCTCCTCCGGATCTCCCTCGGCGGCCTCGCGGGAGGCGTCCACCAGCTCCCAGAACTCCGTCTCGTCCATCACGCGTCCAGCATCGTGCCTCGAAGTACGCCACGCACCCGGAGTGCCGGGGATTCCAGCGGGATCCTCACGTTTCGCGAGCCTCATGGACCCCTTGCCGAGACCCGTAGAGCGCTGTCAGCCGCACCGCCTCCGCGGCGAACCGCTCCCTCAGCGCGGCCGGGGAGAGCACCTCGGCCTCGGTCCCCAGTCCCCTCAGCTGCGTGTGCGCCACCTCTTCCGACTCGACGCGCAGGGTGACCGTGACCCAGCCCTGAGCGTCCGGCTCCGCGACGCCGGCCAGCGCGTCCCGGGCGGCCACCGGATCCACCGCGTGCGGCAGGCCGCGCACCCCCGCCCGTGAAAGCCGCAGGACCACCTCGGACCGCAGGATCGACCGCGCGAACCGCTCGGCCTGCTCGCCCCAGAACCCGGGCAGATCGAAGCCCTCGTCCCTGATGAAACGATCCTTCAGAACGTCGGCACCGACGAACCGGTCGATGCGGTAGGTCCGGAAGGCTCCCCTCCCGGTGCCCGTCCCTGCCCCCGTCCCTGTCCCCGTTCCCGCGCCCGCCCCGGCCCCCGCCGCACCGACCCGGGCGCACAGGTACCAGACGCCGGCCTTGAGCACGAGCCCGTACGGCTCCAGCTCCCGCACCACCTCGCTCTCCCCGCGCCGGTAGCGGGCACTCACGCACCGGTCGTCCCACACCGCGTCCGCGACCACCGGCAGCAGGGCCGGCGCCGCCGGCTCCCGGAACCAGGCCGGCGCGTCCAGATGGAACCGCTGCGCCGCCGTACGCGGGGCGTCCCGCAGGGAGGGCAGCAGGGCCGCCGACACCTTCAGCCGCGCGGCCGACGCGATGTCCTCCAGACCCATCTCGCGCAGCGCCCCCGGCACCCCGCTCAGGAACAGGGCCTCGGCCTCACCGCGCCCCAGCCCCGTCAGACGTGTCCGGTATCCCCCGACGAGCCGGTAACCCCCCGCCCGTCCCCGCTCCGCGTACACCGGCACACCCGCTTCGGAGAGCGCCTGCGCGTCCCGGGTGACGGTCCGCTCCGACACCTCCAGTTCCCGCGCCAGCTCGGACCCGGTCATGGTGGGCCGGGACTGGAGAAGGAGCACCATCTTGATGAGGCGGGCAGCGCGCATGGGGACATGATGCCGGGGCCCACCGACAGCGAAGGGGGGTACGGCGATCGCCGTACCCCCCTTCGTCGAACCGTGACCTACAGGCCGTACCGCTCCCGCGCTTCCTTCACCGAGGCCGCCTTGACCTCACCGCGGCGGGCGAGCTGGGCCAGGGCCGCGACGACGATCGACTCGGCGTCGACGCCGAAGTGGCGGCGGGCCGCCTCGCGGGTGTCGGAGAGGCCGAAGCCGTCCGCGCCCAACGAGGACCAGTCCTGCTCCACCCACTGCGCGATCTGGTCCGGGACCTGGCGCATGTAGTCGGAGACCGCGAGGACCGGGCCCTCGGCACCCTGCAGGGCCTGACGGACGTACGGCTGGCGCTCCTCACCGCGCAGGAGGGCCGCGTCGGCCTCCAGCGCGTCGCGGCGCAGCTCGGTCCAGGAGGTCGCGGACCACACGTCGGAGGCCACCCCCCACTCCTCGGCGAGCAGCCGCTGCGCCTTCAGGGCCCAGTGGATCGCCGTGCCGGAGCTCAGCAGCTGGATGCGCGGGGCGTTGGCCGCCGCCACCTCCACGCCCGCGGACTCCGCCGTGTTGAAGCGGTACAGGCCCTTGAGGATGCCCTCGTCGACGCCGGGGCCGGACGGCTTGGCCGGCTGCGGCATCGGCTCGTTGTAGACGGTGAGGTAGTAGAAGACGTTCGAGTCCTCACCGGGGGCCGCCTCGCCGTACATCCGACGCAGACCGTCCTTGACGATCGTCGCGATCTCGTACGCGAACGCCGGGTCGTAGCTGAGGGCGGCCGGGTTGGTCGCGGCGATGACCGGGGAGTGGCCGTCGGCGTGCTGGAGGCCCTCGCCCGTCAGGGTCGTACGGCCGGCCGTGGCGCCGACCAGGAAACCGCGGCCGAGCTGGTCGCCGAGCTGCCACATCTGGTCGGCCGTGCGCTGCCAGCCGAACATCGAGTAGAAGATGTAGAACGGGATCATCGCCTCACCGTGCGTGGAGTACGCGGTGGACGCGGCGATGAAGTCGGCCATCGAACCGGCCTCGGTGATCCCCTCGTTGAGGATCTGGCCGTTCTTGGCCTCCTTGTAGTACATCAGCTGGTCGCGGTCGACCGGCTCGTACGTCTGGCCCTTGGGCGAGTAGATCCCGAGCGACGGGAACAGGCTCTCCATGCCGAAGGTGCGCGCCTCGTCCGGGACGATGGGCACCCAGCGCTTACCGGTCTCCTTGTCGCGGACCAGGTCCTTGACCAGGCGGACGAAGGCCATGGTGGTCGCCACGTTCTGGGAGCCGGAGCCCTTGTCGAAGGAGGCGAACGCCTTGTCGGCGGGGGCCGGCAGCGGGGCCAGGGCGTGCGTACGGCGGGCCGGGGCCGGGCCGCCGAGGGCCGCGCGGCGCTCCTGGAGGTAGCGGACCTCGGGGGAGTCGGCGCCCGGGTGGCCGTAGGGGACCACGCCGTCGACGAACCGGCTGTCCGAGATCGGCAGCTCCAGCAGGTCGCGCATCGTCTTGAACTCGTCCACCGAGAGCTTCTTCATCTGGTGGTTGGCGTTCTTCGACGCGAAGCCCTCGCCGAGGGTGTGGCCCTTGACCGTCTGGGCCAGGATGACCGTCGGGGCGCCCTTGAACTCCACGGCCGCCTTGTAGGCCGCGAACACCTTGCGCGCCTCGTGACCACCGCGGGAGAGGTGGAAACACTCGAGGATCTTGTCGTCGCTCAGCAGCTTCGCCAGCTCGGCGAGCGCCGGGTCCTTGCCGAAGAAGTCCTGGCGGATGTAGGCGGCGCCACGCGTCTGGTACGTCTGCACCTGGGCGTCCGGTACCTCGCGCAGCCGGCGTACCAGCGCGCCCGTGGTGTCCAGCTGGAACAGCTCGTCCCAGGCGGAGCCCCACAGCGACTTGATCACGTTCCAGCCGGCGCCGCGGAACTGGGCCTCCAGCTCCTGCACGATCTTGAAGTTCGCGCGGACCGGGCCGTCGAGGCGCTGGAGGTTGCAGTTGATGACGAAGGTCAGGTTGTCGAGACCCTCGCGGGAGGCGAGTGCGAGTGCCGCCGTCGACTCGGGCTCGTCCATCTCGCCGTCGCCGAGGAACGCCCACACGTGGGACGCGGAGACGTCCTTGATGCCGCGGTTGGTGAGATAGCGGTTGAAGCGCGCCTGATAGATGGCGGAGAGCGGGCCGAGACCCATCGACACCGTCGGGAACTCCCACAGCCAGGGCAGCCGCCGCGGGTGCGGGTACGACGGGAGGCCGTCGCCGCCCGCCTCCTGACGGAAGTTGTCGAGCTGCTGCTCGCCCAGCCGGCCGTCGAGGAAGGCGCGGGCGTAGATGCCGGGGGAGGCGTGGCCCTGGATGTAGAGCTGGTCGCCCGAGCCGTCGGTCTCCTTGCCCTTGAAGAAGTGGTTGAAGCCGGTCTCGTAGAGCCAGGCGGCGGAGGCGAAGGTGGCGATGTGACCGCCGACGCCGTGTTTCGCGCCCCGGGTGACCATCGCGGCCGCGTTCCAGCGGTTCCACGCGGTGATCTTCCGCTCCATCTCCTCGTCACCGGGCGCGGACGGCTCGGCGGCGGTGGGGATGGTGTTGACGTAGTCCGTCTCGAGCAGCTTGGGCAGCGCGATGCCGTTGCCCTCGGCACGCTCCAGCGTGCGGCGCATCAGGTATGCGGCACGGTGCGGCCCGGCCGCCTTGGCGACCGCGTCCAGTGAGGCCTGCCATTCGGCGGTCTCCTCCGGGTCACGGTCGGGGAGCTGGTCGAGCGCGCTCGGCTGGATGGCCTGGGGGTCGGTCATGTCGCCGCCTTCCTCAGTCGAAGGGGGTTCCCTGTGAGGGTGTTTCGGGAGGTGCCCTTGGTCTTTGGCAGGACAGGGCATGGGCTACGGCGCGATGCCATGGGTGGCTTCGGCCGCGGCCCGTCGGTGACTGTAACTCCCTGATCGATGATCGATCAAAGGGTTGAAGGGCAAAACCTCTCGATTGCGAGAAAGTAGGCACCGGGTGCCTTTCGGGCAGGCACCCGGTGCCGCGTCGGTGGAGGGTTTTCGCAGGTCGGAGCCCACGGATGAGCGCGTGTACGCTCCACTGAACCAGGGCTCGCGCGGCTGCGGCCGATCTGCCGGACAGGTCCTACGGCCGGGGAGCGCACCCGAGGACGTGCGCCTTCACCAGCTCGGCGATCCTCGGGTCCTGCCGCCGGAACGCCTGGACGAGCTCCTCGTGCTCCTCCGCGTACGACTGCTGCACGGTCCCCAGCCAGCGGATCGACAGCGCCGTGAACACCTCGATGCCGAGGCCCTCCCAGGTGTGCAGCAGCACCGAGTTGCCGGCCGCCCGGACCAGCTCGCGGTGGAAGCCGACGGTGTGCCGCACCTGGGCCGTGCCGTCCGCGTCACGGTCCGCCTCGTACAGGGCGGCGACATGCGGTTCCAGGGCCGAGCAGTCCTCGGCGAGCCGCTGTGCGGCCAGCTCCGCGGCGATCGCCTCCAGGCCGGCCCGGACGGGGTAGCTCTCCTCCAGGTCAGCGGCCGTGAGGTTGCGCACCCGCACGCCCTTGTTCGGCGCGGACTCGATCAACCGAAGCGACTCCAGCTCGCGCAGCGCCTCCCGCACCGGCGTCTGGCTGACCTCCAGCTCGGTCGCGATGCGCCGCTCCACGATCCGCTCGCCCGGCTTCCAGCGCCCGCTGACGATCCCCTCCACGATGTGCTCGCGGATCTGTTCGCGCAGCGAGTGGACGACGGGCGCGGTCATGAGGGCTCCTTCGAGGAGGGGCCGCACGGGCCTCCGGGGGCGTTTGACGTTTAGACAATACGGCCGGGGGCCCGCGCAGGAGAGGCGCACGGGGGCGCTTTCAGCAGGTGAGACGAGACTTACACGTTCACACCGGACCTTGCCTGTAAAGACCAGTACCGGACAGGGCACCGTCGGACCGACACACGGGTGCCCCCGCCCGGAGGAATTCCGGACGGGGGCACCCGTCGCACAGCCCTGGGAGGTTCCCGGGAGATCAGAGGCCGAGCTCGACCTCGAACTCACCGGCCTCCAGGATCGCCTTGACCGCGGTCAGGTAACGGGCCGCGTCGGCGCCGTCGACCAGACGGTGGTCGTAGGACAGGGTCAGGTACGTCATGTCGCGGACGCCGATGACCGTGCCCTCCTCCGTCTCGATGACGGCCGGACGCTTGACCGTGGCGCCGATGCCGAGGATCGCGACCTGGTTCGGCGGCACGATGATCGTGTCGAACAGCGCGCCGCGCGAGCCGGTGTTGCTGATGGTGAAGGTCGCGCCGGACAGCTCGTCCGGGGTGATCTTGTTCGCGCGGACCTTGCCCGCCAGGTCGGCCGTGGCCTTCGCGATGCCGGCGATGTTCAGGTCGCCCGCGTGCTTGATGACCGGGGTCATCAGGCCCTTCTCGGAGTCCACCGCGATACCGATGCTCTCGGTGTCGAAGTAGGTGATGGTGCCCTCGTCCACGTTGATCCGGGCGTTGACGGCCGGGTGGGCCTTCAGCGCCTGGGCCGCGGCCTTCACGAAGAACGGCATCGGGGACAGCTTGACGCCCTCGCGGGCCGCGAAGGAGTCCTTCGCCTGCGCGCGGAGCTTCATCAGCCGGGTGATGTCGACCTCGACGACCGAGGACAGCTGCGCCTGCTCGTGCAGCGCCTTGACCATGTTGTCGCCGATGACCTTGCGGATGCGGGGCATCTTGACGGTCTGGCCGCGGAGCGGGGAGGCCTCCAGGGTCGGCGCCTTCTTGGCGGCCGGTGCAGCGGCGGCCGGGGCCGGAGCGGCGGCGGCGGCCTTCGCGGCCTCGGCGGCGGCGACGACGTCCTGCTTGCGGATACGGCCACCGACGCCGGTGCCCTTGACGGCGGCCAGGTCGACGCCGTTCTCGGCGGCGAGCTTGCGCACCAGGGGGGTCACGTAGGCGCCGTCGTCACCCGCGGGGGCGGCGGGCGCGGGGGCGGCCGGGGCGACCGGAGCCGGAGCGGGGGCGGCCGGCGCGGGAGCCGGAGCGGCGGCGACCGGGGCGGGCGCCGGAGCCGGGGCGGCCGGGGCCGGAGCGGGGGCGGCCGGCGCGGGGGCCGGAGCGGCCGGAGCCGGGGCGGCCGGGGCCGGAGCGGCGGCGGCCGGGGCGGGCGCCGGAGCGGCGGGGGCGGCGGCCGGAGCCGCGCCCGGGGCGCCGATGACGGCGAGCTTGGCGCCGACCTCGGCGGTCTCGTCCTCGCCGACCGTGATCTCGAGCAGCACACCGGAGACGGGCGCCGGGATCTCGGTGTCGACCTTGTCGGTCGAGACCTCGAGCAGCGGCTCGTCCTCCGTGACCTCCTCGCCGACCTGCTTCAGCCAGCGGGTGACGGTGCCCTCGGTGACGGACTCGCCGAGCGCGGGCAGGACGACGTCCGTGCCCTCGGCGGAGCCGCCGCCGGTGGCGGCCTCGGCGGTGGGAGCCGGGGCCGGGGCCGCCTGCTCGGTGGAGGGCTGGGCGGCCGGGGCCGGCTCGGGGGCCGGCGGCGCGACCTCCTCGACGGCCGGAGCCGGAGCGGCGGCGGGAGCGCCGGTGCCGTCGTCGATGACGGCGAGCTCGGCGCCGACCTCGACCGTCTCGTCCTCGGCGACCTTGATGGAGGCCAGGATGCCGGCGGCGGGGGAGGGGATCTCGGTGTCGACCTTGTCGGTCGAGACCTCGAGCAGGGGCTCGTCGGCCTCGACGCGCTCACCCTCGGCCTTCAGCCAGCGGGTGACAGTGCCCTCGGTGACGCTCTCGCCGAGCGCCGGAAGGGTTACGGAAACCGCCATGGTTTCGGTTGCTCCTTACGAATTGCGGAAGTCTGTGTCGTCGCGGAGTCGCTTCGTCGACCGAGGGGTCAGTCGTGCGAGTGCAGCGGCTTGCCCGCCAGGGCCAGGTGGGCCTCGCCGAGCGCCTCGTTCTGCGTCGGGTGGGCGTGGATGAGCTGCGCGACCTCGGCGGGCAGCGCCTCCCAGTTGTAGATCAGCTGGGCTTCGCCGACCTGCTCGCCCATGCGGTCGCCGACCATGTGGACGCCGACCACGGCACCGTCCTTCACCTGGACGAGCTTGATCTCGCCCGCGGTGTTGAGGATCTTGCTCTTGCCGTTGCCCGCGAGGTTGTACTTCAGAGCGACGACCTTGTCCGCGCCGTAGATCTCCTTGGCCTTGGCCTCGGTGATACCCACGGAGGCGACCTCGGGGTGGCAGTACGTCACCCGCGGGACACCGTCGTAGTCGATCGGGACGACCTTCTGACCGGACAGGCGCTCCGCGACCAGCATGCCCTCGGCGAAGCCGACGTGCGCGAGCTGGAGGGTCGGGACCAGGTCGCCGACGGCGGAGATGGTCGGGACGTTGGTGCGCATGTACTCGTCGACCAGGACGTAGCCGCGGTCCATGGCGACGCCCTGCTCCTCGTAGCCGAGACCGGCGGAGACGGGTCCGCGGCCCACCGCGACCAGCAGGAGCTCGGCCTCGAACTCCTTGCCGTCGGCCAGCGTGACCTTGACGCCGTCGGCGGTGTACTCGGCCTTGGAGAAGAAGGTGCCCAGGTTGAACTTGATGCCGCGCTTGCGGAACGCGCGCTCAAGAAGCTTGGAGGAGTTCTCGTCCTCAAGAGGAGCGAGGTGCTTGAGGCCCTCGATGATCGTGACGTCGGAGCCGAAGGACTTCCACGCCGAGGCGAACTCGACGCCGATGACGCCGCCGCCCAGGATGATCGCGGACTTCGGCACGCGGTCCAGCACGAGGGCGTGGTCCGAGGAGATGATCCGGTTGCCGTCGATCTCCAGGCCCGGCAGCGACTTCGGCACGGAGCCGGTCGCGAGCAGCACGTGGCGGCCCTGGACGCGCTGTCCGCCCACGTCGACGGAGGTCGGGGAGGACAGACGGCCCTCACCCTCGATGTACGTCACCTTGCGGGAGGCGATCAGCCCCTGAAGGCCCTTGTACAGACCGGAGACGACACCGTCCTTGTACTTGTGGACGGCGGGGACGTCGATGCCCTCGAAGGTGGCCTTGACGCCGAACTGCTCGCTCTCGCGGGCCTGGTCGGCGATCTCGCCCGCGTGCAGCAGGGCCTTGGTGGGGATGCAACCCCGGTGCAGGCAGGTGCCGCCGACCTTGTCCTTCTCGATCAGGGCGACGTCCAGTCCCAGCTGCGCCCCGCGCAGGGCCGCGGCGTAACCGCCACTACCACCGCCGAGGATCACTAGGTCGAAAACGGTGCTGGCGTCGTTCGCCACGTCACGTCCTCCATGCATGTGCGCCGTGCGCCGGTCGTCGCTGACCGCCGGCGGCTGGTGTCCGGCCGCTCTTTCTTCGGCCCTGTGGTGGGGGCCCTGTCCTGCCGAGGCCCATCTTCGCACCTGCGGGAGACGAACGAGACGCGGGGCCGGGGTGTGAGACACCCCACGCTCACCTGTGACGGACGTGAGGGGGCGTACCCCCGGGGCGCGGGGAACTGCGCGACCAGCCACATACGGCCCGCACCCGCCGTACGACGGATGGACCCGAGTGATCAGGCGCACAGTCCCCGCTCACTGGAAAGGGGACGTCAGCCCAGGTCGCCCGCGGCGGTCAGTTCCGCGAGCCGCACGAGCGTGCGCACGGCGGTGCCGGTACCGCCCTTCGGCGTGTAGCCGAACGGGCCGCCCTCGTTGAACGCCGGCCCGGCGATGTCCAGGTGCGCCCAGGTGATCCCCTCGCCCACGAACTCGCTCAGGAAGAGACCGGCCACCAGTCCGCCGCCCATCCGCTCACCCATGTTCGCGATGTCGGCGACCGCGGAGTCCATGCCCTTGCGCAGGTGCTCCGGCAGCGGCATCGGCCACGCCGGCTCACCGACCTCCTCGGCGGCCTCGTGCAGGGTGGAGCGGAAGGCGTCGTCGTTCGCCATGATGCCGAAGGTCCGGCTGCCCAGCGCCAGCATCATCGCGCCGGTCAGGGTCGCCACGTCGACGATCGCGTCCGGCTTCTCCGCCGAGGCCGCCCACAGCGCGTCCGCGAGGACCAGCCGGCCCTCGGCGTCCGTGTTGAGGACCTCGACGGTCTTGCCGCTGTACATGCGCAGCACGTCACCCGGGCGGGTGGCGGAGCCGGACGGCATGTTCTCGGCGAGCGCCAGCCAGCCGGTGACGTTCACCTCGAGCCCGAGCCGCGCGGCGGCGACGACCGCGGCGAAGACCGCCGCCGCACCGCTCATGTCGCACTTCATCGTCTCGTTGTGCCCGGCCGGCTTCAGCGAGATGCCGCCCGAGTCGTAGGTGATGCCCTTGCCGACGAAGGCGAGGGTCTTCTGCGCCTTGGCGGAGGTGTACGACAGCTTCACCAGACGCGGGGCGGAGGCCGAACCGGCGCCGACGCCCAGGATGCCGCCGTAGCCGCCCTTGGTGAGGGCCTTCTCGTCGAGCACCTGCACCTTGATGCCGTGCTCCTTGGCCGCCGTCTGGGCGAGAGCGGCGAACGCCTCGGGGTCGAGGTCGTTCGGCGGCATGTTGATCAGGTCGCGGGCGCGGTTGAGCTCCTCGGCGACGGCGGCGGCACGCAGCAGCGCGGCCTTGTGGGCGGCGTCGCGCGGCTTCCCGCCGAGCAGGGCGGCCTCGGCGAGCGGCGCCTTGCCGTTCCTGGCCTTGGCATCGTCGCCGTTGCGCTTGTACGCGTCGAAGGAGTACGCGCCGAGTACCACGCCCTCGCCGATCGCGCCGACGTCCGAGGCGTCGGTCACCGGCAGGGCGAAGACGGCCTTCTTGGAGCCGGTGAGGGTCCGGGCGGCCGCGCCCGCCGCCTTGCGCAGCGCCTCGGGGTCGAAGCCGGCGTCCTGCTCGGGCTCCGTGCCGAGCCCCACCGCGAGCACGAGCGGTGCCTTGAAACCGGCCGGGGCGGGCAGCTTGGTCACCTCGCCCTCGGCCCCGGAGGCGCCGAGGGTGTCCAGAATGCCGGCGAGACGGCCGTCGTAGGCCTTGTCGACGGCTTCGGCGCCTGGGGCAACGATCGGGCCTTTCGCGCCCTTGGCGACACCGATCACGATCGCGTCGGCCCGGAGGCCGGGCGCCGCGGCGGTGCTGAGAGTGAGAGCAGTCACGGTGGTGAAATCTCGCTTCCGATGTGGAGTTGCAGTGGCCGGAACGTGTGGGTCGACCGGGCCCGACTGCCGACCCTAGAACCGGGTCGTGGGTGCGGTCGTATCCGGGGGTGTGCCTCACCGGCGCGGCGGACCGGCGTGGCGAATCCCGGAACGAGCGTACGCGTGCGTGTGCGTTCGCTCATGCACGCGAGTGTTCACCTGTCGGTGGCGTCGTAGCCACCTCCCGATCCTCGCACTCCACGAACCGGGTCACACCCCTCGGGTCGGGTTCGGAGACGGGGTGCGGGGACCCGGCGAGGCGCCATGGGAGATCATCGTCGGGTACGTCGCCGCACATCCTGGAGCCCGCCCGGTGAGACGCCCGATCCTGCTGCTGTCCCTCCTCGCCCTGCCGCTGGCGGGCTGCGCCTCCGCATCGGACGTCACACCGGACGGCACGGCGGACACGGCATCGAGGACGGCACCGGACAGGACACCCGACCGGAGCACGGGTGACGACCCGTCGGCCGGGAAGCGCTGGCAGCCGACGCCCGGCACCGAATGGCAGTGGCAGCTGAGCGGCCGTCTGGACACCACCGTCGACGTGCCGGTCTACGACATCGACGGCTTCGACCACACCGCGGCCACGGTCGCGAAGCTGCACCGATACGGCCGCAAGGCCATCTGCTACCTCTCCACCGGCGCCTGGGAGGAGTGGCGCCCGGACGCGGCGAAGTTCCCCAGGTCGGTGATCGGCGAGGGCAACGGCTGGAAGGGCGAACGCTGGCTGGACATCCGCCGGACGGACGTCCTGGAACCCCTGATGGCGGCCCGCCTCGACATGTGCCGTGAGAAGGGGTTCGACGCGGTCGAACCGGACAACATGGACGGCTACAAGAACACAACGGGCTTCCCGGTCGAGGCCGCCGACCAGCTCCGCTACAACCGTCTCATCGCCGGACTCGCCCACGACCGGGGCATGTCGGTCGGCCTGAAGAACGACCTCGACCAGATCCCGGAACTCGTCAACGACTTCGACTTCGCGGTCAACGAACAGTGCGCCCAGTACGACGAGTGCGAGGACCTGACCCCCTTCATCAAGGCGGGCAAGGCCGTCTTCCACGTGGAGTACGAACTCCCCACGAGCGACTTCTGCGCCGACTCCCGCCGCCTGAAGCTGAGTTCACTGCTGAAGAAGTACGAGCTGGGGGTGTGGAGGGAGGCCTGCCGGCCGTCTAACGCCCCAGGCAGAACACCATGAGCGCGGTGGTGGCCGCCGTCTCCGCCAGGCCGCCGAAGACGTCCCCGGTGACCCCGCCGAAGCGCCGCGCGCAGTGCCGGAGCAGGAGTTCGGCGGCGGCGAGGCCGGCGAGGACCGCGAGCGCCGGCTGGACGGCGTCGTACGGCTCGAACAGGGCCCCCGGCTCGACGTGCCCGATCAGGACGACGACGCCGCCCTCGTACGGTCCGCACCACGCTCCCGCGACCGCCGCGCCCAGCGTGACGGCGGCGGCGGTGAGCACCGCGCCCCGCACCGGGACCACACCGGCGACCGCCGCCCCCAGCCCCTCCGGCCGCGCGGCCGGTACCCCGGCGCGGGCCGCCAGGGTCAGCGCGAGCCGGGCGGTGACCGCCGAGACCACGGCGGCCACCGCGCCCAGCGCCCACGAGGTGCCGTAGAGCTGCGTCAGCGCGGCGACCTGAGCGAGCAGCACGAGGACCAGCGTGAGCACACCGAACGGGCCGATGTCGGACTGCTTCATGATCCGCAGCGCGTCCTCGGCGGGCTTGCCGCTGCCGAGACCGTCCGCGGTGTCGGCCAGCCCGTCGAGGTGCAGACCGCGGGTGAGGGCGGCGGGCACGGCGGCGGAGGCGACGGCGGCGAGCAGCGGGCTCGCGCCCAGGTACAGCAGCAGCAGACCGAGCCCGGCCGCGCAGCCACCGACGACCAGCCCGGCCACGGGGGCGCTCAGCATGCCCCCGCGCGCGGCCTCCCGGTCCCAGCGGGTCACCCTGACCGGGAGCACGGTGAGGGTGCCGAAGGCGAAGCGGAGGCCGTCGAAGGGCGAGGTCATGGACACGGCGGCAGAGTAGCCCGGACGCCGCGCCCACGAGGCAGCCGACCCCGCACGCCGGGAGACTGGCGGCATGGGCCAGTGGGTGCAGCGCAACATCGTCGAACCGGGCAAGGTCCCGCTGCTCGTCGCCCTGACCGCGTTCGTGCTCACCTTCCTGATCACCCGGGTCATCACCCGCCTCATCCGGGCGGGCAAGGGGCCCTTCGGCAACATCAGCTCCGGCGGGGTGCACATCCACCACGTGGTCCCCGGCGTGGTCCTGACCATCGCGGGCGGCTTCGGCGCGGTGGCGAGCGGCCGGCAGGGCCTCGGGGCAGTCGCCTTCGCGGTGGTCTTCGGCATCGGCACGGGCCTCGTCCTCGACGAGTTCGCGCTGATCCTGCACCTCGACGACGTGTACTGGACGGAGGCGGGCCGCAAGAGCGTGGAGGCGGTGGTCCTGACGGCGGCGCTGGTCGGACTGCTGCTCGTGGGCTTCGCGCCGTTCGGCGTCAACGACATGAGCCAGGACGAACTGCAGGACCGGGGGGGTGTCATCTCGACCGTCGTGTTCAACTTCCTGTTCTCCCTGGCCGTACTGAGCAAGGGCAAGGCCAAGATGGCCGTGTTCAGCGTCTTCATCCCGTTCCTGGGGCTGGTGGGCCTGGTACGGGTGGCCCGGCCGGGTTCGCCGTGGGCCCGCCGGTTCTACCGGCGGCGGCCGCGAGCCCGGGCGAAGGCGGTGCTGCGCGCCTACCACCACGACCGCCGCTGGGCGGGGCCCCGGCGGATGGTGGGGGACTGGCTGGGCGGCAAGACCACCGCGGAACTCGCCGAGTCCGCCGAGCACAGGTGAGGACCCCGCCCCCGAACGGTCCCGCGCACCGCGCGGCGGGCGCGGGCCTGCATGACCGTTCACCCCTCCGGTCCGAGCCGACCCGGCACCGCCCCGTGCCCGCCGACGGAGCCACGAGCCGGTAGCGGTCAGCGCCTTCCGGCGAAGCCGTTAACCGGCGTCGTCCCGGGTCCTTCGGCGCAGCCGTGCACCGGTGTCGCCCGGTGTCCCGCGACGGAGCCGCGAGGCGCTGCCGTCTCGCGCCCGTCGGTGGGGCTATGAGCCGGTGTGGCTCCGGGTTCGTCGGCGGAGCCATGAGCGGGTGTCGCTCCGGGCCGGTCGGTGGGGCTATGAGCCGGTGTGGCTCCGGGTTCGTCGGCGGAGTCGTGAGGCGGTAGTGCGCCGCGTCCTGCGGGCCGGCCGGACGGGAGCTCGTGGACCGCGGTCACATCCGCGGCCGCGGGTTTCCGCCACCACGCACAGCGCCAGTACCGCCGCGATCGCCGCGAGGTGCTCCTTGCCCGCCAGGTTGTTCTTCAGCAGGACCTCCGCCACTATCGCGACGATCACCGCGACCGCCGTCACGTGCGCGCGGTAGCGCCAGCCCAGGAACACCGCGAGGCCGACCACGGCCGCCGAGGGGCCGGTGTCCACGATCCGGGCGTCCGCGGCGGGCAGGCCGACCGGGCTGCCGGGGCCCAGGGCGATGCCGACGCGCGCGTACAGGGTGCCGGCGAGCGTGGCGGCGTAGGCGATTCCGAGGGTCCGCCACCAGCCCAGACAGAGCTCCGCGATCCCGAACACCAGCAGGATCTGGGCGAGGGCGCCCCAGACCGGCAAATCCAGCGCGGGCACGAACAGGGACAGCGGGGTGCGCAGCAGGGCGAGCCACAGGGGGTCCTCGGCCCGTACCGCTCCGGCGTCCTGGACCGGCCGATAGCCCCACGTCTGGTTCTGCACGACCTGGGTCACCGAGGTCAGGCACACCGCTGCCAACGTCAGCGGGACCGCCCGCCACCGCCGCTTCGTCGAGGAGGCGCGTACGGCCTCGTACAGCGGTCCCCATTCGGCGCGGGCCCGGCGGGCGCCCGTGTTCACCGGTGGGTCTCCAGGTGCCTGCGGTGCAGCCGTCTCGGCAGCCCGGGCGCCTCCAGGAACCCCTCCGCCCGCGCCGACGCGAGACCGATGCGGGGCAGGTCCGCGCTCTTCTCGAAGAGCAGGAAACGGGGCTCCCAGATGGGCCGGTACTTGGCGTTGGCGCGGTACAGCGACTCGATCTGCCACCAGCGGGAGAAGAAGCTGAGCAGCGACCGCCACAGCCTCAGCACCGGCCCGGCGCCGAGCCGCGCACCCCTCTCGAAGACCGAGCGGAACACGGCGAAGTTCAGCGAGACCTGGGTGACGCGGAGCTCACCGGCCTCCCGGGCACGCCGGAGCAGCTCGATGACCATGAACTCCATCAGCCCGTTGTCGCAGTCGCGATCCCGTCGCATCAGGTCGAGGGACAGCCCGTGCGGACCCCACGGCACGAAGGAGAGCAGGGCCCGCAGCTCACCGAGGGCGTCGGCGCACTCCAGCATCACGCAGCGCCCGTCCTCGGGGTCCCCGAGCCGCCCCAGCGCCATGCTGAACCCGCGCTCGGTGGCCCCGTCGCGCCAGTCGTCGGCGCGCCGGAGCAGATACGCCATCTCGTCGGCCGGGATGTCCTCGTGCCGTCGTACCCGCACCGTGTACCCGGCCCGCCGGACCCGGTTGTACGCCTGCCGGACGGTCCGCATGGCCCGTCCCTCGAGGGTGAACTCGGCGACCTCGACCAGGGCCTCGTCCCCGAGCTCCAGCGCGTCCAGGCCGTGCCGGGCGTAGACGGTCCCGGCCTCCTCGCTCGCGCCCATCACCGCCGGGATCCACCCGTGCGCCCGCGCCTCGGCCAGCCATGGCCCGATCGCCCCCGGCCACGCCTCCGGATCCCCGAGCGGGTCCCCCGAGGCCAGCGACACCCCGCCGAGGACGCGGTAGGCGACGGCGGCCTTCCCGGTCGGCGACCAGCACACGCTCTTCTCCCGCCGCAGCGCGAAGTAGCCGAGCGAGTCCCGCTCACCGTGCCGGTCGAGAAGCTCCCGCAGCCGTTTCTCGTCGTCCTCGGTGAGCGGGTCGACGGCCCGCCGGGAACGGAAGGCGGCGTACAGCACGGCGAGGACGAGCGCCGTGCTCAGCACGTTGACGGCGACGTCGACCCAGGTGGGCGGGGCGATCCCGGGGACGCGGTGGTCGTCGGCGGCGACGGAGACCAGCCGCAGGGTGCCGTAGCGCCAGCGGTCGAGGAAGGTGGAGGGGGTGGACGCCCGGTCGGTGACCGTCACCAGCAGCGCGGCCAGCAGCGAAGCGCCCAGCAGCCCGCCCGCGCCGACGGCCGCGGCGAGTCTCGGGTTGGACCGGTCGCCCTTCGCGTAGAACTCCCGCCGCCCGGCGAGCAACGCCACGACGAAGGCGGCGGTCAGCGCGAGCGAGACCCAGTTCTGCGGGTACCGCCGGACCTCCGGGAACGCCATGGCCAGCGCCAACAGCCCCAGGAACGCCCCGCTCAGGCCGAGGTTGAGGATCCACGCGGCCCGTTTGCGCCGCCGTATCGTGATGGCCAGGAACGCGGTGAAGACACCGGAGGCGAAGCCGGCCGTCAGCAGGTACGGCGTGAAGAGGTTCTCCTGGTTGTGCCGCCGCACGTCCTGCCCCAGGGAGACCCACACCGCACTGAGGAAGTTGACGAAGGCGACGGCACGCAGGTACCAGACGGCGAAGGCGGCGGCGCCCCGGGTGTTGCCCATGAGTGGTGATCATATGGGTGCACTTCAGGGAAACCGCTCTTTTGGCGCCGTCTGTCCCTTTGAGCCGCTCGGCTACTCCGTTTCCTGCTTCTCCCCCTGCTTCTCCTCATCCTTCGCTTCCTGCTTCTCCTCCAGGTCGCCCGCTTGCTCCGCTTCCGGCTCCCGCGCGGGCTCCTCTTCCGGCTTCTCGTCCGGTGCTTCGGGCGCTTCCGGTACTTCGGGCTTCTCGGGAAGCTCCGCCGCCAGTGCGGCCGCCGCCTGCACCAGGGGGAGCGCGAGCAGGGCCCCGGCGCCCTCTCCGACCTTCACGCCCTGGTCGAGCAGCGGTTCCAGGGCCATCCGGTCGAGTGCCTTCGCCTGCCCCGGTTCACCGCTCTTGTGCGCGGCCAGCCACCAGTCCGGCGCCCGGAACGCGACGCGCTGCCCGACGAGCGCGCAGGCGGCCGCCACGACGCCGTCCAGGACGACCGGCAACTTCCGTACCGCGCACTGGAGCAGAAAGCCCGTCATGGCGGCGAGGTCGGCCCCGCCCACCGTCGCCAGCAGTTGCAACTGCTCCCCGAGCACCGGCCGCGCCCGCCTGAGCGCGTCCCGGACGGCGGCGCACTTGCGCATCCACGCCAGGTCGTCGATCGCCTCCCCGCCCCGCCCGGTCACCACGGACGCGTCGGTCCCGCACAGCGCGGCCACCAGCACCCCCGCGGCCGTCGTCCCGCCGACGCTGATGTCGCCGAGCACGACGAGATCCGTACCGGAGTCGGCCTCCTCGTCCGCGACGGCCACGCCCGCCAGGAAGGCCGCCTCGGCCTCCTCGAGCGTCAGCGCGTCCTCGATGTCGATACGGCCGCTGCCGCGTCGAACCCGGTGCCGCACGACGTCCGGCGGGAACGTGTCCGGGTCGCAGTCCAGCGCCATGTCCACGACCCGCACGGGCACGCCGAGGCGGCGGGCGAGCACGGAGACCGGACGGCCGCCCTCGATGACCTCACGCACCAACTCCGAGGCGCTGCCCGCGGGCCGGGCGGAGACGCCGAGCTCGGCGATGCCGTGGTCGCCGGCGAACAGCACCACCCGCGGCCGCTCGACCGGTCGCACGGGTGCCGAGCCCTGCGCCGCGGCCAGCCACTCACCCAGGTCGTCCAGGCGGCCCAGTGATCCGGGCGGCACGATCTGACGTTCCCGACGCGCCTCCGCGTCGCGGCGCACTCCGCCGTCGGGGCGCTCGATCAGATCCGTGAAGTCGTCGAGATTAAGCGAGCTCATTCGCCGAACAGTACCGGCACCGATCGAACAGTTCCGCGCCACATCGCCACCACACCCGCGTGACGTCATTGCGCCCCGGATCGGTATCCCATACGTTCCGTTTTGCCGCTAATTGTCGTCCGCTCTCGATGTCCTCCCCGGAGCCGCTCATGCCCCCCAGGCCCGTCCACGAGCCGCGCAGAGACGACTGCCCCTGGTGCGGCTCGAAGCGCCTGCGCACGCGGGTGCGGGCACCGGATCTGCGCCACCGCAGACCGGGCACCTTCGTGGTCGACGAGTGCCGGGACTGCGCGCACGCCTTCCAGAACCCGCGGCTGACCGCCGAAGGGCTGGCGCTGTACGACGTCGAGGGCGACGAAGGGGCCGACCGTCCCCACCTCAGGGCGACGGCCCGGGCGATGCTGCCCTTCCCCGAGCCGGAGAGCTGGCTCGACGTGGGCACGGGGGACGCCTTCTTCCCCGAGGCGGCGAAGGAGCTGTTCGCCTACACCGCGTTCGACGGGGTGGACCCGACCCCGAGGGTGGAGCGGGCGCGAGCGGCGGGCCGGCTCGACGAAGCCCACGTGGGCGGGCTGACGGCTCCAGAGGTCCTGTCCCGTCTGCGCGGCCGCTACGACGTGGTCAGCATGCTCCACCACCTGGAACACACCCGGGACCCGAGGGGGGAACTCGCGGCGGCGCTGACGGCCCTGCGTCCCGGCGGCCATCTCCTCCTGGACCTCCCGGACCCGGCCAGCGCGTCCGCGGTCGTGCTGGGCAAGTGGTGGCACACCTACGACCAGCCCCGGCATCTCCACCTGATCCCGCTGGCCAACCTCCGGGCCGAACTCGAGGCGCAGGGCTGCGAGATCGTCGTGACGGACCGCCGTACGCCGCACAGCCCCCACGACCTGGCGGCGGCCGCCTCCCTCTACCTGAACCGGACCCGCCTGCGCCGGGCGGCCGGGCCCCTGACCGTCCTGGCCGCCGCCCTCGACCACCTCCTGGCCCCCGCCCTGAGCCGCACCCGCTTCTCGAACGCGTACCGGGTCATCGCGCGCAGGAGGCAGCCCCCAGGCACCGACCCCTGCGCGTCGGGTTGATCGCGCGCAGGAAGCGACCGTCAGGCGCGGCCGGCGCGTGCCGGTTGTTCGTGCGCGGGAAGTGACCGTCAGGCGCGGCCCGTCGCGGGTCGGTCGTCTGTGCGTGGGGACTGGCCGTCAGGCGCGGGCCGTCGTGCGTCGGGTGTTCGCCCGCGGGGCCGGCCGTCAGGCGCCGGCCACCGCGTGCCGGTTGTTCGTGCGCGCGGACTGTCCGTCAGGCGCGGCCGTCGCGTGCCGGTTGTTCGTGCGCGGGAAGTGACCGTTAGGCGCGGCCCGTCGCGGGTCGGTCGTCTGTGCGTGGGGACTGGCCGTCAAGCGCGGGCCGACGCGTGCCGGTTGTTCGTGCGCGTGGACTGGCCGTCAGGCGTGGGCCCCTCGCGTGCCGGTTGTTCGCGCGCAGGGGCCGGCCGTCAGGCGCCGGCCGCCGGTCCTCGCAGTACCAGCGCCTGGCCCGCCACCACCAGGACCACTTCCTCGCACTCGGCGGCGACGGCTGCGTTCAGTCGTCCCAGCTCGTCCCGGTACCGGCGCCCCGACGCCGTGGCCGGGACGATCCCCGAACCCACCTCGTTGGAGACCAGCACGACGGTCCGCCGGGCCGAGCGCACGGCCTGTGCCAGTTCCACCACCCGCGAGCGCAGCGCCCGCTCGCCACCGTCCGCCCACTGCGCGTCGTCCCACGCCCCGACGGAGTCCATGACGTCCGTCAGCCACAGCGACAGACAGTCGATCAGCAGCGGCGCGCCGTCCTCGGCCAGCAGCGGCACGAGGTCGCAGGTCTCCACGGTCCGCCACGACCCCGGCCGCCGGTCGCGGTGCGTGGCGACCCGGGACGCCCACTCGGTGTCGCCGCCCCTGGTCCCCCCGGTGGCGACGTACAGCACGCCCGGGAAGGACTCCAGCCGCCGCTCGGCCTCCACCGACTTCCCCGACCGGGCGCCGCCCAGCACCAGCGTCCGCCGCGACACGTCCGGCACGTCCTCGTACACCCCCACCGTCAGAGTCGACCCGTCCGGCACCGCCCGCGCCCCGGCCGCCGCGAGCCGCCGCCGCAACTCCGGGCCCGGCGGCACGTCATGGTCCAGGTGGACGGCGACCACGTCGGTCGTCGGCCCCACCGCACCCACCGCCCGCAGCTTCGCCAGCGCGTCCGGCCGCCCCACGAGGTCCGCCAGGACCATGTCGTACCGCTCGGCGGTCCCGGACCCCTCCTCGAGTCCGGCCGGCGCGCCCCCGGGCGGCAGATACAGCAGCCGCTGCCCGTCCGGGCCGGCCACCGCGTACCCGGTGCCGGGCGCGTCCATCGCCACCGCCCGCACCCGATGCCCCGTCAGCAGAGTCAACTCCCGCCCGTCGGGCACCCGGCCGGGCTGCGGCAACCCGGCCGGCACCTCCACCGGGGGCCCGTCGTGCGGATGCGTCAGCAGCACCTGCCGGACCCCGCCCAGCGAATGACCCGCCCGCGCGGCAGCGAACGCCGCACCCGGCGTCAGATCGAGCAGCAGGGCCCCGTCGACGAGCAGCGCGGTCGCCGCCCGTGCGTGCGCCCCGAGCGAGGTCGCGCACACGGCGCAGGGACAGTCGGGGCGGGGCAGTCCCGCGGGGGCACCGGTACCGAGCAGAGTGACTTCCACGAAGCTGATTTTCGCGTGTCTGACCAGGTCTTGCGCATCCGACTAGGCTGCACAGCAGAAGCCGGACCAAGATCCGGCTTCTGCTCTGCACGTGGTCACAGCTGGGAGGCGTACATGGCGGCATGGACGTGGCGGTTCGAGAAGGCCGACGGGACGGAGGTCCAACCCGCGGTGGAGCCCGAGGAGTTCACCACGCAGGGGGACGCCGAGTCCTGGATCGGGGAAGCCTGGAAGGACCTCCTCGAAGGCGGCGCGGACCAGGTGCGGCTCTTCGAGGACTCCACCGAGATCTACGGCCCGATGAGCCTGCACGCGAACGAGGCGTAGCCCTCCGTCGGGGTGGTCGCCGCACGGCCACCCCGGCCACCGCTCACCCGAACGAGTGAAGAACGCAGGCCCGGCCCAGCCCCGCACCGGCTCAGCCGCGCACCCCGCACAGGTGCAGCAGCGCCGCCACCTGCCGGTAGGGGTCGGTCCGCCCGGCCCGCTCCTCGGCGGACAGCAGACTCTCCCTCTCCTGCGGGTCCCGCGGGAGCTCCGTCCCGTCCGCCGCCGTGTCCGTGAAGACCCGCACGCCGTACCAGGCCTGGAGCGGAGCCCCGATCCCGGCGAGCGTGCCGGTCAGCGTCGTCAGCCGGTCCGCCCTCACGTCGAGTCCCAGCCGGTTGCGGTAGGAGACGGTGTCGAAGGCGCCCAGAGCGGCCGCCCAGTCGCCGGACAGCCCCGGCCGCATGGCCAGCGCGTCGGCGTTGCGCACCAGCAGCGACAGCAGCCCGCCCGGGGCCAGCATCCGCGCGAGCCCCGCGAGCAGCGCGTCCGGCTCCTCGACGTACATGAGTACGCCGTGGCACAGCACCACGTCGAAACTGCCGGGCAGGAAGTGCACCCCGGTGTCCCGGCCGTCGCCCTCGATGATCCGCATCCGCTCCCGGATGCCCTCGGGCTCGCCGCTCAGGGCCTCACGGGCCGCGGCGATCATCGTCGCGTCCCGCTCCAGCCCGGTCACCTGGTGCCCGAGCCGGGCCAGCCGCAGCGCCTGCGTGCCCTGGCCCATGCCCACGTCGAGGACGCGCAGCCGCTGCCCCACCGGGTAGCGCCCCACTATCTGCTCGTCGAGCTGCCGGGCCACCAGCTCCTGTCGTACGACATCACGCAGCCCACCCAGCCTGTTCAACCAGGCCTCGGCCGCCCCCCCGGAGAAAGCCGCAGTGCTCAGGGCCGCGCTCCACGCTTGACCTGCGGCTTGGGCAGCCGCAGCCGACGCATCTGGAGCGAGCGCATCAGCGCGTAGGCCACCGCGCCCCGCCGGTTCTGGTCGGGGAAGCGCTCGGCGAGCTGCTTGCGCAGCCGGAAGGCCGTGACGAACGAGTCCAGCACGATCAGCACGATCACGACCAGCCACAGCAGCAGCGCGATGGTCTGCAGCGAGCCCACCCGCACCATGCTCAGCACGAGGATGACCACGGCCATGGGCAGGAAGAACTCCGCCACGTTGAACCGGGAGTCGATGAACTCGCGCGCGAACTTGCGGACGGGTCCCTTGTCGCGGACCGGCAGGTAACGCTCGTCCCCGCCGGCCAGCGCCTGGCGCTGCCTGTCCAGCTGGGCGCGGCGCTCACTGCGCTGACGCTTGGCGGCGTCCTTGCGGGACGTCGACGTGTTGGCGACGCTGCGGCGCTGGGACTGGGCCTCATTGCGCTTGGGCGTGGGCCTGCCCTTCTTGGCCTGCGGGTCACGGGGCTGCATGGAGTCGGTCACCACGGCCTTGTCGGCGGGGGCCTTCTCTTCCTTGGCACGGCTTCGGAACACAAAACCCAAGGGTAAGCGCTCGCGGGCATGGACCCCAGCCCGGAGGGGAACGATCCGGCAACACCAGTCGTCTGTAGAAGGGACAGACCGGGACAGGGACGGGGAAGAGGGGGCGCAGGGTGACCTATCGCTCACCCTGAAGGTCACCTACTCCCTACGCCGGAGCAAGCTCTTGGTCAGTCGTCCTTGGGGATGAGCGCATCCGTCCCCGAACAGTGCGTCAATGGATGCAGGGCCCGTACTGTGGGTTCTGTCGCAGAGCTGGAGCTGGACGTCAGAAGGGGGCGCGCGAAGCCCATGAGCGGTGTCATGAAGCGTATGGGGATGATCTTCCGCGCGAAGGCGAACAAGGCCCTTGACCGGGCCGAGGACCCGCGCGAAACCCTCGATTACTCGTACCAGAAGCAGTTGGAGCTCCTCCAGAAGGTCCGCCGCGGCGTCGCCGACGTCGCGACCTCGCGCAAGCGCCTGGAACTCCAGCTGAACCAGTTGCAGTCGCAGTCCTCGAAGCTGGAGGACCAGGGCCGCAAGGCGCTCGCCCTCGGCCGCGAGGACCTCGCCCGCGAGGCGCTCTCCCGCCGCGCGGCCCTCCAGCAGCAGGTCACCGACCTCGAGACGCAGCACTCCACGCTCCAGGGCGAGGAGGAGAAGCTCACCCTCGCGGCCCAGCGCCTCCAGGCCAAGGTGGACGCCTTCCGTACGAAGAAGGAGACCATCAAGGCCACCTACACCGCCGCCCAGGCGCAGACCCGCATCGGTGAGGCCTTCTCCGGCATCTCCGAGGAGATGGGCGACGTGGGCCTGGCCATCCAGCGCGCCGAGGACAAGACCGCCCAGCTCCAGGCCCGGGCCGGCGCCCTCGACGAGCTGATGGCCTCCGGCGCCCTGGACGACCCGACGGGCATCGCGAAGGACGACCTCCAGGCCGAGCTGGACCGCCTCTCCGGTGGTACGGATGTAGAGCTGGAACTGCAGCGCATGAAGGCCGAGCTCGCCGGCGGTGCCCCTCAGCAGGCCATCGAAGGCGGCACGAGCCAGTCGCAGTCCCAGCAGCAGCCGCAGGACACCCCGCGCTTCGACAAGAAGTAGCCCGGCGCCGGGGACCGGAGCCGAGGAGGGCGACATGATCGTTCGGATCATGGGGGAGGGCCAGTGGACGCTGGCCGACTCCCATCTCGTCGAACTGAACAAGCTGGACGACGAGCTGCTGGCGGAGATGGAGAGCGGCGACGAGGACGGTTTCCACCGCACCCTCGGCGCCCTCCTGGACGCAGTCCGCCGCCTCGGCGAACCTTTGCCGGACGACGCCCTGGAACCCTCGGAACTGATCCTCCCGGCCCCGGACGCGAGCCTGGAAGAGGTCCGGGAGATGCTGAGCGACGACGGGCTGATCCCGGGCTGACCCTCAGCGCAGGTCACGGCGACCGCCGCCCGTCCGCGGGCGCCCCCTCCGCGGGAGGCTGAGGACCAGGCCCGTTCGGGGCCGACGGCGGGAGCCCGGGAGGCGGCAGCCCCCAGCTACGGCAAGGAAAGCGACGGTACCTAGGAAGTGACCCTCCTTTCCCGGGCCGAGTGCAGGCTCCAGGCCCACCCCCTGGCTCTGGACGCCGCCCTCGCCGCAGGCGTACTGCTCTGCATGCTGGCCGGCTCCTTCGTCGACCCGCACGGAGAGCACAGCGTCAGCTGGAGCATCCGCAGCCCGGATCCGCTCAGCCTGCTGCTGATGACCCTGGGCGCCGTCGCCCTCGTCTTCCGCCGCAGAGCCCCCATGACGGTCCTCGTTCTCACCGGCACCGCCTCCGTGATCGAGTCCGTCACCGGCGACCCCCGCGCCCCCGTCGCCATGTCCGCCGTGATCGCGCTCTTCACCGTCGCGGCCGGCAGTGACCGCGCCACCACCCTGCGCGCCGGCCTGCTCACCATGACGGTCCTGACCGGCGCGGCCATGCTCGCCGGACCGCTGCCCTGGTACGCCCAGGAGAACCTGGGGATCCTCGCCTGGACCGGCATCGGCGCCACCGCGGGCGACGCGGTCCGCAGCCGCCGGGCCGTCGTCCAGGCCATCCGGGACCGCGCCGAGCGCGCGGAACGCACCCGGGAGGAGGAGGCCCGCCGCCGGGTCGCCGAGGAACGCCTGCGCATCGCCCGCGACCTGCACGACGTCGTCGCCCACCACATCGCCCTGGTCAACGTCCAGGCCGGAGTCGCCGCGCACGTCATGGACAAGCGGCCCGACCAGGCCAAGGAGGCCCTCGCGCACGTGCGCGAGGCCAGCCGCTCCGCGCTCAACGAACTGCGGGCCACCGTCGGCCTGCTGCGCCAGTCCGGCGACCCCGAGGCCCCCACCGAACCCGCCCCCGGCCTGGACCGGCTCGACGAACTCGCCGACACCTTCCGCAACGCCGGCCTCCAGGTCGAGGTGGCCCGCGCCGACCACGAGACCACCCTGCCGGCCGCCGTCGGCCTGGCCGCCTACCGCGTCATCCAGGAAGCCCTCACCAACGTCCAGAAACACGCGGGATCCGAGGCGAAGGCCGAGGTCAGCGTCGTACGCGTGGGGCCGAACATCGAGGTCACCGTCCTCGACGACGGACGTCCCGCGGACGACGGGTCCCCGGCGGCAGGCGGCGGCCACGGTCTGCTCGGCATGCGCGAGCGGGTCAGCGCCCTGCGCGGCACCCTCACCACCGGTCCCCGCTACGGAGGCGGCTTCCGCGTCCATGCGATCCTGCCGGTCAAGACCCGCACGGCCACCACGGGGGAGAGCGCATGACCATCCGCGTCCTGCTCGCCGACGACCAGGCGCTCCTGCGCAGCGCGTTCCGCGTGCTCGTCGACTCGGAGCCCGACATGGAGGTGGTCGGCGAGGCGTCCGACGGCGCGGAGGCGGTCCGGCTGGCCAAGGAGCAGCGCGCCGACGTCGTCCTGATGGACATCCGCATGCCCGGCACGGACGGTCTCGCCGCGACCCGGCTGATCAGCGCCGATCCCTCCCTCGCGCAGGTCAGGGTCGTCATCCTGACGACCTTCGAGGTCGACGACTACGTGGTGCAGTCGCTGCGGGCCGGTGCTTCCGGCTTCCTCGGCAAGGGCAGCGAGCCGGAGGAGCTCCTGAACGCCATCCGGGTCGCCGCCGGCGGGGAGGCCCTGCTCTCGCCGACCGCCACCAAGGGCCTGATCGCCCGCTTCCTGGCCCAGGGCGGCGCGGCGGACGACGAGCACGATCCGGCCCGCTCCGCCCGGCTGGAGGCGCTCACCGTGCGCGAGCGCGAGGTCCTCGTACAGGTGGCCGGCGGCCACCCCAACGACGAGATCGCCGAACGCCTCGAAGTCAGCCCGCTGACCGTGAAGACGCACGTCAACCGGGCCATGGCCAAGCTGGGCGCCCGCGACCGGGCCCAGCTCGTGGTGATCGCGTACGAGTCGGGGCTGGTACGTCCGAGGGCGGAGTGAGCCGGACCCTCCCGTGCCGCGCCCGGAGCAGGAGCGCCGGGCGGGGAAGCGCGCCGCGAAGCGGCAGCCCGGACCGCCCGGGAAGACCCCGCAACCGGCCGGAGGCCGACCCCGCGGCGCCGATGCCGTTTCCCTCGTAGGGGTTCCCTATCCTGTGAACTCGAACTGCTCGGCGGGGGAAGGGGACCGGGGCGTTGGCGCTGCACAAGGACGACCCGAAAGCGCTCGGTGGATACCGGATCGTGGACCGGATCGGATCCGGGGGCATGGGCGTCGTCTACCTGGGCCGGTCCCGTTCCGGGCGGGAGGTCGCCGTCAAGGTGGTGCACGCCCAGTACGCCGAGGACACGGTCTTCCGGGCCCGCTTCCGGCAGGAGATCGAGGCCGTCCGCAGGGTGAGCGGGGCCTTCACCGCCCCGGTCGTGGACGCCGATCCGGAGGCCGTCCGGCCCTGGATGGCCACCCAGTACGTGCCCGGGCCCGCGCTGTCCGCCCGGATCCGCGGTGCCGGCCCGCTCAAGGGGGCGGAGCTGCGACGGCTCGTCCTGGGGCTGGTGGAGGCGCTGCGGGACATCCACCGGGCCGGGGTCGTGCACCGTGACCTGAAGCCCTCCAACGTCCTGATGGCCGAGGACGGTCCCCGGGTCATCGACTTCGGCATCTCCCGCGCCACCGAGAACCAGACCCTCACCGAGACCGGCCACGCGATCGGCACCCCGCCGTTCATGTCCCCGGAGCAGTTCAAGGACGCCCGGTCGGTCGGCCCCGCCTCGGACGTCTTCTCCCTCGGCGCGCTGCTGGTGTTCGCCGCGACCGGACGCGGGCCCTTCGACGCCGACAGCCCCTACCTGACGGCGTGGCGGGTGATGCACGAGGAACCGGCGGTGGACGCGGTGGCCGAGCCGTTGCGCGCGGTCCTGTCCCGCTGCCTGGCCAAGGACACCGCCGACCGGCCGGGACTCGACGAGCTGGCCGAGGAGTTCGCGCAGGCACTGCCCGAACCCGCGGCGGGCGACATGGAGACGGTGACCCTGCGTCTGCCGCCCGCGCCGGGTGAGGAGCCAGGACCGGCCGCGGCCCCGCCCCGCACGGGCCGCCGCTCCCGGCTGCGCCGGTGGCCGGTCCTCGCCGGGGTGGCGGGCCTCCTGGCCTTGTCGCTCACCGGCTACCTCCTGTTCGACCCCTTCCAGGGGAACGACAAGGCGGCGGAGTCGGACGGCACCGGCGCCGAGTTCCCCAGCTGGGATCCCCTGCCCAACGGCTGGGAACCCTGGCGGACCACGGTGTTCGGGACCGCCGCGAGCGGGGTGACGAAGCCGCTGGGCGGCGGGGCCTCGGACACCAACACCTCTCTGTCCTGCGCCATGGGCGAGGGCGCCCTGTACTGCGGCGGCAACGGCACCCTCCCGGTCCGTGTCGACGGGACGACGGGCCGGCTCGCCTGGCGGGCCGACTCTGTGCCCTCGGGCGTGGCGCAGGAGGCATACGGCAGCGCGGTCCTCGGGGTGCGCGACGGCGTGCTGCTGGTGTCCCAGTCGGTCCAGAACAGCGCGGGCACCGACCAGAGCAGCACCGCCGTGGCCCTCGACTCCGCCACCGGCAAGCGGCTCTGGTCGCGCGCGCTGAACCGGACGGGCCCTGTCGACCCCGCGGTCGTGGGCGATCTGCTGATGACCGCGGACGGCTACCGCGTGACCGCCCGCGAACTGCGCGACGGCACCACGCGCTGGACGGCCGCCCTGCCCGTCGCGGCCAGCTACGGCTGCCAGTTCTACGACGTCGACAGCGTCCCGTACGCCGGCTGCACCGACGCGGGGACACCGTCGCGCACCGTGTTCTACGCCGTCGACCCGGCCGACGGCTCGACCCGGAAGGTGAGCGTGCCTGACGGCGACGGCGTCCACGTCGGCGCTGTCGGCGGCGATCTGGCCTTCGTGATGTTCACCCCACGGGACGCCCAGAGTTCCGCGGAGTCGACGTACGGCGAGGTCCTGCTGATCGACCCGGGCACCGGCGCCGTACGCAAGAGGAAGCTGGCGGGCGACCCGCGCGGCGAGGTGGCGCTGGTGGGCGGAGTGCTCTGCTTCGCCTCCTCCGCGGGACAGCTGGTCGCCCACTCGCCCGAGACGGGCGAGCGGCTGTGGCGGACCTCGACGACCCTTCAGCAGCCCGGCACGCCCGTCGCCGACGGGCAGGGGCAGGCGGTGTTCACGGCCAGCGCCTCCGGACGGGTCGCCGCCCTCGACATCGAGACGGGCAGCCTGCGGTGGGAGTCCCCCGCGCGGGCCGAGCAGGTCGTCGGGGCCGGCTATTCCGCGGCACGGGTGTTCCTCGACGAGGGCGCCCTGGTGGTGCTCAGCCCCGACGGGACCGTCTTCACGCTGGACCCGGGCCACCCCGACCGGGAACCGCTGTCGGGGTGATCCGGGACCCGCGGGGAACGGTTACGGCAGCGCCAGCATCCGCTCCAGCGCCAGCTTCGCGAACGCCTCGGTCTCCTGGTCGACCTCGATCCGGTTGACCAGCTTGCCCTCGGCGAGGGACTCCAGGGTCCAGACCAGATGGGGGAGGTCGATCCGGTTCATCGTCGAGCAGAAGCAGACCGTCTTGTCGAGGAAGACGATCTCCTTGCCCTCGGGCGCGAAACGGTTCGCCAGCCGGCGCACCAGGTTCAGCTCCGTGCCGATGGCCCACTTCGAGCCGGCCGGGGCCGCCTCCAGCGCCTTGATGATGTACTCGGTCGAGCCGACGTAGTCCGCCGCGGCCACGACCTCGTGCCGGCACTCGGGGTGCACGAGCACGTTCACGCCGGGGATCCGGGCGCGGACGTCCTCGACCGACTCCAGGCTGAAGCGGCCGTGCACCGAGCAGTGGCCCCGCCACAGGATCATCTTCGCGTCGCGCAGCTGCTCGGCGGTCAGCCCGCCGTTCGGCTTGTGCGGGTTGTAGAGGACGCAGTCCTCCAGGGACATGCCCATGTCCCGCACGGCCGTGTTCCGGCCGAGGTGCTGGTCGGGCAGGAAGAGGACCTTCTCGCCCTGCTCGAAGGCCCACTCCAGGGCCCGCTGGGCGTTGGAGGAGGTGCAGATCGTGCCGCCGTGCCTGCCCGTGAACGCCTTGATGTCCGCGGACGAGTTCATGTACGAGACGGGCACGACCTGCTCGGCTATGCCTGCCTCGGTCAGCACGTCCCAGCATTCGGCGACCTGCTCGGCGGTGGCCATGTCGGCCATCGAGCACCCGGCGGCGAGGTCGGGGAGGACCACCTTCTGGTCGTCGGACGTCAGGATGTCCGCCGACTCGGCCATGAAGTGCACACCGCAGAACACGATGTACTCGGCCTCCGGGCGGGCGGCCGCGTCCTTGGCCAGCTTGAACGAGTCGCCCGTGACGTCGGCGAACTGGATGACCTCGTCGCGCTGGTAGTGGTGGCCGAGCACGAAGACCTTGTCACCGAGCTTCTCCTTGGCGGCGCGGGCACGCTCCACCAGGTCCGGGTCCGAGGGCGAGGGCAGGTCGCCGGGGCACTCGACGCCCCGCTCGCTCTTCGGGTCGGCCTCGCGGCCGAGCAGCAACAGGGCGAGCGGAGTCGGCTGTACGTCGAGCTCCGTGGTCTGGGCGGTGGTCACGACACGCACCCTTTCTACTTTTCGTCGATCTGACGTTATCTATCATAACCCGCTTCATGTCACTTTGACGACGGTCATCGCGTCGATGTGACGTGAATCCCCAAGTCCGGACCGCCTCCGGTCAGCAGGTCGCTGTCCGCCGCATCCCACGTGTGCGAGCATGAAAGGCAAGAAGAGGAAAGAAGTGGAGACACGAATCCTCGGCCCGGAATGAATCCGCGGCCCCGACGGTTGGAAACGTCGGCAAGCAGTCTCCGTACAACCCGGGAGAGATGTAGATGTCCGTATCGGACGAGAAGACCACTGTCAGCGACGGCATCCTCCTGTCCGACGCCGCCGCGGCGAAGGTCAAGGCCCTGCTCGACCAGGAAGGCCGCGAAGACCTGGCCCTGCGGGTCGCCGTTCAGCCCGGCGGCTGCTCCGGCCTGCGGTACCAGCTCTTCTTCGACGAGCGTGCGCTCGACGGTGACGTGGTGAAGGACTTCGGCGGTGTCAAGGTCGTCACCGACCGCATGAGCGCCCCGTACCTGGGCGGCGCCTCCATCGACTTCGTCGACACCATCGAGAAGCAGGGCTTCACGATCGACAACCCGAACGCGACGGGCTCCTGCGCCTGCGGCGACTCCTTCAGCTAGGACAGGCTCCGTACGGTCCGTTCGCACCGCTGAACGACACGAAGGCGGCGGCCCCCTCCAAGGGGCCGCCGCCTTTCGCGTCACTCGAACAGCCGAGCCGGGCGTCACCGCGCCTACGGGAGCCGCGCCCCCGCCTTCTCCAGCGGGATCGCCCGGCCGTCCGCCCCGACCACCTTCCGGTCGCCCGGCGCCTCGTCCAGCCGCACCATCTGGTGGTACTCCTTGGCGATCAGGATGCAGATCTTGTCCGGCCAGGGCGTCTCGGTCACGGTGACCTTGATCTCGTCGCCGCTCTCGGCCGCCTTGGCCTTGTAGTCGGCGCACACCCCACCGGTGAAGCTGACGGTCAGCTCCTTGCCCTCGACGGTGTAACCGTCCACCTGCACGTCACGCGTCTTCGACGAGGAGGAGGCGGTGGGCGTGGGCGTCGTGGCGGACTTCAGATAGGCCGGCTCGACGGCCGGCTGCGTCACCGTGTAGCCGTCCGCGGCCCCCGACGCCTTCACCTCGAACAGCCAGGACGGTACGAGTACCTGCCGCCCGCCCGAGGTGTGCGGGGCGAGCCCGAGCACCGCGTCCTCGACCGTCGCCGTCTCCCCCTTCGGAGCGCCCGTCGACGAACCGCACGGGCTCTCCAGCCGGTCCTTCAGCGGCACCGGACTCGCACAGCCGCCGATGCCCATCCGGTGGTCGGTCCCCGGCGCCGCGTTCAACGCGTCCAGCGCCTCCCGCGCGCTCAGCAGCGGGTACGTGTCCCCCTTCGACGGGGCTTCAAGCTGTCCGTTGCCGCCGACCACCTCGCCCTGGGCGTTGACGCTGATCCCGGTCGTCCAGCCGTAGGTGGGCAGGGATCCGATCACCGGGTCGGCGTTCACGATCCGCTGGGTCCCCATGACCTGGCTCGCGTCCACCTCGGCGCCGTCCTGCCCGACCGCCTCGAGGACCGGTGCCGCCGCCTTCTTGGCGGTCTCCTCGCTCACCGGGTCGCCGGTCGGGGGCACGGAGGTCCCGGCGCACTTGTCGGTGGCGCCCGTGCAGTTGTCGGTGCCGGGTGCGTAGCGGCTGAACGTCCACATCCCCGGCGCCTGCCGGTTCACCCGCAGCACCGGCCCCGAGCCGTCGTTCCCGGCGCCGACCTTCCAGGCCTCGCCGTCGACCACCGGCGTCCCCTCGGCCCCCAGCGCCTCGGCCAGCCGGGCCACCCCGTCCTTCGTGACCTCGCCCTTCGCCCAGTACACGGGCGCGGAGGCGGGACCGTCGGGAAGCGTGCCGTCGGCCCGGTAGGTCACCCCGTAGGGGTTGGGCTCACCGGGCGCGATGCCGTTCGTACGGCCCTGGGAGGTACCCGTACCCCCGGAGTAGTCGTCCAGGAGGAGCGCCGAGGGCGTGCCGTTCCCGGACGGCGACCCCGAGCCGGCACCTCCGCCGGAGCCGCCGGCCGCGCTGGAGGTCAGATAGGCCCCGCCGCCTCCCACCAGCAGCACGGCGGCCGCGACGGAGGCGATGAGCACGGGGGAGCGGCGCCGGGGGCCGACAGCGGGCTCGCCGTCGACCGCGGGCCCGACGACGGGCTCGTCCGTCTCGGAGACGGCGACAGCGGGCACATCGTCGGAGCCGGAGCCGGAGCCGGAGCCGGAGGCGGGGCGCCTCTGATCGGCGTCGGCGGCGGAATCGGCGGGCTTCCCGGCGGCGGAATCGGCGGCAGCCCCGGCATCCGGGACGGCGGGTTTCCCGGCATCGGCATCCGGGACGGGCTCCGAATCGGAGGCGGCGGGAGTCCCGGAACGGTCGGCGTCCTCCGGTACGTCGGCCTCCTCGGCCTTCCCGGCCCGCGCCGTCTCCACGGCCCGCGCCGTCTCCACGGCCCGCGGCTTCTCCGCCCCGGCCCGTGCCTCATCGGCCCGCGCCTCCGGGGCCTCGGCCTCTTCGGCCGTGGCCTGCTCGGAACCCGTCTCTTCCGGCTCGCGCGCGGCGTCGTCGTTCTCGGGTCGCTCGGTGTTCACCGCATCGCTCCTTCGGCTGCCCTGCTGTCGTACCCCGCATCCCCTTCACGGGGGACGGCGATGGGACGCGACGGGGGAGCGCACGGTTCCCTTCCGAGCGCCGTACCGAAGAAATCGAGGGATTACCCTCAGTGGTCGTAGTCCGCGTTGATCCGCGATACGGCTAGTTGCCGTAGTCCGGCATCGCCTCCAGAAGTCGCGCGGACGTCGCCGGAACGGTCACGCCGTGGATGAGTGACGGGGAGACCGGACGGGAAGCGATCTTCTCCGGGGCCGCCCAGTGCCGGGCCATCCGGGCGCCGTCGCCACGCAACGACGCGAGGTCGCCGTCGAGGTCGACCGGAATGGGGGCGTTGACCTTGAGGTTCGTCATAACCGAACCGTAAGCACACGGGTCCCGCGAAGAAAGATCTACTATCGGGTAGTTTCGGTTGCTTCAGTGGCACGGGTCGACCGGGTAGCGTGAACTGTCAATCCCCCTCCCCTCAGGAGAGTCCACGCCGTGCGCATCGCAGTCACCGGCTCCATCGCAACCGACCACCTCATGACGTTCCCCGGCCGCTTCGCCGACCAGCTCGTCGCCGACCAGCTGCACACGGTCTCCCTCTCCTTCCTGGTCGACAACCTGGACGTGCGCCGGGGCGGCGTGGGCGCGAACATCGCCTTCGGGATGGGTCAGCTGGGCACCCGGCCGATCCTGGTCGGCGCCGCGGGCGCGGACTTCGACGAGTACCGGGCCTGGCTGGACCGGCACGGAGTCGACACCGGGTCCGTCCGCATCTCGGAGACCCTGCACACGGCCCGCTTCGTGTGCACCACCGACGCCGACCACAACCAGATCGGCTCCTTCTACACCGGCGCGATGAGCGAGGCCCGCCTCATCGAGCTCAAGACCGTCGCCGACCGCGTGGGCGGCCTGGACCTGGTCCTGATCGGCGCCGACGACCCGGAGGCGATGCTCCGCCACACCGAGGAGTGCCGCTCCCGCTCGATTCCCTTCGCGGCCGACTTCTCCCAGCAGATCGCCCGTATGAACGGCGACGAGATCCGGATACTGCTGGAGGGCGCGACCTACCTCTTCTCCAACGAGTACGAGAAGGGCCTCATCGAGTCCAAGACGGGCTGGAACGACGCCGAGATCCTCTCCAGGGTCGGCCACCGCGTCACCACCCTCGGCTCCCGCGGCGTCCGCATCGAGCGCGCGGGCGAGGACCCGATCGAGGTCGGCTGCCCGGAGGAGGAGGCCAAGGTCGAGCCCACCGGCGTCGGCGACGCCTTCCGCGCCGGCTTCCTCTCGGGCCTGGCGTGGGGCGTCTCACACGAGCGCGCCGCCCAGATCGGCTGCATGCTCGCCACCCTCGTGATCGAGACGGTCGGCACCCAGGAGTACCAGCTGCGCCGCGCCCACTTCATGGACCGCTTCACCAAGGCGTACGGCGACGAGGCCGCCACCGAGGTCCGCAAGCACCTGGCGTGACTCAGGACAGCCGGCGGACCACATAGGCCGAGCCTCGGTCCGCCGGCTCCTCACCCACGTACTCCTGCTCCCGCATCTCGCACCACGCGGGGATGTCCAGGCGGGCCGCCTCGTCGTCGGACAGCACCCGTACCGTGCCCCCGACCGGCACGTCCCCGATGACCTTCGCCAGCTCGATGACGGGGATCGGACACCGCTTGCCCAGCGCGTCCACGACGAGCACGTCGCCGCGCACGTCCGCCACCGGCGCGGGTGCCCCGAGCTTCTCCCGCACCCCCGCCACCGCCCCCGGCAGCGCCGCGAGAAACCTCTGCACATCCTCCTCGGCGGCTCCCATCGGCAGCGAAACCCGCACGTTTCCCTCACTCAGCACCCCCATCGCCTTCAGCACATGGCTGGGCGTCAGCGTGCTGCTGGTGCAGGACGACCCGGAGGAGACGGAGAACCCCTCCCGGTCCAACTCGTGCAGCAGCGCCTCCCCGTCGACGTAGAGACAGGAGAAGGTGACGATCCCCGGCAGCCGCCGCTGCGGATCCCCGACGACCTCCACATCCGGTACGAGGGCCCCCACCCGCGACCGGATCCGCGCCGTCAGCTCCCGCAGTCGTACCGCCTCGGCCGCCGCCTCCGCCCGAACCGCCCGCAGCGAGGCCGCCGCGGCCACGATCGCCGGAATGTTCTCGAACCCGGCCGCCCGTCCCGACTCCCGCTCGTCCACCGGCCCTTGGGCGACGAACCGCACCCCCTTGCGCACCACGAGCAGACCGACACCCGACGGCCCGCCCCATTTGTGCGCGCTGGCCGCCAACAACGACCAGGGGCCCTCCACGGCCCCCCACCCCAGCGACTGCGCCGCGTCCACCAGCAACGGCACTCCCGCCTCCCGGCACAGCTCGCCCACGGCCGCCACCGGCTGCTCGGTCCCCACCTCGTGGTTGGCCGACTGCAGACAGGCGAGCGCGCTGTCGGACCGCAGGGCGTCGGCGTACGACTCGACGGTGACCGCACCGGTCCGGGTCACCGGCACCCGGGTCACCGCCCCGCCCTCCGCCTCGAACACCTCGGCCGAATGGAGTACCGAGGAGTGTTCGACGGCTGACACGATCAGGTGACGTCCGACCCTCCGACGCCCCGCCGTCGCGCCGGCGACCCCGGAGTGCACGGCCCGGGTCCCGGAGGACGTGAAGACCAGCTCGTCCGGCCGGCAGCCCACCGCCTCGGCCGCCGCCTCCCGCGCCGCGTCCAGCAGCATCCGCGCCCGCCGCCCCTCCCTGTACAGCCGAGCAGGGTCGGCCCACCCCTCGTCGATCGAGGCCAACAGGGCCTGACGGGCGACGGAATGCAGGGGAGCGGCGGAGGCGGCATCGAAGTAGGACACAGGTCAACGGTAAAACTTGTGGAAGAGGTGAAGGGGCGCGGGACTGTTTCGTCTGCGGCCGCGCCGCGTGGCGCGCGGCGGGCCGCGGCGGACCCGCGGCCCCCGTACAAGCCGCATTGACGAGCTATTAGGCGCTATCAGGCACCCGTCAACACCCCTTCGGGGTGACCCGCGGCGCGTATGCCACCCTCCCCGCGACCCCCCGGAGGGCGTCGGCTAGGGTTTGGTCCGCATAAACATCCAAACCCCTGCCCGACGCAGGGCGGCGACCGACCAGCGAGAAGTCAGGCCGCAGCCAACCGCGCGGGCGAGACTCTCGGGAAGGCGCTACGTGAGTCCCAACGGCTCCGACCGCTCGCCGCGGCGCCCGATGCGGCGGAAGCTGCTGCAGGCAATGACCGCGGGCCTGGTCCTGGCGACCGCCACCGGTTGCACATACAAGGACTTCCCCCGCCTTGGTATGCCCACCCCGGTCACAGAAGAGGCTCCGCGGATCCTCTCCCTGTGGCAGGGCTCGTGGGCAGCCGCGCTGGCCACCGGCGTGCTGGTGTGGGGCCTGATCCTGTGGAGTGCTTTCTTCCACCGGCGCAGCCGCACAAAGGTCGAAGTTCCTCCGCAGACCCGGTACAACATGCCGATCGAGGCGCTGTACACGGTCGTGCCGATCATCATCGTCTCGGTCCTCTTCTACTTCACGGCCCGTGACGAGTCGAAGCTGCTGAGCCTGGAGAAGAAGCCCGACGTCACGGTGAACGTAGTCGGCTTCCAGTGGAGCTGGTGCTTCAACTACATCGAGAGCGTCGACGGTTCCGACGGGAACGCGAAGACCGACAAGAACCTGGCAGCGATCCCGGACCGGTTCAAGACGGACTTCCCCGACAACGCCGGCGGCGTCTACACCTGCGGCACTCCCGGTGAGCGGAACCCGCAGACCAACAACCCCGGCCCGACCCTCTGGCTCCCCGAGGGCAAGACGGTCCGCTTCGTCCTCACCTCGCGTGACGTCATCCACTCCTTCTGGGTGGTGCCGTTCCTGATGAAGCAGGACGTCATCCCGGGCCACACCAACTCCTTCCAGGTGACCCCCAACAAGGAGGGCACCTTCCTGGGCAAGTGCGCCGAGCTCTGCGGCGTCGACCACTCCCGGATGCTCTTCAACGTGAAGGTCGTCTCCCAGGAGCGCTACGAGCAGCACCTCAAGGACCTCGTGAAGAAGGGGCAGACCGGTTACGTTCCCGCGGGCATCGAGCAGACGAGCCACGAGAAGAACCGGGAGACGAACAACCTGTGAGCATCCTCAACGAACCCCAGGGTGCCGCGGCAGCTGAAGGCTCCTACGAGAATGAGCTGCCGGTCCGGCGCAAGCAGCCCGGCAATGCCGTGGTGAAGTGGCTGACGACCACCGACCACAAGACCATCGGTACGTTGTACCTGGTCACGTCGTTCGCGTTCTTCTGCATCGGCGGCGTCATGGCCCTCCTCATGCGCGCCGAGCTCGCCCGGCCGGGCCTGCAGATCATGTCGAACGAGCAGTTCAACCAGGCGTTCACGATGCACGGCACGATCATGCTGCTGATGTTCGCGACGCCGCTGTTCGCCGGCTTCACCAACTGGATCATGCCGCTCCAGATCGGTGCCCCGGACGTCGCGTTCCCGCGGCTGAACATGTTCGCCTACTGGCTGTACCTGTTCGGCTCGCTGATCGCGGTGGCCGGCTTCCTCACCCCGCAGGGTGCGGCCGACTTCGGCTGGTTCGCCTACGCCCCGCTGTCGGACGCGGTCCGCAGCCCGGGCATCGGCGCCGACATGTGGATCATGGGCCTGGCCTTCTCCGGCTTCGGTACGATCCTCGGCTCGGTCAACTTCATCACCACGATCATCTGCATGCGCGCGCCCGGCATGACGATGTTCCGCATGCCGATCTTCACCTGGAACGTCCTGCTGACCGGTGTCCTGGTCCTGCTGGCCTTCCCGGTCCTGGCGGCCGCGCTGTTCGCCCTGGAGGCGGACCGCAAGTTCGGTGCCCATGTCTTCGACGCGGCCAACGGCGGCGCGTTGCTGTGGCAACACCTCTTCTGGTTCTTCGGCCATCCAGAGGTGTACATCATCGCTTTGCCCTTCTTCGGGATCATTTCCGAAGTGATCCCGGTGTTCTCCCGCAAGCCGATGTTCGGCTACATGGGCCTGATCGCCGCGACCATCTCGATCGCCGGTCTGTCCGTGACGGTGTGGGCGCACCACATGTACGTCACGGGTGGCGTGCTGCTGCCGTTCTTCTCCTTCATGACGTTCCTCATCGCCGTCCCGACCGGCGTGAAGTTCTTCAACTGGATCGGCACGATGTGGAAGGGCTCACTGTCCTTCGAGACACCGATGCTGTGGGCGACGGGCTTCCTCATCACCTTCACCTTCGGTGGTCTGACCGGCGTCATCCTGGCCTCGCCGCCGATGGACTTCCACGTGTCCGACTCGTACTTCGTGGTGGCCCACTTCCACTACGTCGTCTTCGGCACGGTGGTCTTCGCGATGTTCTCCGGCTTCCACTTCTGGTGGCCGAAGTTCACCGGCAAGATGCTCGACGAGCGGCTCGGCAAGATCACCTTCTGGACGCTGTTCGTCGGCTTCCACGGCACCTTCCTGGTCCAGCACTGGCTGGGCGCCGAGGGCATGCCGCGCCGGTACGCGGACTACCTGAACGCCGACGGCTTCACCGCCCTGAACACGATCTCGACGATCAGCTCGTTCGTCCTCGGTCTGTCCGTCCTGCCGTTCTTCTACAACGTGTGGAAGACCGCCAAGTACGGCAAGCCGGTAGGCGTCGACGACCCGTGGGGCTACGGCCGCTCCCTGGAGTGGGCCACCTCCTGCCCGCCGCCGCGCCACAACTTCCTCACCCTGCCGCGGATCCGCAGTGAATCCCCGGCGTTCGACCTGCACCACCCCGAGATCGCCGCGCTCGAGCAGCTGGAGCACGCCGGCCACGGTGCCAGCGCCATCTCGGGCAGCAAGGAGGCCGGCAAGTGAAGATCCAGGGCAAGATGTTCGTCTGGCTGAGCGTCTTCGTCCTCGTCATGGCGATCGTCTATGGCGTGTGGTCGAAGGAGCCGGCCGGTACCACGGCCCTCTTCCTGGCCTTCGGCCTGTGCATCATGATCGGCTTCTACCTGGGCTTCACCGCCCGGCGGGTCGACGCGGGCGCGCAGGACAACAAGGAGGCGGACGTCGCGGACGACGCCGGCGAGCTGGGCTTCTTCAGCCCGCACAGCTGGCAGCCGCTGTCGCTGGGCGTCGGCGGCGCCCTGGCCTTCCTGGGGGTGGCCGTCGGCTGGTGGCTGCTCTACTTCTCCGTCCCGCTGCTGCTCATCGGTCTCTGGGGCTGGGTCTTCGAGTACTACCGCGGTGAGAGCCGCACCCAGTAACACGCGCTGAACGCGGGTCGAGCCCGGACACTCCGTCAGGAGCGTCCGGGCTCACTCTTTTGCCGTAACGACGGTCCGCCGTCCGTGTCACTCAGCGCGCCGCCGTTGACGCCGCTCCCTAGCGTGAAGCCATGAGCCACGAACCCCGCCCTCGCACCGTCGCGGGCTGCACCCTGCTGGTGATCGCCCTGGGCGCGGTCGCAAGCGCCTGCGGCTCGGACGGCAACCCGCTCTCCGCGCGTCCCTACGACGCGACGGACCAGATCTCCTTCAACAACCTCGCCGGCGACGGGAAGAAGACCGACCCGGACAAGCCCCTGGAGGTCACCGCGGAGGACGACGACCGCATCACGGACGTCACCGCCGTGGACGCCACAGGCCGCTATGTGGCGGGCGAACTCGCCGCCGACGGCAGTCGCTGGCACAGCACCGAGCCGCTGGCCGCGAACGCCCACTACACGGTCCGCGTGAGCACCGAGGACGACGACGGCGCCCCCGGCCGCCGGGTCCTCGGCTTCGACACCGGCAAGCCCTCCTCGAAGAAGCGTCTGGCGGTCGAGTTCGGACCCGACGCGGGCGAGTACGGCGTCGGCCAGCCCGTCACCGCGAAGCTGGACCAGCCCATCAAGGACCCCGCCCAGCGGGCCGTCGTCGAACGTGCCCTCAAGGTCGACTCCACGCCCTCCGTGCAGGGCGGCTGGCACTGGGTGGACGACAAGGAACTCCACTACCGCCCCAAGGAGTACTGGCCCGCCCACGCCACCCTCCGGGTGCACAGCAACCTGGACGGCATCAAGATCAGCGACCGGCTGTGGGGCGGTCCCACGAAGGAACTCAAGCTCACGATCGGCGACCGGGTCATCGCCGTCACGGACGCGGCGTCGCACTCCATGACGGTCTTCGAGAACAACGAGGAGATCAACCAGATCCCCGTCACCACCGGAAAGCCCGGCTTCGAGACCCGCAACGGTGTCAAGGTCGTCCTGGGCAAGGAGTACTACGTACGGATGCGCGGCACCAGCGTCGGCATCGCGGAAGGCTCGTCGGAGTCCTACGACCTGCCCGTGTACTACGCCACCCGCGTCACCTGGAGCGGCGAGTACGTCCACGCCGCCCCCTGGTCCGTGGGCTCCCAGGGGTACGCGAACGTCAGCCACGGCTGCACCGGCATGAGCACGTCGAACGCCGAGTGGTTCTTCGACCATGTCCGCCAGGGCGACGTCGTCCAGGTCGTCAACAGCTACGGCAACACGATGGAGACCTTCGGCAACGGCTTCGGCGACTGGAACCTGGACTGGGAGAAGTGGACCAAGGGCAGCTCGCTGACGGGCGGCAAGCAGAAGACGGAGCAGGACACGTCGAGACTGCGTCCGGCGACGGTGTAGTACGGCCGGAGGCGCGGGGAACCCCACGCCCCTCGTCCGCGGCTAGGCGCTCTGCTGAAGGCTCGCGCGGCGCAGCAGGGAAGCCAGCGCGGAGGCGAACTCCACGGGCTCCACGGGCAACGTCACAGCCGCGTCGGCGCGGCTCCAGGTGGCGAGCCAGGCGTCCTGGGGCCGCCCGATGAGAAGAAGCACCGGCGGGCACCGGAACACCTCGTCCTTGAGCTGTCGGCACAGCCCCATGCCGCCCATGGGCACGGCCTCGCCGTCCAGGACGACGACGTCGATGCCGCCCTTGTCCAGCTCCCGCAGTACCGCCTGCTGCGTCGCGCACTCCAGGAACTCCACCACCGGGACGTCCGGCGCGGGCCTGCGCCCGGTCGCGAGGCGTACCTGCTCGCGGGTGTTGGAGTCGTCGCTGTAGACCAGCACCGTGGCGGTCACCTGCATGCTTCCTCCGTGACATCAGCGTCGTACGGACAGAACCGATGCCGCGGATGCTACTCCTTCGCACACGCCGTCAACACCGCTTGGAACACCACTTCGATGGGCCATACGGGCACTACACAGGGTGCGAACACTCCGAACGGCACCCCCCGGAGTGAGGGCGGGATAAGGGACCGACATAATGTCGGTCGTGGCGACAGCAACGACAGTAGATACCGGGCACGCGCACCCGTCGGTCAATCGGCCGAACCTCACCAGCGTCGGAACCATCATCTGGCTGAGCTCCGAGCTGATGTTCTTCGCGGCCCTCTTCGCGATGTACTTCACCCTGCGATCGGTGACGGGTCCTGATCACTGGAAGGAAATGGCCGAGGCCCTGAACTTCCCGTTCTCGGCCACCAACACCACGATCCTGGTGCTCTCCTCCCTCACCTGCCAGCTCGGCGTCTTCGCAGCCGAACGCGGTGACGTGAAGAAGCTCAGAATGTGGTTCATCGTCACCTTCATCATGGGTGCGATCTTCATCGGCGGTCAGATCTTCGAGTACACGGAGCTGGTGAAGAAGGACGGGCTCTCGCTCTCCTCCGACCCGTACGGCTCGGTGTTCTACCTGACCACCGGCTTCCACGGCATGCACGTGACGGGCGGCCTCATCGCCTTCCTGTTCGTCCTCGGACGCACCTACGCGGCCAAGAGGTTCACCCACGAGCAGGCGACCGCGGCCATCGTCGTGTCCTACTACTGGCACTTCGTCGATGTCGTCTGGATCGGCCTCTTCGCCACGATCTACATGATCAAGTAGCCGGGCACGCTCGCTCCCGCACATCCCAAGCATCGACGCAGAAGATCCTGACACCGGGGTAATCCGTGAAAAAGCTCTCCGCACGACGACGCCATCCCCTGGCGGCGCTCGTCGTCCTACTCCTCGCGCTGGCGGCCACTGGGGGGCTGTACGCCGCGTTCGCGCCCGCGAGCGAGGCGCAGGCAGACGACACCGCCCAGTCCCTCACCATCGAAGAGGGCAAGAAGCTCTACGCCGTTGGTTGCGCAAGCTGCCACGGCGCCGGCGGTCAGGGGACCTCCGACGGTCCGAGCCTGGTCGGCGTGGGCGCCGCGGCCGTCGACTTCCAGGTCGGCACCGGGCGCATGCCCGCGGCCACCTCGCAGGGCGCCCAGGTGCCCGCGAAGAAGGTCATCTACACGCAGGCCGAGATCGACCAGCTCGCCGCGTTCATCTCCTCCCTGGGCGCCGGCCCGTCCGTCCCGACCGACGCCGAGTACGGCCCGGAGGGCGCGGACATCGCCAAGGGTGGTGAGCTGTTCCGCACCAACTGCGCGCAGTGCCACAACTTCACCGGCAAGGGCGGCGCCCTGACCAAGGGCAAGTACGCTCCGACCCTCGAGGACGTGGACCCGAAGCACATCTACGAGGCCATGCAGACCGGCCCGCAGAACATGCCCTCCTTCCCCGACACCACCCTGTCGGAGCAGAACAAGAAGGACATCATCGCGTACCTGCACGCGGTCAACAGCGACGAGACCAACAACCCCGGTGGTCTGGAGCTGGGCGGCCTCGGGCCGGTCAGCGAAGGCCTGTTCTCCTGGATCTTCGGTCTCGGTGCCCTGATCGCGGTCGCCGTCTGGGTCGCCGCTCGGACCGCAAAGGCCAAGAAGTCATGAGTAGCCAAGACATTCCAGAAGAGAACCTGCCTGCTGAGCAGTCCGCAGGACACAACGAGCACGGTCACGGTGCGGTGGGCGTGGCGGACGAGCGGAACCCGTTCGCGGACCCCGGTCTGCCGCCGCACGAGCACCGCGTCCAGGACATCGACGAGCGGGCCGCCAAGCGGTCCGAGCGTGCGGTCGCCTTCCTGTTCACGCTGTCGATGCTCGCCACGGTCGGCTTCATCGCCTCGTACGTGGCGATCCCCGCCGACAGGTCGATCTTCGTGTTCCCGATCGGCCACCTCAGCGCGCTGAACTTCGCGCTGGGCCTGACGCTGGGCACGGCGCTGTTCACCATCGGCGCCGGCGCGGTCCACTGGGCCCGCACCCTGATGTCCGACGTGGAGGTCGCCGACGACCGGCACCCGATCGCCGCGGACCCCGAGGTCCGCGCGAAGGTCCACGCGGACTTCAAGGAGGGCGCCAAGGAGTCCGCGCTCGGCCGTCGCAAGCTGATCCGCAACACGATGTTCGGCGCGATGGCCCTGGTGCCGCTGTCCGGTGTCGTGCTGCTGCGCGACCTCGGCCCGCTGCCCGAGGACAAGCTGCGTCACACGCTGTGGGCCAAGGGCAAGCTGCTCGTCAACATGAACACGAACGAGCCGCTGCGTCCGTCGGACGTCGCCGTCGGTTCGCTCACCTTCGCCAAGCCCGAGGGCCTGGAGGAGCACGACGAGGAGTTCCAGAACGAGATCGCCAAGGCGGCCCTGATGATCGTCCGGCTCCAGCCGGACAACATCAAGGACAAGCAGGAACTCGACTGGTCCTACCAGGGCATCGTGGCGTACTCGAAGATCTGCACCCACGTGGGTTGCCCGATCTCGCTGTACGAGCAGCAGACGCACCACGTGCTGTGCCCCTGCCACCAGTCCACCTTCGACCTCTCCGACGGTGCCCGAGTGATCTTCGGTCCCGCCGGTCACGCCCTGCCGCAGCTGCGCATCGGCGTGAACGACGAGGGCTACCTCGAGGCGCTCGGCGACTTCGAGGAGCCCGTCGGTCCTGCATTCTGGGAGCGCGGATGAGCACCACAGAGAACCACGAGAGCAACGCGGCCCGCGAACGCGGGAAGGCGCCGGCCGGCGAGCGGATCGCCGACTGGGCCGACGGCCGGCTGGGGATCTACTCCCTGGCCAAGGCCAACATGCGCAAGATCTTCCCCGACCACTGGTCGTTCATGCTGGGTGAGGTCTGCCTCTACAGCTTCATCATCATCATCCTCACGGGTGTGTACCTGACGCTGTTCTTCCACCCGTCGATGAACGAGGTGGAGTACCACGGCAGCTACGTCCCGCTGCAGGGACAGCTGATGTCGGAGGCGTTCAGCTCGACCCTGCACATCTCCTTCGACGTGCGCGGCGGTCTGCTCATCCGGCAGATCCACCACTGGGCGGCGCTGATCTTCCTCGCCGGCATGTTCGTGCACATGATGCGCGTGTTCTTCACGGGCGCGTTCCGCAAGCCGCGTGAGATCAACTGGCTGTTCGGCTTCCTGCTGTTCGTCCTGGGCATGTTCACCGGATTCACCGGTTACTCGCTCCCGGACGACCTGCTCTCCGGCACCGGTGTCCGCTTCACCCAGGGCGCCATCCTGTCGATGCCGATCGTCGGCACGTACATCTCGATGTTCCTGTTCGGCGGGGAGTTCCCGGGCCACGACTTCGTGGCGCGGTTCTACTCGATCCACATCCTGCTGCTGCCGGGCATCATGCTCGGCCTGGTGGTCGGCCACCTGATCCTGGTCTTCTACCACAAGCACACGCAGTTCGCGGGCCCCGGAAAGAGCAACAAGAACGTCGTCGGCATGCCGCTGCTGCCGGTGTACATGGCCAAGGCCGGAGGCTTCTTCTTCCTGGTCTTCGGTGTGATCGCGGTCATCGCGGCCATCGCGCAGATCAACCCGATCTGGGCCATGGGCCCCTACCGGCCGGACCAGGTGTCCACCGGCGCCCAGCCCGACTGGTACATGGGCTTCGCCGAGGGTCTGATCCGCTTCATGCCGGGCTGGGAGATCAACCTCTGGGGTCACACGCTCGTGCTGGGCGTGTTCATCCCGCTGGTGCTCTTCGGTGTCGTCCTCGCGGCGCTGGCGCTGTACCCGTTCATCGAGTCCTGGGTCACCGGCGACAAGCGCGAGCACCACATCCTGGACCGTCCGCGCAACGCGCCCACCCGTACGGCCCTGGGCGTCGCCTGGGTCACGATGTACATGATCACGCTGGTGGGCGGCGGCAACGACCTGTGGGCCACGCACTTCCACCTGTCGATCAACTCGATCACCTGGTTCGTCCGGATCTTCTTCTTCGTCGGACCGGTCATCGCGTACATCGTCACCAAGCGGATCTGCCTCGGCCTCCAGCGCCGGGACCGGGACAAGGTGCTGCACGGTCGCGAGACCGGCACCATCAAGCGCCTGCCGCACGGTGAGTTCATCGAGATCCACGAGCCGCTCAGCCAGGAGCAGCTGCACACCCTCACGGCGCACGAGCAGTACGAGCCGGCCGCGATCGGCGCAGCCGTCGACGAGAACGGTGTCGAGCGCAAGGTGAAGGGCAAGGAGAAGCTTCGCGCCAAGATCAGCGAGGCCTACTTCGGTGAGGACCAGCAGATTCCGAAGCCCTCTGTGGAGGAGTACAAGGAGATCACGAGCGGCCACGGCCATCACTGATCGCTGAGGCGTCGCCACGCCACAGGCAAAGGGCCCCGTCCGGTCTGCGGACGGGGCCCTTTGCCGTGCCCACGGGCTGGATAGGGTGGGGTTCACCTTGTTCCACGACACACGTCACACGACACACGACGACACACGCAGGAGCGGCTATGAGCGCTGTGACCCCCGCTGGAGGCGACACCGCGGCGGGCCGTTCCTGGCCCGAGGTGCTGAACGGTCTGCTGTACGGCCGCGACCAGGACGCGGACGCCACGTTCTGGGCGCTGGACCGGATCATGCGCGGCGAGGCGACCGACGCGCAGATCGCCGGGTTCGTGGTGGCGCTGCGGGCCAAGGGCGAGACCGTCGCGGAGATCAACGGGCTCGTCCGGGCGATGTACGAGCACGCCAACCTGATCGAGGTGCCGGGGCCGACCGTCGACATCGTCGGCACGGGCGGCGACGGAGCCAGGACGGTCAACATCTCCACCATGTCGGCGATCGTCGTGGCCGGCGCGGGTGCCACGGTCGTCAAGCACGGCAACCGGGCCGCGTCCTCCGCGTCCGGCGCCTCGGACGTCCTGGAGAAGCTCGGCGTCAATCTGGAGCTGACCCCGAAGCGGGTGGCCGAGGTGGCGCACGAGGCCGGGATCACCTTCTGCTTCGCGATCAAGTTCCATCCGGCGCTGCGTCATGTGGGCGCCGCGCGCGGCCAGTTGGGCATCCGCACGGTGTTCAACGTGCTCGGCCCGCTGACCAACCCCGCCCGGGTGCGGGCTCAGGCGGTCGGGGTCGCGGACCCGCGCATGGCGCCGGTCGTCGCAGGCGTCTTCGCGGAGCGCGGCAACTCGTCCCTGGTCTTCCGGGGCGACGACGGCCTCGACGAGCTGACCACGACGGCCACGTCCCATGTGTGGGTCGTCCGCGACGGCAAGGTCACCGAGGAGACCTTCGACCCGCGTGACGTCGGCCTGGAGCTGGTGCCGGTCGAGGCCCTGCGGGGCGGGGACCCGTCGTACAACGCGGAGGTCGCCCGCCGTCTCCTGGAGGGCGAGACGGGCCCGGTGCGGGACGCCGTGCTGCTGAACTCGGCGGCGGCGCTCGTGGCGCTGGAACCGGGCACCGGGACGCTGGCGGAGCAGCTCCGGGCCGGGATGGGCAGGGCTACGGAGTCGATCGACTCGGGCGCGGCCAAGCGGGCCCTGGAGCGCTGGGTGGCCGCCAGCAACGCGTAACGCCCCTCGGTGGCCGTCCCGCGATCCGGACACGGGTTGCGGGACGGTGATCACTTCACGTACGTTCCTGTATCAGGTCATGAGTGACAGTCATGAGGCCCCGGCCGACTGTCCGGCAACCCTCCGTCCGTGGCGGGGTGCCCCGGGTGAAGACCAGGTCGTAGGCAGCGAGGTCTACGGCAAGCGCGGACCCCTCGCACTCTTTCGAGTGAGCACCGCCAGGGGTCCTGGTCGTTCGAGGGAGCCTTCCGTGAGCAAGCGAATGCGATAGGGCGTAGAGCCCCGCCTCCGTACACCCCTTTCACCTTCCTCCGTGCTCGAGCCATGCCCGCTCGCACGGCGGTTCCGCCTTGCCTCTCACGGGAGTTCGCCATGTCTGTCTCCACCGCTGCCGCCACCCGTACCGTTTGTGCGCAGTTGCCCGTTCTCGGCCGGGATGTCACCGTCCCGCTCGTGACGGGTGGCGAGGTCACCTACGCGGCGCTCGACTACGCGGCCAGCGCCCCCGCCCTCCAGCGCGTCTGGGACGACGTGGCGGCCTACGCCCCGTACTACGGCAGCGTCCACCGCGGCGCGGGCTACCTCTCCCAGCTCTCCACGGACCTCTTCGAGAACGCCCGCCGCACCGTCACCGAGTTCCTCGACTGCCGCCCCGACGACCAGCTGATCTTCACCCGGTCGACGACGGACTCCCTCAACCTGCTGGCGCGGGCCCTCCCCGCCGACTGCCAGGTCTTCGTCTTCGAGACCGAGCACCACGCCTCGCTGCTGCCCTGGAAGAACGCCCGGGTCACCTACCTCGACGCCCCGCGCACCCCGCGCCAGGCCGTCGAGACGCTCGAGCGGGCCCTCGCCGACCGCGACCCCCACGGCCCGGCCCTGGTCTGCGTCACCGGCGCCTCGAACGTCACCGGCGAGCTGTGGCCGGTTCGCGAGCTGGCGGCGGCCGCGCACGCGCACGGCGCCCGTATCGTCCTGGACGCGGCCCAGCTGGCCCCGCACCACCCGGTCTCCGTCCGTGACCTGGACGTCGACTGGATCGCCTTCTCCGGCCACAAGCTGTACGCGCCCTTCGGCGCCGGCGTCCTGGCCGGCCGCGCCGACTGGCTGGTCGCGGCCGACCCGTACCTCGCGGGCGGCGGCGCCAGCCGCAAGGTCACGCGGCGCGAGGACGGGGGAGTGGACGTGGAGTGGCACGAGAGCGCCGCCCGCCACGAGGCCGGGTCCCCGAACGTGATCGGCGCCTACTCCATCGCCTCGGCCTGCAAGGCCCTCACCGAGGCCGGCTTCGACAGCCTGGTCGCGCGGGAGGAGTACCTGATCGCGAAGGTGCGGGACGGCCTGGCCGAGGTCCCGCAGGTGAAGGTGCTGTCCCTGTTCGGCGACGACGCCCCGCGGGTCGGCGTGATCTCCTTCGTCGTCGAGGGCTGGAACAGCTCCCACTTCGCCGCTGCCCTGTCGGCCGAGTACGGCATCGGTGTCCGCGACGGCCTCTTCTGCGCCCACCCCCTGGTCCGCACCCTGCTGGGCGGCGACCCCCAGACCCAGGGCGAGTGCGGCGCCCCCGAGGCGGCGCCCGGCGAGAAGTCCCTCAACGCGATCCGGGTGAGCTTCGGCGCGGGAACCCCGGACGAGCACGTGGAGCGCTTCGTGAACGCGGTGCGGGAGCTGGTGAGCGAGGGTGCTCGGTGGCAGTACCGGACGGAGGACGGCCGCTGCGTGCCCGCCGTGTGAGCGACGGGCCGCCGGAGGCGGTGCTCAGCCGGTCAGGAGTCCAGCCCGATCGCGAACGCCGCCTCCAGGTCGTGCTGCGAGTAGGTACGGAACGCCACGTGGGTGTCGGTCCCCTCGACCCCCGGGATCTTGCTGATGCTGCCCGGGATGACCTCCGCCAGGTCCTCGTGCTCCTTCACCCGCACCATGGCGATCAGGTCGTACGTCCCGGTGACCGAGAAGACCTCGCTCACGGAGTCCAGCGAAGCGATCCGCTCCGCGATCTCGGGGATCCGGTCCACGCTGGTCTTGATGAGGACGATCGCGGTGATCACGGCTGGTTCTCTCCCTCGGGGGCCGGAGCTGGGGCGGCCTTCACTCTACGCGCCCGCCCGTCCCCCACCGGCGCCCTTTCGAGGCCCTCCTTCGGGCCCTTCCCGTGGCCGAAACGGGCCCACGCGTACACGAGCCCCAGGCCGAAACCCACCAGGTGCGCCAGATACGCCACCCCCGGCCCCTGGGCGGCCCGGCCCGCCGCCACCCACTGAAGGGCCGCCCAGAAGGGCAGCACGACCCACGCCGGGAAGCGCAGCGGCAGAAAGAACAGGAAGGGCAGGAGACTGGTCACCCGCGCTCGGGGGAACAGGTACAGAAAAGCGCCGAGGACCGCGGAGATCGCCCCGGAGGCGCCGACCAGGGACTGCGACGACTCGGCGTTGGCGGCGGCGTAGCCCAGCAGGGCCAGGTAGCCGCAGCCGATGTAGAAGAGCGTGAACTCGACGCGGCCCATCCGGTCCTCGGTCATCGTCCCGAAGACGTAGAGGAAGAGCATGTTGCCCAGCAGGTGCACCCAGCTGCCGTGCACGAAGAGGGCCGTGGCCGGGGTCAGCACGGCCCGTGGCGCGCCTTCGAAGAGCTCGCCGGGCACCACGCCCCAGCGCCGGAAGTAGGCGCGCTGCGCGGCCAGCAGTTCGTCTCCGGCGCCGTACACCGCCGCGTTGAAGCCCGAGGCGGGGCCGATCAGGAAGATCAGGCAGCACAGGGCGATCAGTGCGTAGGTCACCGGTGCCGAGGTGTTCCGGACCGTCCTGGCGACCGTCCCGTTCCAGTTGCCGATCATGAGTACAGAGCATGACGTAACAGGACGCACCACCCCGGACCGCCTCGCCGCCGTGGACGGATGGGCGGCGAGTACCCGCCAGGCCGTAGGGTTACGAGCCACACACGCGGGGGAGCCTCCGGCCCGACCCCGGCGACAGCGAGCACGACACTAGAAGGAAGCGGAAAGTCACGATGACGGTTCCCCTGCCGACCGCCACGACGCGGTGGCGCTGCACGCTCTGCGGCAACCTCACGCGGTTCGACGTGACGCGCTCGTCGAAGGTCGTCGAGTACGTGCACCTCGACCTCGCGGGTGAGCCGAAGGTCGAGGAGCGCGAGGTGGTCGCCGAGACCGTCGAGTCGGTGCGGTGCCGCTGGTGCAACGCGGTGGACCAGGTGGAACTCGTGGATCGGCCGGGCGCCGGTTCCTGACGATGGGGGTCCCCCCGCTCGAGCGCAGTCGAGAGTGGGGAGGCCCCGCACAGTATTGGGGTGTGACGGATGGTGGAGAGCGCAGGCGGGGGGCCGGGCGACGGCGCCGCCGAGATGCTCGACCGTCCGCTGCCGGACGGCGTGCGGCGCAGGGTCGTACAGATCGTCTCCGACGGCTTCGGCGGGCTGACCGTCGGCGAGCTGCCCGTCCAGTTGCGCCAGTACGCCCGGTTCGCACCGAACCGGCGGGCGAAGTTCGCGGGCAACGCCATGGCGGCCGCGCTGGAGACCGATCCGCTGTTCAGACAGCGCATCGCCGAGAAGTTCAGAGAGGCCCAGCCGGAACTGGCCGGCGCTCTGGACTCCGGCTCGCCGACCCCGGCCGCGGACCCGCACGAGGTGGCGGCCGCGGCCTACGTGCTGCGGCCCGTCGGCTGGGTGAAGCTGGTCACCGCGGCCGGCGAGGAGGCCCAGCGGGCGGACGCCGAGCGCGCCGGCGAGGAGAGCCGGGCCGAACTGGAGCGGTTGCGCGAGGAGCTCGACCGGGCCCGTGAGCAGACCCGGGCGGACACCGCGTGGCTGCGCACCGAACTGGACGCGGCGAAGAAGGAGGCCGAGTCGCTGCACCGCAAGCTGCGTTCGGCCCTCAGTGACGTCAAGCGGGGCGAGGCCGCGCTGCGCAAGGTGCGGGCCGAGCTGGAGTCCGTGCGTGCCGAGGGGCAGACCCAGGTGTCCGCCGCGGAGAGCGAGTCCCGGCGGCTGAAGGGGCGGCTCGGCGAGGTGGAGGCGGCGCTGGAGGCCACCCGGCGGGCGGCGCGCGAGGGCCGCAGCGTCGAGGACATGCGGGTGCGGCTGCTGCTGGACACGGTGCTCGACGCGGCCCAAGGGCTGCGCCGGGAACTGGCGTTGCCGCCGGTGTCGGTGCGTCCCGCGGAGACCGTCGACGCGGTCGAACCGGGGCGGATGACCCCGAAGGACATCGCCACGCGCGCCCTGTCGGAGAACGATCCGGCCATTCTCGACCAACTGCTCGCGCTGCCCCAGGCCCATCTCGTGGTGGACGGCTACAACGTCACCAAGACCGGCTATCCGCAGATGCCGTTGGAGAAGCAGCGGCTCAGGCTGCTCGGGCAGCTCTCGCAACTCGCCGCGCAGACCGGCGCGGAGGTCACCTGTGTCTTCGACGGGGCCGAACTGGCCGCTCCGGTGCTGCTCGCGCCGCCGCGCGGGGTGCGGGTGCTGTTCTCCAAGCCGGGTGTCACGGCCGACGAGGTGATCCGTCAGCTGGTGCGGGCCGAGCCGCCCGGCCGGCCGGTCATCGTCGCCTCGACCGACCGCGAGGTGGCCGACGGGATCGCCAAGGCGGGTGCCCGACCGGTGGCTTCCGCGGTACTTCTGAAGCGACTGTCCTGAACGTCGAAGTTCCACGTTTAATGACCGAATTGGCGGGATCGTCACGCAACGTAGCGTCAATCGAGCATGACTGCACGTGAGTTGTGTGAAAAAACTGCGTTGCGTGAGGGGTTTTTTTCTCCTGAGGATTTGAACTGATCACGGCGAGGTCACTAAGGTCAGGGCTCGAATCTCCAAACGGGTGATCACTCAGAAGAAGGAGCCCGTCTTCGTGGCGTCCCACCGTCGACCGAAGCAGCCCAGTCGCGCGCGCGTGACCGTGCTGACCACCGCAGCCGCCGCTGCCGTCGTACTGAGCTCGCAGGCCGCGAACGCGGCCCCCAGCGAGAAGCTCACGAAGGACGAGGTCAAGACCAAGGTCGACAAGCTCTACGAAGAGGCGGAGCAGGCCACCGAGAAGTACACGGGGGCCAAGGAGAAGCAGGAGAAGCTCCAGAAGGAGATCTCCACCATCCAGGACAACGTGGCCCGGGGGCAGGCGGACCTCAACGAGCTGCGCGACTCCATGGGCCTGGCGGCCGCCGCCCAGTACCGCACCGGGTCCATAGACTCCTCCCTGCAGCTCCTTCTCTCCTCGAACCCGGACGACTTCCTGGACAAGGCGTCCGCCGCCGACCAGTTGAGCGCCCAGCAGGTCGAGGCGCTCAAGAAGATCCAGGAGAAGCAGCGCGAGCTCGCACAGGAGCGCGCCGAGGCATCCGGCAAGCTCAAGGACCTCGCCACCACCCGTACCGAACTGGGCAAGAAGAAGAAGGAAGTCCAGGCCAAGCTCGCCGAGGCGCGCCAGCTCCTCAACACGCTGACGGCCAAGGAGCGGGCCGCCCTCTCGGCCGCCGACGCCCGCGCCAGCCGGGACTCCGGTGAGCGTGTCGACCTCGGCGACGCCCCCACCGGCTCCGGCCGCGCCATGGCCGCCTTCCAGGCCGCGCAGAGCCAGCTGGGCAAGCCCTACCAGTACGGCGCCACCGGCACCGCCACGTACGACTGCTCGGGTCTGACCTCCTGGGCCTACGCGCAGGCCGGTGTCGGCATCTCGCGGACCTCCGAGGCGCAGGCCAACGACGGGACCCGCATCTACTCCCAGAGTGGCCTCAAGGTCGGCGACCTGGTGTTCTTCTTCAACGACCTGCACCACGTCGGCCTCTACGCGGGCAACGGTCAGATCATCCACGCCCCGCGCACCGGCACCGTCGTCCGCTACGAGTCGATGAGCACGATCGGCGGCCCGTTCATGTTCGGCGTCCGGATCTGATCAGTCTCGAGATCGGGACACCACGCCGCCCGAACGGGCGAATCACGACCACGAGAAGTGACCCCACGCCCCGCCGGTGACCTGCGTCAGCGGCGGGGCGTCACTCTGTGTCGCCGCCGAGGTCTTTGGCCCACCCCCCACAGCGGGGCTACTGTCTGCCGCGTTTCCCCGTCCGCCAGTGGAAGGAGCGCGGCTTCCCGTGGGGTCCCATCGCCGCCTTGCACAGTCCGGGTTCGACCGGGGCGCCTGCAGCGCCCTGAGCGTGCTGTCCGTCGCGGCCGCCGCACTCGGCGCCGTGTCCGCCGTACCGGCCACGGCCGCTCCGCACGACGACACCCGCGCCGAGGTGGACCGTCTCTACGAGGAGGCCGAGAAGGCCACCGAGGCCTACAACACGGCCGACGAGCGCGCCGACACCCTGCGGGGGCAGGTCGGTGCCGCCCAGGACCACATCGCCCGGCAGCAGGAGCGCATCAACGGTCTGCGGGAGCGGCTCGGTTCGCTGGCCGGCGCCCAGTACCGCTCGGGCGGCCTCGACCCGTCCCTGGCGCTGCTGTTCTCCGACGACCCGGAGGACTACCTCGCCAAGGCGTCCGTCCTCGACCGGATCACCGCGCATCAGGCGGGCGAGCTGAGGGAACTCCAGGGCGCCATGCGTGAACTCACCCAGGAGCGGGCCGAGGCCGCGGCCAAGCTCGCCGAGCTGGAGAAGAGCCGCAAGGCCGTGGTGAGCCACAAGCGGACCGTGGAGCAGAAGCTCGCCAAGGCGCGGCAGCTGCTCAACGCCCTGCCGTCCGCCGAACGCGCCGCGTTCGACCGGGCCTCCCGCTCCGGCCGCGACGACATGCCCGACCTCTCGGGCGCCGTCCCGGCCTCCGGCCGTGCGGGCGCCGCCGTCGCAGCCGTGCGCTCCGCGCTCGGCAAGCCGTACGTCTGGGGGGCCAACGGGCCCACCGGCTTCGACTGTTCGGGCCTGATGCAGTGGTCGTACGCACAGGCCGGGGTCTCGCTGCCGCGCACCTCGCAGGCCCAGGCGCACGCCGGCCGGCGGGTCCCGCTCTCCCAGGCGCAGCCCGGCGACATCGTCACCTACCGCTCCGACGCCAGCCATGTCGGCATGTACGTCGGCAACGGGCAGGTCGTCCACGCCCCTTACCCGGGCGCGCCGGTGCGCTACGACCCGGTCGGGATGATGCCGGTGTCGTCGGTCACCAGGCCCTGACCGGAGCCGGTGCGGGGCCGCCGCCGTACGATCGGGACGATGGCTGGTCGAGGGCGGGCGCGCGGACCCGGGGTCCTGGGGCCCTGTCTGCTGCGCGTCTCCCTGATCGTGTCCCTGCTCGTCGGGCTGGTCGGCTGCGGCGGGCGCTCCGCCGCGGACCTCGCGAAGGCCGATGTGCAGCGGGTCCTGGACCGGCGGGCCGCCGCGGTCCTCGGCCATGACCCGGGCGCCTACGCGGCCACCGGCGCCGCCGCCGGGTACGCCGCCGTACGGGCCGTTCCGTGGGCCGCCTGGTCGTACCGGGTGACGGCCGTGCGCCGCAGCGGGGACACCGCCACCGCCGACGCCGAACTGAGCTACCGGGTCGAGGGCTACGACGGGGCGCCGGTGACCGCGGCCCGCACCCTGCGCCTGGTCCGGGACGGGTCCGGGCGGTGGTCGGTGACCTCGGACAGGCCCGCGAGGAAGACCGGCGAGCAGCTCTGGGACCAGGGCACCGTGAGCGTCGTGCGGGGCGGGCACAGTCTCGTGCTGGGGGTCGGTCAGTCCGGCGAACGGCTGCGGTCCTTCGCCGAGCTGGCCGACGACGCCGTCCCGGCGGTCTCGGCGGCCTGGGGCACCGACTGGGCGGGGCACGTCGTCGTCCTCGTGCCGAAGTCGCTGGCGGGTATGGCGGGGCTGCTCGGCTCGCCCGCCTCCTCCTACCGGGGGATCGCCGCGGTCACCACGGGGGAGACGGGCGGCGGGGCCAGGGCGCCCGCGGACCGGATCATCGTCAACCCGGACGCGTACGGCATGCTCGGCCGGGTCGGCCGGCAGGTGGTCCTCACCCACGAGACCACCCATGTCGCCACCCGCGCCCACACCGGCGCGGCCACCCCGCTGTGGCTGTCCGAGGGGTACGCCGACTGGGTCGGCTACCGCGACACCGGCCGCACGCCCGCCGAGGCGGCCCCGGAACTCCAGCACGCCGTCGCGGGCGGAACCGTCCCGGAGGCGCTGCCCGACGACGGCGACTTCGGCTTCTCCGGCGAGGCCGACCGGCTGGCCAAGGCGTACGAGGGCGGCTGGCTGGCCTGCCGGATGATCGCCGAGCGGTGGGGCGAGGTGAAGCTCGACGCGTTCTACCGGGCCGTCGGGGCGCACGAGAAGCGGGCGGGGGCGGTGGAGGGCGCGCTGAAGAGCGTGCTGGGCACCTCCCTCGCGGAGTTCACTGGGGACTGGCAGACCTACCTGAGGACTCAGTTCGGCTGAGTCAGCCGCTCGATCGCCTCGTGCAGCCAGGCCCGCTCCGCCTCGCCCGTCGCCCGGGCGACCCGCAGCATGCCCTCTCGGAACAGGTCCTCGGTGTCCTCCGCCCGTACGGGCCTGCCCTCGGCGTAGAAGAAGCTCGTGGGCGTCTCGAGGAAGTCCAGGCGGCGGCGCAGGACGGCCGCCTGTTCCCGGCGGTCGGGCAGGTGCCGCAGGAACGCGAGGACGGTGTTGAAGCGGACGTGGTCCGTGATCTCCGCCTGCCCCGGGTGACGGAGCCGCTCCAGGAGGTCCGCGCGGCCCTCGTCGGTGAGCGAGAGCACCCGGCGGGGGGCCGCGCTCGCGCCTTCCTCCCGGTGCTGGTCGAGCTTGCCCGCGGTGACCAGCCGGGTGATCGCGGGGTAGAGCGCGCCGTCGCTGACCGGCCGGACATGGCCGGTGAGCGCCTTGATCCGCTCCTTCAACTGATAGCCGTGCAAAGGCCCTTCGGCCAGGAATCCGAGGATCGACAGCTCGAGCATGGCCCTCCCTTGCGGACACGACGAAGACATGCTACCTCTTAACGAGCTACCTCGTTTAGAGGTAGCTCGATAAGAGATAGCTCGTTTCGAGGGGGCAAGTCGTGGACAGCCATCGCGAACAGCTCGTGTCGCTCGCCCGCCCCGTCTACTTCTCGCTCCTCGCCTCCGTGGCCGCCGGGATCATCAACACGGTCTGGGTGTCCCGGCTCGGCGGGCCCGCGGTGGCCGCCGTCGCGGTCGCCACCAACGCGGAGAACGTGCTGCTCGGCGTCGCGCTGGTCTTCGCCTCCGGGACGACCGTGCTGGTCGCGCACGCCAGGGGGGCCCGGGATCCGGGGGCCGTGCGCGCGGCCGTGCGGGGCGGCTGGGCATTGTGCGCGGTGGTCACGCCGGTGGTCGCGGCCGGGGGCTTCCTGCTGCGCGAGCCCCTGGCCCGGCTGGTCCTCGGCGGACACGGCGGCCCCGCCGAGCCTCTCGCCGTCGCGTACTTCGCGATCTCGATGCCGGGCATCGCGGTGTTCTTCGCCCAGCAGCTCGTCGACGGCATCCTCAAGGGCGCCGGGGACACCAGGACCCCGATGCGTCTGGCCCTCCTCGCCAACGGCCTGATCCTGGTCTGCGACCCGCTGTTCATCCACCGATACGGCGTCCGGGGCGCCGCCGTCTCCACGGTGCTGTGCCGGTGCGTGGCGCTCGGGGCCGGGCTGCTGGCCCTGCGGCGCGACGCCGTGCTGCGGACGGCCGCCCGGGTGGCGCCCACGCTCTCCACCGGCACCTCCCTGCGGCGCACGCTGACGACCGGACTGCCGATGTCCGCCGACTTCACGCTGCGCCAGGGCGGGGCGCTCGCCCTGGTCGCCGTCGTGGCGCGGCTCGGAGTGACGGCGGTGGCCGCCTATGCGATCGCCTACAAGGTCATGTACGTGGCGACCATGGCCTTCTACGCCGTCCGCCAGGCCGCCTCCATCCACACCGCGCACACCCGCGGCCAGGGCCGGGAGGAGCGCCGGGCGGTCGGACGGCAGGCCGTGCTCGTCTCCGGGACCGTCGGCCTGGTGGCCGCCCTGCTGCTGTGCGCGGCGGCCCCCTGGATCATGGCCGCCTTCGGCGCCGGGCCCGCCGTGGCCCGCCAGGGCGTGCTGTTCCTGCGCTGCGTCGGGCCGTACCTGCTGCTCATGGCCGGGTTCATCGCCCTGGGCGGGGTCTTCGAGGGGAGCGGGGGTGCGCCTGTGCTGCTGCGGGTGACCGTGCTCGGCACGGCCGTCCAGCTGCCGCTGGCGTACGCGCTGTCGGGACTCGGGCTGCCGGGGGTCTGTCTGGCGCTGGCGCTCGCGATGGGCGTCCAGTGCGTGGCGGTGGGAGTGGCGCTGAGGCGGGCCTGGCCCCGGCGTCAGGGAGAGACCGCGGGCTCGTTGACGCGGGCGGCCTGACCGGACAGGGGAGCGCGGTCGGGCCGCGGCACCGTGGAGCGCCACAGCCGTACGGCCGCGGTGAGCGCGGCGGCCACCAGCAGACCGTTGCGCAGGAACAGGAGCGTGACGCCGAGCAGGCCGCTCGTGACGACGTCCGCGAAGAACACCGGGAACTCCAGCACCGTCACGAAGGACGCGGCCAGGACCAGGACGGCGGGCAGCGTCATGCGGCCGGCCCGGAAGCACAGGCAGACCGCCGCGAGGCCGATCAGCCACACGAGGTACTGCGGGCTGATCACCCGGCTGGTGACGGTGAACAGCAGGACCGCCGTGAACGCCGCCTCCGCGAGCGTCTGCGGCGCGAAACGCCTCGCGGCCAGCCGCCACAGCAGCAGCCAGCCGAACGCGACCGCCGTCAGACCCAGGGCCACGTCGCTCACCACGCCGACGTACGGGCCGAGGAACTCCAGCGAGCCGTAGTTGAGCAGCACCTCGCCCCGCCAGCCGAACCGCCGGGCCACATGGAGGGCGAGGGCGCCCAGCGACTCCACCTCGGTGCCCCGGTCGCGCTGAAAGGTGAGGAAGGCGAAGGCGCCGGGCACGGCGAGGGCGAAGACCCCGGCCAGGGCGCCGACGGTCACCGCCGCCGCGGCCCAGGCCCGCCTGCGCACCGCGCCCGCCAGCAGCAGCGCGGGCCACACCTTCAGCAGCACCGCGAAGCCCGTCAGCGCGCCCATCACCCGGGGGTGCCGGGCGCCGGCGACCAGCGCGGCGACCGCGACCGCCGTCACCATCACGTCGTAGCGGGAGTAGACGGTGGGACCGAGCAGGGGCAGACCCGCCACCCACATCCGGGCGCCGCGCAGCGACCGGCCGGGGCGCAGGCCGGTGTTCAGCAGCAGCATGAGGACGGCCAGGTCGGCGAGGAAGGCCAGGACGAAGAAGGCCGACGCGTAGTCGAGGAAGGGCAGCAGCCCGGGGGAGAGGATCGCGAGGGCGGCGGCGGGCGGGTACTGCCAGGTGACGTCGGCGGCGGGGAACGTGCCGGTGCTCAGCACCTCGTACCAGCCCCGGTAGGTGACGGAGACGTCGCTGGTGACGTCGGGGCCGGGGAAGAGCAACACCTTGAAGACGAAGAGCAGCAGCGCGAGCCGGGTCACGCCCCAGGTCGTCAGCAGGCAGGTCAGGGGCCGTCGCACGGCCGTCGTCTCCATGACGCACATGATCTCCCGTCGGCCTGTGAGGCGCGGGCGGGCGCGGCTGTGAACGGCGTTTGGATAAGGTCGGCTGCGATGCACAAGACCCTGATCGTGACGAACGACTTCCCACCCCGCCCGGGCGGCATCCAGGCGTTCCTGCACAACATGGCGCTCCGGCTCGACCCCGACCGGCTCGTCGTCCACGCGTCCACCTGGAAGCGTTCCCGCGAGGGCGTCGAGGCGACGGCCGCCTTCGACGCCGAGCAGCCCTTCACCGTCGTACGGGACTCCACGACGATGCTGCTGCCGACGCCGGGGGCGACCCGCCGGGCCGTCGGGCTGCTTCGGGAGCACGGCTGTACGTCGGTGTGGTTCGGGGCGGCCGCGCCGCTCGGGCTCATGGCGCCGGCGCTGCGCAGGGCGGGCGCCGAGCGGCTGGTGGCCACCACCCACGGGCACGAGGCCGGGTGGGCACAGCTGCCCGCCGCCCGGCAGCTGCTCGCCCGGATCGGCGAGACCACGGACACGATCACCTACCTCGGCGAGTACACCCGTTCGCGCGTCGCGAGCGCGCTGAGCGCCGACGCGGCCGGGCGAATGGTGCAGTTGCCGCCCGGCGTCGACGAGAAGACCTTCCACCCCGGATCGGGCGGCGAGGAGGTCCGGGCGCGGCTCGGGCTGACCGACCGGCCGGTGGTGGTGTGCGTCTCACGGCTCGTGCCGCGCAAGGGCCAGGACACGCTGATCCTCGCCATGCCTCGGATCCTGGCGGCCGAACCGGAGGCGGTCCTGCTGATCGTCGGCGGCGGGCCTTACGAGAAGTACCTGCGCAGGCTCGCCCACGAGCGCGGGGTGGCGCACGCGGTGCGCTTCACCGGGTCGGTGCCCTGGTCGGAGCTGCCCGCCCACTACGGCGCCGGGGACGTCTTCGCGATGCCGTGCCGGACGCGGCGGGGCGGACTCGACGTCGAAGGGCTCGGGATCGTCTACCTGGAGGCCTCGGCGACCGGGCTGCCCGTCGTCGCCGGGGACTCCGGCGGGGCGCCCGACGCGGTGCTCGACGGGGAGACGGGCTGGGTCGTGCGCGGCGGGTCCCCGGCCGACGCGGCCGAGCGCATCGTCGTCCTCCTCGGGGACGCGGAGCTGCGCCGCCGGATGGGCGAGCGGGGGCGCGCCTGGGTGGAGGAGCAGTGGCGGTGGGACCTGCTGGCGGAGAAGTTGAAGACGTTGCTCTAGCTTTTCCCCCCACGCCCTAGGCGGAGGCGGATAATCCGCCGATGCTGCGCACATGACAGCAAAACTGATACAGCGTCAGCTGACGGGAAGTCAGCTGACAAGACGTCAAATCCTGGGCATGGCCGCCCTCCAGACGGCTGCCACGCTCGGCTTCACCCGCGTCGGCCTCCAGTCGGCCCGCGCGGCGGAGCCCGCGGCGGTCGAATCCGCCCCCGCCATCGTCGTCGGCTCCGGCTACGGCGCCGCCGTCGCCGCCCTGCGCCTCGGCCAGGCGGGCATCCGCACGCTCGTCCTCGAGATGGGCCGGCTGTGGAACACGGCCGGCGCCGACGGCAAGGTCTTCTGCAACACCGCCAACCCCGACCAGCGGTCCATGTGGTTCCGCACCCGCACCGAGGCGCCGCTGGCCACCTTCCTGTGGCTGGACCTCGTCAACAAGGACATCAGCCTCTACCCGGGCGTCCTGGACCGCGTGCACTTCGACAACATGTCCGTCTTCGTGGGACGCGGGGTCGGCGGCGGCTCCCTGGTCAACGGCTCCATGGCGGTCACCCCGCTCCAGTCCTACTTCGCCGAGCAGTTCCCCACCGTCGACGCGACGGAGATGTACTCCACGTACTTCCCGCGCGCCCGCTCCATGCTCGGCGTCAACACCGTCGACCCGGCCTGGTTCGAGTCGACCGAGTGGTACAGGTTCACGCGCGTCTCACGGAAGCACGCGGTGAACACCGGCCTGAGGACCACCTTCGTGCCCAGCGTCTACGACTTCGACCACATGCAGCGCGAGGCCGCGGGCACCGCCACCAGATCCGCCCTCGGTCAGGAGGTCATCTACGGCAACAACCACGGCAAGAAGAGCCTCGACAAGACCTATCTGGCGTCAGCCCTGGGCACCGGGAACGTCACGATCCACACCATGGAGAAGGTGCGCGGGATCAGCCGGGCGAACGACGGGACCTACCTTCTGACCGCCGACCGCATCGACGCCACCGGCAAGGTCGTCGAGACCAAGCAGTACGGCTGTACGTACCTGTTCCTCGGCGGCGGCAGCCTGGGGACCAGCGAACTCCTCGTCCGGGCCAGGGAGACCGGCACACTGCCCGCGCTGGACGGATCCGTCGGGGCCGGCTGGGGCAACAACGGGAACGTGATGCTCGGGCGGGCCAACCACCTGTGGGACACCGTCGGCGCCAACCAGTCGACCATGCCGGTCATGGGCATCGACGACTGGGCCAACACCGCCAACCCCGTCTTCGCGGAGATCGCCCCGCTGCCCATGGGGCTCGAGCACTGGGTCAGCCTCTACCTGGCGATCACCAAGAACCCGCAGCGGGCCTCGTTCACGTACGACACCGCCTCGGGCGGGGTGAAGCTCGGCTGGAGCGCCGCGCAGAGCGCCGTCTCCTCGGGCATGGCCAAGAAGCTGTTCGACCGGATCAACGCGGCGAACTCCACCATCTACCGCTACGACCTCTTCGGTTCGTCCAACAAGGTCTTCGCCGACGACTTCACGTACCACCCGCTCGGTGGCTGCGTGTTGGGGAAGGCGACCGACGACTACGGCCGGGTGAAGGGGTATTCCAAGCTCTACGTCACCGACGGCTCGCTGGTGCCGGGCAACATCGGGGTGAACCCGTTCGTCACCATCACCGCGCTCGCCGAACGCACGATGGCGCGGGTCCTCGTGGAGGACACCGCGCCATGACGCTCCGTCAGGAGGCCCGGCACAGCCGCTGCCACCGGTGTCACCACAGCGGCCACCCCGGCCGCTACTTGGCGTAGATCGCCTCGATCTCGCCCGCGTAGTCCTTCGCCACGACATTGCGCTTGAGCTTCAGCGACGGCGTGAGGTGGCCCGAGTCCTCCGTGAACTGGGAGGAGAGAATGCGGAACTTCCGCACCGATTCCGCCTTCGAGACCGCGGCGTTGCCGTCGTCGATCGCCGACTGGATGGCAGCCTGAAGGTCGGCGTCCCCGCGCAGCGACGCCGCGGTCGAGCCCGCCGGCTTGCCGTGGTCGGAAGCCCAACGGCCCAGGAACTCCTCGTCGATGGTGACCAGCGCGCCCACGAACGGCCGCCCGTCGCCCACCACCATGCACTCCGCGACCAGCGCGTGCGCCCGGATCCGGTCCTCGATCACGGCCGGCGCGACGTTCTTGCCGCCCGCGGTGACGATGATCTCCTTCTTGCGCCCGGTGATCCGGAGGTAGCCGTCCTCGTCGAGGGTGCCGATGTCACCGGTGTGGAACCAGCCGTCGGCCAGCGCCTCGGCGGTCGCGCCGGGGTTGTTCCAGTACTCCTTGAAGAGGTGCTCGCCGTGCAGCAGCACCTCGCCGTCGTCCGCGATCCGCACGACCGAGCCGGGCAGCGGCTGTCCGACCGTGCCGATCTTCTGCCGGTCCCAGGGGTTGAACGCGGTGGCGGCACAGGACTCCGTCAGGCCGTAGCCCTCCAGGACGGTGAAGCCGATCCCGCGGAAGAAGTGGCCCAGGCGCTCGCCCAGCGGGGCGCCGCCGGAGATGGCGTACTCGCCCTTGCCGCCGAGGACCGCGCGCAGCTTGCTGTAGACCAGCCTGTCGAAGACCTTGTGCTTGATCTTCAGACCGAGCGGCGGGCCCGCCGGGAGCTCCAGCGCCTTGCTGTAGGCGATCGCGGTGTCCGCCGCCTTGTCGAAGATCGCGCCCTTGCCGTCCGCCTGCGCCTTGGCGCGCGCCGAGTTGTAGACCTTCTCGAAGACCCGCGGCACGCCCAGGATCAGCGTCGGGCGGAAGGAAGCCAGCTCGTCGGTGAGGTTCTTGATGTCCGGGACCGTGCCCAGCTTGATCGGCGCCATCATCGGGGCGATCTGCACCAGGCGGCCGAAGACGTGCGCGAGCGGGAGGAAGAGCAGGACGCTGCACTCGCCGGTGCGGAACAGCGGCCGCAGCCGCTCCACGACGTTCCCGCATTCGGCGAAGAAGCTGCGGTGGGTGAGCACGCAGCCCTTGGGCCGGCCGGTCGTACCGGAGGTGTACACGATGGTCGCCGGGTCGTCGGCCCTGGCCTGCGAACTGCGCTCCTCGACGACCTGGTCGGAGACGTCCTTGCCGAGCCGCCCGAGCTCCTCGAGACCCCCGGCCTCGATCTGCCAGACGTGCTTCAGCGTCGGCAGCGAGTCACGCACCGACTCCACGGCCGCCGCGTGGCCGTCCAGCTCGACGACGACGGCGGTCGCGCCCGAGTCGGAGAGGATCCACTGCACCTGCTCCGGGGAGCTGGTCTCGTACACCGGGACGGTGACGGCGCCCGCGCACCAGATCGCGAAGTCGAGCAGCGTCCACTCGTAGCGGGTGCGCGACATCAGGCCGACCCGGTCGCCGGGCTGGACGCCGGAGGCGATGAGGCCCTTGGCGGCCGTGTGCACCTCGGCCAGGAAGGCCGTGGCCGTCACGTCCTGCCAGGCGCCGCCCACCTTGCGGGCGATGACGGCGACGTCGGGATGCTGCGCGGCGTTTCTGCGGACGATGTCGGTCAGATTGCCGTCCGCAGGGACCTCGTACAAAGCCGGAAGGCTGAACTCGCGCAAGACTGCTGCTCCTCATAGGGCGCCGGCGCCACGACGTTGTGCGATGCGACGGTGCGGTCCAAGGCTCGGGCTGCACTCAGGAATCCTGGTGGATCCCGGTGGGTACCGATGATCTCGGCGGGTACCGGTGATCTCGGTGGTTGAAATCCTGAGTACGACTGGACTGCCCGGACGTTACCCGCCGGTATGGCTTCTTCGACAGGGGGGTCCGGCGAGATGTTCGCTGCGTCACACAGATTGGTGTTTCCCGGCTGACAGTAGTCCACCGCTTTACTGACTGGCCAGTAACCGGTATCCCCGCCGCCACTGTTCACATATGCCGCACACGCCTACCCTTGATCGACATGTCATCCACACCGCCCGGAAACCGCAGGACACGCATCCACGTGGTCAGCGACGTGCACGGCAACGCGCGCGATCTGGCCCGGGCCGGAGAGGGCGCGGACGCGCTGATCTGTCTGGGCGACCTCGTCCTGTTCCTGGACTACGCCGACCACTCCCGCGGCATCTTCCCCGACCTCTTCGGCGAGGAGAACGCCGACCTCATCGTCGAACTGCGCACCGCCCGCCGCTTCGAGGAGGCCCGTGAGCTGGGCGCCCGGCTGTGGGGCGGCATCGGCGGCGACCGGGCGGCGCTGATCGAGCAGGCGGTCCGCAAGCAGTACGCCGAGCTGTTCCCGGCGTTCCCGACCCCGACGTACGCGACCTACGGCAACGTCGACATGCCGCAGCTGTGGCCCGAGTTCGCCGGACCCGGCACGACCGTGCTGGACGGGGAGCGGGTGGAGATCGGAGGCCGGGTCTTCGGCTTCGTGGGCGGCGGCCTGAGGACGCCCATGCGCACGCCGTACGAGATCAGCGACGAGGAGTACGCGGCGAAGATCGAGGCCGTGGGCGAGGTGGACGTGCTGTGCACCCACATCCCGCCGGAGGTGCCCGAGCTCGTCTACGACACCGTGGCCCGCCGCTTCGAGCGGGGCAGCCGGGCGCTGCTGGACGCCATCCGCCGCACCCGGCCCCGCTACTCGCTCTTCGGGCACGTCCACCAGCCGCTCGCTCCGCGGATGCGGCTGGGCGCGACCGAGTGCGTGAACGTGGGGCACTTCGCGGGGAGCGGGAAGCCGTGGGCGCTGGAGTGGTGACCCGACGCCGTCCGGCCGGTGTCCTGACTCCGGGTGAAGGCGGCAGGTCGGGCGCGCGGTAGCCTTCACGCTGCACACGCGTGTGCGCGGCGGCTGGCGCACGGTGTCCTCTTCTCTACCTTTACCGGCCCGCATCTGGAGGAGCCACGTCGATGGCGGAACACACCAGCTCGAGCATCACGATCGAGGCGGCACCGGACGAGGTCATGGCGGTGATCGCCGACTTCGCCCGCTACCCGGACTGGACCGGAGAGGTGAAGCAGGCGGAGGTACTCGGGACGGACGGACAGGGCCGTGCCGAGCAGGTCCGCCTGGTCATGGACGCCGGCGCCATCAAGGACGACCAGGTCCTCGGCTATACCTGGAGCGGCGAGCACGAGGTGTCCTGGACGCTGGTGAAGTCCCAGATGCTGCGTCAGCTCGACGGCTCCTACCTCCTCAAGTCGGCCGGCGCGGGCGCGACCGAGGTGACCTACCAGCTGACCGTGGACGTCAAGATCCCCATGCTGGGCATGATCAAGCGCAAGGCGGAGAAGGTCATCATCGACCGCGCGCTGGCAGGGCTGAAGAAGCGCGTGGAGTCGGGCGAAGCCGGCCCCGGAACGACCGAGAAGTAAACCGGCCCGGGGCGGAACCAGCCCCGAGCCCCCGACCCGAGCGCCGGCCCCCATGGGCCGGAGGCCCGGCCCACCCCCCGACCCGGGCCTCGGCACGGCGGCAGGAGCCTCGGCCCCGGCTCGTGGGATCCCCGGCCCCGGACCGGACCCGGACCCGGGCCCGGGCAACGGAGTGGGGGAGGCGGGCGACCGGCGGCGGGGGCCGGGGTGTGGAGTCGGGGCGGCGGGCGACCGATGGTGGGCCGGGTGCCGGGGTCGGTGGGTCGGGGACCTGGTCCGGCCTCCGTTACGGTTCACCCTCATGCGCACCATCCTGATCACCGGCCCTGGCGGCAGCGGACGCACGACCGTCGCGGCCGCCACCGCACAGCGCGCGGCAGCGGAAGGCACCCGCACCCTCGTCCTCAGTGCCGACCGCAGCGACAGCCTCGGCGCGGCGCTCGGAACGCGGACCGGGGCGAGCCCCGTCACCGTCGCCCCGAACCTCACCGCCTGGCGTCCCGACGCCACCGCCGGCTTCCGGGACGACCTCGCCGGGTTCCAGGACCGCGCCTCCACCGTCCTCGACCTCCTCGGCGCCTCCCGGCTGGACCCGGAGGAGGTAACCCCCCTGCCCGGCGCCGAGGAGCTGACCCTGCTGCGCGCGCTGCGGGACGCCGCCCTCGCCGACGGCGGTGAGCTGCACGAACTCCTCGTCGTCGACCTGCCGCCCGTCCCGCAGGCCCTCGCCCTGCTGGCCCTCCCGGAGGAGCTGCGCCGCTACCTGCGCCGGCTGCTCCCGCCGGAACGGCAGGCCGCCCGCGCCCTGCGCCCCCTGCTCGGCCGTCTCGCCGGAGTGCCGATGCCCGCCGAGTGGCTCTACGAGACGACCGCCCGCTGGGACCTGGAGCTGGCCGCCGTCGAGGCCGTCCTCGCCGACCCCGGCACCGCCGTGCGCCTGGTCGCCGAGCCGGGACCGGCCGGCGCCGACGCCGTCCGCGACGCCCGCCTCGGCCTCGCCCTGCGCGCCCTGCCCGTCGAGACGCTCGTCGCCAACCGCGTCCTGCCGGAGCGGGCCGTCGACGACGGCCCGCTCGGCCGGCTCGTCACCCAGCAGCGAAAGGCCCTGGGGGAGTGGGGCGAGGCGGCCCGACCCGTCGCCCACCTCGGACACGACCCCCGTGGCGCCGACGACCTCGACACCCTCGCCGTGCCCGCCGTCAACCCGGCGGCCTCCCCGGTCGAGTGGCCCGTCACCGACCGGCTCGCGCAGGACGGCGTGCTCGTCTGGCGCCTCCCGCTGCCCGGCGCCATACGCGACGAACTCGACCTCGTCCGGCGCGGCGACGAACTCGTGGTCACCGCCGGGCCGTTCCGCCGCATCGTCGCGCTGCCCTCCGTCCTGCGCCGCTGCACCGTCGACGGCGCCGCCCTGCGCGACGGCGAGCTGTGCGTGCGGTTCGCGCCGGATCCCGGGCTCTGGCCGCGGACCCCCTGAACGACGTTCCGCCGTTCGGGTAACGTCGTAGGGACGAGCCGTCATCAGGCGTCGTCGACCAGGAGTCATCAGGAGTCGCCATGAGCGAAGAGCGCCCCACGCCCGACGCCGCCGGGGAGCCCGCCGGGCAGGCAGGCTTCGACGAGCAGCCCCGCGCGACCGACGCCGACGCCTGGGCCACCGCCGCCGCGGAGGACCTGGCGGCGGAGAAGGCCCGCCGCCGGGCCCAGGACGACCGGCCCCCGGGCTCGGCCGCCGAGGAACTGCGCAGGCTCGTCGACGCCGTCGGCGACAAGCTGTCCTCGATCCAGTCCCCGCTGCTCGGGGCGGTCGCCGGACCCGCCGCCCAGCAGGTGGTCCGGCAGGTCGTCCAGCAGGCCAAGGCCGCCGTGGAGCCCGTCATCGAGCGCAACCCGGACGTCTTCGACCACCTCGCGGCAGCCGGCACCGAACTTCTCGCCGCCTACCGCTCCGCCGTCCAGACCCAGGAACAACGCTGGACGACCGGCGCGAACGACCCGCGGGCCACGCCTCGCGATCAAGGCCGGGACGGCGACGACACCGGTCCCGGCCAGCGCATCGACTTGGACTGAAGCCCTCCGGGGCCAGGGCCTCGGGTACGGTTGGCCGTAGCGGGGCTCGACCGAAACTGAGGGATTCATGGGACTCACCATCGGCGTCGACATCGGCGGCACGAAGATCGCGGCCGGCGTGGTCGATGAGGAAGGCAACATCCTGTCGACCCACCAGGTGCCCACCCCGGGCACGCCCGAGGGCATCGTGGACGCCATCGCCGCCGCCGTCGACGGCGCGCGCGTGGGGCACGACATCGTCGGTGTGGGCATCGGCGCCGCCGGCTACGTCAACCGTCAGCGCTCGACGGTGTACTTCGCGCCCAACATCGACTGGCGCCAGGAGCCGCTGAAGGCCGAGGTCGAGGCCCGCGTGGGTCTCCCGGTCGTGGTGGAGAACGACGCCAATGCCGCCGCGTGGGGCGAGTACAAGTTCGGCGCGGGCAAGGGCCACCGCAACGTCATCTGCATCACCCTCGGCACCGGCCTCGGCGGCGGCATCATCATCGGCAACAAGCTGCGCCGGGGTCACTTCGGCGTCGCCGCCGAGTTCGGGCACATCCGCATGGTGCCGGACGGCCTGCTGTGCGGCTGCGGCTCGCAGGGCTGCTGGGAGCAGTACGCCTCCGGCCGCGCCCTGGTGCGCTACGCCAAGCAGCGCGCCAACGCCACTCCGGAGAACGCCGAGGTCCTGCTCGGCCTGGGCGACGGCAGCCCCGACGGCATCGAGGGCAAGCACATCTCCATGGCCGCCCGCCAGGGCGACCCGGTCGCCGTCGACTCCTACCGCGAGCTGGCCCGCTGGGCCGGCGCGGGCCTCGCCGACCTCGCCTCCCTCTTCGACCCCTCCGCCTTCATCGTCGGCGGCGGCCTCTCCGACGAGGGCGAGCTGGTCCTCGACCCGATCCGCAAGTCCTACAAGCGCTGGCTGGTCGGCGGCAACTGGCGCCCGGTGGCCGACGTCATCGCGGCGCAGCTGGGCAACAAGGCGGGCCTGGTGGGGGCGGCGGACCTGGCGAGAGAGCCCGACCCGATCATGTAGTCGTACCGCCTGTCGTACCGCACATCGCGTCAACACGGGGGCTGCTCGCGGCCCCCGTTCGCTTTTCCGGACGTACGGGACGCGGCGGCGTATCTTGATCGCTATGCCGACGACCTCGCCGCTTCCCGACTCCCGCACCGAGCCCGACGGTTCGGCCGTAGTCCGGGTCCTCAGCTACAACATCCGCTCCATGCGGGACGACACCGACGCCCTCGCCCGGGTCATCACGGCCTGCGCCCCCGACCTGGTCCTGGTCCAGGAAGCCCCGCTCTTCTTCCGCTGGCGCAAGAAGCTCGCCCGTCTCGCGGCCGCCTCCGGCCAGGTGATCCTCACCGGCGGGGGCACTGCGGCCGGCCCCGCCGTCCTGTGCTCGTTGCGGGCGACCGTCGAACGCACCGAGGACGTCCTGCTGCCGCGCACCCCCGGTCAGTACCGCCGGGGCCTGGCGACGGCGGTGGTCCGCTTCGCGGGTGCCCGGCTCGGTGTGGCCGCCTGTCACCTCGGTCTGACCGCCGCCGAGCGCTACGAGCAGGCGGGCATGCTGCTCGACCGCCTCGCCGGGATGGGTGTCACGCACGCGATCGCGGGCGGCGACATCAACGAGAGCCCCGACGGACGCACCTTCGGCCGGCTGACCTCCGTCCTCCAGGACTGCCGCGCCACCGCCCCCTGGGGCGCCGAGGAGACCTTCCCGTCCAGCAATCCGGACCGCCGCATCGACGGCATCTTCGTGACGAAGGGCGTGGAGGTACTGGGCTGCGGGGTGCCGATCGGGCTCCCCGGAGTCACCGGGAGCGACCTGAGGGCGGCCACGGACCACCTTCCGGTCCTCGCCGCCCTCAAAATCCCCGCCGGTCAGGACAGGTCATAGACGTGTCCTGAACCTGTCCTACACGACCGCTCCCCGCCCCGGGTCCCCGTCCTCCTCGTCGTCGGTGCGCATCCGCATCACGAGCGTGGCGAAACCGCCGAGGAAGCCGCCGATGCCGACGGTCGACAGCCACCACGTCATCTCCCAGCCCAGCAGCACCGCGATCAGGAGCAGCAACGGCCCGCCGATCACCCCGAGCCAGGCGAACTTGGACGTGGTGTCGGCGTCGGGCAGCGGCGGCGGCTCCGGCGGGACGAAGTGACCCTCGTCGTCCGCGTCGAAGTCCTCCTCCGTCGGCTCGGGCGCCGTGTGGTCGCGGGGGCCGACACCGGGCGCGAAGGCGACCGAGCTGCCCAGCGGCTTGGCCGGTTTCTTCTCCTCGCCCGGGTCCTTCGCGGGCTCCTTCGCGGATTCCGTCCCGGACCCGTCGTCGTTCGGCTCCACCTCGAGCAGCGCCAGGTCCTCGACCGACTTGAACGGCTTGGCGCCCGGCGGGTCCGCCGGCTCCTCGCCGTACCCCGCGACGATCGCCGCCCACGCGGCGTCCTCGTCGAAGGGCACGCTCTGCTCCTCCGGCTCGCGGCCGTCCCGGCCCCCCGGGCCCTCCCGCTCGTCCCGGTTCTCCCGGTCCTCACGGTCGGAGTCGTGCTCAGCCACCTACGGCCGTCCCTTCCTTGCCGACACTGGGCGCGATCCGGGCGATGAACGCGTAGCTCTCCTCGAAGATCCGGTCCGCATCGTGGTCCAACGTTGCCACGTGGTAGCTCTGTTCCAGCAGGATCTCGGTCACGTCCGTCGACGACACCCGGCCGAGGATCCGGGCCGGGTCGGCCGACGGCACGACATGGTCCTGGAGGCTGCGCAGCAGCAGCAGCGGCTGGGTGACCTGCGGCAGCTCGCCGTCCACCAGCCGAAGGAAGGTCCGCAGGGAGTGCGCCGAGTGCAGCGGCACCCGGTCGTACCCGCTCTCCAGCACGCCCGCCTTCGCGATGTCGCTGGTGATCCCCTTCGTCGTCCGGACGAGGTGACGGGCCACCGGAAGGGCGTACGCGGACAGGCCGTGCACCTTGTTCGCCGGGTTGACGACGATGACGCCCTCCACCCCCTCACCGTGCTTCGCGGCGAGCCGCAGGGCCAGCGCGCCGCCCATGGACAGCCCGGCCACGAACACCCGTGCGCAACGGTCCCGCAGCGCGCGCAGCTCGCGGTCCACCTCCGCGTACCAGTCGGGCCAGCCCGTCAGAGCCATGTCCTCCCAGCGCGTGCCGTGTCCCGGCAGCAGCGGAAGGGAGACGGTCAGACCCTGGCCCGCCAGGTACCGCGCCCAGGGGCGCAGCGACTGCGGGGAACCGGTGAAGCCGTGACAGAGGAGGACCCCGACCTCTCCGCCCTCGTGGCGGTACGGCTGTGCTCCAGGAAGGACCGGCACCTTCGGTCTCCCGTCTTCGTCTGTTCTTCATGGGAGGGACGTGTGCTTCACCGTACGCGACCGCACTGACACCGACCAGGGTCGTCGGATCCTTTGCGGCCACTCCGGGTTAAGGTCTGTGCGACACAAACAGGAGGCACTCGCTTGTTGTACGGCGCGATGAAGGTCGCTATCGGGGGACCGCTGAAGGTCACCTTCAGGCCCTGGGTGGAAGGCCTCGAGAACATCCCCGCCGAGGGCCCCGCGATCCTGGCGAGCAACCACCTGTCCTTCTCGGACTCGTTCTTCCTGCCCGCGGTCCTCGACCGCAAGGTCACCTTCATCGCGAAGGCCGAGTACTTCACCACGCCCGGCGTGAAGGGCCGGCTGACGGCGGCCTTCTTCAAGGGCGTCGGCCAGCTCCCGGTGGACCGCTCCGGCGGTCGCGGGGCCGGCGAGGCCGCGGTCCGCAGCGGCATCGAGGTGCTGGAGCGGGGCGAGCTGTTCGGCATCTACCCGGAGGGCACGCGCTCGCCCGACGGCCGGCTCTACCGCGGCAAACCGGGTGGCCTCGCGCGCGTGGCGCTCGCCAGCGGCGCGCCCGTGATCCCGGTCGCGATGATCGACACCGAGAAGATCCAGCCGCCGGGGAAGGTCCTGCCGAAGATCATGCGGCCCGGCATCCGCATCGGCGAACCGCTGGACTTCGCCCGTTACCAGGGCATGGAGCACGACCGCTTCGTGCTGCGCGCCCTGACCGACGAGGTCATGTACGAGATCATGAAGCTCTCCGGCCAGGAGTACGTCGACATGTACGCGACCGCCGCCAAGCGGCAGATCGCGGAGGCGGCGAAGGCCGAGAAGGAAGCGGAGAGGTCCGCGAAGGCGGCGCTCGCGCAGGCCGAGAAGGACCAGGCCAAGAAGGACAAAGAGCAGTAGTCGGGGGGCCGGTGGGCGGGGCCCGGGGGCGGGGGACGGATGGCCAGGCGCGAGAGAGTCATGAGAATGTCGGTCGAGCTGCCGCTGTGGCGCGCGCTCGCCGGATACCGGGTGCTCACCATGCTGTACGCGGTGGGTTTCTTCGCCACCGCCTATGACGGGTTCGTCCGTCCCTGGGTCGCGGTCGCCTACTACTGCGTCCTGTTCGTCTGGACCGTGGCCACCCTGCCCAAGGTCGCGAACGCGGCGAGCTGCACCAAGCGGTTCCTCGCCGCCGACCTCACCGTCGCGCTCACCGGCATCATGCTCACCACCGTCGCGGACACCCACGAACGCATCCAGTCGGGCGGCCCGACGCTGCCGTCGATATGGACCGCCGGCTCGGTCCTGGCGTTCGCCATCAAGGGCGGCTGGCGCTGGGCGGCCTTCGCCTCCACGGCCGTCGCGGTCGCCAACCTGGTCGAGCGCGGTACCCCGGCCCGGGACACCATCCACAACGTGATCCTCGTCTGGGTCGCCTCCATCGCCATCGGCTATGTCGTCGAGGTCGCCCGCGCCTCCGAGCGCACCCTCGCCCGCGCGCTGGAGATCGAGGCCACCACCCGGGAGCGGGAGCGGCTCGCCCGCGACATCCACGACGGCGTGCTCCAGGTGCTGGCCATGGTGCAGCGGCGCGGCGCGGTCATCGGCGGCGAGGCGGCCGAACTGGGCCGGATGGCCGGCGAGCAGGAGGTCGCGCTGCGCACCCTGGTCGCCGGCGGCCTCGTGCCCGTCTCCCGGGTGTCGCAGGACGCGGCCGAGGGTGCCGTCGTGCGGGTGGTCGAGGAGCCGGCGGAGCGGACCGGCCCGCTCGACCTGCGCTCGCTGCTCGCCCCCTTCGCCGCAGCCCGGGTCAACCTCGCCGAGCCGGGCGCACCGGTGCTGCTGCCCGCGCCCGCCGCGAAGGAGCTGGCCGCGGCGGTCGGGGCCGCCCTGGACAACGTGCACCGGCACGCCGGAGCGGACGCCCGGGCCTGGATCCTGGTCGAGGACGAGCCCGGCGAGGTCGTCGTCACCGTGCGGGACGACGGGCCCGGCATCCCCGAGGGGCGGCTCGCGCAGGCCGAGGGCGAGGGACGGCTCGGGGTCGCCCAGTCGATCCGGGGCCGGCTGCGGGACCTCGGCGGCAGCGCCGAGCTGATCTCCACCCCGGGGCAGGGCACGGAGGTCGAACTGACGGTGCCGAAGGAGCAGAACGTGCGGCGGGGGAAGGCGGGACAGCGATGAGCAGGCAGCAGGATCCGATCAGGGTCATGGTGGTGGACGACCACCCCATGTGGCGGGACGCGGTCGCCCGGGACCTGGCCGAGGCCGGTCTCGACGTGGTCGCCACCGCGGGCGACGGCGAGCAGGCCGTGCGCCGGGCCAAGGCCACCACGCCCGACGTGCTGGTGCTGGACCTGAACCTGCCGGCCAAGCCCGGCGTCCAGGTCTGCAAGGAGGTCGTCGCCGCGAACCCGGCCCTGCGGGTCCTGGTGCTGTCGGCGAGCGGTGAGCACGCCGACGTGCTGGAGGCCGTGAAGTCCGGCGCGACCGGCTACCTGCTGAAGTCGGCGTCCACGGAGGAGTTGCTGGACGCGGTGCGTTCCACGGCCGTCGGCGACCCGGTGTTCACGCCCGGCCTGGCCGGCCTGGTCCTCGGCGAGTACCGCCGGCTGGCCTCCGACCCCGGCCCCGCCGCCGGCGGCGGCGGCGACGAACCGAACGCGCCCCGGCTGACCGACCGGGAGACCGAGGTGTTGCGGCTGGTCGCCAAGGGCCTGAGCTACAAGCAGATCGCCGAACGCCTCGTCATCTCTCACCGCACGGTCCAGAACCACGTCCAGAACACCCTCGGCAAGCTCCAGCTGCACAACAGGGTGGAGCTGGTGCGGTACGCGATAGAGCGCGGCCTCGACGACGAGTGACGCGGAGCCCGTCCCCCGAGTGACGCGGCGGCCAATCCCCCGGTGATTCACGGGAATTGCACCTGCCGGGGCATATCTGTGTGACCTGTATCACCATTACCGTGACCTTCGTCGGCCAACCGCGGCGAAGGGACACTTCCATGCGCGTCGGAGTACTGACCGGAGGCGGGGACTGCCCCGGCCTCAACGCCGTCATCCGGGCGGTCGTCCGCAAGGGCGTCCAGGAGTACGGCCATGACTTCGTGGGTTTCCGGGACGGCTGGCGGGGCCCATTGGAAGGGAGGTCGATCCGCCTCGACATCCCTGCCGTGCGCGGCATCCTGCCCCGCGGCGGCACGATCCTCGGCTCCTCGCGGACCAACCCCCTCAAGGAGGAGGACGGCATCCGCCGCATCAAGGACACCCTCGCCCGGCAGCGGGTCGACGCCCTCATCACCATCGGCGGCGAGGACACCCTCGGGGTCGCCGCCCGCCTCTCCGACGAGTACCAGGTGCCCTGCGTCGGAGTCCCGAAGACCATAGACAACGACCTGTCCGCCACCGACTACACCTTCGGCTTCGACACCGCCGTGGGCATCGCCACCGAGGCCATCGACCGGCTGCACACCACCGCCGAGTCCCATATGCGGGTCCTGGTCGTCGAGGTGATGGGACGTCACGCCGGCTGGATCGCCCTGCACTCGGGGCTGGCCGGCGGCGCCAACGTCATCCTCATCCCCGAGCAGCGCTTCGACATCGAGCAGGTCTGCGCCTGGGTGACCTCCCGGTTCCGGGCGTCGTACGCCCCGATCGTGGTGGTCGCCGAGGGCGCGATGCCCAGGGACGGTGACGTGGTGCTGAAGGACGGGTCGCTGGACTCCTTCGGACACGTCCGGCTGTCCGGTGTCGGCGAGTGGCTCGCCAAGGAGATCGAGCGGCGGACGGGGAAGGAGGCCCGTACGACGGTCCTCGGCCACGTCCAGCGCGGCGGCACGCCGAGCGCCTTCGACCGCTGGCTCGCCACCCGCTTCGGCCTGCACGCCATCGACGCCGTCCACGAGGGCGACTACGGCACCATGGTCGCCCTGCGCGGCACGGACATCGTCCGCGTACCGATCGCCGAGGCCACCGCGAAACTGAAGACGGTGGACCCGAAGCTGTACACGGAGGTCGGCGTGTTCTTCGGCTGACGGACCCCTAACGGGCCGGCCGCGGCTCGGCGCACACCCGGGCCACCAACTCCCGCACCACGGACGGCCCGTTCAGCGTCAGCACCGACTCGGGATGGAACTGGACCCCGGCGATCGCGTTCATGGGCGCGCCTTCGGCACGACGCGGCCCGCGCAGCGCGTGCACTTCGCCGTTCGCGGCCCGGCTCACCTCCACCCCGTGCGCGGCCAGCTCCCGCAGCGCCTCGTCGTCGCACCGCGCCACGAAGCTGTTGTAGAACCCGACGGTCTCCTCCCGCCCGAACAGGTCCACGGTCGTCTGCGCCCCCTGATACGGCACCTCCTTCCGTACGATGTCCAGCCCCAGCTCCGCCGCGATCAGCTCGTGCCCCAGACAGACGCCGAGGACCCCGTGCCGGTGCTCCCGGACCACCCGCGCGGTCAGCTCCCGCAGCAGGCGCATCTTCGGATCGGTCAGGTCGGACGGGTCGCCGGGGCCGGGGCCCAGCACGACGGGTCCCTCGTGCGCGAGCACCGCCGCCGTCAGTCCTGGTTCGTCGTACCGCCGCACGCTCACCTCGAGACCGATCGACCGCAGCACGTGCGCGAGCATCGCGGTGAAGGTGTCCTCGCCGTCGACGACGAGCGCGTGCCCGGTCAGCTCCCGCGTCCGCTCCTGCATCCGCAGCCAGAACGGCGCCAGCGACGCCCGCCGCCCGTCCAGCGCCGCCCGCACCCGGGGGTCGTCGGCCAGCCGGGGCCGCGTGCCCTCCGTCCGTGGCCTGCCCGGCCGTACACCCAGCGCGGCCAGCACGCCCGCCGCCTTCGCGTGGGTCTCCGCGACCTCGCCCGCCGGATCCGAACCGCGGACGAGGGTCGCGCCGACCGGCACCCGCAGCCGTCCGGCCGCGTCGATGTCGGCGGTGCGGATGAGGATGGGGGAGTCGAGGGTCTGCGCGCCGCCCGAGTCCCGGCCCAGCAGCGCCAGCGCGCCGGCGTAGTAGCCGCGCCCGCCGACCTCGTGGCGCTCGATGACCCGGCACGCGTTCTGCACGGGCGAGCCGGTGACGGTCGCCGCGAACATGGTCTCCCGCAGCACCTCCCGCACGTCCAGCGACGACCTGCCGCGCAGCTCGTACTCGGTGTGCGCGAGATGCGCCATCTCCTTCAGCCGGGGCCCGATCACCACCCCGCCCATGTCACCGACGGTGCACATCATCTTGAGCTCCTCGTCGACGACCATCGACAGCTCCTCGATCTCCTTGCCGTCGGCGAGGAAGTCCAGCAGCCGCTCGGGTGTCGGACCCTCGGCCGGATACCGGTACGTCCCGCTGATCGGGTTCATCACGACCGTGCCGCCGGACATCCGCACATGCACCTCCGGGCTGGCCCCCACCAGGGTCCGGTCCCCGGTGTGCACCACGAACGTCCAGTAGGCGCCCCGCTCGCCCTCGAGCAGCCGGCGGAAGAGGGCCAGCGCGTCGGCCCGGCCGAACCCCGGGATCCGCCCCTCGTACGTCCGCCGGATCACGAAGTTCGCGCCCTCGCCCCGCCCGATCTCCTCCCGCAGCACCCGCCCGACGATCTCCGCGTACGCCTCGTCGGCCACGTCGAAGCCGCCGTCCTCGACCCGCACGTCCCGGGCCGGGAGACGGTCGAGGACCTCCGCCAGGGGCAGGACGTGACGCTCCTCGGGAACCAGCGCCGTCAGCGGGGTGCCGTCGTCGCGGACGTCGAAGCCGCGCTCGCGGATCTGCCGGAAGGGGACGAGCGCCAGGCCCTCCTCGGGAAGCTCGGCGAGCCGGTCGTACGTGCCGACCGGACCGAGGAGCACCTCCACCGAGTCCGCGTCATGGCCGGGGGTGCGGCGGCGGAGCAGGGCGAAGGGGCGTTCGTCGTCGAGCAGCCGTGCCAGGTCCATGGGGTTCCTCTTCCGTCGATGTCGACCGACGCGATGTCGGTATCGGTATCGGTGAGGAACGGCCCCGAAAACGCCGAAGGCCGCCCCTCGGGCGGCCTTCGCGAAGTCTTGCGTACGCGCAGTCAGTGGGCCGCCGGATGAGCGGTCCACCACCAGTTCTGGTTCGAAAGCGCGAACATGCGACGCACCCTACCCCACGCGCACCTGAGCAGGAGGGCGTCTCACCTGTCGAGCCGGGCGAAAACGACTCGGCACGACCCCGTAATGTGGAGGGCGTGACCGTGAACGCTAAGACCAGCGCGAGCGCTGGCAACACCTGGCGAGACCTGCCCGCGGCGCAGCAGCCCGAGTACCCCGACACCGAGGCTCTGCGCGCAGTGATCGCGGACCTCGAGTCGTATCCGCCGCTCGTCTTCGCGGGCGAGTGCGACCAGCTGCGCGCCCGGATGGCGGCCGTCGCCAAGGGAGAGGCGTTCCTGCTCCAGGGCGGCGACTGCGCCGAGGCCTTCGACGGGGTGTCCGCCGATCACATCCGCAACAAGCTCAAGACGCTGCTGCAGATGGGCGCGGTGCTGACGTACGCGGCCTCGGTGCCGGTCGTCAAGGTGGGGCGGATCGCGGGCCAGTACTCCAAGCCGCGCTCCAAGGGCACCGAGACCCGTGACGGGGTGACCCTGCCGACGTACCGGGGCGACTCGGTCAACGGCTTCGACTTCGACGAGGCGTCCCGTGTCCCGGACCCCGAGCGGCTGAAGCGGATGTACAACGCGTCCGCCTCGACGCTGAACCTGGTGCGTGCCTTCACCACCGGCGGCTACGCCGACCTGCGTCAGGTGCACGCCTGGAACCAGGACTTCGTGAAGTCGTCGCCGTCCGGTCAGCGCTACGAGCAGCTCGCCCGGGAGATCGACCAGGCGCTGAACTTCATGCACGCCTGCGGGGTGGACCCGGAGGAGTTCAAGACGGTCGAGTTCTTCTCCTCGCACGAGGCGCTGCTGCTCGACTACGAGTCGGCGCTCACTCGCGTGGACTCGCGCACCGGGCGGCTGTACGACGTCTCGGCGCACATGGTGTGGATCGGTGAGCGCACCCGGCAGCTGGATCACGCGCACATCGAGTTCGCCTCGAGGATCCGCAACCCGATCGGCATCAAGCTCGGTCCGACGACCACGGCCGAGGAGGCGCTGAAGTACATCGAGCGCCTCGACCCCGACCGCGAGCCGGGCCGGCTGACCTTCATCGTCCGCATGGGTGCCGACAAGGTCCGCGACAAGCTGCCCGAGCTGGTCGAGAAGGTGAGCGCCTCGGGCGCGACCGTGGCCTGGATCACCGACCCGATGCACGGCAACACCTACGAGGCGGCCTCGGGTCACAAGACCCGCCGCTTCGACGACGTGCTCGACGAGGTCAAGGGCTTCTTCGAGGTCCACAAGGGCCTCGGCACCCATCCGGGCGGCATCCATGTGGAGCTGACCGGTGACGATGTCACCGAGTGCGTGGGCGGCGGCGACGAGATCTTCGTCGACGACCTCCACCAGCGTTACGAGACGGCCTGCGACCCGCGTCTGAACCGCAGCCAGTCCCTCGACCTGGCCTTCCTCGTCGCCGAGATGGGTTTCGGACCGACAGCACCGCGCAGGGTGCCCGGGCAATCCGGGGGGCGAACATGACGGTACGGGCGATCCGCGGCGCCATCCAGGTGGAGCGGGACGAACCGGGAGTGCTGCGCAGCCAGGTCGGGCTGCTGGTCAAGGAACTCATGGCGCAGAACGACCTTGTCCCCGAGGACCTGATCAGCATGGTCTTCACCGCGACGTCCGACCTGGTCAGCGCGTTCCCTGCCGAAGCCGCGCGGGATCTCGGCCTGGTCGACGTCCCCCTGATGTGCGCCCGGGAACTGGACGTGCAGGGCGGCCTGCCGCGCACGGTGCGGATCCTGGCGCACGTCGACACGAGCCGGCGGCGCGCCGACGTCCGGCACGTCTATCTCGCCGGTGCCGCGGTACTGCGCCGGGACCTGCCGCAGCGGACCGTCGGCTCCGCCGCGGCCGGTGACCCGGCCCCGGGGCTCCTGGGCGCGACGGAGAGGGGGAGCCGGTGATCCGCACCCTGGCCATCGTGGGGACGGGGCTGATCGGGACGTCGATCGGGCTCGCGATGAGCCGTCACGGCACGACCGTTCACCTGATGGACCGGGACACGTCGGCGGCCCGAACGGCGGCGGCACTCGGGGCGGGAATCACCGCCGCCCCGGCCGGACCGGTCGACCTGGCGGTGATCGCCGTACCGCCCGGCGCGGTGGCCGGCGTTCTGGCGCAGCAGTGCGCCAGGGGTCTGGCCCGCAGCTACACCGACGTGGCGAGCGTGAAGGCGCTCCCGGCCCGGGAGGTCAGCGGCAGCATCCCCGACGCCTCGTGCTACGTGGGCGGCCACCCCATGGCCGGTCGGGAGCGGTCCGGGCCACTGGCGGCGCGGGCCGATCTCTTCGAGGGCCGCCCGTGGGCCCTCACTCCCTCGCCGCAGATCACGCAGACAGCGCTGAACCACGCGCTCGAACTGGTCGCCCAGTGCGGTGCCGTTCCACTGGTCATGGACTGCGAAGGGCACGACCGGGCCGTCGCGCTGACCTCGCATGCGCCGCACGTGGTGGCGAGTCTGATGGCCGCCCGGCTCGAAGACAGCCCGCAGGACGCCTTCCGGCTTGTCGGCCAGGGGCTGCGTGACGCCACCAGGATCGCCGGCGGCGACGCCCACCTCTGGGCCGACATCCTGCGCAGCAACGCCCAGCCCGTCGCCCAGGTGCTGCGCGAGGTCGAGAAGGACCTGGCGGCGCTGCTGATCGCGCTGGAAGAGCTGGCCGAGGACAGTGGGCCCCCGAAACCGGGCACGCGCCCCATGACGGACCTGCTGAACCTGCTGGAGCGCGGAGTCGCGGGCCTGCGCGGCATCCGACCCGCACCCGCCCGGCGGTCCGCCCACCAGCGCCCGTTCCGGGTGCCCATCGACGAGAAGCCCGGAGAACTGGGCAGGCTGCTCGACACCGTCGCCGAGCACGGCGTCGGCCTCGATGACGTCATCACGCGCATCGACGCGGAACTGGACCGGATGACGGTCGAGTTCGCCGCCCCGTCCCGCTCCGCCCAGCAGTTGCAGCGCCAGCTCACGGAGCGTGGCTGGCAGGCAGAGGACACGTCCGCTCCACCGCGACGGCACCCGCAGCCGCCGCCCCGCGTCGACCGCCCATGGGACGAGGAGGTCGCACGGGAGGCACGGGTGGCCTCCCTGCCCGGCGTGCCGTAGGACCCGCATGTCGTACGACCGGCATGCCATGAGACGCGTGTCGCGAGAACCGAGGGGAACCGACGATGACCGCAGCCGATGTGTCCGGCCCGGTGCTGAACGCCCGGATACCCGGATCGAAGAGCCTGACCAACCGGGCGGTACTGATCGCCGCCGGGGCCCGCGGCGCCAGCCGGGTACGGGCGCCGCTCGTGAGCGACGACACGATCGCTTTTCGCGACGCGCTGACGGGATGCGGTATCCGCGTGGAGAGCAGCCCCCTGTCCGAGTTCTGGGAAGTCACCGGAACCGGCCGCGGACCGGTCGGCCAGGCGCGTCTGTGGTGTGCGGACGCGGGTACTGCGGCCCGTTTCCTGCCGCCGTACGTCGCCACCGGCAGGGGCACGTTCCTCGTCAACGGCTCCTCACAGCTGCGCAGCCGCCCCCAGCGACCGCTGCTGGAAGCGCTGCGCCGCCTCGGTGCCGATATCGAGACGAGGCCCGGGGACGGACTCCCGCTGCTGGTCCGCGCCGACGGCTTGACCGGAGGCGAACTCACCGTCGACTCGTCGCTGAGCAGCCAGTACCTCAGCGGCCTGCTCATGGCGGCACCGCTCATGGAACACGGGCTGCTGGTCCGGGCCGAGGCACTGGTCAGCAGCCCCTACGTCGACATGACGGTGACGCTGATGCGCCGCTTCGGGGCCCGCGTCGACGTGCGGCCGGACGGCGGACTCCGCGTCGAGCCGGGCGGGTACACCGCCACCGACGTGGTGATCGAGCCGGACGCCTCCACCGCCTCGTACGTCTTCGCGGCCGCGGCGGTCACGGGGTGCACGGTGACCGTTCCGGGTCTCGCCGCCGGCAGCCCGCAGGGCGACCTGCGGTTCGTCGACGTGCTGGAAAAGACCGGAGCCCGGGTGACCGTGGGGGCCACGGCGACGAGCGTGACAGGCACCGCGCGGTTGCGCGGGGGCTTCGCCGTCCACATGGGCGACATCTCTGACACGTTCATGACGCTCGCCGCGATAGCCCCGCTGGCGGACGCGCCCATCACGATCCACGGCATCGCACATGCACGGCTGAAGGAGTCCGACCGGATCGCCGTGGTCGCGCAGAACCTGCGGGCCTGCGGGATCGAGACGGACCAGGGCGACGACTGGATCACCGTCCACCCGGGCGAGCCCCGCCCGGCGCGCATCGCCTGTCACCGTGACCACCGCATCGCTATGGCGTTTTCCGTGCTCGGCCTTGCCGCGCCCGGAACGATCACCCTGGACGATCCGCAGTGCGTCGCGAAGACGTTCCCGGACTTCCACGAGGAGATGCGACGGCTCTTTCCCGCGTACGGGTATCCCTACGCGGTGGGCGAGACGACCGAGGAGGATCGATGAGCCCCGCGAGCAGGTTGCGCTGGCTGACCGCGGGGGAGTCCCACGGCCCCGCACTCGTCGCGACGCTGGAGGGCCTTCCCGCCGGCGTGCCGATCACCACGGACATGGTGGCGGACCACCTGGCCCGGCGCCGGCTCGGCCATGGGCGCGGTGCGCGCATGAAGTTCGAGCGTGACGAGGTCACCTTCCTCGGCGGCGTCCGGCACGGCCTCACCCTCGGCTCCCCGGTCGCGGTCATGGTGGGCAACACCGAGTGGCCCAAGTGGGAGCAGGTCATGGCGGCCGACCCGGTCGACCCGGAGATCCTGGCCGGTCTGGCCCGCAACGCGCCGCTGACCCGCCCGCGCCCCGGCCACGCCGACCTGGCCGGGATGCAGAAGTACGGCTTCGAGGAGGCCCGGCCGATCCTGGAGCGTGCCTCGGCGCGGGAGACGGCCGCCCGGGTGGCGCTGGGCGCGGTGGCCCGGTCGTACCTGAAGGAGACGGCCGGCGTCGAGATCGTCAGCCACGTCGTGGAGCTGGCGGCCGCCAGGGCACCGTACGGTCTGCACCCGGTCCCGGCGGATGTGGGAAGGCTGGACGCGGATCCGGTGCGCTGCCTGGACGCGGACGCGTCGAAGGCGATGGTCGCGGAGATCGATCAGGCTCACAGGGACGGCGACACCCTGGGCGGTGTGGTCGAGGTGCTGGCGTACGGCGTACCGGTGGGCCTCGGCTCGCACGTGCACTGGGACCGGCGTCTGGACGCGCGGCTGGCCGCCGCCCTCATGGGCATCCAGGCGATCAAGGGTGTCGAGGTCGGTGACGGCTTCGGCCTCGCGCGCGTGGCCGGCTCGAGGGCGCACGACGAGATCGTCTCCACCGGCGAGGGCATCAGCCGGGTCACCGGCCGTTCCGGCGGCACCGAGGGTGGTCTGAGCACGGGTGAGCTGTTGCGGGTGCGTGCGGCGATGAAACCGATCGCGACGGTGCCGCGGGCTTTGAACACGGTGGATGTGGTCACCGGGGAGGCGACGGCGGCCCATCACCAGCGCTCGGACGTGTGTGCGGTGCCGGCCGCCGGCATCGTTGCCGAGGCGATGGTGGCGCTGGTCCTGGCGGACGCGGTGACGGAGAAGTTCGGCGGCGACTCGGTGCCCGAGACCCGGCGCAATGTGCGGTCCTACCTGGACCATCTGGTGGTCCGGTGAGTGCTGTGCCCCTGGTCGTGCTGGTGGGTCCGATGGGGGTGGGCAAGTCCACTGTCGGCCGACTGCTCGCCGAGCGGCTCGGGGTGGGTTACCGGGACACGGACGAGGACATCGTGGCCGGGCAGGGCCGGAGTATCGCCGAGATCTTCGTCGACGAGGGTGAGGCGGCCTTCCGCGCGGTCGAGAAGCGGGCAGTGCACCAGGCGCTCGCCGAGCACGACGGCGTCCTTGCGCTGGGCGGCGGAGCGGTCCTGGACCCGGACACCCGCGCCCTGCTCGACGGGCAGCGCGTCGTCTGCCTCTCGACGAACGTCGAGGAGGCGGTCAAGCGCATCGGCCTCAACGCGGCCCGCCCGCTGCTGGCCGTCAACCCGCGCAAGCAGTGGCGCGAGCTGATGGAGGCGCGGCGGCACCTGTACGAGTCGATCGCCACGGCCGTGGTGTCCACGGACGGCCGGATGCCCGAAGAGGTCACCCAAGGCGTCCTGCGCGCTTTGGAGTTGAAGGCAGTATGAGCGTGGCAGTCACCCGGACACGGGTCGGTGGCAGTCCTCGGGCATCGGCGGCAGGCGGCTCCTCGACGACGTCCGGTTGCCTGCCCCCGCGGACCGTGGGCTCCTTCGGCGGATCGGGCGCGACGCACGGCATCCGACATCCGCGTGCCCGACCTCCTCGGCATGCGGCAGGTCATGGGCTTCGGGTATGCCCACGGTCCTCCAGCATCGGCCCGCGCCGGCCGAGGAGGCGGTCCAGAGTCGCGTCCGCATGGTGACGGACGGCGCCGTTCGCCCGGCGATCCACGCCCGTGTGCCGCTCGCCCACGCGCCCACGACCCGCGGGAACAGCGACAGAGCCTCGGCCGCGCGGTGCCGGTCCCGTGAACGGCCCAGCGGGGCGGAGGGCGACGCCCGCAACGGCGAGACGGACGGTGTGACGGAACGGCAGCAACCCAGGAAGGGCTCCATGAACCCCGTACAGGACAGCACCGGCGCACGGACGGACCGGCGACAGGAGGACGTTCCCATCGCGGTCGTCGGCGTGTCCTGTCGGCTGCCCGGGGCGTCCTCGCCGCAGGAGTACTGGAACCTTCTGCGCGCCGGCCTGGACGCCGTCGGTCCGGCCCCCGCCGAGCGCTGGGACGCCGAGGCGCTGTACGGCGACGGGGATCTGGCGGCGCCGGGCCGTGCCGACGTCCGGCACGGAGGGTTCCTGGACTGGTCCACGGTCACCGGGTTCGATGCCGAGTTCTTCGGAATCGGCCCCCGCGAAGCACTGGCCATGGACCCCCAGCAGCGGTTGATGCTGGAGCTCGGCTGGGAGGCCCTGCAGGACGCCCGGATCGTTCCCGAACGGATCGCGGGCAGCCGCACCGGGGTGTTCGTCGGCGCCATCTGGGACGACTACGCGACGCTGCTGAGGAGGACCGGCACCGAAGCCGTCACCCGCCACTGGCTGACCGGTCTGCAGCGGGGTGTCATCGCCAACCGGGTCTCCTACTGCCTTGGGCTGCGCGGGCCCAGTCTGACCGTCGACTCGGCGCAGTCGTCGTCCCTCGTCGCGGTGCACCTGGCGTGCGAGAGCCTGCGGCGTGGGGAGAGCGAGCTGGCGCTCGCGGGCGGGGTGAACCTGATCCTCGCGCCCGAGAACGCAGTCACCGCGGCCAAGATGGGCGGCCAGTCCTCGCGGGGTCGGATCCACGCCTTCGATGCCCGCGCCGACGGCTATGTACGGGGAGAGGGCGGCGGATTCGTGGTCCTCAAACCCCTTGACCGGGCGCTCGCCGACGGCGACCCCGTCCACTGCGTGATCCGCGGCAGCGCCATGAACAACGACGGCGGCGGCGACGGGTTCACCGCACCGAGCGCCCGTGCGCAGGAGGAGGTCGTCCGTCGGGCCCACGAGCGCGCCGGGACCCGCCCCGACGAGGTGCAGTACGTCGAACTCCACGGGACGGGGACCCCGGCCGGCGACCCTGTCGAGGCCGCCGCCCTGGGTGCCGCGCTCGGCCGTGCCCGTTCCGCGGGGACGCCTCCGCTGCACGTAGGTTCCGTCAAGACCAACATCGGCCACCTGGAGGGCGCCGCCGGTATCGCCGGGCTCCTCAAGGTCGCCCTGAGTATTCGGCACCGGCGGCTGCCGCCGAGCCTGCACCACGAGACGCCCAACCCGCGGATCCCGCTGGATGCGCTGAGACTCCACGTCCACACCGCGCTGTCACCCTGGCCCGACGACCGGCGGGAACTCGTCGCGGGCGTCAGCTCCTTCGGGATGGGCGGTACCAACTGCCATGTGGTGCTGTCCGAGCCACTGCGGGTGGGCGAGCCACTGCGCCGCGAGTCGCCGGCGCCTGAACTGCCGACGGGTGCGGTCGCGGCTGCCGAAGTGCCGCGGACGCGGCCCGAGAGGGCGGTGCCGTGGACGCTTTCGGCCCGGACGGCCGAGGCACTGCGCGCACAGGCCGCCAGGCTGGCCGCCTTCGTGAAGGACCGGGACGCACTCGAGGTCGCGGAAGTCGGCCACTCCCTGGCGACCACCCGCTCGTTGTTCGAGCACCGCGCGGTCGTCGTCGGAACCGGTCGCGAGGACCTCCTCGCGGGCCTCGCCGCCGTGTCCGACGGCCGGTCCGTCAAGAACGCGGTGGTCGGAACGGGGCGGACCACGGCGGGTCGGACCGTCCTGGTGTTCCCTGGACAGGGCTCGCAATGGCAGGCGATGGGACGGGCGCTCCTGGCGGAGAACGACGCCTTCGCCGCCCACCTCGCGTCCTGCGAACGGGCCCTCGGCGAGTTCGTCGACTGGTCCCTGACCGACGTGCTGCGCGCAGCCCCGGAAGCGCCGTCGCTGGACCGGGTCGACGTGGTGCAGCCCGCTCTGTGGGCGGTCATGGTCTCGCTCGCGCAGGTGTGGAAGGCCCACGGAGTCGTACCGGACGCCGTGGTCGGCCACTCGCAGGGCGAGGTCGCCGCCGCGCAGGTGGCGGGGGCGCTCTCGTTACGCGACGCCGCGAAGATCGTCGCCCTGCGCTCGCGGGCCCTGGTCCGGCTGGCCGGTACCGGCGGCATGATCTCCGTACCCCTGCCCGTCGCGGAGGTCGCCGACCGGATCGCCCCCTGGGAGGGCCGCGTCGCTGTGGCCGCCGTCAACGGGCCGGCCTCCACCGTGCTCGCCGGGGAGACGGCCGTCCTGGACCGACTGCTCGCGGCCTACCAGGGGGAGGACGTACGGGCCCGGCGTATCGACGTCGACTACGCCTCCCACTCGCCCGGAATGGAGGCCGTACGGGACGAACTGCTCACCGCCCTGGCCGACGTCACCCCGCGGGCGGCCACGGACATCGCCTTCTACTCGACGGTGACCGCGGCACCGGTCGCCGACACGACGGGACTGGACGCCGCCTACTGGTTCCGCAACCTGCGGCAGACCGTCCGGTTCGAGGAGACCGTTCGTGCCCTGCTCGCGGACGGGCACCGGCTGTTCGTCGAGTCCAGCCCGCATCCGGTCCTCGCCGTGGGCGTCCAGGAGACCATCGACCTCTTCACCACCGACGACGACCTGGCGGCGGTCGTCGGGACGCTACGGCGCAACCAGGGCGACACCGCTCGGCTGCTGACCTCACTGGCGCAGGCGCAGGTAGCCGGAGCGGAGGTGGACTGGAGTCCGGCCCTCCGCGGAGCGCGGCCCGTGGACCTGCCCACCTACGCCTTCCAACGCCGGGCGTACTGGCTGCCCTCCAGCCCTGCTACCTCCTCCTCCGCCCCGTCCCCGGACGTCCTGGAGACCGCCCGCAGTGCACCGAGGCCCTTGGCCGAGAGACTGGCCGCCGTACCCGAACACGACCGGCACGCTCTGGTCCTGGACCTGGTCCGCACAGAGGCCGCCGCCGTCCTGGGCCACTCCTCCGCCGCCACGGTCGACGCCGCCCGCGACTTCAAGGCACTCGGCTTCGACTCCCTCGGCGCGGTCGAACTGCGCAACCGCCTCACCACCGCGACCGGACTGCGCCTGCCCACGACCACGGTCTATGCCCGTCCCACGCCCCGGGCCCTGGCTGCGTACCTGCTGGCCGAACTCCTCGGTGGCGACCGGGCCGAGCGTCCGGAACCGAGGGCCGCCACCGCCACCGCCCCCGTTGCCGGGGCGGACGAGCCGATCGCGATCGTGGGCATGGCGTGCCGCTTCCCCGGTGGAGTGACCGGCCCCGAGGATCTGTGGCGCCTGGTCGCCGACGGCCGGGACGCCATCTCCGGGTTCCCGGACAACCGCGGCTGGGACCTTGACTCCCTCTACGACCCGGACGCGCCGACGCCGGGGACCTCGTACACCCGGCACGGGGGATTCCTGCACGACGCCGACCGCTTCGACGCCGACTTCTTCGGGATCTCCCCGCGTGAGGCACTGGCGACCGATCCCCAGCAGCGGCTGCTCCTGGAGACGGCCTGGGAGGCGCTGGAACGGGCGGGGATCGACCCGGAGGCGCTGCGGGGCAGCCCCACCGGCGTCTTCACCGGCCTGATGGCACCGGACTACGGACCGCGCCCGCACGAGGCCGGTGACGGCACGGAGGGCCACCGGCTCACCGGCAGCGCGGCGAGCGTGGCCTCCGGGCGGATCGCCTACACCTTCGGCCTGGAGGGTCCGGCGGTGAGTGTGGACACGGCGTGTTCGTCGTCGTTGGTGGCGCTGCATCTGGCGGCGCAGTCGCTGCGGCAGGGGGAGTGCTCCCTGGCGCTGGCCGGCGGTGTCACGGTCATGTCGAGCCCCGGAACCTTCACCGAGTTCTCGCGCCAGCGCGGTCTCGCCGCCGACGGGCGGTGCAAGGCGTTCGCGGCGGCGGCCGACGGCACCGGCTGGGCGGAGGGCGTCGGTGTCCTGCTGCTCGAGCGGCTGTCGGACGCGCGCCGCAACGGTCATCGGGTGCTGGCGGTGGTGCGGGGATCGGCCGTCAACCAGGACGGCGCCAGCAACGGCCTGACCGCGCCCAGCGGACCGGCGCAGGAACGGGTGATCCGGCAGGCGCTCATGGCGGCGGGACTGACCGCGGCGGACGTGGACGCGGTCGAGGCGCACGGCACCGGCACGCGCCTGGGCGACCCGATCGAGGCGCAGGCGCTGCTCGCGACCTACGGCCAGGGGCGTTCCCCCGACCGTCCGCTCCGGCTGGGATCGGTCAAGTCGAACCTCGGTCACTCGCAGGCGGCCGCCGGTGTGGCCGGCGTGATCAAGATGGTGATGGCGATGCGCCACGGCGTCCTGCCCAGGACGCTGCATGTGGACGAGCCGTCGCCGCACGTCGACTGGTCGACCGGCGCCGTGTCCCTGCTTACCCGCGAGGTGCCCTGGGAGCCGGGCGGAGCTCTCCGCCGGGCCGGAGTGTCCTCCTTCGGGATCAGTGGCACCAACGCGCACGTCATCCTCGAAGAGGCCGACGACGCGGAGCCCGCTCCCACGTCCGCGTCCGTCCAGGCCGGTGAGCGCGCGGACGCCGGGCTCGCCTGGGTGCTGTCCGCGAAGAATCCCGAGGCGCTGCGTGAACAGGCGCTGCGCCTCGCCGCGCACCTGCGGGAGGCCGGGCAGGAGGTACGTGACGTCGACGTGGCGTACACGCTTGCCGTCACCCGTGCGGTGTTCGAGCACCGCGCCGTGATCGTCGGCTCCGGCCGGGACGGATTCGTCGCCGGTCTCGCCGCGGTCGCCGAGGGCGCCGAAGGCGTCGTGAACGGGTTCACGACCGGTGCGGCGCACGGTCTCGCCACCTCCGTCGCCGAGGACTTCGTCCAGGGCGTAGCCGTGGACTGGCAGCTCCTGTTCGGCGGTACGGGCGCACGCCGGGTGGAACTGCCCACCTATGCCTTCCGCAAGGAGCGGTACTGGCTCGACGTGCCTCGGAGGGTGCGCGAGAGCGGCCCGACGACCGGTCCCGACGCCGCGGAGCAGCGCTTCTGGGCGGCGGTGGAACACGGAGACGCCGGCGCGCTCGCCGAGGAAATGGGCCTCGACGCCGCCGACGGCCTTCCCGCCGAGGCCTTGGCCACCGCCCTCCCGGCCCTGTCCGCATGGCGTGGCCGACACCGCGCCGACGCCGCCCTGGGAGCCCTGCGCTACCGGGTCGGCTGGCACGAGGTCGTCACCGAACGAACCCTTCCGGCTTCCGGTACGTGGATGGTGGCCGTCCCCGCTGGGGCGGCGGGAACCTCGGCGGGCCCGTGGGCCGACGCGGCGGCACGCGCCCTGACCGCACGAGGAGCACGGATCCACCGGGTCGACGTGGACCCGACGGCCGACCGGGCGGCACTCACCGAGATGCTGCGCGCCGCCCTCGACGACCACGGGCCGGCCGCCATCCTGTCCCTGCTCACCCTCGCCGAAGGCCATCTTCCGGAACACGCCTCCGTACCGCTGGGGTTGGCGTCCTCGCTGGCCCTCACCCAGGCGCTCGGCGACCTGGAGTCCGAGGCCCCGGTCTGGTACGCCACGACCGAAGCCGTGAGTACGGGTCCCGCGTCGACCGGCGCCGATGATCCGGCTCCTCGCCCGGAACAGGCACAGGTGTGGGGCCTGGTGCGGATCGCCGCCCTGGAGCACCCGGAGCGACCGGGCGGGCTGATCGACCTGCCGCACCGGCCGGACGAGGCGTCGGCCGAGCGACTCGCGGCCGTGCTGACCACTCCGGGCGAGGAGGACCAGCTCGCCGTGCGGCCGTCCGGGGTGTACGCCCGGCGCCTGGAGCGGGCGGCGAGGGCGCCGCACGAGGGCGCGCGGCAGAGGCCGGGATCCTGGCGCACGAGCGGCACGGCCCTGGTCGTCGGTGGCACCGGGGCGCTGGGCGCCCATGTGGCGCGATGGCTCGCGGCCGCCGGAGCCGAGCATCTGCTGCTGGTCAGTCGCCGGGGCGAACAGGCCCCAGGAGCAATGGAGTTGCGTACCGAGCTGACCGGGCTCGGCGCCCGCGTCACCCTCGCCGCCTGTGACGCGGGCGACCGCGCCGCGCTGGCCGCCGTACTCGAAACGGTGCCCGAAGCCCTGCCGCTGACCACCGTCGTACACGCGGCAGGACAGCTCGACGACGCCCTGATCACGACGCTGGCACCCCATCAGCTCGACCGTGCCCTGCGGGCCAAGGCGACAGCCGCGGACAACCTGGACGAGTTGACCAGGCGCTGGGATCTGTCGGCGTTCGTCCTCTTCTCCTCCGTGGCGGCCACCTGGGGTCTGCCGGGGCAGGGCGGCTACGCACCCGGCAACGCCCATCTGGACGCCCTCGCCGAGCGGCGCCGGGCAGAGGGCCTCGCGGCCACCTCGATCGCCTGGGGCGCCTGGGACGGGGCCGGTATGGCCGCGGACGCGGACGTGGCGGGCGGCTTCGCCCGCGTCGGCATGGACGGCCTCGATCCCGCGACCGGACTCGCGGCCCTGGAACAGGCCCTCGTGGCCGACGACGTCTGTGTCACGGTGGCGCGCGTCGACTGGGAGCGATTCGCGACGGCGGCCCACGCGGTGACGCGCCCGCGCCTTCTCTTCGACGCGCTGCCCGAGGCCCGGCGCGCACCGGAGAGCGGGGCCGGCATCAGGGAGGCGTCCGCCGGGCATCTCGCGGAGCGTCTGGCGAGGCTCGGCGCGCAGGCGCGCGAACCGGTCGTGCTGGACGTGGTGCGCAGCGCCGTCGCCGCCGTACTCGGCTTCAGGTCCGCTCAACAGGTCCGCGCGGACCGGGTGTTCTCGGAACTCGGGCTCACCTCGCTGAGCGCGGTCGATCTGCGCAACCGCCTCAACGCGACGACCGGATTGCGGCTGCCGGCCACCCTGACCTTCGACCACCCCACTCCGCGCCGCCTGGCCCGGTTCGTCCTCGAACGCGTTACCGGAGAGGAAGAAGCCGGACCGAGCACCCGCCATGCTCTCGGATCCACGGACCGGGCCGACGAGCCGATCGCGATCGTGGGGATGGCCTGCCGCTACCCGGGCGGCGCCACCTCGCCGGAGGCCCTGTGGGACCTCGTCGCCGCAGGCGGTGACGCGATCGGTGAGATGCCGCCCGACCGGGGCTGGGACGTGGGGAACCTCTTCCACCCCGAGCCGGGCCGCGCGGGCGCCTCGTACACCCGGCACGGCGGATTCCTCTACGACGCGGCCGAATTCGACGCGGGGTTCTTCGGGATCTCCCCACGTGAGGCGCTGGCGATGGATCCGCAGCAGCGGCTTCTGCTGGAGACCTCCTGGGAGGCCGTCGAGCGGGCGGGCATCGACCCCGGTGCTCTGCGCTCCACCGACACGGGCGTGTATGTCGGCGCCTCGGCCGGTGAGTACGGACCCCGGCTCTCGGAACCCGCCGGCACGGCCGACGGCTATGTCCTGACCGGAAGTGCGGCGAGCGTCGTCTCCGGGCGGGTCGCCTACACCTTCGGCCTGGAGGGTCCGGCGGTGAGTGTGGACACGGCGTGTTCGTCGTCGTTGGTGGCGCTGCATCTGGCGGCGCAGTCGCTGCGGCAGGGGGAGTGCTCCCTGGCGCTGGCCGGCGGTGTCACGGTCATGTCGAGCCCCGGGGTCTTCGTCGAGTTCTCGCGCCGACGCGGTCTTTCGGCCGACGGGCGGTGCAAGGCGTTCGCGGCGGCGGCCGACGGCACCGGCTGGGCGGAGGGCGTCGGTGTCCTGGTCCTGGAGCGGCTGTCGGACGCGCGCCGCAACGGCCGTCGGGTGCTGGCGGTGGTGCGGGGCTCGGCCGTCAACCAGGACGGCGCCAGCAACGGCCTGACCGCGCCTCACGGTCCCTCCCAGGAACGCGTGATCCGCCAGGCCCTGGCCGGTGCGGGCCTCGAGCCCGCCGATGTGGACGCGGTCGAGGCGCACGGGACCGGCACACGCCTCGGTGACCCGATCGAGGCGCGGGCGCTGCTCGCGACCTACGGTCAGGGGCGTTCCCCCGACCGTCCGCTCCGCCTCGGGTCGTTGAAGTCCAACATCGGGCATTCCCAGGCCGCCGCGGGTGTGGCCGGGGTGATCAAGATGGTGATGGCGATGCGCCAGGGCGTTCTGCCCAGGACGCTGCACGTGGACGAGCCGTCGCCGCAGGTCGACTGGTCGACCGGCGCCGTGTCCCTGCTTACCCGCGAGGTGCCCTGGGAACGGGGTGACGGTCCCCGTCGGGCCGGGGTGTCCTCCTTCGGGATCAGCGGCACCAACGCGCACGTCATCCTCGAAGAGGCCGAAGAGGCCTGTCAGGCGGTCCGGGACGTCGAGGCCGGGCCGGCCTCCGTCGGGGCGTTCGGCGACGGGACGGTGCCCTGGATGCTGTCCGCCCGTACCGCCGAAGGTCTCCGGGCGCAGGCCGAACGGCTGTCCGCGGCCCTTGCCGAGGACGCGCCGCACGATCCGGCCGGCCTCGCCGCCCTCGGGCGGGCCCTGGCCACGACCCGTGCGGTGTTCGAGCACCGCGCCGTGATCGTCGGCTCCGGCCGGGACGAGTTCGTCGCGGGACTCGCCGCGGTCGCCGAGGGCGCCGAAGGCGTCGTGCACGGCTCCGCGTCCGGTGCAGCGCTCGGCCTCGCCACCTCTGTCGCCGACGACTTCGTCCAGGGCGCCGAGGTGGACTGGGCGACCCTCTTCGCCGGTGTGTCCGCCGTTCCCGTGGACCTGCCCACCTACCCCTTTCAGCGCAAGCGGTACTGGCTGACACCGCCCGCGTCGCGCGCCGGAACGACCACACCGACCGCGCCGGGAGGACGGCCGCTCGACCACCCCCTGCTCTCCACGTGCCTGCACCGCGCCGGGACCGACGAGTACGTCCTCACCGGCCGGCTCTCCCACGAAGCCCAGCCCTGGCTCGGCGATCACCTGGTGGCGGGCGCGGCACTGCTGCCCGGCACCGCGTTCGTCGAACTCGCACGGTGCGCCGGGGAACAGGTCGGCCGTCCCGTCCTCGTCGAGCTGGGCGTGACCGCTCCGCTCGTCACGCCCGCGCACGGCGACACCACGCTCCAGGTGGCGGTCGGACCGGTGGACGAGGAGGGCCGACGGGAGATGCGCGTCTTCTCGCGCGCCGCCGACGACGGGACGGACACCGACGCCCCGTGGACGCATCACGCCACCGGTCTGCTCGCCGCGGAGTCCGTGGAGCCCGGTGACGGATCTGGCCGGGCTCCCGACGGACCGGCCGAGTGGCCCCCGCGCGGGGCCTCGCCCCTTGACGTGAGCGATCTGTACGAACGGCTGGCCCGCCGGGGCTACGGCTACGGTCCCTCGTTCCGGGGACTGACCCGCGCCTGGCGGCACGGCACGGACGTCTGGGCCGAAGTCGCTCTCGGGGAGGTCGAACACGTCGCGGCCGGCCGCTACGGTCTGCACCCCGCCCTGCTCGACGCGGCCCTGCACACCATCGGCCTCGCGGCAGACGCCACCGACAAGACGCCGGCCGTCCTGCCCTTCGCATGGCAGGACGTCACGCTCACCGGCGGCGAGGCCCAGCGCCTGCGCGTGCGGCTGACCATGGCCGGTCCCGCGCAGGCCGGGCTCACCGCGTACGACGAGGCGGGGCGGCAGGTGGCCGCCGTCGGGTCCGTCGTCCTGCGCCCGGTCCCCCGGGACCTGACGGCGGGCCAGGACCTCTACCGCGTCGCCTGGCACTCCGCCGATCCCGCGCCGAAGGCGCCCCCGGCGGACTCGCCGAGCTGGGCACTGATCGGTGCGGACTCCGAGTTCGCGGACATCTCGTCGCCCGAGGGTCTCCATGCGGGCTCGCCGACGTGGTACGCCGACCTCGCGGCGCTGCGCCGGGCCTTGGACGCGGGCGCGCCCGTGCCGGACCTGGTCTGCGCCGTGGCCGCCCCGGAACCCGTCGCCGGAGCCACGCCGCGCGATCGAGCCGGGGCGACGGCCGAGTGGGCCCTCACCCTGCTCCAGGAGTGGCTGGCGGACCAGCGCTGGGAGCCTTCCCGGCTGGTCCTGGTGACCCGCTCCGCCGTTGCCGTGACTCCCGGAGAGTCACCCGACCCCGCCGCAGCGGCCGTCTGGGGCCTGTTGCGGTCCGCCCAGACCGAGCACCCCGGACGCTTCGTCCTCGCGGACCTCGCCGTCACCGATTCCCTCCTGCCGGCCCTGTCCACGGTGGCCGTCGCGGCAGCCGGCGATGAGCCCCAACTGGCCCTGCGAGCCGGGGCTGTTCACGCGCCCCGGCTCGAACGCGCATCATCCACCTCTCCGCGCCGGAGCCGCCGCGCGCTCGACCCCGACGGGACGGTCCTCGTCACCGGCGGCACCGGGCTGCTCGGACGCCTGGTCGCCCGGCATCTCGTGGAGGCGCACGGGGTGCGCCGACTGGTGCTGGCCGGCCGCCGGGGCCCCGAGGCCGATGGCACGCGCGAGCTGCGGGACACGCTGACCGCCGCGGGGGCCGAGGCCGTCACCGTCGTCGCCTGCGACGTGGCCGACCGTGCCGCCCTCGCGGGGCTGCTGGACGCCATCCCCGCCGAGCACCCGCTGACGGCCGTCGTGCACGCGGCCGGCGTGCTGGACGACGGGGCCATCGGCTCTCTGACCCCCGAGCGGCTCGACCGGGTGATGCGGCCCAAGGCCGACGCGGCCTGGCAGTTGCACGAACTCACCCGGCATCTGGACCTGTCGGCTTTCGTGTTGTTCTCCTCAGCCGCCGGGCTCCTCGGATCCGCGGGACAGGGCAACTACGCCGCCGCCAACGCCTTCCTCGACGCCCTCGCCGCCCGGCGCCGCGCCGAGGGACTGCCCGGCACCGCACTGGCCTGGGGGCTTTGGGAGGAGCGCAGCGCCCTGACGGCAGGTCTCGACGCCACCGACCTGGCCCGGCTCGCGCGGACCGGTGTCCGACCGCTGCCCACCGACACCGGACTCGCTCTGCTGGACGCGGCTCTCGCGACCGACGAGCCGAACCTGGCTCCCGTACGCCTCGACCTCACTCTGCCCGGCACCGGGTCGGTACTGCTGCGCGGCCTCGTACGCCCCCGCCCCACCCCCCGAACATTCGCCCCCGCGCCCTCAGCGGGCCCCGAGGGCGATCTCGCCCGGCGGGTACGGACCATGGGCGAGGCGGAGCGCCGCCGGCTGCTCGCCGCACTCGTCCGCGAGGAGACCGCGGCCGTGCTGGGCCTCGACGACGAGGACCACCTCGACGCCGCACAGGACCAGCGCGCCTTCTCCGAACTGGGCATGGACTCCCTCACCGCCCTCGAACTGCGCACCAGGCTCGGCAGGCTCACCGGACTGACGCTTCCCGCCGGGCTCGTCTTCGACCATCCGACACCACAGCACGTCGCCGCCTACCTGGAGGCCGGACTCACGGGCTCCGGGGCAGGGGAGCGGGACAGGACGGCACGGGAGAAAGACCGCACGGCGGCCACGCCGGACGATCCCATCGCGATCGTCGCCATGGCCTGCCGCTATCCCGGAGGGGTCATGGACCCCGGCGACCTGTGGTCCCTGGTCGCGAGCGGCTCCGACGCCGTGGGCGACATGCCGCGCGACCGGGGCTGGGACCTCGAAGGGCTGTACGACCCCGAGCCCGGCCGGCCGGGCAGGAGCTACACCCGGCACGGCGCCTTCCTCGACACGGCGGCCGAGTTCGACGCCGGGTTCTTCGGGATCTCACCGCGCGAGGCGGTGGCGATGGACCCGCAGCAACGGCTTCTCCTGGAGACCTCCTGGGAGGCCGTCGAGCGGGCGGGCATCGACCCCGCCGCACTGCGCGGCAGCAGGACCGGCGTCTTCGCGGGCGTGATGTACCACGACTACGGTTCGTGGTCGCGCACGCTCCCCGAGGAGGTCGAGGGCTATCTCGGCGCCGGCACAGCGGGCAGTGTCGCCTCGGGCCGGGTGGCGTACACGATGGGCCTCGAGGGCCCCGCCGTGTCCGTGGACACCGCCTGCTCCTCGTCCCTGGTGTCGCTGCACCTGGCCGCCCAGTCGCTGCGGGCGGGGGAGAGCGACCTGGCCCTCGCCGGCGGCGTGACGGTCATGTCGACCCCTACGCCGTTCGTCGAGTTCTCCCGCCGACGCGGCCTCGCTGCCGACGGACGCTGCAAGCCCTTCGCGGCGGCGGCCGACGGCACCGGCTGGGGCGAGGGCGTCGGCGTCCTGCTCCTGGAGCGGCTCTCGGACGCGCGGCGCAACAACCATCCGGTCCTCGCGCTCCTGCGCGGCTCCGCCGTCAACCAGGACGGTGCCAGCAACGGCCTGACCGCGCCCAACGGCCCTTCCCAGGAACGGGTGATCCGCCAGGCCCTGGCCGCGGCCGCGCTCGAGCCCGCGGACGTCGACGCCGTGGAGGCCCACGGCACAGGCACCTCGCTGGGCGACCCGATCGAGGCGACCGCCCTGCTCGCCGCGTACGGGCAGGAGCGGGAGCCCGACCGTCCTCTGCTGGTCGGATCGGTCAAGTCCAACATCGGCCATACGCAGGCTGCGGCGGGCGTCGCCGGCGTGATCAAGATGGTGATGGCGATGCGGCACGGCGCGCTGCCCAGAAGCCTGCACATCGACGAGCCGACACCGCACGTGGACTGGTCGGCGGGCGCGGTGTCCCTGCTCACCGAGAGCGCGCCGTGGCCGGTGACCGGCCGCCCGCGGCGGGCCGGCGTCTCCTCCTTCGGCATCAGCGGCACCAACGCCCATGTCGTCCTCGAACAGGCCCCGGCCGAACAGCCGGACCGCGCCGCCGCGGCCCCCGGCGCCACCGGCCGCCCCGACGGCCGCGCCGTGCCCTGGCTGCTGTCCGCCCGTTCGGCCGACGCGCTCCGCTCCCAGGCCGCGCGACTGCGTCAGCGCCTCGACGCACGGCCCGACCTGCGGCCGCTCGACATCGGACACTCCCTGGCCACGACCCGTACGGCCTTCGAGCACCGGGCCGCCCTCGTGGCGGCGACGCGCGAGGACTTCCTCGACAGGCTCGACGAGATCGTCTCCGGCAGCGGGGCCACCGGGGGAGCGACGGGCCGCGCCACCGGCGGACGGGTCGCCTACCTGTTCGCCGGACAAGGCAGCCAGCGAGCCGGCATGGGCCGCCAACTCGCCCTCGCGCATCCGGTGTTCGCCGAGGCGTACGACGAGGTCCTGCGGGAGCTCGACAGCCGTCTGGCGCGACCGCTGCGCGAAGTGATCGACGCGGACGAGAACGAGCAAGCCGACGAGGAAGCGGTCGGGCTGCTCGCGCGGACCGAATACACCCAGCCCGCCCTGTTCGCGGTCGAGGTGGCCCTCTTCCGGCTCCTGGAGCACTGGGGAGTCCGGCCCGACGCGCTGGCCGGTCACTCGGTCGGCGAGATCGCGGCCGCCCATGCGGCCGGCGTGCTCTCGCTCTCCGACGCGGCGGAACTGGTGACCGCGCGGGGCCGATTGATGCAGTCCCTGCCGTCCGGTGGTGCGATGGTGGCGGTCCAGGCGTCCGAGAGCCAGGTCGCCCCTCTGCTGACCGAAGGGGTGTTCCTCGCAGCGGTCAACGGTCCCGCGGCCGTGGTGCTCTCGGGCCGGACCGAGGCGGTCCTTGCCGCTGCCGCGCACCTGAGCTCTCTGGGACGACGGACGACCCGGTTGCGGGTCAGCCACGCCTTCCACTCCCCGCTGATGGATCCCATGCTGGGCCAACTCCGTGACGTGGCAGCCGGCTTGACCTTCCGAGAGCCGACCGTCCCGATCATCTCGACGGTCACCGGACGCCCCGCGACGGCCGAGGAACTGGGCTCGCCCGACTACTGGGCGGAGCAGGTCCGCATGCCCGTACGGTTCCATGACGCCGTGCTGCGGCTGACCGGGGACGGCGCACGGACCCTGGTGGACATCGGCCCCGACGGCTCGCTCAGCACCGTCGTCGCGGCACACGGGGATCCGGCCGTCGCGGCCGTGGCCACGATGCGCCGGGACCGGACCGAGCCGGACGCCCTGGCGGACGCGGTGGGCCGACTGCACGTCCGGGGCGCGGCCGTCGACTGGGGCACGTACTTCGCCGGATCGGGTGCCCGCCGGGTGGATCTGCCGACCTACGCCTTCCAGCGCGCACGCCACTGGCTGGACCCCGAGGGACCGACGGGCGAAGCGGCCGGGAAGACCCCCGCCGCCGACGCCGCCGTGATGGCCGCGGGCCTGCATGTGCCGGGGCATCCACTGCTCGGCGCCCTGCTCGACCTGCCGGACTCCGATGGCCTGTTGTTCACCGGGAGGCTCGCCGGGAACCCGCACGGCTGGTCGGCCGACCACCGGGTTCGCGGGAACATCCTGATGCCGGGCTCCGCGTTCGTGGAGCTCGCCCTCCACGCCGGGTCCCGACTCGGCTGCGGCCGGGTGGCCGAACTCACCCTGAGCAGCCCGCTGCTCCTTCCCGAGGACGGCGGCGCTGTCCATCTGCGGGTGAAGGTCGGCCCCGGCGACGCCGACGGACGACGCCCGCTGACGGTGCACGCCCGCCCCGAGCACGCCGCCGACGGCGAGCAGTGGACCGAACACGCCACCGGCCTGCTCGCACCCGACACCCCGGCACCCGAGACTGCCACCGGCGCATGGCCGCCGGCCGGCGCCATATCGCTCCCCGTCGACGGACTGTACGAGCGTCTGGCCGCCTCCGGCGTCGCGTACGGTCCCGCGTTCCGGGGCCTGCGCGCCGCATGGCGCCTCGGCGAGCAGCTGCTCGCCGACGTGGTCCTGCCCGACCCCGTGGCGCGCGAGGCCGACCGGTACGGCCTCCACCCCGCGCTGCTCGACGCGGCGCTCCACGCGGCCGCGTCTCCGGACCCCGGCGACCCGCCCGCGCCCCGGCTGCCCTTCGCCTGGAACGGAGTCACCCTGTACGCCGAAGGCGCGCGGGCCCTGCGCGTACGACTGACCCCGCGCGGCGCCGACAGGCTCGCGATCGAGCTCTCGGACCAGCAAGGGCGGCCGGTCGCCGCCGTTGACTCGCTCCTCCTGCGCCCCGCCCCCTCGCTGGAGGAGGCCGGCGCCCCGCACCGGTCGCTGTACGAGGTCCACTGGCGGCCCATACCGGTTTCCCGCCCGGCGCCGTCGCAGGAGCCCGCCGGTACCTGGGCGTCGATCGGGCCGATGGACCCCGCGACCGAGGCCGCGTTCGGCCCGCAGGTCACGCCGTACGCCGACCTGAACGCCCTCCTCGCCGCACTCGACCGAGGCGCGCCCGTACCCGACGCCGCGCTGGTGTCGCCCACGGGTCCCGCCGACGCAGGGGCCGGCGACCTGCCCGCCCGGACCCGGGCCGCGGTGGACCGCACCGCGGAGCTGCTGCGCGCCTGGACGGCGCAGCGACGACTCAAGGCGAGCCGACTCGTACTGATCGGCCGGGGGGCCGCCACCACTGCGCCGGGCGAGCGGGTACGCGACCTCGCCGCAAGCGCCGCATGGGGCCTGGCCCGGTCCGCACAGGCCGAACACCCCGGCCGGATCCTGCTCGTGGACACCGACGGGACGCCGGAGTCGGCCCGGGCGCTGCGGGCGGCGATCCGCTCGGACGAACCCCAACTGGCCCTGCGCGCCGGGGCGGTGAGCGTCCCCCGGCTCACCGCCCCGCGCACCTCCGCCCCCGTCGGCCCGCAGGCACGCGCATTCGACCCCACCGGCACCGTCCTGGTCACCGGCGGCACCGGCGCGCTGGGCGCGCTCGTCGCCCGGCACCTCGTCGTCGCACACGGCGTACGGCACCTCATGCTCGCCGCACGGCACGGCGAAGCCGCACCGGGCGCCGCGGCCCTGCGCGACGAACTCACCCGGCACGGTGCCGAGGCACGGATCGTCGCGTGCGACGTCGCCGACCGCGCCGCTCTGGAGGCCCTGCTCGACTCCCTCCCCACGAAGCGGCCCCTGACCGGGGTCGTGCACTGCGCCGGAGTCCTGGACGACGGCGTCCTGGAATCCCTCACCCCCGAGCGCGTCGAACGGGTCCTGGGTCCCAAGGCGGACGCCGCGTGGCACCTGCACGAACTGACCAGGGACCGGAACCTGACGGCGTTCGTGCTGTTCTCCTCCGTCGCCGGCCTCCTGGGACCGGCCGGGCAGGGCAACTACGCCGCCGCCAACGCCTTCCTGGACGCCCTCGCCGAACACCGGCGCGCCGCGGGGCTGCCCGCCACCGCGCTGGCCTGGGGCTGGTGGGAGAACCCGCGCGGAATGGCCGGCGAACTCGACGAGGCCGCGCGGGTCCGGATGGCCAGGTCGGGCATCGCCGCCCTGAACACGGCTGACGCGCTGGTCCTCTTCGACACAGCCCTCGGATCCGACACGGCGCTCCTCGCCCCCGTCCGGCTGGACCTCGCCGCCCTGCGTGCCCTGGCCGCCCAGGGCGCACTCGCTCCCCTGCTGTCCGAGACGATCGGCACCGCGGGCACACCGGCTACCCGAAAGCCCGCGGCCGCCGTTGCCATCGCACCGGACGCGTGGCGCACGCGCCTGACCCGGGCGGCCCCCGAACACCGCGCGCACTTGCTGCTCGACCTGGTGCGCCGCGAGTCCGCCCGCGTGCTCGGACAGCCCTCCGCCTCGGCCATCGACCCCCAGACCGGCCTTCTCGACCTGGGCTTCGACTCCCTGACCGCCGTCGAACTGCGCAACCGGCTCGCCGGAATCTGCGGGCTCGACCTGCCCACCACTCTGGTCTTCGACCACCCCACGTCCGAACGACTGGCCCGGCACCTGGAGGAGGAGTTCCGGCGGACGCTCGAACCCGGGGCCGACGACGCGCTCGCCGCACTCGACGGGCTCGAACGCGCCCTGGCCGCCGCACCCCCCGACGGCGACCTCGGCGCACGCCTGCGGCCCCGGCTGACCGCGCTGCTGGCGCGGTGGACCACACAGGCCGACGGAAAAGGACCGGCCCTCTCCGGACACCCGGACGACACTCCCGCCGACCTCACCGCAGCCACCTCCGACGAACTCCTCGCCTTCATCGACAAGAACCTCAGAAGGCCCTGAGGAGGCCGGTCCCGATCTGCCGCCCCGTGCGCCCGCTCCCTACGTACACCGTCAAGCGTCCGACAACGAATGAGGGTTTGGTTCCCGATGGCCGAGGACGAGAAGCTGGTCGACTACCTCCGGTGGATGACAGCCGATCTGCAGGAAACCCGCCGGCGCCTGAACGACGTGGAGGAGACCGCCCACGAGCCCGTCGCCGTCGTCGCGATGAGCTGCCGCCTGCCCGGGGGCATCCGGACGCCGGAGGACCTCTGGCGGCTGGTCTCCGAGGGACGGGACGCCATCACCACGTTCCCCACCGACCGCGGCTGGGACCTCGAGGCTCTGTACGACCCCGACCCCGACCGGGCGGGCACCTCGTACACCCGCCACGGCGGATTCCTCGAAGACGCCGCCGACTTCGATCCGGCCTTCTTCGGGATCAGCCCGCGCGAGGCACTGGCGATGGATCCGCAGCAGCGGCTGCTGCTCGAGGTGGCCTGGGAGGCCTTCGAAAGGGCCGGGATTCCCGCCGAGCGTATCCGCGGCAGCCGGACCGGAGTCTTCGCCGGAGTCATGTACCACGACTACGGCAGCCGCATCCGACGCGCCTCCGAGGACACCGAGGGATACCTCGGCACCGGAAGCGCGGGCAGCATCGCCTCGGGACGTCTCGCATACACCTTCGGTCTCGAAGGTCCGGCGGTCACCCTCGACACCGCCTGCTCCTCCTCTCTGGTCGCGCTGCATCTCGCGGTTCAGGCGCTGCGCCAGGGAGACTGCGAATTGGCCTTGGCGGGCGGCGTGTCGGTGATGGCCACCCCGGCCACCTTCGTCGCGTTCAGCCGTCAGCGGGGCCTTGCCCCCGACGGACGGTGCAAGGCGTTCGGCGCCGGGGCGGACGGCACCGGCTGGTCCGAAGGGGCCGGGCTGCTCCTCCTGGAACGGCTCTCCACCGCCCGGGCCAACGGGCATCCGGTGCTGGCCGTCGTCCGCGGCAGCGCCGTCAACCAGGACGGCGCCAGCAGTGCCCTGACCGCACCCAACGGCCCCGCCCAGCGCCATGTCATCGCGCAGGCCCTGGAAAGTGCCCGTCTGATGCCCGGCCAGATCGATGCCGTGGAGGCGCACGGGACCGGCACCCGCCTCGGTGACCCCATCGAGGCACAGGCGCTCGCGGCCGCGTACGGAGAGGGCAGGCCGGCCGGACGGCCCCTGTGGCTCGGCTCGTTGAAGTCCAACATCGGCCACACCCAGGCCGCGGCCGGCGTCGCCGGCGTGATCAAGACGGTGATGGCGATGCGCCACGCCACACTGCCCGCGACCCTGCACGCCGAGACCGCCGGCCCGCACGTCGACTGGGCGGCCGGCCCTCTGCGCCTGCTCACCGAGTCACGGCCCTGGCCCTCCACCGGCGAGCCGCGCCGGGCCGGGGTGTCGGCGTTCGGAATCAGCGGAACCAACGCCCACGTACTCCTCGAGGAGGCGCCCGAGCTCCCCGAGGAGACACCCGAACCGGAACCGGTGCGTCCCGGGGCCACCGAAGGGCCACGCCCCGCGCACCCGGGTCTCCCGCTGTGGCTGCTGTCCGCGAAGAGCCCCGAGGCCCTGGGCGGGCAGGCCGATCGCCTCTCCCGCCACCTGCGGAGCCGTCCCGGGCAGGACCCCGTGGACGTCGCCTGGTCCCTGGCCCGTACACGTACCGCCTTCGCCCATCGTGCGGTCGTCGTAGGCCAGGACACGACTGAACTTCTCGCCGGTGTCGAGGCGCTGGCGGCCGGCGCATCCGCACCTCAGCTGGTGCGGGGGACCGCCGGAACGGGCAAGGCGGCGCTCGTCTTCCCGGGTACGGGCTCCCAGTGGGCGGGGATGGCCACCGAACTGCTCGACACCTCCCCGGTGTTCGCCCGGCGGATCGAGGAGTGCGCAGCAGCGCTCGCCCCCTTCGTGGACTGGTCCCTGACCGAGGTGCTGCGCGGGGTGCCGTGCGCCCCCGCGCTCCGGCGCACCGACGTCGTCCAGCCGGCTCTGTGGGCGGTCATGGTCGCGCTGGCTGCCGTATGGGAGTCCTTCGGAGTCGAGATCTCCGGAGTCGTCGGCCACTCGCAGGGCGAGATCGCCGCGGCGGCCGTCTGCGGCGCGCTCTCCCTGCCGGACGCGGCGCGCGTGGTCGCCCTGCGCGGCCGGGCACTCGCGGCGATCGCCGGCCGGGGTGGCCTGCTGTCCCTCTCCCTGCCGGCCGCCGAGGCCCGCGAACGGCTCGAACCCTGGGACGGCTCACTGGTGGTCGCCGCGGTCAACGGCCCCCGCTCGGTGGTCGTCGCCGGCCCTCTGGAGGCGCTTGAGGACCTCCGGACCCGCCTCGACGCCGACGGGGTGTGGGCGCGCCGGGTGCCGCTCGACTACGCCTCCCACTCGCCCCAGGTCGAGGCCGTGCGCGAGGAACTCGCCGACTCCCTGGCGCCCGTGGTACCCGGACCGGGCCGACTTCCCTGCTACTCGTCGGCCACCGGCGCCCTCGTCGAGCCGACGCTCCTGTCGGGCGACTTCTGGTACCGCAGCCTGCGCGACCCGGTGCGCTTCGAAGAGGCCACCCGCGCCATGCTGGCGGACGGATACGACCTGTTCATCGAGTGCACCCCCCACCCGGTCCTCGCCCAGGCACTCCAGGAGACCATCGAGGACGCCGGAGCCGAGTCCGCCGTCGTCGGCTCGCTCCACCGCGGCGAGGGGACACCACGCCGCCTGTCCCTCTCCCTGGCCGAAGCCCTCGCCGCCGGGGCACGCCTGGACGCGGACACGTACTTCGGCGACGCACGGCGCGTCGCCCTGCCCACCTATGCCTTCCAGCGCACCCGCTACTGGCTGTCGGCGGACGAGGAGAGCGCGGGGCCCCCGGCAGCCACTCCGACCGGTCCGGCAGGGCTCGCTCGCCACGCCCACGCGGACGACTGGCTCGCGGTGTACACGCTCGACTGGCAGCCGATGGGGCGCCTCCCGGACCCGCCGCCGGGAGCCGAGGACCGACAGACGGTGCTGGCGGACGCCCGGCAGGACGGGGACGGCCCCGCGGGCGAGGCACTCGAACGCGTGGCACGGACCCTGGCCGAGGTCGAAGAACATCTGGAGGACGAGAGGTTCGCCGACCACCGCCTCGTCGTCGTCACCAGGGGCGCGGTGAGCACCTGGAGCGGCGAGCGGGTGCCGGACCCGGCAGCGGCGGCGGTGTGGGGCGCCCTCGCCTCCGTACAGGCACGGCATCCCGGACGGCTGGCCCTGGCGGACACCGACGGCACGGCGGGGGCACCGGCCCTCGTGGCCGCGGCCGTGGCGGACGGAGTGGACCGGTTCGCCGTACGGGACGGCAAGGTCCTCGCCCCGCGCCCGCCTCTGGCGGACACCGCAGGCCCGCTCCCGGCAGCCGCCGCGGAGACCTGGCGGCTCGCGGTGACCGAGCGCGGCGACCTGAGCACCCTCGCGGTGGTGCCCGCGCCCGCCGCGTCGCGCACGCTCGGCCCGGCCGAGATCCGGGTGGCGGTACGGGCCACGGGCCTCCACTTCGCGGACGCCCTCGTCGGCCTCGGTCTCGGCCCGCACGGTGCGGAGGGCACCCCACTCGGCATCGAGGCGTCCGGGGTGGTCCTGGAGGCCGGGCCGCGGGCCACCGGCTTCGCCGTGGGCGACGCGGTGATGGGCGTGTTCCCGGACGGCGCCGCCGGTCCGGTCGCGGTCACCGACAGCCGTATGGCCCTGCCCGTGCCCGTCGGCTGGTCCCACGCGGAGGCCGCGACCACGCCGCTCGGTTATCTGACGGCACATCATGCCTTGTTCGTGGCAGGCGGGTTGAAGGACCGTGAGAGCGTGCTGGTCCACGCGGCGAGCGGATCCACCGGCCTGGCCGCCGTCCACCTCGCCCGTCACCGGGGAGCGAGGATCCTCGCCACCGACACCCCCGACCACTGGCGGGCCCTGCAGGCGCTCGGCCTTCCCGAACGAGACCTGGCCTCCTCGGCCTCACCCGGGTTCGCGGCCGAACTGTTCGACGCCACCGGTGGCCGCGGCGTCGACGTCGTACTCAACTGCCTGGCGGGGGAGTCCATCGACGCCTCACTGCGCCTGCTGACGGGCGGCGGCCGGTTCGTGGAGACCGGCCGGGCTGATCCCCCCGACCCGGCCCGCCTCGCGGCCGACCATCCCGGAGTCCACTACCGGGTGGCCGATCTCGCCGACGCCGGGCCCGACCGGATCCGTGCCGCCCTGGCCGAACTCGCCCCGCTGTTCGCCGACGGCACGCTCCCGCCCCTGTCCGCCCCCGCCTGGCACCACCGCCGCGCCCACGAGGCGCTGGCCTTCCTCGCCCGCGCCCGCCACGCCGGCCAGGCGGTGCTCAGGATGTCCTCCGGACCGGCACCCGACGGCACCGCGCTCATCACCGGGGGGACGAGCACCGTCGGCGCGGCCGCGGCCCGGCACCTGGCCACCCGGTACGGCCTACGCCACCTGCTGCTCGTCGCCGACGCGACAGGCGCGCAGGACGGGGCCTGTGAAGAGCTCACGACGCTGCGCGACGAGCTGGCCGCGCTCGGTACGTCGGTCACCCTCGCCGACTGGGACCCCACCGAACCGGAGGCCCTCGCCCGGCTGCTCGACTCCCTCACCGCGGACCACCCGCTGACCGCCGTGATCCACACCGGTACCGCCGACTCCCCTCACGGGGCGGCCGCGGCCCTTCACCTGGACCGGGCGACCCGCGACCGGGACCTGGCCGTCTTCGTGACGCTCTGCCCGAACGCCCGAGACGCCGCCACCGGGGCCTTCGTCGCCGCCCTGGCCCGCGACAGGAACGCCGCCGGTCTGCCAGGCGTGTCGGTCCTGTGGGACGGCGCGCCCCGCGAGATCCCCGGCCTCCTGGACCGCGCGCTCGCCTCGCCCGACGGGCTGCTGGCCGCGAACCGCCTGATCGATCCCGCCCCCGACACCACGACGGCGGCCCGGCCGAGGGAGCTCGGCCCCTCCGCACGCCCGGAGTTCGTGCTCGATCTCGTCCGGACGCAGGTCGCCGCGGTCCTCGGCCACGACGACGCCCGCAGCGTCGGATCCGACGAGCGGTTCCAGGCCCTCGGCCTCGACTCCCTCACCGCCGTACAGCTGCGCAACCGGCTGAACACCGCGACCGGGATGCGTCTGCCGACGACGCTCGTCTTCGACCACCCCACGCCCCGGGCCGTCGCGACCCACCTCATGGCACGCACCGCCGACGCCTCCCGGTCGCCGGGCGGCGACCGTGCCGGCCGACCCGCACGGACGGGCGGTGACGACCCGGCCGAACCGCTGGCCATCGTCGCCATGAGCTGCCGCTTTCCCGGCGGCGTACGGTCACCTGAGCAGCTCTGGCAGCTGGTCGACTCCGAGACCGACGCCATCGCGGACTTCCCCACCGACCGCGGCTGGAACTTCGCGGAGCTCTTCCACCCCGACCGGGACCGCCCCGGCACGACCTACGCCCGCCAGGGCGGCTTCATCGACGACATCGCCGGCTTCGACGCGGACTTCTTCGGCATCTCCCCGCGCGAGGCCCTGGCGATGGACCCGCAACAGCGACTGCTCCTGGAGACCGCCTGGGAGGCGTTCGAACGTGGCGGCGTCGACCCGGAGTCGGCGGGCGACGGCCGGATCGGCGTCTTCGTCGGCACCAACGGCCAGGACTACCCGCGGGTGCTCGCCACCGGCAAGGACGACCTGGAGGGGTACATCGGGACGGGCAACACCGCCAGTGTGCTCTCCGGACGGCTGGCGTACGCGTTCGGTCTCGGGGGCCCCGCCGTGACCGTCGACACGGCCTGCTCCTCGTCCCTGGTGGCGCTGCACTGGGCGGCCCAGGCGCTGCGCCGAGGCGACTGCTCGCTGGCGCTCGTCGGCGGCGTCACACTGATGACCAGTCCGTTGCTGTTCACCGAGTTCAACCGGCAGGGCGTGCTCTCCCCGGGCGGCCGGTGCCGTTCCTTCTCCGCCGACGCCGACGGCACCAGCTGGAGCGAGGGCGTCGGTGTGCTGCTCGTCGAGCGGCTGTCCGACGCCCGACGCAACCGGCACCGCGTCCTCGCGCTGGTCCGCGGCTCGGCCATCAACTCCGACGGCGCCAGCAACGGCCTGACCGCTCCCAACGGTCCCGCCCAGGAGCAGGTCATCCGGCACGCCCTCGCCGATGCCGGGCTGACCGCCGCCGACGTGGACGCGGTGGAGGCGCACGGCACGGGGACCAGACTGGGCGACCCGATCGAGGCCCAGGCACTGCTCGCCACCTACGGCGCCCGGCACACCCCCGCCGACCCGCTGTGGCTGGGCTCGCTCAAGTCCAACATCGGTCACACCCAGGCCGCGTCGGGAGTCGCGGGCATCATCAAACTGGTCGAGGCGATGCGCCACGAGAGGCTGCCCCGCACCCTCCACCTCACCGAACCGAGCCCACACGTGGACTGGGCCGACGGCTCGGTCCGGCTGCTTGCCGAGTCCCGGCCGTGGCCACGCGGCGGCCGCCCGCGCCGCTGCGGCGTCTCCTCGTTCGGCATCAGCGGCACCAACGCGCACATCGTCGTCGAAGAGCCCCCCGCCACCGGGCCGGAGCCGGTACCCGCGACGCGCGAAGAGCGGGACGGCGCCGACGCCGTCCTCTTGCCGATCTCCGCCAAGAGCCCCGACGCGCTGCGCGGGCAGGCGGCACGACTGGCCGACCACCTGGCGGCCGAGCCGGACGCGCGGCCGCTGGACGTCGGATGGTCGCTGGCCACGAGGCGCGCCGCGCTGCGGCACCGTGCGGTGGTGACGGGCGCGAACCACTCGGAGGCGCTCGCCGCGCTGACCGCCCTCGCCGCAGGCGAGGACGCTCCCGGTCTGATCCGGGGGGAGGCGCGCGAAGGGCACAGGACGGCGTTCCTCTTCGCGGGCCAGGGCAGCCAGGCAGTCGGCATGGGGCGCGAACTGCACGCGGTCTTCCCGGCATTCGCCGAAGCCTTCGACGCCGCCTGTAGCGCACTCGACCCACATCTGGACCGACCGCTGCGCACCCTCGTCTTCGCCGAGGACGCAGAGGAGACGACCGCCGCCCTTGACCGGACGGGATACGCGCAGCCCGCGCTGTTCGCCTTCGAGGTGGCGCTGCACCGGCTGCTCGCATCCTGGGGGATCACGCCGGACTTCCTCGTAGGCCACTCGGTGGGGGAGATCGCGGCGGCTCACGTCGCCGGTGTGCTCTCGCTGGCCGACGCAGCCGAACTGGTCTCCGCCCGGGGCAGGTTGATGCAGGCTCTGCCCGACGGAGGGGCGATGGCCGCGGTCGAGGCCGACGCCGAGGAGGTCTCCGGGCTCCTGGCCGACGTGGCGGACGAGGCCGACGGCGCGGGGCGGGTCGGTGTCGCCGCGGTCAACGGGCCGCGGGCGATCGTCCTGTCCGGAGACCGGGAGGCCGTGGCCGCGATCGTGGAGCGGCTCGGGGAGCGTGGCAGGCGCACATCCTGGCTGCGCGTCAGCCATGCCTTCCACTCACCCCTGATGGACCCGATGCTGGCCGAGTTCGAGCGGCTCGCCGAAAAACTCACCTACCACCCACCGCGCGTCCCGCTCGTCTCCACCCTCACCGGGCGCACGGCGACGCCCGAGGAGCTGTGCTCTCCCGGGCACTGGGTACGGCACGCCCGCGGCACCGTCCTCTTCGAGGACGCGGTCCGGCACCTCGGCGAGGCGGGAGCCGACGTCTTCGTCGAAGTCGGCCCCCTCGGTGCGCTGAGCCCGATGGCCGCCGACTGCCTGACCGGCGAAGGGCTCTTCGTGGCGGCCCAGCGCAAGAGCCGTCCGCAGACGGCGACCGCCCTGCACACCGTCGCCGCCCTGCACGTCCACGGCGTCGCGGTCGACTGGCGCGCCCTGTTCGCGGGACGTGGCGCGCGTGGTGTGGACCTGCCGACGTACGCCTTCCAGCGACGCCGCTACTGGCCGCGGCGCGCCGTCGCCCAGCGTCTGCCGCGTCCCGGCGCCCACCCCGGAGGAGTGTTCGGCGCCCACCCCGTGCTGGGGCCCGTCGTACGGCTGGGGGACAGCGACCGGCACCTCCTCGCCGGCCGGCTCTCCCTGGCGGCGCTGCCGTGGCTCGTCGAGCACGAGGTGTTCGGCGCGACGGTCGTCCCCGGCAGCCTCTTCCTGGAGCTGGCCGTGCAGGCTGCCGCAGCCGTCGGCAGCCCTGTGGTCCGGGAGCTGACCCTGCACGCGCCGCTGGCCCTGACCACCGACGACGAGGTGGAACTCCAGCTCCTCGTCGGCGAGCCCGGCCCGTCCGGAGACCGGATCCTGCACCTGTACGGGCGCCCGCACGACAGTACGCACGAGGCCCCCTGGACCAGGTACGCGAGCGGCGAGCTGGGCGAGGACATCCGGGAGCCCGGCCACGACCTGAGCGCCTGGCCCCCGCCCGACGCGCGTCCCGTCCCGGTCGAGGACCTGTACGAGAGGTTCGCCGCGACCGGCGTCCGCTACGGAGCCCTCTTCCGGGGCGTACGCGGTGTGTGGCGTGACGGCGAGGTGCTCCACGCCGAGGTCGCGCTGCCCGAAGGCACGGACACGGCCGGGTTCGCGGTGCACCCGGCGCTGTGGGATGCGGCCCAGCACCCGGCGGCGATGGACGGACTGGCCTCCGGGGCGGCCGCGGCGGTGCCGTTCTCCTGGACCGGGGTCCGCGTCCACGCGGCGGCGGCCACGGTGCTGCGGGTACGGACAGCACCCGCCGGTGAGAACGCCGTCACGATGGACGTGGCCGACGGCAGCGGCGACCCGGTGGCCACCGTAGGGCGCCTGATGGCCCGTCGTGCCACCGCGCGCGACCTCGAACTCTCCCGGCCCGGCGGGCAGGCCGCTCTGTACCGGCTCGACTGGACAGCTCTGCCTGTGCGCCTCGACGGGCAGCCGCCCGTGACGCGCTGGCACGGTGAGGCGACGGCTCCGGCCGAGCTCGCCGGGGCGGCCACGCGGGCCACGGACAAGAACGACGCCGCGTTCGTACTCGTACCCGTACGGGTCGACGGGATGCCGGCCCCCGACGCCGCCCTGACCGCGACGACACGGGTGCTGGCGGCGGTGCGGGAATGGCTCGCCCGGGACCCCGCCGGGGAGGGGAACGCCCGCCTGGTCCTCGTGACCAGCCGGGCCGTGGCCTGCTCCCTGGGCGAGGAGCTGCCCAACCCGGCACAGTCCGCTGTGTGGGGCATCGGGCGCGCCGCCCAGGCCGAGTACCCCGGGCGGATCGTGCTGGCCGACGTGGACGGAGGCGACGCGTCCTGGCGTGCCCTGCCCGCGGCCCTCGCCACGGGCGAGTCCCAACTGGCCCTCCGCGACGGCCTGGCCGCCGTGCCCCGGCTGGCCCGTGTCGACGACGACCGGTCGTCGGCCGCCGAGCACGGCTCGTCCGGCCTGCCCGCCTCGTCCGGCACACCCGATTCGGGCGGGGAGGCTGCCGCCGTCCGTGGGTTCGATCCGGAGGGGACCGTCCTGATCACCGGCGGTACGGGTGCTCTCGGCGCGCTCGTCGCGCGCCATCTCGTCGTGCGGCACGGCGTGCGGAGCCTGCTGCTGACCAGCCGCGGCGGCCGCTCGGCTCCCGGAGCGAAGGAGCTGGCGGCCGAACTCCGCGGGCTCGGCGCCCGGGTGGAGGTGGCCGCCTGCGACGTCGCGGACCGGGCCGCGCTCGGCCGACTCCTCGCGACCGTCCCGAAGGACCGCCCTCTCACCGCCGTCGTCCATGCCGCGGGCGTGCTCGACGACGGCGTGCTGGGGACCCTGTCGCCCGAGCGGCTGGCGGGCGTCCTCGGCCCCAAGGCCACCGCGGCCTGGCACCTGCACGAACTGACCCAGGGGCAGGATCTGGCGGCCTTCGTCCTGTTCTCCTCCGCCTCGGGGGTGCTCGGCTCCGCGGGCCAGGCCGCCTATGCCGCCGCCAACAGCTTCCTCGACGGCCTGGCCCAGCACCGCGCGGCGGCCGGACTGCCCGCGACGTCGCTGGCGTGGGGCCTGTGGAGCCAGGACGAGAAGGGCATGGCGGGCGGCCTGACCGAGGCCGAACGCGCCCGTATCGTCCGCGCCGGGTTCGGGGCGATCGAGGCGGACGCCGGTCTGGCCCTGCTCGACGCCGCGCTGAACCGGCCGGAACCGTTGCTCGTACCCGCCCGCTTCGATCTCGCCGTCCTCCAACCGCGCGGAGCGGACCCGGGCTTTCCACCGGTCCTGCGCGGCCTGGTCGCGTCCCTGCCGACGCCTGCCCCCGGCCGGACGGACATCGAGTCGGCCGGCACCCCGGCGACCACCCCGGCAGGCCCCGCACGCCCGCTGGCGGACCGCCTGCTGCCCCTGGACGACGCCGAGCGGGACCGGATCCTGCTCGACCTGGTCCGCGCCCAGGCCGCCACCGTGCTCGGGCACAGCTCGCCGCACGCCATCGCCCCGGACCGGGCCTTCACCGAGTCCGGACTCGACTCGCTCGCCGCGGTCGAGATCAGGGGACGGCTCGACAGCGCCACCGGGATGCGCCTGCCGGCCACGCTGGTCTTCGACCATCCCACGCCGGCCGCGCTCGCCGCGCACCTCAAAGGCCGCCTCCTGCCGGCGAGGCCGCCGGTGGGCCGGACCGTACTGGCGGAACTCGACCGGCTGCAGGACGCCCTGCCCGAGCTGGCCGACGACCCGGACACCGCAGGCCGGCTGCGGTTGCGGCTGCGCGAACTGCTCGGCGCCCTCGACAGCACCGCGACCGGGCGGACGGCGGGGGCCGGCGAGCCGGCCGGCGCGGCGCAGGAGCCGGGAGACGGCGAGACCGACGCACTTGACTCCGCCGACATCGGCGAACTGCTCGCCATCATCGACGAGGAACTGGGGAACGCCTGATGACGGGCACCGACGAGAAGATACTCACCTCCCTCAAGCGGCTCACCGCCGAGCTTCGACAGACCCGCAAACGGTTGCAGGAGACCGAGGACGCGGCCCACGAACCCGTCGCGATCATCGGCATGGCCTGCCGCTACCCCGGCGGGGTGCGCACCCCCGACGATCTCTGGCAGCTCGTCGCCACCGGCCGCGACGCCGTCTCCGACTTCCCGACCGACCGAGGCTGGGACATGGCGGCACTGCTCGGGCCGAACGCCGACGCCTCGAGAACCAGCAGCACGCACGAGGGCGGATTCCTCCACGACGTGGCCGACTTCGATCCGGGCCCGTTCGGCATCAGCCCCCGTGAGGCCACCGCGATGGACCCCCAGCAGCGTCTCCTCCTGGAGACGGCCTGGGAGGCCTTCGAGGACGCGGGCATCGACCCGGCGACCCTGCGCGGCACCAGGACCGGCGTGTACGCGGGGATCATGTACCACGACTACGCCGCCCGGCTGCGCGAGTTGCCCGAGGAGGTCATGGGCTACCTCGGCACCGGCAACTCGGGCAGCATCGCCTCCGGCCGGGTGGCCTACACCTTCGGCCTGGAGGGTCCGGCGGTCACCATCGACACCGCCTGCTCCTCCTCCCTGGTCGCCCTGCATCTGGCCGCCGGGGCGCTGCGCGGGCAGGAGTGCACGCTCGCCCTCGCGGGCGGAGCCACCGTCATGGCGTCCCCACTGCCGTTCGTGGACTTCAGCCGACAGGAGGGACTGGCACCGGACGGCCGGTGCAAGTCCTTCTCCGGCGCCGCCGACGGCACCGGCTGGGCCGAGGGCGCCGGCATGCTGCTGCTCGAACGGCTCTCCGACGCCCGCCGCAACGGCCACACGGTGCTCGCCGTCCTGCGCGGCTCGGCGGTGAACTCCGACGGCGCCAGCAACGGACTGACCGCTCCCAACGGGCCCTCGCAGCAGCGGGTGATCCACCAGGCTCTGGCGGACGCGGGCCTGCGCCCGGACGAGGTCGACGCGGTCGAGGCCCACGGCACGGGCACCACCCTGGGCGATCCGATCGAGGCCCAGGCGCTGCTCGCCACCTACGGCCGGGGTCGCGCGCAGGACCGCCCACTGTGGCTCGGCTCGCTCAAGTCGAACACCGGACACACCCAGGCCGCGGCCGGCGTCGGCGGCGTCATGAAGATGGTGCTGGCCATGCGGCACGGCGTGCTTCCGCGCACCCTCCATGTCGACCGGCCCACCCCACACGTCGACTGGTCCGCCGGGGCCGTCGAACTGCTCGCCCGGCCACGGCCGTGGCAACGCGGCGACACACCCCGGCGCGCCGGGATCTCCTCGTTCGGATTCAGCGGCACCAACGCGCACGCCGTCATCGAGGAACCGCCCTTGGACGAGAAGGAGACTCAGGACCGCCCCGTCGCGCCGGCCGACGGCGTACCGGCGCTGTGGGCGCTGACAGGCACCTCGCAGGAGGCGCTGCGCGCGCAGGCCGGGGCCCTCGCGGCGCAACTGCGCCGCGACCCGGCACCCGGCCTCGTCGACGTCGGATACTCCCTGCTCACCACCCGCACCGCCCTGGAGCACCGGGCCGTGCTGCTGGGGAACGACCGGCGGACGATGGTGCGCGACCTGGACACTTTCGCGGGCGGCGGCGCCCCGGCCGGGCTGCTGCGCGGCCGGGCGGCCCCCGGCGCACTCGCGGTGATGTTCACCGGCGGAGGCAGCCAACGCCCTTTGGGCAAGGATCTGTACGCCGTCCACCCCGCCTTCGCGGAGGCCCTCGACGCCGTCTGCGCCGAACTGGACCGCCACCTCGAGCGTCCCCTGCTGCCGGTGCTCTTCGGCGAGCGGGGCCGGCCCGGCGACGTAGCCGTCGACGCGCACGACGCCGACCCGCTTTCCGGGCAGGCGCTCGCCCAGCCCGCCCTGTTCGCCGTCGAGGTCGCGCTCTACCGCCTGTTCGCCTCCTGGGGAGTCACCCCCGACTACGTCCTGGGCCACTCGGGCGGCGAACTGGCGGCCGCCCATGCCGCCGGCGTGCTCTCGCTCGCCGACGCCTGCGCACTCGTTGCCGCGCGCGGACGGCTGACCCAGGAACTCCCGGACGGTGGGGCGATGGTGGCGGTCGCCGCCCCGGCGGACGAGGTGCTGCCGCTGCTCACTCAGGGGGTCGAGATCGCGGCCGTCAACGGCCCCGCCGCCGTCGTCCTCTCCGGCGACGAGGCGGCCGTGCTCGCCCTCGCCGGGCACTTCGCCGCGAAGGGCGCCAAGACCCGTCGGCTGCAGGTCGGTTACGCCTCCCACTCGGCCCACGTGGACCCCATGCTCGACGAGCTCCGTAAGGTCGCGGCCGGCCTGGAACTCCGACCGCCGCGCATCGGATTCCTCTCCACGGTCACCGGGAAGCCCGCCGACGAGACGGAGCTCTGCTCACCCGAGTACTGGGTGCGCAACGCCCGCCGACCGGTCCTGTTCGCCGACGCGATACGGCGGCTGGAGTCCGAAGGAGTCCGCACCTTCCTCGAAATCGGCCCGGACGCGGTGCTCGCCGCCCTCGCCGAGGAGAACGTCAACCCCGGCACCTCGGCCGCGCTCGCGGCCCAGCGTGCGGGACGGCCCGAGCCGGACGCCGTCACGGCGGCCGTCGCCGGGCTTCACGCGCGCGGTGTGCCCGTCGACTGGGCGGCGTTCTTCCGGGGCACGGGCGCGGCGCGCGTCGGGCTCCCGCACTACGCCTTCCAGAAGCGGCGCCACTGGCTGGAGGCCCCCGCCCAAGGTCCCCTGGACGTCTCGCCCGCCGGTCTCGGCTTCCCCGACCATCCGCTGCTCGGAGCGAGCGTCCTTCTCGCGGACTCCGAGGAGTTCCTGTTCACCGGACGGCTGTCGCTCGCCACCCATCCGTGGCTGGCCGACCACGCCGTCGGCCGGTCCGTCCTGCTGCCCGGCACGGCCTTCCTCGAACTGGCCCTGCGCGCCGGTGAGCAGGCCGGATGCGAGCACCTCGAAGAACTCACCCTCACAGCGCCGCTGACGCTACCCGCCGACGGCGCAGTGGTGCTCCAGATCAGGGTGGGAGCGCCGGACGCCGACGGACACCGGCCGGTCGAGATCCACGCGCGGCCCGAGGACGCCCTCCCCGGACAGCCATGGGTGCGGCACGCCACCGGGACGGTGTCCACCGCGGCACCCGCGCCGGCCCCGACCGGTGCCCTCGCCTCCTGGCCGCCGGCCGACGCGCGCCCCCTCGACCCGGACGGTGTGTACGACCGGCTCAGCGCCGCCGGACTGCGGTACGGTCCGGCCTTCCAGGGCCTGCGAGCCGCTTGGCGGCGCGGCGACGAACTCTTCGCCGAGGTCGCCCTGGATGGTGAACAGCACGTCGCCGCACGGTCGTTCGGACTGCACCCGGCTCTGCTGGACGCCGCCCTGCACACCCTCGGCCTCGGCATACCCGACACCACCGGTGCCCCGAGTCTGCCCTTCGCCTGGCACGGTGTGTCGCTGTACGCCTCGGGTGCGACGATGCTGCGTGTACGGCTGGCGCCCGCCGGGCCGGACACAGTGGCCCTCGAACTCGCGGACGGAGCGGGCCGGCCGGTCGGCTTCGTGGACGCGCTGCTGCTGCGGCCCGCCGGACAGCTCGCGGCGGCGGACGCGCCCAAGGAGCCACTGCTCCACCTCGTATGGAGGGAACCGGCGGACGCCGAGGCGGCCACGCCGCTCGGCATCGCGCCGCCCGTGGTGCTCGGCGGGAACGGCCCCGGCGGCCACCCGGACATGGCGGCCCTCGCCGCCGCGGTCGCCGACGGCGCGGCAGCACCCGAGGTCGTGGTCGTCCCGCTCCTCGACCCGGACGGGGAGAGCGGGCAGGACGTAGGTGCCGCGGCCCGGCACTCCACAGCCCAAGCCCTGCGGCTCGTACGGAACTGGCTGTCCGACGACACGTTCGCCGCCGCCCACCTCGTCGTGGTCACGCATGCCGCGGCGGCCACCGGACCGGACGAGGACCTCGGCGACCTGCCACGCGCCGCCGTCCGGGGGCTGCTGCGCACGGCGCAGTCCGAACACCCGGGGCGGATCACCCTCGTCGACACCGACGACCCCGACACCTGGGCGACCCACCTGCCCGCTGTTCTGCGATGCGGGGAGCCCGACATCGCGCTGCGCGGGGGCCGACTGCTGGTGCCGCGCCTGGCCCGTACCGATGTACCGGCCCGGCGGACCGACACCGCGGACGGCGTGACCGAGCCGTCGGGCGCCCCCCTGTTCGACGCCGAGGGCACCGTGCTGATCACCGGTGGAACCGGCGCGCTCGGCGCGCTCCTCGCGCGGCACCTGGTCGAGCGCCACGGAGTGCGTGGTCTGCTGCTGGCCGGCCGCCGCGGTCCCGAGGCCGAGGGGGCCCGCGAACTTGCCGAAGGGCTCCGCGCCTCGGGCGCGCAGGTCGACCTGGTCGCCTGTGACGTGGCGGACCGGGCCGCCCTGGAACGTCTCCTCGACTCCGTTCCGGCCGGGCGGCCGCTGACGGCCGTCGTCCACGCGGCGGGCGTCCTGGACGACGGCGTCCTCGACGCGCTCACCCCCGAACGCCTGGACCGGGTGATGCGGCCGAAGTCCGACGCGGCATGGCATCTGCACGAGCTCACCGCTCACCTCGACCTGTCCGCCTTCGTCCTGTTCTCCTCGGCGGCCGGACTCCTCGGCGCCCCCGGCCAGGCCAACTACGCCGCGGCGAACGGGTTCCTGGACGCCCTGGCCGCACACCGCCGCCACCGCGGACTGCCCGCCCACTCACTGGCCTGGGGCCTGTGGGAAGGGACGTCGGGCATGGTCGCGGGAGTCGACGGACCCGCCCAGCGCCGACTGGCCGCCCTCGGCATGCGGCCGATCCCGGCCGACGAGGGCCTGGCCCTCCTCGACGCCGCGATCGCCCGGACCGAGCCCGTGACGGCGCCTCTCCACCTCGACCCGCGCCGGCTCCGCGGCGACACCGCACCGGCCCTGCTGCGCGGTCTCGTGCCGCCCGCACGGCGGCGACGCCGCGCCGAGTCCCGCACCGCGACAGGCCCGCTTTCGCCCGCCCAGAGGATGGCCGCGCTCCCGGAGGCCGAACAGCTGCGGGAACTCACGACGCTGGTACGGGACGAGGCCGCCGCGATCCTGGGACACCGCGACGCCGGGGACGTCCCCCACGACCACTCCTTCTCCCAGCTCGGCTTCGACTCGCTCGCGGCGATCGAACTGCGCAACCGCCTGGGGGCCGCCCTCGGCCTGCGGCTGCCGACCACCCTGGTGTTCGACCATCCGACGCCGGCCGAACTCGCCGGGCGGCTGCGTGCGCTGCTCAGCGACACCGCCACCCCGGCGCAGCCGCCCGTACGGGACGCCGGCACCGCCGACGAGCCCTTCGCCATCGTCGCCATGGCCTGCCGCTATCCCGGCGGCGTCACCTCGCCCGACGACCTCTGGGAGCTGGTCCGTTCGGGCCGCGACGCCATCACCGAGATGCCCCGCGACCGGGGCTGGGACATCAACGGCCTGTACGACCCCGAGGGCGCCGGGCGCGGGACGTTCTACACCCGGCACGGCGGATTCCTCGAGGACGCCGCAGGCTTCGACCCGGGATTCTTCGGGATCAGCCCGCGCGAGGCCCTGGCGATGGACCCGCAGCAGCGGCTGCTCCTCGAGGTGTCGTGGGAGGCGTTCGAACGGGCCGGGATCGATCCGGTGTCGATGCGCGGCAGCGAGACCGGGGTGTTCGCCGGCGTGATGTACCACGACTACGGTTCGTGGGCGAAGGACGCCCCCGAGGACGTCGAGGGCTATCTCGGCGCGGGCACGGCGGGCAGTGTCGCCTCCGGCCGGGTGGCCTACGCCCTGGGGCTCGAAGGCCCCGCGGTGACCGTCGACACCGCCTGCTCGTCGTCACTGGTGGCGCTGCACCTCGCCGCCCAGGCCCTCCGCTCGGGGGAGTGCTCGCTGGCCCTGGCCGGCGGGGCGACCGTGATGTCCACCCCTGGGCCGTTCGTCGAGTTCAGCCGACAGCGCGGGCTGTCTCCCGACGGGCGGTGCAAGTCGTTCGCGGCAGGCGCCGACGGCACCGGCTGGGGCGAGGGCGTGGGCGTGCTCCTGGTCGAGCGGCTTTCGGACGCGCGCCGCAACGGCCATCCCGTTCTGGCCGTGGTGCGGGGCAGCGCGATCAACCAGGACGGGGCCAGCAACGGGCTGACCGCCCCCAGCGGTCCCGCACAGCAGCGCGTGATCCGGCAGGCGCTCGGCGGTGCCGGACTGACGGCCGCCCAGATCGACGCCGTCGAGGCGCACGGCACCGGCACCACGCTGGGTGATCCGATCGAGGCGCAGGCCCTGCTGGCCACCTACGGTCAGGAGCGCGCGGAGGACCGCCCGCTGTGGCTCGGCTCGCTGAAGTCGAACATCGGGCACGCCCAGGCGGCGGCAGGGGTCGGCGGCGTCATCAAGATGGTGCAGGCCATGCGGCACGGAGTCCTGCCCCGGACCCTGCACGTGGACAGTCCCTCACCGCACGTCGACTGGTCGGCGGGCGCGGTACGGCTGCTGACCGAGCCCGTCCCGTGGCCGGTCACCGGCGCACCGCGGCGGGCCGGGGTGTCCTCGTTCGGCATCAGCGGGACCAACGCGCACGTCATCGTCGAGCAGGCCCCGGACCAGCCTGCCGCGTCGGTGAAGGCCGCCCTCGCGCCCGCTGCCGCCCAGTCGCCCGCTGCCGCGTCGGCCGAACCCGGCGGCCTGCCCGCGGCATGGCTGCTGTCCGCCAAGACCCCTGAAGCGCTGCGGGCCCAGGCCCGCCGCCTCCTCGACCACGTACGGGAACGGCCGGACACCGCGGCCGAGGACATCGCGTGGAGCCTGGCCACCACCCGTCCCTCGTTCCCCCACCGCGCGGCCCTCGTGGCCGACGACCGCGAAGGCCTCGTGAGCCGCCTGGCCCGCCTCGCGCAGAGCACCACTGACGCCCCCTTCGACGGTCCGGCCGGGCGCGCCAGCGCGGGCAAGGTCGCCTTCCTGTTCAGCGGGCAGGGCAGTCAGCGGGCCGGCATGGGCCGCGAACTGGTCGCCGCCGACAGCGCGTTCGCGCAGGCGCTGGCCCAGTCCTGCGCCCCCTTCGACCCGCTGCTCGGCCGGCCGCTGATGGAGGTGATCCTCGCCGAGCCCGGGACCGCCGACGCGGCGTTTCTCGACCGCACCGCGTACACCCAACCCGCGCTGTTCGCCTTCCAGGTGGCGCTGCTGAACCGGCTGGGGGAGTGGGGCGTGCGCCCCGACGTCCTGGCCGGTCACTCCGTCGGGGAGCTCGCGGCGGCCCACGCCGCGGGTGTCCTCGACCTCGCCGACGCGGCCGCGCTCGTGGCGGCGCGCGGCCGTCTGATGCAGGAACTGCCCCCGGGCGGGGTGATGGCTGCCGTACGGGCCCCGCAGGAGGAGGTCCTGTCCCGGCTCACGGACGGGGTCGTCCTCGCCGCCGTGAACGGGCCGGCGTCGGTCGTCGTCTCCGGCGACGTGGACGCCGTCGACGTCCTGATCGCGCGTCTCGCGACGGACGGTCACCGGGCCCGGCGGCTGCGGGTCGGCCACGCCTTCCACTCGCCGCACATGGATCCCATGCTCGACGCGTTCCGGCGGGTCGCCGAAGGACTGGCCTTCCACGAGCCGCGGATACCCGTCGTCTCGACGCTCACCGGCGGGCCGACGGCGCCCGGTGAGCTCTGCTCGCCGGAGTACTGGACCCGCCAGCTCCGCCACGCGGTGCGGTTCCAGGACGCCGTCGCCCGGCTGGAGAGCGACGGCGTGACCACCTTCGTCGAACTCGGCCCGGACGCCACCCTCACGGCGCTCGCGCAGGACTGCCTCGCGGACCGCGACCGCGCCGTCGTCCCCCTGTTGCGGCCCGGCAGGCCCGAGCCGGAAGCGTACGTCTGCGGTGTCGCGGAACTCCATGTCCGCGGGGTGGCGGTGGACTGGGCGGCAGGGCTCCGGGCCGTATCCACCCGCCCGGTGGAGCTGCCGACCTACGCCTTCCAGCGCCGCCGGTACTGGCTCGACGCCGCAGCGCCCGCACCGCGGGGCCGGCCGCAGGAGCACCCGCTGCTGGCCCCGCCGGTCTCCGCGCCGGACCTGGAAGGCGCGGTGTTCACCGGCGAGCTGGACGCCCGCGCGCTTCCGTGGCTCACCGAGCACCGGGTCGGCGGCGCCGCCATCCTGCCGGGTTCCGTGTTCGTGGAGCTGGCCCTGAGCGCGGGCGCGGAGCTGGGGCTCCCGGTCGTGGCCGACCTCGTCCTGGAGTCGCCGCTCCCCGTACCGGACCGGGGCCGGGTCCTCCTCAGGCTTTCCGTGCGGGAGCAGGACACGGCCGGACGGCGGACGTTCAGCGTGTTCGCCCGGCCCTCGGAGGCTCTGTCCGGGGAGGAATGGACTCGGCACGCCACTGGCACCCTCACCGCGGCCGGCCCGGGCAAGGACGTCGGTCCCGGCGACACCGCCTGGGCTGCCGCCTGGCCCCCGGCGGCGGCGCTGCCGGTGGACCTCGCGCACGGGTACGAGCGGCTGGCGGAGGCCGGACTCGCCTACGGGCCGGCGTTCCGCGGACTGCGTGCGCTCTGGCGTCGGGACGGGGAGATCTTCGCCGAGGCGGCACTGCCCGAACCGGAGGCTGCTGAGCACCGCTACCGCCTCCACCCTGCCCTGCTCGACGCGGCTCTGCACGCCCTCGCGCACGGCGGGCCGCGACAGCTCGACCGCCCCGAACTGCCCTTCTCCTGGAGCGACATCAGGCTCCACGGCGCCGGCACCGGCGTCGGCGCCCGTGCGCGGAGCCTGCGCGTACGGATACGTTCCCTCGCCGACGGCGCGGTCGCCCTGGACCTGGCCGATTCCGACGGAGCTCCCGTGGCCTCCGCGGCCTCCCTGGCCCTGCGGCCCCTGCCGGCCGCCCGGAACCGCTCCCTGCTGCGCGTCGACTGGCCGCGGCACGCCGCTGCGGAACACCCCGAGTCGGCGGTGGACACGGCCTGGACCGTACTCGGCTCCACGGACTCGCCTTTGGCCGAAGCCCTGCGTGCGCGGGGCGGACGGGTCGTGGTCCTCTCCGGACTTTCCCATTCCGAGGGCGAGTCCATCCCTCATCAGGTGCTCGCGCCCTTCCTGGGGCGGAGCACGGGCGATGTCCCCGGGGCCGCTGTCCGCGCCGCCCGGGAGGCCCTCGCCCTGGTGCGCTCGTGGATCGGTGATCCGCGGTACGACACGTCGCGGCTGATCGTCGTGACGAGCGGTGCGGTGGCCGCGTCCCCGGGCGAGGACGTGCCGGATCCGGCACGGGCGCCGCTGTGGGGCCTGCTGAGGTCGGCGATCTCCGAGCACCCCGGCCGGTTCGCCCTGGTGGACGTGGACGGCGAGGACGCCTCCTGGCGGTCGCTGCCGGAGGCGATCGCCTCGAACGAGGAGCAGACGGCCGTCAGAAAGGGCGAGGTGCTGGTGCCCCGGCTGGCCCCCGCCGGGCGGTCCGCCGCCATCCCTGTCCCCGGCCCGGGCGCGGTGTTCCGCCCCGAGGGGACCGTGCTGATCACCGGCGCGGCAGGCGCGCTCGGCGGTTTGACCGCCCGGCACCTGGTCGCCGAGCACGGCGTACGGCGCGTGCTGCTCGTCGGCCGCACCGCCCACGACCCGCGCCTGACGGACCTGGTCGCCGGAATCGAGCGGCTGGGCGCAACGGCGACGACCGCCGGGTGCGACGTCGGCGACCGCGCCGCACTGGCCGCCGTGATCGCCGCTGTCCCGGATGCCCACCCGCTCACCGCCGTCGTGCACTGCGCCGGTCTGCTGGACGACGGAGTGGTGACCTCCCTGAGCCCGGAGCGGCTCGCCCGCGTCCTGCGCGCCAAGGCCGATGCGGCATGGCATCTGCACGAGCTCACCGCGCACCTTGATCTGTCGGCCTTTGTGCTCTTCTCCTCCGCAGCGGGAGTTCTGGGCGCACCGGGCCAGGCCAACTACGCCGCCGCCAACACATTCCTCGACGCGCTGGCCCGGCACCGCAGGGCCCGCGGGCTCGCCGGCCTGTCGCTGGCCTGGGGACCCTGGGCGCTGCAGGACGGGCCCGGAACCGGAATGGCCGGAGCCGCGGAACTGCGCCGTACGGCGGACGGGGGCGTCGTGGCGCTCACGCCGGAGCGAGGTCTTGAGCTCTTCGACGCGGCGGTGGCCCATTCCACGGCCGGGGAGGACGACGCCCTTCTCGTACCGTTGCCCACGGAGCCCGCCCGACTACGCGCGGCCTCCGACGGCCCGTCCCTGCCCCGCCTGCTGCGGAGCCTGTCGCCGGGCGCGGCCACTCCCACCACGCCTGTCACCGCCCCCCGACACACCGAACCCGCCGCCGGACTCCCCGAGGGCGAGGGGAAGTCCGACCTGCCTTCGCTCGTCCGTGCCGCCGTCGCCGGAGTGCTTGGCTTCCCCTCGTCCGACGCGATCGACGAGGACACCTCCTTCCCCGAGCTGGGCATCGACTCGCTCACCGCGGTGGAGCTGCGCAACCGGCTGGACGCGATCACCGGTCTGCGGCTGTCGGCCACCGTCGCCTTCGACCACCCGACGTTCGCGACCCTGCTCCGGCACCTGCGGACAGAACTCGACGCCGCGGCTCCCGGCCGAACGCCGGGGCCCGAGGCACCGGTTGCGGCCGCGGACGGGGTCGGCGCGCTGTTCCGGCGGGCGCGGTCGGCGGGTCGGACGATGGAAGGGATCGAACTGCTGCGGATGGCCTCCCGGTTCCTGCCGTCGTTCGCCGAGACCGACGAACTGGGGGAGGAGCGCCCGCGGCCGGTACGGCTGGCCGGCGGCCCGGCACGGCCGGCGCTGATCTGCTTCCCCGCCGTGGTCGCGCTCTCCGGGCCGCACCAGTACGCCCGGTTCGCCGCGGCGTTGCGCGGGCGGCGCGACGTGCTGGCCCTCCCGCAGCCCGGCTTCCTGCCGGGCGAGCGGCTGCCCGCCGACCTCGGCGCCGTCGTCGCGGCACAGACCGAGGCGGTGCACCGGTACGCCGAGGGCGCGCCGATTGCCCTCGTCGGCTACTCGTCCGGCGGGTGGATCGCCCACGCCGTCGCCGCCGCGCTGGAGCGCGCGGGCCGGGCGCCCCGGGCGGTGGTGTTGCTCGACACCTACCTCCAGGACGAGACGACCGACCGCATGGCCACCGCGCTGACCGAGGGGCTGTTCGCCCGGCACGGTGAGGTGTCGGCCGCGGACGACCACTCCCTGACCGCGATGGGCGCCTACCTGAGGGTGTTCGAGGGGTGGCGGTCGGACGGCCTCGCGACTCCCACCCTCTTCCTTGGCGCCGCGGAATCCCTGCCGGGCGCCACGGCGGTGCCCCGCGCCGCAGCGACGGCAGGCACCGTCCAGGAGACCCCCGGCGACCACTTCTCGATGCTCGAGGAGCACGCCGGTTCCACCGCACAGGCCGTCCATGACTGGCTCGACCGCCGGATGGCATCCCATGAAAAGGAGTGAACGAAATGACCGCGATCACCCCCGAGTTGATCGAGAAGGCATATGTGGCCCTGGTCTCCTGCGATCGCGAGGAAGCGGCCAAGTACTGGTCGGAGGACGTCAGGTTCAGCGTTCCCGGACGTCACGTCCAGGCCGGCTGGCACGTCGGGCTCGATGAACTCCTCGCGTTCCGGCGTGCGTTGACGGACACGGCGGGAGGAAAGTTCGAGGTCGAAATGGTCACCTCGATGATCGACGGCAACGAGTGCATGGACGTGGTCAAGGTCCACGCGGTACGGCCGGACGCCCCGGAGGGGAGCACCTCGCCCTACGACGTCCTCGATGCCCTGGGCGTCCAGGTGTTCCGCTGGGAGGACGGCCTGATCGTCGAAGGGCGCGCGGGCTTCTTCGGCGACGGGGCGACCAACTACGACCAGTGGTGGTCGCCGCTGGCGGCCGACGGAACACGCAGGGACCGCTGACGACCCCTGCGTCCGGGTGTCTCCGCGCTCGGACGCAGGGCGTCGGCCCCGCCGTGGGGCCATGGGAGAAAGGCGAAGGACCATGACAGATACGCGCCGGGACACCGGGGCGTGGATCCGCCGGTTCCATCCGTCGGACGCCCCCGTCCGACTGGTGTGCTTCCCCCACGCGGGAGGCTCGGCAAGCTACTACCACCCCATGTCGAGGACGCTCTCCGCCGAGGTGGACGTGCTCGCCCTCCAGTACCCCGGACGGCAGGAGCGGCGGGGCGAGCCCTGCGTCGGCGACCTGGCCAAGCTCGCCGACCTGGTCCTCGAGGAGATACGCCCCTGGGCCGACCGTCCGCTGGCGTTCTTCGGCCACAGCATGGGCGCCCTCCTGAGCTTCGAGGTCGCCCGCCGACTGGAGCACGAGAGGGTCACGTTGTCCGCGCTCTTCGTCTCGGGCCGTCGCGCGCCCCGCCTCACACGTTACGGAGATCTCCATCTGCGCTCCGACGACGAGCTGGTCACGGCGGTCAGGAAGCTGAACAACGACGACCTCCGGCTCCTCGACGAGCCCGAGGTCCGCGACCTCGTGCTGCCTCCGTTGCGCAGCGACTACCAGGCCGTGGAGACCTACCGGTACGAGTCGGGGCCGGCCCTCGTCTGCCCCGTCGTGGTGCTCACCGGTGACCAGGACCCGCAGGTGACGTGTGACGAGGCAGGGGCCTGGCGCGAGCACACCACCGGGGCGTTCGAGCTGCGCAGCTTTCCCGGCGGGCACTTCTATCTCAACACGCACGCCACGGCCGTGACAGAGGTGGTTGCCACCCACCTGAGGAATCTCCGGATCCCCCGCTGCGGGACCGGTGAGGCATGAGCGCGGGCACGGCGTCGTCCGCACGGGAGCACTTCGTCCCCCCCCCGACGCATGTCCGAGCCGGTCCGCTCCGTCGCGCGGTCGTCCGAGGACACCGGCACATCCCCCGTACGACCCGGCACGGCGAAGTGCGCTTCGACCACCGCATGAAGCCTATGAACCCCATGACCCCTATGACCCCATGCCGAAAGGAACGATCCATGGCGACGCTTGAAGGCGAGCCCCGCAAGGAGTTGCTCGACGCGAGCGCCGAGACCATCGAGGAAGCCGTCCGGTATGCCGACCCGATGGTGCTGCGGGGTCTGCTGTACCAGTTGACCGGCGACGAGGAGGTTGCGGCGACGAAGGTGAAGACCCTTTCGGCAGGCGTTCTGGAAATGCAGGTCCCGTCCTGCGACGAGGACATCGCGCTGCTGCAGCACAAGGCGGCGCATTTCCTGACCACATACCGGGATGCGGGAGCCGGTGACATCGAGCCCGGTCCGGCCGAGCGCCTGCCGGTCAGCCTGATGCTGGCGGCGGGCCAGGAGATACCCGAAGGGGACATGGGGCTGTGGCTGGAGGACCTCGCCCTGAACCCGTGGGCACGCGCCCTGCAGTGGCAGGCCGCGCCGTCCCGCAACCGGCTGGACGACTTCCACGTCACGGTCATCGGTGCGGGCATGGGAGGCCTCAATGCTGCTGTCCAGCTGAAGCGGGCGGGCATCGCGTACACGGTCATCGAGAAGAACGCCGGTGTCGGCGGCACGTGGTGGGAGAACCGCTACCCGGGCTGCCGCGTCGACTCCCCGAGCCGCGCGTACACGCACCTGTACGGCGTCGACTTCGGCTACCCGTACCCCTTCTGCCCGGCGGAGAACAACGCCGAGTACTTCGACTGGGTCGCCGACGAGTTCGACGTCCGCACCGACATCGTGTTCAACACCGAGGTGAGCGCGATGGAGTGGGACGAGGGCGCAGGGACGTGGGCGATCCACGTCGCGGGCCCGCAAGGGGAGCGCACGGTCCGCTCGAACGCGGTCATCTCCGCCGTCGGCTTTCTCAACCGGCCGAGTGTTCCGCGGATCGAGGGGGCCGAGGAGTTCGACGGCCCGTCCTGGCACACCGCCCGGTGGCCGGGCGAGGTCGACCTGGCCGGCAAGCGGGTGGCGGTCATCGGAACGGGCTGCACGGGCTACCAGCTCGTCCCGGAGCTGGCACTGGCAGCCGGGCACGTCACCGTCTTCCAGCGCACGCCGCAGTGGCTGTTCGAAGTGCCCGGCTACCGCTCGCCCTTCCCCGAGCAGGTCACCTGGCTGGACCGGAACATGCCGTACCACACCAACTTCATGCGGTTCCGATCGACGTACGCGACCAACGCGTTGACGAGGACGACCGAGATAGATCCCGACTTCGACGATCCGCACGCCCTGAGCGCCGTGAACAAGGCGGCTCGGGACAACGCCATAGCCTTCCTCGAACGCAAACTCTCCGACCCCGAACTCGTGAAGAGGATGACACCTCCGCATCCCGTGCTCGCGGCGCGACCGGTCATGGTGGATTCCGAGTACAGCGTCCTCGACGCCATCCAGCGGGACAGCGTCACGCTCGTCACCGACGGCATCCGCCGGATCAACCGCATGGGGATCGAGGCGAGCGACGGCACACAGCACGACCTGGACGCGATCGTCTACGCGACCGGCTTCCGCGCCAGGGACTACCTGTTCCCGATGAAGATCACCGGTCGCGGCGGGCTCACGCTGGAAGAGCTGTGGAGCGAGGGCGGAGCGCGGGCCTACAAGGGCTGCATGATGCCGGGCTTCCCCAACCTGTGGACCATTTACGGCCCGAACACCAGCGGCATGCTCAACATCCCCACGTACCACGAACTCACAACCGTCCATGCCCTCGAATGCATCGAGCGGCTGGTCCTCGACGGCAAGAAGGCGATCACGGTGAAGGAAGAGCCGTACTGGCGGTTCAACGAAGAGGTCGACCGGCGCAACCTCAGCAAGACCTGGAGTGATCCCCGCGCGCGCAACTACTACTGGACCGAGCGGGGCCGCACGGCGACCCAGTGCCCCTTCTCGAGTGCGGAGGTGTGGCGCTTCCTGCGCCATCCGGACTTCGCAGACCTCGAGATCCGCTGAGTCCCTTGCCACTCGCGGCGACTGCGGTGGCGCATCGATCGTGATGCCGTTCGGTCGTCATCGACGCCGACACACGCCCCCCGCGTTGCCCCGGGCGGCCTGCGACGGTCGTTACGGCGTGTTCGTGAAGGCGCGGCGGTAGGAGCGCGGCGGGACCCCCCGTCGGCGCACGAATTGTTCGCGCAGGACGGCCGCGCTTCCGTATCCGACGCGGCGGGCGATCTCCTCGACCGGCAGGTCCGTGGTCTCCAGGAACTCCTCGGCGCTGCTCAGCCGCAGGCTCCGCAGCCAGGCGTGGGGGGTGGTGCCGGTCGCGGCGGTGAAACGGCGGGCGAAGGAGCGTTTGCTCATCACGGCACGCCGGGCCAGTTCCGCGACGGGAAGCGGCTGGTGGAGGTTTTCGCGGGCCCACGCGAGTACCTCGGCGAGACGCTCGTCGCGACAGTCCTGGGGGACGGGGGTGGCCAGGTACTGCGCCTGCCCGCCGTCGCGGTGGGAGGGCAGCACCACGTCCCGGGCAACGGCGTTGGCCATCGCGGCTCCGTGCTCCCGCCTCAGCAGGTGCAGGCAGAGATCGAAGCCCGCGGCGGCTCCCGCGCCGGTGATGATGCGTCCTTCGTCGATGTAGAGGGCGTCCGGTTCGACGATGACGTTCGGGTGGCGGCGGGCGAGCAGTTCGGCGAATCGCCAATGGGTGGTGGCCCGTCGGCCGTCGAGGAGTCCGGCGGCGGCGAGGGCGAATGCGCCGACGCAGTGGGCCGCGACCAGTGAGCCGCGCTCGTGTGCGGCCGACAGCGCATCGAGCACGGCGGGTGCGGGTGCTGTGCGGAAGCCGGCCCACGGCAGGGCGATCACCAGATCGGCGGAGGCGAGCCGGTCCAGGCCGTGCGTGATGGTGAGCGGCACGCCGACGTCGGTGGGGACCGGCCCGGGCCGGTCGGTGCACAGGGCGAAGTCGAAGCCGGGCAGTGTCTCCCCGTGCGGACCGAAGACCTCTGTGACGATGCCGACGGCGAGCATGCCGACTCCGGGTGGGGTGTACGCGGCGACGGTCACGAAGGGAGGCACGCGTTCAGTGTGGCAGCAATCCTGCGATCAGCGGCAACTGTGCCACTCGTGAACGACCCGACGGGCCGCAAGGATTGAGGCCATGACAGACGCACCGCTCGGCCGCAGCGCCGTGTACACGATCCTGACCACCGGATACGTCGGCTCCACCGGGCCCGGAGTCGCCGCCACCGTCTCCTACGTGTCCGATGCCGACAGACATGTGATCTTCGACCCGGGCATGGTGGCGAGTCGCGACCGCATCCTCGCCCCGCTCGAGGAGTTGGGGCTCGGCCCCGACGACGTCACCGACGTGGTACTCAGCCATCACCACCCGGACAACACCATGAACGTGGGCCTGTTCGGACGTGCCCGGGTCCACGACCACAAGGTGGAGTACCTCGGCGACCAGTGGAGGAACCGGGACGCGGAGGGCTACCAACTCACCCCGTCGCTACGGCTGATCCGCACCCCGGGCCACAGCGCCGAGGACATCACACTGCTGGCGGGCACGGAGTCGGGCGTGGTCGCCTTCGCCGGTGACCTGTGGTGGCACGCGGAGGGCCCGGCGGACGATCCGGTAGCTCCCGACCGCGAGGTGTTGCGCGCCTCCCGGCTCCGGGTGCTGACCGCCGCGGACCTGATCGTGCCCGGCCACGGCGGCCCGTTCAAGGCCGACGTCAACACGCCACGCTAGCCGCTCTGTCCGGTGCGGGCTGCGGAATGCCGTCCGGACGAGCTTCGGCGACGCGAATCGTCCGTCGTCGGACGCCGAGGCGTTCTGGCCGCGCCTGGTGGGTCTGCACCGGTCCGACGACTGTCTCGGGCACCGGCCGACCGGAGGCCTTCCTCGTCGGGGCCGCCGACGAAGAGCATGCCGTCGGGGCCGTAGTTCGCGGCGCGGTCGGCGCGCGAGGGGGCGGGGTGGCCCAGTTCGGCCATGCCCGGCTGCGTGACGCCGACGCGTTTGGCGATCGCCTCGGTGGAGGTGCCGTAGTAGCCCTTGAGTGCGAACTCGGCGATCGCTGCGCGAACGACGCTTTCGCGTCTCTCTTGCGCACTGATCCTGGCCATGCCGTCAAGGTGGCAGGCGCCGGTCGGTCCTTGCCCCGGACGGGTCGAGAGGAAGGCGCCTGACGGGCAAAGCCCAGGGCAGGCGCCTATTTTCGTGCCTGTAGAAGCAGCCCAGCTTCCCCGGCGAATACGACACCAGACGGTTCTATCGTCTGCTGGTGGGTGGTACATGCCTTGCATGTGGCTGACCTGTGCAAATAGCCTCTGTCAAAGCCGGTGGAGGGTTGCCGGCCCGGGAATGGTCCGGATCATGGTCGGAGGCGCGAGCCGGCTGATGTCCGTAGTCCGCTTGGGTAGGAGGCCCCAGTCCGGATCCTCCACCGATTTCGGAGCGGTTCAGTGCATGATGTCGGCCTCCTGGTGCTGGCGCTGTCAGCAAGTTGCGCGGTACGCGCAGCGTGGTTCAACCCTCACGCTGCCGCAGCGGGTGGGGGGCGAGCCGATACGGGCCTGCTGCGTGACGGACCTGGCCTGAAGAACCGGCCTTCCGGCGAGATGCGGGTGGTGCCGCTCCCGGCACCCCTCGTCACTGGGCGGCGCGACGGCATCGGTGCCTCGACCGATCGGCCCCGGCATTCGGTGGTGGCACGCGCGAGAGCCGGCCGATGGGCCGGGGAGCTGACGTCGTGCGCGATACGCGAGTGGGTGCGACGGACGGGAGAGGCCCGGTCGTGACGCCTGCGCAGGTCCGCGAGATCCACGAGCCCTCAGGGCCACGGATTCCTCGGCGGGCTTGTACAGCGTCCGTACCGCACCGGGAAAGCCAATATGCCCGTACAGTTCTTCATCCTGTCCGTCCCCGCCTCACTGCAACCACCGTCACCGATACTGCGCCGGGAACGCCGATCGCCCGGATCGTCGAGGTACCGCGTCCCGCTGCTCGCCATCGCCGCCGTCCTCCCCCTTTACTGGGGGTGGGACGCCGTTCTTGCGACGGGCGGCGGTGACCTCGCCGCGCAGTACGCGTGGGCGGGGTTCGTGGGCAGGCATCCGGACACGCCCTACGGACTTTTCTGGTTCGGCGGGACCCACACCGTCAACTACAGCGTCATATCACCGCACTTGATGGCACTGCTCGGTGTCCGTGCTGTCTCCGTGCTGTCCGGGATCAGTGCCACCTGGATGCTTGCCATGCTGCTGGAGCGCACCGTTCCGCGTGTGTCGCTGTGGCCCGCGCTGGTCGGTGCGCTGGGCCTCTGGTACAACGTCGTGCTCGGCCGCACCACGTTCGCCCTCGGCCTGGCCTTCGCTCTCGCGGGCCTGCTCGCCGTGGCCGACCGTGCGCCCCGTCCCGCCCGGCTTGCCGCGGCGGTGTTCGGGGCGCTGTTCGCGACCATGGGCAGCCCGGTGGCCGGGCTCTTCCTGCTGGTGGCGGCTGCCGGATATCTGGTCGCCCGGCAGTACGGCAAGTGTCTCGCCCTGTCTCTCCCGCCTGTCGCCGTTGTCGCTTCGACGACCCTGCTGTTCCCCTTCCAGGGCGAACAGCCGATGGCCGCGGGCCGCATGATCCTTCCTGTGCTGCTGTCCGCCGCCGTGGTGTGGGCTTCCCCGCGGGAGTGGCGGGCAGTGCGGGCAGGCAGCGCCCTGTATGCCGCCGGGGTCGTCCTGACCTGGGTGGTCCCCTCGCCGATCGGTAACAACGTGGAGCGGCTCGCCCTCCTCTTCGCCCCCGCGGTGTTGCTGGCGGCCGCGCTGCACCGCCGCTCCGGAGCCACCCCGAACGACGTATGCCGAACCCGTATGCGCGTGATGGCACTGGTGGCTGCTCTCTCCGTTTCCTATCTCTGTGTGACGTCACTGACGCATCTGCGGAGCCCGGACCCTGTACCGGGCTGGGTCACACACACCGACGGAGTGCTCGCCGCGCTCGCCCGGCTGGGCGCGGACCGCGGCCGGGTCGAGCTGCCGACGGATTTCGACCATCGCGGGGCCACCCTCCTCGGCCCGCACGTCGAACTGATGCGGGGCTGGAATCAGCAGTTGGACGTAGAACGGGCACGCCTGTTCTACGAGGGCGACCTCGACGGGCCGCGCTACCACGCCTGGCTGCGTCACTGGGCGGTGGGCTACGTCGTCATGCACGACGGCACGCCCGATCGGTCCGCGGAGCGCGAGACCGCTCTGATCAAGGAGGGGCAGCACTGGCTGGAGCCGGTCTGGCACGACCGCTACTGGAAGATCTATCGGGTCCGCGACACTCTGCCGCTGGTCTCCGCCCCGGCCGTGCTGCAACACGCGGGAGAGGCGGAGCTGACGCTGAGGATGCCTCGCGCCGGGACGAGCACCGTGCGGATCGCGTTTTCGCCGTGGTTGCGGGCCGAGGGGGCGTGCGTCAGCGCGGATGGCCCGTGGACCCGGGTGACCGTGTCCCGGGCGGGCGTGTACAAGCTGACCTCCGGCTACGCCGCAGGGCCTGTCGACGAACGTGGCTGCTGGCTGGCGGGGTGAGGGCTTTCCGTCTCTGCCGGGCACGCCCCGCGGAGACGGACCGACCGAGGTCTTCCGCGGTCACCGGCGGGTTCTCGTAACCGTGGGTCCCGCCATCCGCTTGCCGAGGACCTTCCGGCGCTGATCCCCACCGTCGCCGCCAAGCCGCTCATGCCGCCAGGCGTACGGCCTGGTGCCCATCGCCGAGGGGTCACGAACCCCGGTTTCGGCTGCGCGGCCGAGATGCCGCCCGCACCTCAAGGCCCGGGCCCACCGTGACGGGGATGACCGACGCCGCCGACGCTCGCATCGCCGTCCGCCGCCGGGTGAGCCTTCTGCGCGCAGGGTTTGGCGGAGGCCGGAGCAAGGAATCGCTAGGGCACCGGCAGTCGGCCCGCCCCAGAGCCCCCGATCAGCCGCGCTGTGTGCCGGGCGACCGACTGCCACGCCCCTCGGGCCAGATCTTCGGGAGAGCAACTGTGGTCGACCTCGGCTTCGTGGGCCCCAGCCGGCCCGCCAACGACTACCGCCTTCTGAGCGTCACGGACGGCGACACCCCCAACATCGCCATGGCGATCCGCATGGTCTCCATCGACACCCCGGAAAGCCACTACGGAGGCGCCCCCGCCACTGCCCAGGCCGCTCTGGAACGCACCAGGACGCGCCTGCTGGACGGCACCTACGATGCGCTCCCGCACGACCTGCGGGACTATCTCGTCTCCCGGATCACTCCCGACGCCGCGCAACGGCATCAGGCCGCCGGCCAAGCGGCGGCCGAAGCCCACACCGCCCTGGTGGCCGACCGCCTGACCCGCCCCGACGGTTCCCAGCGCAAGATGGCCGTCATCGCCACCGGCGAGCTCGTCGAGGGCAACGGACGTCTTCTGGCCTACACCGCCCCCTGGTTCACCGGCAGTGCCTCCGATCCTCTGCCGCCCCGCGAGGACCCCCGCCGGCGCACGTTCAACCTCGACATGGTGGCGCTCGGCTGGGCGGCCACCTTCCTCATCTACCCCTCCATCCCGCCCGCCACGGACCTCAACCTGCTGCTGGAGGACGCCGAGACCGCCTGGACCCAACAGCGCGGCGCGTGGGACGAGTTCGGGAAGGACCTGCTGCTGGGATACGAGTACCGGGCCTGCGTCAAGCTCGGCGTCAGGGAACTGACCGATCCGGCAGAGGCGATCGGCCAGGCCTATCAGCGGGTGTGCGTGGACCTGCGGACCCTGACCGAGGTCGGCCTCTACGGCTACCACCAGGTGCCTTCACAGCACCGGCTGTGGATCTGGGCGACCGACCTTGAACAAGCACGGACGGACCTGCCGATCAGCTCCTGAGCCGACCGAGCCCACAGTGCTCCGGCTCTCCGGCTCCCGGCAGCCATGACGCACGCCTCCATCTCGCGGGAGGGCTGTGCCGCGTGATCGGAGGCCGGCGCGCCAAGGTCATAGGGGTTGTCCCCTCACCCGCGCGGTGGGCAGCCGCATGACCGCATGAGAGCGGCAGGGAACGCCCCATGCGCTTCAGGTGGGACGCCGCCCTCGTGTCGACCAGCTCGGTCTTCGTTCAGTGCGATCGCCACCCGTACGGAGCAGTGTGTGGTCGGTACGGCGGGGAAGTCGGACATCGCGCCGGGAGATGTGGCGTGCTCGCCGCACCCCAGCGCCCGGGTGGCCGCAGTCGGACTTCCCCGAGTCGACCGCGGTCACCCGAGCGACAAGGAGTCGGCGCCCGCCGGGAGGAGCGTACGGGTGGGGACCGTGCCTCGAGCGACGCTGGTCGCCCTCCGGCGGAGCCGTCTCGTCCCTGGTGTCGCTGTTTCAGCTACGGACGCACGCGGTGCCGGACACGAATGGTCGGTGACGACCCCCGGCCGCGGATGGCACAGTGGCGGCATGTGCGGCCGATATGTATCCACCCGCAGCCCCCAGGACCTCGCCCCGCTGTTCCACGTCTCCGACCCGCCTCCCGAGGAGACGCTCGCACCGAACTGGAACGTCGCCCCCACCGACACGGTGTGGGCCGTCCTCGAGCGGGCGCCCCGCGACAGCGACAACGGCACTGGAGTCCTGCGGGAGCTGCGGTCGCTGCGCTGGGGGCTGGTGCCGTCCTGGGCCAAGGACGTGAAGATCGGCTCCCGGATGATCAACGCACGGGTGGAGACCGTGCACGAGAAGCCCGCCTACCGCCGCGCGTTCACCCGCCGCCGCTGCCTGCTGCCCGCCGACGGCTTCTACGAATGGGAACAGGTCAAGGAGCCCGACACCGGAAAGACCCGCAAGCAGCCGTACTTCATCCACTCCGAGGACGACCAGGTGATGGCTCTCGCCGGACTGTACGAATACTGGCGCGACCCGGCGGTCAGACACGACGACGACCCGGAGGCCTGGCTCATGACCTGCACCATCATCACCACTCAGGCCACCGACGCGGCCGGCCGCGTCCACCCCCGCATGCCCCTCGCCCTCACCCCTGACCACTACGACGCCTGGCTCGACCCCACCCACCAGGACCCCGACGACCTGCGCGCCCTCCTCGGACCGCCCGCGGGCGGTCACCTCGACGCACGCCCCGTCTCCACCATGGTCAACAACGTCCGCAACAACAACCCTCACCTCCTCGACAAGGTCGCCACCTAGGCACGTTCCTTGAACCCCGCAGGCCAGATGCGTCGACCGCGAGGGCCGCGGAGTAGAGGACGTTGTGTCCGTACCAGGACCGGCGCGGTCGGCGACGGCTTCGATCGCGAGGGGCTTGTCGTCGCCGTGGCCGAGGGTGAGCTGACGGGTGGCCTGGTCGTCGGGGCGCAGGGCTTCGATACGCAGGGCGATGCAAACCGTGGGCGGGTGGGACAGGTCCCGGGCGGCGGGCGAGGGAATCAGGCGCCACGGGGCCCCTCGCGCGTCGGCCGGGGCCGCCGCGCGGCGCCGCCGTCGGGAATGCCTCCTGGCCGGGACGGTCACCGTGAGGCAAGATTCGGGGCAACTCGTCCTGCGGCGGCCGATCAGCGGATGACCCGCACGTCGGCGACAACGTCTCTCACCTCAACCACGACATCGTGCCCAGCGGGCGCTGAAAGCGATGAATTCGGCTGCGGATCGCAGTCTCAGCACTGTGACCAACCGATGGGAGCGGAGATGGGCAAGCTGAATCAGGTGGCCGACGGCGTCTGGGTCCGGCAGAGCGAGTGGGTCTGGACCAATTCCATCGTGGTGCGCGGGGAGGACGGGTTGATCCTGATCGATCCCGGCATCGACGGCTGCGAGTTGAACCAACTCGCCGATGACGTGGACCGGCTCGGCATTCCGGTGGTCGCCGGGTTCTCCACCCATCCCCACTGGGACCACCTGCTCTGGCATCCCCGGTTCGGCGACGTGCCGCGCTACGCCACCCCCGCCGCCGCCCACGTTGCCGGTCAAGCCCGGGAGCGGGCACAGGCGATGGCGTCGGAGAGCGCGTCCGGCATCCCTCTCGACCTGGTCGCGCTGGTCACCCCGCTGCCCGCGGACGGCAGACCGGTGCCGGGCGAGATCATCGAGCATCGGGCGCACGCTGTCGGCCACGCCGCGGTCCTCCTCGCCGACCGTGGTGTGCTGCTCGCCGGAGACATGCTCTCCGACGTCCTGATCCCGCTCTTCGACTTTCGCCAGGACGATCAGGCGGGAGCCTACGAGGCCGCGCTCGACCGGCTGGGTGAGGCCGCCGGGCACGTCGATGTCGTGGTCCCCGGCCACGGTGCCGTTGCCGAAGGTCCCGAGGTGGCGGCCCGCCTCGCCGCCGATCATGCCTACATCGACGCGCTCCGGCGAGGAGAGGAACCGGTCGACGCACGCCTGGGTCCGCATGCGGACTGGCTTTTCGACCCCCACCGGTCGAACCTGGAGCAGGCCCGAGGGCGGTAGGGCCCGGGGGTCCCTGACGGGTCGGCCGGATCGACACCCTGACCAAGCTGGTCGGCTCGAAGGCGGTCCCGCCGGGACCGGAGTCGTGCGGGGTGTCGTTCGGCGGACCCGGGCTTCGGCCCAGTCATCCTGGCCAGATGGCCGAGGCGTCGTCGCGATGGGGGTCGGGCAGCCGGATCGGGCGGACGGGGATGACGCGTGCACGTCCCTCGCTGACGGCCGTCCAGGGGCCGGGGTGGCCGGAGTAGCACAGGGTCGTGAGGGCGAAGACATTGTCGGCGTAGATCTCGACGTACTCGCCGATGGTCAGAATGCGCAGAGTGGCGGCGGGTTCGGTCAGGATCGTCTCGCCGAGGCGGGTGCCGTCGGGGCCGGTGACCCAGAGGTTCTTGCCGTCGCAGCCGACGGCAAGGGCGGAGCGAGTGCTGTCCTGGGTGTCGGTGCGCAGGGTGATCTCGACGGGTCCGGCTATGACGATGTCGGCGACCGCGTGCAGGGCGGGGCGGTCGCTTTCCTCGCCGAGCCAGGTGTCCAGGCCGTGCCACCATTCCAGGCGGGGCGCGGAATCGCCTTGCGCGACAAGGGATTTGGGCTGGGCGAGCATGCCGCGGCAGCGCTCTCCGGTGTCCGTGAGGCCGACCTGGCGGGGCGTGGTGTGCAGAACGACGCGGCTGCCGTCGGGTGCGGCGATGATCCGAGGGGCGTAGGACCCGGTCGGTCCCAGCGGGCCACGGCGGGTCCAGGGACCCCTCAGGCTCGGCGCGGTCCACGACTCGAAGCCGCGGGTCGCACCGATGGAACCGATCAGCAACCAGGAGCCGTCGTCGAGGCGTTCCAGTACGGGGCACTCCAACTCGTCCACGTCACCCGGTGAGATGAGCGGCGGCTGGACGGTCCAGTGCTCCAGGTCGTCGGAGGTGGCCCAGGCGACGCAGCCACTGACCTCCACCGGGAGGGAGAGGTCGCTGGCGCAGACGGCCATCACCCAACCGTCCGACTCGTCGTCCCGTACGACGAACGGGTCGCGCCAGCCCATGCGTTCACCGGTGCGGTACCACCGCGGGTCCGCCTCGACGACCGGCCCGGTCCCGTGGCGCCGCCAGGCCGTGCCGTCGGTGCGGTCGGAGTACGCCAGCCCGACGGACTGGAGCGGCCAGCCGTCTGCCGTCAGCCCGCTCACGCCCGTGTAGAACATCGCCATTCCGTCGCCGTGCCGGAACGGGTGCATGGTCCACACCGCCTGCTGGTCGAACCGGCCCGGCAGCCCGACCCCGAAGGCAGTGCCCTGCGGCTGCCAGTCGACCAGGTCGGTGGAGGAGGCCCGGCCGTACGAGGTCTCCATCCGCAGATGGTCGAACTCCGCCGTCCAGGGCCCCTGCAGATGCAGCACCGCGTACGTGCCGTCCTCGTCCCGCAGCAGGGCGAAGTCGTTCACGCAGAGGCCGGGCGGGGCGTATCGCATGCACAGTTCCTGTCGGCTCCACAGCGCCCAAACGCGTGCGCTGACCATCGGTGAAATCAGACTCTTTCGGAAGTCGGCCCAAGTAAATATGAACGCAAACGCTTGCGCAACAAGGTGGTCGGGTTTACGGTCACGTCACTCACCGATCACACCGACGTGAAATCAAGGAGGTATTGCGCCGTGACGGCCAGCATCAACGACGTCGCACAGGCGGTCGGCGTCTCCGCGTCCACCGTGTCCCGCGCCCTGCGCGGCCGGCCGGGCGTCTCCGACGAGGTGCGGGACCGGATCGCGGCCGTAGCCGCCCAGCTCGGCTACACCGCGTCCCGCTCCGCCTCCAGCCTGGCCAGCGGCCGTACCTACACCATCGGCGTCCTGGTCCCCTACGTGGGCCGCTGGTTCTTCGGCACCGTCCTGGACGCGGCTGAGCAGGTGTTCAGCGCCGCCGGCTACGACGTGCTGCTGTACAACCTGGGCTCGCCGGAGACACGCAAGCGCTTCTTCACCAGGCTGCCGGTCCGCAAGCGAGTGGACGCGGTGCTGTCGCTGCTCATCCCTGACGATGAGGAGTCGGCCGCGCTGCGCTCACTGGGGGTGCCGCTGGCCACCACGGTCGGTGGCATCCGGCCCGGCTTCACCGTCGTCGGCATCGACGACCGGGCCGGTACCGAGAGCGCCGTACGGCATCTGGTGAACCTCGGCCACCGCCGGATCGGAATGATCAGCGGGTCCAGCGGGCCGCTGCACTGGACCACTCCGATCGAGCGGCGCAACGCCTACCTGGACGTCCTGGCCGACGCGGGAATCGAGCACGACCCGGCCCTGGAGGCGGACGGCGACTACACAGTCGAGGGCGGCGAGCGCGCCATGACCGAGCTGCTGGCCGTCTCCCGGCCGCCGACGGCGGTGTTCGCGCAGTCCGACGAGATGGCGATGGGCGCGCTGCGCGCCCTGCGCCGCCATCGCCTCAGGGTTCCCGAGGACGTGTCCGTCGTCGGCTTCGACGACCATGAACTCGCGGACGTGGTCGGTCTGACGACCGTCGCGCAGCCGGTCGCCGACCAGGGCGCCGAGGCTGCGCGGCTGCTGCTGGGGCAACTGGACGAGCCCAACGGCCAACCCCCCGCCGAACAGGTGCAGATGGCCATCCGCCTCGTCCTGCGTGAGACCACTGCCCCGCCCCGCCCGCGCGGACCGCAGTAACCCCCACCTCGTTGAGCCCCACACCCCCACGCCTCGAAAAGCACTCCCGCACCCAGAACCCCCGCCACAGCACGGAGGCACAACCATGCGCTCGACCAGCAGAAAGTACCGCCGCACAGCCTGTACGGGTCTGGCTCTCGCCCTGCCCCTGGCGGCACTGGCCGCCTGCGGCGGGGGCGGCGCCGACGCTTCCGCGGAGGGTGGCAGCGGCAAGGGCACCATCAGCGTCTGGGCCCACCAGGGCCAGAAGAGCGAGGACACCGCGCTGCAGAGCGCGGTGAAGTCCTTCAACTCCTCGCAGAGCGCCATCAAGGTCGACCTGAAGCTGATACCCGGCAACGACTACACCAAGACCATCACCGCCACCGACGCCTCCAAGCTGCCGGACGTCATGGAGTTCGACGGCCCGACCATGGCGAACTTCGTCTACAACAAGAAGCTCGCCCCGATCGACGACTACGTCTCCTCCCAGACGATGGCCAACGCCACCGACGCCAACAAGTCCGAAGGCGAGATCGGCGGCCGGCACTACGGCCTGGGCATGTACGACTCGGGCCTGGGGATCTACGCCGACAAGAAGATGCTGGACGCGGCCGGCGTGAAGTACCCGACCGGCCTGTCCGACGACTGGACGGCCGAGCAGTTCACCGCCGCGCTCAAGGCGCTGAAGGCCAAGGACTCCGACGGCAAGACCCTCGACCTCCAGGAGACCGGCGGCTACGCCAACGAGTGGGGCACTTACGGCTTCGCCCCCATCGTCTGGTCCGCCGGCGGCTCCCTTCTCAAGGACGGCAAGGCGGAGGGCGCCCTCGACACCCCGGCCGTGGTCTCGGCGCTGAAGACCTTCCAGTCCTGGAAGACCTACGTCGACCCCAACACCGACGGCAACGCCTTCGCCAAGGGCCGAGTCGCACTCAGCTGGGTCGGCCACTGGATGTATCCCGCCTACAGCAAGGCCCTCGGTGACGACCTCGTCGTGCTGCCGCTGCCCGACTTCGGCAACGGCCCCAAGACCGGTCAGGGCTCCTGGGCCTGGGGCATCGGCGCCGACACCAAGAACGCCAAGGCCGCCGGCAGCTTCATGGACTACCTCCTCAACGACACCAACGTCACCGCCATGACGACCGCCAACGGTGCCCCGCCCGCCACCAGGACGGCACTCGCCCAGAGCCCGCTCTACAAGCGGGGCGGCCCCCTCCAGCTCTTCGCCGACCAGCTCGCCGAGCCCTGCGGCGACAGCGACATCACCAAGTCCTGCGTCGCCGTCACCCGCCCGATCACTGCCGGATACCCCACGGTCACGGCGAAGTTCAGCGACGCCCTGAACTCCGTCTACGGCGGCACCGACCCGAAGAGCGCCCTGGAAAAGGCCGCCCGCGCCATCGACCAGGACTTCTCCGACAACGCCGGCTACAAGATCCCGTAGGACCCATCGGCCGGGGCGGACGCGGCTGCCGCGCCCGCCCCGCCGGGAACAGGACCCTCCCGTGACATCCGTGGAACCCGCGCACGCAGCGCCACCCGGCCCGGAGCAGGCCTCGTCCGCGACAACCGTGAAACTCGCGCCATCGACGCCATCGACGCCATCGACGCCATCGACGCGATCGGCACGGCCGGGCCGCGGGAACCGCGACCGGCCGCACGGCCTGCTCATGTCCGCCCCGGCCGTCGGCGGGCTCATCGCCTTTGTCGGCGTCCCCTTCGGCTACGCCGTGGTGCTCTCCTTCTACAACGTGCGCCTCGGCTCTCCGCTGGCGCCGTCCTTCTTCGGCCTGGAGCAGTACCGAAGGCTGTTCACCGATCCTGACCTGTCCGGCCCGTTCCTGCGGGGGCTGCTGAACAACCTGACCTTCGCCGTGGTCGTCGTACCCCTGCAGACGGGCCTCGCGCTCGGACTGGCGATTCTGCTCAACCGGAAGCTCAAGGCGATCGGGCTGTTCCGCTCCCTGTTCTTCATGCCGGTCGTCTTCCCGATGGCGCTGGTCGCCGTGATCTGGCGTCTCATCCTTGCCCGCAGCGACCAGGGCATGCTCAACTCCGCCTTGCACGCCGTGAGTTTCGGCAACTGGGGCGCCTTCGACTGGCTCGGCGACAGTGCCACCGCGATGGCCTCGATCATCGTGCTGTCCGTCTGGCAGGGCGTCGGCTTCCAGATGGTCATCCTGCTGGCCGGCCTCCAGCAGATCCCGGGCGAGCTCTACGAGGCCGCCGAACTCGACCGGGCCACCCGGTGGCAGCAGTTCAGGCACGTCACCCTGCCCGGAATCCGCGCCACCCTCGTCTTCGTCGCGATGCTCACCTCGGTGCTCTCCTTCCGGGTCTTCGACCAGGTCTACGTCCTCGTCAAGGGCGGCGGCCTCAACGAGGACGCCACCCGCACCGTGATGTACCAGGCCGTCACCACCGCCTTCGACCAGAACAACATCGGCCAGGCATCCGCGATCACCGTCGTCTTCTTCCTGATCGTCGTGGTGCTGACCCTCGTCCAGCGCCGCGTTGTCCGCCCCGGAAACGAGGACTGACATGACTACGAGCACGAGCCCGGGCGTGATCCGCAGGCCACTGCGCCGCTTCCTCGACTACGCCGTCCTGAGCGTGCTGGCGTTCGTCTTCGCGCTGCCCGTGATCTACCTGTTCCTCGGCAGCCTCAAGCCGTCCGACGAAGTGCTGAACGGCTTGTCCGGCTTCCTGCCCACCCATCTGTCCCTCGACAACTACACGGCCGTCCTGGACAGCCTCAACTCTGACAGCACCGGCTACTTCTGGCGCTTCATGGGCGTCTCGCTGCTGCTGGCTTTCGTGGTCGTCACCGGTGGTCTGTTCGTCAACTCGATGGCGGCGTACGGACTGTCCCGTCTGAAATGGCGCGGCCACAACGCCGTCTTCACCCTAGTCCTGCTGCTGATGCTGGTCCCGTTCGAGTCGGTGGCGGTGCCGCTCTTCTACCTGTTCAACGGGCAGCGCAACACCCTCTTCATCCAGGCGATCCCGTTCATCGCCAACGCTTTCTCGGTCTACCAGTTCCACACGTTCTTCCGCTCGATCCCGCCGAGCATCGAGGAAGCGGCCCGCATCGACGGCGCGGGCCCCTGGCGCACCTTCTTCGCGATCATCGTGCCGATGTCGAAGCCGGCTTTCGCCTCGGTCGCGATCCTCACCTTCCTCACCCAGTGGGGCTCGTTCCTGTGGCCGGTGCTGATGGTCTCCGACCCGTCGGTACGCCCGCTCCCGCTGGAAATGAGCGTCTTCCAGAGCCAACTTCCCCCGGACTGGGGGCAGATCCTCGCCTTCGGTGTCCTCCTGGTCCTGCCCGTGCTGATCGTCTTCGCCTTCTTCCAAAGCTGGTTCGTCCAGGGCGTCGCAAGCTCCGCCGTCAAGGGCTGAGCTTGGTCGCCGACGGAAAGGGCGAGACGAGTTACGCGGTGACATGCCGAACAGGTGCACCAGTTGAACGGGATCGGCGGTGTGCCGTGCTTCGTCCAGTACCCGGTCGCTCCACATCTGGCGCGGCGTGATGCCCGTCCGGTCGAAAAGCACCCCAGGCAGGCCGGCCCGCGATACGGCTGGCAGGACCTCGACGTCTCCTGCCCCCGGACGATCTGGGTCTGGGCGGGCCAGGGCTTCGCCGGCAGGCTGGTCGACTGGAGCGCTTCGATCCTCGGCCGCGATCTGGAGATCGTCCGTAAAGCGCCTGGCCGGCGAGGATTTCAGGTGCAGCCCAAGCGCTGGGCCGTTGAGCGGACGGTCGCCTGGGTGACCGCGCATCGGTGGCTTGCCCGTGCGCGGGTTGTCACGAAGCACCTCCACCGCGAGCGGAAGAAGCACCGCCAGCCCAATGTCCTGCCGGATCAGCAGGCGCAGGTCCTCAACGGTCAGAGTCCCGACCGGCCGGCTGACCACGCACGAGAAAGGGGGCAAGTCCGCGGACTGGCCCCCTTTCCTGCTCCCACTTGCCGGGTGTTGAGGCTACGAGCCCCAGCATTCGCCCACAGCGTGGATCGTCCGGAGGGGACGTCGTGCCTTACGGGCGGGGGCGGTTACCCGGCCGCGGTCCTACGCCGTCGCATCCACCACACCAGGCCACCACCCGCAGCGGCCAGGGCCGCCGAGATCCAGGCGATCAGGCCGACGGGGGTGTCGGATCCGGTGTCGGCGAGGTCTCCGCCCGGGGGATCGGTCGGCTGGTTGCCGGCCCCGCCCGGGTCCGGCTTGCCAGGGGTGTTGGTGGGCTTGCCGGTCGGGGTCGGGTCGGGCTTGTCGGTCCCCGTCGGCGTCGGCGTCGGGGTGGGGGAGGGGGAGGGGACGTCACCGTCACCGGCGGACGTCCTGCCGCCACCCAGGTAGAGGGTGTCGGTGTCCCGGTAGGAGGTGTCATCGGACTTGCGGGAGTTGGTCGTGGTGTGGTCCAGGTCCCGGTTCTCCGTGACGAAACGGGTCTGGGAGATGTTCTGCTTGGGCTGCTTGGAGAAGTCGACGCCGCCGACGATGTACACCTGGACGCCGTGGGCGGTGTCCACGTCGTAGGTGAACTCGCCCTCGGTGTAGATCTTCCGGTACTTCTGGAAGAGTTCGTTCTTGTCCCAGTTCTGGTTGGGGGCGCGCAGCGGCCATGCCTTCACGTCGTCGCTGTTGATGATCGGCCGAAAGTCGGTCGGCTTCTTCGCGTCCTGCTGCCGGATGTACTCGGCGGCGACCCGGGAGGTGTAGACGCGGCGCAGGTCGGCGTACTGCGGGGCGGTGTTGATGGTCTTCTCGACCGCGGGCACGATCATGGAGTCAATGATCGCCTGGGCGGCCTTGATCTCCGTCTCGCTGGGGTCGCAGATCGGCTCGCCCGGACCCTGCGTGATGGTCTTCTGCGCGGTCGACTTCAGAGCCAGCGGGGCGTCGAGGATGTAGATGCCGCCGTCCTGCTCACGTACCTGCGCGGGCTTTGGCTCGATCCAGTTCCGCAGGCCGGGCATGCACGGGTAGCCGTTCTGCTTGGGCAGGGCCGCCCAGTACCGCTTGCCGAGATCGGTCTTGGGGTCCATGGCCTTGTAGAAGTCGTGCTTCATCTGAAGATCGGCTTCGAGCAGGATGCGGCCGGCGTCGGTGGAGGCGAACTTGGAGTCCATGATGCGGTCGGGCTCGTCCGGGTTCAGGTTCACCCAGAACTTGTCCGGCGTCAGCGCCAGCCACGTGAACATCGCGTCGGAGGCGAGCTGCATCTTCGCCTCGCCGCCCCAGCCGGGTTCGCTGTCCGGGTCGGGCATCTGGTCGGCCTGCATGCTGTACTGCATGCCCTTGCCCTTGTCCAGGCCGCCGACGTACCGCAGTTCGAGGGTGGTGAAGTCGATCCCGCCGGGGCCGCCCCTGGGAAGGGTGCCGCGGGTGTCCAGGCGGCGGGCTTCGGCCTGGAACTGCTTGGCCTCCTCCAGCGTGCGGCCGGAGCTCAGGGCTCGCTGGTTGGCCGGGCCGCGGGTGCCGCAGGTGGAGGCGGCCATCGCCTGGGTGCCGCCGGTCTGGCAGCCGGGGGCGAACCAGCGCTGGTAGTCGGAGTAGCCCCTGATGGGCGTGGTCTTGCCGACGGGGTTGTAGAGGCGCTGGTTGCCACGTACCTGGTTGGGCTTGCCGCGCTCTGCCGAGACGTCGCGGTTGAAGTCGTCGATCAGCTTCTGCTGGCCGGCGGTGAACTTCTTCGCGCCGGTGTAGCGGAAGGTGTGGTCCTTCATGGAGCGGGCGACGACCCGGTCCTTCTCGAGTTGTGGCTTCTCGGGGCGGGAGTTGGACTTGAACTCGTTGAACTCTTTGGTGCGCTTGTTGTAGGCGTCGTAGCGTCGTTCGCCGACCTTGTTGCCCTCGGCGTCGAAGAGTTCGACGTAGACCTCACACAGCCAGTCGGGGCCGATGAGCTTGTAGTCCCTCACGAGCTGGGCTTCGTACCCGGCGCCCTTGTTCAGATTGGTCTGGTTGCGGATGTAGATCTTGTCGAACCACTGCTTGAAGGGCTTGGTCTTGCCGGTGTTCAGCCAGCGGGCGTAGATCTCCATCGCCCGGTCGGCGGGCTTGCCGGAAGCGTCGGCAACCTTCCGCCAGGCCTTGTAGTTCGCCTCCGTGTCGCCCGGGACCTTGGAGAGCGCCTTCCTCTCCTCATCCGCCGTGGGGGACTCGAGCCCGTCGTACGCCTGGCCGGGAAGGTCGAACTCGAAGTTCCTCGGAAGGTCGTCCGCTTTCTGGAAGTTGCTGATCGGATCGTTGGGAAACCCGGAGTTCGCCGGAGTCCTCGAGGCGGATGGCAGCCCGTTGCGGACATCGCAGCGCTTGCCGGTGTTGGGCTTGAGTTTGGCCGAGACCGCCGGACCGGCAGAGGCGGTGTCGACGGGCATACCGGGCAGGCCGGTCAGGGTGACGGCGGCGGCCAGTCCCGCGGCAGCCGTGAGGCGCGCGGTGAGCCGCCACCGTGTGGGTATGTGGAATGCTCTGTTCAAAACGGCGTCTGTCCCTCGTTGTGGGGGGCGTCGTTGAGGGGTTCGGGTGGCGCGCGAGGCCCCCGTGACGTGTACGCGCCAGCGCCCACCATAGACCCCGATGTCGGCGCATCAAACGTATTGGGGAAGTGTCGACGAGTCGTCAGCCGCCGTCGGCCGATGAGCAGTTCGCCTCGGACGGTGTCCTGCGTGGTGGGACGGGCGAGCCGTTCGCAGCAGCGAAACGCCGTGCCATACCGGCGTAGCCGGGGAAGTGGTCGGCTCGTGGTTCGTGGCGACGGCGCAGGTGGCGGAAGCCTTTCAGTCGTACCGCTGGGCGGCTCGGCCGCCCAGCGGTGCCGGCCGATCCCCGCCGAGGATTCGACGCCGATCACGGCTGGCTGCTTCCGCAACTCGTTGGCGCTGAGGCCACGATCTGTCGGGCCCACATCGTGCGCCGACACGGCTTCAAGCTCTTCGCCGTCTCCATCGCCCGCTGACCACTGGGCCCCGCCACGCACGGGAGCCGGCCCGGTACGAGGAAGCACCCGGGACTGCACCCGGTTGGGCCGGGCGGTCTCGCTCGGACCGCCACGAACCGGGAGCCGGCCCGGTACGAGGAAGCACCCGGGACGGCACCTGGTTGGGCCGGGCGGTCTCGCTCGGATACGACCGCCGTCGGCCCGGGAGTTCCTGGACACGTCACCGAACGCTGATGCACCGCAGGACCGCGGGCTGCCAGAACACCGCTTCACCCACCCGACCGAGACGACTTCTCAGCCGCCGGTGAAGTACAGCTCCTCCATCGTGGACGTGGCGAACTCGGTGTGCCGCACGCGGAAGGCCGTGGTCTGGATCTGCTCCCATCCCCAGGGGTCGGCGCTGCCCAGGGCCAGCGCGGCGAAACCGGCCCATTCGACGTCGGCCGGGTCCTCCTCGTCCAGGCCGAGATCCTCCAGCGCCTCGGCGGTGACGCCGAGGGCGGAGGCGATGGCGCCCGGGTCGCCGCTCACCTCGAACGGCTCGTCCCCGGGCCAGCCGGCGGCGTGGAACATGGCCCCGTCGGGCAGCCAGACGATGTCCTCGGTGTGGGGCGCCCCGCCGTGGAAATGGACACGGCCGACGATACGGGCATCCGGGTAGCGCTCGCGCAGCGTACGGGCCTCGCTCAGGAGGGGGGTGTCGTTGCCGTTGTCGGCCAGCGCAGGGTCGCTGACACCGAGGACATGTCCCCATGAGGCGGCCTGAATGATGTCCAGGTCCGCCCGCTTGTCCGGGTAGGGCACCTGAAGGACGGACCGAGGCCCGATCTCTTCGAGGACCTCGTCCACAGTTCCCAATGACGCGGCGAACTCCGCCGCTCGTACAGGGTCGTTGGTGGGAAGCGCGCGAGCGTCGACGTCGAACGGGGGGAGGAGAACAGTGATGTTGCAGTGGCCCATGGAGCCGCGCACCGTGCGGTCGGGCGGGAGGGTCCAGAAGCTGTTGTCGGTCATGCGGGTCACCGTAGCGGCGTCGACACCGCCAACGTGCCGGCACCCTGGCCTCGCCCTGTCGCCAGCCCATGGGACGCGGACGAACTCGGGTTCGCCGATCACTGCATTCCCAGCGGCAGTTGCAGCATTCCCGGGTGCCAGAGCCCCTGCTGCTTCTCATCGAAACTCGGGGCACCCCAGCCCCGGATGCTGCCGGCTTTCACCAACAAGCGCTCTTCGGCTTCACCTACGCAGCCGGCCAGTGGTGCTCCTCGGTCAGGGTGCTGCGCCGACTTCACCGGCAGGGCAGGCGCCCGGCCCCAACCGGTGGGGGTGGCGGCGAAGAGGCGCCATCCGTCGACCTTCAGCTGGTCGAGAACGGCGGGGAAAGGATTGGACTGGGTGAAGCCCGGGCTTGTAGCTTGCAGGTGACCGCGACACCACCCAAGGAGGTGAGACCCATGAACGCTGTATCGACGTGGGTGCTCCCCCTTCCCGTCACGGCCGGCGACTGACGTAGGTGTCGCCGGGAGCGCCTCTCCAACAAGGCACTCCCGAAAGGCAATACCTATGCAATCTCCGCGGTTCACCACCGAGTCGTCGTCGAACGACGCGGTGGAGCCCGACTTCACCGTGGGCGACGCCCCCGGAGTTCTCTGTTCGTCGGCCTCCGGCGCCGATCGAGCGCCCCTCATGTTCGACGTGATCATTGCCGGGTGCGGGCCGACTGGCGCGATGCTGGCCGCCGAACTACGGCTGCACGATGTGCGGGTACTCGTCCTGGAGAAGGAAGCCGAGCCCGTTTCGTTCGTGCGCATCGTCGGTCTGCACATTCGCAGTCTTGAGCTGATGGCAATGCGCGGACTGCTGGATCGCATTCGCGAACACGGAAGACAGCGTCCGGCCGGCGGATTCTTCGCGGCCATCAACAAACCGGCGCCCCGGGGCCTGGATTCCGCGCACGCATATCTGCTGGGCATTCCGCAGCCGGTCATCGTTCACCTGCTCGAAGAGCATGCGATCCAACTGGGTGTGCAGATCCGGCGCGGTTGCACGGTGGCCGATTTCGCGCAGGACGACCAGGGTGTGACCGTCGAGCTGGCCGACGGCGAACAGCTGCGTTCGCGCTATCTCGTCGGCTGTGACGGCGGGCGCAGTACCGTGCGCAAACTGCTCGGCGTCGGCTTCCCCGGCGAGCCCTCGCGGACCGAGACGCTGATGGGCGAGATGGAAGTGGGTGTGCCGCAGGAGGAGATCGCCGCCAAGGTGACCGAAATCGGCGAGACCAATAAGCGGTTCTGGCTCAGGCCCATCGGCCAAGGGGCATACAGCGTCGTAGCCCCCGCCGCGGGAGTCACCGATCGCGCGGAACCACCCACCCTCGAGGACTTCAAACAGCAGCTGCGCACCATCGCCGGAACCGACTTCGGCGTGCACTCCCCGCGCTGGCTGTCCCGCTTCGGGGACGCCACCCGGCTGGCCGAACGCTATCGGGTCGGGCGGGTGCTGCTGGCCGGCGATGCGGCACACATCCATCCGCCCACCGGCGGACAGGGCCTCAACCTGGGCGTTCAGGACGCATTCAACCTCGGCTGGAAACTGGCCGCGCAGATCCGCGGCTGGGCGCCAGAAACACTGCTGGACACCTACCAGGCCGAACGCCGGCCGGTCGCCGAGGACGTGCTGGACAACACCCGCGCCCAGATGGAACTGCACTCCCCCGAACCGGGCCCGCAGGCCGTGCGCAGGCTGCTCACCGAACTGATGGACTTCGACGAGGTGAACCGCTATCTGATCGAGAAGATCACCGCGATCGGAATCCGCTACGACTTCGGCGAAGGCCCCGACCTGCTCGGCCGCCGCCTGCGCGACATCGACCTGGAACAGGGCCGCCTCTACGGTCTGCTGCATCGCGGCCGCGGCCTGCTGCTGGACCGCACCGAACGCCTGACCGTCGGCGGCTGGTCAGACCGGGTCGACTACCTCGCGGACCCCACGGCGGTACTTGATGCTCCGTGCGTCCTGCTACGCCCCGACGGCCACGTCGCCTGGATCGGCGACGATCAGCAGGACCTGGACGACCACCTCTCCCGCTGGTTCGGCAAGCCCGCCAACTGATCTCGCCCGAGCAACCCAATAGGCCTGTATGGAGGATCGGAACGGCCCGTGGTGCCCGACCACCGCAAGGCTGAAGGAAGCATCAGCCGTGGTGTGCTCCGGCGCCAGGGTCGGCTTGCGAGGAGGGTAAGCATCTCCCGTCAGTTGAGCGATCCCATGTCAGACGAGTGTCTGGCTCGGGTTCTGCCCACCGTGGGTGGGCAGCGGGGGACGCCGACTGCCTCGCAGAGGTGCCAGGCCCACCTGGTCCGCGCCTGTCAGGCGGACGTCAACCGAGCGGGTGGGGGACCACCAGGGTCTCTGACTGTGACGTTGTGGCGTCGTGATCGTTGGCGGTAGGTGATCACACTACTCGGGCGAGTCCCGTCCCCGACTTACTCGCTGTCCCACGTTGCCGCCCAAACCGCCACGTCGCAGAGGCAGTTGTCCGGGTCCGCCTGCCGAACGGCTGGGGGAGAGCTGCGTGCGGGCCGGGCCCTGTGCGTCGGCCGGCCGGCTGGAGCGTCGCTGTGATCCCGGCGCAGAGTGAGCGGACTGTCAGGGACGTGCGGGCCGTGGTCGTCGGAGCGGGGTTCTCCGGAATCGGGGCCGCCGTACGGCTTCGCGAGGCAGGGTTCGACGACGTCCTCGTCCTGGAGAAAGGGACGCAACTCGGCGGCACCTGGAGGGAGAACACCTACCCGGGCTGCGCCTGTGATGTGCCCTCGACGCTCTACAGCTACTCCTTCACACCGGACGCAGCCTGGAGCAGGGTCTTCGCCGGCCAGCGGGAGATCCTCGACTATCTGCGGTCGACAGCCGAGCGGTACCGGCTCGGTGACGTGCTGCGCTGCGGTGTGCGGGTGCTGGGGGCCCGGTGGGCCGGGGAGGCCGGCCGCTGGCTGCTGGAGACCAGCGACGGGCCCTACAGTGCCGCGATTCTGGTCCTGGCCACCGGCCCGTGGCACGTCCCGCGCCGCCTGGAGGTTCCCGGGATCGAGGACTTCGACGGTCCCGTGTTCCATACCGCCGGGTGGGACCACAGCGTCGACCTGACCGGGCGGCGGGTGACCGTGGTGGGCGGCGGTGCCTCCGCCGTCCAGATCGTCCCGGCCATCGAGGCACAGGCTACGGCCGTGGACCTCTTCCAGCGCACCCCTCAGTGGGTGCTGCCCAAGCCCGACCTGCCGGTTCCCACGGCGCTCAACCGGCTGGTGGACTGCGTCCCCGGCGCGCGTGGTGTCCTGCGCGCCGGCCAGTACACCCTGCAGGAGGGCTTCGGCCACGCCTTCCGCCACCCGCAGGCCGCCCGCCTCCTCGAGGCGGGCGCCCGCGCACACCTACGCCTCGCGGTCCGCGACGGACGGTTACGCCGGCAACTGACACCGGATTACCGGCTGGGCTGCAAGCGTCTTCTGACGTCGAGCACCTTCTACCGGGCCCTGTCCCAGCCGCATGTGCGCCTGCGTCCCACCGCCGTGAGCGCCGTGCGCGGCAACGAGGTCGTCGGCGCCGACGGCACCACCGTCCGCACCGACGTACTCATCGAAGCCACGGGCTTCCGCGTCGGTGATCTGCCGCTGGCCACAGCCCTGCACGGCGCGAACGGCCAGACACTCGACCAAGCCTGGGGCGGTGAACCGCAGGCGTACCTGGGCACCACCGTGAGCGGCTTCCCCAACCTCTTCCTGCTTCTGGGCCCCAACCTGCTCGGAGGCTCCACCTCCGCGATCACGGTCCTGGAAGCCCAGCTGACCTACCTCGTCGCGGCGCTGGCCTACCTCCGCCAAGGCGGTCACCGCAGCCTGCACGTCCGGCCGGCCGCACAGGCCGCGCACAACAGCGCCGTCCAGGAGGCGCTCGCCACCACGGTCTACAACACGGGCGGCTGCACCAGCTACTACTTCACCGCCACCGGGCAGAACACCTTCGCCTGGCCGTGGTCCACCGGACGGCTCGTGCGCCGCCTGCGCCATTTCGACGCCGACGCCTACACCTTCGACACACCGGCCCGCCCCCTTGGCCTCCCCGCGCAGGCGAGGCCACAGCCCGGAGACCGCACGGCAGCCGCGAACGCAGAGCGGCCATGACGCGGATGGCGCGGTCCGACGGAAGAACGACCGCCCTGTCCACGGATGGCCGGGCCCGGCGGGAGCGGGCAGCGCGCCGATCGTGCTGCCCGCGGCACGGGCCTTGGTGAAGCGGCTCTCCGAACGCCCGCTCGTCCGCAGGCCCGTGCCAGACCGCGCCGCTCGTCCGCAGGCCCGTGCCAGACCGCGCCGCCCGGCCGACGCCCCCGAGGGTGACCGCCGTGCGGGGGCGGCCTCAGTGAGCTTGCGGTACCGCTCCGGGGCGGCGGTAGACGTACGGGGGCGGTTCCTGGGAGGGGCCGTGGCCGACGAGTGTGCGAACGAGGTGGTGGTCGGGGGACAGCCCGCACGCCGGGTCGGTGCGGGCGGCGTCACCGGTGAGGGCGTACGCCTGGCAGCGGCAGCCGCCGAAGTCCTCCTCCCGGCGGGGACAGCCGCCGCAGGGGCCGGTCATCCAGTCGGTGCCGCGGAAGCGGTTGAAGGCGGGGGAGTGGTCCCAGATCCAGGCCAGCGAACGGTCACGGATGTTGGGCGCGTCGAGGTCCGGCAGGACGGCGGCGGCCGGGCACGGCAGGACGGTGCCGTCGGGTGCGACCGTGAGCGAGACCGCCCCCCACCCGCCCATGCAGGGCTTGGCGACGCCGTCGAAGTAGTCGGGGACGACCCAGACCAGGTCGATGCGGCCGGCGAGCTGCTCACGGCGGCGTTCGACGGCTTCGCGGGCACGGACCAGCTGGTCGTGTGCGGGCAGCAGCGCGGCCCGGTTGAGCAGGCCCCAGCCGTAGAACTGGGCGTTGGCCAGCTCGATGCGGTCCGCGCCCCAGGCCACGCCCAACTCGACGAGGTCGTCGACGGCGTCGAGATTGTCACGGTGCAGCACCACATTGAGGCCGAGGGGAAGCCCGGCCCGGCGAACGAGTGCCGCGGCCCGCTCCTTGGCGGCGAAGGAGGACGGGCGTCCGGCGATCCGGTCGTTCGCCACGGGATCGGCGTGCTGGACGGAGAGCTGGACACTGCGCAGCCCCGCCGCGCACAGCGCGCTCAGCCGGGCCTCGTCCAGGCCGGTACCACTCGTGACCAACTGGGTGTAGATCCCGGCGGATCCGGCGGCGGCGACGATCTCCTCCAGATCGGGACGCAACAGCGGCTCACCACCGGAGAGATGAGTCTGTACGACGCCCAGCGCGCCCGCTTGGCCCATCAGGTCCGTCCACTCCCCGGTGCTGAGTTCGCCCGAGCGGCGGGCCAGTTCCAGCGGGTTGGAGCAGTACGGGCAGTGGAGGGGGCAGGCGTGGGTGAGTTCGGCGAGCAGGGCCCAGGGGCGGGCCCGGTCTGCGGTGTCCGTGGAAGCCTGGTCAATGGTCACCTGAGCCAACCCTCCTGGTGCAGGCGGTCGAGGAAGGAGGGCACCTCGGTGGCCACCGGGGCGCCCGGGTAGCGCTCGGCCAGTACGTCGACGATCCCGCGCACCGTCCGCGTGCCGTCGCACAGGCCGACGACCTGGCCGGCGTGTCCCTCGAGGACGACGACGCGTTCGGGCAGGAGCAGCAGGTCGGTGTCGCGCACGCTGTCGTGCCGCAGCATCAGTGCGGGGGCGAGAGCCGGGCGCCATGGACTCTCGGACGCCGGCATCACCTCTGCCCCCGTCGACCGGCCGGCTGATCGCCCTGGTCCTGCTGCCCGGCCTGCTGCACGGCGTCGAGCAGGGCCCACAGCACGTCGCACTTGAAGGTCAGCGCGGCAACGGCCCGCTGCTGGTCCTCGCGGGTGCGGGCCCACTCCAGGACGAGTGCGAGGGCCTCGCCGCTGTCGCGCCGCCCCTGGTCGACCCGGGTGCGGAAGTAGTCGAGCCCGGACGGCTCGATCCAGGTGTAATGACGCTCGAAGGCGTCGATGCGCAGGCGCATGAGGTCAGGAGCCGTCAGCTCGGTGAGCGAGGCCGCGACGGCCTCCAGCGGGGGGCGCAGCCGACAGAAGTCGACGTAGCCCGCCACCGCCAGCCGCACACCCGGCAGTACGGACTCACCCGCCCGCAGGTTCTCGCGGTCCAGGCCGGCCGCCTCGCCGAGCCGCAGCCAGCGCTCGATACCCCCCTCGCCGTCCCGGCGGCCGTCGTGATCCTCGATCCGCCGCAGCCACATGCGCCGCAGCCGCGGGGAGTCCAGCTTCGCGGTGATCAGCGCGTCCTTGACGGGGATGTGGCGCTGGTAGTGGAAGCGGTTGGCGATCCAGCGGCGCACCTCCGCCGGGCTGAGGTCGCCTTCGTGCATGCGGATGTTGAAGGGGTGGCGGTCGTGGTACCGCTCCTGGCCCACCGCACGCAGGCGGGCTTCGAACTCGGCGGGGCTCCAGGGCTCCGTCAGGGCGGCGAGTGCCGTGGTCACAGCTCGATCACCATCTCGTCGTCGGCCACCTCGATGCCCAGTCCCGCGAGCCGCTTGTGCTGCGCCGCGGTGGGATCGACGAGGGGGTTGGTGTTGTTGAGGTGCGTGTACAGGCAACGGGCGGACAGCGAGGCGAGGATGCCGGCGGTGCCGCCCGGTCCGTCGATGGGCAGATGCCCCATGCCGGTGGCGGTGCGGGAGGAGATACCGGTGCGGCGGGGCTCTTCGTCGTCCCAGAAGGTGCCGTCGACGATGACGCAGTCGGCCTCGGCGGCGACCTGGTGCAGCGCGTCGGACCACGCGGCCACGGCCGGTGCGTAGACCGCCGACCTGCCGGTGAGCGGGTCGTACAGGCGCAGGGCCACCACCCAGGCGTCGTGCTCGGGGGCGTCGGCGGCGTAGCGGGGGCGCTTGGTGGACACGGGGACGGCGCTGATCCGCACACCGTCGCCGGACGGGCCGGATGCGTCGCCGCTCAGCGGCTGCGCGCTGTGGCAGGGCAGCTCGCGCCAGGTCAGCACGGTGTAAGGGCCCAGTACCTCGCCGAGGCGCAGGCGGTCGTCCAGCGCCTGGCGGACCGGGGCCGTGGCGAGGATCTCCAGTCCCTCGGCCTCGCGCAGCCGCGCGATGCCCAGGGTGTGGTCGAGTTCGGCGTCGGTGAGGACGACCCCGGCGATCGGTGTCTGCCGGGGACCGGGCCCCGGGTGAAGCGCAAGGTGGGCTTCGATCTGGTCGCCGATGTCGGGGGTGGCGTTGACGAGGTACCAGCGGCCCTCGTCCGTGCGGACCGCGAGCGAGGCGTGACGGCGGCGGCGCTCGGGATGCGCGCGTGCCCCGGAGCACCCGGGGCACGCGCAGTTCCACTGGGGGACGCCGCCGCCGGCCGCGGTGCCGAGCACCTGCAGCAGCATGGCGGCGGACTAGCGGGTGGAGAGGGAGTAGGCGGTGACTTCCAGTGCGGTGTCGACGACCGTGTAACCGGGCGTCTGCCAGGGCGCGGTGTCGGCCTGCTCCGTGGTGGTGCCGGCCGGCTGCTCCGGCTGCTCGATGGTGTCCGTCATGGTGCGTACCTTCCTTTCGGGGGTGGTGAATTCACTCCTGCGTGAGGAGCCGATCGAGGGGAGGTCACTTGATGCTGATCTTGAGGATGCGGTCCTTGTCGTCCCCGCGGTCGGTCGTGGCGAGCCAGAGCTGGTCGGCACCGGGGACCTTGGCGATGGCCCGCAGCCGGCCGTAGGCGCCGTTGTAGTACGACTTCGCCGTTCCGACGTCCTTGCCGGTGCTGTCGATCGGCAACGCCCACAGGCGCTGGCCGAGAAGCGTGGAGACGTAGATGACGTCGCGCTTGATCGCGATCTGGGCGGGCACGCCTCCCTGGTCCGGATTCCAGACCTTCTTGGGGTTGGTCATGCCCGCCTTGGAGCAGGACCCCTCGCAGGTGGGCCAGCCGTAGTTCGCGCCCGGACTGATCAGGTTGAGTTCGTCCCACGTGGACTCGCCGATCTCGGTTTCCCACAACCTGCCCCGGGCGTCCCAGGCGAGGCCTTGGGGATTGCGGTGGCCCAGGCTGTACACGCGGTTGCCGAACGGGTTGCCGGGGGCCGCGGCACCGCTTTTGGTGATGCGCAGGATCTTCCCGTTGAGCGAGTTCTTGTTCTGCGCGAGAGACCCCTGCAGGGCATCGCCGACGCTGACGTACAGGTAGCCGTCGGGACCGAAGGCCAGCTTGCCGCCGTTGTGGTCCCCGCCCCGGGTGATTCCGCCGAGCACGACGCTGTAGTCGCTGAGGGAGGTGCCGTCGAAGTGCATCTTCGCGACCCGGATGTCGGCGGCGGCCGTGTGGACGAAGAAGACGTCCCTGTCCGTGGTGCCGTTCCAGGTCGGCGAGGGGGCCACACCCAGCAGTCCGCCGCTTCCGACCCGGAGGGCAGGCGAGGGGACCACCGTGTTCGGTACCGCGCCCACCTTCTTCTTGGACCCGTCACTGTGCTGAACCCACACCGTGGCGCTACGGCGCTCGGTCACCAGTGCCTTCTTCCCGTCGGGCAGGAAGGAGATGGCCCAGGGCCTCGTCCACTTGTCGGAGAGGACGGACACACCGGACGGGGCACTGCTGTCGGCCCGGGTACCTGTCCCGACCGCTGCTTTGGATGCGGTGTTCTCCGCTACCGCGGTCGCCGACGCCGGCTGCAGGACGCAGACGCCGACAAGAGCGGTGACGGCAGCGATCGCGGCTCTGCCCGGACGGACCCGATGCAGCGCCGAATGCGCCAAGCGTGACATGTGATGCCTTTCCTGTCGTGGAGGACGACGGGCCGAATTCGAAAAGGAATTCGCCGCCGAATCCGATACCGAGGTGCCCGTTCCTGCGCCGCGTGGTGATGCACTCTCGGAAAGAGAAAAGGGGCGAGGGCCGTGGCGATGACTCCTCAAGGAGTATTGAGTCATGAATTCCGCACAGGCCACCTGGATTCCTCCATCCTGCTGACGGAACCGGCTTCAGCGTGGGAGGCCGACCTGCCGCGTGGTGATCGCGGCTCCCGGGGAGGGGCGCTCGGCCGGCCGGTCCGCCATGTCCTCCTCGCCTCGGCAGACGGCTGGACGCGAGTCGTCGGAGACCGGTTGTGGGACACGGTCGGCGCCCGCTGACCACAGCCGGGTCGACGTCGCTCACCACAATGGCGAACGCCGAGGCATTTGGACCCAGCCGAGCGAACGGCCATGCGAAGTGAGAAGTGCCGGGGCTGGCACCGGCCCGGTCAGCGGATGCTTCGGTGAGGATCGGTACCCCGCCGGACTGCACTCACCGCGTTGCGTCCCGGCGGCAGCCGGAACGGCCTGTTGGGTGCGGCCCGTGCCGGCGCCGGCGCAGGTCGTCGCCTCCCCGCCCTCCCCGCACCGGCTGAGGCATGGCCGCGGGCCGCCGGTGGTGAGCTCGATGAAGGCGCTCCGCGTGCCGGCCGCGCTGTCGCAGTGGCGATAGGACGACGCGCCCAAGGGCGCCCGATCCGGCGACGGACGACACCGCGCCCTGCACACCGGAGCGAGGTGCAGGGGCATCGGATCGTCCAGGCCGGACCACGAACCCCTGGAATGACGGGCCCGGCCTCCGTGCTTCCGGACCACGCACAGGATGCGGGCCACCGGCTTGCGGAGCGAACGCGGGCACCGGAACGCCCAACACCGTACGGGGCGTTCGGCTGAGCACGATCCCTGGCACCAGGACTCACTCCCGACTCAGTCCATGGAACGGTGCCCGCCATGACAAGCTGTGCTTTCCACCGCACAGTCCCAGGAGGTCACCATGACTGCAGAGTCTCCATCGCCTGAAGGTTCCGAGCCGGTTGACGGCGAGAGCAGCCCCCTCTCGCCCGACGACGACGCCCAGAACGAATTGAAGCGCAAGTTTCGGGAAGCTCTGGCACGAAAGCGGGGTACGCAGGCGGACGCCGCCGACCTCGCCGCGAACACCGCCACGTCGAAGGTCCACGGCACGCACGGCCCGGCCGCGAGTCAGCGGTCGTTCCGTCGAAAGAGCGGCGGCTGAGTCCTGGAACGGTCTCCGGACGGGACTCGAGCAGGCTCAGGCGATGGCCGGCGGGACGAGGCCGAACTCCGCGGGGCTCCGACGACAGTCACCCGCGGCGACAGGCTCGCCCCACCGACCGGCTGCTCATCCCGCTGGATCACCACGCCCAAGGCGGGGTTCGTCGTCCGTACGGGGGTGTGCAGGGATCACCGTGGGAAACCGGGCACACTCGCGCGTCGTGGGAGTCCTGCTGCAGCGTGGAAGAGGAACACCCCGCGGCTCGGAGCAGCGCTACGGCACCGCTGTGTTGAGGCTTGCTGCTCGCCAGGGCTGCTCGCCAGGGCTGCTCGCCAGGGCTGCCCGCCCCGGCACGCGGGTGCGTGCGGGGGCGGGGCGCTGTGGGTCGTTGCGTGTTACTTGATGACGATCTCGGCCAGTTGCAGGCGGTACTTGGTGCTCTCGTCGGACGCCGGGTTGCCGAGTCTGGTTGTGCTCAGGCGTAGGTAGCGGCCCGTGGTGGAGGTGAGGGTGTAGGTCTGGGCCGCCCCGTTCGGGTTGGCCTGTCCCGTGACGGTGCGGACGGTGGTGTAGGTGCTGGATCCGTCGGCGCGGGCCTGCACCGTGAAGTCGACGGGGAAGTTTGCCGAGCCGCCGCCCGCTCCACCGGTGTCGGTGCGCGGATGCAGGGTGACGGTGCCGATGGGCCGGTCGGCGCCGAGGTCGACTTCGATCCACACGGGCGTGGCACCGACGTCGGCGGAGGGGAAGTCGATGCTGGTGAAGCCCTTGGCGCCGGTCGCGCTGGTGGTGGTTCCGTCCAGGATCCGGGTCTTGCCCCAGTCGCTGTTCTCCAGCGTGCAGTTGGCCGTGACGGTCGTCGCGGTGGTAGGGACGGTGAGTTCGGCGAGCTGGAGGCGGAACTTGGTCGTCTCGTCGGATGCCGGGGCGCCGAGCCTGGTGGCCTGCAGGCGGACGTAGCGGGCGGTGGTGGTCTTGAAGCCGTACGTCTGTACCAGTCCGTTGGGGCTCGGCTGGCCGGTGACGGTGCGGACGGTGGTGTAGGTGCTGGATCCGTTGAGACGGGTCTGGATCGTGAAGTCGACGGGGAAGCCCGCGGTCCCACCCCCGGCCGCGGGAGTGTCGGTGCGGGGGAAGAGGCGTACGGCGTCGAGGTCGGTGTCGGCTCCGAGATCGATCTCCACCCACACCGGGTTCGCGCCGACATCGGCGGAGGTGAACTCGTTGCTGGTGTAGCCTCTGGCGCCGCTCACGCTGGTGAGCTTGCCGTCGGTGAGCCGGTTCGCGCCCCAACTGCTGTTCTCCAGGCTGTTGTTACTGGTGACCGGTCGGCCCAGGGCCAGGTTGTCGAGGCGGCCGGTGCCCGTCGCCGCGAACGTCCACGTGCCCGGTTGCACCTTGAAGTAGACGTACGAGGAGTCCTTGCCGTCATAGCTCAGACCGCCCACGCTGCCCGTGGGAGAACCACCACTGAAGACCGTGGTGCCGTTCGCCTTGACGACGGGCTGGGAACCGCCGTACGTGGGCACGCCCACCCGCGCGGTCGTTCCGCTCGGCGAGGTGAGCGTCAGGGTGACCTGGGTTCCGTCGCGGGTGAGGCCGAAGCGGATGTCGCCCTCGACGGTCGGCGTCACGGTGCTGATCTTCGTGAGGGTGCCGGACTGCGGGATGACCTCGTAGGTCTCCCAGCCGGCCGTGGTGGGGCGGACGCCCGCGGCGTAGGCGGACAGGGCGTACAGCGGGCCGCCGTTCCAGGCGTGGTTGTCCGTGCCTTCCGCCTTGACCCACACCTCCCACAGGGTGTGGCAGGAGGGGTCGGCGACCTGGGCGGCGTAGCGGTTGCGCATCCGCTCCTCGGCGACGGTGGCCGCGCCCATCAGGTACAGCGCCTCCAGGACGTAGAACTCCGTGTAGGGGCTGGCGTTGAGGTGGGTGCGCAGCACGTTGGTGATCGCCGGGTAGTGGCTGGGCGTGGCCAGGCCCGCGACCACGGCGAGGGCGTTGGCCCGGTCGTCGGTGTCGCCGTTGTAGCCGGGTGAGCGGTACTCGTTCTTCGTAGAGTTCCACAGCAGGCTGTCGAAGTTGGACTTGATGCTGTCGCGCTGGGCCTGCCATCCGGCGACGTCACCGCTGTTGCCGCTGAGGGCGGCGAGCTTGGCGGCGGTGTCCAGGGCCAGGTAGTACCAGCAGTTGTTCAGGACCCGGGCGTCGATGTTGGTGCCCCAGTCCTGCCAGTCCCAGTCCCCGGCGCGGTGGGCCACCAGGCCGTCGCTGCCCAGGCTCCACAGGTCCAGATACTTCTTCACCGCCGGGTAGGCGGCGGTGACCGTGCTCGTGTCGCCGGTGTAGAGGTGGAACGTCCAGAACGACCACACCGAGGCGAGCATCTGGTTGGGCAGCTCGGCGGTCCAGATGGTCGAGGGCATCGGGGAGTACAGCACGCCGCCGGACTCCTGCCAGGAGGCCAGCTGCGAGATGGCCTTCTTGCCCAGGGCGTGGGAGTTGGTGTCGAAGGTGTAGAAGCCTTCCTTCAGCTGGTTGACCACGTCGCCCCACCACTGGGCGCGTTCGCGGGTGGGGCAGTCCATGTAGTTGTCCCGCATGTTGACGTACATGGTGCGGGCGGCCTTGGTCCACACCGTGTCGAAGAAGGCGTCGTTGCTGGTGAACGACCCGTCGAAGTCCGTGTCGTACCCGCTCTCGCGGTACTGGAGATCGACGATGGTCACGCCCGCCGGGATGGTGTACCGCACGGCGGTGCCGCTCATCCAGCCCAGAGCCTCGAACTCCTGGACCCCTCCTGCGCAGACGTAGGTGGCGCGGACGTTGAAGACGGTGGCCGGGTCGATGCCCACCAGACCCCGGCCGTCGTCGTAGTGGTCGGTCTGGATACCGATCACGGCTCCGGCCGGGGCGTCGACCTTCAGATACGGCGTGACCTGGATGTTGGACGGCAGGGTGGCCGAGACGGCGGTGGAGCCTTGGCCGGTGGCCGGGAGCGAGGCGGCGTTGGTGTAGGACTTCAGGCCGGAGTAGCGGAACTGCGGGATCGGCCGCTCGACGAGGCCGTTCCAGGGGGCGGTGCCCGCGGCGCCGAAGTCGGTGGGCGCGCTCCATGCGCTGTCGTCGAAGCCGGAGGACTGCCAGTCGGCCATGGCGGTGGCGTTGCGGGCGTCGTAGTAGACATTGGACTCGGGCAGCCGGAAGTTGACCTGGGTGCCGCTGGTGTTGTTCGAGTAGCCCGGGTGGACGGTGTGCTTCCAGCCGGTGTTGCTGATCAGCCGGGTGGTGGTGGAACCGGTCGTGATGTCGGACTGGAACAGCAGGCCCCCCTTGCCGCTGCTGCTGTGCGAGAAGCCCTCCTTGCCGAAGTACCGCACCAGCAGCGCGACCGTGTTGGTGCCGCTCGTGAGATACGGGGCGAGGTCGATCTCGTCGTAGTAGGTGTCCGTACGGTTCGGGCCCCGCTTGAGCCCGCCCTCGAAGATCACGAGCGTGCCGTTCACCCACAGCCAGTACTTGGAGTCGGCCGCGATCTGCGTCACCGCCGTCGACGGCGCGGACCCCAGGGTGAACGATCTACGGAAGGCCACCCACTGATTCGTGGCGCTGGACGGCGCCCAGATCCACTTGGCAGTCCACGAGACCGCCGCGGACGCCGTGGGCGCCAGCCCGGGGAGCATGACGGAACCCAGGGTGGGGGCCAGGGCCACGGCTATGGCCGAGCGCAGAACATTTCGGCGCGATACATGGTGCATCGGGGCTCCTACGGTTGACGTGTGGCTGGGCGGCAAACGGGCCGGGATGTCTGAGGAGAGGGCACGGGGAGGCCGGGAGGGTTTGAAACGTTTCAACCACATGTTTGCAGGCGAGATCTTCGTCTGGCCGCAACGCCGTGTCAATGCTCCTGCAACAGCTGCCTTCATAAGCACCAGCTGTGCGGGGAGGCCCGTCCGGGCGCCGGGCCGATCACGGAACCGTGCGCTCCGATTCCGCCGCTGGGCGCGGAGGGCGGTTACCTCGCGGCCGGGATTCTGCTCACCTCCGCCGGCGGCGCACCGCAACGAACCCCAAGCGCACTGGAAAGCCCGGGTCGCTTGCCGGCCGGTGCGCCAGGACTCGGCCGGTCTTCAGGCGGGTCGACCGTCAAGGCCGACTCGCCCTCGAAGCCGAGAGCTGTGCCGGAATTACGATCGAACCGGCCAGTTCCATTGACGTGTTCTCGGCGGACGCCTATCTTCTGCTCGAACTTGCGAACAGTGTTCGATTTTTCGAACCATGGCCGTCAAAGGGGACAGCCCGTGTTCCGCACGCGCCACGGGCTGGCTCCTGAAACAACCCTGCCGGCCCCCTCCGCAGCCTTCGTCACCCGGCCCGCCACTGCGGGGTCTCCGGTCGCTGCAACGCTCCGGCGAAAACCGCCGCCCCTCGGCCGCTGACCGGCATGGCGCGACGTCCCACGTCGCGGGGTAGTGGGCCCTGCCACAACGTCACGGATGCCGGGCCGCACGCTCACTTCACCCGATCTTGGCACTCGCAGAACGACAGGAGACGTACATGCGCTTGGTTCTCTCCCGGCTGGCGGCGATGGTGGTCGCCGCCTGCCTGCTCCTCACGGCCCAAGTGATGACCACACCCCAGCGGGCCGCCGCCGCCGAGCCGGGCTACCTGTTGGCGCACTTCATCGGGGAGGGCTCGACCGGCCAGCAGATCTACTTCTCGCACAGCACCGACGGCCTGCAATGGAACGACCTCAACGGCGGGGGGATGGTCCTGCGCTCCACGGTCGGCACGCGTGGAGTGCGCGACCCCGCCCTGGTCCGTTCTCCCGACGGGAGCCGGTACTGGATCATCGCGACCGACCTGTGCATCGACTGCGGGCAGTCGTGGAGCGACTCCACGAACAACGGCAGCCGCAACCTCGTGGTGTGGGAGTCGTCCGACCTGGTCACCTGGTCGCGACCGTGGCTGCTCAACGTGGCCGGCGCGATTCCCGACGGGCGCAACGCCTGGGCGCCGGAAGCGATCTGGGACGCCGAGACCAACGACTACGTCCTGTACTGGGCGACCAACGCCACCCTCAACGGCGTACTGAAGCACCGCATCTACTACGCCCGCACCACCGACTTCCACGCCGTCACCGCCCCGCAGCTCTACATCGACCGCCCCGGCACACAAGGCATCATCGACACCCAGATCGTCGAGATGCCGTCCGGCGTAGGCCACTACCGCTACGTGCGGGCCTCCGGCGACGGCCAGATCACCCTCGAAGGCAGCAACTCGATCCTGGGTACGTGGACCACCATCGGCAACCTCTCCGGCATCGGCCTCACCGGCTCCCAGGTCGAGGGCCCGATGTGGATGAAGTTCCGTGATCGCAACGAGTGGGCGCTCTACCTCGACCAGTACGCCTCCGGAAAGGGGTACATGCCGGTCCTGTCCACCGACCCGACCACGGCCGGCAGCTACCGACTTCCGGCGTCGGGAAGCTATGCCATGGGCGGGACCAAGAAGCGGCACGGTGAGATCCTGACCCTGACGGCCGCCGAGGAGAGCCGTGTGCAGGCACGCTACGCCAACACCGCGATCAGCCGGCTTCAGTCGTTCAACTTCCAGGACCGGTACGTCCGGCACACCAACTTCGACGTGCGCATCGACCCGAACGTCAGCCCTGGTCAGGACGCCCAGTTCCGACTGAGGACCGGCCTGGCGGGCTCCGGCACCGTGTCCTTCGAGTCGGTGAACTTCCCCGGCTACTTCCTGCGGCAGGACGGCTCGGACTTCCAGCTTGTCTACAACGATGGCACCAGCGCGTTCGCTCAGGACGCCACCTTCCGACAGCTCGCCGGGCTCGCCGACTCGTCCTGGTCGTCGTTCCAGTCCTACAACCATCCCGACCGCTACATCCGGCACTACGCCTTCCAACTGAAACTCGACCCGATCACCACCGCCACGGGACGCAGCGACGCCACCTTCCGCGTGACGAGCTGACCGCACAGGGATGCCGCCCGCCTCAGGAGAGCTCGCGCCTGCCGCCCGCCCTCCAGCGCGAAGGCGGGCGGCATCCGGTGCCGTGGGTCATGTCCGACCCCGGGGCCCGAGGTGTGTCCGACTCGGCGGCAGATCCACCGGCCGTCGTGGCGGCGCGCCAGTCGGCGGCTTCGCGGCGAGAGGACAGCCCGCGATGCCGAGCCGCAACCGGCGGGCCCACCACAGTGTGAGCCCTGCGAACGGAACACCGGCAGCGATCGGGTCCTTGTCCCGTAACAGGTGCCGCTTCCTGCATGCGGGGATCTTTGAAGAAGATCACTCGATGGTGCATAAGCGCTGCCTGGGGTGTGTTCGGTGGCCAGAATCGAATCGTGTGGTGCCGAACACCGCTACTCGCTGCTCTGTGCCGACCGGCCGGGGGATGGGCGGGCCTTGCCACAGGGGGACATGTGACACATCATGACGGCCGCAAGCCGGGCCTGACCGAAGACACGGTGGCCCTGGTGGCCGGCCTCGCCGATCTGGCTGTCTGCGGGTTGAGCAGCGCAGTGGGCGGCGTCAGCAGCCTACTGCGCCGCGCCGATCTCGGGGACCTCGTGACTGACGGCAAGGAGGAGACCAAGGCGCGTGGCCGCCTGCTCCTGGACCGGCATGGGGCCGCGGCGCCGGCTCACCTGGAGGTCCTCGCCCGCACCGTCATCGCCCGCACCCGGGCGGAGAGCGGCTGTGAGTGAACGGGAAGAGCACGTCCTGCTCAAGAAGCGCATCGACCAAGTCCTCAGCGAATTCGTCACCGCCGAAGCACAGGCCCTGGCCGACATCGATGCCTGTCTGGCGCCGGTCGCAGAGCAGCTTCATGCCGCGACCGGGCACGGCAAGCGGATCAGGGCGGCGTTCTGCTACTGGGGCTGGCGCGGGGCAGGCCAGCCCGACAGCGAGGCGCTGGTCCGCGCCGCCGGCGCGATCGAACTGGTCCACGCGGCCGCCGTCGTCCACGACGACCTGATCGACCACAGCCGCACCCGGCACGGCCGGCCCACCGGACACATCGCCCTGCGCGAGGCCCTGACCGATCATGAGCGGCCGAAGGCCGGCGCCCGGGCTCTGGCGATGCTGGTGGGTGATCTGCTGATGTCGATGGCGGGGCAGTTGTTCACCACCTCTGGCCTGCCCGGCGCCTTCTTGAGCAGGGCCCGGCCTCTGTGGGCGGTCCTGGCGCGCGAACTGGTGGCCGGCGAGTGCCTGGAGGTCTTGCGGACCGGAGCCCAGCCTGACCCAGACGCATCGGTGAAGGTGATCCGCTACAAGACCGCCAAATACACCGTCGAACACCCCTTGCAGCTCGGCGGCCTCCTGGCCGGCGCCCCACCGGGGCTGCTGCAGGCGTACAGCGACTACGGCTTGCCACTGGGCGAGGCATTCCAGCTGCGCGATGACCTGCTGGGCCTGTTCGGCGATCCTGAGCGGACCGGCAAAGACCCGACGGATGACCTGGCCGGGAACCGACCCACCGCTCTGATGGCCCACGCGCTCACGTCCGCCACCAAGGCGGAACACGGCGAGCTGCACCACCTGCTCGGGCAGGCGAACCTCAGCGAGCGGCAGGTGAATCGGGCCCGGGAGATCGCTCACCGCACCGGCGCGGTCGCCCGCGTCGAAGACATGATCACCGTCCGGCTGCGGGAAGCACAGGACGCCCTGGCCGACGCCGATCTGACCACCGAGGCCCGCCGCGCACTTTCGGCCCTGGCGACCGTCTCAGCCGCCCGCACTCACTGACCTCCCTGCCAACTCACCGGAGGAGCACCATGACCTACACCCAAGCGTCCATGGACGCCCTGCGCGCGCAAGGGGACGAACTCGCTGACACGACCGTGGCGACACTGTTCGAGCGCGGAGAGGTCGCCAAGTTCAACACACTCATGCGCTACGTCTCCACCGTCGGGCAAGACCTTCCCGAGGGACTGCCCGACGTCGCCCGCGAGTACCTGCACGCCACCAGCACTCCCCCCGCCTGGGTCGACTGGGATGAGATGGAGAAGGCACGGCTGTTCTTCATCGACAACAACGTGCACATCGCCACCGCTCTCTCGTTCGCATCGATGCCCGCCTGCTATGTCCTGCCCCACGTGGCCAAGCTGCTGTCGTCCACCCATTCGCTGAAGTACCCCTCCAAGCGGATGGCCGAGACGGGCCAGTTCACCGTCTACCTCATGCAGCCCGGCGCGTTCGAAGCCGGCAGCCGATTCATCCCCGCAGCCCAGAAGGTACGACTGCTGCATGCCTCCATCCGCCATCACCTCAAGCGGGAGGACCGCTGGGACACCGCCACCCTGGGCACGCCGATCTGTCAGGAGGACATGATCGGCGGGCAGATGATGTTCTCCATCCAGGTCCTCGACGCCCTGCACCGCCTGGGCATTCACATGAGCAGTGAAGGCGCCGAGGCCTATCACTATGCCTGGCGGGTCGTCGGCGCCATCCTCGGCATCGACCAGAATCATGTCCCCAACGACCTGCAGGCAGCCCGCGAGTTCTCCGACCTGTACATGATCCGCCACATGGGACCATCCGAGGAAGGCGCCCAGCTCACCCGCCAGCTCATCGACCTCTACGAAGAAGTCGTGCCCGGCACCTTCTTCGACCCGATCGTCTCCGCCCTCATCCGCTATCTGATCGGTGACACCTGCGCCGACTGGCTGCAAGTTCCCCGCACCTCCTGGGACACCGTCGTCAAGAGTGCTCCAGCCCTGCTGGGGCTGCTGGAAGCCGTTGAGGACAGCTCACCCCTGGCGGGCTGGGCTCTGGACCGACTCGGCCACCTGACCAGCGCCTTCGAACTGTCCTCCCTCACCCGTGGCCGCATCATGCACTACGCCATCCCCGAACAGCTCAAGAACGACTTCGGGGTCAGCAGCACCGTCCCGCCCAAAAGCCGCTGGACCCCGCCGCCGGCAACCGTCAGCCCGTAGCGACAACAACCTTCAAGGGCAGCGCGGGGCGGACGGTTTCCGTGCGGGCTGTGCTGCCACGCCGTCGGCCCGCGGAGACGGGCCTGGAACGGGCGAGGAGCACCGGCGGCGGTGACGTCGCAGGACCAGGTGCTGGCCATCACGCGGTGGGGGCGCGGGCCGCGACGAGAAGTGGTCGCCCGACTGCCGCGAACTGAAAGGTAGTTGGTCAGTCAGGCGGTGCATCGGGAGAGGTTCGAGTCGCTGGGTCGGTGAGGCGGCGGTTCTGACTTTCGCCGACGCGGTCCAGGACGAGGAAGAAGACGGGAAGACAGAGCAGCGGGACGCCCCCGATCAGCCCGAGCGTGTGCGTCGGTCGGTCGTCGAAGACCGACCAGAGGTCGTAGACGAACATGACGGCCGCGACGACCAGACTTGCGATGGCCGCCCGCTGCCACGCCTTGCGCCGTCGCGTCCCTCGGGCGATGCGCTCCTCCGCCTCCGGCCGCGTCTCCAGGGACGTGAGTCCGAGCCGCAGGGCGGTGGCGCACAGGTCGGCGACCTCGGCGATCGGGTCGGTGAGCTGATACTCGTCGAAATGGGGGAGGCGGACGCGGTGCCCGTCGGTGGAGTAGAGATACCCCAACAAGCGAGGGGTGCTCCCCCTGTTCTCCTCGACCCGTATGCCGTAGATGTCGGACCAGGCCCAGCTGCGCGTGCGTATCGGCCCTCGAACGGTGACCCCGTCGGCTGTGACGAACGTACGCGCCCGCCACTGCTCCAGCGCCACCCGGCCGGCGGCCGTCAGCCAGGCAGCCACAGCCAGCACATCCCAGCCCGACGGCCCGAGCGTCGCCATCGCGTGCAGCGCGTTGGCGGTGACCAGTACCGCCGCGATCAACATGATGAGGAGCGCGGGCGGTACTCCTCGCACTCTGCGGTACTCCCGCTCGATCCCGTCGCGCATCGGAACTCCCCCGTTCACAAGGCCCGCACGGCACAGGCATGAGAGCGAAGGGATCTTATAGCCGGTCTCTGTGAACGCGAGCCTGCGGTGCCGCATCGCGTGCTGAGGGGAAGTACGTTTCACCTGTCCGAACACCCCGCCGCTTTCATCGTGCGAGTCGTCCGACGGGAAGGTCCTGATCGCGGTCATGCCAGAGGAACTGGATCACGTGATCAAGGCTCTGGAGAACGCGTGGCTCGAATGCTCATGGTGCCGTGGTGTGGGCTGTCCACCGCCGCCCGGAAGCCGGTCTCGCAGGTCCGCCTCCAGCCCGGGGGATCCTGCTTCTGCTCGGGAAAGTCCGGTACGGGTCCGGACGAGATGAGCGGGTACGCGACCGGTGCGCCTGCTGTGGGGGCTTGCCTCACCGCATCCAGTCGGCATGGGCCTGGGCGAGAGGTGTCAGCTGATCGACCGTCCTGGTCAGACGCACTGTGCCGCTTTCCCCTGTGGCGGACGGCGGCTGATGGGCGGCGACACAGTCCCAAGGCGCCCAGTGCGCCAGGCGGACGGCTCGGCGGGTCAGCCACGCCAGCGGCCAAGGGCCCTCGACGGGCCGGTGGTCGTAGGCCAGCAGGCGACCGCGCCGCCGCACAGCCACGACGACGCCGTCGACGCGCAGACGCGTGCCCGGTGTACCGCCGGCATACGACTCCTCGACCAGGCGTACGTCGCTGACGTGACCGATCTCCTTGCCTGCCGGGTCGGTGACGCGGGCCCCGATGAGGTCAACCAGCCGCATGACCGGCTCCTGGAAGCCGTCCGATGACGTTGTCACGCATCCAGTCCTCCAGCGCGTGGACCGGGGCACCGCCGGTCGGCGCGGTGATGGTGACGGCCGCGCCGATGCCGGTGACACACGTGAAGTCGAGCCGGGCGGGCCCTTCCTGCCTGCGGAGCTTCAGCCGTTGCTGGACGGCGGTGAGCCACCGGGCGAGCTTGCCGTCCAGCCGGGGGGCGAGGGCCGCCGGGCCGACCAGAATGGCGGTCACATAGGGTCGCCCGTGTTCGTCGATGGCGAGCTCCAGGTCGTCGACCTTGCACACCGGTCGGCCGTCCGGGTCCACGACCTGCCGGTCGAGCAGGTGGAAGTGGGCGCTGTAGGCGCGGCCCACACGACGCGCGTTCCCCTTCGCATCCTCTTGGCCAGTCATCACAGACCTGCTTTCGTGGCGATCATCAAGGGAATGGCGGCCGCCGAGGCGACCAGCACGACGACCAGATAGATTCCGCCCATGATGTTGGCGAACCGGCCGTTGACCGACTCGCCCATGTACTCAGGGTCGTTGGCCACCACGAGAATGGGCAGATACGTCAGCGGCAGCGCGACGGCGGCGAAAACCAGCGAGTACTCCGTCACCTTGATCGGGTCCACCCCCGTGAGGATCAGCATCATCCCGGCGACCAGCGCCACGATCACCACCGCGTGGAACCGGGACGCGGTACGCGGGGCGGCCGTCTTGCCCCAGGTCCAGCCGAAGTACTGAGCCACCGTGTAGCCCGAGGAGAGGGCCGTCTCCAGTGCTGCGCCGAACGTCGCCGCGAACACGCCGAGCAGGGCAAGCCCGAGGCCGACCTTTCCCAGCGAGTACGCCACCGGCAGGACCACCTGCGACAAGTGCTCGACCGCGATCCCGGCCGGATGCAGCAACAGCGCGGCGGCGGCCATGATGGACAGCGCCAGCAGCCCGCCCAGTGGGAAGCCGATGAACACGTTCAGCCGCGCGGTGATCAGGTCCTTGCGACGCCAGCGCTCCTCGATACCCCCGGACGAGAAGAAGAACACCTCGTACGGGGTCATCGCACTGGCGAACAGGGCGATGCCGTAATAGCAATACGTGGGCAGCCCCTCGCCCCCGGGAACGTCCGGGTGAGTGACACGGCGCAGCACGCTTCCCCAGGACGGATCGAGCCGCAGGACGGCGACCACGAAGACGATCAGAGCCAGCCCGGCGAAGCCGAACACCCGCTCCATCGTCTCGAACTTGGTGCGCCAGATGACCAGCCACACCGCCAGCCCGACGACCGGCACCCACAGCAGATGGGCGACGGAGCTGATCAGTTCCATGGCCAGCGCCACGCCGGCCAGCTCCGCCGCCAGTGTCAGCACGGTCACCAGCAGCGAGCCGGCCAGATTGGCCAGCGCCACCCGGGGACCGAGCCGCTCCCGCACCAGGTCGAAGGTGGGGCGACCCGCCACCGCGGCCACACGCCCGGCCATCTCCGCGTACACGCAGATGCCGACCACACCCAGCACCAGCACCCAGACGAGGGAGAACCCGAAACGGGCCCCCACGAGCGAGGAGGCCACCAGGTCCCCGATGTCGACGAAGCCCCCGATGGCGGTGAGGATGCCGAGGGTCACGGCGAAGAGGCGCTTCACGAGGACAGCTCCGTCTCCAGCCGGTCCAGTCGCTCGGCCACACCGGGCAGCGTCCCTGCCTTCTGGGGCAGATCCCGTACCCCGCCCCGGCGGGCCGCGATCCGCAGGTCCGCCAGCGCATCGGCCGCGTCCTGCAGAACCGTGCCCAGCCGCTCCCTGACGGCGTCCGCCCGCTCGCTCGGCGGCTGCCGGGACTCGAAGGTGTCCTGGGCCGCGAGGAGGTCGGACTCCGCCTCGCCCAGCAGAGTGGACACGTAGGGGCCGGTGACCCGGCCCCGACCCGCGGCGTGCACGCCGATCAGAGCCGTGTTCACGGCGGACGCGGCAGCCTCCGCGGTGTTGGCGGCCTTGCTCCGGTAGTCCTCGTCCGTACGCGACGATCCGGCGCACCCGGCCGTCAACGTGGCGGCGATCAGAGCGCTCAGCCAGCAGACCGCTTTCCGGCGGCGGATCATCGGCCCCTCGTCACGAAGTAGACGCCGACGGCCAGCAGTACGACCAGCTGGCCCCACGCGGCCAGGAGTACCAGACCTTGATCCATGCGTCACCCCGCTCCACCCGGCGAACCGATGGACAACTGGTTCCCTCGCCGGCGTCCGCCACACCTGCGCCGGGCGCTCCCGGCACACCCTCGCTCACGCGCAGGCCGACGACGTCAGCCGTGCTCGCGCTTCCTGGCCGTGGCGTGGAGACGTTCCGGAGCGTCCAGCACTACGGTGTTCCGGTGTCAGGCCGGCCACCGGCCACGCACTGCCCGCCTGCCGGAGCGCGGCCGGCTCGGCCTGGGTGAAACGGTCACCGGCCGCTCATGAGGGGAGTACACCAATCTCAGCGGCACGGTCGGATCGACGCCGGCCACCCGCCTCGGCGACGGACCCTGCGACCTAGCCGTTGCTGATCAGCGCCCTGTGCGGGGCGACGTACCAGGCCGCGGACAGGCTGGTGGCCTCGACATCGGCGGCCCTTCGGAGCGGACACGGTGACACCGATGGGCAGTTGCTCCTCATGTGGGCCGCGGGCGGCCCGGCGGTGCGGCGACTCGAACCTCTCGTAGTGCGAATGGCCCACGTCCGGTGCTGCATTGCCCGCTGCCGGCACGCGTCGCCATAGCTGTGGCTCTCGAGGGCGGCGTTGGCTGGGCGGGCGGTGCAGGGCCGGAGACCGTCAGGGGCACGGCGTTAGACGCTGTCCAGATCGGGAAGTCGCAGGTCATGGGAGTGGTGTCCGATCTTCGTGAGGGTGATCACCGCATGACGCGGTGGATGGCGTCATGGCGGTCGAACTGCGTCAGGCGGCTCCTGCCGGCGGTGGAGGAGACCGCCGAGCACACCAAGCTGTGGTGGGGCGCCGCAGTGGCGCTGTCCGCCGCAGGATGGCGGGGCCGCAGGGCCGCGATCGCCGGACTGGCGGGCATGGCCGTGGCGGAGCTGGCCTCGAGCTGTGTCCTCAAGCAGGTGTGGCATCGACCTCGGCCGCCGAAGGAATGGATCTCTCATGAGGAGGTTCATGACCGCCCTGCCTCCTCGTCCTTCCCTTCCGGGCACACCGCCGCAGGGGTGGGGTTCAGTGCCGCGGTAGCGTCGGTGTGGCCCTGGGCGGGCGCGGTGTGTGCCGTGCCGGCTGTCCTGGTCGCCCTCGAACGCGTGCACACGGGTGCCCACTACCCCTCCGACGTCGCTGTCGGCGCCGCGATCGGCCTGGTCGCCGCCGCCCTGGTACGTCGCGGTCCTCGCCTGGTCGGGCGACTGCTGCGGTGACAAGCACCCCCAGACCCACCACAGCCAGATGCCCGAGAACGACCTGCGTGGCCGGTGGCGGTCGGCTTCGCGGTCGCGGTTGTCGGGTTGCGGCTTCCCTACGTGCTCGGCGCGCGGAGAACCGGTGGCCTCTACGACGATCCCCACGATCCCCCGCGCAGTCCCGGCCACGCCCCGTCCCGCTGCCCGGCCGGCCCTCAGCCTTGAAGGGCTCCATGCCCTGCGCCACTGCTTCAGTCGGTTGCTGCACCGCTCGACGGTGATGCGCTGCTCGACGGTGATGCGCTGCTCGATGGTGATGCGCTGCTTGCAGGTCTCGCGGTCGAGCGCCGCCACTTGCCGGGCCGCCCTGCCCTGGTGCCGGGGACGGAGGCAGCCGTTCACCGCTCGGACCAGTGCGGCGGGCTCCTGGCGGACGGTTCCCCTGCCGTTCAGGAGCCGGGGGATCATTCGCCCGGTCCGTCCGGGTATTTCGCCGGGCGCTCTCACCGCCGTAAGGAGTCGTCCTTGCCTTTCGCACCCAGAGAGTTGTGTTCATCTTGAACGTGCAGGTCACGGGGGTGGCATGGGTGGGTGAGGTCATGCTCGTGCTGGTCGGCGGCGGTTGTCTGCGGTGAAGATCGTCGGTCAGCGGGCGATCTCGTGCCAGTTGACGACCATCAGCGCGCGGACGAGCCGGGTTGCCCTTGAAAAGGGATTGGTTCTTCAGGTGTGCGAAGGCGTGTTCGCAGACGGCTCGTTCTGCGGCGATCAGCTGGTTGACCTGCTTCTTCGCGGGCGGGAGCTTCTTGGGCGTGGTCATCTGGTGGTCTTCCGGTTCCGAAGGGCTGCCGCGGTGAAGCGCGTCATTCCTCGGCCGGGGTGGAGGCTCGGGGAAGGCGTAGCTGGAAGCATGCTCCGAGGGGCCGGGGGGTGAGGGTGAGGGTGCCTCGGTGACGGTGGGCCAGGTCGCGGGCGATGGCGAGGCCCAGGCCGGTGCCGCCGTGGTCGCGGGAGCGGGCGTCGTCGAGCCGGACGAAGCGTTCGAAGATGCGCTCGGCGTCCTCGGTGGGCACGCCCGGTCCGTCGTCGTGCACCGTGAGGACGACCCAGGCGTCCTGGTTTCGGATGGTGATCCGGATGCGGTGTGCGGCGTGGCGGGCGGCGTTGTCGATGAGGTTGCGCAGCAGTCGTTCGTATTCGTCTGGGTTTCCGCGTGCGTGTGCGGGGGCGGTGCTGTCGCAGGTGAGGGTCAACGGCCGTTCGGTGAGGGGGTATTGCTCGGTCAGCCGGGAGGCGAGGGCTGTCAGGTCGACGGTTTCGGGGCCGGCTATGAGGGTGCGGGTGTCGAGGCGGGCCAGGAGCAGCAGGTCTTCGGCGAGGGCCTGGAGGCGGCGGGTCTGTCGTGCGGCGGTGGTGGCCGCGGCGGGCCAGTCGGTGCGTTCCGGGTAGGCGAGCGCGACTTCCAGGCTGGCCAGCAGTGTGGTGAGGGGGCTGCGTAGTTCGTGGGCGGCGTCCGCGACGAAGCGGCGTTGCTGGGCGGCGGCGTCGTCGAGGCGCTGGAGGGTGCTGTTGATGGTGGTGGCCAGGGCGGTGATCTCGTGTCCCGTGGCGGGGACGGTGACGCGTTCGCGGGGGTCGCTCGCGGTGACAGAGGCGGTGAGGACGCGGATGGCTTCGACCGGCCGCAGCGCGATTCGGACGGCGAAGTAGGCGGCGGCGGCGATCAGTACGAGGCTCACGAGCCCGGCCCGCAGCAGCAGGAGGTCGGTGGTCTCGGTGATTGCCTCGGCTGTGTGCGGGAGCACCACCACATATACCCGCAGGTTGGCGTCGGCGGTGACGCCCAGAGCAGCGGCTTTGTCATCGCCCAGAACATCGGCCGGGATATTGGCCGTGATGACCTGATTGGTCCCGCCGGCCACAGAGGATTTGTCATGGGGGTCGTAGTCGGGGTTCGCAGGCAGGCGAACGGTAGTAATGAGCTCGGCCCTCAAGGCTTTCGGCGGGGCGGGCATCACGTGGTGGGTGCCGGGAGCGAAGTCGTCCATGCCTCCGCCGTAGGCGACAGCGGTGCGCCGACCGGTCGCGACGACCTCGTACGGCACAGTGCTTATGGAGTCAGGAATGACACCCTGTTGCAACTTGTCGCAGAGAGACCAGAGTTGTTCCTTGGCTTGGTCTTCGGCGATCTGCGTGCTCTGGCGGTAGACGTCGTGGTGCAGCCACCAGCCGATGCCGACCAGGATGACGGCGGCGGCCGAGGCAGCGGCCAGGGCCGCGCGGGCCCGTACCGAACGCGGCCACCAACGGCGCCGCGGCTCAGTCGCGTTCACGGTCGTCCACCAGCCGGTAACCGGTACCCCGTACGGTCTGCAGGGACCGTCGGCCGAACGCGGAGTCCACCTTCTTGCGCAGTGCGCTGACGCGTGCCTCCACCAGGTTGGGATCCAGGGCTTCCTCGGGCCACGCGTGATAGAGCAGATCCGATTTGGAGACCGCCTGACCCGCCCGGCGGGCCAGCAGCTCCAGCACGGCGAACTCCCTGGGCGTGAGTTCCACCCGGGCCCCGGCCCGGCGGCAGACCCGGCCGGCGACATCCAACGAGAGGTCGCCCACAGCAAGGACGGGCGGGGCGACCGTGGCGGCCCGTCTGACCAGCGCTCGCAGCCGTGCGACGAGCACCACGTAGGAGAAGGGTTTGGCCAGGTAGTCGTCGGCCCCCGTGTCCAGGGCCTCTGCCTGATCCCACTCCCCGTCCTTGGCGGTGAGTACCAGGATGGGGGTCGCGTTGCCCTCCCGGCGTAACTGGGCGCAGACCTTGTAGCCGTTGAGTCCGGGCAGCATCAAGTCCAGTACGACAAGGGCGTATTCGCCGGTCCGGGCCATCCACAGTCCCTGCCGGCCGTCATGGGCGAGGTCGACGCTGTAGCCCTCGGCGGTCAGACCGGTGTGCAGGGTGTGGGCAAGGTCCACCTCGTCTTCGACCACCAGGATGCGCATGCGGTGCAGCCTCGCACAGCGCCGGCCCGCCTTCCTGATCGGCTGGTCAGGTTGGGTCAGCCTCCGGTCAACGAGGTCCGGGCACGCTGGCGGAGTTTCTTCGCCACTGCTGAAAGGCCCTGTCGCCGATGTCCGTTGATGAACGTGTCCCCGTCGCGGCCCAGACGGTTTCCCCTCCTGTGCCCGCCCGTCGACAAACACCGGGCCCGGCCAAGGCCGTTGTCGTCCTCGCGCCCTTGGCACTGACCATCGCTCTGGGGCTCTGGGGTATCCGCAGGAAGAACACCATGTGGGGGGACGAGTCCGTCACCTATCAGCTCGCGCACCGCGATCTTTCGCAGATATGGCTCACCGCCCAGCATGTTGATCTGGTTCATGCCCTCTACTACGCCGTGATGCACGAGATCTTCGGTCTCTTCGGCGGAGGGCTGCTGACGTTGCGGCTGCCGTCCGTGCTGGCGATGTCCGTGGCGGCGAGCGGAGTCGGGCTTCTGGCGCTACGCCTGGCGGGACCCCGTGCCGGGCTGGTGGCCGGGCTGGTGTTCCCGCTCCTTCCCCAGGTACAGAAGTACGCGCAGGAAGGCCGCTCGTATGCCATGGTCTGTGCCCTGCTCACTTGGGCCACCTATGCGCTCGTGGTCAGCGTCCCGCATCGCGCCCGGTGGCGGTGGGCGGTCTATGGCTCCACCATGCTGCTGGCCTGTCTGCTCCATGAGTTCGCGGTCCTCGCCCTGGTTGCACACGGCGTCACACTGGTCGTGTCCCGTGTTCCACGACCGGTGCTGAGGGCGTGGAGTGTGGCTGCCGCGGGCGTTGTGGCCGGGCTGTTGCCGCTGGCAATCTGCAGTGCGGGGCAGTCGGAGCAGGTGTCCTGGATCGGCGGACCGGTGCGGCCCGGTTATTTCCTGGTGGTGGCGGTCGTGGGCGTGGCGTGTGCCCTGGCGCCCCTGAGGGTGAGGGGGCCTGTGCGGCTTTCCGCGCTGGCTGTGCCGATTCTTGCGCTTCCGGGCCTTCTGCTGCTGATCGCCTCACTGGTCAAGCCCCTTTTCGTCGACCGGTATGTGCTCTACAGCAATATCGGAGTCGCCTTGCTGCTGGGTGCCTGGATGGATTACTTCCTCCGGCGGCAGCGGTCTTCCCGCTACGTGTGGATCGCGGCGGTTGCCGTACTGGCCGCGCTCGTCCAGCCGAGCCTTTCGCTGAGGACGCCCCAGAGCCGGAGCAATGACGTCACCGCCATCGGCGCCACCGTACGCAAGGAAGGCTGTCCCGGCGACGGGCTGCTCTATCTCTCCGGCCAGCACCGGATCTTGACTGCGGCCAACCCCGAGGACACCCGTTTCCTGACAGATCTCGCCCTGGCACAGGACCCCGTTTCGTCGAACACACTTGCAGGTGTCGAGTTTCCCGCCCAGGAAATTGCGGCACGCATGCTGGAATTCGACCGGATCGTCGTGGTCCGCGCGGCGGGTACGCACTCGACCAACCCGCAGGAGGAAGCGAAAACAAGCACCCTGCGGCGCCACTTCCGCGCGTACGGAACAACCCACGTCAACGGGGCGCGAGTCACCGTCTATGTCCGAGACCACGACCCGTCTCGGAAGGCCGGTCCTGGGTCCAACAGCCCGAGAGGGAGCGGTGGGGTGATGAGGTGACCGCGACTGGTGCCGGCCGGCCAGCACCACCGCCGTCACGCTGTCCCGACCCGGAAGCCATAGACCTCGGCTTGCCGATCGCTGCTGCCGTGGGAGGCTGCGGCTGTTCTCCGCCGCTGCCCAACTGGGAGGTGCGCAAGCTGAAGTTGCTGGTCACAGGGCTGGTGTGCGTGGGCATCGGGATGCTCGTGCTGGTCGCTGGCAGGTGACTTTGGTGAAGATCGTCGGTCATCGGGCGACTTCGCGGTTCGTGAGGACCAGCAAGGCCCTGACCAGGGAGGTCGCCCAGGAGGGGTCGGTGCGCACCTTGCCGAGGACGCGCCAGTTCTTGAGGTGGGCAAAGCCGTGCTCGACGGGTGCCCGGACGGCCGCCAGTGCCGTGTTGGACAGCTTCTGGCCTCGCGTCAGGGGCCGGTTCCGGGCGGCCTTGTAGCCGGTGATCACCGCCGGTTCGGCGTCGGGGCCGCCGTCGTCGAGGCCGACGAATCCCGGGTCGGCGATGGCGCCGAGCCCGACTTCCCGCAGTTTCCGGGTGAGCTGGTCGTGCCGGCAGGCGGTGATCTCCGAGGTGCGCCCTGGGCGGGCCGCCGAGATCCACAGCAGCCGGCCCCGGTCGTCGGTGAGGGCGATCACGAGCAGGCCGTGGCACTTGTTCTTGCCGGAGTAGTTCTTCCGGTTCTCCTTCCCGGTTCTGCGCCGGGTGCGGACCACCGATCCGTCCAGCAGTACCATGCCGCCACCCATTCGGGCGATCTTCTTCAGGGCCGGTCCAGGCGTGGGGCGCGGGCGGCGAGCAAGCCGATGACCTCGCGGACCCACCGGGTAACGGTGGTGCGGTGTACTCCGTTGCCGCCGGCCAGGTCGCCGGGCCGCTGGTCACAGCGCAGCACTGCCAGCACGATGGTGGCGATCTTCCCTGCGGGCAGGGCGCGCCACCTGGAGCCGATCTTCTTGAGGTGGCCGCGTATCAGGTCGGCGAGCCAGTTCAGAGTGGCACTCGACAGCGGCAGGCGGGCAGTGTAGACGAGGCCGTCAGGGCCCTCGACGGAACTGTTGTTTTTCTTCACACCAAACTCAACTGCCGTCGAAGAGCCGTCAGTTACGCCCCCGCCCCGCACAGTTATGGGCGTGCGGTGAACTGCCCGTCAGGGCGTTTGTGCAGCCAGCCGCGGTCGGCGAGCTTGGTCATCTTTGCCCGCAGAGGCTCCAGCTTGCCGCGCACCGAGGCGTCCAGGCCCAGCCGCTCGCCGACCGCCCTGACCTGCACCGGGCCGTCGGCCTCCCGCACGATCGCCAGGATCTTGCGGTAGTCGCCGGGCAGCGCGCTCTCGTCGGCCGCGTCGCTGCGGTGCGGGATGAGCAGGACCGCCCGCCCGGCCACCTTCACCGACACCGGAGCGACAGCCCCGGCATCGGCCTGGGCCTGCTCGGCCAGGCGGTTCAACACCCGCTCCGCGATCGCCAGTTCATCCCGCTCGACCTGGACCTCCTGAAGCTGCTTGGCCAACTCCTCGGCGAGAGCGTCCAGTTCGCTCCGGCGGGCCGTGATCCACTGCCGCTCCTGCATCCCCGCTCCCTCCCGCGCTCTCACAGCGTGTCGACCTGCTGACGGATCGTAGGCGGGGGCCGGTCGTGGGCGCAGCCGAACCCGGCATCCTGCCGGAGCCGGACCCGCCCGATGATCTACGCCATGGTCATCGGCCGCCGACCGGCACGAGTACCCAACTCGCCATTCACACCAGACCCGTGACCTGCGACTTCACGATGCACACCGCTCAGAGGGGGTGGCGCACTCTCCGCGATGACACTGGCCCTCGGACTCGCCACCCTTTCCCGCCCCGGCCCACGCCGCACCGATCGCCTGCGACGAAGCGGCCCTCGTGGCCGCCGTCGACGCCGCCAATCAGGCGGGCGGCGGTGCCATCGGCCTGGCCCGAACTGCGTGTACACCCTCGACACGGTCGCCGCTGCCATCGGCGGCAGCGGACCGAACGGTCTGCCGGTGATCACCGAGCCCGTCACCATCAACGGTTCCGGCGCCGTCATCGAACGCGCCGCCGATCCCACCACCCCGCGCACTGCTGGAAACGCTGACCACGGTTGGGTTCGCGGACTTGCGCAGCAGCGGAAGCGCCGCCTCCGTGACGCAATTGGCCACTCTCCTGAGACCCGCCCGGCGCTCGTCTTGCGGCCGCCTCTGGAGGGCGACCGGCTGTCGCACCGTCAACCGCTTGTGAGCCCAACTCACGGGCATCTTCACCGGCGTGCAACGGTTGCTGGACCTGCCCAACACCGGACGGCTCACCGCTCGTGGCGAATACGCGGGCGTTTGAACTGGTGGAGCCAGGCGAAGGCGCGCTCGACCACCCAGCGTGCATTGCCCAGGCCCTAACCGTGGGCGATATCAGGCCGGGCGACTGCGCGGGGGAGTTTCGGCGCTCTGTCCGGTGTCATGTTCCGCATGGCGGGCTGCGGGGAGGGGGTTGCGGGTTGCGGCGGTGACGACCTCGGCTGATCCCCCAGCGCAGCCGGTCAGGCATCCAGCAGCTCTTGACGGCGCTCCGGCGGCGGACCGGACCCGTGCTGCGCCGCCGCACGGCGCAGCAGCAGCGTGGCGCCACCGGAGCCGAGGAACAGGCCCAGGGCCAAGGCGGGTATCGCCCAGCGGGCCCGGTCGGTCAGATCGGGTGTGTCTGCCGTGGCCCGAGCGTCGGTGGCCGTCTCGCCGGGCCCGACCCCGGCCTCCGAGAGCGCGTCGACCGAGGGTGTGGCCTCCTGCGGTCTGGCGGAGGCCGGGCCCAGGACTCCGAGTCCGTGCAGCAGTGTGCGTAGCTCCTCAGATTGCTTCGCCTTGTGCCAGGCCCCGGCGCTCGAAGCGGCGGTGTCCTCCTCGAGGTTCAGCGTCGTGTGGACCCAGATGTCCTTGGTGTCGGGCGCGGCCGTATACAGCTGGTCCGTCCGCCAGGGTTTCGCGTCAGGAAGCATCCACGTCACCGTGACCATGTCCCTGACTTGCTCTCCCCAGGTGTCCTCCGCTCCCCAGTCCGGAGCCTCCTCCCGACTCCCGTCGAACTCGGAGCCCGCCCGTGCGAGGAGCCTCTGCAGGAGCTCGTACTCCTTCTCTGTGCCGTACAGCGACCCTGTCCGCTGGCTGGTTGGTGAGACCAGTAGCACGCTGGTCGGCCCGCCCGCCGCCGAGGGCGGTGCCCCCAGGAGGAGCAGGGCCAAAGCGGTCATCAACGCGCCCACCGTCGCCGCCAGTTGCCGCAGACCACGCATCCGACACCCCCGATCGTCCCGCTGCGGCCCGTCCGCACACGCGGTGTCACTCCTGGTACACCGCTCGAACCGCCGGGGTTCCCACCTTGACGGGGCCGATCAGTCCGTTGACTCGGCGATCTCCCGCGCCCTTGCCTTCGACGCCACACCCTCCAGCCGCAGCGTGAACCCGTCGTCGTGGACCCAGAGCAGGGTGGGCCCCGCCGTGCGCTCGGAGCGGGTGAAGCGGGAGCCGTCCTCGGAGGTCATCCAGAAGCGCAGGAGGTGCGGCTCCGGGAACCACAACGCGTTGTGCGTCCCCCCGCCCAGCTCGACCCACTCGACGGCCTGCTCACTCGCCACGGTCTTGCCGTACTCGGGTGCCAGCCGGGCCGCGTACTCGTCGAGCCGGACGGTGTGACCCCGTTCGTCCCAGCAGAGGGTGATCACGAAGCGGTCCTTCGGCGCGCGCGTCACGGACACCGCGTCCGGGGTGCCCAGCGCACCCGGCACGAGCGGAGCGAACCCGGCCCGCCGCCCGGCCTCGGCGAGCGGGACCGGGTCCGGGCAGCCGGGCACTCCCGCGCTGGGCGAAGGCGTCGCCGACGGGTCGTACCGCACCTCGACCCCGCCGAAGTTGAACCAGTCGGCCACCGCCGCCCGCACCGGAGGGGTCAGGACGAGCGCGGTGAGCAGCCCGCACAGCGCGGCCGTCAACGCGCGCCGACGGAGCACGGCCCATCGGCGCACCACCCGCAGCCGCTCGCCGGCACCCGACCGTTCGGTCACCGGGGTCGGCACCCGCTCGGCGAGTATCTGCTGCAGGACCCGCTCGACCATGGTCTCGTCCCCGTCCGCCCCTGGCCGGTCCAGCGCCCGCCCGAGCGCTCGCAACTCCTCTCGCAACCGGACGTCACGCCCCTCACCCTCCGTGATCTTGCCGCTCCGATCCCGCTCGTCGTTCCCGTCCCGTCCGTCCGGCTCACTCATCCCCCCTCACCTCCGTTCGCCTTCCCAAGGGCCTGGCACGGCTCGAACTCCGGCAGCAGACGGCCCAGCTTGCGCAGCGCTCGGCTCAGGCGGGACTTCACCGTGCCTCTTGGCCAGCCCAGGGCCGCCGCTGTCTCCGGCTCGTTCATCTCCAGCAGGTAGCGGTAGGTGACGACAAGTCGGTGTTCCTTGCTCAGCTTCTCCAGGGCGCCCTGGAGCGCGACGCGACGCTCCAATGCCAGCGCGGCTATCGCCGGGTCGGCCGAGGGCGGTATCAGCGGCTCGGCCTCGACGAAGGCCGCCTCGCGGTCGGCCAGGGACCGCTGGCGCCCTGCTGTCCGCACCGTGTTCCTCGTCTCGTTGGCCACAATCGACAGCAACCACGGCCGGAACGCGGCGCCGTCCCGGAAGCGGCTCAGTGAGCAGTACGCCTTGAAGAAGGCCTGCTGCACGACATCCTCCGCGTCCGCACCGGCGCCGAGTGCCCGGGCCGCCCGCAGTGCGATGCCCGTGTGGGCACGCACCAGCTCCGCATACGCCTCCGGCTCTCCGGCGCGTACGCGTGCGATCACCGCGGCCTCATCGACGATGCTGCCCCCCTCCCGCGTTCTCACGAAATGGGTACACCGCCAGAGCCGGATCGGTTCCCGCTCATGTCACATCTGTTTCCCGACGGGGGACGTTCTGCTGCGCCGCTGGTGAGCGAACTCGGAGAACCCAGCGGGGCCGGATGCCGAACCTCGCGCGAGGCGAGTAGCCGTGACCTCGTCGGTCGTGCAACTGACAGGTCATTGAGGATTCGCCGGCCGGTGCCCTCGCGCAGGTGACGGCGTGAGACCTGGGGGTTGTGGCGGATGGCGCAGTGGTGTGACGAGATGGGTTTGGGGGCATTCGGGTGGTTGGTTGCCGGTGCTGCAACTGCCGACCGGGCAGGTGGCCTCCTGGTTACCAAGTGAACGCCGGATGCTGGAGGTTGTATGCGGGACTGGCAGTGCTCACCGACCGCTGTGACGACGACGCCTGAGCTGATCCTGGACCCCTACCGCTGCGGTTTCGACGCGCAGACGGCTCTGGGCGGGGCGGAGTCCGCAGAGCAGTGGGGGGACGAGGACTGGCGGGTGCCGCCGCAGGCGCGGGCGGTCGAGGAGGGGGCGCCGTGGCCTGCTCCCGACTCGGGCCGGCGGCTCCCCGCGGTGATGGCTCCGGCAGACCGGCGCCGTCTGGAGCTGCACGCGGCACTCATCCGGGCGGGAGTCGCGCCCGAGCCAGGAGACCTGCACGCCGTGGAAGCGCTGAGCGCCCTCGACGACACCGTCAACGACGCCGTCCGGCGCTGGATCGCCGCCCACTGAGCTGGATGTACCGCTCGGGGACGTTGGTCAACCTGGTGACGCGCGGTTCACCGCCGGTCGCGGTGTGGGGGCGGTGGTGAGGGTAGTGGAGGGTCCAGGTCGGCAGGCTGTGCGGCGGGCTGATTCGCCGCCGGCGTAGAAGCGTCCCGGGGCCCAGCCGTCGGCCAGGGTGCGGTGGAAACCTTCGGCCGTGCCGTTCGTCTGGGGCACGGTAGGGCCGGTGTTGTCCGGGGTGACGGCGAGCTCGTCGCAGGCCCGGTTCCAGCGCCGGGAGTGGTAGGCCGAGCCGTTGTCGGTCAGGACTCGCTCGACCGTCACCCCGCGGGCGGCGGACAGGGCCGCTGAATCGCGGGATGGCGAAGTCGAGTTGCTCGGCCAGCTCTCGGTCGGCGCCTCGCAGGCGGTTGTTGTCGGCCTTGGGCTTGTTCAGGCGTCGGTGGTGCGGCTGCTGTTCGATGTCTGCCGTCATCACGACATGCCGCTGGGCGGCGTGAACTGGCTGGTATCGGTGGCAGGTATCGGTGTTCATCCCGAACGCCACACAGGCTCCCACGCACCGCGCCCCGCCCTTCCCGCGCGGCGATTGCGTTTGAGTAACTGATCAAGTCAGTTACTTGCACTTGATGTTAAGTGCCAAGGTCCATAACGTTCCCGGCATGAACCTCACCGTCCTCGCGGCCTCCGGCCAGACCGGAATCGCCCTCACCCGACAGGCGCTGCGACGCGGTCACACCGTGACCGCCATCGCGCGTGATCCCGAGCGCATCGCCCTGCCCGAATCCCCGAACCTGCGGAAAGTGGCGGGCGACGTGAATGACGCGGCCAGTATCGCCGCCGTTGTGGACGGGGATTCCGTGGTCCTTTCCGCGCTCGGCACCGACCGGGCCGGGATTCTCCTGACCGGCGCTCGGGCCGTCGTCGCCGCCGGTCCACGGCGCGTCATCTGGCTCGGTGCCTACGGCACGGGGAAGTCGGCCGAAGTGGCGGGGGAGGGCGCGGGCGTGCTCGCCAAGGTTCTGGGCGACCGGCTCGCGGACAAGGTCGAAGCAGACAACGCCGTTCTCGCGGCCGGGGGCACCGTCTTCCACGCTGGGATGCTCGCTGACGGGCCGGAAAGCCCCCGTCGGCGCACGGTCGGCCTGGAGGCCGCGCCTCCCTTCGACCTCGGTGCGCAGGTCAGCCGGGAGACGGTCGCCGCGGCGATGCTCGACGAAGCCGAGGCGCCTGGTTTTCCCGGGGCCGTGGCGCTGCCATTGGCGGAGTAGGGGAGTGGTCAGCAGGCGGTGATCTCCTCGATCGACGCCCGGACCTGCTCGCGGAGCCAGGCGTGGGCGGGGTCGGAATCGTAGCGCTGGTGCCAGTTGCAGTTGATCGTCGCCGCCGGGGACTCGATCGGCAGCGGCTGGGCGAGGAGCCCGAACGCCTCGATGAGAGGGCGGCCGTGAATCGCCGTGCAGGTGACCAGCGCGTCGCCACGGGCGGCGATCTGCAGGGCGGTGGACACCGTCGCCACCGCCGCGACCACCCGGCGCCGCAGGCCCTCCGCGGCCAGCACGTCGTCGATCGGCGCGGTGAGGCGGCCACGCCGGGAGATCACCACATGCGGCTGCGCCGCGTAGGAAGCCAGGTCGAGTCCGCCGGCACACGGGTGGTCCGCGCGCATCGCCACGACGAGCCGGTCGTCGCCGAGTGGCTCGGACCGGAACTCGGGCAGACCGGGCCTGCCGCCACCGAGTTCCAGATCCACGCGGCCGTGTCGCAGGTCGTCGGTGTCGACGGAGTTCTCCGCCAGCACCCGCAACTGCACCCCGGAAGCCCGCTGCTGGATTCTTCCGACCAGTACCGGTACCAGTGACGCGGCCACCGCGTCGTGACACTGGATCGTGAAGGTGCGATCCAGCTCGGCCAGGTCCAGCTCACGGATCGGTGAGAGCACTTCGTGCGCTTGCCTGACCAGCCGGTGCACGTCCTCCCGCACCGACAGCGCGTACGGGGTGGGAGTCATCGAGTGGCCGGTGCGCACCAGGATGTCGTCCCCGGTGACGGCGCGAAGTCGGCCGAGGGTGCGGCTGACCGCGGGCGAGGACAGGTGCAGCCGCTCGGCTGCGCCCATCACGCTGCCCTCCTCGAGCAGCGCGTCCAGCACGGTCAGCAGATTCAAGTCCAGTTGCATAAGAGTAAATCTTAGCAAGGCATAGTTCCACTTCAGTCAACTTCAGGAGCATCCCATGAACCAGGAACTGCTGGCCGCCACCGTCGCCGCCGTCCGCCACGCCGGCGCCCGGATGATGACGCGCTACTCCACCGAGTCCCGTCAGGCCGGGCTCCCCGAACTGCTCGCGAACCTCCAGGCCAATGACGCGGCCGTTGTCGACACGCTGCGCCCAGCGTTGACCGAGACGCTGCCGAGCGCGGGCTGGCTCAATGACGAACACGGTTCGGGACCGCTGGCCACGGGCGAGTGGTGGCTCATCGACCCGGTCGGTGGCAACGTCAACGCCGTGCACGGCATGCCCGACTGGAACATCGGCGTGAGCCTCGTCCGCGACGGCCGTCCGGTGCTGGCAGTGGTCTACTTCCCGGTCCTCGACGAGATGTTCACCGCGACCGAGGGCGGCGGGGCGCTCCTCAACGAGGTACGGCTGCGGGTTTCGGCCAAGACGTCGTTGGACGGCGCACTGGCCGGGACCGGTCAGGCCAAGCCGGGGCATGACCCCGAGCTCGCGAAGCGCATGGGCTCCGCCTTCGCCGCGATGTCGAACTCCGCCCTCTATGTGCGGGTCTCCGTACCGGTGACCCACCAGCTCGCCCAGGTCGCCGCAGGGCGCATGGACTTGCACTGGCAGTTCGACAACGTCCGCTCCCACGCCGCAGGTGTGCTGCTGGTCCAGGAGGCCGGAGGCGTCGTGACCGACTTGGAGGGCAAGCCGTGGGAACTGGCCAGCGAGAGCTACCTCGCCGCCGCGCCGGGTGTGCACGCCGCCGCGCTGGAAGTCCTCAGCGACTGAGGGGAGTCCGGATCCGTCCTCCTCATCACCGCCACGAACGGGAGAATCACCAATGACGGCCACCGTGCCGCCCGGCCTGGCGGAGCTGACCGAGATCATGGCTTATGCCGACTTCGCGACCGGCGCGTCGACGTCCGTGCGGGAGGCGTTGGGCCTCGGCTCGTTGCACGTCGGCTCGAAGCGGGCTCGGTGTCCGTGAACCGTCGGCGTCGGGCCCTGACTTCGGGCTGTTCACAGGCCCCGGCCTTCGCGGGCCTGCGGTCAGCCTCCGGTGCTCCGGGACTACGGCATCGGGACGGTGACGCCCTTGCTGCCGGACCCCGTCCGGCGCCCGCTGCAAACTTGATGCCGGTCAGCCGCGTGCGTTGAAGGCGGCGTTGGATGCCGGTCCGGCCGCGTGCTGCTGGAGCCACCAGTGCTGGTCGCCGGCCGGGGTCGCCGAGAGCTGGGTCCGTGGCAACGAACCGCTGATCAACCAGCCATCGCTCCTCCGCCGAAACAGCACCCTCCAACTGTTCGCCCAAGCGGCGCTGACCGTCGACTCAGACGGCACCCATTCCTCGTCGCAGCTCCCGCTGAAATGCACCGCACGTGTCTGCCGCGGCTTCCAGTGAGCCGATCGCCCCCGAACGCTTGGCGTACTGACCCAGCGAGGGGCGGCTGTGCGGGACCGGGCGCCCGGCCGGCCCCGGGCCGCGCGGCGGGTCGCCGCGCCCAGCACGGCGTGGTGGCCACCGGACCGTCCTAGGCCACTTCCAGAGGTCTCCCGCGATTGATCGACCAGCACCTCACGCGTACCCCACGCACTCCGCAGACAAGGACGACCATGAGTACCCTCACCACACCCCGAACCACCCCGCCGGCGCGGGGGAACCGAGTCCGCTGGCGCATTCCGGCTCGGCTGCGCAAGAGCATCCTGGTCACGCATGTCGTGTCGGCGGGAGCCTGGATCGGCATAGATGTCATCTCCACCGTTCTGGTGGTGATCGGCTGGGTACGCGCGGGCGACGACCGCACCGCCGTATACCGGGCACTGGCGGACTTCTTCGTCGTTCCCTTACTGCTGTCGGCTCTGGTAGCGGGACTGGTTTGCCTTGTCACCGGTGTCCTGCTGGGGCTGGCGACCAAGTGGGGACTCGTTCGCTACCGGTGGGTCGCGGTGAAGCTGGTCCTCAACGTCATCGCCTGCGTGATGCTGCTGGTGTTCCTGGGCCCGATCACCGAACTCGCCTCGGGCGAACAACCGTTGCGGGACATCTGGTTCGTCGCGTTCCTTGCCACCACCGCCATGGTGTTGCTCTGTTTCGCGATGGTGCTCTCGGTCTTCAAGCCGTGGGGCCGAGTCAGGGAGTAGCTCTCGCCCGCTCAGCACCGAGGGGGTGCGTCATCCGCTCGCGGTGTCCTCGGCCTCCCAGCGCAGCAGGTCGCCCGGCTGGCACTTGAGGACCTCGCAGAGCGCGGCGAGCGTCGCGAAGCGCACCGCCTTGGCGCGGCCGTTCTTGAGTACCGCCAGGTTGGCGGGCGTGATCCCGACGCGGTCCGCGAGCTCGCCCACGGACATCTTCCGCCTGGCCAGCATCACGTCGATGTCGACGGCGATCGGCATCAGATCACCTTGTCCAACTCGGCCTGCATCCGCGCCGCTTCGATGTCGCGCGTGACGGCCTGGGTGAGCAGCATCCGCAGCACGAGAACGATGAGCGCGACTCCCAGGATGGCCACGCCAACCCCGCCCATGATGACGGTGACGCCCGGGTCGTCCCGCTGGCCCGGCGCATTGACGGCCGTGACCGCGAACCACACGAGGGAAGCCGCGACGATCGCGCCGATCATGCCGTCCACGTACCGGAAGGCGGCGTGGGAGAACACGGTTCCGCGTCGCACCATGGTCACCAGCCGCCATACGCAGATCATGGCGACCTGGGCCGACACCATGCCCAGGATCGTGATCACGCGCAGCGGGGTCAGCGGGAGCGCCCCGTCCTCCGGGTCATTCCCGCTGACCAACGTCCACACCATCAATGCCTGTACGAACACGGTGCCGGCGAGCACCAGCGCGAGCACGGCGCGTAGCGCACGCACTGTCAGCTTTCCCATCTCCCACCCTTCCATCGAGTTACGATGGGAATCTATCGAACTTCGATAGGTAGAGCAACGCTGTGGGAAGGGTGGCGGCCGTGGACGGTGGATGATGACCTGTGGGTGCTGATCGCTTCGCTGCTGCCGCCCTGGTCCGAGAGGGCTCCTGGCGCCTGCGGCCGGTGCCGGACCGGCTGTGCCCGCAGGGCATCCTGTACGTGCTGCGCGACGACATCGTCTGGCAGCTGCTGCCCCGGTGCTGTGGTTCGGCTCGGGCCGGACCTGCTGGCGGCGGCTGAAGCGGTGGCCGCCGCGGTCCTGCGAGCCATCATCGGGGCCCCGGTCACGGAACCGTGACCGGGGCCCCAGGATCAGCTGTCGCGGAAGGTGCCGACCGCCGCTAGTTCCGGTACCGGAACACGATCCGGCCGCGCGTCAGGTCGTACGGCGGGAGTTCCACCAGCACCCGGTCCTCCAGCAGGATCTTGATGTAGTTCTTGCGGATCTTCCCGCTGATGTGCGCGAGCACCTGGTGGCCGTTCTCGAGCTCCACGGTGAACATGGCGCTGCGCAGGCACTCGACGACCTTGCCCTCGACTTCGATGACGTTCTTGTTCTTCGTCATCGCACCAGCTCCAGGTTGCTGCTCATCGGACGGGCGCCGATGCCCTCGAACAGCGCCGAGGCTGCTTGGTTGGACTCCTGGACTTCGCTCCAGGCCGCGGCGAACCCGGAGCGGTGCAGCGTCCCCAGTGCGTGGGCCAGCAGCGCCCGCGCGATGCCTCGGCGCTGCTCGCCGGCCCGGACCGCGACCAGTCCGATGCGCGGCCGGTTCACCGTCACCACCCGGATCAGACCCAGGTAGCGGCCCGGTGTCGCGGCCACCGCGTACTTCGACGGGTCGACGATGGTGTCGCCTTCGGGGCGGGCAATCACCTCCGCGGGCATCGACTGCCACCCGACGGTCGCCTCGACTTCGTCACGCATCGCGCGGTCCACCGCCCGCAGCAGACTCTCGTCCGCCTGGCCGGCGGGCACGATCGTCACGCCCGAAGGCGGCAGAACTGCTTGGAGCCCCGTGGCCCGTGGGTCGGTCGGCACGACGTACTCCCACTCGCGGCGCCGGATCGTGAAACCGGCCCGCCGCCAGCCGGCCGTCAGCTCGGCGTCGGCTTCGTCGACCACCGTGTACAGCGGCGCCGGCAGTTCCGCCAGCATCGCCTCGGCGAGCCGGTCGAAGCCGGCGTCGTGCCAGGCGTCGATGCTGACGAACAAGCGTCCGTCGGACCGGTGTTCCGCATGCCCGCGGCCGACCACCAGGTCGTCATCCAGTGCATGCCATTGCCGGTCCGCGACGCGCGTGACCGTCACCGCGTTTTCGCTCAGGCCGGATGTGAAAGGCTTCTTGTCCATCGGAGTCTCCCTCCAGGAGTGCCTCGATCTCAGGCGCTCCTGGCGACACCGAACGTCAGCCGCCGGACCGTGACGGGTTGAGGGAGCACCCATGGGTAACTGTGTTCACGGGGCTCACCTCCATACGACGATTTCACGGTCCACGACGAAAGTAGCAGCGGGGCGCCGCTTTGCTCAAACTCTTTCCTGCGAGCGCGCGACGCGATCATGATCCGGTCTTCTCGAGGCGCCTCCAGCAGATGAGGCGGCAGGCCAACGAGAGGAAGGAGTCGTGGAGTTCGATACGTCGTTCCCAGCGGACCGCGAGTCGTTCGAGCCGGTTGAGCAGGGCTCGGAGCCCCGTCGTGCTTCAGACTCGACCGACCCGGCGACTCAGTGGTCACGATCGGACGGACGCCCCGGCCCCAGCCGCAGGGCGCACCCGGACCGTGGAGAGTGGCTTCGACCGGCCGCCCACCGCCCGCCTCGGCGCAACCTGGGCATCGGGGCGGCCGCGACCCGGGATGGGCGCACTTCACTCGCCGGGAGCGGCCTTGGCCTCGCGAGGCGACGGCGCTCATGCGCGAGTTCGCCTCCTTGTTCGCCGAACTGGACCAGCGGCTGGACGAGTTAGGTGTGGCGGAAGGCCAGCCGACCATCCAAGATCCCCGACGGAGCCAAGCCAAGGTCCGCCGGCCTGATCGGCGGACCCTGACCTGTCCGTGGTCATTGGCGGTGGCGGGCCGCGTCAGGCGCTGCGGGCCATTGTCGCGCCTCAACCCGGACGACCGGGAGGCGATCCGCACGCTCAGCGCGCAGATTCGCCGGACCATCGAAGGGGTTGCCATTCCGGGCTATCTCGCGGCGGCGATCACCCACGCGCTCGCCGGGCTCGGCGAGCCAAGCCGCCTACGCCGTCCGATCCAGCGCGACGAAACCGACGGGTACGTCGAGATCCTGCCTTGACCCACCACACCGAGAAGCCCCTTCCGTAGCTTCCGACGGTGGTGTGCAGCACCGTGTGACTACTCGCGGCTGTGGTCGCGCTGTTGCACGGCGGCGAAGTCGAGGTGGGCCTGGGTGACCGCCCCGGGGTACGTCCGCGTCTTCTCGTGTTCGGCGAGCACCGGCCACCGCACCGTCGCCGCCCACGTGGCCTTCGCCACCCATACGCCGGGGCGGGCGCGTCGCACCCGCCCCGGCCGACGCACGGTCACGGAGCCGATTGCCTCAGGTATTTGTCGATCGCAGTCGCGACTTCCGGGTGGGCGAGGTATTCCTCGATGTTGTGGGCTCGGTCGCTCGCGTTCACCACGTTGTGTTCCTCCGTCAGCTTGCCCCAGCGGCGCTCCAGCGGACAGCCGATGGCCACCGCGTCGGTCGGACACCAGGCGTTGACCCAGTGCTTGACGGTGTCGGGGCGCTGGGTGCCCGGCGGGATCAACCGGTTGTAGACCGAGTCCATCCCCAGGGGGCTGCCGGCGGTGACGAGCAGGGTGACCCTCATCTCCTTGGGGAGTCGGTTGGCGATGAGATCCATGCCGACCACCGTGCCGAGGCTGTGGGTGACCAGGACGAGCTCGCCGTCGGGCGGGAGCGTCTGAAGCGTCTCGGCCACGCAGTCCAGGACGGCCTTACGGATGTCGTCGTCGCGGAGGTACGCGTCCACGTCACGGAAGATGGTTGCGATGGTCAAGGCGTCCACGTCGGTTCTGGCCGCCAGCCAGGTCAGGGCACCCTGGAGGGATCCGACCAGCGTGCTTCCGAGGTTCTCACTGGCCGCCCAGCCGTTCTGCGGCATGCCGTCCAGCACCGCCGCTTCCACGACGAGCCGCTCATAGGTACCGTTCGCGGACTCCACGGCGTACGCCTCCGCCGCCGTCACGGCCGGCGCGTCGGTGTAGGAGGAGGGAATGGCCTCGTGCTGCCCGATGGCTGCGAGGATCCGGTCGCCGTAGAACGGGAACCAGACGTTCTCGGGGTCGATGGTGGGGAGTCCGGCGCGGGTGAGTCCGTGGTTGAGTCCGCCGGTCCAGCCGCGGCGGAGGTCCACGGGGTCCTTCCCCTGTTGCTTCCGGCCGTGCAGGAAGACCAGGTGCCGCCGACCGCCGAAGGCGTCCTTCGGGGCTCTCAGACCGATGTGGGGCGCGGTGGACTCGCGGACGGCGCCGACGGCCGCCGGGCGCGGAGGGGCGACGACCGCGGTGGCCTCCCGCGGCGCACCGGCCGGCGCGACCGGGGTCTCCACCGGGCCCGCCGCGATGTCCTGCCGGAGGCCGGATTCGGGTCCCATCTCGGTCAGCAGCGCACGCCGCGCGGGGTCCAGTCGCAGTGCGGCGAGGTGTTTGAGGATCGAGCTGGTGCGGGTGCCCTCGTTCGAGACGTAGTCGACGGTGTCGTCACTGTCGATGCCCTTCCGCCAGGGCTGACCGTCCTTGCGCAGGATGCGGCCCTGGCTGTCCGTGTTCGGCACGCCCTGGTGGTGTAGTGCCACGACCTCCCACTGGTCGTTGTAGACCGGAGATCCGGAATTGCCGGGCTCGGTGTCGGTCCGGTAATGGAGGAAGTCGTCCAGCCTCTGCACCAGGGCGTTGTCCCGGACGGCGATCTCCTTGAGGCGGCCCATCGGGTGGCCGATCACGTTCACCGGGTCGTTCACGACGATCTTGCCCTGATCGATGATGAGCCGGTTCCACCCGAAGATCTCACCCGGGAGGCGGCCGTCGACGGCGGGCTTGACCGCGACCAGCGCGTAGTCGAGGCGCTCGTCCGCCGTGAAGAACGTGTCGGGGTCGAGTTCGTACCGGATCGGGGCGTCGCGCGCATTGTCGATGGTGACCTGTGCGTTGAACTCCAGGAAGCAGAGCCGCGCGGTCTCCGCGTTCGGAAACACGTGGTGGTTGGTGAGCAGCAGCCGGGGCGAGACCAGGAAGCCGGTGGCGTGCGGTCGCTCCAGGCCGTTACGCAGGATCGAGATCCGGGCGACGGTGGCGCCCGCGCGTACGCCCCGCGGCAGGAAGCTCCACGGCTGGAGGTCCATGGTGAGTCCGATGACCCGCTCCAGGGTCTCGGGCCCGTCCAGCGCCTCCGCGCGGATGCTCTCCACCACTGCCGCGGGCGGGACCCCACCCTGGTCGAGAAGCCGTTTGGCCCGGTTGGCGATCGCCTGCGGGCTATCGGGGTACTTCACCCCTGCCGCCAGCTTGTCCTCGATCACTTCCCTCGCCGCGGTCGCGTCGCGATACCTCTTCGCCGCCGCCGCGGCCTGCTGTTCCTGCAAGTCCCGGGTTTCATCCGTCGCTGGCATGTCGGTCACCGTTCTGTACTGGCGGGGGTGCGGACCTCTTTCCAGGAGGCCGACATGTAGGTCGATGTCGCAACAACAGACAGCGCGGCCACGACGCCCGAGGCAAGGGCGGGGTGGCATACGCCACCGCCGCTCCCTGGGCCGATGTCCCACGGCAGAAGGTTCCGGGACTCTGGGCCGAGCGGGTGGGGCCCCCGGCGGGCGCGGGCACGGGCGCGTCTGCCCGTGCCGGCCCGGCGGGTCTCGGTGGACGATCGTTCGTCAGAAGCCCTGCAGACCGTTTCGGCGCGGAGGCGACCGCCCTTCACCACCCGCCTCTTCGTCTGCGGCACCGGCCGGCCGGGGCGGCAGACGTGCCCCGTCGTAACCCGCAGACGACCGATGGCGTTGCCTGGCCACGGACGTCTGCCGATCTGCTCGCGCGAGAGCGGGATCGGGCCGTCCGCGGACACGTCGATCGGCATGGCGTTGCTGCCCTGTCCTCGACGGCAGGGATCCGGGGCCCGGCTGATGCGCCAGGACTCGAGACGGGAGGCAGGCGCACAACCGGTTGTCTGGGCGCTCGCTCCTGGAACCCCCCGTGTGGCGGTGCGTCGCAGCAGGGCAGCGGGAGTCTTCCACGAGACGCTGCCGCTGGCACCGCCCTCGACCCTGTCCGCTTCCCTCCCCGGAGTCCGCCATGGCAGCATCCCCCGCCCCGTCCGCCGAGGACGGTTACCGCTTCGACGACCTGCGCGCGCTGTTCATCAACTGCACGCTCAAGCCGTCCCCTCAGCTCAGCCACACCCAGGGACTCATCGACAAGAGCCGGGCGATCATGAACGCACAGGGGGTGGCCACGGATCTCGTCCGCGCGGTCGACCAGGACATCGCGCCCGGCGTCTACCCGGACATGACCGAACACGGGTTCGCCACGGACGCCTGGCCCTCGCTCTTCGAGCAGGTGATGGCCGCAGACATCCTGGTACTGGCCGGACCCATCTGGCTGGGCGACAACAGCTCCGTCACCAAGCAGATCATCGAACGCCTCTACAGCTGCTCCAGCCTGCTCAACTCCCAGGGACAGTACGCCTATTACGGACGAGTCGGCGGGTGTCTGATCACCGGCAACGAGGACGGCGTGAAGCACTGCGCCATGAACGTCCTCTACAGCCTGCAGCACCTCGGCTACACGATCCCGCCGCAGGCCGACGCGGGGTGGATCGGTGCCGCCGGGCCCGGTCCCTCATACCTGGACCCCGGCTCCGGAGGTCCGGAGAACGACTTCACCAACCGCAACACCAGCTTCATGACCTGGAACCTGATGCACCTGGCGGCCCTGCTCAAACGTGCCGGAGGCATCCCCGCCGTCGGCAACCAGCGTGCGGAGTGGGACGCCGGCTGCCGGCCGGGGGCGGACAATCCAGAGCACCGCTGAGCCAGACCGGGAACGTGGAGAACCTGCCGGATCGACCCCAGCCCCCATCGGTTCGCGCGGCGAGCGTGTCGACGGCCTTGTGTCGTGTAGAGCGCCACGGGCGCAGGCAGACATCACGGGATCTGTCGTCCTGCACCACTGGGTGGAGATCCTGGAGCGCCGCCTCCCGCCTCACGGTCCACCGGATCCCGCCGGACGCCGCATGCGAGGTGCTGCGCGAGGTCCCGACCAGGCCACCCCGCGCAGCCCCGGGCCCTGCGCGCCCTACCTGCGGCGTGGCGTCCGCTCAATTGTTGCGGCTCCACGTTGGGCGTTGGACACTCATTCGAGGTGCATTGGTGTGACTCAAAATGCGAAACGTTCGCGTCGAGGAGTGATCGCCATGGCAGAGCCGCAAGCTCCGCCGCTTACCGTCGTACGGCCTGGGGAGGGTGCCGAGGTCGACGTCGGACCCATCGGTGTGGTCTTCAAACTCTGGGGCGCCGACACCGATGGCGCGCTGTCGGTCGTGGAACACCCGTTTCCTGTGGGGGCGCTCGTGCCGCCACACATGCACACGCGGGAAGACGAGTACTCGATCGTCACTGAGGGTGAGATCGGCTTCCGCTCCGGCGACCGCGAGGCGGTCCTCGGCCCCGGCGGGTACATCACGAAGCCGCGCGGCGAGCTGCACACGATGTGGAACGCCGGACCGGTCCCGGCCCGCATGATCGAGATCATCACTCCCGCAGGCTTCGAGCACTTCTTCCGTGAACTGGCCGAACTGGTGTCCGCCGGGCCACCGGAGCCCGACGCGGTCGCCGAGCTTGCCGGGAACTACGGCCTGGAGTTCGGCCGGCCGGCATGGCTACCGGGCATCATCGAGCGTTTCGGGCTCAATCCGCCGCCTGGAACGGGACAACCCTGAGCCGCTGACCCTGAGTCGCTGACCCTGACCGGCGGTCCCGGGCACCGGTGTGCAGGAGCGCTCCCAGCCCGTGCGATGTGCAGGGTTCGCCCGATCCGACAGGTCGGGGGCAGCTATGGGCGCTGCGCCTCGGCGTCGGTCTCAGCCACGCCGGTGCCGACCGGCCCTCCGCCCAGCCCGGGCGGCGGCCGCTCAGAGGTGGCCGTCCAGGAACTTCCGTACCTCGGCGACGGTCATGGGCCCCGTGCCGTGCGCGACCGCCTCTCCCTCCTTCAGCAGGACGTACGACGGGGCTCCGGTGATCCCGTATCGCTCGGTTGCGGACGGACAGCGCGTGATGTCGGTGCGGACGGCCGTCAGGCGGCCCGTGTACTCGTCGGCGATGCCACCCACGACGAGGTCCATCGCCCGGCAGGGCTCGATTGCCTTGGGCCATGTCCCGGTGAAGTATGCGAGGACCGGGACTCGGCTCATCCCGAGGATGAAATCGAACTCCGCGTCCTCACGGGGTTGGTGAACCCGCTTCGCCATGGAAGCTCCTGACCTCGCGTTCCGTCATTCCATCCCCATCATCCCCCGTGCGGTGCGGTGCGGTGCGGTGCGGTGCGGCAGGCCCGTCGGTCGTCCGGCTGACCTGTCGGAAGGGAGGGCCGGGGCCCACGCGTGGTTCCTGGCTGCGTGGTCTCCGACTCTTCTCAGCCATGAGACAGCCGTGCGCTACGGATAGGAGCTGTTCGGCCGGGTGCCCGAGGGCTGCTGGACAGTTGGCATCGACATCGGGGGTGCGAGACTGCTCGGGCCTTCTCGTAGGAGAGTTGGGTGCGTAGTCATCGCGAACTGGTACCGAGAACTGGTACCGAGAACTGGTTGCAAGGCAGTGGTCGACGGAGCTGCTCTCCGATAGCGTACCGACCAGATGGTACGGCTGGGTGGCTCCGCGCGCCGTCGCGTGCTCGATGAACAGCAATCTTTCATCCGCCACAGGACGGAGAGCCGCTCATGACGCACCACATGGACCGCGACAGCCTGGCCTTCGCGCGCAAGACGTGGAGAACTCTCGAGCCTTACCACGGGGCTGTCTACTTCTCGCCCGAAGCCGCAGGCCAGTACGCCGAGTTGGGCGTGGACGTCAGGACGGGGTACTTCGCGTCCCGCTCCGCCGCGCTCGGCGCCGCTCCGGCGGATCTGGTCATCGCCACGTTCTACAACTTCAATCCCCAACTGGTGCGCCGGGCCATACCCGCGGCATGGGAAGCCGCCACGCCGCAGCGGTTCGCCGCCGCCCGGCTCACCGGGATCGATACCACGCTCCGCCGCATCCTCGGCGCCGACGTCTCCTCACCGGAGCTGGTCCGCGCGGCGGAACTGGCCCGTACCGCGGCTGAAGTGACCGTGCGCCATCCACAAGGCCGCCCCCTCTTCGCCGCGCACGCCGCACTGCCGTGGCCGAGCGCACCGCATCTCGTCCTCTGGCACGCGCAGACTCTGCTGCGGGAGTTCCGTGGTGACGGTCACGTGGCGGCACTGCTGACTGCCGGACTGAGCGGGATCGAGGCTCTCGTCACGCACGCCGCCACAGGCGACATCGACGCAGGGGTGCTGCGCGACTCGCGTGCGTGGACGCCGGAGCAGTGGGAACAGGCCGTGCAGAACCTGCGTGAGCGTGGATGGCTCGACGACGGACCCCACCTGGCTCTGACCGAGGACGGTGCGCGGCGCAGGGCGGAGATCGAGCACACCACCGACAGGCTGGCCGCCCTCCCCTACCTCACGCTCGGTCCTGCCGCCTGCGCCGAACTCCGTTCGCTGACGAGGCCGTTCAGCCTTGCGGTGGCCAAGGAGCTCCTGCCGTGGGCAGTCGACCGCCTCAGCGAAGAGAGCGCATGAGAGAAGCGCGCGAGGTCGGCAATCCTCGACGGCGGGTCCGTCTCGATCGATCGGTGCCGACGGTGGATGTTCTCGTAGCGGTGGCGGGTGCCTATCAACGGCGACCTGCGGCCTGCCGGCCGTGCGTGAGGACATTGCCGCGGTGCTGTCACACAGCTGACGCCGCTTTCCGGCCGCAGCGCCAACAGAGTGGCGTAGGTCGAGGTCGACCGTAGGCCCGGCATGCGCCCGGTCACGTCGCTCCCTCCGTGTCGGGGGTCACCAGACCGGGTGGGATCACCGCAGGGGGCTCCAGGACGTGGCCGAGCAGATGAAGCGGCCCAGCGGTGACCCCGGCCCCTTCCACGGCCCGCCAGTAGGCCAGGGCCGTGGGAGCGTCGACGAGGCCCCGTACCAGGGGCACGTTCGCGCCGGAGGCGTACAGCAGGGATTCGGCGCGGCAGGACGCCAGCGTGCCGGCGATCCCGTACGAGGCGGCGGCCTCGGCGGCGGCGTCGGCCAGCCCGTCCGCCAGGGTGCGCCGGGTGTCGCCCACCGTCAGCAGTCCTCCACCGACGACGAGGACGTCCCCGCGCTCCCGCATCCGGGCGAGCGCGCGGCCGGTGTCGAAGCAGTGCGGGAAACTGTCGTCCACGACGACGGTACCGGGCCGCAGTCGTTCCACGTCGATGAGGGTGCGGGACCCACTGACCGCCGCGACGACCAGCCCGGCCCCGTACACGGCGTCGGGCAGATCCGGGTCGGAGGCGCTGACAGCGACCTCTGTGGCCAGCCCTCGTTCCCGCAGCGTCCGGGCCAGCTCCCTGAGGCGCGGACCACTGCCGGGCACGTCGCACAGCACGAGCCGGGCGGGCGGCCGTTCGGCCAGAGTGAGCAGCAGCTCCAGCGACGACGCGCCGATCGAGCCGAGCCCGATGACGGCCACCTCCAGGTCGGCCAGGTCGCGGCCGGTCGCGGGCAGTGCGGCTCGCACCGTGCGCACCACGGAGACGACGGTGGCCGCGTGTCCGGTGGTGACGGACCCCTCCGCGGCCCGGTCGGCGCGCAGTACGTCGAAGCCGTAGCCGGTCAGTGAGGGGATCATGCCGGCCAGTGAGACACAGCGTGCGCCGAGTGCAGCGGCCGTTCGCACGGCTCGCGCCGTGTGACCGGCCAGGGCCCGGTCGTCGGCGAGTTCGTCGGCGAACAGCGGCAGTGCGACGAAGCCAGAGCGGCCCAGCGGCGTGGAGGTCGTCTCCAGCAGCCGGGGCTCGCCGCCCGGGAACAGCAGGCGGCGGATGTCCTCACGGGCCGAGGGGGTGTCCGGCAACCTCGCGAGCCGGGCCAGTTGGGCGGGAGCGGGCAGATAGCCGACGAGCGCGGCGTCCAAGTCCTGCCCTGCGGAGCGCGGGATGTGTCGTACGGGCCGTGGGACCAGGGGCCGGCGGCCGGTGGCCGGCACCGTACGGACGAGGCGGTCGCGCAGCCCGTCGGCGAACGCGGCCAGCGCGGCCGTGTCGAACGCCGCCGCCGCGCCGCGCACGGTGACCCGCAGCAGGTCGCCGTCGGGCCGCACCGCGAGGAACACGTCCGTCCCGGCCGAGGGCGGCCTGAAGTCGCTGTCCTCCTCCTCGTCCCAGCGCACGGCCAGGACGTCCCCTCCCTGCGGGCCGAGCGCGCCGAAGTCGAGGAAGGTGAAGAAGAACTGCGACGTCAGCGGCAGCCCGCCGGCGTCACGCGGTACGACGTCCTCGTGGACGCGGGCGGCGACCGTCTCCTCGACCACCCGGCGCACCCGACGCGTGAAGTTCCCGGATGTGGCCTCGGCGCCGGGCCCGAAGGGGCGGACGGCGACGGCGGTGGCGAACGGCCCGAAGACGCGGTGGATGTCGGGCAGGGGGTGGTCACGTCCGGACACGGCCACGCCGATGATCAGGTCTTCCTGGCCGGTGCGGGCGGCGAGCGCTCCGTGGTAGGCGGCGAGGAGCGGGGCGTACAGGGTGGCGCCCGCGTCGGCGGCGATCTTGCGGAGCGCCCCTGTGGCGGTGGCGTCCAGCACGAAGCCGTGGGAATGGAACTCCGGTGACGACGGCACCGTCCCTTCCCGGTCGGCGACGCGCAGCGCCGGCTTGGCGTAGGGCGCGGACAGCGCCGCCCGCCGCGCTCGGGCGCCCTCGTCCTCTGCCCGCGGAGGCGCGGCCCGCTCTTCGAAGCGCTGCGCGAATTCACGGAAGGTGCCGCGCAGTTCGGGCAGGGCGGGTGCCGCACCGTTGCTCAGGGCGTCGTGCACGGCGGTGAGTTCACCGAGCAGCAGGGCGGCGCTGTAGCCGTCGCCGATCAGGTGGTGGGCGTGCACGACGAGTACATGCTCATGCGGGGCCAGGGTGAGCACCCGCAACCGCAGCAGCGGCCAGGCCCACGGTTCGAAGCGGCGGCGTCGCTCGTTCTCGACCTGTTCAGCGAGTTCTTCCGGCCCGGACACGGCCGCGAAGCCGACCGGCAGTCGTAGCGACGCGGGCAGCTCCTGTTGCACCGGTGGCCGTGCCCCCGCCGGGAAGACCGTGCGCAGCATCGGATGCCGGGCCACCAGGATGTCCACGGCCCGCTGGAACAGTTCTCGGTCGAGCGGGCCGGCCAGCCGCAGCCGGGCCAGCCAGGTGACCCCGGTGCCGGGTGCGAGGGCCTCGGAGAGAAGGAATCCGCGCTGGCTGGGGGTGACGGGAAAGGCCGCCGGGACGGCCGGGTCCGCAGGCCTGGCCGGTCCCCCCGGGCCCGCCGGACCGTCGTCCGAGGCGGGCTGCCCGGTGGCATCCGGTTCTTCCTGTGCCGCCCGGTCCAGGGCCGCGGCCAGCGCAGCCAGCGTGCGGTGCCGGTACACGACGGTGGGCCTGGGCAGCGGGCCGCCGCCGTGCCGGGCGAGCCGGTCGAACACCTGGAGCGCCAGCAGCGAGTCGCCGCCCAGCTCGAAGAAGTCGTCGTCCGGCGCGACCCGGTCGACGCCGAGCAGCTCGCACCAAACGCGTCCCAGCCGCTCCTCGGTGTCACCGGTGGTGGACGGCGGTACGTCCGCCGTCAGGGCCTCGGCCCGGGCCGCCGGCAGTGCCCGCCGGTCGACCTTGCCGGTCCCGGTCAGCGGCAGGGCGTCCAGGAGGGTGATGCGGGCGGGCACCATGTACGGCGGCAGCGACGCCGCCAGATGCCGCCGCAGGGCGACCGCGTCCACGCCCGCGCCGGCCTCAGCGTCCCTGAGCACGACGAACGCGGACAGCCGCCCCTCGCCGGCCAGTACGACCGCCTGGGCGACGTCCGCACGGGCGCGCAGCACGGCCTCCACCTCACCCGGCTCGACCCGGTGGCCCCGTATCTTCACCTGCTCGTCGAGGCGGCCGACAAACCGCAGCACGCCGTCGGCCAGCACCTCCACCCGGTCGCCGCTGCGGTACCAGCGACGCCCGTCCCGCTCGGTGAACGCGGCCCGGGTCAACTGCGGTTCGCCGAGGTAACCGGCGGACAGCCCGACGCCCCCGATCAGCAGTTCGCCGGTGCCGCCCGGACCCGGCGAGGCGCCGTCGGATCCGACCACGAGCAGCTCGGTCCCGGTGACGGCACGGCCGATGGGCAGGGCCGCGATCTCATCACCCGGGCGCTCGGTGACGGCGTGGAAGGTCGCGTTGATGGTGGTCTCGGTCGGCCCGTACAGGTTGACGATCGTCTGTCCCGGCCCGAACAGGTCGTACCAGCGGCGTACCCAGTCCGCCCACAGCACCTCCCCGCCGACCTGGACGAGGCGCAGCGCGGACAGGTCCGGCAGCGGTTCGCCGCGCCGGACGAGGTTTTCGGCGGCAGTCAGCAGCCGTTCCCACAGCGACGGCACCGAACTCCACACGGTGATCCGCGTCCGCGCCATGTGGTGCAGCAGCAGTTCCGGGTCGCGTACCAGGTCGCGGTCGGCGGTCACCACGGTGGAACCGGTCAGCAGCGGCGCCAGCAACTGCCGTACGGAGGCGTCGAAGCAGGGCGAGGAGGTGTTGGCGAGCCGGTCGCCGGGGCCGTAGGCGAAGGCTTCCTCTGCCCAGTCGAGGTAGTTCTCCATGGAGCGGAAGGTGATGGGCACGGCCTTGGGACGGCCCGTGGAGCCGGAAGTGAAGATGACGTACGCCGTCGCGTCCGCGTCGGCCGTCTCACCGGGGCCGTCCTCGGCCGGCCCGGTGCCCGTCCCGTCGTCCGGGCGGGTGACGGGCACGGCAGTCAGCGCGGTGAGCTCCCGCGCGGTGGCCCGGGTGCGGTCGTCGTGCACGACCACGCGCACTCCGCACCGTCCGGTCTGCTCTGCCAGCCGGGCCGTCGGGTGTTCGGCGTCCAGCGGCACCCATCCGGCGCCCGCCCGCAGGATGCCGGCGACGGCGATCACGGTGCCGGGGCCAGGCGTGGTGAGCATGCCCACCAGATCGCCCCGCCGTACGCCGTTCTCCCGCAGCCGCCGGGCCAGGGCACCGGTGGCCGCGTCCAGCTCCCGGTACGTGAGGGCGACCCGGCCGTCGTCGACGGCGACCGCGTCGGGAGCCTTGCGGAACCCGTCCCGCAGCCGGCCGGCGACGGTCGACCGGCTCCCGCCCGCCCCTTCTGGCGAGGGACCGGTGTCAGGGGAGCGCAACTCCCGCTCGAAGGCGGTGGCCAGACGGGCGACCGTCGCCGGGGTGAAGAGACGCTCGGGGAAGTTCCACGACAGTCGCAGCGCGGTCCCGTCCTCCCAGCACAGCAGGTTCAGCCGGGTGGCGGCTGAGCCGGTGCCCGCCGCGGTGGGCCGTACTCCGACCGGGCAGTCCGGGTCCAGGGGCGCGGGGAAGCGGGCGAAGCTGAAGCTCGCGGGGCTCGTCGTCCGCGGCCCCGGGACGTCGCTGGGCAGCAGCCGGGCGAGGTCGAGGCTGCTGACCGTGGCATGTCGTTCGCTGTCAAGCCAGGAAAGCCGCACGCGTTCGGCGAGCCGGTGGAGCGGCTCGTCCGGGTCCGCCTCCAGCAGCAGCGGCAGGGTGTCGGCGAGGGGCCCGACCAGCCGGTCGAGCCCGGGCAGCCGGGCGTCGCGGCCCGCGCGGGCGACGTTGACCACGATGTCGCGCTGTCCGCTCCACCGGGCCAGGCAGCGGACGTAGGCGGCGAGCAGGAGGTGGAAGAGGGAGACGTTCCATCGGGCGGCCCGTTCGCGCAGTACGGCGACGAGGTCCTCGTCCAGCATGCAGTGCTCGGCGACGAGTGGTCCGGGGCCCTCGTCGGGGTCGGGACGGCCGTCGTAGGGCAGGGGCATGGGGGAGCGGTTCGCCAGGCGGGCCGTCCAGTACGCGGTGTCCTCGGCGCGGACGGTGGGCCGCCCGCCGGTGGCGTGAGCGGCGAAGTCCGCAGCGGGTGGCAGCGGGGCCGGGACGCGGCCCAGGGCGAGGTCGGTGTAGAGCGTCCACAGTTCCGTGCAGAGGACGTTGAGGCTGTAGCCGTCGGCGGCGACGTGGTGCACGGACAGAACCAGGTGGGCCACTCCGGCGTCCCCGGTCAGCAGCAGCGCCCGCAGGGGAGGCTCGGCGGTGAGGTCCAGCGGCCGGTTGGCAAGCTCCGTCTCCAGTGCTTCGAGGGCCTCCTGGCCCTCGGGGCACGGCCGGGTCTCGAACCACACGGTGACGTCGTCGCCCGCCGTCACCGTCTGGTGCGGTGTCAGGCCGCGGGCGTCGTCCGGCCCGATCCGCACGCGCAGCATGCCGTGCCGCTCGGCGAGCGCGGTGAGGGAGCGCCGCAGCAGACCGGGGTCGAGGGGCCCGCGAACGGTCTGGCGCACCCAGCCGCGTGCGGGAGTGCGGGGATACAGCACGCTGCTGGTGTGCAGGGCCAGTTGGACGGGGGTGAGGGCGAACGGTGTGCCCTCGGCGACGGGGCTCTCCGCGACGGCCTCCTCCGGGCCGGTGTTCCCGGCCTCGGTGGACGTGGCGGTGTCGAGGTGTTCGGCGAGCTCGCGCACCGTCCGGTACTCGAAGAACAGTGTGGTCGCCAGTTCCCGGCCCAGGGCGTGTTCCAGCCGCCGGACCAGGTCGACCGCGGAGAGCGAGTCCAGGCCGAGCGAGAGGAAGGCGGCGTCCTCGTCGACCGCCTCGGCGGGCAGGTGGAGCGCCTCGGCCAGCAGGGCGCGCACCAGGGTGCGGGTGTCGGACGTGCCGTCGGACGCGGCAGCCGGAGCGGGAGCGGGGGCCGGGTCTGGAGCAAGGAGTACGGGTGCGGCGGTGACGCCGAGATCGGCGAGCACCAACTGCGCGGTGTCGACGGCGCAGGCCGCGCGCAGGGCACGCAGCGCTTCGGCCGGAGCGAGGGGCGTGCCTCCGGCGCGCAGAGGCGTATGCTCCGCCGCCGTGGCGGCGAGCCCTGTGCGGGCGACGGCGCCGAGATTCAGTGCCAGCCAGCGGCGGCCGGCGGCTCGCTCGGCCGCCGCGAAGGCGTCGAGGTACGCGTTGGCGGCGGCGTAGTCGCCGAGTGCGCCCGCGGCACCGGGGAGCACGGAGGTCACCGAGGAGAAGGCCACGCACAGCGCGGGGCGGTGCCCGTGGCGGTGCAGGGCGCGGGCCAGCAACCGGGTGCCGAGGGTCTTGGCGGCCAGTGAACGGCTGGTGTCCTCCCTTCCGGTGCCGCGCAACGAGCCGGGAACGGCCACCCCGGCCAGATGGAACACGACGTCAGGCGCCGGAGCCTCGGCGAGCAGGGCGTCGAGCTGCCGTTCGTCGGTGACGTCGGCCCGTTGGTAGCGGGCGTCGGCGCCGAGTTCGCCGAGTTCCGCGAGCAGCGCGGCCGGGGGCCGCGGGGAACGGCCGGTGAGCAGGAGGGTGGGGCGGCCGCGTCCGGCGAGGTCCCGGGCGAGCGCGGCGCCGAGGCCGCCCGCGCCGCCGGTGATCAGGTAGACGCCGTCCGCGGGCAGCGGGTCCGCCAGGTCCGCCGCGGCGTCACGGGGCAAGGGCTCGACCCCCCGGCGCAGCCGCTCACCGCCGCGCCAGGCGGCCACGGACACCTCGTCACCCGACGCGGACAACTCGGATACCACACTGGCGAGTCGCTGCTCGGCAGTGTCCTCGGAGGACAGGTCGGCACAGACCAGCGTCGCGCCCTCGGTCTCCTCCGGGAACGCGAGCGCGAGAGCGGTGAGCAGGGCCTGCCCGGGACACGGCACCGCCTCGCCCTCCGCGCCGGTGCGGTGGGCGTCCTCGGTGAGCAGCAGCAGACGCTTCGCCCCGGCCCGGTCGAACTGCCGCAGCGTGTCCCGGAAAGCGGCCGCGGCGGCCGGGCCGGCCGAGTCGGCCGCCCGCCCCGAGAGGTGGACGACGATGTGCGCGGACTCCGCGCCCGCCTCGGCCACCGGCACCCCGCGCTCGGCCAGCCGCGCGGACAGCTCCCGCACCGCCTCGCCCTCGGGCCCGGCGACCAGCGTCACCGGAACCGGACCCAGGAGGTCCGGCAGGGGAGCGGGCGTCCAGGTGACGCGGTGCAGCAGCCGGGCGGCGTCGGGGCCCGGCCAGTAGGGCCGCCGCTGGAAGGGGTAGGTGGGCAGTGGCACGCGGCGTCCCGTCGGTGCGAGCGCGGCGTGGTCGACGGCAGTACCGCGGGTCCACAGCCGGGCGACGGTACGCAGCAGCGCGTCCCGGCCCCGGCCGTCCTCCCACCGCGTGGCCGGCAAGGCGGAGAGTGTGACCGGTGCCGGGCCGGAGAAGTCGGCGGCGGCCAGGCGCACGGCCCCCGGCAGATCGGTGGCGGGACCGATCTCGACGAACGTGTCGAAACCGTCCTCGACCAGCCGCCGAGCCGCGGCCCCGAACTCCACCGGCCGCAGCGCGTGTTCCCGCCAGTGGGAGGCGTCGGGGGCCGGCGCCCAGTCGCCCGTGAGGGTGCTCAGCAGCGGTACCCGGGCAGTCCCCGGCGACATGGCGCGGGCGGCGTCGTACAGCGCCCGCGCGGCCGGTTCCATCAGCGGTGAGTGGAAGGCACGCGTGACCTGGAGCCGGCGCGCGGCCACGCCCCGCCCGGTGAGTTCGGCCACCGCGTCGTCGACCGCGCGCTCGGTCCCGGACAGCACCAGCCGACCGGGGGCGTTGCGTACCGCGACGGCGAGCGCGCCGTCCGACGCGTCGACCAGGGCATCCACGGCGTCCTGCGCCCCACGTACGGCGGCCATCGCGCCCCGCTCGGTCAGCTCGGCGATGAGCCGACCGCGTTCGGCGGCGAAGCGGACGGTGTCGGACAGCGGCAGCAGGCCGGCTGCGCAGGCGGCGGCCAGTTCCCCGACGCTGTGGCCGGTGACGGCGTCCGGTACGACGCCCCAGGCGCTCAACTGCCGGGTGAGCGCGACGGCGAAGGCGACCAGGACGGGCTGGGTGATCTCGGTGCGTGCCAGTTCGGCCGGATCGACGCCGGGGTCGGTGCACCAGTCGGTCAGGGTGCGGCCGAACAGCGGGCCGAGGTGCGCGGACGCCTCGTCGAGGGTCTCCCGGAACATGGGCGCGGTGGCATGGAGACCCGCCGCCATGCCCGGGCGCTGGGTGCCCTGGCCGGGGAAGAGGAAGACGAGACGGGGGCGCGCCCGGACGGTGTCGGAGGACACGTCCGACGCCGCGGGCGTATGGCCTGTGACCTCGTTCGGTGCCGCCGCGGGCGGGTGGTCCGCGGTGTCGCCCGCCGCGGCGAGGGCGGCCAGCTGTGCGCGTACGTCGCCGTCGCAGACCAGGGCGAGGCGGTGGCGGTCGGCGTCACGGGCCGTCCCCACGGTCAGGCACAGGTCGGCCTCGGTGATCTCCGGGTGGGCTGCCAGGTGGCCGGACAGCTCACGGACCAGGGCGCGCAGTGCGGGCGCTGTGGCGGCGGAGAGCGCGAGGAGGTGGGGCCCGCCCGCCTGCCGCTCCGCGCGGGTCGTACGACCGGCGGGTACGGGAGCCCGTTCCAGTACGGCGTGCGCGTTGGTGCCGCCGAAGCCGAAGGCGTTGATGCCCGCGACGAGCGGTCCGCCCGAGGGCGGGGCGGGCCACGGGACGAGCCGGCCGGGTACCTGGAACCCCGACCCGGCGACCGGCGTGGCGGGCGGATCGGCGTGCAGCGAGGGCGGCACCTGACCGTGCCGCAGTGCCAGCACCACCTTCACCAGACCGGGCAGAGCGGCGGCGTTCAGCAGGTGGCCGATGTTGGTCTTGGCCGAGCCCAGCAACCGGGGACGTCCGCCGGGCAGCGGCGGGAAGGCGCTGGCGAGCGACGCCAGCTCGACCGGGTCGCCGAGGGCCGTGCCGGTGCCGTGCGCCTCGATGTATGTCACCTCGGCCGGGTCGACGGCCGCGGCGGCGTGGGCGGCGGTGATGACCTCGCGCTGGCGGGCGGGGTTGGGCGCCATCAGGCTCAGCGAGGTGCCGTCGTTGTTGACCGCGGTGCCGCGTACCACGGCGAGCAGGTCGTCACCGGCTCGCCGGGCGTCCGCCGTCCGCCGCAGGACGAGCACCGCACCGCCCTCACCGGGCACGAAGCCGTCCGCGCCGGCCCCGAACGCGCGGCTGCGGCCGGTCGGCGACAGGGCCTGCGCGGCGTGCAGCATCCGATGCGCGGTCGGGGTGAGATGCAGGTTGACGCCGCCGACCAGGGCGATGTCGCACTCGCCGTCCGCGAGGCTGCGGCGGGCCAGGTGCAGGGCGACCAGGGCGGAGGAGCAGGCGGTGTCCACGGCCAGGGCCGGACCGTCCAGGTCGAAGCTGTGCGCGATCCGCGCGGCGAGGAGGTTGGGCAGGTTCCCGGTCAGCGCGGCGGGCGGCAGTTCCGTGCCGTCCGCACGTGCCGCCCGCTCCAGCAGTTCCCGGTAGCCGCTGTCCCCGGCCGTCGTGAAGACGCCGATGCGGTGGGCACGGCGGCGCGGACCGGCGTATCCGGCCCGCTCCAGGGCCTCGTGCGCCAGCTCCAGCAGCAGCCGGGCCTGCGGGTCGAGGGCGCGGGCCTCGGCGTCGCCGATCCCGAACCGAGCGGCGTCGAAGCCCGCCGGGTCCTTCAGGAACGCTCCCCACCGGGCCTCGGGTATCTCCTCGCCGTCCCACCGGTGCGGCAACACCGGCGTGACGAGGTCCCGCCCTTCGGCGAGCAGCCGCCAGTACTCCTCGGGGCTGTCGGCGCCGGGAAATCGGCAGGCGAGGCCGACGACGGTGAGCGTGCCGTCCGCCTGCGGGCCGGACCCGTCGGAGCGTCCCGCCCCCTTGCCGCTCTCCGTCGACTCCGACTCGAGCTGCGCCCGTGTTCCGTCGAGCAGGTGATCGACGATCCCGGCCACCGAATCCGCCCCGGCGCGCAGCGACGACACCTCCAGCCGCCGGCCGAAGACGTCCTCCAGCGCGGCCAGCACCTCCATCGCCTTCAGCGAGGTCCCGCCGAGCGCCCGGAACGACGTATGGGCGCCTATTCGCTCCACAGGCCGCCCCAGCACCCCGGCCCACACCTCGCGCACCGCCCGCTCGGCCGCCGCGCGTGACCGGGGCACACCGTCCCCGCCCGACCCGAGCCCGGCGGGGGCGGCCGCTGCGTCACCGAGGGCGCGCGTGACGACGCGGACGTAGCGGCCCGCCTCGAACCGGTCCCGCAGCACATGGCGGCGTATCTTGCCGCTGGTGGTGCGGGGGAACTGACCGGGCGGCAGGGCGACGACCCGTACGTCGTCATGGAAGAGGGCCTCACCCACCCTGTCCGCGACGCGTCGCAGCACCTCGTCGGCCGAGCGCGGCGGACGGGCCCAGGCGACGCACACCACCACGCGCTCGCGGCCGGTGGCGGGGTCGGTGGAGCCGACCACCGCGGCCGGTCCGGGCGGCAGCCCAGGCGTGCCGGCGGCGACCTCCTCCAGGTCGCAGGCGTGGTACTTCAGCCCGTTCAGGAAGAGCACGTCCTTGTGCCGGCCGCTGACGCACAACCGCCCCGCCCGAAGGAAGCCCAGGTCGCCGGTGCGCAGCCAGCCCTCGGTGGTAAAGGCGGCGGCGGTGTCGTCGGGCAGTCCCCGGTAGCCGCGGGCGAGTTGGGGCCCGCGCACCTCGATGTGTCCCACGAGCCGCTCGCCGAGCACCTCGCCACCGTCGCCGACGATCCGCACGGAGCAGCCGGGCACCGGGTGGCCGAGGTCCATGAGTTCGACAGCGTCACCGTCCGCACCGAGGGCATCGACCACCCGTCCGCGGCCGAGCGCACCCCGCTCGACCACCAGCGGCACCGCGACCTCACCAGGCGGCGGGAACGTCACTGCGAGGGTCGCCTCGGCCAGCCCGTACACCGGCTGGAGGGCGTGTGCCGCCAGTCCCGTGAGCCGCGTACGGCGGATGAAGTCCCGCCAGACGGACGCGGAGATCGGTTCGGCCCCGACGACCACCCGCCGGACGCTTCGGAGGTCGAAGCGGGCCATGTCCGCGTCCGGTATCCGTCGGACGGCCAGCGCGAGCGCGAAGTTGGCGGCCGACAGATGGGTGGCGCGGTGCGCAGTGGCCGTCTCGAACCAGACCCCCGGCCGCCGGGCGAACGCCAGAGGCCCGATCTTGACCTGCTTGGCACGGGCGGCGAGCGGCGCGAGGTGCGTGCCGATCAGACCCATGTCGTGGAAGTACGGCATCCAGCTGACCATCACGTCGGCCTCGCCCAGATCGGACACGGCCACGATCTGACGCAGGTTGGCCGTCACCGCCGCGTGGGTGAGTTCGACGCCCTTGGGCTGCCCGGTGCTGCCCGAGGAGAACTGCACGAACGCCAGACCGCCCGGCGCGCACGGCACGGCCACGTCCAGCGCGTCACCGTCCGGCAGCCCGTCCACCCGCAGAACGGTCGCCTCGCCCGGCAGGTCCCGTACCACCTCTGCGCCGGCCGCGTCCACGAACAGGGGTGGCCGGCCCAGGTGCTCCCAGACGGGCACCACTCGGCGGGCGTCCGCAGCGAGCGGCACCGGGACCAGACCGGCACCTATCAGCCCCCAGAACATCACCTGGAAGTCCTCGCTGCGGTCGGCGACCAGCGGAACACAGGTGCCGGGCGCCATCCCGGCCGCCAGCAGCCCTCCGGCGACCCGCACGGCGCCTGCCTGCAGCTGACGGTAGGTCACGGCCAGCTCGGTGCCATCGCCGCGCACATGCACCGTCACCTGCTCGGGGGCCTCCCGAGCGGCGTCCAGCAAAACGTTCCACAGGGTCTCGTCGCTCAAGTCGTCTGCTCGCACCAAGTCGAAGGAGACCGTGCCACGGGGCCGCGCTCCGCCCGCGGGTCCACGCGGAGGAGCCGAGCCGTGCGGCAGGGCCGGATGGAAGGGGCTCGGACCGTGAGCCGTCTTACGATGATTCAGCGATCTTGTCCTCAGCCTGCCGATCGCTTGTCCCTGGAGCGGACCCGCTCCCGACCGCTCATGTCATGGAGCGGCAAAGAATCAAGATCCCTTGCACACGTATATCATCGCCGCTCGCATCTCTGATACGGCGCATGGGGGTGCTTCCTGGCGGTGGCCGAGATGTCGTACCTCGGCCGGGCCGAGTCCAGGCCGGGCATGGCGCAGCCGCCTCGGGCCCCACGTATCCGGCGTGTCCAGCGCCTCGAACGCGAGCTGGGCATGCGGCACTTCGTACGTCGCTGTGATTCGTTCGCCGCTGACCGGTGCGGACGCCGCCGGGTGACGTCTGTCCACCTGTGGCGGAGGCCGCCGCGGAGGCCTTTGTGGGCAGCGGCGCCGGGAAACCGGTCTCCTGTCGGACGGAAGCCGACCGGAGGCGGCACACGGCGCGGCGGGCATGGCCTGATCAGAGCAGTCGAAGCACTTCCAGGCGCCGTGAGTGCTCAGCAGGTTGTGCTCGATTGCGGGTGGGGCGTCGTGATCTTGGTACCGGCGGGCATAGCCTTACAGCGGCTGGCTTGTGACCGATGGGACGCCGGGCGCATGATGACCGCGTGAATGACTGGATGCGTGCCCGGAACGGCTGGACGATCCTTCTGATGTTCTGGGGTATCACGTTGACCGGCGGGCTGCTCGGGGAAGCAATGTCACGGACGGTCTTCGAGCGTCACCCCGCGGAATCCGTCACCTCGAACCTGTCCTGGCTGGTGGGAGGCTCTCTGTTTGTGGCCCTTAGCGGCACCGTTGGTGTTCTGCGGCGGCGTCGGCGGCAAGGCTGACGGGCACCGGCAACGCCGGTTCCAGGGGTCGGGGACGTGGAGAACGCCGCGCGAGTTGGTGTTGTGGTGACGCAATACCCTGCCGTCCTCGAGAGCCTCTACAAGGCATGGGACGCCGACGCCTTCGTAGCCGACGAGAGCGACGTCCCACAACGACGTGAACGACACGGCCGCGAAGCGAGGCCGGCTGGCGGTCGGGATGCCGCGGGCCGCCTGGGAGGAGTAGCCGTGCCCCAGGTCGTAGTGCTGCCATGTCGTTGCGGCTCTGCTCACGGACTGCCCGCCGGTGCGTGCGCAGCCGGAGTCCCAGCCCGCCCCGCACATGGCCGGGGGTCACGGGGATGGAGCCGGCCGAAACTCGCCCGCGTCATGCGCGTCCACTCCAGCGCGTCCTCACCCGGCGCGGGCCCACGGCGGTTTCCGGCCTGACCCGCAAGGCGCTCACCCTGGGCGCCGGTGACCCGCCCGACCTGGTCGCCTGAAAAGCGTTCGTCGCCCGTCGTCCCGCGGCGCTAGCCTCGCCGGTCATGGGAGCACGAGCGCAGTACGTGGTGGTCGAGAACGGCGCCTGGCAGCGGTACTACTCGCACTGGGCCGCCAACCGGGTAGTTGACGATCTGCTGCCGGGCCCGGCCGCGGCGACACGCTGCTTTCGCGCCAACCGGGAGCTCGACGAATGGCTCGACGACGTGTGGTGCGAGGGCGCCGCACTCGTCGATCACGACCGCCGGATCCTGCTCTGGTTTGCCTTCGCGGACAGCTGGTCCGACCACCTCGCCGCTCGCGCCGTACTGGCCCGGACATGGCCCGGCTGGGATGTCCGCTTCGCGCACGACGGCATGGGCGATCTGACCCACCACCTGGGCCTCGGCAGGGACCTGACCCGACCGCCGGGCTGGTTCGAGACCTTCGAACCTTCCTGGTTCGCGGACACCGAGAACAGCGAGCCCTGGTCCGTCGTCTCCCTGCGCCTGCCCGACGGAAGCGTTCGCGCGTGGGGCAGCGGTCGGGAGCCCATCGAGCACGTCGCCGACGGCCCCGGCCTGATCGACCTGCTCGTTGCGTCGTCTGCCACCCCTCCGCTCACAGACATGCCGTACGGAGGCGTCCATTTCGAGCCGCAGGCCCGCGCCGTCTCGCTCTGGGCGGTGCAGACCGTGGCCGGCATCCACAACTGGCCGTTGTCGGGCTGGGAGAACTGGGTCCTGGACTTCCGCGGCGACGACCACACCCAACAGGCCGGGCTGCTCTCCGCGGACTTCCCGTTCCCCCAGCCCCCGCTCGTGGCAGCGCTGCGCAGGCTCGGCGACGGTCTCAGCGCCCCGCCGCCCGACAACGGCGCGTTCCTTGCCCGCGCCACGGCTGTGCCCGGTCCTGGGGGCACCACCCCCGTGGTGACCCCCGCTGCGCTGGTGCCGCACGAAACGGCCGATCCCACCCCGGCCGAACTGGCCGCGCTGCGTACGGCGCTCGATGCGCTGGTCGCAGGGGCGGAGGTTGACTGACGACCACCTCACGGGATGCCCGTGAGGGGTGGATGGGGAAGCACCGCGGCCATCTCCTCGGCATGCGCGACGTGCAGGGGAGCAGGTCCAGCCGCTCAGCTGGGGCGAGTCGGGCACGACGCTGCGGCTACCGGACGCCGACCCGCGCAAACGACCCCGAGGGCGCAGGAACCTCTGGGGCATGTTGCCGGCCAGAAAGCGGGCGGCGCCACCGGATGCCGGCGGCCCTGCGGATGCTCACTGGCCGGGTTCATTGCGGGCAAAGAAGTCAATCGGTGCGCTTGTGGATCACGCCGAGATAGTGGCGTTCACGAAGGGACATGCGGTCGTCACGGCCAGGGGTGAAGAACACCGCGCAGACGTTGGCGGGTTGGGTGAGGATGCTGGATTGCTGTCCGAACGTGAGGCGGTCGTTGACGTCGTGGCGGCAGTCGACTGCATCAAGGCGGGCGATCAGGTCTTCTCGGAGCACTGTGGACGGATAGGACTCCGCGTCGGGCAGGACCAGCGGCGGCAACCTGGTCGTCGGGCCTGGCCGGAGGCTGATCCCGATTCCGCTGACAAGGCGTTGGGTGATGACCAGCTCCAGGCTGTCCCAAGCGTGGGGGTAGCCGTCAATGTCCGGTATCATCCGAATAGCGGGGTGTGGGCGTCCTGGACCCAGGAGATCCTCGGCCTCGGTCAGCGGCATGCCGCAGTGAAGCGGGCCGATACGGCCGGTCCGGGCGAAGTCGACGAGCACGTTCATCAAGGTCACGACGGTGACTCTGGCATCTACTCGTGCCGGCCCACACCTGGATAATTCCCGAGCGTCCTCAGCACGGCTCGCCAGGTCGGCACGATCGCCTGCTGGTGGTCGCGCTGTTGCTGTCACCCACACCTCGGCGATGTGAAATCGTCCCTTCGCCCGGGCCGTCCCACTCGTGAGTTCCTGCCGTCCAGGGACGGATGAAAGAGCCCTGGACGAGCAACCCGCCGGCTCAATTCGAGTACGAGGGAGCGGAAACGAAACGATCGGCCGGCCCGAAAACTCTGGTGCTTGGTTCCCGGCGCACCAGGCATTGTCTCAGCCGTGACCTTGTTCAATGTTCAGGGCGCTGACGCGGATGGACCGTACCGCTGTCCCTGCTGCGGCTTCATCACCCTGGCCGAGCGCGAGCCGAGCCGAACGAGACCGCGACCGCGTCGTCCGACCAGGTCAGCGCCCAAACCGGCCGCGAAGGATCGCGGCTTCCCAAGCTGAGGCCCCTCGATACGTCGGCGCGGCCGGCACTCGTATAGTCGCTGCATGGTGACTGCGACTGTCCGTGAGTGGCACGACGAGGAAGGGTGGGGGGTACTCGACTCTCCCGAGACACCCGGCGGTTGTTGGGGCCACTACGCCGAAATCCAGACGAAGGGCTTCCATACGCTGTCGCCGGGGCAACGTGTAGATCTCCAATGGGAAGCCCCTGGCTTCAAGCAAGACGGCTACGACTACCGGGCAGTGAAGATAGTGCCTCGGCCGGCCTGACATCCACATCCGACATCCACATCCGACATCAACAACGGCAGACAGCCGCAGCTACGAGCGGCCCTGACGGTCATGCACCAGGCATTCGAAGCTCCTGAAGCCCCGTTGAACGAACTCCTGAAGCGGTGTTCTGAGAAGCCTTGCCGCACTCGGAGCGTGCGGTGGCTGGCATCATCATGGGATGGCAGGCAGTTCCCGGCAGGTTGGACCCTGGAGAAGATTCGTAAGGTCTCCGGCGACTGGGAGGCCGCATCTCTCGACACCGATCGAGTCGTGACAGGCTGGCCGGCACAAGGCGAGCGGCTCCACTCCGAGATCGTCTTGGGATTCCACGGGCTCTGTCTGGTGAAAGCCGTCAACGATGAGGACTGGTACATGGGCAGTCTGAATGACGACGGAAGCGTCACGTGCTGGAGCGCCTACGGCGACCTGTACGAGGCACTTCGCGGCCTCTAGTCCGACGACACCCGCACCGGCTGGACGCCAACGTCCGTCTCGCTCAGTGCTGCTCATGGCCGTGCAGACGAGAACCGAAGCCGTCTCAGCGCCGAAGTCCAGCCGCCCATGAACCCGGGAGCGCCCCTGCGCAACGCCCGCCACGGTGGGAAGGCGTGCGGGCCGGCGCTGTTGCATAACGCCTCGCAGGCCAGCCGCACCCTGCGTATGGTCAGGCGGGGATGAGGCTGGGTGACGGCCCAGCGGTGCCGGGAGCAGGGGGACGGTGAGCAGGAGACGCTACGTCGCCAGGGGCGTGCCGGGTGGCTACCGAGTCTGGGACAACCGAGGACGCCGATGGTGGGGCGACCTCTACGAGTTGTGCCCTGACGATCTCCTGGCCGAGCTCAATGGTCAGGCGGACCAAGCGCGGATCACTGCGCTGATGAAGCGGTACCGAGCGCAGAAGCGGTAGGCGCCCGTGAGGGCTCGACGACCAGGACGCGCACCACAGCCGCACCAGATCGGGCGGGAAGAGCGGGGAACCACGGAGAAAGCAGTCGGGTCCGACGAGGCCGCACCGCAGGCATTCACCCGTGGTTCTGTCGGTAGTTGGTGACGTCAGTTGTTCGTGAAAGCTGACGGCACCAGGTGATGTCCCAGAAAGATGTTCGCGAATTCTGACGTCACCATCGGGGTTGCGGTGTCAAGCTGGATGTGCTCAGTAAAGGAGCACCCCCGATGCTGCCTGGCCAGTCGAAGGTCGAGTTGTACGCCGCGCTGCCGCGCGACTCCCGTGATGGCATGTCGAACCGGGCGTTGCAGTGCAAGTACGGCGTCACCTGGAGCACGGTCAACAAGGCCCTGACCTCGGCTTGGCCGCAGCCACGCACGACAACCGCTTCGGCGCGGCCGTCGAAGCTGGATCCGTTCACGCTGCTGATCGACGAGATCCTGCTCATTGATCTGGACGCGACCAGGAAACAGCGCCACACCGTCACCCCGGATCTACCGCTGTCTGATCGACGAGCACTCCTCGTCCGAGGCGTTGCGTTGACCACTTGAACCCGCACCGATGAGAGGGCGCAAGCGTCCTGCGAGCAACCGCGCGGTCCGGCCAGGGACTGAGAGTCGGTGTTTATACCTTGCTCGCGACCACCATGTAGTTCTCGGCCTCAAGATCGAACGTGCTCAGTTCCGTTTGGAGTCCGACCCGGTGCAGCTCGACTTCGAGTTCCTCGTACCGGTAGGGCCAGCAGGACAGCAGTTCCGAGCGGACAAGAACCAACCCGGTCGCATCAACTTGCGCGATCGCAATCTCGATGTGGTGCTCCTCCTCCCAATGCGGCGCAATCTCCCAGCGGTAGACCACGACGGCATCGCGACCGTTCCGGCGGACGAGTCGGTCACTGATCTCCAGCCGGGAACCTCTGGCCCTCACGAGTTCCCAAGTGCGGGATGTGAGTACCAAGCGCCCGCCGGGGCGCAGAAGCCGTGACATCGACTCCAGAGCAGCACCCCTGCCTGTCGCGCCCGCGGCATGGTGAAGCGAGTTGCCAACGCAGAACACCATGTCGAACGTGTTGTCCTGGAAATGGTCGGGCAACTCTTCCCAGTTCGCCCGTACGGCCCGGACGGATGCCCCGAACTCCTCGGACAACTCTGCAGTCCGACGAACCATCGCCTCGCTGGCGTCAGTTGCGACAACCTGCATGCCACGACCGGCGAGGCCAACCGCCAACTGTCCGGTTCCGCACGAACAGTCGAGGACGTGAGCGTTCGACGGCAGGAGATTGAGGACGTCGTCGAACGACGCAGCGAACTCGGCTGGAGGCAACTTTGCATCCGAGATGAGCCATTCGTACACCTCGGCAAGCACGTCATAGCCTGTCACAACCACTACCTCCGTCACGCGGCAGACTCACGGTAGGACGCCAGTCCATCAGCGGAGCAAGCCGGGCACCAATGGTTTTCGCAAGGATGGCTCTGACGGTGTTTGTGGGTTGTCAGTTGTCCGTCTGAGTGGATTTCACCGGCTGGTTAGCTGGGAAGTTGTTCGTGAGAAGTAGTGGCACTCGCGGCGTTGCGGTGGCAAGGTGAATGTGCTCAGTGAAGGAGCACCGCCGATGCCGCCTGGTCAGTCGAAGGTCGAGTTGTATGCCGCGCTGCGGCGTGACGCTCGCGAGGGCATGTCGAACCGGGCACTGGAGCGCAAGTACCGGGTGGGCTGGCGGACTGTTCAGAAGGCGCTGAGTTCGGCGTGGCCGCAACCTCGGGAACCGTACGCGCCTCGCCGTTCCAAGCTGGATCCGTTCAAGCCGGTGATCGACCAGATGCTGCTGGCTGATCTGGATGCGCCGAGGAAGCAGCGTCACACGGTGGTCCGGATCTATCGCCGGTTGATCAACGAGCACGCGATGGACGACGTGTCCTACCAGGTCGTGCGCACACGTCGCCAAGCGGAAGCCGGAGATTCGGGTCGAGGCCGGCCGTGGCCCGGCGCAGGTGTTCATCGAGCAGTCGCACCTGGCCGGCGCCGAAGCCGAGGTCGACTTCGGCGAGGTCGCGGTCCGTTTGCGGGGCGAGCTGGTGAAGTGCCATTTGTTCTGCCTGCGGTTGTCGTTCTCCGGGAAGGCGGTGCACCGGGTGTTCGCCTCCGGCGGTCAGGAGGCGTTCTTCGAGGGCCACGAGCACGCATTCAGAGTGCTGGGCGGCGTGCCGTTCGGCAAGATCCGGTATGACAACCTGAAGGCCGCGGTCGCGTCGGTGCTCGGCTTCACGCGGCGCCGGCTCGAGACCGACCGGTGGACCGCATTTCGGTCCCACTACGGCATCGAGCCGTTCTACTGCACGCCGGGAATCGGGGGCGCCCACGAGAAAGGCGGCGTCGAGGGCCAGATCGGCTGGTTTCGCCGCAACCACTTCGTTCCCGTCCCCGAGATCGACTCGCTGGCGCACTTGAACATGCTGATCGACGAGTGGGATCTGGCCGACGAGGCCCGGCGGATCGGGACCCGTCCCCGCACGATCGGCGAGCTGTTCGCCGTCGAACGGCCGTTGTTGAAGCCGTTGCCCGTCGAGACGTTCGAGACCGGCCGCTGGTTCACCCCACGGGTCGACCGGTTCTCCCAGATCACCGTCCGCACCCACCGTTACTCGGTCCCGACCCGGTTCATCGGCCGCCAGGTCCGGGTCTTGCTGCACGCCTCCGAGCTCGTGGTGTTCGACGGCCGCACCGAGATCGCCCAGCACGAACGGCTGCTGACCAAGAGCGGATCACGGCTCGAGCTCGATCACTATCTCGAAGCGCTGCTGCGCAAACCGGGCGCGCTGCCCGGCGCCACCGTCCTCGAACAGGCCCGGGCCGCAGGCCAGTTCACCCGATCCACGAAGCCTGGTGGACAGCCGCCTGCAACGCCCACAGCGACACCGTCGGCACCCGCGCTCTGATCGAGGTTCTGCTGCTGCACCGGCACATGCAGCACGACCACGTCGTCGCCGGCCTGGCCGCCGCGCTGCAGGTCGGAGCGCTCACCGCGGACGCGGCCGCGCTGGAAGCCCGCCGCATCGCCGACAACGACGAACCGACCTCGGCCAAGCCACGACGCCGAGCCACTACCGAGGCAGACCGGGCCGTCGCAGCGACCGTCACCTCGCTGACCCAGCGGCCCCTGGCGCAACTGCCCAAAGACACCCGCCCCATGCCTGACGTGTCGATCTACGACCAGCTGCTTCCCAGCCGGCGAGCCGCCGTGGCCGCCGCTGGGCGCGCGCCGGCCCCCGAGACCTACTCAGAAGCCGAGCAGGAAGAAGCCGCCGCCATGAGCCCTCGCCGCCGGATGAGTGAACAAGCCGCCCAAGCCGCCGGATGAGTGAACAAGCCGCCCAAGCCGCCGTCGACCAGGCATGCCGGGTCCTGCGACTGCCCACAATCCGCAACCAGTTTCCCGACCTGGCGGCCAAGGCCGGCAACGACCAGATGTCCTACCTGGTGTTCCTGGCCGAACTGCTGCTGGCCGAGTGCGACGACCGCGCCAGGCGCCGCTCCGAACGCCGGATCAAGGCCGCCCAGTGCCCCCGGAAGGCCGGTGCGATGGCGCTTTGTCACCGCGAGGAGGACGACCGCCGAACCTGCCGTGTGGTCTGGGGCTGCTCCAACCGACCCCTCTGGTGGAAGTGGGCCGATCGTCCGACCGCCCCGTTGGAACTCTGTCCCTACCCGGATCTGATGGACGGCTGACATCCACACCTGACATCAACAACAGCGGACTTCGGCCTACTTGGTGCTGGCCGCAGTACGGACGGTCGCGGATCGAACTCCTGAAGCGGTGATCGCTCGACCCACCGCTGCAGGCGGGCGCAGGCCACAGTGCGCTGCCGGCTTCGGTGAAGCAGTAGATCAGGAAGGTCCATTTCTCCAGCCGCACGGTATCGGCGCAGGCGCGGCTGCCCCACTGGCCTTCGGGCGCCTCAACCGTCAGGCTTCCTCCGCCGGACAGGCCTCAGTCTCGGTCGTGCAGCAGTTCCTCCGCCTCGTGCTCCCGGCCCGCGAGTCTCAGCAGGGCGGCAAGGGTCTTGGTGAGGCGTTCGGTGACCCGGTGGTCGGGGTCCCCCACGCGTACGGCGCGCAGGCGTGCGTCCTGGAGCAGGGGGACGGCTTCCGGCACGCGGCCCAGTCGGTGCAGGGAGAGCGCCAGGTTGTGGACCGCGGCGAGCGTGTCGGGGTGGTCGTCGCCGCGGACCCGCCGGGACCGGGCCACGTTGTCCTCGTGGACGCCGTATGCCTCCTGGTGCCTGCCCAGGTAGTTGAGCGTGACGGCGAGGGCGTTGGACAGGCGGAGGGAGTCGGGGTGGTCGGCTCCCGGCGCGCCGGACCAGGTCCGCCGCAGGAAGACGATCAGGTCGTGTGCCGGCTGGTGCTGTCCGCTCGCCATCAGGTAGTCAACGGCTTTCAGCAGTCGTGGGCGGAGTTCCGGCCGCTCGGCCGCCCCGAGGTGGCCGGTGGTCAGGTGCGCGGTGAACAGGGACCACAGGGGCCACGCGTCGGGGACGTCGGGCCGACCGATGTCGACGGCGGCGAGGAAGGCGGCGACCTTGCCCGACACCGCTTCCTCGTCGGTCCGGGCGCGGACCAGCGCCTGGGTGAGCCGGTGGATCCGGAAGGTGTCGTCCTCCACGTCCGCCAGGCCCCGACGGGCCAGCGGCCGAAGGGCCGTTTCGGGCGGCGGCGGGTCCAGATGGAGCCCGGGGAGCGCGTACTGCTGGAGGAGTTCCGGCGCCCAGGTCACCGGGATGGGCTCGGGGCCGAGGAACGCCGTCATGCGCAGGAGGTCCATGGCGACGAGATCTTCGTGGCCGAGGCTGGTGACGGCCTGTGAGACCGGAGGAGGATAGGGGTCGTTCGCCACTCCTGTCCTGTGGGTTTCGACGGCTCGTGCGAGAGCGAGAGGGTGGTCTCCCAGTTCTTCGGCGCGAAGGTAGGCCTCCCTGGAGGTCACCCCCAGCCGCTCGGTGAGGAACTCCACCGCGTCGAGGCGTGTGAACACCCCCAGGCGAGTCGGGCGGGCGCGCTCCGCCCACGCGGGGTTCCTCGATGTGATCAGGACGTGACCGGGCCCGTCAGGAATGTAGCGGTCGGCCGTTTCCGGGTCCTCCACGCCGTCGAGGACGATGAGCCAGTCGTCACGCGTGCGGAGACGCTCGAACAGCTCCGGCAGCAGGTGGGGGATCAGCCCGGGGGTCATCCGGACACCGAGGTGGAAGCCGAGTTCCGCGTATTGGACGGGGATCCGCTCGGCGTCCTTGGCGTCGATCCACCAGACCGCGTTGTAGAGACGGGCGAAACGGTGGGCGTACTCGACGGCGACCTCGGTCTTGCCGACGCCGACTTGGCCGTGCAGCACCTGCACGGCGCCGCGTTCCTCCGGCGCGAAGACATCACGCAGGTGCGCGAGTACCCGCTCCCGTCCGGTGAAGTCCGGGTTGCGGCGCCCGACGTTCCAGGTGTCGGGCACCGACAGGTGGGTGGGGACAGGCGGGCGTCGGAAAGCCGGGGGTGGCAGGGGGGACGGGAAGGGGGGAACTGGTCCGGGCACCGGGCCGCGGACCGCGTCCAGCAGGGCGGCCAGGGCGGCCGGTTCGTCAAGACCGAAGAGGTTGCGGCGCAGCACACTCCGCAGGGACTCCGGCAGGTCCTCGGGAGTGAAGGCTTCCACAGCCAGCGGAATGACGCGATACGTGCTCAGGACGTCGGTGTCGAGTCCGGCCCATCCTGACGCGGCATAGGTCTTCGAGAGCAGCATGATCACGGCGTCGGCGTTCTGCGCGGCGCTGTGCAGGTGCCGTGCGAACGCGGCCCCCGGGGGAACCTCGGGCACGTCCAGGACGACGTGGTGCCCCGCCTCCTCGAGGTGCCAGGCGATCCACTCGGCCCATGGGCGGTCGACACCGGCGTAGCTGATCAGCAGGGTCCGGGGAGCGGTCGCCTCGGCCCCTGTCGGATATCCGGGGCGCCCGCCGGAGAAACGCGGGGCGAGTGCCTTCGCGTGGGCGCGCAGGACACGGGAGAGGTGCGCGGCGGAAGGCCGTACACGCGGATCGCGGGCCACGCACTGCCGCAGGACGCGTTGCAGTTCGCCCTCCGCCGCTGGGAAACCCGGGAGCATGGTGAGCAACAGGGCACCGAGCGCGAAGACGTCGGACGCTTCCGTGGGCTGGGTCGGGCGGCGGGCTGCCAGTTCGGGTGCGAGATAGGCGCTGTCCAGTTCGGGGGCCGGGCGCTGCCGGCTCGGGACGCCGTCGATCGTGGCGGTCGCCCAGTCCGCGATGAGCACTTCCTTCTCCGTGACGAGCACGCGGTCGGGGGTCAGTGCACCGTGCACCATCTGTTTGCCGTGCGCGCGGGCCACTCCGGCGGCCAGTTTGGCGCCTGTCAGGGCCAACTGAGTCTCGCTGAGAAGCCCATCGCGCAGCAACGCCTTGAGGGTCTGGGGCGGCTGCCTGCTCGCGAGCCGCAGGTGGGGGTCGACCGCCAGCCACGGCTCGTCGTCCAGTTCCTGCCGCCAGAGCATGGGCGCGCTGAGACCGATGAGGCGTACCAGTGCCGTCGCCTCGGTGCGGGCCAGGTCCCTGTCGGCGGTGCGGTCCCCGCTGCGGGGCACCCGCAGCAGCGTGATGCGGTCCGGGTCGGTGTCGCGGGGAGAGGACCAGGCGAGGTACTGCACGACATGCCCGTGGACGACGCTGCTGCGGGCGAACAGGGTGTACGAGCCCAGCCGGGCCGGGTCATCCTCCCGCAAACTCTTCCATGGCGAGCCCGGCCGGTCGACGAGTCCTCTGACGTCGGCTCTCCCGCCTCCCGAAGGCGGCAACGAAGGGGACGCAGACGCCGGGGCGGCGGACAGGCCGAGGCGCCGCAGCAGGCGTTCGTCGGCGATCGTGAACGGCCGTCCCGTAGCGCTGACCCGGCCGGGGCCGTGCTCGTGTGCCAGCCAGGCGGCGAACTCCGGTGCGCTGCCCGCCAGTTCGGTGAGACGGGTCACGAGCGCCCGACTGGTCCGCAGCAGTTCGCTCGCCGGTACGGTGCTCAGCAGGATGCGCCGGGTGTCCTCGGGGAAGTCGAAGACGCGGTGTTCCGGGTGGGTGCGGTCACCGCCCGTGTCCGTGCGGCGCATCATGCCGCCGAGGAAGACCTCCGCCAGGTGGCTGGTGTCGATGTGGTCCCCCAGGACGCCTTGGATCAGCCGCATGACCGGCACGGTCACCGGTGCGACGGCTGCCGTGTGGGCGGCGAGACGGTAGGCCTCGGGGGTGGCCGCTGCGCGGAAGCGCAGCACGTCGTGGCCGGCGTCCTGGGGGTCGGGCCAGGGCGTGGTGGGGGGCAGGGCGGGCGGCAGGGGGGCCAGCAGGCGCATTCGCTCGCTCGTGCCGGCGGAGCCGATGAGGCGGGCCCAGGCCTCGACCACGGACGCCGACGGTTCCAGGACGGGGACGGGCAGTCCGTCGAACGGGGCCAGTTCCGGTGGCAGGACCGGATCGCGAATCTGCCACGTGTGGTTGGCGGCTCCCGCGCGCCGGGTGGTCACCTGCCACAGCCGGCCGCGGATGCCCGAGTTGTCGCGCAGGGGTTCCGGCAGGGTGTGCATCACGGCGGTCGGGCCGTGCCGGGCCAGGCGCGCGAGGAAGGCGTGCATCCGTCCGTCCTGCCAGGCCGTTCCGACGCCGTCGCTCATCACCAGCAGCAGGGTGCCGCCGGCGGCGTCGGTGGCACTCACGGTGGGCGCGGCGCCGTGGTCCTCGCCGAGGTAGGGGCGCATGAAGATCCGCGGGGCGTTCTGGCTGCGGGTGTCGAGGCCGTGCACGCGCACGGTGCGGAAGGCTCCGCTGCGTTCGAGGAGCTGCCGTACCTCGGTGACGAGGCGGCGCCACAGCAGCATGGACACGCCGTCGTCGACCAGCATCACCAGGTCGAGCCATCGGATGCGGGCGGAGCGCAGGACGGGGTCCAGGAGCCCGGTCTCCGCCACGGCCGTCACGGTCGCCCGCTCATCCAGTTCCCAGGCGCGCGGATCGGGGCGGCTGCGTTTGAGGGGCCGCAGGGCCCGACTCAACGGCAGTTCCTCCCGCGTCAGGACCTTGCCCTCCGGAATGCGGAGCGGAAGCGCCGGCGAGGTCTGCTGGTGCCCGGCGCCGTCGGCCGCGTGCAATGCGCCGCCGGTCCCCTCCGGGCCGCGCGGCCGGGTGGAGGCGCGGGCCGCCTGGTCCGCCGCGGTGTTCTGAGCGGGCCGGTTCGCGGCGTTCGACGGCCGGGGGGTCCTGGAGTGCCGGTGGCCCGGGTCCCGCGAATCGCCTTCGCCGGACTGTCCCCGGACGGCTCCGGGGTGTGCGGCGTCGTCCGTCCGCCCGGCCGCGCGGGCCAGTGGGGCTGCGGCACCCGGGGGCATGTGCCGGGCCAGCCACAGGACGTCGAGCAGTTCCTCGGCGGACACGGGGATGCCGCCGTCGGCCAGTACCTTCAGGAGCGCTTCCGGCATCATGGCTACACGGTGCCGCCGAGCCGGTGCAGCACGGCGTCCAGAAGACCGTCGGCGTCCAGGCTCACTCCGCCCATGCGCAGGAACACCGCGTTCAGCAGCTGGTCGGTGGCGAGTTCGCCTCGGGCGCGCCGGTTCAGGAACGCGGCCATCAGCTCGTCCATGCCCGCCACCTCGGACTCGCCGAGGTGGGCCGCCACGATGGCCCGCAGTTTGTCCTCGTCGGGGTCGGGCAGGTCCAGGCGGATGCAGCGGCGGAGGAACGCGGGTGGGAACTCGCGCTCGCCGTTGCTGGTGATGACTACGACGGGGAACTCCTCGCAGCGCACCCGGCCGCGCACCAGCTCGGCCTGGGCTCCCGCGTCGAAGGTCATCACCGTGACGGTGGTCTGGCTGTCGGGGAGCCTGGCCAGCTCCGGGATCTCGAACTCGCCCTCTTCGAAGACGGTCAGCAGGTCGTTGGGCAGGTCCAGGTCTCCCTTGTCCAGCTCGTCGACGAGCAGCACCCGGGGCCGGGCCGTGGGCAGCAGCGCGGTGGCCAGCGGCCCGAGCCGCACGTAGGAGCCGATGCCCAGGCCGGGTTCGTCGTCCCCGCGCGCGAGGTTGCTCTCGCGCAGCCGGCCGACCGCGTCGTACTGGTACAACGCGTCCTGCACGGTGCTGCGGCTGTTGACGGACCAGGTCAGCACCGTACCGAGGCGCAGCTCGCGAGCGATGGCGTACGCCAGCGAGGACTTGCCGGTGCCCGGATGCCCGGTGACGAGCAGCGGCCGTCGCAGGTGAAGGGCGGCGCTGACGACGTCCGCCTCCTTCCCGCCGATGAGGTACGGGCGCTCGTTGGCCCGGGTAGTGCGGGGAAAGCGTCGCCAGGGCGGTGCCGAAGGCAGGGCGACGTGCCGTTCCTCGCCGTCGCCCCGGAACAGCCGCCACTCCTCGTGGTCGGCTACCGGAGTTCCCCGCACGCCACCGGTATCGGTCATCGCGTCTGCGCTCCTTCGGCTGGGTCCATGAGACGGTGGCGGCTCGGCAGCGGCGAGGGTTCCTCCGGTTCCCACACCAGGGACGGGCGCGCCTGGTGGCGCTCGGGGTCCGCCCAGATCTTCCCCCGGAAGGTCCGCACCCTCTCCGGCAGCTGGAACAGCGGTCCGTGCGGTGCGATTTCGTCGAGGCGGCGGGCGTCCGCGTGCGACTGTGCCACCCGGTCCCAGAGGATCACAGGGACGCCGCAGGCCAGGCAGATCTCCAGCAGGATCTTGCGAGCCAGGGCCGGGCCGTGCAGGACGACCTTGCCGGTGCGCTCGTGGGACGTCCGCAGCAGGCTGTAGAGCTGCTTGGGGTCGGCCGTCTTCTCGTCCACGACGAGCGGTTCGGCCGCGTCGGCGTCCGACCAGCGGGCGCGCAGCATGTGCGCGTGCTTGGGGTTGTGGCCGGTGATGTCGGGGCAGCGCAGTGCCACCCGGTGGCCGACTCCAAGCGGTTCGCCCGGCAGCCACTCGATCGCGTTCCCCGCGTCCCACTCGTCGACCGGCAGATGCAGCCCCTCCCGGTCGACGAGGATGTCCACGTCCTTGACCTCCTGGCCGCTGTCCAACTCGGCGCGCTCCGCCGCCTGTCGGATGAGCCGCCCGATGCGGTCCGTGGTGGCGGGTCCCGACTCCTCGGTGAACACGGGGACCGGCGTTCCGTCCTCGCGCACCTGCCACAGGCGGCACCGGTGCTGCCCCGGCGGGTCCGAGGCGAAGGTGCTGATCTGCGCGACGATACGGGTGACGGCGGCCGGCTGCCGAGCAGTCCAGGCGGCCGCGTCGGCCCTGCGCTGGGCCAGGGCCGCCTGGTGTACGCCGAGTCGGCGGGAGACCCGCCCGCTCCACGAGCGCAGCTCCTCGCGGTGCGGGTCGGGCAGTGCCGCCGCCGTGAACTCGACGAGCTTGAGCAGCGCGGGCACCGAGGGTCCGCCGTCCGGCAGATCACCGTCGGGAAGTGTCTCCAGCTCGCCCAGTGCCGCCTCGACGTCTTCCGGTGACAGGCGTGCACCGCGCAGCGCGGCGGGCAGCGGGATGTAGCGCAGGGCCTCGCGGGCCGCGCGGGGCAACAGGACGGGATCGTTCGCGGCGACCTGCTTGAGCCTTCCCATCAGCCTCCGGTGCTCGCCGACGGAGAGCAGCCGGGCGGTGTCGGACAGCCGGCCCGCCGCGAGCAGCCGGTCCAGCGCCTGTGGACGCCCGCTGCCGGGGTGGGCGGAGGCCAGGGATTCGGTCAGGGTGGCCAGGGCGCGGTCCGCCGTGATGAGCAGGTCCGCCAGCTCCTCCACACCGGGTGCCGACGCGTCCGCGGGTGGGTGATAGCCCAACTGGTCCGCGAGTCTTCTGGCGTGGTCGGCCCGGATCAGCGGATCGCCGAGGAGTTCCCACAAGGCCTGGCCCAGTGCCTCCCGTGCGGGATCCGCGGTTATGGTGTCGCGTGCCGGGCACCGCTCGATCAGGTCGCCGGCGCCCGCGGCGAGCAGTTCGGCTCGGATGGTCTGCCAGGGCAGCGCCCAACTGCGCCGTATCACCTGCTGGCCGGTGAGCGGGCCGTGCGTCTCGCGGTGCGCGACCACGAGGCCGACCACGGCCGGATCGTGCCGGTACCACAGTGGTCCGCCGCTGAAGCCGGGGGCGATGGCCGCACCGGACAGCGCCCCGTCGAGGTAGTAGATGCCCTGGTCGGCCAGTTTGACCTCGGTGTCTGCGAAGCCGCCGGCCTTGCCGTCGGGACCGAAGGCGCGGACCGCCTGGCCCTCGGCCATCTCCCGCCACACTGCGGGCCGGGCCTGCTCGGGCGCGGGTTCCGTCAGCTCCAGGACGCACAGGTCGCCGTGCCAAACCCCCGAAGGCATGCGCCGGGGCGGCACCCACACCGTCACCCGGGCGACAGTCCGTCGAGGCGTCCCGGCGGTGTGGAAGACGACGTCCAGTCCCTCGGCGGCGGGGCGGTCGGCGGTCAGGGGCCGCACGTCGAGGGCGTCGTTGACCACATGCGCGCAGGTGAGAACCTGACGGGGGGACAGCAGCACCGCGGTGCCCGCCTCCTTGCCGCCGCGCTCTTCCACGCCCCCGGGGCCCCGCCTCAGCAAGGACACGACGGGGCTGGGGGAGCCATCCTGTCGGAACCAAGTCATCGGTCAGTTCGATCCGCTGCCGAGCCGCCAGGTCGCCGTGATTTTCATCGTGGCCTGGCCGCTGCCGCCGACGATCCCGAGCTTCAGGTCCTGGCCGATCTGCACCCCGAACTCCACGGAGACGTCCTGCGGCGGCTTCTCGGCGCCCATGATCGAGTCGTGCACGTGCTGCAGTACCGGGCCCAGCGGCCGCAGGGTCGCCTTCAGGGCGTCGGCGGCCATCGCCGTCACCCTGGCCCCGCCGCTGGACACCGGTGTCCAGCCGTCGCCGTCCGCGACGGGCTCCCCGACGTCGGCGAGTTCCAGACGCACTTCCGCCCCGACGAGGCTGACTTCGATGTAGTCGGGCATGGAGCCATTCTGCCCACCAACTGCCACCCGGGTAACGGACTTTACGGCACTGAGACCGGCCACCGGACGTACAGCTGGGCACCGGTGAGCGGTACCAGCGGGCAGCGCACCCGAACCTGTGCGACGGCTGCTACTCGGGCCCCGGGGCAACCTGCTCAATTTGCAGCCGGGTCCGGCCCCTGCACCAGCCGCGATCAACAGGGCCAGCCGATCCGCGCCACCTGCTACCAGCGACACCGCACTGGCGAGCCGCGCGCCCGCGGCGGTCGGACCAAGCCGGTCAACACCCGATGGGCGAACGGGCCGGTCCGCATGCCGCCCGAGCTGAGGACAAATCAGGAGACGTCGTTACAGCCGTCGACTAGCCTCGCGAAGTTGTTCTTCGTGCCTCCAGGAGGAGACCTCATGGCCCAGGCATTTCCGCCCATCGAACCGTACGCGCACGGCCTCCTCGATGTCGGTGACGGAAACCAGATCTACTGGGAGACCAGCGGGAACCCCGATGGGAAGGCGGCCCTCTGCGTGCACGGCGGCCCCGGCAGCGGAGGGCACCGCGGCAGTCGCAAGATGTTCGATCCCGAGGTCTTCCGGATCGTCCTGTTCGATCAGCGTGGCTGCGGTGAAAGCCGGCCTCACGCCTCCGACCCGTCCGTCAGCCTCGATCACAACACCACCGACCACCTCATCGCCGATATGGAGCGGCTACGCGAGCGCTTGGGCATCGAGCGCTGGCTCCTCTACGGCGGCTCCTGGGGCTCAACACTGATCCTCGCCTACGCTGAGCGCTATCCCGAGCGGGTCTGCGAGATCATCATCGCCGGCGTCACCACGACCCGGCCGGAGGAGACCGACTGGCTCTACCACGGCGTCGGACGCCTGCTGCCCGGCCCCTGGGAGACATTCCGCGACGCACTCCCGGAGGCGGACCGGAGCGGCAATCTCGTGGCCGCCTATGACCAACTGCTGAACAGCCCTGATGAGGCGGTCAGGGCGAAGGCGGCGCGGGACTGGTGCGCTTGGGAGGATGCTGTCATCGCCCACGAAGTACTTGGTCACCCGGGCGCCTACAGCGACAAGACCGACGACGCACTGATGGCATTCGTTCGGATTTGCGCGCACTACTTCGCGAACGATGCCTGGCTTGAAGATGGACAACTCCTGCGTGACGCACACCGGCTGGCCGGCATCCCGGCTGTGCTGATCCACGGCCGACTCGACCTCGGAAGCCCATTGAAGACCGCGTGGGAGTTGTCCAAGGCGTGGCCGGACGCGGAGCTGGAAGTGATTGACGAATCCGGACACACAGGCAGTCCCGCGATGCAGGACGCGATCCTGGAGGCGATCGCGCGGTTCGGCAAGAGCGGACGGTGATCGGCACCGCTGCGCGGCGTCAGGCGTCCCGCCGCCGCACACTCCACGCACCTGCCGCCAGCGCGGCCGCCGCCCACAGCGCCGCCACCGCCAGGCCGCTCCAAGGGCCGAGCGCGCCGTCGGACGTCTCGTGGAGGATCACCTGGCCCGCCTTGTCGGGCAGGAAGTCCGCGATGCCGCCGGAGACTCCCCCGACGACGAAGGACACGACGAGCAGGAACGGGATGAGGATGCTCAGGGTTGCCACGCCGCTGCGCAGGAGGGCGGTCAGGCCGGCCGCGAGGAGGGCCATCAGGGCAAGGTAGGCGCCACAGCCGATGACGCCGCGCAAACTCTCGGCAGCCCCGAGTCCGCTCGCCTTGTCGCCGAGGACGGCCTTGCCGACGGCGAGGCTCACGACTCCGGTGAGCAGGCCGGCTGCCAGGGACAGTACGCCTATCGCGACCGCCTTGGCCGTGAACCACAGGCCCCGGCGGGGTACGGCGGCCAGCGAAAGTCGGAGAGCGCCGCCCTGGAACTCGGACGAGACGGCCGTCGTACCGAAAGCGACGGCGGCGGCCTGGCCGAAGTTGACGCCGAAGAACGCGGCGAAGAGCGGGTCGGAGTCGGTGCTGTCGGAGTCCAGTCCGGCGAGCGCGGAGAAGATCGCAGTCGCGAGGACGACCGCGAGGAGGGCCCACTGCATCGACCGCAGGGTACGGATCTTGATCCACTCGGAGTGGAGGACGGGTGCGAACGCCATGGTCAGGCCTCCTGGGACTGGGCGGGAGTGGCAGCCACGAAGGAAGCGGCGGTGAACTCGGCCTCTGTGGCCGTCAGATCGAGGTATGCCTGCTCCAAGGTGCCCTCCTCGGCGGCGAGTTCGAGGATCGATAGGCCGACGCCGGAGGCGAGACGGCCGATGTCGTCCACGCGCGCGTCGAACACGGTCCGGCCACCATGCTCGCCCTCCGCCGTGCGGTAGCCGTGTCGTGCCAGGAGGTCGGTGAGGGCGTCGGCGTCCGTGGAGCGCACCCGTACGCGGGGCTGCAGGCGCGCGTGGATGAACTCCCGCATCGGGGTGTCGGCGAGAAGACGGCCGCGGCCGAGGACGATCAGGTGGTCGGCGAATGAAGCGGTCTCGTTCATGAGGTGGCTGGAGACCAGGACGGTCCGGCCTTCACGGGCGAGGCGGCGCAGCAACTCCCGTATCCAGATGATCCCTTCGGGATCGAGGCCGTTGGACGGTTCGTCGAGCAGGACGACGGGCGGATCGCCGAGCAGGGCCGTCGCGATGCCGAGGCGCTGGCGCATGCCCAGGGAGTAGGTCTTCACCCGGCGCCGCGCGACCTTCGCCAGGCCCGTCTCCTCCAGCACCTCGTCCACGCGGGCGGGCGCGACGCGGTTGCTCGCCGCGAGCGCGCGCAGATGGTCGCGGGCGGTGCGTGATCCGTGCGCGGCCCGCGCGTCGAGCAGCGCGCCCACGTGGCGCAGGGGCTCGTCGAGGCCGACGTAGGCACGGCCGCCGACGGTGGCGGTGCCGGCGGTCGGCCGGTCTAGGCCGAGGACGAGCCGCATGGTGGTGGACTTCCCGGCGCCGTTGGGGCCGAGGAAGCCGGTGACGCGGCCGGGCTCCACACGGAAAGTGAGGTGGTCCACGGCGCGGACGGTGCCGTACTCCTTGGTGAGGTCCTGTACGTCGATGCTGGTCATGGGCACAGCCTGGCCGTCGGCGGGGGGCGGGGCCTCCCCCGCGGGGGGAGAGTTCCTCCCCCGTCTGGGGGAGGCCCGTTGTCGGTGGCGGCTGGCACGATGACCGAATGGCCCGCTTCCTGCGCTCGGTGGTCCAGGGGACGACGTACACGCGCCTGCTGCATCTGTGGGTGCCGATGCTGATCGTCAGCCTGTGGATGTTCATCATGCCCACGCGCCCGTGGGTGCCGGCGCTGTTCTTGATCCCGCTCGGGTTGATCCCTGCCGTGCGGCTGGGCGAGGGTGTGCAGGCGCGGTTGCTGCTGACGCCGGGTGAGGAGGAGGAATCGGGGATCTCCGTGGGGCCGGCGGCCACTTGGCCGGACCGGTTCCGCACGGTGCTCTGGCTGGAGGTACGGATGGCCCTCGGGGCGCTGGCTCTGGTGGCCACCACCTGGCTGCCCATCCTCGCCCATGACTTGATCCGGGTCGCGTCGGGTCACACGGCGCGGGACAACCCGGTGCTGCGCGATGTTCAGCCGCACTGGGCGTACGCGCTCCTGGCACCCGTCACCCTCGCCCTGGCGTTCGCCGCCGTGGTCGGTCTGGGCGAACTGATCACCGCGGTTGCCCGCAGCCTGCTGGGGCCTTCGGCGGCCGAGCGGCTGGCCACCCTGGAGGAGCGGACCGAGCAACTGCTGGAACGCAGCAGGATCGCCCGCGAGTTGCACGACTCCATAGGGCACGCTCTGACGGTAGCGGTGGTACAGGCCGGCGCGGCGCGGGCAGCCGGGGATCCGGCGTTCACCGACCGTGCGCTGGCCGCCATCGAGAACACCGGCCGGGCCGCGCTGGAGGATCTGGAGCGGGTGCTGGGGGTGCTGCGGGAAGCCGACCGGCCCGTTCAGGGCAGGCCCAGGCTGACCGAGGCCGACCGGCTGCTGGAGTCGGCGCGGAACTCCGGCGCGAAGGTGGACGCCGAGTTGTCGGGACCGCTGGAGACGGTACCCGGCCCGATCTCCCGCGAGGGTTACCGCATCCTCCAGGAGTCGCTGACCAATGTGCTCCGGCACGCGGGCGACGTCCCGGTCCGGGTGCGGATCGCGGTCGCGGACGGCGGCCTCGACCTGGAGGTCCGCAATCCGCTGACGGCGGAGATACCGGGTCCCGGCCGGGGCAGCGGGCTGCGTGGCATACGCGAGCGGGCTGCGCTGCTCGGCGGTCGGGCGTTGACCGGCCCCGACCAAGGTGACTGGCAGGTCCGCGTCGAACTGCCCCTGAGCTGAACGACCGTTCGACGTCAAGGAGCTGATCTACGCTGGCGTGATGCCCCGGATCACCGTTCTGCTCGTCGACGACGAACCCCTCGTACGCGCCGGTCTGCGGGCCGTTCTGGAGGCGCAGCCGGACATCGAGGTGGTTGGGGAGGCGGCGGACGGTGCCGCGGTGATCCCACTGGTGCGGCAGCTGCGGCCGCGCGTCGTCGCCATGGATGTGCGCATGCCGCTGCTGGACGGCATCGAGGCCACGCGGGCGTTGCTGCGGACCGTGCCGGAGCCGCCGAAGATCCTCGTGGTGACGACCTTCGAGAACGACGAGTACGTGTACGAGGCGCTGCGCGCGGGCGCGGACGGCTTCCTGCTGAAGCGGGCGCGGCCGGCCGAGATCGTGCACGCGGTACGGCTGGTCGCCGAGGGCGAGTCGCTGCTGTTCCCGGCCTCGGTACGGCAGTTGGCCGCCGAGTACGGCGACGGGGTGGGCAACCGGGCGGCGCGGGCAGCCATGGAACGGGCCGCGCTGACCGAGCGCGAGGCGGAGGTGCTGCGGCTGATGGCCCGGGGCCTGTCGAACGCGGAGATCGCGGCCCGGCTGATCGTCGGCACCGAGACGGTGAAGTCGCACGTCAGCGCCGTACTGGCGAAGCTCGGGGCGCGGGATCGTACGCAGGCGGTGATCGCGGCGTACGAGTCGGGGTTCGTGGCACCCGGCTGAGCCGGGGCCGCACGCCGGGCCGGGGCTCCCGTCGGCAGGTCGGGCGCGGCAGACACCCGCAGGGGCCCATCCCGGGGACGGGGATGTTCTGTGCGGCTCTGGCGCGCTGGCGTCAGGTATCGCTGGTGAGGGGTGTCGATCTCTCGGTGGCGATGCTCGCTCAGGCTGGGCGGTTCACTCCCCACCTGGACCGCGGCTTGTCCCAGCGGGTGAACGGCAAGCCGTTCCTCGCCCCGGGCGGGGCCGGCGTGCCGGCCTGGCGGACCCCAGGGACGGACAGGAGAAGGCCAACCCCCGCCACACGCGGGGGCCGGCCTTCGTCGTGCTCAGTGAGCCGCGCGCACCGCCGAGACCAGTCCGCCGGTGCCCTCGTCCTGCTCCGGCGGGGTGAGCACCGGACGCCCGTAGGCCTCGGCGCGCTCACGCAGGGTGAAGGTCTCCGCCTCCCAGCCGAGGCCGTCCAGCCAGCCGACCGGGTCCTCCGGCATCTCCGAGACCCACATCGACGCTACCGATCCCGGAGCGGCGTCCCCGCGGAAGCGTTCGACCACACCGCGCGAGCCCAGTGTCAGGCCCATCCTGCTGCCCGCAGCGGACAGTGCGCCGACCCGTTCGAGCAGCGACTGCACCGCGTCCTCGGGCAGATAGATCAGCAGTCCCTCGGCGATCCACACCGTCGGCTGCGCCGGATCGTGCCCGGCCGCGGCCAGGGCGCCGGGCCAGTCCTCGCGCAGGTCGACCGGGACGGTGATCCGCTCGCAGCGCGGAACGGCCCGCTCCTGACGCAGCACCGAGGCCTTGAAGCCCAGCGGTTCGGCCGTGTCGACCTCGAACAGCCGGGTCCCCGCAGGCCAGTCCATCCGGAAGGCCCTGCTGTCCATCCCGGCTCCGAGCAGCACGACCTGCCGGACGCCGGACGCGACAGCCCGGTCCAGCAGGTCGTCCAGGAACCTCGTCCGGATGACGATCGAGAAGGCCACACCGAGCCAGCGGTGCCGCGCCGCCTCGTCCGCGCGCGGGGGCGGTGGCGCCCCGGGGCCGATCCCGCCGGCCGTGGCGAAGGCCAGCGCCAGCGGGTCCCGGAACAGCGGCTGCTCGCGTGCCGTCTCCATCGCCCTCACCCGGGCCACGCCCACGGCTGTGGCCCACACCCCGGACGGCTCGACCCGTCCCGCCGCATCACTCATGCGTTCAGCCTAGGCCGCCGGGGCGTGGGGGTCTCTTGCGCCATGGTGTGTCCCCATCGACGAGCTGAAGCCCCCGTAGTGAGTTCCGGCCGGACAGTCCTAGGAGCTGTCGTAGCTGGGCTTACCGCTCGGGCGGTAGACGCCGACGATGGTGCCGCCCTTCGTCGTCGAGACGCTGACCGGCTCCAGCGCCGTGGGAATCGCTCCGTCGGCGAACAGCCGCTTGCCGGTGCCGATGATCACCGGATGGATGGTCAGCCGGTACTCGTCGACGAGGCCGTGCTGCATGAGGGTCTGGGCGAGGTCGCCGCTGCCGACGACGTTGATGTTGCCGCCGTCGGACGCCTTCAGCTTGCGTACGGCATCGGCGATGTCGCCCTCCAGCAGCGTGGAGTTCTGCCACTCGACGGACGTGAGGGTCCGGGACGCCACGTACTTGTGCATGCTGTTCATCCGATTGGTGAATGGGTTGTCGGGATCGGCGGTCGGCCAGTACGACGCGAAGATCTCGTACGTCTTGCGGCCGAGCAGCATCGCGTCGGAGTGCTCGTACCAGCCGGCGATGGCCGTGCCGACCTCGTCGTCGGCCACCGGCTTCTGCCAGCCGCCGTGCTCGAAGCCGCTCTCAGCGTCCTCGTCCGGACCGCCCGGCGCCTGCATGACGCCGTCCAGCGTCAGGAACGTGCAGATGATGATCTTGCGCATGGTGCGCTCCCTTCGTCGACGGGTAGACGGCACGACCGCCGGAAACTCATCGGTGGAACTTCCACGGCGCAGCACGAAGGGCCGTCGTTTGGATCGGCCCGTCTGTGAGGCGGTACCACTTGGCCGACCCGAGCGGGGTCTGCTGTGTGCGGTTGCAATGCGGAGGAGGGCGTCAATGAGAAGCATGGCAACCGACGACAATGACGGCCTCTTCCCGCACACAGCGGCACCTGCCCGACGGCAGTGACCGTGCCGAATAACGTGCCTCTGACATGGATGACGGGATCGGGGGTAGTGGCGCGCTCGTGAGCGGCGAATGAGGGCGACGCCAGTGGCATCCCATGACGACGGTGACGGCGGTCCGGCGCCGGATGAGTACCTGATCCGCGCCGGCTACGCCCTTGGCGGTGACGACGGCTGCATTGCCGACGCCCGCCAGCAAGCCCTCGCCTTCCTCAAGCAGGCCGAAGCCGACTACCCCCTGTCGGTACCCGCCCGCACGAGGGACCTGACCCAGCTGGTCGTCAGTGAGCTGGTCACCAACGCCTGCAAGTACGCCCCCGGCCCGGTCCTGGTGGAACTGCGCATCACCTCCCGCGCCGTGGACGTCGTCGTGTGGGACAGCAACCCCACCGTTCCCGCGGCCCGGGCCGCCGATCCCGGCCGGATCGGCCAGCACGGCCTGGAGATCGTCAAGGCCATCACCGAGGCCCTCTTCATCGACCAGGAACCGGTCGGCAAACGCATCACGGCCCGCCTCGCCCTGCTCGATGCCACCGCCTGTTCCTGACGTAACGGCAGGCAGCCGCCCGCTGCGCGAGGGGTGCTGAGGTTTCTCTGGGTTGGGCGGCCGGCGGTGTCCAGCCGCGCCTTGTCATTCGGCCGGGCCCGGATCGGCCGCCACTCCATCCGCATCGTGCCCAGCGCTGGGCCACACGGGGTGCCGTCGTCGGACACCGCGGGGAACGGCTCTCGGGTCTCGGTGGCGCGCATGGTGGAGCCGGCGGTAGTTCGTTTCAGTTGCCCAGGTCGTGATACTCGGCCGGTGTTCCGCTTTTGGCACAAGGAGGACTCATGGCGACAGGCGAAACGGGATTCAGTGACGTCGTGTACGACCTCATATCCGTTCAGTACCACTCTCTGAAGGCCGGGCACGACTACGGCCAGTACGTTCGTGACGCGGAGAACGCGGGGAAGAAGGAGATCGCCGAGTTCTTTCGCACCGTCATGGAACAGGACTCGGAACGCGCGGCCCGGTCCCATCAGTTCCTGGCTGAACTATCTGGCACCGACGATGCCGGCCCGGCTGTCAGCTGAGGGCTGAGCCTGCTCAGGAGGACACCGAGCCGCACTTCGGTCCACGTCAGTCAGAACCTCGACGAGCGTCACGGGCCTGTCGGCCAGTGCGTGCCGTGCTGCTGCATGCTCAGGGCCGCTCCCACACCAGGGAGCGGCCGCTGGCGTCGGGACCCCGGGGGCGAACGAGTCTGCCGTCAGCGCGCCGCGCGGTTGAGTCGCGCCCGAGGAGTACCGCTGTCTGTGCGCCCGGTGGAGCGCAGTCGGGCGGGATGTGTCGGTAGGCCTCGTCGCCCAGGCCCGGCAGCGGAACCCAGGGGAGACCGCCCTGGCCGAGGCTTTGACAGCGGTGGCTGTATCGGTCAGAGGTGGTGCGCCCAACATCACCCGCCTCAAAGGCTGTTCCGCGTTGAGGGCCACCGTAACGAGCAGCGCCGCCGTCGGCCCCCGCTACGCTCGCGTACCGGGACCGGCGGGGCCGTGGTCGGGCTTCTCCTCCGGTTTTCCAGGGGAGGAACAGGGCCAGTGAGCCGCCGGCTCAGAGCCCCATGGACTTGGCGACGATGGTGCGCATGATCTCGCTGGTGCCGCCGAAGATCCGGCTGGCTCGGTTGTCGGCGTACAGCCGGGTGATCGGGTGGTCCATCGTGAAACCGAGACCGCCGTGCAGCTGAAGGCACTTGTCGAGCACGCCGGTCGCCGCCTCCGTGCAGTACAGCTTCGTCGCGGCCGCCTCCTCGGCGGTCAGTTCCCCGGTGTCGAACGCCTCCAGGGCCTGGTCGACGACCGCCTGCAGCGCGTTCACCGTGACCTTGCAGTCGGCGAGCACGAACTTGGTGTTCTGGAAGGCTGCGACGGGCTTGCCGAAGGCGGTGCGCTCGCGGACGAAGGCGGTGGCGAGCCGGACCGCTGCGGCGGCGTGGGCGTACGCGCCGACGGCGATGCCCAGCCGCTCCTGTGGGAAGATGCCGGCCAGACAGGCGAAGGCGTCGCCCGGCCCGCCCACCACGTCGCCGACGGGGACGCGCACATCCGTGAAAGTCATCCCGACGATGTCGGACGAGCGCAGGCCGAGCGTGGCCGGCTCCGAGTCGACCGCCACGCCCGGGGCTCGGGTGTCCACAGCCAGCAGGGACATTCCGCCGCGCCGGTCGGTTACCGCGGACGCGGTGCGGCAGGCGACGAGCACCAGATCGGCCTGGGCGCCCCCGGACACATAGGCCTTGCTGCCGTTGAGTATGTAGTGCGTGCCATCCTCGGACAGCTCGGCCACCGTCCGGATGCCGGCCACGTCGGAGCCGGCCTCCGGCTCCGTGATCGCGATGGCCGTCATCAGCTCGCCCGTGACGAACCCGGGCAGCCAGCGCCGCTTCTGCTCGTCGGTGGTGTAGTCCACCAGGGTGGCCGGAAGAGCCAGGTGCGCGCTGGCTCCGCCGAAGGTGACGCCGGCCCTCGCACACTCCTCGGCGATGACGGCGTTGAACTTGAAGCCCTTGGGGCCGCCTCCGCCGAACTCCTCCGGGACACCGAACCCGAAAATGCCGAGTTTGCCCAGCTTGCGATAGAAATCACGTGGCACTCGGCCGGCGGTTTCCCATTCCGAATAGACGGGTACGACCTCCGCCTCGATTAACTCGCGCACCTGAGTGCGGAAGGCTTCGTGCTCGTCCTGGAAAACAGTGCGTCGCACCGTTCATCTCCCTGCTGCTCTGATCGGTGTCTTGGCCAACGACTCGAACGTAATACGGAGTCGAGGGCAGTGTCCAGGGAGGGCGGGCCTTGTCACCCACGGCCCTCATGTGCCTAGTATTCAACCACCGGGATCTCGGCCGCTTCGGCGGACCGGCAGTCCCGCATGCCGATTTCATGGGGGAGACTGGTATGGAACCACCGGGCAACGAACCTCTATTCAATGCGCGCGATCCGCGATTGCGCACCGACCCGTATCCGCTCTACAAACGCCTCCGGGACACCGAACCGGTCCATCGGACGCCGTACGGGCACTGGGTGGTCTCCGGATACCATGAGGTCGCCGCAATCCTTCGAAAGCCCGAGTTATCCAGTGAATACCCACAGGACCCGAAATGGGCCGCGCATCGGGGCGGACAGGGCAGCCCGATCGTGCAGGCCACCCGGAGCTGGATGCTGATGCGGGACGGGGAGGCACACCGTCGGCTGCGCGGTCTGGCCAACCCGGTGTTCACCGCCCGGGCCATCCGTGAGACGGCTCCCCGTATGACCGGCATCGTCCACCGGATCTTGGACGAGATGGGCGGCGGCCGGGACGTCGACCTCATCGGGTCCCTCGCGGCCCTCGTGCCCGTGACCGTTTTCTGCGGCCTGGGCGGCCTGCCGGTCGAGGACCGTGACCTGTGCCGGAGGTGGACCGACGCGCTGAGCCACGTCATCGACCCCGCCACCGACGACACCGCCCGCCGGGCCATGAACGACGCGGCGGAGGAGTTCGGCGAGTACATCGCCGGGCATCTGGCGCGACGGCGCGCGGACCCGCAGGACGACATCATCTCCCGCCTGCTGCTTGCGGACTTCGACGGCGGGAAGCTCTCCGACGACGAGATCATCGCCAACGTCATGATGTTTTTCATGGGTGGTCACGAGACGACCGTCAACCTCATCGGCAACGGCATGCTCGCCCTGCTCCGCCACCCTGACCAGCTGCTCGCCCTGCGTGAGGAGCCCGGCCTCGTCGACAACGCCGTCGACGAATTGCTGCGGTACGACGCCCCCGTCCAGCTGGTGGCCCGCATCACCACCGGTGACATCGAGGTCGGGGGCACCACGATCCCGGCCGGCGCCAAGGTGATGGTCCTTCTCGGCGCCGCCAACCGCGACCCGCGGCGCTACGCCGATCCCGACCGCCTCGACCTGCGGCGTTCCGACATCCGCCCGCTGTCGTTCGGGGGCGGCCCGCACTACTGCATCGGCGCGCTCCTGGCGAAGGCCGAGGCCCGTCTGGTCTTCACCGAGCTGCTGCGCCGGCACCGCGACATCAGACCGGCCCGCGAGGACGTCATCTGGCACGCGAAGGTCAACATCCGCGGACTCAGAGAACTCCGCGTGGACCTGATCCCCTGATGCCTGCCGACCTGCGGTGCGCGGGGCTGTGTCGCCCCGCGGACCCCGTCGGGCCGAGAACTTCCTGGCGGGCGGCCGACCGTACCTTTGCCCGCCCAACATCCGGACCGTCTGACAGTGTTCCGGCCGAACGCCGCTTCCCGCACCGCCGTCCTCCTCAGTTCTCGGCGTGGCGCGGGGATGCCGGTGCGTACCGTCGTATGCGCGGAACCGATGTGACGGGCCCTACGAGTGGGGATGTAGCGCAGAAACATGAGTACCCACACCATATCTCCCGACATACTAGACCCGGTCGCCACGAAGGCCGCCGTGGACACCGTCCTCTTCGATTTCCTGCACAATCACCGAAATAACACCGGGCAACGACAGTTGGCCCAACTTGTGAAATTACTTGAAGAATTCATGGTGGGTGGCAAGCGAATACGCCCGATTCTCACCGTGCTGGGCTGGCAGGCGGCCGGCGGAGAAAATGACTTGACTGCTGTGGTACGTGTAGCCGCGTCACTCGAGATGTTTCACGCGTTCGCTCTCATCCATGACGACATCATGGACGACAGCGACACCCGGCGCGGTCGTCCGACCATCCACCGGATACTCGCCGGAAAACGCGGCGACGACCGCACCGAGCGTTTCGGAATCGGCGGAGCCCTGCTTCTGGGCGACCTCGCCTTCGCCTGGTCGGACGACCTGCTGCACACGGCCGGCCTCACCCCCGCGCAGTCGGCGGCGGTGCTGCCGATCCTCACCGAGATGCGCACCGAGGTCATGCTCGGCCAGTATCTGGACCTGCGGGCGACCGGCGAGCTCACCGACGACGTCGATGCCACTCTGACCGTCAACCGCTACAAGACCGCCAAGTACACAGTGGAACGGCCGCTGCACATAGGCGCCGCCCTCGCGGGCGCCGACGCCCCGGCCCTGGCCGCCTGCACGTCGTTCGCGCTGCCCCTCGGAGAGGCCTTCCAGCTCCGCGACGATCTGCTGGGCGTGTACGGCGAGGTCCGGGACACCGGCAAGTCGCGCCTGGACGACCTGCGGGCCGGCAAGAACACCACCCTGGTCGCGCTGGCGCTGCGCGCGGGCGACGCGGCACAACGCGCCCGGCTGCGCAAGTTGATCGGCGATCCCGACCTGGGCGAGACCGGCGCCGAGGAGGTCCGCGCGATCTTCACGGCCACCGGTGCCCGGGACACCGTCGAACGCATGATCGACGACCGTTACCGGCGGGCACTGGGCGTGCTGGACTCGGCCCCCTTCACCGCCGACGCGGTCACCGCCCTCAAAAATCTTTCCACCATGGCCACCAGGAGGAACTCATGACCGCGGATCTGACCGCACCAGCCGCGGGGACGGCCCGCCACTGGCAGGAGTGCACCGACCGGTTCGCCGCCCTGTTCGACCAGCACGTCGGGTACGAGGCCCAGAAGGTATCGATGACGGACGTCGAACTGCGTGAGGTCATCGACGCCTGCAACCGCGCGGTCGCCCCGCTCGGCAAGAGCGTCTCGGACAAGCGCTGGATCTCCTACATGGACGTCGTGCGCTGGTCGCAGAGCGCCCGCCACATCAAGGACATGGAGGCGTTCAAGGCCGTCTGCGTGCTCAACTGCGTGACCTTCGTGTGGGACGACATGGATCCCGCCCTGCACGACTTCGACCTGTTCCTGCCCCAACTGCGCGCGGTGTGCGAGCGGTACTACACGCCGCAGGACGCGGAGTTCGCCTACGAGGGCGCCCGCGCCTTCGTCACCAGCGACCACATGTTCCGTGACTCGGAGCTCAAGAGAGTGCTCTGCGGCACCTCGCCCGAGCAGTACTTCCGCTTCCGCGTCACCGACGTCGGCGTGGACTTCTGGATGCGGATGTCGTACCCGATCTACCGCCACCCCGAGCTGACCGAGCACTCCAAGACGGGGCTGGCCGCCCGGATGACGGCCCGTGGCCTGGCGATAGTCAACGACTTCTACTCCTACGAACGCGAGCAGGCCCTCGGGCAGATCACCAACTGCTTCCGGCTGTGCGACATGTCCGACGCGGCCGACTTCCAGGCGTTCTTCCAGGCCCGCCTCGACGACATGGCCGAGGATATGGAGTGCATAAAGGCGTTCGACCCGCTCACCCGGGACGTACTGCTCGACCTCATCCAGGGCAACTTCGTCTGGACGACCCGGGACCGGCGCTACCAGGCCGCGGTCAACGACGTCAACTCACGCATCCAGTAGGGGACCCGGGATGCCCACCACACCCAGGTCGCCCTCGGGGGACCGGTCCTGGCGGTACGGCGCCGCGCCCGGCGCCGTACCGCTGCTCGGACACGTCCCCGCCCTTTGGCGCCGCCCGTTGGAGTTCCTCGCCTCGCTTCCCGCGCACGGCGACCTGGTCGAAGTCCGGCTCGGTCCCACCCGCGCCTATCTCGCCGCCCACCCCGAACTGGTCCGGCACGTCCTGCTCAACCCGCGCGTCTTCGACAAGGGCGGCGTCTTCGACAAGGCGCGCCAGCTCCTCGGCAACAGCCTGTCGGTCTCCCGCGGCGAGGAGCACCGCTCCCAGCGGCGGCTGATCCAGCCCGCGTTCCACACGACCAAGATCGCCGGCTACACGACCGCGGTGGCCGCGGACACCCGTACCGTCACCGACGGCTGGCGGGCCGGCGAGGTCCGGGACATCGGCGACGCCATGCACGCCCTGCTGATGCGGGTCGCCGCCCGCACCCTGTTCTCCACCGGGCTCGACGAGGACACCATCGAGGAGGCCCGGCAGTGCCTGCGGACGGTCTCGCAGGGCATCTACCGGCGGACCGTCGCCCCGCTGGGCGTCCTGGAAAGGCTGCCCACCCCGGGAAACCGCGCATACGACCACGCCAACTCACGGCTGCGGCAGATCGTGGCGGACATGATCGCGCTGCGACGCCGGCCCGACGCCGACCACGGTGACCTGCTGTCCACCCTGCTGCGGGCGGAGCACCCCGAGACCGGAGAGAAGCTGGACGACGCCCAGATCCTGGACCAGGTCGTCACCTTCCTGGTCGCCGGCAGCGAGACCACCGCCTCCACCCTGGCGTTCGTCTTCCACTTGATGGGCACCCTCCCCGAGGTGGAGCAGCGGGTGCACGCCGAGGTGGACGGCGCACTGGAGGGCCGGACACCGGTCTACGACGACCTGCCCACGCTGCCGTACACCCGCAATGTCATCACCGAGGCGCTGAGGCTGTACCCGCCGTCGTGGATGGCGATGCGGGTCGCGGCCGAGGACGTCGAACTCGGCGGCCGGACCATCCCCGCCCGAACGATGATCCTGTACAGCGCCTACGCCCTGCACCACAATCCCGAGCTCTTCCCGGACCCCGAGACCTTCGATCCGGGGCGCTGGGAGGCCGAGCGAGCGGCCCAGGTACCGCGCGGGGCACTGCTGCCCTTCGGCGCGGGCAGCCACAAGTGCATCGGTGACGTCCTCGCGCTCACCGAGACGGCACTGATCGTCGCGACAGTTGCCGCGCGCTGGCGGCTGCGTCCGGCCCCCGGCAGCCGACTGCGACCTGAGCCGAAGGCCACCTTGGAGGCGGGCCCGCTGCCCATGGTGCTGGAACGCCGCTGACCTGTCTTCCCCCTCCTTCTCCTTCTCCCGACCCCTCCCTTCTTTCCCTTCTCTCCGTCCGTACCGTCTCAGGGGGCGCATCCGGAATGAAGACCCAATCCGAACCGGTCAGGCGCAGTTGGCGGATCGCCAAGGCGCCGGGCCGGCTTCCGCTGGCGGGCCACGCGCTCCACCTGGCGCGCCGCCCGCTGGAATACCTGTCGTCACTATCCGCCCTGGGCGACCTGGTCGAGATGCGGCTGGGCAACCGGCTGACCTATCTGCCCTGCCATCCGGAACTGGTGCAGGACGTGCTGCTGAACGCCCGGGTCTACGACACCGGAGGCCCGGTGAAGGACAAGGCCCGTCCCATCCTCGGCAACGGGCTGATCACCTCCGACTGGGCCGACCACCGCAGACAGCGGCGTATGGTCCAGCCGGCCTTCCACACCACGCGCATCGCGACGTACGCCGAGGTGATGCGCGAGGAATGCGCGGCACAAGCGGATGCCTGGCGGCCGGGCCGGCCGGTCGACGTCGGTGACGCGATGCAGGCGCTGACCGCACGGGTGACGGCACGCGCGCTGTTCGCGACGGAGATGGCGCCGCACTCCGTCGCGGAGGTCCAGCGCAGCCTGCCCGTCATGGTGCGCGGCGCGTTCCGCCGAGCGCTCGATCCCACGGGCCTGATCGCCAGGCTGCCGCTGGCCGCCAACCGTGAGTTCGACGCCGCGCTCGACCGGCTGCACACCCTCATCGACGGCATCGTCGGGGACTACCGGCGCTCCGGCGAGGACCGCGGCGACCTGCTGTCGGCGCTGCTGGCCGCGCGGGACGACGACGGCGGCGGCGCGCTGACCGACCGGGAGGTCCACGATCAGGTCATGACGCTGCTGCTGGCCGGCGTCGAGACCACCGCGAGCGCCCTGACCTGGACCTGGCATCTGCTGGCGGCCCACCCCGAGGCCGAGGCGCGACTGCACACCGAGGTCGACGAGGTGCTGGGCGGCCGACCGCCGACCTACGCCGACGTGCCGAGGCTCGCCCACACCCAGCGGATCTTCACCGAGACCCTGCGCCTGTACCCGCCGGCCTGGATGTACACGAGGATGACCACGCAGCCGACCGAACTGGCCGGTCACCGGCTGCCGGCCGGGACGGACATCCTGATCAGCCCCTACGTTATCCACCGCATCCCGGAGTTCTTCCCGCACCCGGAGACCTTCGACCCGGACCGGTGGCTGCCCGAGCGCGCCAAGGACGTCACCCGTGGTTCGTATCTGCCGTTCGGGGCGGGCAGCCGCAAGTGCATCGGTGACGTCTTCGGGATGACGGAGGCGACGCTCGCGGTGGCCGCCCTCGCCTCCCGCTGGCGTCTGCGGCCCGTGCCGGGCGCCACCGTCTCGCCCCGGGCCGAGATGAGTCTGACAGCCGGGCCGCTGTCGATGGTGCCCGAACCGCGTTAGCGGAACATGACGGGGAGCGCGTGCAGGCCGCGGAGCATCAGGCTGGGGCGCCACCCCAGGTCCGCGGGGTCGGTGTCCAGGGCCAGGCCGGGGCACCGCTCCAACAGGGTACGGAAGGCGATCGCGCCCTGCATGCGGGCCAGCGGGGCGCCCAGGCAGTGATGGATGCCGTAGCCGAAGGCCGTGTGGCCACGGGTGTCACGGCGGATGTCGAAGCGGTCGGGCTCGGCGAACCGCCTCGGATCCCGGGACGCGGCGGCCAGCACGACGGCCACGGAATCCCCCGCGCCGATCACCGCGCCGTCGATCTCCACGGGCTCCTTGGCATAGCGGAACGCCGTGGTTTCCACCGGCCCCTCGTAGCGGAGCATCTCCTCGACTGCGTTCTCCAGCAGCGACCAGTCGCCGCGCAGCGCCGCCAGTTGGTCGGGGTGGCGCAGCAGGGCGAGCGTTCCGCTGGACAGCAGGTTGGCCGCCGTCTCGTATCCGGCCACCAGCAGCACGAAAGCCATGCCGAGCATCTCCTCGGGCGTAAGGCCGTCCTCCTCCTCGCCCATGCGGCCGGCCAGCGCGCTCAGCAGGTCCTCGCCGGGCTCGCGCCGCTTGGCCGCGACGAGCTCGGCGAGGTACCCCGTCATGGCCTGGGCCGCTGCGGCGGCGACCTCGGGCCGGGTGAAGTCGGTGCTCTCCAGATACCAGTCGTGGAAGGTCTTGCGGTCGCTCGCCGGTACGCCGAGCAGTTCGCAGATCACGGCCAGCGGCAACGGCAGGGCGAACGACTCGACCAGGTCCGCGCGGCCCAGCGGAAGCATGGCATCCACCAGCTCGTCCGCGATCCGCTGGATCTTCGGACGCAGCGCCTCGATGCGCCGGGAGGTGAACTCCTTCGCCACGAGCCCCCGCAAGCGGGTGTGCTGCGGCGGGTCCGTCTGCACCATGTTCAGGCCGATCGAGTTGCCTCCGTCGTCCTGCCACCCGGCCGAGTGCCTGATGTCGTTGGACAGTCGCGCGTCGGCCAGCGCCAACCGCGCCTGCGCGTGACCCACGACCAGCCAGAACTCCCCCGACGCGGCGGTGCGGACCCGATGCACCGGCCCCTGCGCGCGCAGCCGCTCGTAGACCGGATAAGGATCGTCGACGAAAGGCTGGCCCAGTGCTGTCAGATCTTCAAATCCCGTCAAGGACAACGGTGTTCCTCGCTTCGAACTCGCTGGTGCGGCTGAGCGGGGAGTAAACCCCCGGTGGACGGCGCGACCCTAGCAACGAAACGGGGATCCGTCCCCGGTTTTGCTGTTAGTGTGCCGCGCATGGACGGCGGAGACGAACGGCGGACACCTCGGCGCAGTGACGCGCGCCGCAACCGCGAGATGCTGATCGCCGCCGCCCGGGAGATCTACGCCGCCCGCGGAGTGGAAGCGCCGCTGGACGACATCGCCCGCCGGGCGGGCGTGGGCAACGCGACGCTCTACCGCCACTTCACCGACCGCGCCGCACTGATCGAGACCGTCTTCCACGACGCGCTGACCCCGATCCTGGACGCAGCCCGCGAGACCCGGGATCGAGCGGACGCCTGGAGCGGCCTCACCGCCTACCTGGACCAGGTCTTCACGCTGCTGGCCGCCGACCGGGGCGCCGGTGACCTGATGACCACCGGCATCCAGGGCGTGCCCACACTCGACGCCCTGCGTGAGGAGAACCGGCGCACGCTGGACACGCTGCTGCGCCGCTGCCAGGAACAGCACACGATCCGTCCCGACCTCACTGTCGAGGACCTGCTGTTTCTGCTGGCCGCGCTGGGCCGGGCCACGCCGGCCGCCCCCCGGTCCTGGCGGCGCCACCTGGCCCTGATGCTGGACGGTCTGCGCCCCGCGGCCGCCCGCCCCCTGCCCGCGCCACCGCTCGACCAGGAGCAGCTCGAGGCCGCCCTGCACCGTCTCGGCGGCTTCCGCCGGGCGGCCCGGTAGGAAAAGTCCTCGTCCACCGAGATCGGAGACCTGAAGCCAATGCCCCGTCAGCGACCCATATCGCCCTTCGAGAGCGTCTACTTCCTGGACCTGGGAGCGGCGGGGCTCCCCCTGTACGACATGCCGGCGTTCGTGGAGTCCCTGGTACGCGGCCGACTGGACCCGGCGCTGATGCGGCGGGCGCTCGGCCTGCTGACCGAGCGCCATCCGATCTTGCGCTCCGAGGTGGCGGCCGGCGAGGATGGCCTGCTGCTGCGAGTCCGCGACCGGGTCGAGCCGCCGCTCACCCTGCTCGACGGCATCGAGGACACCTACGCCGAACTGATCAACACGCGGCCCGACTGGACCGAGAGCCTGCTGCACGCCTGGCTGCTCACCGACGGCGAGCGCTCTCAGGTGGTGCTCGGCGTCCACCACGGGGTTGCCGACGGCCGTTCGGTCTTCGCCCTGCTCGACGAGTTCTGGCAGCACTACACCGCCCTGGCAGCCGGCGCGAGCCCGTCCGTCGAGCGGCGCGAGGAGCTTCCCGAAGCGATCGACACCCGGCTGGCCGGCACCTTGCCGGAAGCAGAGATCGACGCCGTGGTCGACGCGATCGCGCAGGGAGCTGTGGCCGAGACCAAGCCCGCCGTCCTGCCCACCGAGGGTGTGGGGCGCCCCGACCGTCCGGCCGCGACGCATCGCTTCGTGGTCGACCGGCTGGAGTTCGCCGCGCAGACCACCGACGCCGTGGTGGCCGCCGCACGGGCCCGCGGGGTGACCGTCAACAGCCTCGTCGCGGGGCTGGTCCTGATCGCTGTGCGCACTCAACTCGCGCCCGAGCAAGGACCGTTGACGATGACCTGCGGTCACGGAGTCGACCTGCGGACCCGGTTGACGCCCGAACTGCCCCTGAGCACCGTACTCAACTGCATCACCGGCCTGCAGTCCACGCTGGCCGTCGGCCACGACGACCGGCCGGAGAGCGTGGGCCGGGAGGTGGCCGACCAGGTCGCCGGCGCGCTGGCCCGGCGTGACCCCGAGCGTTTCCTGCTGGCCGCGCTCAGGTCCGGTGCCCGGGGCATCGCGGTGCCTGTCCCGGTCGTCAGCTACGGGATCTCCAACGTGGGCCGGATCCCCGCCCACCCTGTCCCGGAGGGCGTGGAACTACTCCGCTTCGGCGGGACGGCCAACGCGCCAGGCATGCCCCCCAAGATCGGCGTCGCCAGCTTCGGTGGCCGGTTGCTCGTCCAGAACGAGTACGACAGCTGGACCTACGCCCCCGAGCAGATGCTGCGGCTGCGCGAGACGCTGCGCGCTTCGCTGACGGACCTGGCCCGCTGACAGCGGCCGGGCGGCCGCGACTCTCCTTCTGGGTCCTCGATCGCAGACTGCGGGAGAAGTCCTACGGAGAGGCGTGGGGACAACCGCAGCAGTGGCAGGTGCTCTGACCGGGCAGGTTCGCCGGGATGGCGTGTGGATCGGTTGACTGTCCGGTGACGTCCGTTGCGATGCATGTGAACGGTCGCGGCGGCCGCCCCGGTCACCTCGCCGCCCTCCGCGTCCACGACGGTCACACCGCCAACGGGACCGCCTGACGCGCCGGTGAAAAAGTTCACGGGGGCACCGTCGATCCGGCCACCTCCCGTTCGACGTCATTGTGTGCGGCGCCTCGCCGCACGATGACGCGACAGGATCAGACGAGGACAGACGTGGATCAACTGCTGAAAGTCATGAACTTCAATGTCTCGAGTGACGGAATCGGTGCCGGTGAGCACCAGAGCCTCGAGCGACCGTTCGGCCAGGACCATCCCGAGAGGCTGTTCGCCTGGGCCGGAACCACGGCGAGCTGGCCCATGCGCACGGATCCCGGCGGGAGCCGGGGCCTCGACGACTACTTCACGCGGGACTTCGCACGCAACATCGGCGCCGAGATCATGGGCCGCAACAAGTTCGGCCCCCAGCGCGGGCCCTGGCCCGATCATGAGTGGCGTGGCTGGTGGGGGGAGAAGCCCCCGTTTTGCACTCCGGTGTTCGTCATGACCCACCACACACGTCCGTCGTTCACGCTCTCCGACACCACGTTCCACTTCGTCGACGGCGACCCGGCCACGGTCCTCGAACGTGCGCGGGAAGCAGCGCAGGGCAAGGACATCCGACTCGGCGGCGGAGTCACCACCATCCGGCAGTTCCTTGACCTCGATGGCATTCGCCTCGGCCAAGGCCCAAGATCCCTGCGCGATGTCTACCGTCACGGTCTGGGCCAGCGCCTGGGTCAGGGCCGTCACCTGGTCGGTGTGCCGCGACTGGTCGATTCTCGCGGTGCAGGCCCTCCCCAACGACGTGCTCGATGCCCCAGGCCGCCCCCAGCGGTGCCGGTGGCATCAGAAGCCAGGAACTGCCGCTGAGCCGGTTGAAGCGAGGACCTGAACGGCACCCCGGTGCCGGCAGCGGGAGTGGCCCCCACCGACCTGATCACCCCGGGCACCGAGGTCATCGACGGTGTCACCTTCGACTCCGGAGCCGTCTCCGGCGGTGAGACGACCGACCAGCTGCTGATCCGGCTGCTCGAGCAGGGTGTACTGGTGGCACAGGACCTCGTCTCCCACCACACCCACGCGTTCGCCGGAAACAACGACATCGCCCGCTGGCAGGTCATCCTGCAGAAGCTTGTCGACCCCGATTACGACACCGTTCTGCCCGGACACGGGCTGCCCGCGGGGCAGGCCGTTTTCGCCGAGATGGCCGCGTACCTGGAGACGGCCGGCGATCTGCTCGGTGATGACGGCGACGCCTACAAGCGGGCCATCATCGAGCGCTACCCCGCCTGCGCGATTCCTTTCGTGATCGACATCGGCAACTTCTACCTGTTCGGCACCCGACCCGCCTGACCAACACCGTTGAGACGGTCACCCGGTGCGCCACGCTGGAGTCGGGCGGCCGACGCCGTCGCCCGAACCTCTGACCGCCGCCCAGTTGCGTTCTCCCCTGCGTCAGGGCGGAGGCGGTCTCGTCCTGGCCACGAGCGCGCTGCGGGCCTGCGGGCCGTGGCGGAGGACGGCGAAATACACCGCGAGCGGCACTGCCGTATGTCTGACGCCTCACGACGGGAGCGCGTCCCACAGGCAACCCCCGCTTCTGAGCGGGGTTCATGCACGCTCATCGGGACCCCCCACGTGGAACCACGAAGGCACCAGGCACACTCTGCGTGTTGTAGTCCCCTTGAGCCAAAAGGATGAGCCACAGATGATCACCCTCACGAAAGAAGACGGCCCGGCCGACCTGGACGGAGTGACCCACCTGTCCATCGGGGTTTCCTGGGACCCCACCGCCGGCAGCAGCGGCGGGGTGCTGGGCAAGCTGCGCCGCAAGACCGGCACCGACCTCGATCTGATCGCCGTCGCCATGCAGGGCGGGGATCCGGTGCGCCTCGCGGGCCTCGACTCACTCGACCCCATGGGGAACGGCTCGCTGGTACACAGCGGCGACAACCAGACCGGACACGGGGACGGGGACGACGAGACGGTGACCGTCGAGTTCGCACGGATACCGCCCAACATCACGTCGATCGTGTTCGTCGCCGCCGCGTACAAGAAGGGCAGCTCCTTCCAGAAGGCGCGCAACATCAGCTTCAAGGTCTACGACGCGACCGGGGGCAACTCTCAGCAGGTCGCCGACATCTGGCCGAGCCTGCTCACCCAGGACAACGGCTGCGCCGTGGCCAAGGCGATGCGGGTGAACGGCAGTTGGAAACTCGAAGTGATCAACGTGACGGGCAAGGTCAAGCAGGGCGACGAACACGCCCTGATGCGTTTCGCCGTCAGCAAGTAGCTCGTGCCCGCGACCCCACCGGAGTGGTGCCCCGGCCACCTGAGGAGCGGCCCGCAGCGTCCGTTGCCGAGCGCGATCGCGTTGCTGCCGAAACCGTGCCCGCGTTCGTTTCTGGACGGGCCACCCCCGCGACGGGGCCACGCCGGGGTGTGTGAAGGTGGGCTCTGCTGAGCCGGCTGCGTGAATACGGGGGTAGTGGTGAGTCAGGTGCTCTATGGCGAGCGGTCGTGGAACCCGCTCGCACGGACTGTGGAACTGACCGAGGACCACCTGCGCAACGGCGGCAGGACCACGCCGCTGACCGAGCTGAACCTCGCCGCCATGGCCGAGGCGTTCGAGCGCGGGTTTTGGCTCGGAGGCGGCGGGGCTGAGCGCCCGCTGGAGCGGCTGGCGGAGGGCGCGGGGATGGTTCCGGTGACCCGCATCACGGGCACCGCCACGCCGGTGAGGGTACGACAGGCCGCCGAGTTCGCCCACAAGCTGGGGGAGCTGGCGGTGCGGCAGTGCGGTGGGCCCGCGCAGGTGGCCGCCCTGGCGGCGCAAGCCCGGGCCGAGGAGGTACCGCTGTGGATCGCGCGGCGCTTCGTGCCGGGCCCGGCCGGACCGATCGCCGTCGCTGTGGACCGGCGGCTGGTGCGCGTGGACGTCTGGGGGCCACACGCACCCGTCGTGCGGATCCGGGCACCACACGGCTTCAACCGTCACGACGTCGCTGAACCGTCCAGCGGCCTGCGTCTGACGGTCGGCGACGTCACGGCGGAGCTGACACTGAAGAAGAAGCTGCGCAAATCCAAGAGTTCCGTGGAGATGCGGCTGCCCGGCCAGCACTGGGTGCTGCGACGTGAGAGCACGCTGAGCTCGCGGCTGCTGCGCGACGAACGGTGTGTCGCCCTGCTGACGCGGCCCCCTCGCCGACCGGCGCTCGAGCCGGGCGCACTACTGCTGCCGCTGGCCCCTGTGCGGTATGAGAGCTCCGATCCGCTGGATGCCGTCATGGCGCATGTCTTCGCCGTCTCCTTCGGGCTTGGGGACACGACGGGCTTGGCGCGGTTCCGATCCGAGCGGCGCCCGGTGAACGGGGGTGAGCCCATCGCCACCGACGAAGGGTGGCACCGTCCCTGGTTCACCAACCTGGGGAAGGGGAGCGACGACAACGAACCCGGCGGCGGCGACGGTTGGGGCGCGGACGGCGGAGATGGCGGGGGCGACAGCGGGGGTGACGGTGGAGGCGGGGACGGCGGGGGAGGGGGTGACTAGGCCGTGTTTGAGAGGGGGCTTCTGGTCATGCCCTGATGTCGGGGTGATCTCGGTGTGGGGCGTGAGGGTCTCTCGGATGAGTAGTGGGAAGTGCTGGAACCGTTGTCGCCCGTCGCGCAGATCGGTCGGCCGTCAGCGTGTCGGCGCCGGGATGATCGGGCAGCCGCGGGCGTGGGCGCCCTGGACCGGATCAAGGCGCGCCGCTGGCGCGGGGCAGCCAGGATCGGTCGCTCGCACGGGCGCCGGCGGTTGCCGAGCGTGATGATCCTCCGGCGGGCGAGGGGATTGGAGTACGGGATCCTGCTGCCGGAATCCGCGGCGGGTGTGGTGAGTGAGCCGCAGGCCTGACCATCAGTACAAGGCACGCAGGCCGAGGACGTCCCCCCGGCCCAGGGTGCGGGCCCACGTCGTGCACGTGAACGAGTTCGTGAACATGGTCTGGTTCTCGTGGCCCGGGCCGACGTGGGCCAGGCCGAAGACGTGTCCCGCCTCGTGCGTGGCGACGCTGCGGATGTCGTACGCGTCCGTGCAGTCGGCGGTGGGGCTGTTCGTGAAGGTGTAGGCGGAGGTGTTGAAGCGGACGTCGGCCTCCTTCAGCCAGTCCGGGCGGCCGGGCACCAGGCGGCTCCACGAGCAGGTCGTGGCGACCTGTGCGTCGCCGAGCTTCCCGGCGTCCCATACGCTCAGTCCGTCCCGTGCGGTGCAGTCGCCCGTGCGGTCGATGTCTGCTTCACGGCGGGTCAGCGAGTGGTACTTGGCCCGCGCTCCGACCACGTCCTTGTGTCCGCAGTCGTTTCGGGTGCCGGTGATGGTTTCGATGGCCTCCTCGAAGGCGTGGCGGGCGTCGGCTGGGGAGAGACCGCCGGGGAGGGCGCCGTCGCCGAGCCACCAGTCGTAGGTGCCGTACTCCTTGTGGCCGGAGAGGGCGTAGGCGCCGTCGGCGCACGCGGCGCGGCCGCCAGTGCTCGGGCCGGCGGCACGAGCGTGCTTTCCGGATCCGTAATGAGCCGTCAGGTCGTAGGAGACCGTGCCGTCGGCGGCGACCTCCAGACCGAAGCCATGCCGCGAGCCGTCCACCGACAGGGCGTCGACGCTGACCTTCATGCCCGGTTCGGGGACCGTGACGGCAGTGCCCTCATGGGCGACGAGGCGTCCGACGGCCGCGCAGTCGAGCACGGAGGATCCGGCGGGCAGGTCGTCCACCGTCAGCACGCCGTGCGCGGGCGCACACCCGTCGCTCGCCCGTGTGGGTGTGTCGCTTCCAGCCGTCGCACACGCCACCGCCAGCGTCACTGCCGTGATGACCCGGCCTGCGAGTTGCGGCCCGCGCCACCCTGTCACATCGCCTCTCGCCTGCATGCGCGTCCTCCGGATAGGACTTGATCGAGTCCCGGAGAAGTTAGCTGTCCTACGCGGACGGAAGACCGTTTTTCATCTCATCCGTTTGACTGTTCACTCAAACGGCGTACCGTCCGTTGATCTGGTGGACGGCATGGGCGTCAACCAGGCGTGGAACCCAGCCATGGGCCTCCCTGGGCCTGACCTGAACCACCGTCTGCGGTGCGTCGGCGCTGTCGGGCTGGGCCGAGGCGGGCAGGCCGCGAGGGTCGTCACGTCCGGGATCCGCTTCACGGACGGCTCTTGGCCGGAGCTCGCCGAAACCACCGGCAACGCGGTCGACCTGGACGGCTGGACTCTCGATGACGCCTCCGGCCACACCCCCCCACACCTTCGAGGACTACCGTCTGCCGGCGCATGCCGCCTCGACGCAACGGCCACGGGAACGCGGTCGAGGTGCTTGACGTGTCAGTGACAACGGTGGCTTGATGAACAACACCACATGCATGGGAGCGCTCCCATGCGCCGTCACCGCACTCCGACTCCGCCCCACTTCGGGAAGGACACCCCGTGCGCAGCAGACACCACCCCCTCTTCGCCACTTTCCTGGCCACGCTGCTCGTCTTCGCCGCCGGTTTCGGCCTGGCCGGCGCCCCGCCCGCCGCCGCCGCGACCCCGGTACGGATCATGCCGCTCGGAGACTCCATCACCGGCTCCCCGGGCTGCTGGCGCTCCCTCCTCTGGAACCAGTTGCAGAACGCCGGTTACACCGACATCGACTTTGTCGGCACACTGAACGCCCAGAGCTGCAGCCTCACGCACGACGCCGACAACGAAGGCCACGGCGGCTTCCAGGCCACCGCCACCGCCGACCAGAACCTGCTGCCCGGATGGCTTGCGGCGACTCGGCCGGACATCGTCGTCATGCACTTCGGCACCAACGACGTCTGGAGCAGCATCGCGCCGGACACCATTCTCGCCGCGTACACCAAGCTGGTCGGCCAGATGCGGGCCGGCAACCCGGCGATGAAGGTGCTGGTCGCCCAGCTCATCCCGATCAATCCGAGCAGCTGCGCCGAGTGCGCCGCTCGTACCGTGGCCTTCAACCAGCGCATTCCGGCCTGGGCCCATGCCATCAGCACCGCGCAGTCGCCGGTAACCGTCGTCGATCAGTGGACGGGGTTCGACACGGCCACCGACACGTACGACGGCGTCCACCCCAACGCCTCCGGCGACGCCAAGATGGCGGCCCGCTGGTACCCAGCGCTGTCGGCCCTGCTCACCCCGGGTGACCCGGGCGATCCCGGTGACCCCGGGAGCGGTGGCTGCTCGGCGGCCTTCCGGGCGGTGTCAGTGTGGCAGGGCGGCTATCAGGGTGAGGTGACGGTCACCAACACCTCGTCCACCGCGGCGATCTCTTCCTGGGCGGTGACCCTCGCACTCCCGACGGGCAGCCAGCTCACCCAGGTCTGGAACGGCGCGCTGACCGGGACGACGGTACGCAACACCGGGTGGAACGGCACGATGACGGCGGGGGCGAGCACCACCTTCGGCTTCCTCGCGAGTACGTCGGCTGCGGCGGGCACGCCTTCGGTGACGGCCACGTGTTCGGCGTATTAGGGAGGGTTTGATACGCATTTCCGGTCGTTACGTGATGATTCCAACTGCTGTTCCGCACGACGGATAGCGGCGTGGCCGAGGTCGCGCCGCGTCTTGCCGAGGCCGAGGCGGATGTGCGGGGCCTCGTCGAGGCACACAGGGAGACGATGCTGCTGGGCGTGCGTTGCCGGCGAGCGAGTACGTCATCGACTGTGTCCACGGGGGACGGACCGACTCACCAGGGCTCGACGAGAAGCGGGCGCCGGTGATTGTCGGCGCCCCCGCCGCAGAGTGGCTCCGCAGGCGGGAGGCGCTGTTGACCCAGTGCCACCGCCCGTCTGCCGCCGCTGTCGGCTGCTGGGTCACGGGGCCGCCTACGGGGGGTAGGCATGACGAGTGGAGCCCGAAGAGAGGGGCAGGCACGGGAGACGGGCAGCCTCTCCTGGAGGAAACGCCGGCCGTCTTTGGCCCCGCCACCGGGCCGTGGTCGCTGTGCTGTTCCGATATGCGTGCGGGCGGAATTTCTCCTAGTGTGACTTGTGGTGGCATTTCATCCCGCTGCAGGTGTGAGCCGCAAGTGCGCCATTGCGGCAGCGGTCATCGCAATCCGAGCCCCGAGGGAGTCACCATGGCCAAGCGACGCACCTCTCGGCTGCTCGCCGCGGTCTAACTTTCAGTCGGGGTCCGGTATTCAACGGAATTACCAACCAGTTGGCGCGGCCCCGCGCATGCGGCGCCTCAAGCCTGATCGTGAGGTCAGTTCGACGGCCGCCTGCGCACTCCGTAGCGTCGCCTTGACCTACGCTTTTCTCCGCTTCCAACACGGTGCCATCCGACGGCTGGCCGAGCGGCAGGTGCCGTAGTGACGGCCGAGTTCGGAGTTCGGCGTTCCCCGATCGCGACACGGGATTCGACTACGTCAGTGCGGGAACCGACGGGGCCATCGGCGGCCGGCCTCGCCGCCTTCGGCATGTGCGTCCTTTCTCCTCGGCGGCGACGAGCGAGCCGTCACAAGGTGTGGTCAGCCCGATGAAGGACCCCCACCAGGAGCGCCCAAAGGAGTACCACGATGAGCACGCAACGACCCTTCTTCCGCCGTTCCCGGTCCGGATTCACGGCTCTTCCGTGGAGAATCGCCACTGACATCGCCGAGTATGTCGATCGGCGCATCGGCTGGGACAAGCTGGCCGTGATTCCTGGCCTGGCGATCCTCTTCGGGCTGCGTGTGAGGCTGCGTCAGGAGAACCTCCACGACACCACGCACTTGCCCTCGGTCAACCTTCCCGATCCCGGGCCGCAGTCCGCGAAGCACAAGGTCAACAGGAGCGCCGACGGCAGCTACAACGACCTCGATGAGCCTCGGATGGGCATGGCGGGCACACGCTTCAACCGCAATATCCCGTTGGACAAGATCGCGTCGGCCACGCCCGAGGATGTTCTGTCCCGGCCCAACCCGCGCGAGGTCAGCCGAGCCCTGCTCACCCGTCACGAGATGATTCCGGCCGAGTCGGTCAATTCGCTCGTCTCCGCCTGGCTGCAGTTCATGATCCGCGACTGGTTCAGCCACGGTACGAGCCCCGCGGACCGGCCCTGGGAAGTGCCCCTCATGGAAAACGATCCCTGGCCGGAGCACCCGATGCGGATCATGCGGACACCCGACGACCCGACCCGGGACCCGCAGGCTGGTGCCGAAACGCCCGACACGCGCGTCAACGTCTCCTCCCACTGGTGGGACGCGTCCCAGGTCTACGGGTCGAACGACGCGGAGCAACGCCAGTTGCGCACGGGGGAGTTGGGCAGACTGCGGCTGCGGGACGACGAGCAGACCCCGTTTCCCGACCCCTCTCGCGACCCGTCGCGGGTGCCTGGCTTCTGGCTGGGCCTGGTGCTCATGCAGAACCTGTTCGCCCAGGAGCACAACGCCATCTGCGACCACTTGCATGTCGCGTATCCGTCCTGGGACGACGAGGAACTGTTCCAGCGGGCACGGCTCGTCAACTCCGCACTCATCGCCAAGATCCACACCGTGGAGTGGACGCCGGCCGTGATCAGTCATCCCACGACCGTCAAGGCCCTGCGAACCAACTGGTGGGGCCTCGCGGGGGAACGCGTCCACAACTTCCTTGGCCGGATCAGCGACAGCGAGCTCGTCAGCGGCATCCCCGGCGCCGAAACGGATCACTACGGCGCCCCGTTCGCCCTCACCGAGGAGTTCGTGGCCATCTACCGCATGCATCCGCTGATCCGCGACCACTGGCACCTGCGCTCCGCCGTCGACAACGAGACCCTGCGCCACTGCACCCTGCGTGAGATCTCCGGACCCGAGGCGCTGAAGGTCCTCGAGACCACGGAAATGGCCGACCTGCTCTACAGCTTCGGCACGCTCCACCCGGGTCTGGTCACCCTGCACAACTTCCCGAAGCTTCTCCAGGAGTTCCAGCGCCCCGACGGGCATCTGCAGGACCTTGCCGCCACCGACATCCTGCGCAGCCGGGAGCTGGGCGTCCCCCGCTACAACGAGTTCCGGCGGCTTCTGCGGATGAAGCCCGCGGCAAGCTTCGAGGAGCTGACCGACAATCCGACGTGGGCCGAGGAGATCAAGCGGCTGTACGAGAACGACATCGAGAAGGTCGACCTGACGATCGGGATGTACGCCGAGAAGCTTCCGGCCGGGTTCACCTTCAGCAACACCGCGTTCCGCATCTTCATCCTGATGGCTTCGGTCAGGATGAGCAGTGACCGCTTCTTCACCGCGTACTACACCCCGGAGGTCTACTCCAAGGCCGGAATGGCCTGGATCGACGACAACACCATGGCCACCGTGATCCTGCGGCACCACCCGGAACTGCGCCCGGCCCTCGCGGGGCTGACAAACGCGTTCGTGCCATGGCACAACGCACAGGCCGGCACGGAAAGTTCCTGACCTGTCATCACGGCCTCGGAGCCGGGGAACCAGGAGCCGGGCCCTGTCGCGCCAGTAGGTTGTGGGCTATGGCACTGGCGCACGTAGTTCTCACTTCAGGCCGCTCGATCGAGCTCTCGGAGGTGCGACTGTCTTCGACGTATGGCGGAATGCTGGAGGGGTACCCGTTCCGGCGCTGGAACGATCTCAAGCTGGAGCATCTGCTCAGGAGCGTCGAGAAGGATCGTCCCTCGGTGCCGGTGTACCTGGTCGCGCCGGTCCGGGAGTTGCCAGACCTCCCCGCTGGTGGCTTCGGACCCGTCGAACTGCTGCCTGCCGTGACGTGCGTCGGGTCGTTCGCCTCTCATCCGATCGATCCCGAACGAGAGTCGGTGCTGCATTACTCCGCACTGACCGTCGTGTGGTTCCAGGAAACTCCCGACATCCCGTCAGGCGAGGATGCCGATCACGGTCTCCGCAGCCTCTGCTGGGACGACACCGCGAGAGACTTCGAACTTTAAGAAGGGCAGCTCCAGGGTGTTCGGGCGGCCGGGCCTCCTGGTCAGGTCGTAAGGAGTATCCGCTTGCGGAGCAGGTCGAGGTTGGCTCGGCCGTAGCCCTTCCGCTTGATCAGCTTGATGCGCGTGGGAGCTGCTGCGGGCCGTGCCGCCACCCCGCAGGCGGACCGCCCTGTCCTGAGCAGCCCGCAGCGGCGGGTTGCTTCACCGAGCGGGCGGTCAGGCGTCATGGGCGGGTGCGCAGCGGCTCGGACACTCGGCTGCTCTGTCCGAGCCAGGTGGCGACGTCCTTGTCGACGTACTCGGCCGGGCGCAGGACCTCGGCGCGCGCATCGGGCAGGGTGAGCCGGCGGGTCCGGCCTCGGCTGTCCGTTCGGCCCGGGAGCGGGAAGCCGTTGATCAGCGGCTCGTGGTGGGCGGCGCGGTTGCGCAGGGAACGGACGTGGCCGGCGGTGGTGAACACAGTGGTCCGCTTGCCGCCGCTGTTCGGGAATGCCCACGTTGCACGCAACGTACGTGGCAACGATCTTGCCGGAGGTCTATGTGGCCTGGGCAAACGCCGTGCTCGCTGATGGCCCTGCGGTGTGCAACACCGCGGCACGGGTGTTGCACTGCGGATTACGGTACGCAACGCGTCCGTCACACTCCATTCTATGAGTCACCCAGACGGCAATCCGCCGCGTGGGTGATGGGCTTCCCCTGCCGCCCGGTCAGGGGGCGAGTGGATGGAGACGGTATGGAACGGCCCTTGTTAACGACCAGAGGGGCGCTGGTGCTTCTGCTCGCGATGCTCAGCGGAGGTGCCGCAACGGCACTGTCCTGGACGGCGGGTGAGGGACTTTCCCGCAGCGTGCTCGCCGGTCTTGCAGTGGCCGGGCTGGCTGTTTCGTTCTTCAATCGGCTGATTGCCGGTGACGGGGTACGCGGCGGTGCCTCCGACGGAGCGGAGGGAGAGGAGCGTGGGTGAGCTGAGGCCATTGGGCAGTGACCTTCCTGAAGCGACGCGTGCTCTGGCTCAGGCGCTCAGGGAACTGTTCGAAGGGCTGGGAGTTTCAGTGCGCCGGTACGCAACACGTCGGCAGTGGGACCCCGGCACGCTCTCGCGGTATCTCAACGGCACCCGGATGCCACCGTGGAAGATCGTGAGAGAGCTGCTGGCCGATCTCGGTGAGCACCGAGGTACTGCTGTGACACCCGAGGCCGTCGAACTCGTCCGGGAGTTGTACCGGGCCGCGATCGATGCCGGAACCTCGCAGCATCACGCAATGGAGGTCCTCGAGGACCAGTTGGCCGACGCCGACCGCAGGTCCCGCCGTTCCAGCGTCCAGGGAGATGTCTTGGGTGACGCCCTGCTGGAGCGGACGAACCGTATCCACGACCTTGAGGTGAGGCTCTCGCAGCTGGAGGCGGACTGGAGGGCCGAGCGGGGCCGAGCCGACGAACTCGCGGCCGCCCACCCCAACGTCTCCCAACTGCTCGAGGAACGTGACGTGCTTCAGCAGCAAGCCACCAGACTCGGTGAGGAGCTGAGAAGTGCACGTGAGGAGCGGGCCGCCGCCGAAGAGCGCTGTCAGCTGCTGGAGCGGCAGCTGGAAGCCCTGGAGCATCCAACAGTGCTGCCGGCAGTGCCAGACGCAGGTATGCCGAAGATCCTCATCGTTGACGACCAGCCCGACAACCTCCTGGCCATCACCGCTGTCCTAGGCACGCTGGACCAGGACCTCGTCACGGTCTCGTCCGGACGGGATGCCCTGAAAGCCCTCCTGGACAACGACGACTTCGCCGTGATCATCATGGACGTACAAATGCCCGACATGGACGGATATGAGACGGCTGCCCAGATCAAACGCCGACACCGCAACCGAGACGTCCCCATCATCTTCCTCACCGCCATGGGTGCGGACCCGATACACGCCAATCAGGGATATCTCGCAGGCGGGGTGGACTACATCACCAAGCCCTTCGACCCATGGGCCCTGCGAGCGAAGGTAGCGGTTTTCACCCAGATTCATATCGAGCGGCGCGTAACGCTCAGAACACTCGCCCGCGGCACCTCAACCCAGCAGTGATCGGCCACTTGCGCTAGCCGACAGCTATTGAGCTTTCGGGTTGTAGTCGGTCGCGACCGTTCATGATCCTTCCGGTAGGCCGTTGGTGTGAGGTATCCAGAGGGCGGGGGTCTGACCGCTGAGCGTCGGGCGTTTCGTGAGCGGATCCGGTTTGAGGCCGGCATGCGGTTCGCGGCGGGTGAGAAGACCGCGGTGATCGCGAAGGATCTGCGGGTGAGCGTGCGGTCGGTGGAACGCCGGCGCCACGCCTGGCGCGAGGGCGGCCTGGAGGCCCTGCGTTCGACGGGCCCGGCGAGTTCCCCGACCGTCACCGATGCCCAGTTCGCCGTACTCGAGGCAGAACTTGGCAAGGGCCCGGCCGCGCACGGTTGCGCCGATGAGCGGTGGACTTTGGCCCGGGTGCAGACCGTGATCCTCCGCGGTCTGCGGCTCGGTCTGTCGGTGGCGACGGTGTGGCGGGTTCTCGAGCGGCGCGGCTGGTCCTGGCAGGCACCCGCCCGCCGGGCGCTCGAACCTGGCCAGCACGGGGTGGAGTTGTGGAAGAAGGAGGTGTGACCGCAGGCGAAAGGCTCGCGGCGGCGTGTGGAGCCTGGATCGTCTTCGAGGGCGAGGCCGGTTTCTCCATGACGCCGCGTGGTCCGGGCAATCTCAACACCCACCTGGCGGCCGGCTGGTCGCGCGCAGCAAATCACGTCGCTGTGGGGGAGTGCATCGGGGGAACTGCCTCATGCCTGGGCGAGAGGTGCGACCGGGACGGCGGCGCCGAGCGCGGCGCTCTGCAACGCCGTGATGCGCTCGATGACGAGCCCCAGCAGCACGGCCGCCGCGATCATGAGCGCCTCCGCCACGACGAGGAAGGCCATCGACCCCGGGGCCACCCGGTCCCCCATCCCGAGCGCCACCGCGTGCGTGATCCAGGCGACCCACCACAGGTTCACCAGTGTCGTGTCTCGCCACTGCTCCCACGACGCGGAGCTCGCGCGCCCGATGTTGAGGACGAACTGGCGCGGGATAAAGAAGTTGACCACGGGTACGAACCACGCGCCGATCGTCCAGCCCCGACTCGGGACCGAGGCCCAGGGGGACAGCTCCTGGGCGTTGCGCCGGGACCGGGCGAGCCACACGAGGAACAGCACGATCGCAAGGGTCATCAGATTGACGAAGATCATGGAGATGAAGCCCGACTTGTGCAGGGACGCATCCGTGGGGCGCAGGTAGTGATCCCGGACTGCCGCCGCGCGGAACACGTCCGCCACGGCGGCCGCCGCTATCGCCGCTTGCGCGAAGCGGGCAAGGATCCAGGGAGCTTTGCGGGCAGTGCTCGTCATCGTCTTCGGCCTGTCTCAGAGGCGTGTGCGGCCGCAGCGGGCGCTGGGGCGGAGTGATCATAGGGTCTGCTCACCGCACGCGCGTGAAAGCGCGAGGCCAGTCGTGGGTTCGGCGAAGGAGCTTGTCGAGTGTGTCGCGCGCGTCGTCCTCATGCTCGAAGCGCTGCGGCGGGGCGAGGCACCGACACCGACCAGACGGCATCGACTGGATGTCCTGGCCCGGGCCGGGCGGCACGAGCTTCGTGATCCTCACCTGCCCGCCCGACACGGTGACGCCGAATCCGTTTTTGCTGTAGCGGCGCGTACGAGCCGCTACGCTGGGCGTATGGCGAAGAAGCAGATCAACGTACGGGTGGAAGAAGACGTGTACGCCACCATCGAGGAGCGCGCGAAGGCGGCTGGTATGGACGTGCCCGATTACGCCCGCACGGTGCTCGCCGACGAGGGCAACGACCTGCGGCACCGGTTCCTCAACGCCGGCGCGCACTTCACCGAGGAGTGGGGCGACCACTTCGCCGAGAGGTTCGGCCACCCCGCGCCCGCCAAGCACGACACGCGCGGGAAAGCCGCGTGATCCTGCACATCGACCGTGCGTGGCTGCTGGACCTCGCGCACCGTAGCCTGCCCGGCGATCCGGACGTCACCGACTTCGGGACGCTTCAGGCCGCGGTGGCGCGGCACGCAGACAAGGTGATGGACCGGCCCGTCTATCCCGAGGTGCACCACCGGGCCGCCGCGCTCATGCACCAGCTCATCCGCGTGCCCGCGCTGGAGTACGCCAACGAGCTGTTCGGTGCGGTCGTGGCCGCCTCGTACCTGACGGTGTCCGGGGTCGTGGTGACAGCGGACTTCAAGCAGGCCGGGGACCTGGCCGAGCGGATCGCCCATGACGGGCTGGACGTGCGGCTGGTCGCCGAGGAGATCAAGGGCTGGGCCGGCCGAGGCTGACAGGCCATTTCATTCGGGGAGCCTGCGATAGCAGCTGAGTGTGGCAGCGATCGCGGTGAAGGCCGGGAAGTGTGCGGCTTTGCGTTCACGGCGACGGTGCAGTCGTCGGCATCCCCGGCTGCTGCCCTTCGTGCTGCGCGCCCTCGGCGCCCAGGAGTCCGCCGCGCCGCCGCCGTAGACTCGAAGGGCCCGCAAGCAGGGGGGAGCGATCACCCCAGGAGGCTGCGATGGTATGGCGGCAGACCCGGCTGGCCGGGGAGACGGCGGAGTACCTCGACGCCCGTGAGGAACTGCGCAGGGCCGAGATCGAGCTGATGCGCCACCGCGAGGAGGTCGCGGCGCGGCGGCGGGCGCTGCCGCAGGGGCCGGTCCTCGATGACTACGTCTTCCTCGAGGGCCCCGCTGACCTCGACGCGGGGGACGCGCCGGTCGAAGAGGTCAGGCTCAGCGAGCTGTTCTCCGCGTCGGACCGGCCGCTGATCGTCTACCACCTGATGTTCGGCAGGCTCCAGACCGAGCCCTGTCCGATGTGCACCCTGTGGCTCGACGGCTTCAACGGTGTCGCCCACCACGTCACCCGCAACGCCGACCTGGCCGTGGCGGCGGCGGCCGAGCTGCCCGCCCTCCGGCAGCACGCCCGCGACCGGGGTTGGCACCGGCTGCGGCTGCTGAGCTGTGGTGAGAGCACGTTCAAGTACGACCTGGGCAGCGAGGACGACGAAGGGTGGCAGGACTCGACCATCTCCGTCTTCACCCGTGACGGCGACGGCGCGGTCCGGCACCGCTACTCCGTGCATCCGCGGCTGGCCGAGGACATCGACGAGCGTGGCATCGATCTCTACGCGCCTGTCTGGCAGATCCTCGACCTCACCCCGCAGGGGCGCGGCGACTGGTACCCCACACTGGCGTACCACTGACCGGTCGAGCGCGTGGTGCGAGCCGTACCACCGGGCCCGGCAAGGAGGGTGCTTCCCCGTTCGTCCCCCCTTCGCTCCCGCCGCCGGGCCCGGTGGACGGGATCAGGTGCCGGTGAGGGTGATGGCCAGGTCCGTGATGTTCAGGGGGAACTGGTAGATCGCGGTCGCCTCGCCGGTGATGATGTTGACGCTGTAGAGGGTCGGGGTGCTCGCACCGTACGGGGTGAGGGAGGCGAAGGCGGCGACGGACGTCGTCTTGCCGTTGGTCAGGTAGCTGAAGATGTCCATGCCCGCGTTGGCGCCGGCGTCGATGCCGAGCGCGCCGGTCGCGGCCAGCGTGCCGTTGTTCGCCGGCGACTGGAGGACCACCTGGTCCGTGGCCGTGTTGATGTCGACCAGGGTGGTCACCGTGGCCGCGTTGAGGTCGTTGTTCGTGTACGCGGCGGCGGAGACGCCCGTGGCCGTCCCGGCGGGCGGGGTGGTGAGGGTGGCGTCCGAGGCCGTGGTGTGGTCGTTGAGGTTGTGCCGCAGGTTCTGGCCCTGGTCGCCGATCACCCGCAGCCGGTCGGCCGCCGGGTTGAAGTCGACGTCGAAGTTCGTGCCGTACAGGGTGACCTGGAGCTGGGAGACCTTGGTGACGACCACGTCCGTGGTGGCCGGCGGGGTCTTGATCGTGTAGATGCCGCCCTTTTCGCCGACGCCGTACATCAGGCCGTCCTGGGGCCGGAAGTCGATGCCGACCAGCTTCGTGTCGCCGACCAGACCGGTGACGACCCTCACCCAGTCGAGCACGTTCGGACGGTCGGTGGTGAACGTGGCCATCAACGTGCCGTCGCCGGTGATCCCGAACGCGCGCAAGCTCGGAGTGGCCGCGGCGGCGGAGCCGCTGCTCGGCACGCCCAGCATCAGGGCGGTGCTGGTGACCAGGGCCGCTCCCGCAGCCGCGATTCTCTTTCCGGTAGAGGATTTCATCGGTGTTTCCCTCCCGTTTGTACGAGCTGAATTAGCGGTCGTTTGCGGCTTCTATTAAGCCCAGTTCACAGTTCCCTCACAACGGAAACGGGGGTGGAGAACACCTCGATCCGGGAATTTTGCGCATCATGACAAAGGAGCCCTGGAAAAACCCGTCCGCCATTTGTGCGGAGTGATGAACAGCCGTCCTGATTTCGGCTTTCGGCCGCCGAATCGGAATGTCATGCTCGCGGTCATGGGGAGCCTCTTTCTGGAACTGTCCCGGCAGGCGGCGGCCAACGCACGCAGGGAGGTCGAGGCGTACGCACGGGAGATCCCGGAGTTCGAGATCCTCGGCCGCAGCCGCCGGGCGCGGGACGAGACGATGGAGTACTCGGTGTGGCTGCGCCGCCGAACCATCGATCTGTCCCCGGACAACCACGCGTTGAGCGGCGACGATCTCGGATACATCGCCTCGATCGGCGAGGCACGTGCCGTGGCGGGAATGTCGCTGCACTCACGGCAGCGGGTGCTGCGGCTGCACACCGAGCTCATGCTGCGGGACATCAACGAGGCGACCGTGGCGCAGCGCGGGGGCGGCGACGTCGACGAACTCATGCGGATCATGACCTGGTTCGCCCCGCAGGGAGAGCGCGGCATCGTCGCCTACAGCCGCGGATTCGTCACCGCGCTGCGCCGCAGGATGCCGTACGCCGAACAGGCCGCCCTGCTGGTCCGCTCGCTGCTGGACGCCGAGCCCCTCGCGGGGGAACTCGCCACGGCCGTCGGCATGGAGGTGCCCGAGCGCTGCGCGGTGACGGTGATCCGGGTACCGGGCCTATTCATGGACGGTGACCCCGGCCTGGAGAGCGAGCTCGAGGCACTGGTGAAAACCCATCAGATGCCGGTTCTGTGGGACACGGAGGGCGGGGAGCTGATCGCGCTGGGACCGCTCCAGCAGGCGGAGCCGGACGGGTCCCGGCTCTCCGACGCCGTACGGGACTTCGCGGGGGCCCTCGGCCGGCCCTGCGCCGCCGGCACCGCCTCCGGGCCGTCGGCCGAGCTCGGCGACGCCCTCGAACAGGCGCGGCGGATCAGCCGGGCGGCCCCGCTGCGGCCGGCGTCCGCGCGGATGCGGGCGCACACCGTGCCGGACGTGTTCGTCGAACTCGCCGTCGCCGAGACGCCGTCCGCCGACGACTGGCTCCGTACGGTGGCGCGACGGCTGGATCCGGGACCGGACCTCTTCGTCACGCTCGACGCGTACTACCGGCACGACATGCAGCGGGGTGCCGCGTCGGCGGCCCTCAACGTCCACGTCCGCACCCTCGACTACCGGCTGCGCCGGGTCCGGGAGCTCACCGGCATCGACCCGGGCTCGACGCACGGTGTGCGCGTCCTCAGCGCGGTCGTCAACCGGCGGCTGTCGGGAGCGTGGCGCTGAGCCGGGGCCGATGCGGCAAGCTGGGACCGTGAACGACACGAATAGTCCCCTGTTCATCAAGATCTGCGGGCTGAGGACCGAGCGGGACGTCGACACGGCCGTCGAGGCCGGGGCCGACGCCGTCGGGTTCGTCTTTTCGGCCAGTCCGCGCCGGGTCGACTCCGCCACGGCCGCGCGCCTGTGCCGGCGTGTGCCGGAGCGCGTCCTGACGGTCGGCGTCTTCCGCGACGAGCCCCTGCCCGATGTGCGGGCCCTGGCCGGTGAGGCGGGGATCCGGGCCGTCCAGCTGCACGGTTCGGAGGGGCGTGAGTACTACGACGACCTGGGCGCCGACGGTTGGACGCTGATCCGGGCCGCCGCGTTCGGCGAGGCGGCACCGCCGCGCTGCGGGGAGCTGGGCGAGGACCTGCTGCTCCTCGACGCCCCCGTGCCCGGTTCCGGGGTCGCCTGGGACTGGTCCGGCGCTGCGGCGGCCCTCCCCGGCCCCGAGGAGAGGTGGCTGCTCGCCGGCGGCCTCACCCCGGACAACGTACGGGCCGCCGTCGCCGGCGCCCGCCCCTGGGGCGTCGACGTCTCCAGCGGGGTGGAGCGCAGCCGCGGCATCAAGGACCCCACCCTGATCACCGCCTTCGCCGCCGCGGCCCGAGCCACCGCCAGACCCCCGGCCTGAGCCACTCCCGCCGCCTCTCCGGGGCGATCAAAGCAGGCGCCACCGCCCGTAGACCACGGACGGCACGGCCCCCACAGGTCGACCAGGGTGACGAGCGTACGGCGCAGGCCGCGCGGGGCGACGTCGGAGATGGGCAGCGCGGCCGGACAGCGCGTTCCCCACGGCGGGCGGCACGGAGATCGTCACCGCGACGGCGGCGTTCAGCGGAGTGCCGGTGAGCACGGCCGCGATGCCGCAAGTTGTGTATGGCCGGCTGCCACTGGGCGGTGGGGGGAACCCGAACCCCTTCGCCCACAGCGCCTGACCGGTCCTCAGGAACAGGAAGAGTCCGACGGCCGCCATGGTGGCGAGAACGATGGCAAAGAACCGATTCTCCCCAAGCGACTCCGTGATCCAGGCACGCGGGGCGAGTCAATGGCTGATTCCTTTCCCTCAACCGTTGGATGTGGGCGAACGAGTCATGTCTCTTTCGCGGGGCAACTGTGGGCTTTTCGGGGTCTTTGTGAATTCCTCAGGGCCCGTTGATCGACCGGAACGCCGAAATGCCCGTGACAACGACCGGTATCCCCGTAAGGATCTCTGACGGCACATCAATCAACGCATGGGGGAACACGACATGAGACTCACCCGTCCGGCACTCGCGCTCGCCGCGGGCGCCCTGGCTCCGGCCCTGCTGCTCACCACGCCGGCCTTCGCCGCCGGCACGGCCACCGCCTCCGTCACGGCGTCGGCCACGACGGCGACGGCCGCCGAGTCCGACTCACCGTACGACTCGATGACACCGGAAGAGCTGCGCATCGAGATCCTGCGCATCCTCGCCGACCCGGCCACCGGGGCAGGGGTGACCAGGGAGGCGAACAAGGCCCTCGACGGCACGGTCGAGGACCTGCGGACCTTCCTGAAGACGGGCTGGGCGACAGCGCAGGACGAGGACAACACCGTGGCGATCTCGCGCCTCCTCGCCGATCCCGCCAGCGGGAAGGCGGTGATAAGGAAGGCGAACAAGGCCCTCGACGGGACCGCTGCCGACCGGGCGAACTTCCTCGCCACCGGCCTGCGGCTGGCCCGCGCGGAGGACGACCGGGTCGCCGTGGGGAAGATCCTCGCCAGGACGGACATCAGCGCCGCCCTGCGCGCGGCGGCGGAGGACGTCATCGACGGCACCCCGGAGGAGCTGCGCTACTTCATCGAGGTCGGTCAGTACGAGGTCGACGCCTGACAGGCGGAGGGCGGGGGGGGGCGGGGGTGGCCCCGCCCCCCCCCCCCCCCGCGCCCCACCCCCCCCGCGCGGCGTAGTTGGACAAACACCGGCAGGCGCAGCGAT